>JBCAYL010000001.1:0-1200000 GCA_038533575.1 Pseudomonadota bacterium | reverse complement strand
CCGATGTGCTGGCGCAGGTCCTCACGGACGTGCCCGAGCCCATCGAATGGGACGAGGCCGCCGAGGAGGCCGCGGCCGCTGCTCTGGCCGCGGAGCGCAATGACGGGGCCGGAGGCGCCGTCGCGCACTGAGCCTCCTCAGCTGACTGAAGAGAGGGCCGCGGCATCCGTCGCGGCCTTTTTCGTTGCGCTTTCTTCCGCGAATTCACTGCTTGGCGAACATTTTGGGTTCAGGTCACGGGCAAATTCGATATCTTGTGCGCAAAAAGGAGAGCAGATCATGGCAGCCAAACCGACCCGCAAGACCACATCGACCAAGTCCACCGCGACGAAGGCGCCCGCGAAGACCGCCTCCCGGACCACGACGAAGGCCGCCACGCCGCGTAAGACCGCGACACCGGCGAAGGCCGCATCGGCCCCCAAGCCCGCGGCTCAGGGGGTCACGGCACCGAAGGCCAATGTGCCGCCCGTGGTGGATCGGGAGCTCAAGAAGAAAGAGTTCCTCGAGCGGGTGGCGAAGCTGTCGGGCCTAAAGAAACCGCAAGCCAAGGCCGCCGTGGAAGCAGCGCTCGCCCTCCTCGGCGAAGCGCTCGAAAAGGGAGAGGCGGTCAATCTCGAGCCGCTCGGCAAAATGAAGATCCAGAAGAAAAAGGACCTCGGGAACGCCACGGTCTATACCTGCCGGGTTCGCCGCAAGAAGCCTGCCGCAAAACCGCCGAAGGCCCCCCTTGCGAAGGCTGCAGAGTAAGGCTATCTCCCGCGCCACAGGCATGGCCCTGCGGGTGATTAGCTCAGTGGTAGAGCGCTTCGTTCACATCGAAGATGTCAGGAGTTCAAATCTCTTATCACCC
Source organism: Pseudomonadota bacterium (assembly GCA_038533575.1). Lineage (NCBI taxonomy): Bacteria > Pseudomonadati > Pseudomonadota > Pseudomonadota bacterium. The sequence goes on along the minus strand of JBCAYL010000001.1, from coordinate 1,199,150 downwards.
ACCACTCCCCCTTTCAGGTGATGGTCGGGCGGTTCGGGCGCTCGTGGCTGCGCCCCTCGCACCCGCCCACCCGAATCCGTATCCGCGATCCTCTTGATGGTCGCGTCTTCCTATCCAGAGATCTTCGTCCTTCGGCACGGTCAGACGACGTGGAATGCCGAAGGGCGTCTGCAGGGGTCGCTCAATTCATCGTTGACCGCGCTCGGGCGTGAACAGGCGGCGGCGCAGGGGTGTATCCTGGCGAGGTGCGATCTTGCAGGCTTCAGGGCATTCGCCTCTCCGCTCGGTCGTGCGATCGAGACGGCGGGGATCGCCGTCGCGCCGCTCATGGCCCGCATCGAAACCGATGACAGGCTCAGGGAGATCGACGTCGGCGCGTGGTCCGGAAAGCTCAGGGATGAGCTCGGTGTCCTCTATGATCCGGCGATGCCCTCGGGGGAGACGATGGAGCTCTACGAAGCGGCACCGGGCGGCGAGGGGCTCGCGCGACTGGAAGAGCGTTGCCGCGCGTTCCTCGACAGTCTTGAAGGGCCCGCTGTTCTTGTCACTCACGGGATCACGAGCCGGATGCTGCGCGCGCTTCATCTCGGGCAGGGGCGGGACAGGCTCTCCGAGCTGCCGGGCGGGCAAGGGAATGTCTTTCATCTCAAGGACGGGACGCATCAGGAGCTGAGAGACGCGCGCTGAACCCTTGCGCTTCGCCGTGAGCTGTCGCAAAAGCCGCGGCACGGGTGGTTAGCTCAGCTGGTAGAGCGTTTCGTTTACACCGAAAATGTCGGGGGTTCGAGCCCCTCACCACCCACCACACCCCACCTTTGGCGACATCCCGAGCTCTGCGCGCTGGCGCACGATAGCTCATCTGTTCAGGGCGTTTTGTGCGCGCTTCCATCGCGCTACCGTACAATTGAGCTAGGAAGGAGACGCCCATGTCCTGGAACCCCGCCCTCGATCCGCATTGCCCCACGGGCACCGAGATCGATGCCATCGATACGGTCATCGTGCCGCGCGCCCGAGACATCGGCGATTTCGAGGTGCGCCGTGCCTTGCCCGCGCCCAAGCGGCAGATGGTCGGCCCCTTCATTTTCTTCGATCAGATGGGGCCTGCGGAGTTCGTGACGGGGCAGGGCATGGACGTGCGCCCGCATCCTCATATCGGCCTCGCCACTGTGACCTACCTCTACAGGGGTACCATCCACCACCGTGACAGTCTCGGGACCGATCAATGGATCGAGCCGGGCGCGGTGAATTGGATGGTCGCCGGTCACGGGATCACGCATTCGGAGCGGACCGACGGGGAGGTCCGCAAGAAGCCGCACAGCCTCTTTGGCATCCAGACCTGGGTGGCGCTGCCCAAGGATCACGAGGACCGCGGGGCCGATTTCGTCCATGCTGCAAAGGCCGATCTGCCCGAGATGGAGGGCGAGGGCAAAGTGGTGCGTCTCATCCTCGGGACGGCCTATGGGGAACGGGCGCCGGTGAAGACGGCGTCGGAGATGTTTTATGCCGATGCGGTGCTCGAGGCGGGAGCGAAGCTGCCGATGCCCGACGACCACGAGGATCGTGGGGTCTACGTTGTCGACGGCGCGATCGACGTGGCCGGGCAGCGCTTCGAGAAAGGACAGATGATGGTCTTCCGGCCCGGCGATCCGGTGAGCCTGACGGCTCTGGAGACCGGCGCGCGGGTCATGCTCCTGGGCGGAGAGACGCTCGAAGGCCCCCGATACATCTGGTGGAATTTCGTGGCCTCCTCCAAGGAACGCATCGAACACGCAAAGGAAGCATGGCGCGCAGGTGACTGGGAACATGGACGTTTCCAGCTGCCGCCCGGCGATGATCAGGAGCATATCCCGTTGCCGGAAAAGCGGTGATCTGCCGCCTGACGGGGCGATTGTTGCGGGTCACGCGAGGGCGCGGATGAAATTCGAGCAAGCGGTGACAAACGTGCTTGACGCCCCCTGACGCAAAGCCTAATCCGCACCCCACGCGCGGTTGTAGCTCAGTTGGTTAGAGTACCGGCCTGTCACGCCGGGGGTCGCGGGTTCGAGCCCCGTCAACCGCGCCACTTCCCCGCAGAACCCACTTCCATTCAGAACGCCGTCATCACGATTGGCCCATGGCTTAATTCGGCCATGCATCACCGGTGCACCGAGCGCCGACTGGGCACGGGCCCGTGCCAGCGCGCCCTCCGTCCCATTAGCGCGTCATCTCGGCGAGGATGCGGGCCCAGCTGCGGGTGCCCCTGTGAAAGCTCTCGAGGTCGTATTTCTCGTTGGGGCTGTGGATCTGGTCGTCGTCGCGGCCAAAGCCCACGAGCATCGCGTCCATCCCGAGGACCTCCTTGAAATGCCCCGCGATGGGGATCGACCCGCCGCCGCCTATATAGGCGGCGGGCACCGACCATTCCGCGCTGAGCGCGCCGCGCGCGGCCTCGAAGGCCGGGTGGTCGATGGCCATCTGGCTCGCCGGGCCGGTGCCGTGCTCCTTCCAGCTGACCGAGCAATCGGCGGGCAGGGCGGCCTCCACCATGGCGCGGAAGTTCCTGCGGATGGCGTGCGGATCCTGCGTGCCCACGAGACGGAAGCTGACTTTCGCATGGGCCTCGGATGGCAGGACCGTCTTGAAGCCGTCGCCGGTATAGCCGCCCCAGATCCCGTTCACCTCGCAGGTGGGGCGCGACCAGAGCATCTCGAGGACGCTGCGGCCCGCCTCGCCGGCGGGCTCCGAGAGCCCCACATCGCCGAGGAAGCCCGCCGCGTCAAAGCCGAGCGCGTCCCACTGTCCCTTGAGCTGGCCGGGTAACTCCGGAACGCCCTGGTAGAAATCGGGGATCGTGATGCGGCCGGTTTCGTCATGGAGGCTGGCGAGGATGCGCGTGAGCACGCGGATCGGGTTCATCGCCGCGCCGCCATACATGCCGGAATGCAGATCCTTCGTGGGCCCCGTGATGGTGAGCTCTTCCCCGAGCAGCCCGCGCAGCTGGGTGATTATGGCAGGGGTCGTGTCCTCGAACATGCCGGTGTCGCAGATGAGCGCGATATCCGCTGTGAGCTCGGCTGCGTTTTCTTCCATGAAGGGCACGAGGGAGGGGGAGCCTGATTCCTCCTCACCCTCGAAGAAGATTGTGATCTTGCAGGGCAGGGAGCCGTGGACGGCCTTCCAGGCGCGGCACGCCTCAACGAAGGTCATGAGCTGGCCCTTGTCGTCCGCGGCCCCACGGGCACGGATCACGCGGCCCTTGGCGGTCTCTTCGATAGCGGGGTCGAACGGGTCGCGATCCCAGAGGTGAAGCGGGTCCACCGGCTGCACGTCGTAATGGCCATAGAACAGAACGTGGGGCCCATCCGCGGGCCCCTCGCCATGGGCCACCACCATGGGGTGGCCGGGCGTGGGGCGCTTTGAGGCCGAGAAGCCCAGGGTCTCGAGATCGGCCACCAGCCAATCGGCGGCGAGATCACACTGCGACTTGTAGGCCGGGTCCGTGGAGATCGACGGGATGCGCAGAAGCTCCATGAGGCGCTCGGTGGCGGCGGGCAGGTCTGCGTCGATGCGCGACAGGACGGGGTCGATCATGGGAGCCTCTCTTTCTTCGTCCCGGGGACGCTAGAGGCTGGGCAGAAAGTGTCGAGGGCCTTGATCCAAATCAAGGCAGAATGCGCGGCAATTTGGAACTTGGAACCATTCCAAAAAGCGGCATATATCCGTTGAAAGCCAGAAAGGTCTCGTCTCTTGGACACAGAAGCCCATCTCGCCAGAGCGCTTGCACGCCTTCACGACGAAGGCCGCTACCGCACCTTCATCGATATCGAGCGGACGCAAGGCAACTACCCCAATGCCACGTGGACGAAGCCCTGCGGCGCGCAGGTGCCGATCACGGTCTGGTGCGGCAACGACTATCTCGGCATGGGCGAGCATCCCAAGGTGATCGCGGCGATGCACGCCGCGCTCGACGCCACGGGCGCGGGCTCCGGCGGGACGCGCAACATCTCGGGCACGACGGTCTATCACAAGGAGCTCGAGGCCGAGCTCGCCGACCTGCACGGCAAGCCCGCGGCACTGCTCTTCACCTCCGCCTACATCGCCAATGACGCGACGCTTTCCACGCTGCCCAGGCTCTTCCCCGGGCTCATCATATACTCGGACGCGCTGAACCACGCCTCCATGATCGAGGGCGTGCGCCGCAATGGCGGGGCCAAGCGCATCTTCCGGCACAACGACGTCGCTCATTTGCGCGAGCTCATGGCCGCCGATGACCCGGCCGCGCCAAAGCTCGTGGCCTTCGAGAGCGTCTATTCCATGGACGGCGATTTCGGTCGGATCGAGGAGATCTGCGACGCCGCCGACGAGTTTGGCGCGATGACCTATATCGACGAGGTCCATGCCGTGGGTATGTACGGCCCCCGCGGCGGCGGCGTGGCCGAGCGTGACGGGCTCCTTGACCGGCTCGACATCATCAACGGGACATTGGCCAAGGCCTATGGCGTCATGGGCGGCTACATCGCCGCCTCCGAGCGCATGGTGGATGCAATCCGCTCCTATGCGCCGGGCTTCATCTTCACGACCTCGCTTGCCCCGGCGATCGCGGCCGGAGCGGCGACCTCCGTGCGGCACCTGAAGGAAGATGCCGGACGGCGTGCGGCGCACCAGGCCAAGGCGGCTTCGATCAAGCTCCGCCTGAAAGGGCTCGGGCTTCCGATCATCGATCACGGCTCGCACATCGTGCCCGTGCATGTGGGCGACCCTGTGAAGTGCAAGATGATCTCGGACATGCTGCTCGAGCAGTTCGGGATCTATGTCCAACCGATCAATTTCCCCACGGTCCCCCGGGGGACGGAGCGCCTGCGCTTCACACCGTCGCCTGTCCATGATGCCGCGGCCTGCGATCACCTCGTGACCGCGATGGACAGTCTTTGGGCACGTTGTGAGCTAAATCGTGCCCAATTGGCGGGCTAACGGTAGCGTCATTCGTGCAATCCTAACCATTTAGTGGTAGGCACTTTTCAACGCTAGGCAGCGCCCGAATCGAGACGCGCTGCTTGTTTGGGGACAAGGGCAACCGATGAACGTGCAGGCAGCAGTTTCATCATGATGGGACGTTGGTCGCAGCCGACGGCTCCCGAAGCCGAAGACCAGCCGCGCGGCTTCGATGACTTCGAGCTCAAGCTCGGGGACATGATGCGCGGTGAGCGTGCGACGATGGGCAAGTCCCTCCTTGACGTGCAGCGCGAACTGAAGATCAAGGCCTCCTACGTGGCCGCGATCGAGAATTGCGATCCCTCCGCCTTCGAGACGCCCGGCTTCATCGCGGGCTTCGTGCGCTCCTATGCGCGCTATCTCAACATGGATCCGGAATGGGCCTTCGCACGGTTTTCCGAAGAGAGCGGCTTCACCACCGCCCACGGCATGTCCGCCGAGGCGCTCCCCGCCCGCAAGGGCCGCGAGGAGCGCGTGACGGGCCGCCCGGCCGCAGAGGCGCTCGCCGCGCCCTCCGTGCCGTTTCAGCCCGTGGCCGACAGCTTCCTGAGCAACGTCGAGCCCCGTGCCATCGGGTCCTCGCTCGTGCTTCTCGCGCTCGTGGCGGGCCTTGGCTACGGCGGCTTCGCGATCCTGCAGGAAGTGCAGCGCGTGGATCTCGTCCCCGTGGAGCAGGCCCCTGACGTCGTCGCCGATCTGGGCGATTTCACCGGCGGGCTCGACGTGGGCTTCGGCGCCTCCGATCTCACGAGCGATCTGGCCAGCGGCGGCGTGCCCACGGCTGCGGCCCCTTCGGCCGATGCGCTGGAGCGGCTCTACCGCCCGGCCGCGCTCGATGTGCCTGTCATGGTGGCGCGCGACGCGCCCATCGCCTCCCTCGATCCCAATGCCAACGGCCTTTTCGCCGCCGGGCCCCGCATCGACGCGGTCCCCGATGCCGACCGCGCGCCGAGCATCATGGTCACCGAGGGCGACGCCCCCGAGATCACGCTCGTCGCCACGCTGCCCACCTGGGTGCGCGTGCAGACGCCGGGCCGCTCCGTCGTCTTCGAGAAGGTGCTTGCCCCGGGCGAAGAGTACGCCGTGCCCGTCACGGAAGAGACACCGGTCCTGCGCGCGGGCAATGCGGGCGCGCTCTATTTCCGCGTGAACGGGACTCTTGTGGGCCCCGCGGGGCAGGGCTCTGGCGCCATCGACGATATCGAGCTCGCTTCCACCGATCTCAGCGCGGCCTACGCTCCGGCGAACCCGCTCTCCGACAGCGCGCTCTTCGAGCTCCTCGCGGAGCTTGGATCGCCAGACGTCCTGCCGAAGCCCACCGCGGCCTCGGCGGTCCTGCCTGATCTGAGCGAAATGACCGTCTCTCTCGTCGCGGTGGACGACAGCTGGGTGCGCGTGCGTGACGGCGCGGGCACCGTGCGGTTCGAGGGCATCATCCCGCCAGGCGGCACGGAAGAGCTGCCCATCGATATGGGCGATGCAACGCTGCGTGCGGGCAATTCCGGCGCGCTCTACTTCCAGGTGGGGGAGCTCTATTTCGGCCCGGCCGGCCCCGGCTCCTCCACGGCGCGCAACGTGGCGGTGACGCCGGAGGCTATCAAAGAGGCCTATCCGCTCGTGTCTGCTGAAGAGCTCGGCCTCTAGCCTCTAGGATCGGCTCAGCCGCGTTCTTCTGCCACGAGGGCCTGCATGCCCTCGAGCGGCAGAAATCCCCGCAGCATCTGACCTCCGATCACGAATGTCGGCGTGCCGGTGATCTGCATGGCCTGCGCAAGCGCGCGGTTGTCGGCGATGACTTCGTCGACCTCCGGCGCAGTCATCTTGGCCAGAACGGGCGCGGGCTCGAAGCCGAGATCCACGGCGACGGTGGCCAGGGTCGCCTCGCTGATCGGGCCACGAAAGCCGATGAGCGCGTCATGGACGGCCTTGTAGGCATCGTCTCCCTCCAGCATCTTCGCGGCGATCGCAAAGCGCGAGGCGAGGACGGATTGCGGCCCGAGGATCGGGAATTCCTTCACGATGAGGCGGATATTGCCATCGGAGGACACGAGCTCCTCGACCTCCGGGAAGGCGCGCTTGCAGAACCCGCAGCGGTAATCGAGGAACTCGATGATGGTGATGTCGCCGTCGGGATTGCCGCCCACCCATGAATTTTCGTCGCGCACGAGCGCGTCGTAATTGGCCTTTACGAGGGCCGCGTCTGTGTTGGCCTGCGTCACCGCCTCGCGGCTCTCCAGCACCTCGATGGCCTCCATGAGAACCTCCGGGTTCTCCAGCAGATAGGCGCGTATCTCGGCCCGGAAGGCTTCCCGCTCGGTCTCTGTCATGCCGGAGACGTCAAGCGCTGGGGCCTGCGTGGCGAGGCCGCCTGCGAGGAGGAGGGCGGCGAGGATCGGTCGGGTCTGGATCAACGTGAAAGCTCCGCTGTTCGGATGATGTCTTGGGCGCGCTGCCACCCTGTGGAGCCCGTGGGCAAAAGTCCAGCGGCGCGGCGGGCGAGGGTGGCGGCCTCGCCGATGGAGCCGCGTAGGGCGAGACGTTCGGCGCCCGAAAGAGCGGCCATGCCGGGATTGCCCGCGCGGGCATAGGCCAGACCAAGGTCCCGCAGGATGCGGGCATCCTGGGCGTCACGGCCGCGGGCGCGGATGAGCACGTCGAGGGCGCGGGCGTTGGAGCCCGCGGTGTCCTGCGCGAGGAGGGCACGGCCGTAGGCACCGAGGATCAGGGGATCGTTCGGTGCGAGGTTCACGGCCCGCGCATAGGCGTCCACGGCGGCGCCCACCTGCCGGCTTTCGAGCAGGATCTGGCCCTGCAGGTCCCGGTAATAGGGATCGTTCGGGCGCGCGGCCACGACGCGCGCGATCTCCGCGGTGGCGCGGCCGGTATCGGCTTGTCGGTGATGGGCCACGGCGCGGCGCATCATGTCCACGTCGCTGCTGCCTGTGGCGCGCCGGAGCGTCCAGCCCGGTGCCCTCTTGAACGCGCTCAGCACGCCCTGGGCGCGGGCGAAGTAGTATGCGGCGGTGCCATCGGCGGGTGCCGCGCCGCTCGCGCTCGCGCCCACGAGGGCCTGGATGGCGCGGTAGCGGTCGCTGGTGAGCGGGTGGGTTCGGTTATAGGGGTCCTGTCGCCCGGCGGAGAGCGCCTCCTGCCCGCGAAAGATGTCGATCAGTTCGAGCTTGCCACGGGTGTCGATCCCGGCGCGCAGCATGTAGCGGATGGCGGATTGATCGGCGGAGGCTTCCTCGGCGCGGGTGTGGCTGAAGAAGAGCCGCTGCGCCGAGCCGCTGGAGCCGATGGCGATGCCCGCGACGGCGCGTCCGTCGGCCCCGGCAGCAGCGGCGGCGCCTGCGAGCAGCATACCAAGCGCAGAGGCCCGGCCCGCGGCGCGGGCATTGGCCATGCGGCGCGAGATATGGCCGTTGGCGATATGGGCGGCCTCGTGGGCGATGACGGCCTGGAGCTGTTCTGCGCGGCCGAGCCGCATGAGCAGACCCGAATGGATATAGATGGTATCACCGTTGATGACGAAGGCATTGAGGCTCGCATCGTCGACGATGAGGATCTTGACCCGCCCGGTGGAAAGCCCGGCGGCCTCGAGCACGGGGCGCGCGAGCTCGCGCAGCGACCGCTCCATGCCCGCGTCGCGCAGGAGGCTCACGGCCTGCGCGGCCTGGGCCGCGAGGAGGCAGGCGAGAACGGCGAGGATCCGAATGACGGGAAGCACCATTGACGCGGCAGGCATCTGCGTAGACATGCGCGAACCATAGGAGGAGTGCCATGGAGAGCTCAAGCCGCAGCGCCGTCGATGCCTTCATCGTGATGGATGTCATGGAGGCCGCGCGCCGCGCGGAGGCCAGCGGCCGCCACGTGATCCGCATGGAAGTGGGCCAGCCCTCGACACCTGCCCCGGCGGCGGCGCGCCGCGCGGTGGCGGAGGCGATGGAGACCGGGCCCCTCGGCTACACGGTAGCCCTTGGCATGCCTGAACTCAGGGAAGGGATTTCGGCGCATTACCGGCGCTGGTACGGGCTCGAGATCCCGGCGGAGCGGATCGTGGTGACGGCAGGGGCCTCGGGCGCGTTCCTTCTCGCCTTCTCTGCGCTCTTTGATGCGGGTGACCGGGTGGGTCTCGCTGCCCCGGGCTATCCCTCCTACCGGCAGATCCTGAAGGCGATGTCGCTCGAGGCGGTCTCGATCCCCGGCGCGCCGCAATTCGGATTCCAGCCGCAGCCCTCGGACGTGACGGGGCTCAAGGGCCTGATCGCCGCATCGCCGGCCAATCCCACGGGAACGATGCTCTCCAGCGAGGCGCTGGCGGAGCTGAGCGCGGCCTGCACCGCCGAAGGGTGCGCCTTCATCTCCGACGAGATCTACCACGGGCTCACCTACGAGGGACGCGCCGTCTCCGCGCTCGAGGTCACGGACGAGGTCTACGTGATCAACTCGTTCTCGAAGTACTTCTCCATGACGGGGTGGCGCATTGGCTGGATGGTCGTGCCCGCGGCCCACGTGCGTGTGGTGGAGCGGCTTGCGCAGAACATGTTCATCTGCCCGCCCGCGGCGAGCCAGGTGGCCGCCCTCGGCGCGCTCACCGCTCACGAGGAGCTCGATGCCCATATCGAGACCTACCGCGCCAACCGAGCGCTTTTGCTCGACGGGCTCGCGCGGGCAGAGCTTCCAGTCATCTCTCCCGCCGACGGGGCCTTCTACATCTATCTCGATGTGAGCGCTTTCGTCAGCGACGCCTATACCAGCCTTGAGCTCTCGCAGGACATCCTCGCCGAGGCCGGTGTGGCGGTGACGCCGGGGCTCGATTTCGACGCCGTGCGCGGCGCGCGGACCTTGCGCCTCAGCTACGCGCGGGCGACAGCAGATATCGAGGAGGGCCTCGCGCGGCTCACGCGCTTTTTTGCCTCGCGCCGCGCCGTGTGAGTGGCGGCAGGTGCACGACTTTGGTAGGTGTCGGGCAAAACAAAGAGCAGGCGGATGCGCGCAGTCGCACTCATCTTCATTTGGCTAACGGGGCTTCTCGGCCCGGCTGGGGTTATTGGCCCAGTTGGAGTGCTTTACCTGACTGGCCTTGCAGCCCTCCCGACGCCCGTGCAGGGGCAAGAGCTCGGCGCGTTGGCGCGCGTGCTCCCGGACGAGACCCGGCTTGAACAATCGAGGGGCAACCTGACGCTCACGCTCGGCCTGAGCCAAGGCGTCCCTTACCGCGTCTATACCCTCGCCGACCCGCACCAGCTCGTGCTGGAGTTCTCCGATGTCACCTGGGCGGGCCTCGACGCCGAGGGCCTTGTGACGACCGATGCGGGGCCCGTGGAGGTCGGCGGGCTTGCGCCCGGCTGGTCGGGCCTCGTCGTCTCGCTCGGGGACCCGTTTCTCCTCGAAGGCAGCGCGCTCCGGCAGGGCGCGGACATGGCGACGCTCACGGTGGAGCTGAAGCGCGGCTCGGAGGCGGCCTTCCGCGCGGCCTCGGGCGCCCCGGCGAGCGCCGTGGCGCTCACCCGCAGCGCGCCTGCGCCAGAGGCCCCTGACGACACCGTCGTCGTTGTCATCGATCCCGGCCATGGCGGCGTCGATCCCGGCGCGGAGCGGGGCGGGGTGAAGGAGGCCGATCTCATGCTCATGATGGCGCGGGAGCTACGCGATGCGCTGCGGCGCGCCGGTGACTTCGAGGTGCACCTCACGCGGACGGAAGACGTCTTCACGAGCCTGCCCGCCCGCGCCGCGCTCGCGCGGCAACTCGGTGCCGATGCCTTTATCTCGCTTCATGCCGATGCGCTCGAGGAGGGCTATGCCGAGGGGGCCACGGCCTATGTCCTCGCAGACGAGGCCACCGACGCGGCCTCTGCGCTCCTCGCCGAACGCCACAACCGCGCGGATATCCTTGCGGGCGTCGATCTTGGCGGGCAGGGCGACGAGATCGCCACGATCCTGCTCGATCTTGCGCGGCTCGATATCGGGCCACGCTCCAGCACGCTGCAGGACGACGTCGTGAAAGGCCTTGAGGGCCGCGGCGCGCGGCTCAATTCCAATCCCCGCCGTGCGGCCGATTTCGCGGTATTGCGGAGCGCGGATGTGCCGTCGGTCCTCGTGGAGGTGGGCTTCCTGAGCTCCGAGCGCGACCGGCTCGAGCTGCAGAGCCCCGAAAAGCGTGGCCGGATCATCCGGGGGCTCGCCGACGGGATCAAGAGCTGGGCCGAGACGGACCGTGTCGAGCGGGCACTTCTCCGCCAGTGACACCAGCCAGTGATTTGATGCGGCGCGGCCTTTCTGGCAAAAGCGTGGCACTCAGCGAGGAGAGGCTCTGATGAGCGGACAGGCAATCAAGACCGGGGTCGATGCGACGAGCCGGGCCGTGGGCGGGGTCACGAGGCTCCTGCTCTCCATTCTTGGCGGGCTCTTCTCCTTCGTCACGCTCGGCATCTTCATGGCCGCCCTCGGGATCGGCGGCATTTTCTACATGTATGGCCGGGACCTGCCGTCCTACGGCGAGCTCGCGACCTACGCGCCGAAGACGATCAGCCGGATCTATTCCGGCGAGGGGCGTATCATCGACGAGTTCGCCTCCGAGCGGCGCCTCTTTGCCTCCGCCGAAGAAATCCCGCCGCTGGTGAAGGCGGCGTTCATCTCCGCCGAGGACAAGAATTTCTACGATCACACGGGCTATGACCCACGCGGCATCGCCGCCGCGATCCGCGATGCCGTCGTCAGCCGGGGCGAGGAGCTGCGCGGGGCCTCCACCATCACCCAGCAGGTGATGAAGAACTTTTTGCTCGACGGGTCGCGCTCGGTGGAGCGGAAGATCAAGGAGATCATCCTCGCCACGCGGATCGAGAAGACGCTATCGAAGGACCAGATCCTCGAGCTCTACCTCAACGAGATCTTTCTCGGTCAGAACTCCTACGGCGTGGCGGCGGCGGCGCAGACCTATTTCAACAAGTCGCTGCGCGAGCTCACGGCGCCCGAAGCGGCCTATCTCGCCGTCCTGCCCAAGGCACCCTCGACCTATCACCCTGTCCGGGAATACGACCGTGCCGTGGAGCGGCGCAACTTCGTGCTCCGCGAGATGTACGAGAACGGCTACCTGAGCGAGGCGGCCTTCCAGAGCGCGCGGGACGAGCCGCTGCGCACAGTGCAATCCGGCGATTTCGAGAGCTTCAAGTCGGCGCTGCCGCCCCGCGATTACTTCACCGACGAGATCCGGCGTCAGCTCACGCGCGATTTCGGCGAGGCGGAATTCTTTTCAGGCGGCTACTCCGTGCGCGCGACGATCGACCCGGAGATGCAGGTGGAGGCCGCCGAGGCCCTGCGCCGCGGTCTTGAGGACTATGACCGCCGCCAGGGGAGCTGGCGCGGCACGGGGGAGACCATCCCCACCGAGGCGCTCGGGAGCGAGACGGCATGGCGCGCGGCGCTCAGCGATGCCGATGTGGCCCGCGACATCGTGCTCGACGGCCTCTGGCATCCGGCCGTGGTGCTCGAAGCGGGGGCCGGTGCGACGCTCGGTATCGAGGGCTTCGAGGGCACCGCGTCGGTGCCCGCAGGCGATCTTGGCTGGGCCGGGTCCGAGGCCGTTGGCGATCTCGTGAGCGCGGGCGACGTCGTGCATGTGCGCCGGGACGGCGAGGGCTGGAGCCTGCGCCAGGTGCCCGAGGTGCAGGGCGGCTTTGTGGCCATGGACGTCAATACCGGGCGCGTGCTCGCCATGCAGGGGGGCTTTTCCTACCAGCATTCGGTCTTCAACCGCGCCACGCAGGCCGAGCGGCAGCCGGGCTCCTCCTTCAAGCCCTTCGTCTACGCGGCGGCGCTCGATTCCGGCTATTCGCCGGCCACCATCGTCATCGACGCGCCCATCGAGATCAACACGCCCCAGGGCGTGTGGCGGCCGCGCAATGCCTCCAACCAGTTCTACGGGCCCACGCCCGTGCGCACCGGCATCGAGCGTTCGCGGAACCTCATGACCATCCGCCTCGCCCAGGAGATCGGCATGGGCACGGTGGGCTCCTACGCCGAGCGCTTTGGAGTCTATGACGAGATGAACGAGGTGCTCGCGGCCTCGCTCGGCTCGGACGAGACGACGCTCTACAAGATGGTCGCCGCCTACGCGATGTTTGCCAATGGCGGCGAGCGGGTGGAGCCCACGCTCGTGGACCGCGTGCAGGACCGCTACGGCAGGACCGTCTTCCGCCATGACCAGCGCACCTGCGAGGATTGCGGGGTCCTGAACCTGCGCGAGGGCGAGCCGCCGTTCATCTGGTCGAACCGGGAGCGGGTCATGGATGCGGTGACGGCCTACCAGCTCACCTCCATGATGGAGGGCGTGGTCCAGCGCGGCACCGCGGCGCGCACGGTCAACCTGCCCGTGCCCGTGGCCGGCAAGACCGGGACGACGAACGACGCCAAGGATGTCTGGTTCGTGGGCTTCACGTCCAACATCGTGGCGGGCTGCTATATCGGCTTCGATGACCCGGCCCCCCTCGGGCGCGGCGCGGGCGGCGGCTCCATGTGCGGGCCCGTCTTCCAGGAATTCATGGAAGAGGCGGTGGAGAAATACGGCGGTGAGGCGTTCGACGTCCCGCCAGGCGGTGTGTTCATCAACATCGACCGCTTCACCGGCGCGCGCCTTTCGAACGAGGCCTTCGGCGAGAATGTCGTAGCCGAGTATTTCCGTGAGGGCGAGGAGCCGATCTTCGGCCTGACCTTCGACGGCGGCTTTGCCATGAGCAGCGACGTGCCGCTCTTCGGCACGGGCGAGGACGAGGCGGTGCGCACCATCCAGAAATCGGACGGGACAACGGCCACCGTGGGCGGCCCGGCATCGGTGGGCGCGCTCGGCTCGGGCGGGCTCTACTAGGCCACCTAAATCCCGGCAGCATCCACACGTCCCGGCCCCGGCGCGGGTTGTAAGCGCGGGGGCGCGGCGGTACTTAGGCGGCCTCAGACGGAGGGCCCCATGCGCACGGAAATTCAGTCACTTGCCGAGGCGATCGAGAAATCGCTCGACCTGCTCGGCCAGCGGATGGACATCGAGACCGCGGCGCACCGCATGGAAGAGTTCGACGCCATGATCGAGGATCCCAACCTCTGGGACGATCAGGCCCGCGCGCAAAAGCTCATGCGCGACCGGCAGGCGCTCATGGACAAGATGGCCACCTACGAGGGGATCCGCGGCGAGCTCACCGACAACGTGGAGCTCATCGAGCTGGGCGAGGCGGAGGGCGACGCTGAGGTCGTCGCCGATGCCGAGGGCGCAATCAAAGCGCTCGCGGAACAGGCCGCGCAAAAAGAGCTCGAGGCGCTCCTCGACGGCGAAGCAGACAGCAACGACACCTTTCTCGAGATCAACGCCGGTGCGGGCGGCACCGAGGCCTGCGACTGGGCCCAGATGCTCCAGCGGATGTATGTCCGCTGGGCCGAGAAGAAGGGCTACAGGGTCGAGCTGCAATCCGAGGAAGCGGGCACCGAGGCGGGCATCAAGTCCGTCGGCTACAAGATCAGCGGGCACAACGCCTATGGCTGGCTGAAATCCGAGAGCGGCGTGCATCGCCTCGTGCGCATCTCGCCCTTCGGCAAGGGCACGCGCGAGACCTCCTTCGCCTCGGTCTGGGTCTACCCTGTGGTGGACGACAATATCGAGATCGAGGTGAACCCGTCGGATATCCGCATCGACACGTTCCGCTCCTCGGGCGCGGGCGGGCAGCACGTCAACACGACCGACTCGGCGGTGCGGATCACCCACCAGCCCACCGGCATCGTCGTGACGAGCTCGGAGAAGTCCCAGCACCAGAACCGCGATATCGCCATGAAGGCGCTGAAATCACGGCTCTATCAAATGGAGCTCGACCGCCGGAACGCCGCCATCAACGAGGCCCACGAGTCCAAGGGCTCGGCGGGCTGGGGCAACCAGATCCGCTCCTACGTGCTCCAGCCCTACCAGATGGTGAAAGACCTGCGCACGAGCCACGAGACCTCGGATACCTCGGGCGTCCTCGACGGCGATCTCGATGCGTTCATGGCGGCCACGCTGGCCATGGATGTGGCCGGCAAGAGCCGGGCCGAGGCCACCGCGGAGGATTAGGCGCGAAGAGCAGGGCCTCTCCGATGCGCTCTCATTTTAGGTAGAAATCCGAGCCCCCGCCTCAGACCGCGCGCCGCGATCTGGCGGCGAGCATCACGACACTCGACGCCGCGCAGAGCGCAGCCGCCACGTAGGAGATCGCCGCGAAGGCCGTATTGACCGCGGCCACGTGGCCCGGCCCCGTCTCATCTCCGCCGAAGCTCAGCGTGCCGCCGGCGGCGCCGTAGCTCCACGCGGCCAAGGAGCCGAAGGCCGCGATGGCCACGAGGCTCGCCATGCGGCTGATGGCATTGTTCACGCCGGAGGCCGCGCCTGTTTCCGAATCGTCAACGCTGCCCATGACCGCCGCGGAAAGCGGCGCCACGACGAAGGCCATTCCGAGCCCCGCCAGCACCATCGCCGGGAAGGTGGCGAACCAGAAGCTCTGGAGCGGCGCTGTGACGGCGGTGGCGAGGTAGGCCAGCGCCACGATACCCGCGCCGATGGCGATGATGGGCTCCGGTCCGAAGCGGTCCGCGAGGCTGCCCATGCGTGTCGAGAGCGTCGAGATGAAGATGGAGAGCGGCGCGAAGGCGGCGGAGGCCTCGATCGGGGTAACGTCCCAGGCGGTGATCACGGCCATGGGCAGGTAAAAGAGCATGGCGCCGAGCGCGGCGTATAAGAGGAAGGTGGCGAGGTTGGCCGCCGAGAAACGTGCATCGCCGAAAAGCGAAAGCGGCATCATCGGGTGCGGGTCACCGGCCTCGTGCCAGAGAAACGCGGCCATGAGCAGCACCGAGAGCCCGAGAGCGGGCAGGGCGGGCCCCGCGCCCTCCAGCGCCGTGAGCCCGTAGGCCAGCGCGCCGAGGCCTGCAGTGGCAAGGCCCGCGCCGATCCAGTCCACGGGGTGATCCTCCTGCGCCGGGTCGCTCTTGACAGCGCGCCTCAGGATCCAGAGCGCGAGGAGCCCGAGCGGAAGGTTGATCGCGAAGATCCAGCGCCAGAATTCGGGGCCGCCGGCTGTCAGCACGAGCCCGCCGATGATGGGGCCGAGCGCTGTGGTGAGCGCCGAGGCCGCCGCCCAGATGCCGATGGCGCGGCCGCGCTCCGCCTTGGGATAGGCGCGCGAGATCAGCGCGAGGGAGCCCGGCACCATGAGCGCGGCGCCCACGCCCTTGAGCGCGCGGGCCACGATCATGAATTCCGGGGTGGGTGCCACCGCGCAGGCGAGCGAGGCCAAGATGAAGGCGCCGATCCCGATGGAGAAGACGCGCGCGAGGCCGAAGCGATCTCCCAGCGCGCCGCCCGCGAGGATCAGCGCCGAGAGAAAGAGCATGTAGGCATTGGAGAACCATTGCGCCTGCGGCAGCGTGGCCTCGAGCGAGGCGCGCATGGCCGGGAGCGCGATGGAGACGACCGTACCGTCGATGAAGCCCAGCGAGGAGGCGAGGATCGCGGCGGTGAGGATCAGCTTGCGGTTCTTCTCCGCGCAAAAGGAAAGCGCCGCAGAGGGCTGCGGCGCTTGATCCGTGGTCACCATGGTGTGCGGCCTCTGCCGATCAGTCGGCCGCGGCGGCCGCTTTTGGCACGGGCTTCTTCGAGGCCGTGGAGAGCGGATCGTCCTGCCGCTGGACCGAGCCTTCGAAATGCGCGCCGCTTTCAATGGCGATGGTCTTGTGGATGATGTCGCCTTCCACCCGGGCGGTGGAAGTCAGGCGGACCTTGAGCCCCCGCACACGGCCGATGATGCGGCCGTTGACGACGACGTCGTCGGCGATGCACTCGCCCTTCACGGTGGCGCCTTCGCCCACGGTCAGGAGGTGCGCGCGGATGTCGCCCTCCACCTGGCCTTCGATTTGGATGTCGCCGGAGGTCTTGAGGTTGCCCTGGATCGTAAGATCGGCGGAGAGGGTGGAGGCTGGCGGCTTCGCCTTCGGCGTCGCGGCCACGGAGCTCTTGAACTCCGGCTTCGGTGCCTCGGACTTTGTCTCCGGCTTCGGGGCGTTCTCGCCTGTGCTGGCGGGCTCGTTGATTTTGCTCTTAGAAAACATCTTGTGCAGCCTTGATGTAGATCATCGGATTGACGGGTTTGCCGCCGACGCGGATTTCGTAGTGCAGGTGAGTGCCGGTAGACCGTCCGCTGTTGCCCATATCACCGATATGCTGCCCGCGCGATACCCGCTGCCCCACATTCACTCGAATCTTAGATAAATGGGCGTAGCGCGTCTCGATCCCGAATTCATGCTGAATCTTGATCAGTCGGCCATAGCCCGAGAGCCATCCGGCATGGATGACCACACCGTCGGCAGTCGCGAAGATGTCGGTGCCCGTGGGCGCGGCGAAATCGGCGCCGTTGTGCATCCGCCCCCAGCGCGGCCCGAAGCCCGAGGTGAAGCGATGACGGTCGCGAACCGGGTGCGAGAAGGGCGCCCGCTCGGCGGCGATCCGGTAGAGGTTCATCTTGTCGAGCTCGTTCAGGATCCGGTTGGCGCGCTGGCCGTCCGGATTGGGGCCCGCGCCGCGCGTGGAGATGACGAGCGGCGTGAGCGGGCCGCCTTGCCCGGAATAGCCGCGGCGCACCTGCTCGAGGAGGCTCTCGGTGGGCAGGCCCGCCGCGCGGAACATCTTGTCGAGCGGCTCCACGCTCACGGTCATGGCTTCTTCGAGGCGGCGGAAGATCTGATCGTTGCGTGCCTCGAGCAGCTTCAGCTCGTTTTCCATGTCGGCGGCCAGCGAGAGGGCGAGGGCGGCATCGGAGGCCTCGGTATCACGCTCCTCGGCGGTGTCGGCGAGCGCATCGGCGAGGAAGGCCAGCGTCGCCTCGATCTCACCGGCACGCGCGGCCTCGGGCAGGGCGCCCCCGGCGGCTTCCATCTGCGCCAGCTCCGTTTCGAGCTCGTCGCGGGCGGCGTCGCGCTCCAAGGCCGTGCGGCGCAGCGTGGCCTGCACGACCTCGATCCCGCGCTCGAGCTCGCGGCGGCGATCCTCGCTTTCAAGAAGCTCGGCCTGCATGACCGAGACCTGCTCGAGCGCAGCATTAAAACGCTCCTGTGCCGCGGCAGCCTCGGCGGCACGGGCATCTCGCTGGGCCGAGAGGCTGTTGAGGCGGTCTTCGTAGATGGCCTGCTCGCGCTTGGCCTGTTCGCGGAAGTTGCCCGCGCCGATGGAGTCCATGAGCAGGATGGCTGTGGCGACGATGGCCCAGGCGACGATGGCGGTGCTGCCAGCCCAGGCGATGAGCTGGGTGCCGGGGCCGAGGCGGACGAACCGGGTCTCCGTGTCGGTCCTTAGAAACAGGCGCTTTTCAGGAATACGGCGCTCGAGCGCCGTGTGAAACCGGTGTCTGAATCTCGTCAGCAAGAAATCTGCCCCGCTCCCTTTGCCTCTTTTGGCAGGTCGCGCGCATTCCCCCAGCGCAGCCTGCGAGCCTGTCGCGCGTGTCTAGCCGCGGCGTTTCAGGCCCGCAACATGTTCGCGGTCAAACATGTCAAAACTGCGGCGTATTCGCTTGGGATTGGCGGGTTTTCGCCGAGTGCTCAGAGCCCTTTCACAGCCTCGAGGACGGCGTCCGCATGCCCCGGCACCTTCACCTTCCGCCAGACCTTGGAGACCTTGCCGGAGCCGTCGATGAGGAAGGTCGCGCGCTCGATGCCCATGTAGGTCTTGCCATACATGCTCTTTTCAACCCAGGTGCCGTATTGCTCGCAGACATCGCTCTCCTCGTCGCTGACGAGGGCGACCTTGAGATCGTGCTTGGCGATGAACTTGTCATGCTTTTTGACCGGGTCCTTGGAGACGCCGACGATTACTGCGCCGGCGGCCGCGAAGTCATCCACGCTTTCGGTGAACGCAATCGCTTCCTTGGTGCAGCCGGGCGTGTCATCCTTGGGGTAGAAGTAGAGAACGACTGCCTTCGGCTGGAGCGAGGAGAGCGTCAGGTCGCCCGCGCCGTCGCGGGGCAGGGTGAAATCGGGGGCGGTGTCGCCTTCGTTGATCATGAGGTGGTCTCCCGTGCGTTCATGTGCCTTGTTCTAGGCGGCGCAGGGACGGGTTAAAGGGCGGTCCGTGCAGGAAAAGACGCAGACGCCGAAGCGACGACGCTGGCCTTGGGTCACGGGGGGCATTGCCGCCCTTCTTGTCGTGCTCATCGTCGTGGCCGTGGCGCGCCTCCGCACGGATCCGATCCCCGTGGGGCCCTGGGTGACGGAGCGCGTCAACGCCGAGGCCGAGGCGATCGTGCCGGGCGGCGCGCTGAGCTTCGGGTCGATCCGCGTGGGGCTCGACGCAGACTTCCACCCGCAGGTCTACCTCGACGACGTGGCGCTGATTCAAGCGGGGGCGCCCATGCTCGACCTGCGCCGCCTGCGGGGCGACCTGGCGGTCGGGGCGCTCATCGAAGGCGATCTGCGCCTGCGGAAGCTCGCGCTCTCGGGCCTCGTGCTCCGCGTGGCGCGCAGTGGCGATGGCAGCTTCGACATATCGCTCGGCGGGGCACCGGGCAGCGGCTTTGGCGCGCTGCGGGACCTCGACGAGTTCTTTCGACGGATCGACACGGTGCTCGACCGGCCGGATTTCGAACGCCTCGTGGAGATCTCGGCGGAGAACGTCACGATCAACTACTCGGACGGCGTGACCGGCGGCAACTGGACAGGCGATGGCGGGCAGCTCCGCCTTTTCCGCGACGGCGATGACCTGCTCCTGACGGCGGAAGCCGCGCTTCTCACCGGGCGCCAGGACCTCGCCACGCTCTCGCTCTCGGTGGGCCGCGAAGGGAGTGACGGGCAGATCTCTGTCTCTGCCGTGGTGGAGGATGCGGCGGCCGCGGACCTCGCAAGCCAGGTGCCGGCACTGGCCTGGCTGGGCGTGCTCGACGCGCCGGTGTCCGTGGCGATGCGCACGAGCGTCGGGCGCACGGGGCTCGACACGCTCGAGGGCTCTCTCGAGCTCGGGCAGGGCGCGCTGCGCCCCAATGCGGCGAGCCGCCCGATCCCGTTCACGACGGCCTTCATGGCGCTCGCCTATGACCGCGCGGAGCAGCGGCTCCGCTTTGAAGAAATCTCGCTCGAAACCGACTGGGGCTCGGCCACGGCTCACGGCACCGCGCAGCTACAGGATTTTCGCGGCCTCGCGCCGCGCGAGATCGTCGGGCAATTCACCGTCGATCACATCGAGGGCAATCCCGGCGGGCTCTACGACGCGCCGCGCGCGCTCGATGCCGTCGCCGCCGATTTCCGGCTCCGTCTCGACCCCTTCACGCTCGATGTCGGGCACGGCGTGGCCGTGGACGGAGAGACGACCGCGACCGTCTCCGGCCGTATCGCGGCAGGGCAGGCGGGCTGGCGCGTGGCCGTGGATGCCGCCGTGGACCGGGTGGACGCGGCGCGCGCGCGCGAGCTCTGGCCGGAGAGCGCGCGGCCGGGGCTCCGCCGCTGGCTCGCGGCCAATATCGAGGGCGGCGTCATCGAGGATGCCCGCTGGGCGATCCGCACCGAGCCGGGGGAAAAGCCCACCATCTCCATGAGCCAGCGCTTCCGAGACGCGGAGGTGCGTATCCTGCGCAGCCTGCCCGCGATCACTAGCGGCGTGGGTGTCATGTCCGTCCATGACCACCAGTTCACGATCCTTGTCGAAGAGGGAGAGATGCAGGCTCCCCAGGGCGGCGTGCTCGATGCAGCAGGATCGGTCTTCAACGTGGCCAATATGCGCGAGAAACCCGCCACAGCGGAGATCGATCTCCGCGCGGCGGGGACTGTCACGGCGGCGCTTTCCGTGCTCGATGAGGAGCCATTCCGCTTCCTGTCGAAGGCCGGCCGGCCCGTGACCCTCGCTGACGGGCGCGCGAAGGTGGCGGGCCGCATCGCTTTTCCGATGAAGCCGCGCATTCGCGGCAGCGACGTGGCGCTCGAGATGGGCGCCGAACTCTTCGGCGTGCGCAGTACGGAGATCATCGCGGGCAAGACGCTCACGCTGCCCAGGGGGCGCGTGACCGTAGGCGTGGACGGGATCACCATCGCCGGGAGCGGGAGCCTCGGGCGCGTGGATTTCGACGGTGCCTGGTCTGCCGTCTTCGGCCAGGGCCCGCAGCCCAGCGAAGTGCGCGCAGAGGTGGCGCTCTCGCCCGCGCTCCTCGACGAATTCGGGATCGACCTTCCGCCCGGGAGCGTGAGCGGGGAAGGGCGGGGCACGCTGGCGCTCACGCTGCCACCGCGGGAGGCCGAGGGTGCGTTTCCGCGCTTTTCGCTGAGCTCTGATCTGGTGGGGCTGCGGGTGGCGGTGCCGCCGGTGAGCTGGGTGAAGCCGCCCGCAAGCTCGGGCGAGCTTCTCGTGGAGGGCCGGTTGGGGGAGACGCCCGAGGTCGAGGCCCTCGTCCTGCGTGGCCCGGGGCTTTCGGCGGAGGGCCGCATCACGCTCGCCCCCGGCGGGACAGGGCTGCGCCGCGCGGACTTCTCGCGGGTCTCGGTGGGCAACTGGCTCGTGGGCAGTGTCGCGCTGATCGGGCGCGGTGCGGGCCGCCCGCCGGCCGTGAGCCTCAGACAGGCCGCCCTCGATCTCCGCGGCGCGCGCTTCGGCGAAGGCGCAGGCGGGGCCGAGGGGCCGCCGCTCGAGGTCTCGCTCGACCAGCTCGTCGTCTCCGAGGACATCATTCTGACCAACCTGCGGGGCGACTTCACCACCACGGGCGGTCTTGCGGGCGTTTTCACCGCGCAGATGAACGGCGGAACCGCGCTCCAGGGCCGCGTGCAGGGCACGCCGGACGGGCCGCGCATCCGCGTGGAGAGCACCGATGGCGGCGGTGTCATCCGGGATGCCGGGCTCTTCCGGCAGGTGCAGGGCGGCAATCTCGCGCTCAATCTCGAGCCGCGCGCGGGCGAGGGGGTCTTCGATGGGCGCGTGGCGCTGAGCAACATCCGCGTCACCGACGCGCCCTCCATGGCCGCGCTCCTCTCGGCGATCTCGGTGGTGGGTCTTCTCGAGCAGATGGATGGCGGCGGGCTCGTCTTCTCGGACGTGGAGGCTGACTTCCGGCTGACGCCCGCCCAGGTGATCGTGACGGAATCGAGCGCCACCGGGGCCTCGCTCGGCATCTCGCTCGACGGGATCTTCGACCTCCGGAACCGCAGCATGGACTTCCAGGGCGTCGTCTCGCCCTTTTACCTCGTCAACAGCATCGGCTCCTTTCTCACACGGCGGGGCGAGGGGCTCATCGGCTTCAACTTCAACCTTCGCGGACCGGCCGCCGCGCCAGAGGTCTCGGTGAACCCGCTTTCCATCTTGACGCCGGGCATGTTCAGGGAAATTTTCCGCCGCGCGCCGCCCGAGGTGTCGCAGTAGCTGCTGGACGGTCAGGCCCATGAAGCTCTCCGATTTCGATTTCGCGCTGCCCGAGGCGCTCATCGCCACGCGCCCGGCTGTCCCGCGGAGCGCGGCGCGGCTTCTGGTCTCGGCGGCGTCGGGCCTGCGGGACGCGGTCGTGCGCGACCTCGCCGATCATCTCAATCCCGGCGACCGGCTCGTCTTCAACGACACGAAGGTCATTCCCGCGCGCCTCTTTGGCACGCGCACGCGGGCGAGCGCGCAGGGCGAGGTGACGGCCAAGATCGAGGTCACGCTCCTCGCACCGCAGCCCGACGGCACCTGGGACGCGCTTCTCAAGCCCCTGCGCAAGGTGGCCGAGGGCGAGACCATCGTCTTTGGTGACGCGCTCTCCGCGCAGCTCGTCTCCAAGGGCGAGGGGCAGGGGCGGCTCGCCTTCTCGCTCGCCGGGGATGATTTCGACGCGGCCCTCGACCGCGCCGGGCACATGCCCTTGCCGCCCTACATCGCCGCAAAGCGCCCGGCGGACGCGCAGGACCGCGATGATTATCAACCGATCTTTGCCCGCCATGCGGGCGCCATCGCGGCGCCCACGGCCTCGCTTCACTTCGATGACGGTGTCATGGCGAGCCTCGCGCGGCGCGGTGTTGAGCATTCCTTCGTCACGCTCCATGTGGGCGCGGGCACCTTTCTGCCCGTTAAGGTGGACGACATATCAAAGCACAAGATGCATGCCGAATGGGGCGAGGTCACGGAGGCTGCGGCCGCGGAGATCATAGCGACAAAGGCGGCGGGCGGGCGCGTGATCCCCGTGGGCACCACGGCCATGCGGCTCCTCGAGACCGCGGGCCGCGGCGGGACGCTCGGCGCGTGGACGGGAGAGACGGACATCTTCATCACGCCGGGCTTCGAGTTCGCCGTGGCCGACGGGCTGATGACGAATTTCCACCTGCCCAAATCAACGCTCATGATGCTCGTGAGCGCCTTTATCGGGAAGGACCGGGTGGACGCGGTCTATGACCATGCCATCGCCGAGAGATACCGCTTTTTCTCCTACGGAGACGCCTCCCTGCTCTGGCCCTGAGACGCCGCCAAGGGCGCGCGGTCTGAAACCGACATTCTTGGCCGTGGACGGGTGGACGCACCGCTGATTCCCAGCTAGCCGCGCCGCAGAAGCGCAAGCGAAGGAGCGGTGCGATGCGGGCTGTGGTGGCGAGCGCTTGGGCGCTCTTGCTCGGGATGGGCCTCTTGATGGTGGGCAACGGTCTGCAGGGCACGCTTCTGGGCGTGCGCGGCGGGATCGAGGGCTTTTCCACGCTCGAGATGTCGATCGTCATGTCGGCCTATTTCGCGGGCTTCCTCGGCGGCTCACGTGCCACGCCCGAGCTCATCCGCCGGGTCGGGCATGTCCGTGTCTTCGCCGCTCTTGGCTCGCTCATCTCGGCTGTGCTGATCCTCTTTCCGGTGCTCACCGATCCCATCGCCTGGACGCTGGGGCGCGCGATCATCGGCTTTTGCTTCTCGGGCGTCTACGTGACCGCCGAAAGCTGGCTCAACAACGCCACCACCAAGGAGAACCGGGGGCAGGCGCTCTCGCTCTACATGATCGTGCAGATGACCGGCGTGGTGGCCGCGCAGGGCATCATCGGCTTCGGAGATCCGGCGGGCTACGAGCTCTTCATCATTCCTTCGGTGCTGGTGAGCCTCGCCTTCGCGCCGATCCTGCTGTCGATCTCGCCCACGCCCGCCTTCGACAGCACGAAGCCCATGACGCTGCGCCAGCTCATCGCCATCTCGCCCTTGGGCTGCATGGGCATGGCGCTTCTCGGCGGCGTGTTCTCCGCCATGTTCGGCATGTCGGCGGTCTACGGCACGCAGGCGGGGATGAGCGTGCAGCAGATCTCGATCTTCGTGGCGACGCTCTACGTGGGCGCGGTCGTGCTGCAATACCCGATCGGCTATTTGTCGGACCGAATGGATCGCCGGGTGCTCATCCTTTACACGGCGGCGCTCGGCGGCGGCGCGGCGGCCTTCGCGTTCCTTTTGCCGTTTTCCTTTCCCGTGATCCTCGTCGCGGCGTTCTTCATCGGCGGCGCGGCCAACCCGCTCTATGCGCTCCTCATCGCCTATACCAACGACTTCATCGAGTACGAGGACATGGCGGCGGCCTCCGGTGGGCTCATTTTCATCAATGGGTTGGGCGCGATTTTCGGCCCGCTCGTCACCGGCTGGGTCATGGGGACGGTGGGGCCTCAGGGCTTCTTCCTTTTCCTGACCGTCCTCCTTCTCGGGCTCGCAGGCTACGCGGCCTACCGGATGATGCGCCGCCCGAGCACCTACAGCGCCGAGGATTACGAGGCGACGAGCTACGCGCCGATCTCGCCGGCCTCCTCGCCCGTGGCTTTCGAGGCCGCGCAGGAATACTACTTCGAGAGCGCCGAGGAGGACGCGAAAGAAGCAGAGGGCGGACAATCACCCGACAAGGTCGCCTGACCCTTGCGTTTTGGCCGCGGCTTTCGCAGCGTGGCGCAAAAGACGGTGGATGGCGGTGAAGGAGCGGGCACCATGACGACCCCGGAAGACGTGCTGGGCTTCTGGCTCGACGAGCTGAAGCCTGAAGACTGGTACCGCGGTGGCGCGGAGCTCGATGCCGCCGTGCGCGACCGGTTCGAGGCGGGCTGGACCGAGGCCATGGAAGGCCGCTACGGGCTCTGGCTCACCTATCCCTCGGGCACGCTGGCCTACATCATCCTGATGGATCAGTTCCCGCGGAACATGTTTCGCGGTACGGGCGAGGCCTTCGCCTCCGATCCCTACGCGCTCGCGGCCGCGAAGATGGCCGTCGATAAGAGCTGGGACAAGCGCATCGACGCCCCCGCGCGGCAGTTCTTCTACCTCCCGCTCATGCATTCAGAATGCCTGCCGGACCAGGACCGCGCCGTGAGGCTCTTTGCCACCCGGATGCCGGAGGCGGGCGCGGGTAACCTCCTGCACGCCAAGGCGCACCGCGAGATCATTCGCCGCTACGGCCGCTTTCCCACCCGCAACGCCGCGCTCGGGCGTCGGATGACGGCCCCTGAGCGGGAATTTCTCGATTTCGGTGGCTATGGCAGCGTGCTCCGGCAGGTGGAGGACGCCTGAGGCGGCGGTTCACGGCCGCGCCTCAGCTATGCCGTGGGCGCAGTGCGGCATTGCCGCCGGGTTGGCCTGCACCCCCTTTTGACCTTGGGTGAGTTTGTTTAACGTTAAACAAACGCTTGAGAAAGGTCTGCAGAATGGCTCAGAATTTCGACATGGTCGTCATCGGCGCTGGCCCCGGGGGCTACGTGGCCGCGATCCGCGGCGCACAGCTCGGCCTCAAGGTCGCCGTGGTGGAACGCGAGCATATGGGCGGCATCTGTCTCAACTGGGGCTGCATCCCGACGAAGGCGATGCTGCGCTCCTCCGAGGTCTTTCACCTGATGCACCGCGCCAAGGAGTTCGGGCTGAAGGCCTCTGGCATCGACTACGACCTCGACGCCGTCGTCGCGCGCTCCCGCGCGGTGGCCAAGCAGCTCAACGGCGGGGTGGGGCACCTCCTGAAGAAGAACAAGGTCACGGCCATCATGGGCGAGGCGAAGCTTGCCGGTAAGGGCAAGGTTACGGTCAAGACGGAGAAGGGCTCCGAGGAGCTCACCGCCAAGAACGTCATCGTGGCCACCGGCGCCCGCGCGCGGGAGCTGCCGGGCCTCGAGGCCGACGGCGATCTCGTCTGGACCTACAAGCACGCGCTGACGCCGAAGAAGATGCCGAAGAAGCTTCTCGTCATCGGCTCCGGCGCCATCGGCATCGAATTCGCCAGCTTCTACAACACGCTGGGCTGCGACACGACCGTCGTCGAGGTCATGGACCGCATCCTGCCCGTGGAGGACGAAGAGATCTCCGCCTTCGCGAAGAAATCCTTCGAGAAGCAGGGCATGAAGATCCGCGCCAAGGCGATGGTCAAAAAGCTCGACCGCAAGCCCAACGGCGCGGGCGGGAAGGTCACCGCGCATATCGAAGAGGGCGGCAAGGTCACCACCGAGGAGTTCGACACTGTCATCTCCGCCGTGGGGATCGTGGCCAACACCTCGGGCATCGGCCTCGAGGAGGCGGGTGTGAAGCTCGACCGCTCCTTTGCCGTGACCGATGAGTATTGCCGCACGGGCGTCGAGGGGCTCTTCGTCATCGGCGACGCCACGAACGGGCCCTGGCTCGCGCACAAGGCCTCCCACGAGGGGGTCATGGTGGCCGAGCTCATCGCGGGCAAGAACAACGTGCACCCGGTGAAGCCAGAAGCCATCGCCGGCTGCACGTATTGCCACCCGCAGGTCGCCTCCGTTGGCCTCACCGAGGCGAAGGCCAAGGAGACGGGCCGCGAGATCAAGGTGGGCCGCTTCCCCTTCATCGGCAACGGCAAGGCCATCGCGCTGGGTGAGCCCGAGGGCCTCGTGAAGACGGTCTTCGACGCCAAGACGGGCGAGCTCCTCGGCGCGCACATGGTGGGCGCGGAGGTCACCGAGATGATCCAGGGCTACGTCATCGGCCAAAAGCTCGAGACGACGGAAGAGGACCTCATGGAGACCGTCTTCCCGCACCCGACTCTGTCGGAGATGATGCACGAGAGCACGCTCGACGCGTGGGACCGCGCGATCCACTTCTGAGCGAGGTGTGCGCCGCCTAGCCGACGAGCGCCACCGCGATGGTGGTGGCGCCACCCCAGATGATCGCGGCGATGGTGAGGTAATGCAATTGCTTGAACATGGCGGCAGCCTTTCGAGATAATACAAAGAGGATGCCGCAATGGGTGGCGCCCTCCCAGTCTGGAAATCCTTCCTTCAGCTAAGTGAAGAATGCGTTAACGCGCGGCGCAATGGCGCCACGCGGATCAGTTCTCCGTCACGGTGATGGGGATGGCCGCGAGGCGCGACGTGTCGAGGCCGAGCACGTATTCGAGCACGTAGTCGCCCGGCGTGTCAGGCAGCGTGAGGCGCAACACCTCGCCGGGCAGGTCTCGCGTCCGCTCCGCGAAGCGATAGGGCCAGGCGATATCCTCGTAGTTGGCCGGGGTGATCCCGATGAAATCCCGGGCGTAACCCGGCCCCTCCCAGGCGATGTCTATCTCGCTGCCTGCCGCGCCTGTGGCGGGTGCCGTGAGCGTGGCGCTGACGGGCGTCACCGTGATGGGCACGGAGGCAAGGCGGCTCGAATCCTGGCCCAGCACGTATTCGAGGACGTAAGCGCCCGGCGTCGTGGGCAGCTGCACGCGCACGACCGCGCCCTCCGAGACCGGGGTCTCATCGGCGGCGAAGCGGTAGGGCCAGGCGATATCCTCGTAGTCGGCCGCTGTGACGCCGAGCTTGTCGCGCGGGTATCCTGGGCCGGTCCACGCCACGTCCACCTGCGCGCCCGCGGGGGCTTCTGCCGGCGCGGTGAGGGTGGCTGCGAGTGCCGTGACCGTCAGTGGCTCGGAGACGAGGCGGGAGCTGTCCTGCCCCAGCACGTATTCGAGGACGTAGGCGCCCGGCGCGGTGGGCGCGAGCATCGTGAGCGTCGACCCGCCCGCGACATCCACCGTGTCCTCGGCGAAGCGATAGGGCCAGCTGACATCCTCGGCATCGGCGGCGGTGATGCCCAGCTTGTCGCCCGCGTATCCCGGCCCTGTCCAGGCAACCTCGAAACGGGAGCCGGCGGCGACGCTTTCGGGCGCGGTGATTGCCGCGCTGACGCCGGTGACCTCGAGCGCCACGGCGACGAGGCGGGAGCTGTCTTGCCCCAGCACGTATTCGACCACGTAGGCACCGGGCTCCGTGGGGGCAGTCAGCATGAGCGGGCTACCCTCTGCCACCTCCGCGGTGTCGGAGACGAAGCGGTAGGGCCAGCCGATGTCTTCATGATCCGCCGCCGTGATCCCGAGCTTGTCGCCGGTGTAGCCGGGCCCGTCCCAAGCGACCTCGAAGGTCGCGCCCGCCTCCACGCGGGCGGGGGCGGTGAGCGTCGCGGCGACCTCTACCACCTCGAGCGCCACGGCGAGGAGGCGGCGGGCGTCCTGCCCGTAGGCGTATTCGACGACGTAGGAACCAGGCTCTGTGGGGGCCTGCAGCATGAGTGTCGTGCCTTCGGTCACGTCCACGGCGCGGGTCGCGAAGCGGTAGGGCCAGTTCGGATCCTCCGCGTCGGCCGCTGTGACACCGAGCTTGTCGCCAGCATAGGCCGGCCCCTCCCAAGCCACCTCGAACCGCGCGCCGGCGGTGACCGTCTTTGGTGACGTGATCGACGCGGGCGGCTCAGTGAGCGTGATGGGCACCGCGCCGATACGCGCGTCGCCTGCGCCGAGGCTGTATTCCACAACGTAATCCCCCGGGACCGTCGGCATGAGGAGGGGGAGCGGATTGCCCTCCGCCACGTCCGCCGTGTTGGCGTAGCGGTAGGGAAAGGTCACATCCGTCCGGCTCGCATCGGTGACGGCGACGAGATCGCCCGCTGTGCCGGGCCCAGCCCAGGCTACCTCGATGGTGGATCCGGCGAGGGCCGTCGCTGGGGCGGTGAGCGTGGCCGTGGGCGCGGGCTCCTCGAAGACGACCAGCACCTCGCGCCCGCCGGGGACGGCGATGAACTGCCGCGGATCAGAGGCGGCCTCTCCTGCGAGCCAATAGGCCGTGACAGTGTAGGAGCCTGCTTCGAAATCCGCCTGCAAGGGGTTGCCCGTCTGCGAGGCGCCGTTGCCCAGCGTCCATTCCACGGGGCCCTCCACGAGGGGGCCGTCCTCGGTGCCGAGCACGGCGCGGAAGGTGACGGGGACAATTTCCGGCAGGGGCTGGAAGATGACCTCGATACTGCTGCCCTCGGGCGGCACGACGAAGCCGCCGGAGATGACTTCGCCCGATTGCGCCCACTGGGCCGAGAGCGTCCAGTCCCCCGGCTCGAGCGTGAGCGTCTCTGTGCCCTCGAAGGCGCGCGCGTCCGCGCTGCCCGCGGGCGCGACGCTCCAGCGCACATCCTCGAGCAGGGGCCCATCGGCGCCCGCCCGCGCAACAAAGGCCATCTGCGCCAGTACGGGCTCCGGCGCCACCGCCACGCGGGTGAGCGCCGTGCTCAGTTCGGCGGCGTTTGCCGCGGTCAGAAACTGGCCGCCGGTATTGCCCGCAAGGCACTGCATCTGCGCCAGCGCCTCGGGATCGGTGACGTCGAAGCCCACCACGTGGGCGGTGAAATCGATGCCCGCCTCCTCGAGCGCCGTCGCCGCCGCGCAGGGATCGGGATTGCAGGTCTCGATGCCGTCGGAGACGAGGATGACGGTGGCCGCTTCCTCGGTGTAGCGCAGCGCTTCGGCAGCGTTGATGATGGCATCTGTCATGGGCGTCTTGCCGCGCGGGTTGATCCCGTTGACCGCCTGCTCGATGGCGCCGCGCGTGCCCTGGCCGGGGGCGACGACCGTCTCGATATCGCTGCAATCGCCCCGCGTGCGGTGGCCATAGACGGTGAGCCCAAGATTCTGACCGCCGGGAAAATCGGCGAGCAGCGTGCCTACCACCTCCCGTGCGATGACGATCTTGTTGACCCCGTCGATCTGACCCCACATGGAGCCCGACCCATCGAGCACGAGGATCGTATTGGTGCGCTCCTGCGCAGCGAGCGGGGCCGACAGGAGCAGGAAAAGAGCGATCAAAGAACGCAACAGCATCGGAAATCTCCAAAAGAATGCCCCGCAGGGTTGCGCGATTCGACCGCCCGGCAAAGAAAGGAATTCCGGGCCTGTCTTGCCTTCTTGCCGCAGTGGCGCGATGGGAGGCGGATGCAGCCTCCCGCGCGGACATCCTGGACACTCGTCGCCATTCTTTTCTTCGTCGGCCTTTTGGCGGCGATGCAGTTCATCAAGGTTTCGCTGACCCTCGATGCGCTCGCGGAGCACTACGAGGCAAGCGTGCAAGCGGTCTCCTTTTTCGTGACGATGGTCTCCTCCATCGGGATCGCGCTGGGCGTGGTGGCGGGCGCGCTCGTGGCGCGGCTCGGCACGCGGCCCGTGATCCTCGGCGCGCTGGCGCTGGGGGCAGGGGTGAGCCTCGCCGGCGCGCTTTTGCCGCCTTACCTGCCCATGCTGCTCCTGCGCGCGCTCGAGGGGGTCTCGCATCTCGCGCTGGTGGTGGCCGTGCCGCCCACTATGGCCGCGGCGGCCACCGATGCGGACCGACCGGTGGTCATGTCGATCTGGGCGATGTTCTTCGGCGTGGCCTTCGCCGTCGCCGCCGCCGTCTTTCCACTGCTTCTGGCGCTCGGCGGGGTGGAGGCGCTCTTTCTCACCCACGGCGCGGCCTTCGCTTTGCTCTTCGTCGTGCTCTGGGTGCTCCTGCCGCCCACGCGCGGGGAGCCCACGGACATCGCTTTCTTTTCCGCGCACCGGGAGGCCTATGGCAGCGCCCGGCTCGCGGGTCCGGCGCTCGTGTTCGTGATCTACACGCTGCTCTTCGTGGCAACGGTGACCTTCTTGCCGCCCGCCTTCGCACGTCCGGAGCTCGCGGGCATCCTGCCGCTCGTCTCGCTCGCGGGAACTTTCGCGGCGGGCTGGCTCTGCAAGTCGCAGCCGCCGGGGCGGGTCATGGCGCTGGGATATCTCTGCATGCTCTTTGGCGCATTGCCGCTGCCGCTCGGCTTCTGGCCCGCGAGCTACCTTCTCTTCATCGGGATGGGCCTCGTCCCGGGCGCCTGCTTTGCCGCGATCCCGGCGTGGAACGCGCGCGGGGGCGATCAGGCCCGGGCCACGGGAGCCATCGCGCAGATGGGCAATGTGGGGACCGGGCTCGGCACGCCGATCTTCGCATTCGTCAT
Source organism: Pseudomonadota bacterium (assembly GCA_038533575.1). Classification (NCBI taxonomy): domain Bacteria; kingdom Pseudomonadati; phylum Pseudomonadota; species Pseudomonadota bacterium. The sequence continues at coordinate 1,167,955 of JBCAYL010000001.1, read as the reverse complement.
CGCGGGGACGGGAGATGCGGGCCTCTGGGCGCTGCTGATCCTCTGGCCGGTGGCCGCGCTCATGATTGTGCGTGCGGTGACGCGGCGCTTGAGGTAGGGTGTTCATGCTTCGTTCACAAATCTGAATTGGCGAGCGCGGGTTCGGGACCTATGTCTTGGATGTCATTAAGGGGTGGCCATGGCTGAGCAGAAATTCATCGAGGTTCGCGGCGCGCGAGAGCATAATCTCAAGGGCATCGACGTGGACATTCCGCGCGACGAATTCGTCGTCATCACGGGGCTGTCGGGCTCCGGTAAATCCTCGCTCGCCTTCGACACGATCTATGCCGAGGGTCAACGGCGCTATGTCGAATCCCTGTCGGCCTATGCGCGGCAATTCCTCGACATGATGGAAAAGCCCGACGTCGATCACATCTCGGGCCTCTCCCCGGCGATCTCCATCGAGCAGAAGACCACCTCGAAGAACCCGCGCTCGACGGTGGGCACGGTCACCGAGATCTACGATTACATGCGGCTGCTCTTCGCGCGCGCCGGCACGCCCTATTCGCCGGCCACGGGTCAGCCCATCGAGGCCCAGCAGGTCCAGGACATGGTCGACCAGGTCATGCGCATGGAAGAGGGGACGCGCGGTTACCTCCTCGCGCCCATCGTGCGCGACCGGAAGGGCGAGTACCGCAAGGAGTTCCTCGAGCTCCGCAAGCAGGGCTTCCAGCGGGTGAAGGTCGACGGCGAATTCTACGAGCTCGACGAGCCGCCCACGCTCGACAAGAAATTCCGCCACGATATCGACGTGGTCGTGGACCGGATCGTCGTGCGCGAGGGGCTGGAAACACGGCTCGCCGACAGTTTGCGCACGGCGCTCGATCTGGCCGACGGGATTGCGATCCTCGAGACGGCGCCGAAAGAAGGGGACCCGGAGCGCATCACCTTCTCGGAGAATTTCGCTTGCCCGGTATCCGGCTTCACGATCCCCGAGATCGAGCCGCGCCTTTTCTCCTTCAACGCGCCCTTCGGAGCTTGCCCTGATTGCGACGGTCTTGGGCACGAACTTTTCTTCGACGAGCGCCTTGTCGTGCCCGACCAGGGGATCACGCTGGCCGATGGCGCGCTCGCGCCCTGGCGGAAGGGCAAGAGCCCGTATTTCCTGCAGACCATCGACGCCATCGCGCGGCACTACGAATTCGACAAGAAGCTTAAGTGGAAGGACCTGCCAGCCCATGTGCAGCAGGTCTTCCTCCATGGCTCGGGCGAGGAGGAGATCGCCTTCCGCTACGACGAGGGCGGCCGGGTCTACCAGGTGTCACGGCCCTTCGAGGGCGTCATTCCCAACATGGAGCGGCGCTACCGCGAGACGGATTCGAGCTGGATCCGCGAGGAATTCGAGCGCTACCAGAACAATCGGCCCTGCGGGACCTGCGGCGGCTACCGCCTGCGCCCCGAAGCGCTCGCGGTGAAGATCGGCTCGAAGACCGACGGCGAGGTCGTGCTGCGTCACGTGGGCGAGGTCGTGGAGATGTCGATCCGTGAGGCGCTCGAATGGTGTGATGGCGTGCCCGAAGCGCTCTCGCGCCAGAAGAATGATATCGCGCGGGCGATCCTTAAGGAGATCCGCGAGCGGCTGGGCTTTCTCAACAACGTGGGCCTCGATTACCTCACACTCTCGCGCTCATCGGGGACGTTGAGCGGCGGCGAGAGCCAGCGCATCCGGCTCGCCTCCCAGATTGGCTCGGGGCTCACGGGCGTGCTTTATGTGCTCGACGAGCCCTCCATCGGGCTCCACCAGCGCGACAATGACCGCCTGCTGACGACGCTGAAGAACCTGCGCGACCAGGGCAATACCGTCATCGTCGTCGAGCATGACGAAGAAGCCATTCGCGAGGCGGATTACGTCTTCGATATCGGCCCGGGGGCCGGGGTCCATGGCGGCGAGGTCGTGGCGCGGGGCACGCCCGCGGAGATCATGTCCACCGACGCCTCCGTCACCGGCGATTACCTCGCCGGGCGGCGCTCCATCCCCGTGCCGGACGAACGACGCCCAGGCAAGAAGGGCAAGAAGAAGGTGACCGTGGTGAAGGCCACGGGAAACAACCTCAAGGAGGTCACGGTGGACTTCCCGCTGGGCAAGTTCGTCTGCGTCACGGGGGTCTCCGGCGGTGGCAAATCCACGCTCACGATCGAGACGCTCTTCAAAACCGCCTCCATGCGCCTCAACGGCGCGCGCCAGACGCCCGCGCCCTGCGAGACGATCAAGGGCCTCGAGCATCTCGACAAGGTCATCGACATCGACCAGCGGCCCATCGGGCGCACGCCGCGCTCGAACCCCGCGACCTATACGGGCGCCTTCACGCCCATTCGCGATTGGTTCGCCGGGCTGCCCGAGGCCAAGACGCGCGGCTACAAGCCGGGACGCTTCTCCTTCAACGTGAAGGGCGGGCGCTGCGAGGCCTGCCAGGGCGACGGCGTCATCAAGATCGAGATGCACTTCCTGCCGGATGTCTACGTCACCTGCGAGACCTGCGAGGGCAAGCGCTACAATCGCGAGACGCTGGAAATCCAGTTCAAGGGCAAGAGCATAGCCGACGTTCTTGATATGACGGTTGAAGACGCACAGGAATTCTTCAAGGCGGTGCCCTCGATCCGCGAGAAGATGGACGCGCTCATGCGCGTGGGGCTGGGCTACATCAAGGTGGGCCAGCAGGCCACGACGCTCTCGGGCGGCGAAGCGCAGCGGGTGAAGCTCTCCAAGGAGCTCTCAAAGCGCTCCACGGGCCGCACGCTCTACATCCTCGATGAGCCGACGACGGGCCTGCATTTCGAGGATGTCAGGAAGCTGCTCGAGGTGCTCCATGAACTCGTCGACCAGGGCAACAGTGTCGTCGTGATCGAGCACAATCTCGACGTCATCAAGACGGCAGATCACATCATCGACGTTGGCCCAGAGGGCGGGGATGGCGGGGGTACGATCGTGGCCACCGGCACGCCGGAAGAGGTCGCAGAAGTGCCGGAGAGCCACACGGGCCGCTATCTCAAGCCCATGCTCGAAGCACGGAAGCTCGCGGCCGAGTAGGGCTCAGAAGCCCGAGCGGTAGAGCCAGATGGCGCCGAGCCCGGCAAACGCGATGATGAAGATGCCGACGACGGTGGTGGTGGCCATGAAAGCCTCCTTCTTTAAGTCGCGGACGCAGGCACGATAGCAGGCGGGGTCAGCCCCGTCCATTAACCTCGTCCACGGGCCTCGAAGCGGGGCAGCATAGCGCTGAAATCCTTGCCGCCCTGGCCCTCGTCATCGACGAATTGCCGGTAAAGCTCCGTGGCGGCCGCGCCGAGCGGAGTGTCGGCGTTGGCATCGGCGGCGGCGGATTGCGAGAGGCGCAGATCTTTGAGCATCAGCGCTGCCGCGAAGCCCGGCGTGTAGTCGTTGTCCGCCGGGCTCTGGGGGCCGATGCCCGGGGCGGGGCAATAGGCATTCATGGACCACGAATATCCCGAGGACGTGCTCACCACGTCGAACATCGCCTGCCGGTCGAGACCCAGCTTGTCGGCGAGCGCGAAGGCCTCGCAGGTGCCGATCATGGTGATGCCGAGGATCATGTTGTTGCAGATCTTGGCGGCTTGCCCGTTGCCCGCGGGCCCACAATGGACGGCCTTCTGGCCCATGATATCGAAGAGCGGCTTGGCCGTCTCGAAGGCGGTGCCCTCTCCGCCCACCATGAAGGTGAGCGTACCGTTCGTGGCCCCGCCGATCCCGCCGGAGACGGGTGCGTCGAGCGTGGCCACGCCATGATCCGCCGCCGAGGCGGCCACCTCCCGCGCGGAGGCCACGTCCACCGTGGAGCAATCCAGCAGGATCGCGCCCTCGGCCATGGCTGGCAGGATGTCGGCTGCGACCGCGCAGAGGATATCGCCGTTGGGCAGCATCGTGATGACGACGTCCGCGCCCTCGGCGGCGCCCTGTGCTGTCTCGGCCATCGAGAGGCCCTCGGGCCGCGTGGCCGTGTCGAAGCCTATCACGTCATGGCCCGCCGCCACCAGATTGGCCGCCATGGGCGCGCCCATGTTGCCGAGGCCGATAAATCCGATCTTCATGCCGGGTCCTCCAGGTTCAGTGTGTCGGGGCCGAGCGGGCGGAGCATCGCGCTCACCTCCGCCGCCGAAAGGGTATCGATGCCCTGCCGCCAGCGCGGGCTCTTGTCCTTGTCGATGATCTGCGCGCGGATGCCCTCGATGAAATCGCCGTGCTCCATCGCGCGGTGCGTGAAGCGGTATTCGAGCTCGAGCGCGCGGGTGATGTCATCGGTAGAGCGCAGGCGGCGCACGGCCTCGAGCGCGCAGGCCATGGCAAGCGGGGAATGGCGCTTCATGCGCTGAGCCGCGCCTCTGAGGAATGGATCCTCCACGCCCTCGAGGCTGCGCAGGATGTCGGCGGGACCCGCGCCCGCGAAATGCTCCGCGAGCGCGTCCTGCTGCGCTGCGAGCGGCGCGTCGGTCGCGTCATGGCGGGGCAGGTCCACGCCCTCGCGGAGCGTGGCCTTGAGCGCAGGCCAGTCCGCCTCCGGCACGAAATGGTCGGCGAAGCCTGCATAGATCGCATCCCCGGCGGACATGCGTGCGGCGGTGACGGCGAGGTAATCGCCCGTGCGCCCCGGCGCGTGGGCGAGGATGAGCGAGCCCCCCACATCGGGCAGGAGGCCGATGGAGACCTCCGGCATGGCGATCTGTGAGCTTTCGCAGACGATCCGGTGCGAGGCATGGCACCCCACGCCCACGCCGCCGCCCATGGTGAAGCCGTGGAGAAAAGTGACGATGGGCTTCGGGTAGAGCTTGAGCTTGGCGTTGAGGCGGTATTCGTCCGTCCAGAAGCGGCGGCCATAGGCATAATCGCCTGCCATGCCCGTGGCATACATCTCTGCGATGTCGCCGCCCGCGCAGAAAGCCTTGTCGCCGGACGCGTCGATGACGATGTGGCCCACGCTGTCATCGCCGGCCCATGCGGTGATCGCCTCTTCGATCTCGAGGCACATGGCATGCGTGAGCGCATTGAGCGCGGCGGGGCGTTTGAGCGTGATCCAGCCCGCGCGGCCCTCGGTTCGGATATGAACGTCCGTCATCGCGTGCAACACGCCCCGGGCCTGACCCGGGGCCTCTCACTCCTGGCCACGAGGTCCCGGGGCAGGCCCGGGACGCGCTGAAACGGGGCCGTGCTCACGCGCGCAGCATGTCCCGCGCCACGATGAGGCGCATGATCTCGTTGGTGCCCTCGAGGATCTGGTGGACGCGGAGGTCCCGGACGATCTTCTCGATCCCATAATCGGCCAGGTAGCCGTAGCCGCCATGGAGCTGGAGGCACTGGTCGGCGACCTTCGAGCCCGCCTCGGTCACGAATTTCTTGGCCATGGCGCAGCGCTTGGTGGCGTCGGGCGCACCGGCATCGAGCGACTGGGCGGCCGAGCGCAGGAAGGTGCGCGCCGCCTGCAGCTCGATCTCCATCTCGGCCAAGCGGAATTGCAGAGCCTGGAACTCGGTGAGTTTCTTACCAAAAGCGCCGCGATCCTTCATGTAAGCGAGGGTCGCATCGAGCGCGGCCTGCGCGCCGCCGAGCGAGCAGGCGGCGATGTTGAGGCGTCCGCCGTCGAGGCCCTTCATGGCGTAGGCAAAGCCCATGCCCTCTTCCCCGAGGAGGTTTGCCGCGGGGATCGCGCAGGCATCGAGCTGCACCTGTCGGGTGGGCTGGGCCTTCCAGCCCATCTTGGCTTCGAGCCCGCCGAAGCTGAGCCCTTCTGCGCCGTCATCGACGATGACCGACGAGATGCCCTTCGGCCCGCCGTCACCCGTGCGCGCCATGACGATGTAGGCGTCCGAGTAGCCGCCGCCGGAGATGAAGGCCTTCGTGCCCGTGAGGATGTAGCCCTCGTTGGTCCGCTCCGCTTTCGTCTTCAACGCGGCCGCATCGGAGCCGGAGCCGGGCTCTGTGAGGCAGTAGCTGTAGAATTTCTCCATCGAGACGGCGTCCGCGAGCCGCGCCGCGTGCATCGCCTCGGAGCCGAAGCTGTCGATCATCCAGGCGCACATATTGTGGATCGAGAGAAAGGCCGAGACGGACGGGCAGGCCATGGCAAGCGCCTCGAAGACGAGCGTCGAGTCGTGGCGCGAGAGCCCCGAGCCGCCGCTTTCCTCGCGCACGTAGAGCCCGCCGAAGCCAAGCTCCGCGAGCTTGGGCCAGAGTGCCTTGGGGATCGTGCCGGCCCCTTCCCACGCGCGGGCATGGGGCGCGATCTCGGACTGGCCGAGCGCCTTGGCCATGTCGAAAATGGCGGTCTGGTCTTCGTTCATCTGGTCAAACATCGCATCCTCCCTGCGAGGTCTTGCACGTCTGAGATACTAGCGCCGTGGGCACCGGTGCAAGCCGATGACCCTTACGCGGGGACAAAGCCCAGCTCGGAAAAGCGCGTCTCGCTCCGCCCCACCATGGCGAGCGCCGCGGCCTCCTCGTCGGCGATGCGCGGCACCACAACCCCCGAACCATGCCAGAAGTCATACATCATCTTGGCCATCCGGCGCGCGGTGATCGTGGGCGCGTACATCACGAGCAGCGTCTCACCGCCCAGAAGGTCGAGCATGACCGCCACGTCGAGATTGATCTTCATCACTTCGAGCGCGTCCTTGTCGAAGCTCTCCACCCCCGAGAGATCGAGCAGATGCGGCACGCCCGGCTTCAGCCGCCCCTCGCTTACGATCTTGTGGAGCTCGGCATAGGCATCCTCGAGAGAGGCATGCCCGCGGTGCCAGAGGTAGAGAAGCGACCCGTCCGGGAGCGCGTTCGATCCTGTTGCCATGACTACTCCATGACGGGGATCGAGAATTCACCGCCCTCCTTGATGCCCGAGGGCCAGCGGGAGGTGATGGTCTTGGTGCGGGTGTAGAATTTGATCGCATCCGGCCCGTGCTGGTTGAGGTCGCCGAACATGGATTTCTTCCAGCCACCGAAGGTGTGGTAGGCAAGCGGCACGGGGATCGGGACGTTGACGCCCACCATGCCGATATTGATGCGGTTGGCGAAGTCGCGGGCGGTGTCACCGTCGCGCGTGAAGATGGCGGTGCCGTTGCCGTATTCATGGGACATGGCGAGATCGAGCGCGTCCTCGTAGGACTGCGCTCGGACCGTCGTGAGGACCGGGCCGAAGATCTCTTTTTTGTAGATGTCCATGTCCTTGGTGGCGCGGTCAAAGAGGTGAGGCCCGATGAAGTAGCCGTCCTCGTAGCCTTGCAGGCTGAAATTGCGGCCGTCGACGACGAGCTTCGCGCCTTGGTCGATCCCGCTTTCTACGAGCTTCTCGATATTGGCCTTGGCCGCGGCTGTGACGACGGGGCCGTAATCGACCTCGTTTCCGGCGGTGTAGGGGCCGACCTTCAGCTTCTCGATCCGGGGGACAAGCTTTTCGATGAGCCGGTCGGCGGCCTCATCCGTCACCGGCACGGCCACCGAGATCGCCATGCAGCGTTCGCCCGCGGCACCGTAGCCCGCGCCCACCAGCGCGTCGGCGGCCTGGTCCATATCGGCGTCAGGCATGACGATCATATGGTTTTTCGCGCCGCCGAAGCACTGCACGCGCTTTCCGTGCGCGCAGCCCTGGGCGTAGATGTATTCGGCGATGGGGGTGGAGCCCACGAAGCCCACCGACTGGATCACTGGATGCTCGAGGATCGCATCCACCGCTTCCTTGTCGCCGTTCACGACCTGGAGGATGCCCTTGGGGAGGCCCGCCTCCTCCATGAGCTCGGCCAGCATGAGCGGGACGGAGGGGTCGCGCTCAGACGGCTTCAGGATGAAGGCGTTGCCGCACACGATGGCGGGCGCGAACATCCACATCGGGATCATGGCGGGGAAGTTGAAGGGGGTGATACCGGCGGTTACGCCGAGCGGTTGTTTCATCGAATACATGTCGATGCCCGGGCCCGCACTGTCGGTGTAATCGCCCTTCAAGAGATGCGGCGCGCCGATGCAGAACTCGACGACTTCGAGACCGCGCTGCACGTCGCCCTTGGCATCGGGCAGTGTTTTGCCGTGTTCGCGGGAGAGCGCCTCTGCGAGCTTGTCCATATCGCGGTGGAGGAGCGAGACGAACTGCATCATCACCCGCGCCCGGCGCTGGGGATTGGTGGCGGCCCATGCGGGCTGCGCGGCCATGGCGATCTCCACGGCGCGGTCGAGCTCTGCGCGGGTTGCGAGCGGCACCTTGGCCTGCACTTCGCCCGTGGCAGGGTTCATCACATCGGCAAAGCGGCCCGAGCTGCCTTTGACATGGGTGCCGTCGATGTAGTGGGTGAGCTCTTGCATGGGATCCTCCGCAGTTGGCGCCGAACGTGCCGCGCCGCGCGGGGAGGGTCAAGCCGAGGACGCGCCGCCGCCCAGGGCGGCCCGAAGAGGGGCGCGATCACCTCGAGGTCGCGGATCCCGGCCCGCGCGCATCGCGAGCAGATCACCCAAATGGTTGACGGGGGAGGGCGGCTTTTGCTTTGTCCCCCGCTAGGCAGACCTCAAAGGGCAGCACATGCGCATCGGACTCTACCCAGGCACCTTCGACCCGATCACGCTCGGACATCTCGATATCATGCGCCGCGCCGGGGCGCTCGTGGACCGGCTCGTCGTCGGCGTGGCGATCAACCGTGACAAGGGCCCGCTTTTCTCACTGGAAGAGCGGGTGGCCATGGTGGAGGCGGAATTCGCGCCGCTCAGCGAACAGACGGGCTGCGAGTTCGTGGCGCATCCCTTCGAAAACCTGCTCATCGACTGCGCCCGGGACGTCGGCGCGCAAGTCATCGTCCGCGGCCTGAGGGCCGTGGCGGATTTCGAGTACGAGTTCCAGATGGTCGGCATGAACCGCCAGCTCGACGACAGCGTGGAGACGGTGTTCCTCATGGCGGAGGCCGAGCACCAGGCCATCGCCTCCAAGCTGGTCAAAGAGATCGCGCGCTTGGGCGGGGACGTGTCGAAATTCGTGACCCCCGCCGTCGAGCGCGCGCTCGGCGCGCGGCTGCCCTAGCGGCCGCGCAAGCTGCCGGCGTTTGAAGCCCGGAGCCTAGCGGCCGTAAACGGCGCTGCTCGCCACCCGCTCCGCATCCTCGCGGTAGATGTCGAGGTCGAGCGCCACGTCGAGCGGCATGGCCCGCAGCTCTGCCACGGTGCGGTTGTAGGCCCGGCGCTTTTCCAGCCGGTCTTGGATATGGGTGAAAAGAGCCATCATTGAGCCCTCCATCGTTCTGCTTTCGATAGCGCTAACGTATGGAAGAGAGGCCCTTGGTGAAGTGGTATTTCAGCAATGCTGCATTGCAGCGTCGGCATGGCTCGGGCGGGAACCCGAGCCATGCGCGGGCGTTAGATCAGCCTGCCCATGGCGACGGCGGTGTCGCCCATGCGGTTCGAGAAGCCCCACTCGTTGTCGTACCACGTGAGGATCCGGCACATCGTGCCTTCCATGACCTTCGTCTGGTCGGTGTGGAAGATCGACGAATGCGGATCGTGGTTGAAATCCTGGCTCACGAGCATCTCGTCGGTGTAGCCGAGGATGCCCTTGAGCGGGCCGTTGGCGGCGGCGCGGATGGCGTCGTTGATTTCATCCACCGTGGTCGTGCGCGCGGCCTCGAAGGTGAGGTCGACGACGGAGACGTTGGGCGTCGGCACGCGGATCGCCACGCCGTCGAGCTTGCCGTTGAGCTCCGGCAGGACGAGGCCCACGGCCTTGGCGGCGCCCGTCGAGGTCGGGATCATCGACATCGCCGCGGCACGCGCGCGGTAGAGATCCTTGTGCATCGTATCGAGCGTGGGCTGGTCGCCCGTGTAGGAGTGGATCGTGGTCATGAAGCCCTTCACGATCCCGATCTCGTCGTTGAGGACCTTGGCCACCGGCGACAGGCAGTTCGTGGTGCAGGACGCGTTGGAGACCACGAGGTCGTCGGCGGTGAGCGTGTCATCGTTCACGCCGAAGACGATGGTCTTGTCCGCGTCCTTGCCCGGTGCGGAGATGAGCACGCGGGAGGAGCCGTTTTCGAGATGCGCCTGGCAGGCCTCTTTGGAGGTGAAGATGCCCGTGCATTCGAGGACGATATCCACATCGCTCCAGGGCAGGTCTGCCGGGTTCCGCATGGCGGTGACCTGCATGGGTCCGCGGCCCACATCGATCGTCGTGTCGGTGGTTTTCACCTCCGCCGGGAAGCGGCCGTGGACACTGTCGTAGCGCAGGAGGTGGGCATTGGTTTCCACCGGGCCCAGATCATTGATGGCGACGACCTCGATATCGGTGCGGCCCGACTCGATGATCGCGCGCAGCACGTTGCGTCCAATCCGGCCAAATCCATTGATTGCGACTTTCACGGCCATGGTGATGCCTCCAGATGATCTTGCTGAGCCAATACGCGCGCCCTCCGGCGCACGCTGGGGCTATCTCAGTGCTGCGCCGCGAGGTCAACCGTCGAAGGGGAAAGCCGGCATCGGCGCTAGCGCCAGAAGGCCACCCATTCGATCAGATCGAGAAAGCGGCGGATCAGGAAGACGGTCGCCTCGCCGCCCAGAAGCGCTGCATCGATCGCGATGGCCGCGAGGATGAGCGCGAAGATGATGATCGCGAGGCGGGTGGTCATGGCGCTGGTGGACGAGCCTTAGGCGGAAGCGGGTCAAAAGACCGGGACGGGCACCTTGAGGCACCCGTCCCCACGATCCGCCTCAGAGCATGTCCTTGGCCGCGGCAACGGTGGCTGCGGGCGTGATGTCGAAATGCTCGAAGAGAGCCGCGCCGGGGGCCGAGGCGCCGAAGCCGTGCATCCCCACGAACGCGCCTTTTTCGCGCTTGCCGCGCTCGCCGTAGAGCCAGCGATCCCAGCCGAAGCGGATGCCCGCCTCGATGGCCACGCGCACCGGCCCGCCGGGCAGGACACGGCGCCGATAGGCATCGTCCTGCGCCTCGAAGAGCTCCCAGCAGGGCATGGAGACGACGCGCGTCCCGATGCCTTCCGCCTGCAGCATGTCGCGGGCCTCCATGGCAACGCTCACTTCCGAGCCCGTGGCCATGAGGATGACCTGGCGTTTGCCCTCGGCGTCGGCGAGCACGTAGGCGCCCTTCGAGACGAGGTTGGTATTCTTGTGCTCGGTGCGGAGTGTGGGCAGGTTTTGGCGCGTGAGCGCGAGAACGGAGGGCCCGCTCGGGTCAGCCAGCGCGAGCTCCCAGGATTCCGCCGTTTCCACCGTGTCGCAGGGGCGGAAGAGGCGCGTGTTGGGCGTCGCGCGGTGGATCGCGTAGTGCTCCACCGGCTGGTGCGTCGGGCCGTCCTCGCCCACGCCGATGCTGTCATGGGTGTAGACGTAGATGACCGGGATCCCCATGAGCGCGGAGAGGCGCATGGAGGGGCGCGCGTAGTCGGTGAAGACCATGAACGTTCCACCATAGGGGCGCAGGCCACCGTGAAGCTGGATGCCGTTCATCGCGGCCGCCATGCCGTGCTCGCGGATGCCGTAGTGAATGTAGCGCCCCGTGCGGTTGTCGATGTCGTGGATGCCGAGATCGGGGGTCTTCGTGTTGTTGGAGCCGGTGAGGTCCGCGGAGCCGCCCACCGTTTCGGGCATGACCGGGTTCACGACCTCGAGCACCATCTCCGAGCTCTTGCGCGTGGCGACCTTGGGCTGGCTCTCGCTGATCTGCTTCTTGAATGCCTTGATCGTGGCCGAGAGCTTCTTCGGCGGTTCGCCGGAGAAGGTGCGATTGAACTCCGCCTGCTTGGCATTCGAGAGCTTGAGGAACCGCTGAGCCCAGTCGGCGTGGGCCGCCTTGCCACGCTCGGCAAAGCTCTCCCAGGCGCGCTTGATGTCCTCGGGGATCACGAAGGAGCCGTGCTCCCAGCCATAGGCTTTCTTGGCATCCTCGAGCTGGCCCATATCGGTGAGCGCGCCGTGGGCCTTCGAGGTCCCCTGTGCCGCGTGGCCGAGGCCGATATGCGTGGTGCAGCGGATCATGGAGGGGGTGCCGGTGGCCTTGGCGGCCGTGATGGCGGCGTCGATGGCCTCGGGGTCGTGGCCGTCAATCTCCTGCACGTCCCAGCCGGACGCGCGGAAACGCATGACCTGGTCGGTGCGGTCGGCGATGTCGACGGAGCCGTCGATGGTGATGGCGTTGTCGTCCCAGAAGACGATGAGATGGCTGAGCTTTTGCCGGCCGGCCAGCGCGATGGCCTCCTGGCTCACACCCTCCATCAGGCAGCCGTCGCCAGCGATCACGTAGGTGTAGTGGTTCTGCACTTTCTCACCCCAGCGCGCGCGCAGGATTTCCTCGGCGAGCGCGAAGCCCACGGAGTTTGCGATGCCCTGTCCCAGGGGACCGGTCGTCGTTTCGATGCCGGTGGCATGGCCGAATTCGGGGTGGCCGTCGGTGATGGAGCCCAGCTGCCGGAAATTCCGGATCTCATCGATCGTCATGTCGCGATAGCCCGTCAAATGCAGGATCGCATAGAGCAGCATGGAGCCGTGCCCGGCCGAGAGGATGAAGCGATCCCGGTCGGGCCAGAGCGGCGCGGTGGGATCGAAGTTCAAATGGTTTTTGAAGAGGACCGTTGCCACGTCCGCCATGCCCATGGGCATCCCGGAATGCCCGGAATTGGCCGCGGCGACAGCGTCGAGCGTCAGCGCGCGGATGGCGGTGGCTTGGCGCCAATGGTCAGGGTGCTTGGCGGCCAGGGCGGATAGGTCCATATCGGTCTCCGATTGTGATCTGCGGGCGTTGGCGGAGGCATAACAACGTGCAGCCGAAGATCAAGCGCGCTGGACACCGAGGGTGCAGCGGAGCCTGCCGAGGCAGACCCGCAGCCCACGGCGAGGTTTGCGCGCTTTCGGGACATTCATCATAGTTAAGGCCAGAGCAGCTTGATTCGACGACAGCGGCCAACCGCGCGGCGGATCGATGAGGAGGCAGACATGTCGGAGACATCCGAGAAATTCACGGCGCTGGAAGGCCGGCTCGCCGCCGCGCTCGCGCGTATTCAGGGCGGGCTGACGAAAATACCCTCCGCCGCGCCCGAGGCGGAGCCGTCGCTCCCGCTGGAAGCCACCGCGCCGGCAGCCCAGCCCGACGCGGGCCGCATGGCAGAGCTCGAAGCCCAGCTCGAGGAGGAGCGCTCCGCCAACGCGCAGCTTCAGCAGCGCGTGAAGCAGGTGCGCCGCAAGTTTGAGGAGCGCGTCAACACGCTGGAGAGCGATCTGGCGGCCGCGCAGGCGCAGGTCGACGCCTCTGAACAAGAAAACGCCAAGCTTCAGCGCGCGGGCAAGGAGATGCGCAGCGCGCTCGAGGCGCTGCAGAAATCCTCCGTGGACGAGGCGCCCGACGCGCATCTCATCAACCGCGCCATGATGACCGAGCTCGAGGCGCTCCGCGCCGAGCGCTCTTCGGAAGCGCGGGAGATCTCGGAGCTCGTCTCCGTGCTGGAACCCATCGTCGCCAAAGGAGCGAGCAATGCCTGAGGTCAAGATCACCATCGGCGGCCGCCAGTTCGACGTGTCCTGCGAGCCGGGGCAGGAACACTTCCTGCAGACGGCGGCGGCCATGCTCGACCGCGAGGCTGCGACACTCATCAAGCAGACCGGCCGCATTCCCGAGGCACAGATGCTGCTCATGGCGGGGCTGATGCTCGCTGACCGGACGGCGGAGGTCGAGGACCGCGTGCGACAGGCCGAGGACAAACTCTCCCGCCGCGACGCGCTGATCTCCGAGCTTCAGGACCGGCCCGCGCCCACGCCAGATCGCGTGGAGGTGCCGGTGCTACCGGTGCAGGTCACGGAGGCCATGGAAGAGCTCGCCGCCCGGGCCGAGGCCATCGCCTCGGAAGTGGAGAAGCGCTCCGCTTGAGCCTCATGCGATGCCTGAGCTGCGGGCCGTAAGGGGCCGCACTTAAGAGATTTTAGGAGTTGTGCTCGCGGATCTTCTCGGCCGCGGCCTTGTCAAAGCCCACGCCGTTCTCTTCGAAGAGCGTGTCGAGCTCGCCCGAAAGCGTCATGTCGGTGATGATGTCACAGCCGCCGACGAACTCGCCCTTGACGTAGAGCTGCGGGATCGTGGGCCAGTCGGAGAAATCCTTGATGCCCTGCCGGATGCCGTCATCCATGAGCACGTTCACGTCCTGGTATTCGACGCCCATGTAATTCAGCACCCCAGCCACCTTGCTCGAAAACCCGCATTGCGGCATCGCCTTCGTGCCCTTCATGAAGAGCACGACGTCATTCGTTTCGATGGTGGATTTGATAGCCTCGGAGGCGCTCGTGGTCGTGTCGGTCATGGGGTCAATCTTTCTGTCTCGGTACGAAGCGGCGCGCATAGGCCTGCGGGTCGCGGGGCACCTTGTAGCTGGAATGGTGGCCAGAGAGGCCAGAGCTATATTCTGCGTGGATCGTGTGGTCGCCCTCGCCGGGGGAAAGGCCGCGTTCAGGCGTGTCTGTCTCAGATCGCACGACGTAGATGGCTCGCGCCACGAGGATCACGAGGATCGCGGCGCTCACGCCCACGATGAGAAGGCTCGCATCCACAGGGCTACTCCGGCACCTTCGTCGTCAGGGCCAGCGCGTGGAGCGCGCCGTTGGGGCCGTCCATGGCCCCTTTGAGGGCGGCGTAGACCATGCGCTGCTGCTGGACGCGGTTCTTCCCGCGGAAGCTTTCATCCACCACCACGGCGGCGAAATGCGCGCCATCATCGCCCTCCACCTTGATCTCCGCCTCGGGGAAGTCTTCCCGGATGAGGATCTCGATGTCGTGGGATGAAATGGCCATGGGCGCCTCCGGTATTGCTCTCAAAAAGGTAGAACGCGCCCTGCGCAACTGCAAGGGGAGCCTCTACGCGCGAAGGCTTTGGCCTGCCCGTGTGCACGCGAGTTGGGCGGGCGCGGGCGCCTCAGCCGAGATCGAGCGCTTTCGCGAAGGCGGTGGCGTGGATCTCTCGCAGCTCGTCTAACGGCGCAGATTTGCGGCCCATACGAACGTCTCGCCCCTTGAAGCGGCCGACGGTGGAGATGGGAACGCGTGCCTGACCAGCGGCGATGGTAAGCGCCTCGGCCTTGTCGAAGGAGGTGGCGATGAGATAGCGCGCCTGGTCTTCGCCGAAGAGGGTGGCGGTGTCCTCGGCGGTGAGATGCACGCCCACATCGGCGGCGGCGGCCATCTCGAAGGCGGCCAGCGCGAGGCCGCCATCGGAGAGATCGGTGCAGGCGTCGATCCACGCGACATGGGCGAGGATGAAGTCGCCCGCGGCTCTCTCGGCGGCGAGATCGACCGGGGGCGCGTCACCTTCGGGGCGGTTGAAGACCTCCGTGAGGAGCGCGGATTGGCCCATGTGGCCTCGCGTTTCGCCGACGAGGAGGGCCACGTGCCCCTCGCGGGCCGTCCGGCAGACGCGGTGCGCGATGTCGGTGATGAGGCCCACCGCACCGATGGTGGGGGTGGGCAGGATCGGCTGGCCGTCGGTCTCGTTGTAGAGCGAGACATTGCCCGAGACGATGGGCATGTCGAGCGCCTTGCAGGCCGCGCCGATGCCCTCGATGGCGCCCACGAACTGGCCCATGATCTCGGGCTTTTCGGGATTGCCGAAATTCAAGTTATCGGTCGTAGCCAGCGGCTTGGCCCCGGCGGCGACGAGGTTGCGATAGGCTTCCGCCACCGCCTGCTTGCCACCCTCGACGGGGTTCGCGCGGACGTAGCGGGGGGTGACATCTGAGGTGAAGGCGAGGGCTTTCGAGGTCCCGTGGACGCGGACGACGCCGGCACCGGCCCCGGGCGTGACGAGCGTGTCGGCCATGACTTGGCTGTCATATTGCTCGTAAACCCACGATTTCGCCGCGTAATTCGGGCTGGCTAACAGGGCCTTGAGCCCATCGATCGGGTCGATATTCGGGCAATCTTCGACCGCCGCCGCCGGGGCCGTGGGCTCCCAGGGGCGGTCGTATTCCGGTGCCGTGGAGGAGAGTTTCGACAGCGGCAGGTCTGCCTTGACCACGCCGTGATGCATGATGAGAAAGCGGTCTTCCGCAAGCGTCTCGCCCACGATGGCGAAGTCGAGGTCCCACTTGGTAAAAACGGCGCGCGCTGCCTCCTCGAGCTCGGGCTTGAGGACCATGAGCATGCGCTCCTGGCTCTCCGAGAGCATCATCTCGTAGGCGGTCATATCCGCCTCGCGCTGGGGCACCTTTTCGAGGTCGAGGCGGATGCCGAGCCCGCCCTTGTCGCCCATCTCCACGGCCGAGCAGGTGAGGCCCGCGGCGCCCATGTCCTGGATCGATATGACGGCGCCGGTGGCCATGAGCTCCAGCGTCGCCTCCATGAGGCGCTTTTCCGTGAACGGGTCACCCACCTGCACGGTGGGGCGCTTTTCCTCGATGGTTTCATCGAATTCCGCGGAGGCCATGGTCGCCCCGCCCACGCCGTCGCGGCCCGTCTTGGCGCCCAGATAGACGACCGGCATGCCCACGCCCGAGGCCGCGGAATAGAAGATTGCATCGGTGTCGACGAGGCCCGCGGCGAAGGCATTGACGAGGCAATTGCCGTTGTATGCAGGATCGAAGCGCACTTCGCCGCCCACGGTGGGCACGCCAAAGCAGTTTCCGTAGCCGCCAATGCCCGCCACGACCCCGCTCACGAGGCTCTTGGTTTTTGGATGCGATGGCTCCCCGAAGCTCAGCGCATTCATCGCCGCGATGGGCCGCGCGCCCATGGTGAAGACGTCGCGCAGGATGCCGCCCACCCCCGTGGCCGCGCCCTGATAGGGCTCGATATACGAGGGGTGATTGTGGCTTTCCATCTTGAAAACAACGGCTTGGCCGTCGCCAATATCCACGATGCCGGCATTCTCGCCGGGCCCGCAGATGACCTGCGGGCCGTCCGTGGGCAGCGTGCGGAGCCACTTCTTGGAGGACTTGTAGGAGCAATGCTCATTCCACATCGCGGAAAAGATCCCGAGTTCCGTGAAGTTCGGCGCGCGGGACAGGATGCGGACGACCTCGTCGTATTCCTCGGGCGTGAAGCCGTGCGCCGCGATGAGATCGGCAGTGATTTCAGGATTGGACATGGGGCCCCTTCATGTGCTCATCGCGGTTTAGGCGATGCCGCGCGGGAGGAAAAGAGAGGGCCGTGCGGCGCATCAACGGGGTGAGCCTGCGCGCGCGGGTTCAAGGACATCACCGGCGCTTTGCCCCTATTGGGCGCTGACAAAGGGGGCCGCGACTTGGTTCTGGCCGCCGCGGCAAAAAAAGCCGGGCGTACTCGTGTGAGCAGCCCGGCAAGTCCAACAGGGAGGTTGAAAACGAACGCGAAGCGCTGCTTTCGAGAAGGGGTATGTGTCGATGACCGCGGTGAGGCAATGGTGCACATGCATCAAGTTGTTCATAGCCGCTATGCGCCGGGCGCATGGCTTTACGCGGGCGTCACGTCCCGTTGCAATTTTCGAGTCTCGAGGATCTCGGCCTGGACGAAATCGCGGAAGGCCGCGATACGCCGCGACTGCCGCAATTCCTCCGGGTAGGCGAGAAAGACCGGGACCTCCGCGCTGTCCACCTCGGGCAGCACGGGGACGAGGCCATCGGTGTCGAGAGCCAGATAATCGGGCAAAACACCGATGCCGAGATTGTGGATCACCCCCTGCAGCACGCCGAAGTAGTTATTGACCGTGAGAAGCGAGGGGATGTCGAAGGTCATCAGGTGCTGGACAAGGCTCGCCCCTGCGGCGACCTGCGGGCTCTTCGTGCTCTGGCAGATGAGGCGGTGGGCAGAGATGTCTTCCAGCCGCTCCGGCGCGCCATGGGCCGCGAGGTATGCAGGTGTCGCATAAAGGCGCATACGGATCGACATGAGCCGCTTGCGGATCAGGTCCGCTTGGGAGGGCTCCTTCATGCGGATCGCCACGTCGGCCTCGCGCATGGGCAGGTCGAGCACGCGCTCCTCGAGCATGAGGTCGATCTTCATCTCCGGGTATTTCTCGTAGAACTTGGAGAGCCGGGGCGCGAGCCAGAGCGTGCCGAAGCCCGTGGTCGTCGTCACGCGCAGCTCGCCGAACACGCCTTCCTCGCTGTCGCGGATGCGCGCGGCGGCGGCATCGAGGCGCTTGTTCATGGACGAGGTGGCGTCGAAGAGAAGCTCACCCTGCTCGGTGAGGATGAGCCCCCGTGCGTGACGGTGAAAGAGCGTAGCGCCGAGTGCTTCTTCCAGCGCGCGGATCTGGCGCGAGACAGCCGATTGCGACAGGTGCAGCGTGTCGCCCGCGTGGGTCAACGAGCCTGCATCGGCCACCGCGTGAAAGATACGTAGCTTGTCCCAGTCCATCTCGGCCTGCTCTCCCCAGGGCCCGCGCCGCGCGCCGCCTCTCGGGATCGTTATAGAGGGTTCTCGCCGTAATACGCCACACTTGCTGGTGCTGCGGCGACTTTGCCGCCCGCGCGCCATGCGATCGGCGCTTGGAACGCGGGGGGGCAGGCTTTAAGTAAGACACATTGAGGGAGAGAGGGGCAGGGCAGAATGCGCTCCATGAGAACGGACGGTAGCCGCAAGGCCCGCCACGTGGCGCGGGACATTTCCTATTCGCATTCAGCGGAGACGAAGGGCGGGCGCGCGCTGATCCGCGCCATGGAGAACGCCACCGGGCGGCTCCGGCTCATCCGGCGTGCGCGGGGCTACGAAGAGGAAGTGGCGCAGGGCCGCGACTTCTGGGAGGTGATGCTGAGCCGCTACGGCCTATCGCTCGACATCGTAGGCGGCTCGCTGGAGACCATTCCCCGTGACGGGCCGCTCATCCTTATCGCCAACCATCCCTACGGCATTCTCGACGGGCTCGTGCTGGGGCACATCCTGTCCAATCTGCGTGGCGATTTCCGGATCATGGCGCACCAGGTCTTTCGCAAGGCCGAGGAACTCAACCGCGTGATCCTGCCCATCTCCTTCGACGAGACGAAGGAGGCCATGAAGCTCAATCTCGAGACCCGCAAGGCCGCGCTCGACTATCTGGGGCAGGGCGGGGCAATCGGCATCTTCCCCGGCGGGACGGTCTCAACCGCCATGAAGCCCTTCGGGCGGCCCATGGACCCCGGCTGGCGCAGCTTCACGGCGAAGATGGTCGCCAAGTCCGGCGCGACCGTGGTCCCGATCTTCTTCGACGGGCATAACAGCCGCCTCTTCCAGATCGCCTCGCATCTCCATTACACCTTGCGCATGGCGCTCCTGATCAAGGAATTCAAATCCCGGGTGGACGAGCCCGTGCGCATGGTCGTGGGGGAGCCGCTGCCGCAGGCGGAGCTCGCGGCCTGCGCCAAGGATCCCAAGGCGATGATGGAATATCTGCGCGCCGCCACTTACGCGCTCAGCCCGAACCCCTTCAAGGTGACCGACCGGGGCTTCGAGTTCGAAGAGAAGCGCCGCTGATGGCGATCGGAATCTTCGATTCAGGGCTCGGTGGGCTCACAGTCCTCGCCGCCTGCCAGGCGCGGCTGCCGGACGTGCCCTTCAAGTATTTCGCCGACAGCGCCCACGCGCCCTACGGCGTGCGGGACGCCGATGACATCTATGGGCTGACCACCGCCGCCGTGGGCCGGCTCTTCGAGGAGGGCTGCGACCTCGTCATCCTCGCCTGCAACACCGCCTCCGCCGCCGCCCTCCGGCGTATGCAGGAGGGCTGGGTGCCGCGCGACAAGCGCGTGCTCGGTGTCTTCGTGCCGCTCATCGAGGCGCTGACGGAGCGCCGCTGGGGCGATAATTCCCCGCCGCGGGAGGTGGATGTGAAGCACGTGGCGCTCTTTGCCACGCCCGCCACCGTGGCCAGCCGCGCCTTCCAGCGCGAGCTTGCGTTCCGCGCCATCGGGGTCGACGTGGAGGCGCAGGCCTGCGGCGGCGTGGTCGACGCCATCGAGGAGGGCGACATGATCCTCGCCGAGGCCCTCGTGAAGAGCCATGTCGACGCCCTCAAGCGCAAGATGCCCAACCCCGACGCGGCGATCCTTGGCTGCACGCATTACCCGATCATGGAGGCCGAATTCGCCCAGGCGCTCGGCCCGGGCGTGCGGGTCTACAGTCAGGCCGATCTCGTGGCCGAAAGCCTTGCCGATTACCTCGAGCGCCACCCCGAGATGCACGGGCAGGGGCAGGCCACGGGCTACCTGACGACCGGCGATGCCGGGCGCGTCTCCGACCGGGCCACGCAGTTCCTGCGACGAAAGATCGAGTTCGCCGCCGCCTGATTGCGGCTCAGACCGATTTTTCCTACATGAGCGCCGAAGGGATCGTGCCATGTCGCATAAAGCCATCATTCTTGGGGCCTCGGGCTATACGGGCGCGGAGCTCGTGCGCCTCATCGCCACCCATCCCTCCATCGACATCATCGCACTGAGCGCGGACCGGAAGGCCGGGCGCGAGATGGCGGAGGTCTTTCCGCATCTGCGCCACCTGCGCCTGCCCACCCTGAAAAAGATCGACGACATCGATTTCTCGCGGGCCAACATCGTCTTTTGCGCGTTGCCCCATGCCACGAGCCAGGCGGTGATCCGGGCGTTGCCGGCCGATATCAAGGTGGTGGACCTCTCCGCCGATTTCCGGCTCCGCGACGCAGCGGAATACGAGAAGTGGTACGGGAAGCCGCATTCGGCCACCGACCTGCAGGATGAGGCGGTCTACGGGCTCACCGAGTTCTACCGGGATGAGATAGAGAGCGCACGCCTCGTGGCCGGCACGGGCTGCAACGCAGCCACGGGCCAGTATGCGCTCCGCCCGCTCATCACCGCCGGGGTCATCGATCTCGACGAGATCATCATGGATCTGAAGGCCGCCGTCTCCGGCGCGGGGCGGGCGCTCAAGGAGCATCTTCTCCATGCCGAGCTCTCCGAGAACGGCTTTGCCTATGCCGCGGGCGGCACCCACCGGCACCTGGGCGAGTTCGATCAGGAATTCAGCAAGATCGCGGGCCGCGAGGTGCAGGTGCAGTTCACGCCCCATCTCATTCCTGCGAACCGGGGCATTTTGCTCACCACGTATCTGAAGGGGGACGCCGCCGAGATCCACGCCACCCTCGACGCCGCCTATGCCGACGAGACCTTCCTCCAGGTGCTGCCCATGGGAGAGGTCCCGGCCATGAAGGACGTGCGCGGCTCCAATTTCTGCCACCTGGGCGTGGTGGCCGACCGGCGGCCGGGCCGCGCCATCGTGGTCAGCGTGCTGGACAACCTCACGAAAGGCTCGAGCGGGCAGGCGTTGCAGAACGCCAATCTCATGCTCGCCGAGGAGGAGACGGCGGGGCTCATGCTCGCGCCTGTCTTCCCCTGAGCGGAGGGGCTGCGCCATGCGTGGGTTGAAGAAGAAACGGCGGATGCAGGTGATCGCGCTCGCGCTCGTCTCGCTGATCGGCGCCACCGCGCTCGTGGGCTACGCCTTCCGGGACGGGATCAACTTCTTCCGCTCGCCCAGTCAGGTGGCCGAGGCTCCGCCGCCGCCCACGGAGGTATTCCGCATCGGGGGCCTCGTGGAGGAGGGCACGCTCATCCGCGGCGAGGGGGAGGCGATCACCTTCTCCGTCACCGATGGCGGCGCCTCGATCCCCGTCACCTACACGGGCATCCTGCCCGACCTCTTCCGCGAGGGCGAGGGCATGGTGGGCACCGGCTCCTTCATCGACGGCACCTTCCGCGCCACCGAGATCCTCGCGCGCCACGACGAGACCTACATGCCCAAGGAGGTCATCGATGCCCTGAAGGAACAGGGGGTTTATCAGGAGCCTGAGACCTGAGGCCGCGCGCCTCCTGCCGGGCCGTCGCCCACGCCAGGCTCCCCACCGCCGCCCATGCCGGACCGAGTGCGCGCGCCCCGGCATCTTTGTGCCCCGTACCTCCGCCGGAGGCATCTGGCCCTGCACCGCGCGCTGTCCTCAGCGGCGGTTAACCCTTCGCCGCCACCCTCCGCACGATCCAGACGGAGGCCCCCATGCACAGCGTCAGAGACATCGCCGCCGAGATCGTCGCCCGCGAGGGCGGCTACGTGAACGACCCCGATGACCCCGGCGGGGCCACGAAGCACGGCGTCACGATCCACACGATGCGACGGCTGGGCCTCGATCTCGACGGGGACGGGCAGATCTCGAGCGCCGATGTGCGCCGCCTGACTGTGGCGCAGGCCGTGGACATCTTCCTGCGCCACTACTTCCACGGCCCCGGCATCGCGGAGCTGCCCGCGCCGCTTCAACCCAGCGTCTTCGACATGCAGGTCAATGCCGGGGCCAACGCGATCAAGATCCTGCAGCGGCTCCTCGGGCGCATGGGCGTCCCCGTGACAGTGGATGGCGCGCTCGGGCCGCAGACGCGTGAGGCCGCCGCGCGCGCGCTCGCCGCTGCACCCGATCACATGGTGGACGCCTACGGGATCGAGCGGCGCAACTATTACTACGCGCTCGCCGATCGCCGTCCCGCCTCGCGCAAATACGCGCGGCGCCGCGATGGTGGCAAAGGCGGCTGGATCACCCGGGCGGAGGAATTCATCTCCCCCCGCTACCATTTCTCCGCCGCTGAACATGCCGCGCGGGTGGCCCCATGGGCCTGATCGACAGCTTCTTCGGGCTCATCTTCGGGAGCGGGCGCAACGCGGTGCGTGAGACCGTGGAGATCTTCCGCGAGAACGCCGAGAAGGGCGCGGCCCGCGCGAGCGAAGCGCAGATGGCCTCGCTCGCGCAATTCGCCGCTGAATTCGCCCATCCGCGCCGCGCCCGGTTCGATGTTTTCATCGACGGGCTCAACCGCGTGCCGCGCCCGGCCATGGCACTGGGGACGATCGGGCTCTTCGTGGCGGCCATGGTGGACCCGGCCTGGTTTGCCGCGCGCATGGCGGGGCTCGCCCATGTGCCCGAGCCGCTCTGGTGGCTTCTCGGCGCGATCGTGAGCTTCTATTTCGGCGCGCGGCACCAGCTGAAGGGGCAGGAATTCCAGAAATCGCTGGCCGAGACGCTGGCCCGCGCGCCGCGCCCCGTCGCCCCGGCGCCAGCGCCAGCGCCCGCTCGGACCGTCGCGCCTACGGAAGCCATCGAGGCCCCCGTGGCTGCGGCAACCTCTGAGGGCCGCGATCCCTATGCGGACAACGCCGCGCTCCGCGATTGGCACCGGGGCCGCGCCGCGCGTTAGGGCTCTAGAGCCCCCGTGCGACATGGTGCTCGGCCCGTGGCAGCGCGGGCCCGGCTGGGTTATATCCACCCCATGATCGTGGAGCTTGGACATTTCGCCCTTGTGCTGGCCTTCGCGCTGGCGGTCTTCCAGACAGTCGTGCCGCTCGTGGGTGCCCATCGGCGCAACGCGGGCTGGATGGCGGCGGGGGAGCCCGCGGCCACGCTTCAGTTCATCCTCATCGGCTTTTCCTTTGCCGCGCTGACCTATGCCTTTGTCACGTCGGACTTCTCGCTCAAGGTCGTGGCCGACAATTCCCACACCGACAAGCCCATGCTCTACAAGGTCACGGGCGTCTGGGGGAACCACGAGGGATCGCTCCTTCTCTGGGTGCTGATCCTCGCGCTGTTCGGGGCCATGGCGGCGTGGTGGGGCACGGGGCTCAACGACACGCTCCGCGCGCGCGTTCTCGGCGTGCAGGGCTCCGTGGGCGTGGCCTTTCTCGCATTCATCCTCTTCACGTCGAACCCCTTCGCGCGGCTGGCGAACCCGCCGCTCAATGGCGCGGATCTCAACCCGCTCCTGCAGGATCCCGGACTCGCCTTCCATCCGCCGTTTCTCTACCTGGGTTATGTGGGCCTCTCGCTCACCTTCTCCTTCGCCGTGGCTGCCCTCATCGAGGGGCGCGTGGACGCGGCCTGGGCCCGCTGGGTGCGGCCCTGGGCGCTTGCGGCGTGGCTTTTCCTGACCATCGGCATCGCGCTCGGCTCATGGTGGGCCTACTACGAGCTCGGCTGGGGCGGTTTCTGGTTCTGGGACCCGGTGGAAAACGCCTCGTTCATGCCCTGGCTTCTCGCCGTGGCGCTCCTCCATTCGGCCATCGTCGTAGAAAAGCGCGAGAGCCTGAAAGCCTGGACGATCCTGCTCGCCATCCTCGCCTTTGGCTTCTGCCTTATCGGGGCCTTCATCGTGCGCTCGGGCGTGCTGACGTCTGTCCACGCCTTCGCCAATGACCCCGAGCGGGGGACCTACCTCCTCGCGATCACGGCGCTCTTCACCGGCGGGGCGCTGACGCTTTTCGCCTGGCGCGCGCCGATCCTGCAGGGTCGGGGGGTCTTCTCGCTCGCCTCTCGCGAAAGCGCGCTCGTGGCCAACAACATCCTCCTCGCGGTCTCCACGCTCATCGTCTTCGTGGGCACGATCTGGCCGCTGGTGGCCGAGCTCTTTTTCGACCGGAAGCTGAGCGTGGGCCCACCCTTCTTCAACATCGCCTTCACGCCCTTCATGGTGGCACTGGCGCTCATCCTGCCCTTCGGCTCCGTCTTCCCGTGGAAGCGGGCAAAGCTCGGCAAGGTGGCGTGGAAGCTGCGCTATTTCGCGGTGTTCACCCTCGCGCTCGCGGCGCTCCTATGGGCCGTGCAGACGGGGCGCAGCGCGCTTGGCCCCGTGGGCATCGCGCTCGGTGTCTGGCTCGTGGTGGGCGCCCTGCGCGAGCTTTGGGAGCGGGCAGGCGGCACGC
Organism: Pseudomonadota bacterium; assembly: GCA_038533575.1. NCBI lineage: Bacteria > Pseudomonadati > Pseudomonadota > Pseudomonadota bacterium. The sequence continues at coordinate 1,143,299 of JBCAYL010000001.1, read as the reverse complement.
TGGACCGGCTCAAGCGGCTTCCCGGCGCCGATTGGGGCAAGGCCACCGCCCATTCAGGGCTCGGCATCCTCTTCATCGGTGTCGCGGGCCTCATGGCCTACGAGGTGGAGGATATCCGTGTGGCGCAGCCGGGGGAGAGCTACTTCGTCGAGAATTACGAAGTAACGCTCCTCGATGTCCGCGAAGTCGAGGGGCCGAACTTCATCTCCACCACCGCCGATATCGCCATCGCGCGGCCAGGCGGCGCGGTCATCGAGGTGCTGCAGCCGGAGCGGCGGATCTACCCCGTGGCGGGCATGCCCACCACCGAGGCCGCGATCCGCAACGGCTTTTTCCGCGATGTCTACCTCGTCATTGGCGAGCCCCAGACGAATGGCGGCTGGGCCGTGCGCACCTTTATCAAGCCCTTTGCCAACTGGATCTGGGCGGGCTCTATCCTCATGGCCATCGGAGGGGCGTTTTCACTCTTCGACCGACGGCTCCGGGTAGCCGCCGGCGCGCGCAAGACGCCCGCACGGGCGGTGCCTGCCGAATGAGGGCGCTCTCGCTCCTCCTCGTCTTCGTGGCCTCCATGGCCGTGGCGGTGGAGCCGGGCGAGGTGCTCGATGACCCAGCGCTCGAAGCGCGCGCGCGGGAGATCAGCAAGGGCCTGCGCTGCCCGGTCTGTCAGAACGAGAGCATCGACGAGTCGAGCGCGCCGGTCTCGGGCGATCTCCGGCTCCTCGTGCGCGAGCGGCTTCTCGCGGGGGATAGCGACAGCGAGGTCGTGGATTTCGTCGTGGACCGCTACGGCGAGTTCGTCCTGCTGCGCCCCGATACGGGCGGGGCGAACCTCGTGCTCTGGCTCGTGGGGCCCGCGGCGCTCATCCTCGCGCTAGGCGGCGTGGCGCTGGCCTTCCGCCGCCCGAAGGCCACCGAGACACCGCTCACCGAGGCGGAGACGCGACGTCTCTCCGAGCTTTTGGGCGAAGAGAAGTGAGCCGCCTTCCCGCCGCAAGCGAAGCCGCGTAGGGAAGGGCGAGACAGGAAGGGACGGGCCATGGACTACGATACGATCACCTATGCGGCGGATGGCGGAATGGCCGTCATCACGCTGAACCGGCCCGACGTGATGAACGCGCTCAACGCGCAGATGCGCGCCGAGATCACCCACGCCATGAAGTCCGCCGCGCGCACCGAGCGCGTGGTGGTGATGACGGGTGCCGGGCGCAGCTTCTGCTCGGGCCAGGATCTCGGCGACAACGGCACCGCCGCCAATCTCGATCTCGAGCGCACGCTCAGGGACGAATACGTGCCCATGCTCGAGACCATCGTGAATTGCCCCATTCCCACCATCGCCGCCGTCAATGGCGCGGCAGCTGGCGCGGGCGCGAACCTCGCGCTCTCGGCGGACGTGGTCATCGCCTCCGAAAGCGCGTTTTTCCTTCAGGCCTTCACGCGGATCGGCCTCATCCCCGATGCGGGCGGCACGTGGCTCCTGCCGCGGCAGATGGGGCTCGCCAAGGCCATGGGTGCTTCGCTTTTCGCCGACCGCATCAGCGCGCGGCAGGCGAGCGATTGGGGTATGATCTGGGAGGCGGTGCCAGAGGCGGAGTTCGACGCGCACTGGCGCGCGCGGGCAACGCACCTCGCCGAGGGGCCGACGCTGGCCTATGGCCACATCAAGACCGCACTCCGCGCCGCCGATAGCAACACGCTCGAAGAGCAACTGACGCTCGAGGCGCGGCTCCAGGGCGAATGCGGCGACAGCCGGGACTTCAAGGAGGGCGTGCTGGCCTTCACCGAAAAGCGCCCGGCGCGCTTCGAAGGCCGGTAGGCACTGCGCATTGGGAGGCGCTGCAGGAGCGGCCCCCAACCGCCTCACAAGGCGCACTTTTTGGTACTGGGCGGCTTTGATGGTATTCTAGAGGGCATTCACCCAACAGCAGGTTGGAGGAAGAGCCATGCGATACCTGACAATCACCACGTGGGAGCTGCTCGACAGCGTCGATTTCGATCTGACGATGCAGCAGATGGAAAAGAAACGCCTCCCCGCGCTGCGAGAGCTGGGGGCGGAGCGCGTTCAAGTCATCCGCACGAGCGAGCGCACCGTCGCCGCGATCTCTGAATGGCCGGACCGGCGCACGCGCGATGACGCGGAGGCGCTCATCGAGCGCATTCGTCGGGAGGTCCGCTCGGAAGATCACAGCAAGATGACGGGCGAAATGCGGGGCGAGGTGGTCGCCGACGCCTGACGCCGCAGGCGTGCGGTGGCGTGACCGGGGAGGGGGCATGATCAACTCTCCGGCACATCTGGGTGCGCGGCAGGCCTCCGCACCCCACATGATGAGGACACTTTGCACGCGGCAGGGGGCATCCCTGACATCTCCGTCCCCTGTCCGGGAAGGAGATCGCCATGTGGAAACGACTGATCGCCATGAGCCTGACCTTCGGCCTTGCCGCCAATGCCCCGCCCGCGCTGGCGCAAATGCACTGCGGCGTGCACGGGGCCATCACGGGAAAGCTCGAGACACTCTACGCGGAAGCGCGGATCGGTCGGGGCCTGCAATCGCCGCTGAGCCTCATCGAGGTCTGGCGCTCGCAGGAAACCGGCAACTGGACAATCCTCACCACCCGCCCGGACGGCACGGCCTGTGTCGTGGCCTCAGGCGTGGCCTGGGTCGATGACACGCAGCCCGAAAGGCCGGATGAAACGAAGCTGAGCCGTTAGCGCGCCAGGGCGGTCCAGTTACCGGTTCTCGATGTCCACGTAATCGCGCGCGGTCTCGCCGAGATAGAGCTGCCGCGGGCGGCCGATCTTGTTCTGCGGATCGGCGATCATCTCTTTCCACTGCGAGATCCAGCCCACCGTGCGCGAGAGCGCGAAGATCGGCGTGAACATCGAGGTGGGGAAGCCCATGGCCTCCAGGATGATGCCGGAATAGAAGTCCACGTTGGGGAAGAGCTTCTTCTCCGCGAAATACGGGTCTTCCAGCGCGGCTTTCTCGAGCGCCTTGGCGACCTGAAGCTTCGGATTGTTCTCGACGCCCAGAAGCTCCAGCACCTCGTCGGCGGACTGCTTCATCACCTTCGCGCGCGGGTCGAAGTTCTTGTAGACGCGGTGCCCGAAGCCCATGAGGCGGAACGGGTCGTTCTTGTCCTTCGCGCGGGCGATGAATTCGGGAATGCGGTCGACGGAGCCGATCTCCTCGAGCATCTCGAGGCAGGCCTGGTTGGCGCCGCCATGGGCCGGGCCCCAGAGGCAGGCGATGCCCGCTGCGATGCAGGCGAAGGGGTTGGCACCCGAGGACGAGGCGAGGCGCACCGTGGAGGTCGACGCGTTCTGCTCGTGATCGGCGTGGAGCGTGAAGATCCGGTCCATCGCGCGCGACAGGATCGGGTTCACCTCGTAATCCTCCGCCGGCACCGAGAAGCACATGCGCAGGAAATTCGACGCGTAGTCGAGGTCGTTCCTCGGATACACGAAGGGCTGACCGATGTGATATTTGTAGGCCCAGGCCGCGATCGTGGGCATCTTGGCGATCAGGCGGTGCGTGGCGACCTCGCGCTGCCGCGGGTCGGAGATATCGGTGCTGTCGTGGTAGAAGGCCGACATCGCGCCCACCACGCCCACCATGATGGCCATAGGATGCGCATCCCGGCGGAAGCCACGGAAGAAGTTCTGCATCTGCTCGTGGAGCATCGTGTGATGCGTGATGTGATGCTCGAATTCCTCGAGCTGGTCGGCCTTCGGGAGATATCCGTAGAGCAGGAGGTAGCAGACCTCGAGAAAGTGCGATTTCTCGGCCAGCTGATCGATCGGGTAGCCGCGATGCAGCAGCTCGCCCTTGTTGCCGTCGATGAAGGTGATGGTGCTGTCACAGGAGGCCGTGGAGGTGAAGCCCGGGTCGTACGTGAAAACGCCGCCCTCGGCATAGAGACGCCGGATGTCGATCACGTCGGGCCCGGCGGTGGGCGAATGGATTGGCAGATCGAGAACCTTGTCGTCGATGGTGAGCGTCGCTGTTCTGATACTGTCTTTCATGGTGGCTCTCTCTCTCCGATCCATCCCCGCTCGCGCTCGGCCCCCTGGCAAGGGGCGCGGAGGCCTCAGCCCTCAGGGGGCCGCGGCATCCGAGATCCGGGCGATGGATTCGTCCCGGCCGAGCACCAACATCATATCATAGACACTGGGAGTGACGCTCCTCCCGGCGAGTGCGGCACGTAGCGGACCTGCAATCTTGCCGAATTTTGTGTCATGCGCCTCGGCAAACTCCGCCATCAGCGCCTCTAATGCCTCTCGCGTCCAGCTAGCAGTTTGCAGCTGCGGCGTCAATTCTCGCAGTATACCGCGGGATACATCATCGAGGCTTTTCGCGGCCTTTTCCTCCGGCGTGATCGGGCGGTCCGTGAGGATATAATGCGCCTTTTCAATGAGTTCGGGGAATGTCTTCGCGCGTTCTTTCAGGCTGGCCATGCCCTGCGACATGAGGCCCACCTGCGCCTCGGTCAGCGCGGGCGCACCGGTGACCGCGAGGAAATCGGTGAGCTCTTGCAGCAGTGCAGCATCGTCGGCGGCGGCGATGTGCTGCCCCGAGATATTCTCCAGCTTCTTGAAGTCGAAGCGCGCCGGGGACTTGCCGATCCCGCCGAGATCGAACCATGCCAGCGCCTGCGCTTCGGAAAAGACTTCGTCATCTCCGTGGGACCAGCCCAGCCGCGCGAGGTAATTGCGCATGGCGGAGGCCGGGTAACCCATCTCGCGGTACTCCTCCACGCCGAGCGCGCCGTGGCGCTTGGAGAGCTTCTTGCCATCGGGCCCGTGGATGAGCGGGATGTGGGCATAGACCGGCAGCGGCCATCCCATCGCGCGGTAGATCTGGCTCTGGCGCGCGGCATTGTTGAGGTGATCGTCGCCCCGGATCACGTGCGTGACGCCCATGTCGTGATCATCGACGACAACGGCGAGCATGTAGACGGGGCTCCCGTCCGAGCGCAGCAGGACCATGTCGTCGAGGTTGGAATTCGGGAAGCGCACGTCGCCCTGCACCTCGTCCCTGATCACCGTCTCACCCTCGCGCGGCATCTTGAGGCGCACGACGAAGGGCGCATCCGGATGCGTGGCGGGATCCGCGTCGCGCCAGGGGCTCTGGAAGAGCGTGGCGCGGCCCTCCGCCTTTGCCGCCTCGCGGAAGGCCTCGATTTCCTCTGGCGTGGAAAAGCACTTGTAGGCCGCGCCCTGGGCGAGGAGCGCGTGGGCCACCTCCGCGTGGCGGTCGGCGCGCGCGGCCTGGCTTACGACCTCCCCGTCATGGTCAAAGCCCAGCCATGCCATGCCGCTCAGGATCGCCTCCGTGGCCTCCGGCGTGGAGCGCGCCTTGTCGGTATCCTCGATGCGCAAGAGAAAGCGGCCGCCGCGACCCCGCGCATAGAGCCAGTTGAAGAGCGCGGTGCGGGCCGTGCCGATATGCATGTAGCCCGTGGGCGACGGCGCGATGCGGGTGACGATCTCGGACATGGGTCTTACTTCTCCGGGGCGGGCGTTAACACTTCGCTAACCCTGTTCGGCATAGCCTCTGAAACGCATCCAGCTGCGAGAGAGGCTCGGCCATGGTTCGCGCGGCATTTGGCACGATGGGCGCCGCGCTGCAACGGCAGCGGGGCCAGCTGCTATGTTGGGCGCCTGTTTTTCTCGGCTTGGGGATCGGCCTCTATTTCAGCCTGAAGGAAGAGCCCGGCGTGTCGGTCCTCTGGGCGCTCGCCGGGGCCGCGCTCGTCTCGTTCGCGGTGGCGCATCTCGCGCGCGCCCATCTCGGCCCGCTCTTTTTCGCCGCGGGGCTCGTGGCGCTCGGCCTCATCCTCGGCGCGGTTCGGGCGCACAACGTCGGCGGCCCGGTGCTCGAATTCCGCTATTACGGCACCATCGAGGGCCGCGTGGTGGCCATCGACCGATCGGGCTCCGATAGGCCCCGGCTGACGCTCGACCGGGTCCGGCTCGAGCGGGTCTCTCCCGCGCGGACACCGCTCCGCGTGCGGGTCTCGCTCCACGGGCAGGAGGGCCTGCCGCTGCCGCAGCCCGGGGCTCACGCGATGATGACCGGCCACCTCTCGCCGCCGCCGAGCCCCGCGGAGCCCCGCGGCTTCGATTTCGAGCGCCATGCGTGGTTTCAGCAGATCGGCGCCGTGGGCTATACCCGCGCGCCGGCGCTCTCGTTTGCAGGGCCGGAGCCAGGCCTCGCGCTCTGGGTCTTTCGGACGCGCATGGCGCTGAGCGCGGCGATCCGCGCGGCGCTGCCGGGGGAGGCCGGGGCCGTGGCGGCCGCCATCACCGTGGGAGACCGCTCCGGCATGGGGCAGGAGACGGTGGAGAACCTCCGACGCGCGAACCTCGCCCATCTCCTGGCCATCTCAGGCCTCCACATGGGGCTGCTCACGGGCTTTGTCTTCGGTGCGCTGCGCTTCGGGCTCGCCCTTGTGCCGGCCCTCGCGCTCGCCTGGCCCACGCGCAAGATCGCCGCGATCGGCGCGCTTCTCGCGGGGGCCGCCTATCTCGGGCTGTCGGGCGGGGCAGTGGCCACCGAGCGCGCCTTCGTGATGGCGGCCGTGGTCTTTGGCGCCGTCCTCCTCGACCGCCGCGCTCTAACGCTGCGCGCCGTGGCGCTCGCTGCGCTCGTGGTGCTGACGCTGCGCCCTGAGGCGCTGCTCGGCCCCGGATTCCAGATGTCGTTTGCCGCGACGACGGCCCTCGTGGTGGCGTTTCGCTGGCTTTCGGAGCGGGACATGCTGGGCCTGCCGCGCCTCCTACGCCCGGCTTTCGCCGTGTTTGCCTCCTCGCTTGTGGCGGGGCTCGCGACGGCGCCTTTTGCTGCGGCGCATTTCAACATCGTCTCGCATTACGGGCTCGTGGCGAACCTTCTTTCGGTGCCAGTCATGGGGGCTGTCGTGATGCCCGCGGCCGTGCTCGCGGCCCTCCTCGCGCCGCTCGGTCTCGCAGCGCCCGCGCTCTGGGTGATGGAGCGGGGGATCCTGTGGATCCTTTTCGTGGCCGAGCGGGTCTCGGGCCTCGACGGGGCAGTGGGGCGGATCCTCGCCCCGCGCCCCGAAGTGCTGCCGCTCCTCGCGCTCGGCGCGATTTTCCTCATCCTCTGGCGAGGTAGGGCACGCTGTGGCGGGGCTGCGGCGCTCGGGTTGGCGGCGCTGCTCTGGGCCGGGACGGAGCGACCGCCGGTGCTGGTGTCTCCCACGGGCGGGCTCGTTGGCATCCTCGGCGCGGAGGGCCGCACGCTATCCAAGGCGCGGGGCGACGGCTTCGCGGCGCGCAGCTGGCTTGAGAACGACGGCGACGACGCTGATCAGGCGACGGCCTTTGCCCGGGGCTCCGGCGAGGGTCAAGGCGGCGCTCGCGCTGGGGCAAGGCTTTCCCGAGCCGTATCCATCCGCCATGTTACCGGAGTGAAGGCGGCGACGGCGACCTGCGGAGGCGATGACATCCTCGTTCTGAATAAGGAGCCTGAGACGATGCCCGCCTGCACGGCCCATACCCCGCGCAGCTTGCGGGACACGGGCGCCCTCGCCATGTCGATGGGGCCTGAGGGCCTGGAGACGCTCACGGCCCGCGAGGTCACGGGCCGTAGGCTTTGGAATGACCGGACCGTGCGTGCGGCGCGGTCGCGCTAGAATTCAGTAGGAGCGGATGAGACCCACCAGGCGGCCCTGCACCTTCACTTGGTCTTCCGAATACATGCGCGTCTCGTAGGCCGGGTTCGCGGCCTCGAGCGCGATGGTGGAGCCCTTGCGGCGGTAGCGCTTGAGCGTCGCTTCCTGCCCCTCAACGAGGGCCACGACGATATCGCCGTTATCGGCGCTGTTGGTCTCGCGGATGACGACGATGTCGCCGCTGTTGATGCCCACGTCGATCATCGAGTCCCCCTTGACCTCGAGCGCATAATGCTCGCCCTTGCCGGAGAGGAGGTTGCCCGGCACGGCCACGTGGCTGGCTGCGTGCGAAATCGCCTCGATCGGGACACCGGCGGCGATCTTGCCCATCACCGGGAGCTCGACCGCGCCTGCATTGGCGATCGGTCGCGCGGCGGGCGGCGTGGCCTCGGGCTTGTCGCCCTCGATGACGCGCGGAGTGAAGCCCGCGGGCTGGCCCATGCCATCGGGCATGCGCACGATCTCGAGCGCGCGCGCCCGGTGCGCCATGCGGCGGATGAAGCCGCGCTCTTCCAGCGCGGTGATCAGACGGTGAATGCCCGATTTGGAGCGCAGATCGAGCGCCTCCTTCATCTCGTCGAAGGAGGGCGGCACGCCATCGCGCTGCATCCTCTTGTGAATAAAGAGAAGAAGGTCCCGCTGTTTGCTCGTCAACATGTGCTCAGCCTCCGCCTGTTGCGCCGGGTGGTTTTGCAAATGTTCTATGGATGTTCGCTATTTGTGTCAAGCAGCACGAGCTCGATCTCCGCGCCCCGTGGCCGGGCGGGTGCATCGGGCGGGATGACGGCGAGGGCATTGGCTTCGGCGAAGACGGTCAGGAGGCTGCTGTCCTGCCGGTCGAAGATGTGGACTTCGCCCCGCGCGACGCGGGCGCGCGCATAGTGCTCCCGCGGTCCCCCGGCGGGGAGGTCATGGGCGAGGCGGGCCGTCACACGGGGCGCGAGCGCGGCTGGCAGGCCCAGCATCACGCGCAGCATGGGCAGAAGGAATATGTGGCCGCAGACGAGGGACGAGACAGGATTGCCCGGTAGCCCGAGGATGGGCGTCGCGCCGAGGCGCCCGGCCATGAGCGGCTTCCCGGGGCGCATGGCGACCCTGTAGAAGCTCGGCGCCATGCCTGCCTCGGTAGCCACGCCGCGCACGAGGTCATGGTCGCCCACAGACGCGCCTCCGATCGTGACGATGAGATCCGCGCCGCGGGCGAAGCGGAAGACGGAGGAGAGGCTCTCCTCGGTGTCGCGCGCGATGGGCAGCATCCGGGGCAGGGCGCCCGCGCCCGCCAGCAGCGCGTGGAGGGCCACGGCGTTTGACGCGATGATCTGGTCATCTCGCGGGGTCTCGCCGGGCATGACGAGCTCGTCCCCGGTGGAGATGATGGCCACGTCCGGGCGCCGGGTGACGCGGGGGGCTGGCGTGTTCATCGCCGCAAGAAGTGCAATGTCAGCGGGTCCGAGGCGGCGCGGCGCAGAGAGCTTCGCGCCCACCTCGAAATCCCCGCCCGCCGGGCGGACCCAGCGCCCTGGCGCGGCGGGGTCGGTGAGGGTGATCGTGTCGCCGTCGCGGTCCGCGTTCTCCTGGATTTCGACGTGGTCCGCGCCCGAGGGAAGCGGCGCGCCGGTAAAGATGCGCACGGCCTCGCCAGAGGAGACATGGCCCGCGAAGCGCGCCCCGGCGGCGGCCTCGCCGATAACCTTGAGCCGTGCGCCCGCGTGGGCATCGGCGGCGCGGCACGCATAGCCGTCCATGGCGGAGGCATCGAAGGGGGGCTGCGCGCGGGTGGCCGTGGCCTCCTCGGCAAGGACGCGTCCCGCGGCATCCTTCAGGGCGACGGCCTCCGTCGGGAGCGGCGAGACGAGCTTGAACAGGGCCTCGAGCGCCGCGTCGACCGAGATCATGTCGCCTCGTAGCGCCCTGATTTGCCGCCCTCTTTCAGGATCACGCGGAGCCCGTCCACGCGCATCTCCTTGTCCACCGCCTTGAGCATGTCATAGGCCGTGAGCGCGGTGACGGAGGCCGCGGTGAGCGCCTCCATCTCCACGCCCGTTTGGCCCGTTGTCTTTACGGTGGCCTCGATGCGGATGGTGCCTGCCTCTGCGTTGGGCGTGAGCGCGATGGAGACGTTCGTGATCGGCAGCGGGTGACAGAGCGGGATGAGATCGGCGGTGCGTTTCGCGGCCATGATCCCGGCGAGGCGGGCCGTGCCCAGCACGTCGCCCTTTTTCGCCGTGCCGTCGAGCACATGGCGCATCGTGGCGGGGGCCACGTGAAGATAGGCCTCGGCCACGGCGGTGCGCGCGGTGACCTCCTTGCCCGAGACGTCGACCATGTGGGCCTGTCCCGCGCTGTCGAAATGGCTGAGCCCGCTCATAGCGGCGTCGCGCGGATCGGATTGGCGAGGATCGCGCGGGTGGCGGCGGTGACATCCTCCTGCCGCATGAGGCTTTCGCCGATCAGGAAGGTGCGCGCTCCGTAGGCGGCGAGATCGTGAAGGTCGGCGTTGGCGAAGAGCCCGCTTTCGGCCACGAGGTGCCGCTCGGGCTCCGCCATCCGCGCAAGTCGCTTCGTCGTCTCGAGCGAGACTTCGAACGTGTTGAGATCGCGGTTGTTGACGCCGAGGAGCGGCGATTTGAGCGCCGCGGCGCGCTCGAGCTCGGCCTCGTCATGGACCTCCACGAGCACGTCCATGCCCCAGCCGGTGGCGGCCTCCTCGAGCTCGGCGGCCTGCGCGTCGGAGACGCTGGCCATGATGATCAGGATGCAATCCGCGCCCCAGGCCCGCGCCTCGGCGACCTGGTAGGGGTCGTACATGAAATCCTTGCGCAGGGCAGGCAGCGCGCAGGCCTCCCGTGCGGTGGTGAGGAATTCGGGCGCGCCCTGAAAACTCGGCGTGTCGGTGAGCACAGAGAGGCAGGTGGCACCGCCCGCCTCGTAGGCGCGGGCGAGTGTCGCTGGGTCGAAATCCGCCCGGATGAGCCCCTTTGACGGGCTCGCCTTCTTGATCTCGGCGATAAGCGCGTAGCCCTCGCGGCTCGCCGTGAAGAGGGCCTGCGCGAAGGGGCGCACGGGGCTTGCATCCCGCGCGGCGGCCTCGACCTCCGCCAGCGGACGGGCCTCCTTGGCCGCGGCGATCTCCTCGAGCTTGTAGGCCTTGATGGTCTCCAGGATCGTGGGCGTGCTCATGGCGCGCCGCTCGTGATCCGGGCGAGGCCCTCAACCTTGGCCTTCGCGGCCCCGTTGTCGATGCTCTCGGCGGCCATGTGCGCACCTTCGGCGAGGCTTTCGCAGCGCTCGGCCACGAGGAGTGCGGCGGCGGCATTGAGGAGGACGGCGTCGCGGTAGGCGCCCCGCTGACCCTCGAGCAGCGCCTTGAAGGCGATCCCGTTCTCCTCGGGCGTCCCGCCGAGGATATCGGCGAAGCGGTGCACAGGGAGGCCCGCCTCCTCCGGGTGGACCTCGTGCGCGGTGATCTTGCCGTCTTTCAGAACCGCGACGGCGGTGGTCCCGCAGATGGAGATCTCGTCTGTTCCGTCGGCGCCGTGGACGAGCCAGGCGGCCTCCGAGCCGAGCTCCTGCAGGGTCTCGGCCATGGGAAAGATCAGGTCGGGCGCGAAGGCCCCGGTGAGCTGGCGCTTGACGCCCGCGGGGTTCGTGAGCGGGCCCAGGATGTTGAAGATCGTCTTCGTGCCGAGCTCCTGGCGCACCGGCATGACGTATTTCACCGCCGGGTGATGCATGGGCGCCATCATGAAGCCGATGCCCACCTCCGCGAGCGCGCGCTCCACGACCGCGGCCTCGACCATGACGTCGATGCCCATCTGGCCCAGCGCGTCGGCCGCGCCGGACTTGGAGCTGAGGTTCCTGTTGCCGTGCTTGGCCACGGGCACACCGGCACCCGCCACGACGAAGGCCGTGGCGGTGGAGATGTTGAGCGTGCCCATCCCGTCCCCGCCGGTGCCCACGATGTCCATGGCGCCGTCGGGCGCAGTCACGGCCACGCATTTGGCACGCATGACGGCGGCGGCAGCGGCGTATTCGGCCACGGATTCGCCCCGCGCGCGCAGCGCCATGAGAAGGCCGCCCATCTGTGCGGGCGTGGCGGTGCCCTCGAAGAGCTCCTCGAAGGCCGCCTGCGCCTGCGCGCGAGAAAGCGGCCCCTCGGAGGCGGCAAAGATCAGCGGCTTCATCGCGTCGCTCATGCGGGCACTTTCATCTCAGCCAGGAAATTCTGGAGGAGCGCATGCCCGTGCTCGGAGGCGATGCTCTCGGGGTGGAACTGGACGCCGTGGATTGGCATCTCCCGGTGCTGGAGGCCCATGATGGTGCCATCCTCGAGCTCCGCCGTGATCTCGAGCGCATCAGGCAGGCCCTCGCGGGCCACGACGAGCGAATGGTAGCGCGTGGCCGCGAAGGGCGAGGGGAGACCCGCGAAGAGGCCCGTGCCGCCATGGGTCACCTGGCCCATCTTGCCATGCACGATCTCGCTGTGGCGCACGACCGTGCCGCCGAAGGCCTGACCGATGGCCTGGTGCCCGAGGCAGACGCCCATGAGCGGCGTGCGCGTCTCGGCGGCGGCGTTCACCAGCGCGAGGCAGATGCCCGCCTGGTCGGGGTCGCAGGGCCCGGGAGACAGAAGGATGCCCGCGGGCCCCATGCCCATGGCCTCCTGCACGTCGAGGGCATCGTTGCGGCGCACGACGACATCGGCCCCGAGCTCGCCCAGGTAATGCACGAGATTGTAGGTGAAGCTGTCGTAATTGTCGATGAGGAGGAGCATCGCTCACGGGCCTTTGGCGGGTCAGAAGGGGGCTATCGCAGCGGCCCCGGATGGCGGTATAGATCAAGAAGGCAGGCGAGGCCGTCAAGGCCTAAGCGCCTGCAAAGAGAGATGAAGCGGGGCACACCCGCCAAGGGCAGAATAGAGAGACAGAGCATGGGTCGGGGCATACTCTTTGGCGCCTTTTGGGGCTTTCTCGTGGGGGGGCTCGTACTCGCGGTCGCATCGCTTCTGGGCGATGTGCCGGTCTCCGAGGTCGCGCAGCGCGCGGCGCCAGACACCAAGGTCGTCGAAGTGCCCGCGGGATCGGAATTCGACCAGGCGGGCGTGGATCGTCCGCTGCGCGCCCCGGCCACCGAGAGTCCGGTGGATGTCACCGGCACCGCGCCGCTCGTGACCGCGCCCGTCGCTCCGGCGGCGCCGCTCCTTGAGAACACGGTCACCTCGCCGGCGGGCGTGCCCGAGACGGAAACGGGCGCCCCGGCCGGGCTCGCCCCGCCGCCCGAGGGCGCGCCCGATGCCGGCGTCACGCTGCGCGCCGAAGTGCCCGCCCTCGAGGAGACGGCGCCCGCTCTCTCCGGGACGACGCCTGCTGCCGATGACAGCGCGCTGGCCGATACGACAGCCGCCTCGCCACTTCCGCGCGCGCCCGAGGTCGTGGACGTTCCTGAGACAACAGAAGACGTGCCCGAGACGCCGGAAGAGGAGAGCGGGGCCATGGCGGCCGCGACGCCCGTGGAGGAGACCCCGGCACCCACGGCGACGGATGCGATTGAAGACGCAGAGGCAACTGAAACGCGTGATGATGCGCCTCTGGTCGAAGCGACACCCACTGCGGAGGCGCCCACCGAGCCGGAGGTGACGCAGGAGGCGGGTGTGGAGAGCGCCCCGGCGCCGCCCGCCCTGGAGGCCGACCCGGATGCGGCCACGGATAGCGTGGCTTCCGCCGTGCCGCGCCCAACGGTCTCCACCGGGGGCTTTGGCAACCGCGCGGAGGGCGTCGTCGTGAACCGGCCGACGCAAGGCACCGCTGCCGCCGCGGAAGAGGAACCCGGGGACGCCACGACGGACGACGCCGCCGAGGCCGCGCCCGAGGATGACCGCGCCATCATGCGCCACGCCGCGCGCGGCGATTGGGAGCCCGATGACCGCCCGCTCTTTTCCATCGTCCTCATCGACGAGACGGCCAGCGCGGCGCGCCTGCCGGCGCTGGCAAGTTTCGCCGGTCCGCTCACATTCGCCGTCCCGGCAGGCCAGCCCGGCGCGGCCGAGGCCATGGCGGCCTACCGCGCTGCAGGACACGAGGTGGCGCTCCTCGCCGACATCCCCGAGGGGGCGACGGCGTCTGACGTCGAGGTCTCCATGGAGGCCTATCTCGCGGCGGTGCCGGAAGCCGTCGCCGTGATGGACGGCACCTTCGCGGGCTTCCGCGGTGACCGGACGGTGGCCCAACAGGTCGCCGAAATCGCGGCGGGCACCGGGCACGGGCTTCTGACCTTTCCCCAGGGCCTCGGCACCGCCGCGCAGATGGCGCGCCAGGCCGGCGTGCCCGTGGCCGAGGTGCTCCGCGATCTCGACGGCGAGGGGCAGGGCAACACGATCATTCGCCGCTTCCTCGATCAGGCGGCGTTCCGCGCGGGGCAGGACGGCCATGCCGTCCTCGTGGGGCGTCTGCGGGCCGAGACGATCAGCGCGCTCCTCATCTGGCACCAGCAGGACCGCGCCGAGCGCGTGAACCTCGCGCCGCTCTCGGCCACGATCCTCGCGGCGTCGGGCTCCTAGCGCGCAACCTCGAATTCAGGGCCCACCCAATTCCCCCGGGCTGCCCTTGTTTCGCCCAAATCATACGCGATCAGGCCCCATCTGAAGGTCAATTCAGGTGGGGACCTATGACCGCCCATGTGGACACGAAGGCCGCGCGCAGCGGCTTCGGACAAATCTGGCGCTACGGCGTTACCGGCATCGCCAACACAGCCCTGGGGTACGGCCTCACGCTCGCCTGCGTCTACGCGCTCGGCGCAAGCATCCTCGTGGCCAATATCGTGGGCTATGGCGCGGGCTGGTGCCTGAGCTACGCGCTCAACAAGCGCTGGACCTTCGCCCATCGCGGCGCGCTGGGGCGGACGGCGCTCCTCTTCGCCGGGCTCGTGGCACTGGCCTTCACCGGCAACGTGCTCCTCACTTACGCCCTTGTCGGCGCCGGGCTTGCCTATCCGGCGGCCCAGATCCTCGGCGCGGCGAGCTACAGCATCGGCGTCTTCGTCGGCCTGAAATGGATGGTATTTGCGTCATGACCAATCCGCTCCCCACGCTTTCCTTCGTGGTGCCTTGCTACAACGAGGAGGAGGTTCTGCCTGAGCTCCTCGACACGCTCCTCGCGCTCTCCGGCGCGCTCGTGAAGGAAGGGCGCATCGCCGAACCCGCCGAGATTCTCCTCGTGGATGACGGCTCGCGCGACCGCACATGGCCCATGATCGAGGCGGCGCGGGCGTCCCACGGGGCCACGGGGCTCCGGCTCTCGAAGAACCAGGGGCACCAAGCCGCACTGCTGGCGGGGCTTCTGAACGCGGACGCCGATGTCACCATCTCCATGGATGCCGACCTCCAGGACGATCCCAATGTCGTGCGCGACATGCTGGACCGCTACCGCGAGGGGGCCGAGATCGTCTTCGGCGTCCGCGCCGCCCGCGATACCGACACCGCCTTCAAACGCATGACCGCGCGGGGCTATTACAAGCTCCTCGGCGGGATGGGCGTCGACATCATCCCCGACCACGCCGATTACCGGCTCATGAGCGCCAAGGCGCTGGCGGCCCTCGACAGCTTCCAGGAGCGCAATCTCTTCCTGCGCGGCCTCGTGCGCCAGATCGGCTTCGAGACCGCGACGGTCACCTATGACCGCGCCGCGCGGGTGGCGGGCGAGAGCAAGTACCCGCTCGCCAAAATGCTCGCGCTCGCCATCGAGGGGATCACCTCCTTTTCGATCAAGCCCCTGCGGCTCATCACGGCCATGGGCTTTATCGTGGCCGGGCTCTCGCTTTGCTACGCGGTCTATTCACTGGTGATGTGGTCCATGGGCTCGGTGGTGCCGGGCTGGACCTCCATCGTGCTGCCGATCTACATCCTCGGCGGTATTCACATGATCGCGCTCGGCGTAATCGGCGAGTATATCGGCAAGATCTACCTCGAGACGAAGGGGCGCCCGCGCTTCATCGTCGACGAGATCACCCGCCCGAGCGAGGCCCAGAAGGCCAAGCCGCTCTCCATCGCGGCCGAGTAGCACGGACATGGTCGGGCAGGGGCAAACGCATTGGGTCATGCTGGGCGCGCTCGTCGTGGCGGCGGCGCTGCTTTACCCGTTCACCCAGGCACTCTACCTGCCGCTGACGGACCTGCCCAACCACATCGCGCGACACACGATCATGGCCGCCGACGAGGGCAGCGCGCTGCTCCGCTTCTGGACGGCCTCCTTCGTGCTCGTGCCGAATTCGGCGGTGGACCTTCTCTGGCAGGCGATCGGCGGGACGGATGCCGTGCGTTTCAGCCACCGGGTCATGGCGGTCTCGGTGCTCAATCTCTTCGTGTCATGCGTGGTGCTTGCCCGTGTCATCCATGGGCGCTTCACGCCCTGGAGCCTCGCGGGCGGGCTCGTCGTCTTCAGCGCGACGTTCCTCTTCGGGTTCCAGAATTACAGCTTCTCGTTGCCCTTCGCGATCCATGCCTTCGCGCTTTACCTCGTGATGGAGCAGCGCGGGCTCGGGCTGCGCGTGGCGATCTTCGCGGCGATCACGCCGGTGCTCTTTCTCATGCATTTCTTCGCCTTCGCCGTGCTCGGCGCGCTGGTCTTCGGCCGCGAGCTTCAGCGGCTGATCGAGGCGCGGGATCGCGCGAGCCTCTTCGCGGGCGCGGCCATGGGGGTGCCCTTCGTGCTGCCGGTCCTCTGGCTCGCCGCCGATATGGCCACGGGGCCCGAAAACCCGGCGGGAACCTTCACCGAGTTCGGCAGCCTTGCCACGCGCATCGCGCGGTTTGCCGAGCCGATCCACGCCTTCGCGCTCCACCCGGCGGATCCGATCAACCAGCTGGGCAAGATCATCGTCTTCGGGCTCTACGGCCTCTTCGCCACGGTCCTTTTGCCAGTGCGCTGGGGCCTGCGGCTCTCGCCCGCCATGCGGGGGCCGGTGATCGCGCTTCTCGTCGTTTCCGTGCTGTCGCCCACATGGCTTGCCGGGGTGGCCTATATCGACATCCGCTTCCCCTTCGTCTTCATCCTCCTGATGATCGCAGCAACGGATTGGCGGAGCAGCGCGCCGCGGGTCGGCGCCACCTTCCTCGTGCTGACGCTCGCGCTCGTGGTGGCGCGAAGCGGGCAAATGGCGCAGTACTTCTCGCTCCACGACGCCGAGATCCGGGAACTCACCGCGCTCATGGACGACACGCTCGAGCCCGAGGACCGCGTGCTCCCGGTGCGCGCGCCGGGGCAATTCCTCGGCCAGCGGCTCTGGCACGCGCAGGGCTACGCCACCGCCCGGAACGAGGCCTTCATCCCCACGCTTTTCCAAGGCGTCCATGCCGTCCAGCTGCGCACGGAATACGCGGCCTCGGCCACGCCGCTGATGTCAGGAAATCCGGCCTGCGCCGTCTTCGACGCCGCACCGCTCGAGCGCGACGCGCTGGGAGAATGGTGCCACGTGGAAGACTACCTCGAGGGCTGGGAGACGAAGTTCGACAAGGTTGTCAGCATGGACCCGCTCGATCCCGCGATCCTCGCGGGCGCGCCGGTGCGTCTCCTCGGGCAAAACGGCCGCTTCGAGATCTACGAGGTGACCGCGAACTAGCGCATCAGCCGTTGCCGCGGCTGAAGCCCGCCGCGTCCCGCGCGGCCGCCCATATCGCCTTCGCCTTGTTCACCGTCTCTTCGTACTCGGCCTCCGGATCGCTGTCATAGACGACACCGCCCCCGGCCTGGCTGTAGAGCGTGCCGTCCTTCAGGACCGCCGTGCGCAGCGCGATGCAGATATCCATCTCGCCGTTCGCGCTGAAATAGCCGCATCCGCCGCCGTAGACGCCGCGCTTCTCGGGCTCGAGCTCGTCGATGATCTCCATGGCGCGGACCTTGGGCGCGCCGGAGAGCGTCCCTGCGGGGAGGCCTGCAAGGAGGGCCGAGAGCGCATCTTCGCCGTCATTCAATTCGCCCACGACGTTGGAGGTGATGTGCATGACGTGGCTGTAGCGCTCGATGACGAATTTCTCCGTGGGCTTCACGGTGCCGATGCGGGCCACGCGACCCACGTCGTTGCGGCCCAGATCGAGAAGCATCAGATGCTCAGCGAGCTCCTTGGGATCGGCGAGAAGGTCCTCCTCCAGCGCCTTGTCCTCCTCGGGCGTGGCGCCGCGCGGGCGCGTGCCCGCGATGGGCCGGATGGTGACCTCGCCGTCCATCAGGCGCACGAGGATCTCGGGCGAGGCGCCGGCCACCTGGAAGCCGCCGAAATTGAAGAAGAACATGAAGGGCGAGGGGTTCGTTCGCCGGAGCGCGCGATAGAAGGCGAAGGGCTGGAAGGGGAACTCCTGGCTCCAGCGCTGCGCCGGCACGACCTGGAAGATATCGCCCGCGCGGATGTACTCCTTCGCGCGCTCCACGGCGGCGAGGTAATCGGCCTTGGCGAAGTTCGAGCGGGGCTCGCCGGGCATGGCGCGCTCGCCGAGCTCGCGGCTGGCAGAGGGCACCGGGCGCTCGAGCGCGCGGATCGCGTCCATCACGCGCTCGGCGGCCTGGGCATAGGCGGCCTTGGCGGAGAGCCCGGAATTGGCCCAGGCGGGGGCCACGACGATGACGTCGCCTTTCACGCCGTCGAGCACCGCCACCACCGAGGGCCGCGCCATGCGCGCATCCGGCAGGCCGAGCGGATCCGGGTTCACATCCGGCAGCCGCTCCACGAGGCGGATCATGTCGTAGCCCAGAAAGCCGAAGAGCCCGGCAGAGGCCGCGGGCAGACCGCGGGGCAGGTCGATGCGGCTCTCCTCGATGAGCGCGCGGAGCGCGGCGAGGGGATCGCCCGCCACCGTCTCGAAGGCATCGGCGTCGAACCGCGCGCTGCGGTTGATGCGCGCGGATGTGCCGTGACATTCCCAAACGATGTCGGGCCGCATCCCCACGATGGAGTAGCGCCCGCGCACCTCGCCTCCGGTGACGGATTCAAGGACGAAGCTGTCGGGCTCTGCCGCCGCGAGCTTGAGCATCAGCGAGACGGGCGTGTCGAGATCTGCCGCGAGCCGCGCGTAGACGACCTGGTTCTTCCCCGCGTCGAAGCCGTCGGCGAAGGCGCTGAACTCTGGGATGAGCGTCGTCATTGAATCTGCGCGTGGATGCCGTTGATCTGACCTTGGTCCAGGGTCACGTCGGTCTGGTCGAGGATGCCCTGCGCGAAGGTGGCGTAGAGATCCTGCGCATAGCTCTGGCTGTACTGCGCGTTAAGCGCGTTCGCGAGGCGCGCCACGTCCGGATCGTTGCGGTCAGGGGCGGCGATGTCGATGAGGCGGACGAGGGCCACGGTGCCCGTGCCCTCCACGACGCGCACATCGTCCCGGCTCATCTCGAAGACCTCTCCGATGAAGGCCGCCGGCGCCCCCGGGATGAATGAGCCGCGCGAGACATCCTCGATCGCGGCGGTGAGGCCGAGGCCGGCCATGTCGGTCCCCGCTGCGATCTGGGGCGAGAGCGTCTCGGCGAGGCGCCCGAGCCGCGAGACCGTGGCGTTCTGCTCCCAGGCCGCGCGGACCTCGTCCTCGACATCCTCGAGCGGGCGCAGCGTGGGCTCGGTGATGCCGTCGAGGCGCAGCGCGAAGATGCCGCCATCCTCCAGCGCCTCGATCTCTGGGAAATCGTCCAGCGTCACGGCGGCGGCGGCATCCTGGAAGGCGGCGTAGGCGGCGGGGCCCTCGGACATGCCCGGGAACCAGCCCAGCGTGCCGAATTCCATGTCGGAGGCGTCCGCCAGTTCCTCGATGGTGGCGCCGCCTGCGAGCTCGTTTTCGAGGAAGTCGAACTGGTCGCCGATGATGCGCGCGGCGCGGTCGAGCGCGAGCTCGTCCTGCAGGCCGTCACGGGCCTCCTCGTAGGTCGTTTCCGTGGCGGGCAGGATCCCGTTGATGCGGAAGAGCGCGGGGCCGAGCGATGTGTTGAGCGGACCCACGACGGTGAGGTCTTCCTCGGCGAAAACCGCGGCGCCGGCAGCGCCGAGATCGCCCTCGGTCACGTCGCCCAGATCGGCATCGGAGAGATCGAGGCCACGGGCCTCCACCTCGTCCTCGAACGCGCCGCCTTCTTCGATCCGGGCGCG
Organism: Pseudomonadota bacterium; assembly: GCA_038533575.1. Classification (NCBI taxonomy): domain Bacteria; kingdom Pseudomonadati; phylum Pseudomonadota; species Pseudomonadota bacterium. The sequence goes on along the minus strand of JBCAYL010000001.1, from coordinate 1,123,487 downwards.
CGCGGCCTCGGCCTCCGCCGTGGAGCCGAACACAAGCCGCTCCACCAGGCGCCGCTCGGGCTGCACGAATTCGGAGCGTCGGTCATCGTAGAGCGCCCTCAGCGCGTCCTCGTCCACCTGCACGGAATCGAGGATCATGTCGGGCGTGAGCCAGACATAGGCGATCTCCTTGGTCTCCGGCGCGGTGTAGGCCTCCGGATTGGCGTTGTATTCCGCGGTGAGCTCGGCCTGCGTGGGCTCGGGCAGGGGCGTGATGAGGTCGTTTTGATCCATGAGCGCCCATTCGACGGAGCGCTCCTCGGCTGTGAAGCCCAGCACCGTATCCGTGAGGGTCTCGGGCGGGGTGACGCCGCCGATGACGGCGAGCTGGAGGATCGTGCGCGACAGGTCCTCCCGGATCTGGGTTTCATAGGCCCGCTCGGTGAGGCCCACGCGGCGCAGCACGTCGGCATAGGCCACGCGGTCGATCCCGCCGTCGAGCCCGGTGGCGATGCCCGAGCGGATGATCTCCTCGCGGACCTGCGCGTCGCCCACAGAAATGCCGAGTTCGCTTGCCTCATTGTCGAGCGCGCGTTGGGTGACGATCTGGCTCAGCGTCTCCTGCTGGAGCCCGAGCGCCTGGGCCTCTGGGAAGCTCAGCGCGCGGCCTGTTTGCTGGGCATAGCTGCGGAGCTGGTTCTGGAGCGCGGTGAAATAGGTCTGCGCGGAAATACGCTTTTCGCCCACGGTGCCGATCGACTGCCCGCCGCCGCCGAAATTGCCGGTGCCGAAGCTCAGAAGACCGATGCCCGTGAGGCCGATGATGACCCACACGAAGGTGCGCTGCGCCTTCTTCCCCACCGATTTGGCCATGCCTGAACTCCCTGACTTTGGCGCCCGCGTTTACCCCGCCGCCGGGGCCTCCACAAGCGCCTCCAGGCGGTCAAAGAGCGTGCTCACACCGGCGGTGTCGATATTGGCAAAAGCGATGCGGAGCTCGCGCAGGCCCTGGCCCTCGGGCTCGAACATCGTACCGGGAAGACAAAGGACGCCCGCCTCCCGCACAAGGCGTTGCGCGAAGGCGTCAGAACGCTCTTTTTGCGGGAAGCGCACATAGGCGAAATAGGCCCCCACGCCGAGAAGCTCCCAGCCGCGCGCGGCGAGCCGCGGGAAGCCCGCCTCGATCGCCGCGCGGCGCGCGAGGATCTCGTCTCGCTCCCCTGCGAGCCACCGTGCGAGGTGCTGCATCCCCCAGAGCGCGGCCCGCTGGCCGAGCTGGGAGGGGCAGACGGAGACTGTATCGAGAAACTTCTCCACCTCGGCCATGCGCGCCTCGGAGGTGACGATAGCCCCCACGCGGTGCCCGGTGAGGCGGTAGGCCTTGGAAAAGGAGTAGAGGTGAATGAAGGTCTCGGACCAGTCGGCATGGGTGAAGAGCCCGTGGGGCGCGCCCGGGGCGGAATGAAAGTCGCGGTAGGTCTCGTCGAGGATGAGCGCGATGCCGCGCTCCGCGCAGAGCTGGTAGAATGCCTCGAGCAAAGCGGGCGGATATTCGACGCCCGTGGGATTGTTGGGGCTCACGAGGGCGATGGCGCGGGTGCGGGGCGTGATGCGGGCGGCGGCGTCCTCCGTCGAGGGCAGGAGGCCCGCGCCGCAGGGCAGGGGGCAGGTGCGCACGCCCGCCATGTCGAGCCACATCTTGTGATTGAAGTAGTAGGGGGTGGGGAGGATGACCTCGTCCCCCTCGTCGCAGAGCGTGGCGATGGCGGCGGCGAAGGCCTGGTTGCAGCCCGATGTGATGGCCACCTGGTCGGGCACGATCTGCCCGCCATAGGCGCGGCTCCACTGCTCGGCGATCTCGGCGCGGAGGCCGGGCATCCCGAGCACGGGCCCGTAGAGGTGCGTGGCCGTGTCTTCGAGCGCCGCGGCCATGGCCGCCAGCAGATCAGGATGCGGCGGCTCCATGGGCGCGGCCTGGCTCACGTTGAGGATCGGGCGCTCGGGCGGAAACTCCACCCCGTCGAGCCATCGACGCGCCTCCATCACGGGCGGCGCAAAGGTGGCGGCGGTGCGCCCCATCAATCGCGCCCGCGATAGGGCTCGACATATTGCAGCGCCATGTCCCAGGGGAAGAAGATCCACGTGTCCTGGCTGACGCCGGTGATGAACGTATCCACCTGCGGCTCGCCCTTGGGCTTGGCATAGACGGTGGCGTAGTGCGCGTTGGGGTAGTGCTTGCGGCAGAGCTCGAGCGTCTTGCCGCTGTCGACGAGGTCGTCGACGACAAGGATCCCGGTCCCGTCGCCCATCATTTCGGCATCGGGCGCCTTCAGGACCTGCGCCTCGGATTGGGCCTGGTGGTCATAGCTCTTGACGCTGATCGTATCGACGGTGCGCACGCCGAGCTCGCGGGCCACGATCATCGCCGGGGCCATGCCGCCGCGGGTAATCGCCACGATCGCGCGCCAGCCGCCGTCATCGGGGCCGCGCCCGTCGAGGCGCCAGGCCAGAGCGCGGCTGTCTCGGTGAATCTGGTCCCAGCTCACATGGAAGCCTTTTTCGTGGGGCAGCTGATCGGCCATGGGGATTATTCCTTCTCAATCGGGCGCATGCCCACGACGTGGAAACCGGCATCGACATGAAGCACCTCGCCCGTGACGGCGGAGCCCAGATCGGAGAGGAGGTAAAGCGCGGAACGCCCCACCTCGTCCTGCGTGACGGTGCGGCGGAGGGGAGCGCTCGCCTCGTTGTAGTTCATGATGGCGCGGAAATCGCCGATGCCGGAGGCCGCGAGCGTCTTGATCGTGCCTGCAGAGATCGCGTTGACGCGCACGCCCCGCGGACCGAGATCGGCGGCGAGATACATGACGGAGGCCTCCAGCGCGGCCTTGGCGACCCCCATGACATTGTAGTTCGGCATCCACTTCTCGGCGCCGTAATAGGAGAGCGTCAGCGCAGAGGCACCTTCCCGGAGGAGCGGGGCCGCGCGCTGCAACACGGCGGTGAAGGAATAGACGCTGACATCCATGGTGTTCAGGAAGTTCTCGCGGGACGTCGCGAGGTAGCTGCCGCGCAGCTCGTTTTTGTCTGAAAAGCCAATGGCGTGGACGACGAAATCGATCTCGGGCCAGAGCGCGGCGAGCTCCGTCATGGCCGTGTCGATGGAGGCGGGATCCGAGACATCGCATTCGAGCACCAGCGGCGCGCCCAGCGTCTCGGCCAGCGGGCGCACCCGCTTTTCCATGGCCGCGCCGTGATAGCTCAGCGCGATCTCTGCGCCCTCGGCCTTTAGCGCCTGCGCGATGCCCCACGCAATGGACTTGTCATTGGCTAGACCCATGATTAGGCCACGTTTTCCAGCCATGAGGCCCATGTCGCTCTCCCCTCTGTGCACCAGTTCCGCGAGGTTTAGGTGAAAGGGCGGAGAGGGACAAGAAACCAGAACGAGGAGAGGCGCCATGTCCGACCGTGAGGGGATTTTTGCCGGGGATGACCCGTTTGCGCTGACCCGCGCGTGGATGGCGGACGCGGCGGGCAGCGAGCCCAACGACCCCAACGCCATGCAGCTCGCCACCGTGGATGCCGAGGGGCGCCCCAATGTGCGGACGGTGCTCCTGAAGGATATCGAGGATGATGCCTTCGTCTTCTACACCAACTATGAAAGCGCCAAGGGCCGCGAGATCGAGGCCACGGGCGTCGCCGCCTTCGTCATGCATTGGAAGACGCTGGGGCGGCAGGTGCGGGCGCGGGGGACGGTGACGCGGGAGGACGGGGTCATCGCGGATGCCTATTACCAGTCCCGCGCTCTGGGCTCGCGCATCGGGGCCCATGCGTCCGAGCAGTCGCGGCCGCTGGAGAGCCGCGCGGCGCTCGAGGCGCGCGTGGCCGAGTTCGAAGCGCAGCTGGGCGACACGCCGGATCGCCCGGCCCATTGGGGCGGGTTCCGGATCTCGCCCTTCGAAATGGAATTCTGGGCCGATGGCGCCTACCGGCTCCACGACCGCTTCCGCTGGCAGCGGAAAACCGCCCATGACCCTTGGGAAATCACCCGTCTGCACCCGTAGTTTCACGTCGCGTGAAATTTCAGTGGCTCTGAAAGGGCTTGCTTGATCGCAAGGTCCGGTGATTTATGTCCGGTTAAAGAAGAATGGGAGAGCGCGTCATGGGGGTACCTCAGCCTGCCGAAATCGAGCCGGTTTCAATCCTCGGAACAGTCAAATGGTTCGACCCGGGAAAAGGCTTCGGCTTCATCGTGTCCGACGCGGGCGGCCCCGACATCCTGCTCCATGCCAATGTGCTGAGAAATTTCGGCCAGTCCTCCGTTGCGGACGGGGTGCGCATCGAGGTGGTCACGCAGCATACGCCCCGCGGCGCGCAAGCGGTCGAAGTGATCTCGATTTCCGCGCCGCCTGTGCCGCAGGCCTCCACGCTCGAAGATATCAACACGCTCTCGACGGAGACGCTGGCCGCGCTTCCGATTGAAGCGGCCCGCGTGAAGTGGTTCGATAAGGGCAAGGGCTTCGGCTTTGCCAACGTCTTTGGATCGGATGCGGATGTCTTCATCCATATCGAGGTGTTGCGCAGCTCGGGCCTCGCGGACCTGCAGCCGGGAGAGGCGATATGCATTCGAGTGACCGAGGGGCGCCGGGGGCTCATGGCCGCCGCCGTGCAAAGCTGGGAATCTGCCTCGCTCTCCTGAGCCTCATCGCCCAACCCGCCTTTGCGGCGTGTCGGGCCGACACTCTCACCATCAAGGATGACGACGCGCAGGCGCGCTTTCGCGTGGCCGTGGCCGACGACGCGGAGGAGCGCGCACGCGGTCTGATGTTCGTCGAGGAGATGCCGGCGGGCGAGGGGATGCTCTTTGTCTATGACGCGCCGCAGCCCGTCTCCTTCTGGATGGAAAATACCCTCATCCCGCTCGACATGCTTTTCATCGGCGCGGACGGCACGGTGCGGCGCATCCATGAAAACGCGATCCCGGGCGACAGGACGGCGATCCCGGGCGGCGACGACATCCAGTTCGTGCTCGAGATCAATGGTGGGCTGGCGCGGCGGCTGAGCCTTGATGTGGGGGCCATCGTGCAGCACCCGGCGGTGCCCCAAGAGATCGCGGCATTTCCCTGCGATTGATCTTTTCAAGCGGGGCAGGCGGGCGTATGAGGCCACCCACGGTCGGGGTGTGGCGCAGCCTGGTAGCGCACCTGTTTTGGGTACAGGGGGTCGTGAGTTCGAATCTCGCCGCCCCGACCAACTTTCACAGACGATGACGCCTCAGAGAATCGGTGTTCCCCCGGCGGCCGTGAAGGCGCGCTGGATGATGCGCTGCACGCGCGGTTCGGCGAAGCGGACCTCGGCCACCTCGCCGCCGAGCTGCGGCACGCGGTAGAAATACTCCGTCACCACGGCAAAACCTTCGTCGCGCTCGGTGGCCTCGAGCGTTGTTACCAGCGTGGGCAGATCTTCCACGTCTCCGCCAAATTGCAGAATGAGCGACGCGGCGGCCTCGGGTGTGGGGAGTGTCTCGCAAAGGAGCTCGCGCTCCGAAACGAGGGTGAGTCGGTCGAGTTCGCCCTGGCAGCCGGAGGCGATGGCCTCGAAGAGCGGGGTGGGGAACTCCTGGAAGAAGGCCGATTGCCTGCCCGGGCCGTCACCGGTGGACAATTCCACCTGCTGCGCGCACGCGCAGAGTGCCAAAAGCGCGACACCTGTCGCCAAAAAACCAATGCTGCGTCGCGGCTGAGTCATCCACACAGATATGCGGGCGGATGTGGATCAAAGCAAGAAAACGTGTGCGCTCAAGAGCTTGAGCGGAATGGCTGATGTGCAAGCCTTCCAGATCGTGTGCTATCCACAGGGCGGTCCACAAGATATTGCGTGCGTCAACGAAAAAAATCCGGGAAAACTCCTAAAAAGCTGATTGACGATTCAGGGGCGGCTACGTCAGGTTGTGTGGGCTGGCAGGCAAAGCACAACATCTAGTGCAGCCTGACGCGGGGACAGACGAATAGAGATCAAACGCATTTGCGTACACGGCCTTTGGCCGGATGGTCGCTCGCGGCTCCTGCTCAGCATGGGAACGATAGGGTTACTGGCCATTTGGCGGCCAAAGCGACGAGGCAGACAATGAAAATCGAACGTTCATTCACGACGCAGGGCGAGGACGCATACGCAAGCGTTCCGTTCACGACGACGACCTCCGAGATCCGCAATCCGGATGGTACGATCGTGTTTCAGGCCAAGGATATCGAGGTGCCCGGTGAATGGAGCCAGGTGGCCTCCGACGTCATCGCGCAGAAGTACTTCCGCAAGGCGGGTGTGCCTTCCAAGCTGAAGCCGGTGAAGGAAAAGGGCGTGCCCGAGTTCTTGTGGCGCCACGTCCCCGCCGACGACGCCGAGTTTGGCGGTGAGACCTCCGCCAAGCAGGTCTTCGACCGCCTCGCGGGCGCCTGGGCCTACTGGGGCTGGAAGGGTGGTTACTTCACCACCGAAGAGGACGCGCGCGCCTACTACGACGAGATGCGCCACATGCTCGCGACCCAGCGCGCGGCACCGAACTCGCCGCAGTGGTTCAACACCGGCCTGCACTGGGCCTACGGCATCGATGGCCCGAGCCAGGGCCACATGTATGTCGATCCCTTCACCGGCAAGCTGACCAAGTCGAAGTCGGCCTACGAGCACCCGCAGCCCCATGCCTGCTTCATCCAGTCCGTGCAGGACGATCTGGTGAATGACGGCGGCATCATGGATCTTTGGGTCCGCGAGGCGCGCCTCTTCAAGTACGGCTCCGGCACGGGCACGAACTTCTCCCACCTCCGCGGCGAGGGCGAGAAGCTCTCCGGCGGCGGCAAGTCGTCGGGCCTCATGGGCTTCCTCAAGATCGGTGACCGCGCGGCGGGCGCGATCAAGTCGGGCGGCACGACGCGTCGCGCGGCAAAGATGGTGATCTGCGACGCCGATCACCCGGACATCGAGGACTTCATCAACTGGAAGGTCATCGAGGAGCAGAAGGTGGCCTCCATCGTCGCGGGCTCCAAGATGCACGAGGAGAAGCTCAACGCGATCTTCGCGGCCATCGGTCAGTGGGATGGTGCGGAAGCCGATGCCTACGATCCGAAGAAAAACAAGAGCTTGGGCGACGCTGTTCGCGCGGCGAAGAAGGTGGCGATCCCGGAGACCTACGTGAAGCGCGTGCTCGACTACGCCAAGCAGGGTCACACCTCCATCGAGTTCCCGACCTATGACACCGACTGGGACTCGGAAGCCTACAACTCCGTTTCCGGCCAGAACTCCAACAACTCGATCCGCGTGACCGACGCCTTCCTCTACGCCGTGGAAAAGGACGCTGACTGGCAGCTCATCAACCGCAAGGACGGCAAAGTCGCCAAGACGCTGAGGGCGCGTGATCTCTGGGAGCAGCTGGGCCACGCGGCCTGGGCCTGCGCCGATCCGGGTATCCAGTACCACGACACGGTCAACGCCTGGCACACGTGCCCGGAAGATGGCGAAATCCGCGGCTCGAACCCGTGCTCGGAGTACATGTTTCTCGACGACACGGCCTGTAACCTTGCCTCCATGAACCTGCTCACGTTCTTCCGGGACGGCACGTTCCAGGTGGAAGAGTACATGCACGCCACGCGCCTCTGGACGCTGACGCTCGAGGTCTCCGTGATGATGGCGCAGTTCCCGTCGAAGGAGATCGCGCAGCGCTCCTACGACTTCCGGACGCTGGGCCTCGGCTATGCCAACATCGGCGGCCTGCTGATGAACATGGGTTACGGCTATGACAGCAATGAGGGCCGCGCGCTCTGCGGCGCTCTGACGGCCATCATGACCGGTGTGTCCTACGCCACCTCCGCGGAAGTCGCGGGTGAGCTCGGTGCCTTCGCGGGCTACGAGAAGAACAAGGCGCACATGCTTCGCGTCATCGCCAACCACCGCAACGCGGCCTACGGCCACACAGACGGCTACGAGGCGGTGAACGTGAAGCCCGTGCCGCTCGATCACGGCTCCTGCCCGGACGCGCGTCTGCCGCAGATCGCCATGGAGGCCTGGGACCAGGCGCTCGAGCTCGGCAAGAAGAACGGCTACCGCAACGCGCAGGCGACCGTCGTGGCCCCCACGGGCACCATCGGCCTCGTCATGGACTGCGATACGACGGGCATCGAGCCGGACTTTGCGCTTGTGAAGTTCAAGAAGCTCGCCGGCGGCGGATACTTCAAGATCATTAACCGCTCCGTTCCCGCGGCGCTGGCCAAGCTCGGCTACCGCGAGAGCGAGATCGGGGAGATCATCTCCTACGCCGTGGGCCACGGGTCGCTCGGGAATGCGCCCGGGATCAACCACACCGCGCTCATCGGGCACGGCTTCGGGCAGGCGGAGATAGACAAGATCGAGGCGGCACTGCCGTCGGCCTTCGACATTCGCTTCGTCTTCAACCAGTGGACGCTCGGCGCGGAGTTCTGCACCGACGTGCTCGGCATCCCGGCGGAGAAGCTCACGGACCCGTCCTTCGACCTCCTCGTGCATCTCGGCTTCTCGAAGGCCGATATCGAGGCGGCGAACGACCATGTCTGCGGGACGATGACGCTCGAGGGCGCGCCTTTCCTCAAGGAAGAGCACCTGAACGTTTTTGACTGCGCCAACCCCTGCGGCAAGAAGGGCAAGCGCTTCCTTTCCGTGAACAGCCATATCGACATGATGGCGGCGGCGCAGAGCTTCATCTCTGGCGCGATCTCGAAGACGATCAACATGCCCAACGATGCGACCATCGAAGAGGTGCAGGAGAGCTACGAGCGCTCCTGGAAGATGGGGGTGAAGGCCAACGCGATCTACCGTGACGGCTCCAAGCTCTCCCAGCCGCTCGCCGCCGCCCTCGTGGAGGACGACGACGAGGCCGCGGAGATCCTCGAGACCGGGTCGGATCGCGAGAAGGCATCCGTGCTGGCCGAAAAGATCGTCGAGAAGATCGTCATCAAGGAGGTGGCCAAGGCCGCGCGGGAGAAGATGCCCGAGCGTCGCCGGGGCTACACCCAGAAAGCCATCGTCGGCGGGCACAAAGTGTATCTCCGCACCGGTGAGTATCAGGACGGCAAGCTCGGCGAGATCTTCATCGACATGCACAAGGAAGGCGCTGGCTTCCGGGCGATGATGAACAACTTCGCCATCGCGGTCTCGGTGGGCCTCCAGTACGGCGTGCCGCTCGAGGAGTTCGTGGATGCTTTCACGTTCACCAAGTTCGAGCCCGCCGGGATGGTCCAGGGCAACGACTCGATCAAGAACGCGACGTCGATCCTCGACTACATCTTCCGCGAGTTGGCCGTAAGCTACCTCGACCGCACGGAGCTCGCCCATGTGAAGCCCGAGGGCGCCACGTTCGACGATCTCGGCCGCGGCGAGGAAGAGGGCGTCTCGAATGTTCGCGATCCCTCCGAGGCCAGCGCGCTGAAAGGCGTCGAGGTGCTCAAGCAGATGGTCTCCACCGGCTATCACCGCAACCGAGTGCCGCAGGAGTTCGTCGTCTACCAGGGCGGTCAGGGCACCACGGCGCTCGACGGGTCGCTCGACCCTCAGACCGCACTCCAGACGCTGGTGCCCGAGGCGCGCCTCAACACTGCGCCGGAGGGCCGCAAGCTGCCGCTTCAGGAGACGCCCGCCATGGACGCCTCCGCCAAGGCCAAGATGCAGGGCTACGAGGGCGACCCGTGCGGCGAATGCGGAAACTACACGCTCGTGCGCAACGGCACCTGCATGAAGTGCAACACCTGCGGCGCGACGTCGGGCTGCAGCTAAGAAATTGAAGGGTTGGGAGAGGTGCTACCAACACCCCTCCCGGCTCTTGCCGCGAACGCCTAGCACGCTGCGGCAGAAACCAATTCGCCCCAAGAGGGTCGATGAATAGGAGAAAGACCGAAGTCGGGTTGGCTATCAATAGCGTGCTGCGAAACACACAGAACCGCTCACAAGAAACGTGACTGCCTGTGGAAAACTATGGAGGCCAAACATGGCTGACAAACGAGACTTTTGGACTCAGCAGCGTCCGGACGGAAAGTGGGAAACCAAGCAAGAAGGTGCCAGTCGCGCCAGCAAGGTGACCAGCACTCAAGCAGAGTCTTGGGAGTACTCGAAGTCAAGAGCGCGAGAAGCCGGCGGAGAAGCCTACCTGAAAGGGGAGAATGGCCAAATCAGGGAACGCAACACCTACGGGCGCGACCCGAGGAACATTAAAGGATAGGCACCCCTCACTTGGGGCGCTAGGGGGCCGGGCCTCGGTCTGGTCCCCGACGAGACACCGGGCCACGTCGGCTCGACAACATACCAAGTTTTGGGGCGGGTGCGCTCGCCCCGGACGCAGCTCAGGCCGCAGGCAGAAAATCACCGAGCGGTAAATTATAGGAGCCTGAGAGGCGAACCTGGCCGGGGGGAGACCCCCGGCCTTTTTCTTTTGCAGGCACGGCTCTGCCCCAGCCCCCGAGGTGTTTCTGGAAAGGTGAAGCGCGCGTGTCAGGCACACCGTGAGCGGCTAGGCCAGGTGGTAGGCCACTTCGCTCCCCGTCGTGCGGTTGAGTAGGGGGCCGGAAATGGGGCGGCGCTCCAGCTCCCGGACGCTGAACCGAGCGGCATAGTGCGCCTCGACCTCGCGCGTGGGCACGCTGTGGGGCGGGCCTTCCATGGCGGGATTCTCATACTCGAAGGTGATGAGCATCTGCGGCGCGTGCCCGGTGAGCGCGGCGACGTGCTCCGCGTAGCGTGCGCGCATCTCGGGCGGCAGCGCCACGAGCGCGGCGCGGTCGAAGACGGCATCCACCGGGCCCAGCGTGGCGGCCTCGAGCGCGAATATATCGCCCTGGTAGATCGTGATGCCGCCGGCTGTGAAGCGCGTGAGCGGCCCGGCGGGGTGTTCCTCGGGCGTGAGCCCGGCCTCCGCGAAAAAGGCCGCGACGGCCGTCGCATCGAGCTCCGCGCCGATGACCTCGTGGCCCTGCGCGGCGAGCCAGCTCAGGTCCACCGCCTTGCCGCAGAGCGGCACGAAGACGCGGCGCCCCATGGCGAGACCCGGCCAGTGGGCCGCGAGGAGGGCATTGGGCGCGCCTTCATGGAACGCGATGCGCCCCGATTGCCAGCGCTCGTGCCAGAACGCCGCCTCCATCAATGGCTCACCGAGTTCGAGAAGACATGGATCACAACGACGCCTCCGACGATCATCGCGAGCCCGAGGATCGCCGGAAGATCGAGCGTCTGTCCGAAGACGACGAACCCGATGCAGGCGATCATGAAGATGCCGAAGGCACTCCAGATCGCGTAAGCGATGCCCACGGGGATAGTGCGGAGCGAGAAGGCCAGCAGGTAGAAGCTCACGCCATAGGCCACGACGACGATGATCGAGGGGCCGAGCTTCGAGAACTGTTCGGAGGCCTTGAGCGCACTCGTGCCCACCGTCTCGAAGAAGATCGCGGCGATGAGATAATAATAGGCTGTGGGCATGGTCGGATCTCCTGGGGCTCGCGCGACTGTGCCCCAGAAGGCCCGGCCCCGCTAGTCGGCGATGTAGCGGTCGCGCCGGTGGTTGAAGGCGATGACGCCGTTGAGCACCACCGCCCCGAGGAGCGAGTAGGCCACGACGGAGGCGGGGAAGAGGAAGATCGCCACGCCGAAGATCGCGGCATCGACGATAAGCTGCACGTAGCCCGCCTTGAAGCCGGTCCTGTCCTGGATGATGAGCGCCACCACGCCGAGCCCGCCGAGCGAGCCCTTGTGGCGGAAGCAGGCGAGGAGGCCGAGGCCCACGGTCGTGCCGAAGACGATGGTGCCGATCACGGGATCGAGGCGCTCGAAGACGATGAATAGCGGCAGGTAATCGGACATGAGCGAGACGAGCGTCACGCAGGCGATGCTTTTGAGCGTGAACTCGAGGCCGAGCCGCATATAGGCGAAGATGTAGAAGGGCAGGTTCACGAGAAAGAAGACCGTGCCAAAGCTCCACCCGGTGGGATAGGCAATGAGGAGCGCGAGGCCCGCCGACTGGCCGGTCAGAAAGCCCAAATGGGTGAGAAAGACGAGGCCCAGGGAGGTCAGAAAGCACCCGATGCCGAGGCCTTGGATGTCTTCGAGCGTGGTGTGGGAGACGTCATCGGCGTCATTGAAGCGTGTTGGTGCTGGCATGCGCCCTTAGCTATCGGCGCACCCGGCGCTGTCCAGCCGTCGGCGGGAAAAGATGGGTGTCTTCCGGGGCTTCGGGCGCGTCTGCCCAGCGAATGTGCAGCCTCAGCTGTCGCGCTCGGTGGTGAAGGTGAGCGGGTAACCGGCCCGCGCGCCCACATCGGTGCCTTGGCGGGCCTTCGTCTCCGCAATCTCGCGGGTGAAGACGGCGACGACACAGCTGCCTTTCATGTGCGCGGCCAGCATGACGGCCTCCGCCTCTCCCTCGGACATGTGAAAGAGGCCCATCAGCACCTTGGTGACGAAGGCACGGGGCGTGAAATCATCATTGAGCAGGATGACTTTCCAGAGCGGCGGACGCTCTGTTTTCTTCTGTGTTTGGGGACGCACGGGAGCGATGATCTCGGACATCGCCGTGAGCCTATCACAGATGATCGCCCCGGGGGCGGCGAAAATCCGGGCAAGAGGGGCCCCGGCGCGAGGCCGGGGCAGCATGGTCAGTCGAAGATCGCGTTGAGCGTGGCCGAGGGGCGCATGACGCGGGCGAGCTTCTCGGGATCTGCCTTGTAGTAGCCACCGATATCGGCGGGCTTGCCGCGGACTTCGGCGAGCTCGGCAACGATCTTTTCTTCACCTTTGGCAAGGGCTTCGGCGACGGGCTTGAAGTGATCGCCGAGCGGACCCGTGGCGAGCGCTTCCGCCCAGTAGCGGGCAAACCAGTAGTGGCTGTCGCGGTTGTCGGGCTGACCGACCTTGCGCCCCGGGGAGCGCTCATGATCGAGCACGCCCTGCGTGGCCGCCTCGACGCCTTTGGCCAGCGCGGCGGCCTTCTCGTTGCCGGTGGCATTGGCGAGAAAATCGAAGCTCTCGCCCAGAGCGCAGAACTCTCCGAGGCTGTCCCAGCGGAGGTGGTTTTCTTCCACGAGCTGCTGGACGTGCTTCGGGGCCGAGCCGCCCGCGCCCGTTTCGAAGAGACCGCCGCCCTGCATGAGCTTGACGATGGAGAGCATCTTGGCGGAAGTGCCGAGCTCGAGGATCGGGAAGAGGTCGGTGAGGTAGTCGCGCAGGACGTTGCCCGTGATGGCGATGCTGTCCTTGCCCTGCGTGATGGTTTCCAGCGTGAGGCGGGTCGCCTCGCGCGGGGCCATGATCTCGAATTTGTCTGCGACGCCAGCGGCTTCAAGGAGGGGCTTCACCTTCTCGATGAGCTCCGCGTCGTGGGCACGATGGGCGTCGAGCCAGAAGATCGCCTGCGCGCCAGTGGCGGCCTGACGCTCGATGGCGAGCTTCACCCAGTCCTCGATGGGGGCCTTCTTGGCGCTCGACATCCGCCAGATATCGCCGGGCGCGACCGCGTGGGAATGAAGCACGTCGCCATTGGCGGCGACGACCTCGATGGTCCCTGCCTCCGGGATCTCGAAGGTGGTGGGGTGTGAGCCGTATTCCTCCGCCTTCTGGGCCATGAGACCCACGTTTTGAACGGCACCTGCGGTGGTCACGTCGAGGGCGCCGTTGGCTTTGAAGAAGTTGATCGTCTCGTCATAGACCGTGGAATAGCAGCGGTCCGGGATCACGCATTTGGTGTCCGCCTCGTTCCCGTCCGGGCCCCAGCCCTTGCCGCCCGCGCGGATCACGGCGGGCATGGAGGCATCGATGATGACGTCGGAGGGGACGTGAAGGTTCGTGATGCCCTTGTCGGAATTGACCATGTACATGGCCGGGCCCGCGGCGAGCGCGGCTTTCAGATCTGCTTCGAGCTCGGCGTGGCCAGCGATGGCCGCCTCGATCGAGCCGATGCCGCCATTGGGGCTCACCCCCAGCTTTTTCAGCGCCGCGCCGTGCTTTTCGAAGAACGGCGCAAGGTAAACGGAGACGGCGTGACCGAAGATGATCGGGTCGGAGACCTTCATCATCGTGGCCTTCATGTGGAGCGAGAAGAGGACGCCGGGCTCCATGCTCGCGATCTCGGCCTCGAGGAACGTGCGCAGCGCGGCTGCGGACATGAAGGACGCGTCGACCACGGTGCCTTCGGCGAGCGCCACGCCGTCCTTCAGCGTCTTGCCGTTCAGCCGGATCGTGGCCGCGCCCGTCTGCGCGGCTGTGACCGTGGTGGAGGTCTCGTTGGCGTAGAAATCATCGCCCGTCATGGAGGCGACATGGGTCTTCGACGCCGCGGACCATTTGCCCATGCGGTGCGGGTTGGCCTTGGCGTAGTTCTTGACGGCGGTGGCGGCGCGGCGGTCCGAATTTCCTTCGCGGAGGACCGGATTCACAGCCGAGCCCTTGATCGTGTCATACTTCGCGCGCACGGCCTTCTCGGCGTCGGTCTTAGGGTCGGCGGGGTAATCGGGCAGCGCGTATCCCTTGTCCTGGAGCTCCTTGATGGCGGCCTCGAGCTGCGGAACGGAGGCGGAGATATTGGGCAGCTTGATGACGTTGGCCTCGGCCGTTTTCACCCAGTCGCCCAGCGCGGCGAGGTCGTCCGATTGCGCCTGCGCATCGGTGAGCACTTCGGGAAAGGTCGCGATGATGCGCCCGGCGAGCGAGATGTCGCGCGTCTCCACGGTCACGTCCGCCGCCTTGGCGAAGAATTTCACGATGGGCAGGAGGGAGGCGCTGGCCAGTTCGGGAGCCTCATCGACGGTGGTGTAGACGATATCGGTGCCGGAGAAGGTGGACATGGAGTTTCCTTTCGGATGCGCTTTTGTTGCTCCATAATCTGAAGGTATGCATTTGTATACATCGAATGCTTTCAGAATTGTCGCAGGTGCGCTTGTGCGAGCGATGTGCGCGCGCACTCAGCCCGCTTTACCCTCCGAAAAGGGCCGGCTCAGCGCATGCTGCGAGTGTAGATCCGGCGCCGAAGCGTGTGCCTGGGGTCAGCCGCCGCTCGACCGGTGAGCCGCGACGGCAGCTTCGAGCGCCGCGCGGGCCTTTTTCTCGGCGATGCGGATGCGGCACTCGGTCAGGAAGGCTTCCTCGAGCGTCTGGGAGGCCGCTGCGAGCACATTGCCGATCTCCACGAAAAGCCGGTCATTGCCGAGCTCATCCTGCGCGGCGAGCACGTCATCGGCGAGCTTGGTGGCGAGGGTCTCTACGGAATTCATGGACGTCTGTCTCCTGCGCGGCGCGCCCTGCGCCTAGCGTGTCGTCTCGGTCAGGCGGCGCTGCACGTATTCGGTGACGTTGCCGATCATGGTGTCCATGTGCGGCTCGTCGAAGAAATGCCCCGCGCCCTCGATCTCCTGGTGGGTGATCGTGATGCCTTTCTGCTCGTGAAGCTTGCCCACCAGCGTCTGGGTGTCCGCCGGCGGGGCCACGCGATCGCCGGTGCCATTGATGATGAGGCCCGAGGACGGGCAGGGCGCGAGGAACGAGAAATCATACATGTTGGCGGGCGGGGAGACCGAGATGAAGCCCGTGATCTCCGGCCGGCGCATGAGCAGCTGCATCCCGATCCAGGCGCCGAAGGAAAAGCCCGCCACCCAGCAATGCTTGGAGTTGTTGTTCATCGATTGCAGGTAATCGAGGGCGCTCGCGGCGTCCGACAATTCGCCCACGCCCTGGTCATATTCGCCCTGGCTGCGGCCCACGCCCCGGAAGTTGAAGCGCAGCACGGTGAAGCCCATGTTGTAGAAGGCGTAGTGCAGATTGTAGACGACCTTGTTGTTCATCGTGCCGCCGAATTGCGGATGCGGGTGCAGCACGATCGCGATCGGGGCGTCTTTTTGTTTTTGCGGGTGATAGCGGCCTTCGAGCCGTCCTTCGGGACCGGCAAAGATTACCTCGGGCATGGGCATCCAGTCTGACAGGGGCCATGGGGACGCTTGACGTGCCCCCGACAGCATTTTAGAACAATTCTAAACCGCGGTCCGCCGCGGTGGCCATGACGTAAACATGCCGACGATGAGGGTCAATCACTCCCGATGACCCCCGATTGCTCCCTGGTGCCAGTGTTGCTCCGGGATGAGGCTGCGGGCCGCGATGCCGATGGATGCGGGCCATGGTGCCCATGGAGACGTGTGATGAAGCTTTCGACCAAGGGACGCTACGCGATGGTGGCACTGGCCGATATCGCGCTGCAGGGCGAGGACGTGCTGGTCTCGCTCGGCGAGATATCCAAGCGGCAGGCTATCTCGCTGCCCTATCTCGAGCAGCTCTTCGTGAAACTGCGCCGGGCCGGGCTCGTCTCATCGGTGCGCGGGCCGGGCGGGGGCTACAAGCTCGCGCGGGCGGCCACAGAGATCCGCGTGGCCGAGATCCTCGGCGCGGTGGATGAAACGGTGAGCGCGATGCATACCGGGGCAGGGGCCTCGGGCGCGGTGTCGGGGTCGCGGGCGCAGAGCATGACGAACCGGCTCTGGGAAGGGCTGTCGGCCCATGTCTACGTCTTTCTCCACCAGACCCGGCTCAGCGATGTCGTGCGCAATGACCTGACGCCGTGCCCGGCCGTGCCTTCGCTCTTCGAGGTGGTCGACGAATGAGCGTGACGGCGCGAGCGGACTGGGGCTCTGCCCCAGACCCCGAGGTACGACGCACAAAGAAACCGGGGACCGAGCTCTGATGCAGCGGGTGTATCTCGACTATAATGCCACGTCGCCGCTGCGGGCGGAGGCGCGCGCGGCGATGATCGCGGCCATGGATGCGCTGGGGAACCCGTCCTCCGTCCATGCGGAAGGGCGCGCGGCCAAGGCCATCGTGGAGAAGGCGCGGGCGCAGATCGCGGAGGCGATCGGGGCGTCGGGCGCTGACATCGTCTTCACGTCCTCGGCCACCGAGGCGGCGGCGCTGGCACTGTCGGGGCGCGAGCTCGCGGGCGCGGCGGTGGAGCATGACGCGGTGCGCGCCTACGCGGACGCCTCGCTCCCGGTGTCGCGCGACGGGGCGGTGACCGTGCGCGATCCAGCGGCAACGACCCTGCAGCTCGCCAATTCCGAGACCGGGGTCATGCAGACGCTGCCCGCCGGGATCGCGGTGAGCGATTTCACGCAGGCCTTCGGCAAGGTGCCGGTTTCTTTTGCCTGGTCGGGGGCCGAGATGGCGCTCGTCTCCGCCCACAAGCTCGGCGGGCCCAAGGGCGTGGGCGCGCTCATCGTGCGGCAGGGCGTGGATGTCCCCGCGCAGATCCGCGGCGGCGGGCAGGAGATGGGGCGGCGCTCGGGCACGGAGAATGTCATCGGCATCGCGGGCTTCGGCGCGGCCGCGGAGGCCGCGAGCCGGGATCTCGAAACCGGGGTCTGGAGCCGCGTCGAGGAATTTAGAAATATTCTAGAAACAACTCTGGAAGCCGTGACGAACAATATTATTTTTGTCGGGAAAGGCGCCGCACGCTTGCCCAACACCTCCTGCTTCATCGCACCCGGCTGGAAGGGCGAGACGCAGGTGATGCAGATGGACCTCGCGGGCTTCGCCGTATCGGCGGGCTCAGCCTGCTCGAGCGGGAAGGTCCGGGCCTCGGGCGTGCTGACGGCGATGGGCTATGACGCGACCGAGGCCAGCCAGGCTCTCCGCGTCTCCATCGGGCCCGCCACGACGGAGGAAGACGTGCGCAGGTTCGCAAACACCTGGGCCTCGAAATACGAAAAGATTTGCGCCAGAGCAGCGTGAGAGGAAGATCCATGGCAGCACTTGACACGATGAAGGTCAAAGAAGGCGTCGAGGAAGACACCGTCGCCAAGGTCGCGGCGCTGGCCGGCAAGTACAAGCACGGCTGGGAAACCGAGATCGAGATGGACTACGCGCCGAAGGGCCTCTCCGAGGACATCGTGCGCCTGATCTCCGCCAAGAACGACGAGCCCGAATGGATGCTCGAATGGCGCCTCAACGCCTACCAGCGCTGGCTTTCCATGAAAGAGCCCGATTGGGCGATGGTCGATTTCCCGAAGATCGACCTGCAGGACCAGTATTACTACGCGCGCCCGAAGAGCATGGAGGAAAAGCCGAAGTCGCTAGACGAGGTCGATCCGAAGCTTCTGGAGACCTACACCAAGCTCGGCATTCCGCTGAAGGAGCAGAAAATCCTCGCAGGCGTCGAAGAGGTGGACGCGACGCCCGAGGACAATTCTGAACGCCGTGTTGCGGTCGACGCGGTCTTCGACAGCGTCTCCGTGGGTACGACCTTCAAGAAGGAGCTCGCCGAAAAGGGCGTGATCTTCTGCTCGATCTCCGAGGCGATCAAGGATTACCCGGACCTCGTGAAAAAGTATATCGGCTCCGTCATCCCGCCGTCGGACAACTACTATGCCGGGCTGAATTCGGCCGTCTTCTCCGACGGCTCGTTCGTCTATGTCCCGCCGGGGGTGCGCTGCCCTATGGAGCTTTCCACCTATTTCCGGATTAACGCGGAAAACACCGGCCAGTTTGAGCGCACGCTCATCATCTGCGACCGCGAGGCCTATGTGAGCTACCTCGAAGGCTGCACCGCGCCCCAGCGCGATATCGCGCAACTCCATGCAGCGGTCGTGGAGATTGTCGTCATGGACGACGCGGAGGTGAAGTATTCCACGGTGCAGAACTGGTTCCCGGGCGATGAAGAGGGCAAGGGCGGCATCTACAACTTCGTCACCAAGCGCGCCGATTGCCGGGGCGACCGCTCTAAGGTGATGTGGACGCAGGTGGAGACCGGCTCGGCCGTCACGTGGAAGTATCCGTCCTGCATCCTCCGGGGAGAGGAGAGCCAGGGCGAGTTTTACTCCATCGCCATCGCCAACAACCTCCAGCAGGCCGATACCGGCACGAAGATGATCCACCTGGGCAAGAACACGAAGTCGCGCATCGTCTCGAAGGGGATCAGCGCGGGCAAGGCCCAGAATACCTATCGCGGCCTTGTGACGATGCACAATCGCGCCAAGAACAGCCGCAACTACACCCAGTGCGACAGTCTCCTCATCGGCGATACCTGCGGGGCGCATACCGTCCCCTATATCGAGGTGAAGAACAACTCGAGCCGGGTGGAGCACGAGGCGACGACCTCGAAGGTCGATGACGACCAGCTCTTCTACTGCCGCCAGCGCGGCATGGACGAGGAAGAGGCGGTGGCGCTCGTGGTCAACGGCTTCTGCAAGGAAGTGCTGCAGGCCCTGCCCATGGAGTTCGCGATGGAAGCGCAGCAGCTCGTGGCGATCTCGCTCGAGGGATCGGTGGGCTGATCCGAGCGCACCGGCACCATGGACGACGCGCAGACATATACGCAGGCGCAGAAGGCGCGCATTGCCAGAACCTCGCGCAGGTCGGCGGGTCGTGAGGCCTGGCTGATCTTTTCCGCCGGCGGTGCGGCGATCGCCGTGGCGCTGTTCGTGCTCGGCTTTCCCGGCCTGCTCACGCTGAAGTTGCTGACCGGGCTCCCCGAGACTGCGCTGTGGGGCGCGATGGCCTTCGGGATCGCGGCGTGTCTGGCGACTTTCCATTTCCCGCGCGCCTCGCGGGCGATCGCAGCGGCGAAGCGCCTTGATGTCGAACTCCTCTACGCCGAGGAGCGTGTGCGGCGTGGAAGCCCTCGGCAGGGCCACCATGACGACGGGCC
The DNA here is from genome assembly GCA_038533575.1 of Pseudomonadota bacterium. Classification (NCBI taxonomy): domain Bacteria; kingdom Pseudomonadati; phylum Pseudomonadota; species Pseudomonadota bacterium. The sequence goes on along the minus strand of JBCAYL010000001.1, from coordinate 1,103,827 downwards.
GATCGCGCCATGAGCCGACTTTTCGCTGCCACGGCCACCGCGATCTTCTGCGCGGGCTTCGCTTTCGTCGTCGACGCGATCACCGACGCGCTCGCGGCCTGGCAGCTCGTGACCCTGGCCGCGCTCTCCGGGTTTCTCGGCTCTCTATTCGGAAATTCACTCCTCGGGATGCGGCGCAAATGAGGCGCAGGTTTTCCAAAAGGTTGCCGCAATCCGGCCCCGTTTCGCCCCTAACGTGCATGGGTGGGGGCAAAAGGGGATTGAGATATGTCGACCTTGAGCCAAGATCGAAAGCGCGCGTGGGAAGAGCGGCTGGCCCGCATCGAGTCCGGGCGCACCATGACGCAGACAGCGGGCGCCGAGGGTACCGTGCCCATGAAGCTTGCCAAGCGCGGCGGCGGCAAGGTCAAGGTGGGCATGACGGGCTACGTCGCGCTTCTCGCGGGTATGGCTGCGGGCTGGTGCTCGGCGATGCTGGCCTGCGTGGCCGCGCCCTCCGCGATGCTTCTCGAGGCCTACGACTTCGGCGAACGGGCGGAGCTCATCGCGCTCTACACCGATCCGCTCGCGGCCTTCCTCTGCTTTGTCGTCCTGTGCGGTATCCTGCGGATGCAGAGCTTTTCGGGAAAGTTCTTCGGCCTCGTGATCATGGCCTGGGTCTTCGGGCTGCAGATGGATCTCGGCGCGCCCACGGTGGCGGAGGTCGTCGAGTTCGGCAAAGCGATCGTGGCGGGCGAGATTGCCTGGAGCGAGAAGATCGCCGACTTCCAGACCTGGGCCAACGAGTCCCTGGCCTAACCACAGACTTCACATCCGAGCGCATTTGCCCCGGTGCCGACTTGTTGGCCCGGGTGTTCGTGCTTGCGTCCCCGCTTATGTCCCCCATTGAAAGTGCCGCGCCCGGTGCGCGGTCCAAAGGAGCCGTCCGATGCTAGAAATCAAGAACCTGCACGTCGAACTCGAGGAGGAGGGCAAGAAGATCCTGAAGGGGGTCGACCTGGTGCTCGAACCCGGCAAGGTCCACGCGATCATGGGGCCGAACGGCTCGGGCAAGTCCACGCTCTCCTACGTCCTCGCCGGCCGCGAAGGCTACGAGGTGACCGAAGGCACGGCCACGATGGACGGCGAGGACATCCTCGACATGGAGCCGGAAGAGCGCGCGGCCGCAGGCCTTTTCCTCGCGTTCCAGTATCCGGTGGAGATCCCCGGTGTGGGCAACATGACCTTCCTGAGGACCGCCGTGAACGCGCAGCGCAAGGCGCGCGGCGAGGACGAGCTCAGCGCGGGCGAGTTCCTCAAGGTGATCCGCGAGAACGCCAAGGCGCTCAAGATCGATGCGGACATGCTCAAGCGGCCCGTCAATGTCGGCTTTTCCGGCGGTGAGAAGAAGCGCAACGAGATCCTGCAGATGGCGATGCTCGAGCCCAAGATGTGCATCCTCGACGAGACGGATTCCGGCCTCGACGTGGACGCGATGAAGCTCGTGGCGCAGGGCGTGAACGCGCTCCGCGACGAGGGCCGCACCTTCCTTGTGATCACCCACTACCAGCGCCTGCTCGACCATATCCAGCCGGATGTCGTCCACATCATGGCCGATGGGCGCATGGTCACCCAGGGCGGGCCGGAGCTCGCGCTCGAGGTGGAGAACAACGGCTACGCAAACCTCCTCGAGGAGGCGTAGATGGCGCTGCCAGAAGCACGACAGGACCTCACCGAGGCGGTGCTCGCCGCCCATCCGCTGCCGGAGGCGGGCCCGTGGCTCACGCAGGCGCGTGAGGCTGCCCGGCTGCGGCTCGCAGCACTCGGGATGCCCATGGGCCGGGACGAGTACTGGAAATTCACCCGCCCGGACGCGTGGACAGGCGCCAAGGCCCATGATGCCTCTTCCGAGGCGTCGCGTGTGTTCGACGCCGCCGCGCCGCTGACGCTTGTTTTCGTGGATGGCGTCTTCGATGCGGACGCCTCCGACGACACCGCCCTCGAGCACGTGAAGATCGAGCGGCTCGCGGATGTGAGCCATACCGACCTGCACTGGGCCAAGGCGCTCTACGGCGTGCTCGAAGCGTCCGCGAACGAGGCGCCGCGCGTCGATGGCGCGCGCCTCTTCAAGCCGGTGGCGCGCCCCCTTGCGGCGCTCAACACCGCCACTGCCGAGGACGGGCTCCTCATCCACGCCACGGGCGCGGTCGCGCGGCCCATCCGCATCTCCTACCGCTCGGGCGGGGGCGAGGCCGTGCTGCATCACCTCGTGAAGGTCGATCCCGGCGCGTCGCTCACGCTTCTCGAAGAGGGGCAGCCGGGCGGGCGCTCGAACGTGATGCTCGAGGCCGATATCGCCGAGACCGGCACGTTCCATCACCTGCGCATCCAGGCCCCGGAGCAGGATCGCGCCACGCTCACCAATCTCTTTGCCCGCACGGGCGTGGAGAGCACGTTCAAGAGCTTCGGCTTCACCGCCAATGGCGCGGCCACGCGGAACGAGGCCGTCCTCGAGATCCTCGGGGACAATGCCGTCGCGCATATCGCGGGCGGTTGCCTTGGCGATGGGGCGCGCGGAAAATTCCACCACGACGACACCGTCTATATCACCCATGACGCGGTGAACTGCGAAAGCCGGCAGGTCTTCAAGAAGGTGCTGCGCAACGGCGCGGTGGGTGTCTTCCAGGGCAAGATTCTCGTGCAGCCTCACGCGCAGAAGACCGATGGCTACCAGATCAGCCAGTCGCTTCTGCTCGATGACGACAGCCAGTTTCTCGCCAAGCCCGAGCTCGAGATCTACGCCGACGACGTGGCCTGCTCGCACGGGTCGACGTCGGGCGCGATCGACGAGGAGGCGCTCTTTTACCTGCGCTCCCGGGGCGTGCCGCGGAAGACGGCGGAGAACCTGCTGACGCTTTCCTTCCTCGCCGAGGCACTCGATGAGATCGAGGATGCCGAGCTGGCGGAGATGGTGCTGGGCCAGATCGAAGGGTGGCTCGCGGACTGATGCCTGTGACGCGCGACATCGTGCAGAGCTACCGCCGTCCGCGGACGGTCATGCGCCGGCTTCTCGAGGCCGGGCAGCGGGAGGACCGTGCCATCGCCATCCTTCTGGGCGCCTGCACCATGCTCTTCGTGGCCTCCTGGCCGCGGCTCGCGCGGCAGGCGGAGCTGACAGGGAGCGATCTCACGCAGGATCTCGTCTACGCGATGTTCTCCTCGCTCTTCATCATGCCGCTCATCCTCTACGGGCTCGCGGCGCTCTCACATCTTCTCGCCCGCGCCATCGGAGGGAAGGGGACGTGGTACGGTGCGCGGCTCGCGCTCTTCTGGACCCTCCTGGCGACCTCGCCGCTCATTTTGCTCTGGGGGCTCACGCAGGGCTTCATCGGGGCGGGCACGGAGGCGCAGCTGACGGGTGGGCTCTGGTTCGTGATCTTTGTCGTGCTGTGGTCGGTCAATCTCAGGGAGGCGGAGCAGGGATGAACGGCCTCGTCTCCCTCATGGGCACCTCGGTGACGCGTCCGACAGAGGCCGCGCGCGCGCTCCTCGGGCTCAATCTGAGCCGGGATGTGGCGTGGACGATGCTGGCGCTCTCGCTCGTCGTGACCGTGCTGGTGATGTTTGTCATGTCGGGCGGGGAGCCCGTGCCGCTCGTGCCCGCGCTAGAGCCGCTTAGCCCGTGGATGACGCTCGTCTTCCTCGGCTGCACGACCGTAATCCTGGGCTACGCGATCCATTTCACGGGCAACGCGATGGATGGGGAGGGCACGCTGACAGGCGCGCTTCTCATCGTGGCTTGGCTGCAGATTTTGCAGGTCGCCGGGCTCATCATCCAGGGGATGCTCATCCTCTTTTCCCCGCCGCTCAGCGCCCTGGCGGGCCTCGGTATCTCCATCGGGCTCATCTGGGTGCTCTTGAGCTTTGTCAGCGAGCTGCACAATTTCGGCTCGCTGGGCCGGGCGGCGCTTCTCATGCTCTTCGTCATCGTGGGCATCATGCTCGGCCTCACGCTTCTTCTCGGTCTCATCGGAGTGGGTCTATGACATACGACGTCGCCGCGGTGCGCCGCGATTTCCCGATCCTCGCGCGGGAGGTGAACGGCAAGCCGCTTGTCTATCTCGACAACGGCGCCTCGCCGCAAAAGCCGCAAGCGGTCATCGATGCGGTCAGCCATGCCTACAGCCACGAATACGCCAATGTTCACCGTGGCTTGCACTATCTGTCTAATGTGGCCACCGAGAAATACGAGGCCGTCCGTGGGACGCTCGCGCGCTTCCTGAACGCGCCCTCGGAGGAGGAGATCGTCTTCACCTCGGGCACGACGGAAGGGATCAACCTCGTCGCCTATGCCTGGGCCATGCCGCGCTTCGAGCCCGGCGACGAGATCGTGCTCTCCATCGCCGAGCACCACGCCAACATCGTGCCTTGGCATTTCCTGCGCGAACGGCAGGGTGCTGTGTTGAAGTGGGTGGACGTGGACAGCGCGGGGGCGCTAGACCCCCAAGCGGTCATCGACGCCATCGGCCCGAAGACGAAGCTCGTGGCGATCACCCATCTTTCCAACGTGTTGGGCACGAAAGTCGATGTGAAAGCCATCACCGAGGCGGCTCACGCGAAAGGCGTGGCAGTCCTCGTCGACGGCTCGCAGGCCGCTGCGCACATGCCCGTGGACGTGGCCGATCTCGACTGCGATTTCTACGCCGTTACCGGCCACAAGCTCTACGGCCCGTCAGGCTCCGGCGCGATTTACATCAAGCGCGCGCGGATGGAGGAGATGCGCCCCTTCATGGGCGGCGGGGACATGATCAACGAAGTCCACCGCGACCACATCTCCTGGAATAAGCCGCCGATGAAGTTCGAGGCGGGGACGCCGGGCATCGTGCAGCAGATCGGGCTCGGCGTGGCGGTGGAGTACATGTTGGCCCACGGGATGGAGGCCATTTCCGCCCACGAGGACACGCTGCGCGATTATGCGCGCGATCGGCTCGACGGCCTGAACTGGCTCAACGTGCAGGGGCATACCCCTGACAAGGCAGCGATTTTCTCGTTCACGATGAACGGCGCCGCCCATGCCCACGATATCTCGACCATCCTCGACAAGCGCGGCATCGCCGTGCGCGCGGGGCACCATTGCTGCCAGCCGCTCATGGAGCACATGGGCGTGCCTGCGACGGCGCGGGCCTCGTTCGGAATGTACAACACGACCGAGGAGGTGGACGCCCTCGTCGACGCGTTGGAGCTCTGTCACGATCTCCTGGCCTAAGGGGACGAAGCGGGCATCAGTTCTGTGAAAATGGCGGACCGTAGAGGATTCGAACCTCTGGCCTCTGCCTTCGGAGGGCAGCGCTCTATCCAGCTGAGCTAACGGTCCACTGCCGTGGCTATAGGCGGCTCTGCGCAGTGCTGCAATGCCTCACATGCGGGCGCTCGAGGCCAGACAAGAAAAAAGCCCCAGCGGGGCCTTTTCTCGATCAGGTAGGGCTGGGGTTCAGCGGCCCCAGGTGCGCACCGTTCCGCAATCCACGTGCACGAAGTTCGACCCCGAATACTTGCCGACGCCGCCTGCCGCGCAGGAGGCTGCCGCGCGGGCCACGGCGCTCACGGAGCGGCCGTTCATGCGCAGGTCGGCTGCTTTCGCTTCCATGTGGAGGGAGCGCTTGGCCACGCCCGAGGAGCGCCGACGCAGCATCGCGTTGGTCTGGGGCGTGCGGTAGCCCGAAAGCAGCATGAAGCCATTGTCGGTGTCGAGGAGGTTGCGCGTGGCGGCGATGATATCGACGGTGCGCGTGTCCATGGAGGCGGCCGCGTCCTGACGCCAGTCGCGCATGAAGTAATTCACTTCCTGCATGGCGTCGGCGATGTACTTGCCGTCGATCCAGTAGATCATGTCGAGATGTTCGCCCGTGCGCCCGGAATACATCTTGATCCGGCGCACATCGCCCGCACCGCGCAGAAAGCCGAAAGCGTTGGAGTAGGTCGGCGCTGCCGTGATGGCGGTGGCTACAAATGCACGCAGTAACCCGCGACGCGAAAAGCGCATGCCTGTATCGTTCATGGCCTCAATGCCCTTGTTGTCCCGTTCACCAAACCGCGCCAATCTTTGTTGGCCATCGGCGTCCCCAGGTGTTGCGGCCTTATGGCATAAGACGTGAGGCCTCCCAAGACGGTTTTGCCCAAAGCCCTGGATTGTTTCCCAAATTGGCGAATTCTTGCGCATCCAAGGGGGGCTGTGACTTTTGTGCAAAGGCGCGGTGATTGTTGGCAACAGGGTTGGAGAGCGCCTTGGCGATGCCGTATTCGTGAGTGGACGCGCGGCGATTGATGCCGTGTCATCATTCCATTGTAGTTTTGATTTCACCGGAAGGTTGGTCATGGCGCTCTCTCACTGGCTTTCGCGGGTCCTCTGCAAACTCCTTGCCATCGGTGGTGTCGCCGTGTGCTTCGCCCTTCCGGCGCAGGCGCAGGTCACCGCCTTCAAGCAGGCCGTGGCGGAAGCGGCGGCCGGGGATGCGGCCATCGCGACCTTCTACCGGGAGCGCGCCTACACCCCGATTTGGACGCGAGACGCCGACCAGGCACGCCGGGTGGCGTTGATCGAGGCACTGCGCGAGGCGCCGCTCCACGGACTGCCGGTGTCGGACTACGCGCCGAACGCCGTGATCTCGCAGATGCGCGCAGCGCGCACCGTGGCCGATATGGGCGCGCTCGAAGTCTACATGACGCGGACCTTCCTCGAGTATGCCCGCGACGTGCAGACGGGCGTGCTCACCCCGGGCGAGGTGGATGACGAGATCAAGCGTGAGGTGCCGCTGCGCGACCGCGGTGCGCTCCTGACGGAGTTCGGCGCATCGGCAGCGCCCGGCGCGTTCATGGACGCCTTGCCACCCGCGACACAGGAATACACGCGCCTCATGAAGCAGAAGCGCATGCTTGAAGAGCTCATGGCCGGGGGAGGTTGGGGCGCCACGGTACAGGCGCGGGCCTTGGAAATCGGTGATCGAGGCCCGGCCGTCGTGGCGCTCCGCAACAGGCTCATCGCCATGGGCCATCTCGAGCGGACCACGACCGAGACCTATGACCTCGCCATCTCGCAGGCGGTGCGCCGGTTCCAAGCGGCCAACGGGCTCGAGGAAGATGGCGTGGCCGGGGCCGGCACGCTGGCCGAGATCAACAAGGGCGTGGATACGCGCCTCGCTCAGGTCCATGTGGCCATGGAGCGCGAGCGCTGGATCAACCGGCCCCTGGGTGATCGCCACATCTGGGTAAACCTCACGGATTTCACCGCGCAGGTGCGTGACCACGGCGTGACGACCTTCAAGACCCGCTCCGTCATCGGCGCGCGCGACAGTGACCGCCGCTCGCCGGAATTTTCCGATGAGATGGAGCACATGGTCATCAACCCGAGCTGGTACGTGCCGCGCTCCATCGCGACGAAGGAATACCTGCCGCAGCTCAAGGCCAATCCCAACGCCGTGGGTCATCTCGAGATCACCGATGTGCGCGGGCGTCGCGTGAACCGCGCGGAGGTGGACTTTACCCAGTTCACGCAGCGCAACTTCCCATTCGACATGCGCCAGCCGCCGAGCCGCTCCAACGCGCTGGGGCTCGTGAAGTTCATGTTCCCGAACAAGTACAACATCTACCTGCACGACACGCCGCAGAAGAGCCTCTTTGCGCGCGAGGTGCGCGCCTTCTCCCACGGCTGCATCCGGCTCAATGACCCGTTCGATTTCGCCTATGCGCTGCTGGCCGCGCAGGAGGCAGATCCCGAAGGCTTCTTCCAGGCAAAGCTGCGGACAGGCGTGGAGGCGCAGGTCGATCTCGTGGAGCCCGTACCGGTCCATCTCGTCTATCGCACCGCCTTCACGACCCCCACAGGCGAGCTGCATTTCCGCCGCGATGTCTATGGCCGCGACGCCCGCATCTGGGATGCGCTCGCGGCGCAAGGGGTGGCGCTAGGCGCGCCGAGGGGGTAGCACCGCCCCGCGCGGCGGCCCTGCCGCGGGAGGAGGCGATGGCCCACAAGATCAAGGATATCGCCGCCGCCCTCGGCGTGGCCCCACAGGGCGACGGGGAGCTCACCGTCTCCGGTCTGGCAGAGCCTGCCATGGCAGCGCCCGATGAACTCGCACTCGCCTCCAACCCGGCCTACGCCGAAACACTCGCCCACGGTGCAGCGCGGGCCGCGCTTCTCTGGGACGGGGCAGATTGGCAGGGGCTCGGGCTCGCCGCGGCCATTTGCGTTGGCCGCCCGCGCTATGCCATGGCCGCGCTCACGAGGCTCTATGACGCCGCCTGGGAAGCTGCCGGCGCGCCGAGCCAGCATCCCACCGCCGTCATCGCGCCCGATGCGGCGGTCGAAGCCGTGGCGCTCGGCCCCTACACGGTCATCGGGCCCGGTGTCGTGATCGAGGCCGGCGCGCGGATCGGCAGCCATGTGAGCATCGGGGCAGGGACGCGCATCGGCGCCGATGCCTTCATCCGTGACGGGGTGCGCATCACCCATGGCGTGCGGATTGGGGCGCGTGTGGTCATCCAGCCGGGCGCCGTCCTCGGCGGCGATGGCTTTTCGTTCGTAACGCCGGAGCCCTCGAGCGCCGAGACCGTGCGCGAAACGCTGGGCAAGGAGAGCGAGGCCGCGCAGCAGCCCTGGGCGCGTATCCATTCGCTGGGCGGGGTAGAGATCGGAGACGACGTGGAGATCGGCGCGGGCAGCAGCATCGACCGCGGCACCATCCGCGCGACGCGCATCGGCACGGGCACCAAGATCGACAGCCTCGTGCAGGTGGGACACAACGCCGAGATCGGCCAGCATTGCCTGCTCTGCGGCCAGGTGGGCATCGCGGGCTCCGCCAAGATCGGCGATTTCGTCATCCTCGGCGGGCAGTCCGGCGTGGTCGACAACATCAGCATCGGCGACCGCGTCGTCACCGGGGCCGGCACGCTCTGCATGTCGAACGTACCGGCCGGGCGCGTCATGCTCGGCTCGCCCGCCACGCAGATGACCGCCAGCATCGAAAGCTACAAGGCGCTCCGCCGCCTCCCGCGTGACCTCGCGGCGCTCAAAAAAGCGGTTTCAAAGCTCCGGGGGAGTGACTAAATCCGGCGCGAGCGAGGCAGGAGAGCGCCCATGGATGTCGACACGAAGGTCAAGGAGATCATCGCCGAACAGGCGATGCTCGAGCCCGCGGACGTCTCCGACGAAAGCACGCTCGAAGACCTCGGCCTCGATTCCCTCGGCCTCGTGGAATGCATCTTCGGCATTGAGGAGGCCTTCGACATCCAAGTGCCGTTCAACGCCAACGAGCCCGAGAAGAGCGATTTTGACATCTCCTCCGTCGCCGCCATCACGCGCGCGGTCAAAGAGCTGATCAAAGAGCAGAAATGAAGCACAGCTCATGAAACGCGTGGTCATCACCGGGGCAGGCACGATCAATGCCTTGGGCCACGACGTGCCCACCACGCTCGAGGCCATGCGCGAGGGCCGTTGCGGCATCGGTGCGCTGGACTTTCCCAATGTCGACCGGCTTCAGATCAAGATCGGCGGGCAGGTGACGGGCTATGACGAGGCCCAGCATTTCAATCGCCAGCAGGTCGCGCTCTACGACCGCTTCACCCAGTTCACGCTGCTCGCGGCGCGCGAGGCCATCGGGCAGGCGGGGCTGACCTTCGGCGGCGAATTGGCCGCGCGGGCGGGCGTCGTGCTCGGCACCGCCGCGGGCGGGATGAACACCTGGGAGGACAATTACCGCGCCGTCTACGAGGAGGGGAAGAACCGGGTCCACCCCTTCGTCGTCCCCAAGCTGATGAATAACGCCGCGGCCTCCCACGTCTCCATGGAATACAATCTGAAGGGGCCGTCCTTTACCGTCTCCACCGCGTGCTCCTCCTCCAATCACGCCATGGGCCTCGCGTTCCAGATGATCCGCGCGGGTATGGCCGATGCGATGGTCACGGGCGGGGCGGAGGCGATGCTTACCTTCGGCGGGATCAAGGCGTGGGAAGGGCTGCGGGTGATGTCACGCGACGCCTGCCGCCCGTTCTCGGGCAACCGGAACGGCATGGTGCAGGGCGAAGGCGCGGGCATCTTCGTCCTCGAGGAGATGGGCCATGCCAAGGCGCGCGGCGCCGAGATCCTCGCGGAGATCACGGGCTTCGCCATGACCTCGGATGCCGCCGACATCGTGATGCCGTCGCAGCAGGGGGCGGGCCGCGCCATCGCCGGTGCGCTGCGCGACGCGGGCATGAACCCGGGCGAGATCGGCTACATCAACGCCCATGGCACCGGAACCGCCGCCAATGACAAGACGGAATGCGCGGCTGTGGCCGGCGCGTTCGGCCCGGAGGCCGACCGGGTGATGATCTCTTCAACGAAGTCGATGCACGGCCATTGCATCGGCGGGACGGGCGCCGTGGAGCTCCTGGCCTGCATGATGGCGCTGCGCGACGGGGTCATTGCGCCCACGATCGGCTACGAGGAGCCGGATCCGGAATGCGCGCTCGATGTGGTGCCCAACGAGGCGCGCGAGGTGAGGGTCACGGGCGCGCTCTCTAATGCCTTCGCGTTTGGCGGGCTCAACGCGGTGCTGGCGCTGCGCGCGGCCTGAGCCGGGCTTCCAGTCCGAACTTGCCGATCCGGGCATGAAAAAAGGCGCCCCGTCGGAGCGCCTTTCTTTTTTCATTCAAGACGGTGGCTAGCGCGTTGCGAGTGCGTCGTAGGCCGCGGTGAAGCCCGTAAGCGACACGTTGAGTGCCACGGGCTCTTCAGGGGCGCCGGCTGCCACGATCGTCATCGTGGCCTCTGCCCCGCGCTTCATCGCGTCGATGTCGTCCTGGGTGAAGCCCACCCGCGCGATGCAGCCCTGCCGGGTGCAGAAGGAGAACGGATAGCGGCGCGCGGCCCCCGCATCGATCTGCAGCGTGATCTGCTGCATGAGCAGGGTCTCCAGCGGGGTGACGATGGTGCCGCCGGCCACGGCCTGGCCGCCATTCGCGAGCGGTATGAGGGAAATCTCTGCCACCGAGTTTCCGTCGCTGTCGAGGAGGAGCTGGTAGGCGTTGCAGGGGTCGTCACCGTCGGCGGTGGCCACGCAGCGATGCGCCCAGTCGCCGAAGGTGTCGCCCACGTATTCCTGGCCCACGGTACGGCCATCGACGATCGTCTCGCCCATGGAAAGGCCCTCGGCGGCCGTGCCGCCATCGCTTTCCTGCGCGGCCAGCGTGCCTGCGAAAGGCAGCGTGCATGCGAGCGCTGCCGCCGTCGTGATCTGCCGAATGGAAGTCATTCCTTACTCCTCGATTTGGATTGCGGGGCGCTTAACACGGGGCAGCGGGAGTGTCAGCGCAAAAGGCCGTGCGCGGCAGGATCCCGCAAGCCGCACCTTTGCCAACGCGGAATAGAAAAAGGGCCCGCTGATGCGAACCCTTTTTCGACGTCTCTCCCCGTCGGACTGGCCGACTTATTGCGCGTGACGCTACGTTTCCCGCGCCGCGGCGTCAACACACTTCTCAGGTCCCATGACGGCTTTGCGTTGAAAGGCTTATGCGGCGCGCCTGAAGTGGCTGGTCCTGCGGCGCAAGCGGGGTATTGTCCGGCGAGAACAGGCGGGGAGATACGCGATGGAGAAGGGGATTTTTGTCGGGGGCGGCGGCGAGGGATACGGCGCGCGCCAGGAGCTCACCCTCAAATATGCCAACCGCCACGGGCTCGTGGCCGGGGCGACTGGCACGGGCAAGACCGTGACGCTCCAGATCCTCGCCGAGGGCTTCTCGGCGGCGGGTGTGCCGGTCTTCCTGTCGGACGTGAAGGGGGACCTTTCAGGCCTCGCAAAGGCCGGAAGCGCGGATTTCAAGCTTCACGGCGCCTTCACCTCCCGCGCCGAGACCATCGGCTTCACCGATTATACCTATGACAGCGTGCCGGTGACGTTCTGGGATCTCTTCGGAGAAAAGGGTCACCCCGTGCGCACGACCGTGGCGGAGATGGGCCCGCTTCTTCTCGCGCGGCTCCTCGAGCTCTCCGAGGCGCAGGAGGGCATCCTCAACATCGCCTTCCGCGTGGCCGACGAGCAGGGCCTGCCGCTCCTCGATCTCAAGGATCTCCAATCGCTTCTCGTCTGGGTGGGTGAGAACCGCGACACGCTCTCGCTGCGCTACGGCAATGTCTCCGTCGCCTCCATCGGCGCGATCCAGCGGCGGCTCCTCGTGATCGAGAATCAGGGCGGGGCAAAGCTCTTCGGCGAGCCTGCACTCGAGCTCTCGGATATCATGCGCACGGACACGGATGGGCGCGGCCGCGTCAACATCCTCGCCGCCGACCAGCTCATGTCTTCTCCCCGCCTTTACGCCACCTTCCTCCTCTGGCTCCTCTCGGAGCTCTTCGAGGAACTGCCGGAGGTGGGCGATCCCGATAAGCCCCGCCTCGTCTTCTTCTTCGACGAGGCGCATCTCCTCTTCGAGGACGCACCGAAGGCGCTCGTGGAGAAGGTGGAGCAGGTGGCGCGCCTCATCCGCTCAAAGGGCGTGGGCGTCTACTTCATCACGCAGTCACCCGACGACATCCCCGAGGATATCCTGGGCCAGCTCGGCAACCGCGTGCAGCACGCGCTGCGCGCCTTCACCGCGCGCGACAGGAAGGCGCTCAAGATGGCCGCCGAGACCTACCGCGAGAACCCGCGCTTCGACACCGAGGAGGCGATCCGCGAGGTGGGCGTGGGCGAGGCGGTGACATCGATGCTCCAGAAAAAGGGCGTGCCCGGCATCGTGGAGCGGACCCTCATCCGCCCGCCATCCTCTCAACTCGGGCCCATCACGGAGGCCGAGCGGGCAGGGGTCATGGCCGCGAGCCCCGTGGCTGGCAAATACGAGGCGCTGAAGGACCGCGAGAGCGCTTTCGAGCTCCTCACCGCCCGGGCCGAGCAGGCCGCCAAGGCGGCCGAAGCGGCAGAGACCGCCGAGGAGGAGGCGGAGGCCATGGAACGCGAATACCGTGCGGCGCGGCGCTATTCGGGCGCTCGCGTGAACCGCTCCACGAGCCGCCGCGTGGGCGCCGAGAGCGTGGGCAGCGCGCTCGGCTCCGCCATCATCAAGGAGCTCAAAGGCACCACCGGGCGCCGGATCGTGCGCGGCGTGCTGGGCGGACTCTTCAAGGGCCGCTGACCGAGGCGGCAAAGAGAAAGGGCGGGCCCATCCGGCCCCGCCCTTTCTCTTTGCAACAATTCCTCGGGGTGTGGGGGCTGGCCCCCCACAAATCCCGGCTCAGGCCGCGAGGTCGAAGCGGTCGAGCGTCATCACCTTCGTCCACGCCGCCACAAAATCACGGGCGAACTTCTCGGCGTTGTCGTCCTGGGCATAGACCTCCGCGTAGCTCCGCAGGATGGAGTTCGACCCGAAGACGAGGTCGGCGCGTGTGGCCGTCCACTTCACATCACCCGTCACCCGGTCGCGCACCTCGTAGGTGTCGCCCGCGGGATGCCAGCTGTTCGACATGTCCGTGAGGTTCACAAAGAAGTCGTTCGTGAGCGCCCCCTCCCGGTCGGTGAAGACGCCGTGCTTCGATCCGCCGTGGTTCGTGCCCATGACACGCATCCCCCCGAGGAGGACCGTCATCTCCCAGCCGGTCAGCCCCATGAGCTGCGCGCGGTCGAGGAGCATCTCCTCGGGCGAGACGGAGTAGACCTCCTTGGAGAAGTTGCGGAAGCCATCGGCGAGCGGCTCGAGCACGTCGAAGCTTTCGGCGTCCGTCATCTCGTCGGCGGCGTCGCCTCGGCCCGGCGCGAAGGGCACCTCCATGGAAAGGCCTGCGGCCGCGATGCACTGCTCCACTCCCACATTGCCCGCCAGCACGATCGTGTCGGCGATGGAGGCGTCGTGCTTTGCGGCGAGCGGCTCGAGCACGCCCAACACCCGCGTCAGGCGCTCGGGTTCGTTACCCTCCCACTCGTTCTGCGGCGCAAGGCGGATGCGTGCGCCGTTGGCGCCGCCCCGGCGGTCGGAGCCGCGATAGGTGCGCGCGCTGTCCCAGGCGGTGGCCACGAGGTCCGCCGCGGGCACGCCCGCTGCCGCGATGGCGGATTTCAGTGCGTTCACGTCGTAGCCCGTGGGGCCTGCCGGCACCGGGTCCTGCCAGATGAGGTCCTCATCGGGCACGTCCGGGCCGAGGTAGTTCACGCGCGGGCCCATGTCGCGGTGCGTGAGCTTGAACCACGCCCGCGCGAAGGTGTCGGCGAAGTACTCGGGATCGGCGCGGAAGCGTTGGCAGATCTCGTTGTAGATGGGGTCCACCCGCATCGCCATGTCGGCATCCGTCATGATCACGCGGCCCCGCTTCGTCGGGTCCGTGGCGTCGAGCGGTTTGACCTCCTCGGGCATGTCCACCGGCTCCCACTGCCAGGCACCGGCGGGGGATTTCTGCAGCTCCCATTCGTAATCGAAGAGGTAGTCGAAATAGCCCATGTCCCACTCGGTTGGCTCTTTCGTCCACGCGCCCTCGATGCCCGAGGTGAAGGCGTTGGCGGCCTTGCCCTGGTGGCCCGGGTTGGCCCAGCCGAAGCCCTGCGCTTCGAGGTTCTCAGCCTCGGGCTCGGAGCCGATGAGCTGCCCGTCGCCATTGCCGTGCGCCTTGCCCACGGTGTGGCCGCCGCAAGTGAGTGCCGCGGTCTCTTCGTCGTTCATGGCCATGCGGGCGAAGGTCGTGCGCACGTGCATGGCGGTGTGGGCCGGGTTGGGCTGGCCGTTGATGCCTTCCGGGTTCACGTAGACGAGGCCCATGTGCACGGCGGCAAGCGGGTTCTCGAGGCTGTCGGCATCGTCGATATCGCCGTAGCGGTTCTCCGACGGGGCGAGCCATTCGGTCTCCGCACCCCAGTAGACATCCGTCTCCGGGCCCCAGATGTCCTCGCGGCCAAAGCCGAAGCCGAAGGTTTTGAGCCCCATGCTCTCATAGGCCACGGTGCCCGAGAGCAGGATGAGGTCGGCCCAGGAGAGCGCGTTGCCGTATTTCTTCTTGATCGGCCACAGCAGGCGGCGCGCCTTGTCGAGGGAGGCGTTGTCGGGCCAGGAGTTCAGGGGGGCAAAGCGGATGTTGCCGCCCGCACCGCCGCCGCGCCCGTCAGAGACACGGTAGGAGCCCGCGGAGTGCCATGCGAGGCGGATGAAGAGGCCGCCGTAATGGCCCCAATCGGCGGGCCACCAGTCCTGGCTCTCGGTCATCAGCGCATGAAGATCGGCCTTCAGCGCGTCGAAATCGAGGGTCTGCACTGCGTCACGGTAGGAGAACTCCGCATCCATCGGGTCCACGCGGGCGCCCTTTTGGTGGAGGATGTCGAGGTTCAGCGCCTTGGGCCACCACTTGGTGACGGAGGGCTTGGTGAGCGAGGTGTTGCCGCCATGGGCGACGGGGCAACCGGTGATATTGGGGGTGTTTCCGTCCATCAACAAAGGCCTTTCGCTGCGTGGGGTCGTGGCAAATGGGGGGGCCGCAGGCACAGCAGCGCGCGGCACGTCGTGCAAGTATTTAGAATGATTCCAAGGCTTGCAAGCAAAAGGCGCGTGACCCGTGCGCGCCGCGACGACGCGCCCCTGCGCTGACCCCCGCGCTGACCAAGATGACGGCACGCGGCGCTATTTCAGGGGGCGGACCTTGAGCCGGGTAATCCGGTTGGCATCCTTTTCCATGACCTCGAAACGGAAGCCGTGAAAGTTGAACACCTGGCCCGTCGTCGGGATCATTTGCGCCTCGTGTATGACAAGGCCCGCCACGGTGTTCGCCTCCTCGTCGGGGAGGTTCCAGTCATGAGCGCGGTTGAGATCTCGGATCGTCATGGACCCTTCGACGATGTATTGGCCGTCGGCCGTCTTGGCGACCTCGTCTTCCTCCTGGTCGAACTCGTCTGCGATCTCGCCCACGATCTCCTCGAGGATGTCTTCAAGCGTCAAGAGGCCCTGGAGCGAGCCGTATTCGTCCACCACCAGCGCGAAATGCGCGCGGCGGCGCAGGAACTCGCGCATCTGGTCGTCGAGCGTTGTCGTCTCGGGGACGAAGTAGGGCTCCATGGCCACGTCGAGCACGTTGAATTCCGCGATGTCCTTGCGCACGAGCTTGTCCATGGCGCGCGCGAGGTCCTTTGCGTGGATGATGCCCACGATGTTCTCGGGATCATCGCGGAAAAGCGGCAGGCGCGTGTGGCGCGACTGCAGCGCGGCAGAGAGGATGTCGCCCGGGGCGAGGGAGACATCGATCATCTCGATGGAGGAGCGATGGAGCATGATCTCCTCCACGGTGCGCTCGGCGAGATCGAGCGCGCCGAGGATCCGGTCCCGGTCCTCCTTCTCGACGACGCCCTCCTGGTGGCCGAGGGAGAGCGCGCCCGCGATCTCCTCGCGCACGGCCAGCACGTTGGTGCCCGGGTCGATCCGGACACCGAAGACACGGAGCACGCCGCGCACGAGAATGCGAACCGCGCGCACGATGGGCGAGAAGAGCATCACGACCACGGAGATCGGGCGCGCCACGAGGGCCGCCGCGGTCTCGGAGTTGGTGATGGCGTAGGTCTTGGGCAGCACCTCAGCGAAGATGAGCACGAGGAGCGTCATCACGAGGGTGGCAAGCGCGACGCCGCTTTCGCCGAAGGCGCGGGTGAAGAGCGCCGTCGCGAGCGATGTGGCGAGGATATTGACGAGGTTGTTGCCGAGAAGGACCGAGCCGATCAGGCGCTCGTTGTCCTCGGTGATGCGGAGCGCCGCGGCGGCGCCGCCCGAGCCCTTGTCGGCCTGCGCGCGCAGCTTGCCGCGCGACGCCGCCGTCAGCGCCGTCTCCGAGCCCGAGAAGAAGCCCGACATCACGAGGAGAAAGAGGATCGCGGCGGCCGTGATCCAGAAGGCGCTGTCGAGGCCCTCGAGGCCCAGCATCGTGGAGGTGGGGTCTGTCATGACGCGGATATGCCGCTCGCTCCGTCCTCTGACAAGTCTCTCGCTTTCGCGTCCTGCGCCCAATTCCTCGGGAACGGAATTGAAAGGCGTTTCGGACGGCCTGCGCCCTGATCAGAGATCAGCAAGGGGGTGATGCTCGAGCACCAGATCGCGGAGGCGATCCTCGAGCACATGGGTGTAGATCTCGGTGGTGGCGATATCGGCGTGGCCAAGAAGCGTCTGGATCGCGCGGAGATCGGCCCCGTTGGCCAGAAGATGCGTCGCGAAGGCATGGCGCAGCGTATGGGGGGTGACCTTCGCCGGGCTCAAGCTCGCAGCCACGGCCAGCGTCTTGATCTGCACGTAGAAGGCATGGCGCGTGAGGTGCCCGTCCTTGCCGCGCGAGGGAAAGAGGTATTTGGGCGCGGGGCCCTCGAGCCCGTCGAGATGCTCGAGCCAGTGGGCCAGCGCGTCGCGGGCGGGCTCGGAAAGCGGGACAAGCCGTTCCTTGCCGCCCTTGCCGCGAATGAGGAGCATCCGGGGATCCCCGCGCGCGGCGCTCAGCGGGAGGGAGACAAGCTCCGTCACACGCATGCCCGTGGCGTAGAGCACCTCCATCAGGCAGGTGGCGCGGAGGCGGGCGGCATCGGATTTGCCATGGTGACGCGCGGCCTCGAGGAGCGCTTCCACCTCTTCGAGGCTCAGCGTCTTGGGCAGCCGGGCATCGCGCCCCGGCCCAGTGATTTGGATCGCCGGATTATCCCCGCGCCAGCCTTCCTCGAAGCAGAAGCGGTAGAGCTGCTTGAGCGAGGACAGCCGCCGGGCACGGGTGGCGCGCGCGAGGCCCTGCGCTTCGCAGAATTGCAGGTAGGCCTCGATATCGTCCCGGCTGGCCCGAGCGAAATCGAGGCCCCGGCGGCTCAGCCACGCGCTGGCATCCTTGAGGTCCCTTGCATAGGCGGCCTGGGTGTTCGGGGCGGCGTCGAGCTCCGCGGCCTGGGCTTCGATGAAAGCCGCGATCGCATGGGCGTCGTCCCTCATGCATCCGCCTGCATCAGAAGCAAATGCAGCGCCGCTTGGCGGGCGATATCCTCGAGGCCCACCGAGCGCAGCAGCGTGAGCGCGCGGGTGAGCTCGATGGAGGCGCCGCTGCGCGCGGCCTCGATCGTGGCGAGCGCATCGAGGAGGGCCAGGCCGAGCGAGACCGGCGGATCGATCTCGCGACCGGGGCGGAAAGCTTCGGCCACGGCCTCTTCGAGCGCGGAGTTCGCACTGGCGGAGCGGACGCGCCCGCGCGCCACCTCTGCCGTGAGGCCGCTCTCGGCGGTCACGGCTTCGTAGAATGGGGACATGAGCAGGAGCCGCTCCCGCGCCATGCCACCGCCCTCCGCCGTGCTCAGATCCTCGGCGACCATGGCGGCGAGCTGCGCTTCGAGGCCCGCGGCGGCCATGGCGGCCCGCGCCTCGTTGAGCGCGGTCTCAAAGCCCGCGCCCGCCTCGAGGGCCTCACTCAGGCGGCGCACCGCCTCGGCCCTGTCCCAGACCCCACCGGAGGCCGCGGGCACGCGGGCTCGGTAGAGCGCGGCGAGCTGGCCTGCGGGGAAGGCGCCCGTGCGCACGAGGCGCTCGGCGGCGTCGAGTTGCGCCTTCCAGCCCATGTCCGGCCGCAGGTCAGAGACCGCGAATGCGCGCGGCAGCTCTGCCGTGGCCATGGGCGCGCCCACGGCCTCGCGGAGCCGCATGAGAAGCGGGGTCACCGGGCCCGGCGGAAGCGGCGGGGCGGTGCCGTCGGAGAATTCAGGCTCGAGGAACTGCGCGAGGAGCTCGCCCGTTTCAGGCGGCACGTCGCCCAAGACTTCGGCGGTGTTGAGCGCCACGGCGGCCGCGTTCCAATCGGCATTCCGAGCGAGGCAGAAGACAAGGAGGGCGATGTCGTCCGAAAGCGCCGCCTCGCCGCGCAGGCGCGCGCAGGCTGCATCCTCCCGCCCCACGAGGAGCGAGACATCTGCGTAGCGCGCGAAGACGCGCGGGTCGCGCAGGAGCGTCTCCCCGGCTTCCTCCAGCAGGGAAAGCGCGGCGGGCACGGCCCCGAGTGCGGTTAGCTGATCGATGCGCAGGGCGAGGAAGGCGGCCTCGTCGGTCCCGCGCGGGGGCGCCGCCGCGGTGAGGAGGAGGCGCTGGCGCATCTGCTGCACGGGGACCATGGCCTCGGCGGGGATCGCATCGAAGGCCGCGGCGATCTCCGCGGCATTGGCCCCCTGCCAAAGCGTCGAGGGAAGGCCACTCACCGCCGTGGAGATGACACCCGTACCTATGCCGCCGCCATCCTCGAGCGGTGCAGCCGCCACATCGGGCGCGGCCCCGCTCTGCGTCACCGGCGCCTCGAGCCCGAGGAACGGCGCGTCGAGCGCGGGCTCCACGGGCACGTCACCCAGCCAGTCGATGGCCGAAAGCGGGGCATCCCCGCCCTCCGCCGCCTCCTGCGCGAGGGCATGCCCCGCGAGCAAAGCCAAAGCAGCTGTCAGGACAAGGCGGTCAATCAATCTCGAGCTCCACGGGTACCGTCACGGTCTCCCGCTCGGGCAGGAAATCAGCGCCGATCACGGGACCGAGATAGGCATAGCCCGTCAGGCCGATCCCCGCGAGGATCACGAGGTAGAAGAGGTATTTGAGTATTCGCCACATGCTGTGCTCTTGGGCCCATGACTGCTCTTTGTGCGGTCCGTCGCGAAGATACTCGCTCGGCTTGCGTTTATATATGGCCTTTCAGGGATATTGACGCCATTCAACCCCTTGTAGCAAGAGCTTTGCGTGCCTTGGCGGAAACGTGCCATGGCATGCGTGAGAGCCGTGACCGGGGAGCGCCATGGGCCGCTTGAAGAAAACCATCGTCCTCGTGGGCATGATGGGCGCGGGCAAGACAGCGGTGGGCCGCGCGCTGGCCGCGCTCCTCGACGTGCCGTTTCGCGACAGCGACCAAGCGCTGGAGGAAGCCGCCAACATGACCGTGGCGGAGGTCTTCGCCCGTGATGGCGAGGCGTTCTTTCGAGAGAAGGAGGTGCAAGTGATCGCGCGCCTGATGGCGCTGTCGCCGCCGGGGATCCTGTCGACGGGCGGGGGCGCGTTCCTGCGTCCCGAGACACGAGAGACGATCGCCGCGGCCGGGCTCTCCGTCTGGCTTCGCGCCGAGGAGCCGCTCCTCTGGGAGCGGGTGCGGCACAAGGAGACGCGCCCACTGTTGCAGACGGACGATCCGCGCAAGACGCTGCGCGAACTCATCGCCCTCAGGGAGCCGCATTACGCGCGCGCCGGGCTCGTCGTCGATGCCGATGCCAGCTACTCGGTTCAGGACATGGCGCGCCACGTGGCCGCCGCGATCTCGGCCGATCGCCCGGACGTGCTGGAGACGGTGGATGCGTGAGACGGTCCACGTGGCCCTCGGTGCGCGCGCCTATGACGTGGTGCTGGGGCCCGGTCTTCTGGACGAGGCGGGCGCACGCGTGGCCCCACTTCTGTCGCGGCCGCGCGTGGCCATTGTCACCGACGAGAACGTGGCGGCGCATCATCTGGCGCGCCTCGTGGCCGCCCTCGAGGCCGAGGGCCTGTCTGCCTCGTCGCTGACGCTGCCGGCGGGCGAGGCCACGAAGAGCTGGCCCCACCTGACGCGCACTGTCGAGTGGCTCCTCGCCGAGAAGATCGAACGCCGGGACGTGGTCATCGCCTTTGGCGGCGGCGTCATCGGGGATCTCGTGGGGCTCGCGGCCGCGATCCTCCGGCGCGGCGTGCGCTTCGTGCAGATCCCCACGAGTCTCCTGGCGCAGGTCGACAGCTCCGTGGGTGGCAAGACCGGGATCAACGCACCGCAGGGCAAGAACCTCATCGGTGCGTTTCACCAGCCCGCGCTCGTGCTCGCCGATACCGGCCTCCTCGACACGCTGACAGAGCGGGATTTCCTCGCGGGCTACGGGGAGGTGATGAAATACGGCCTCCTCGGCGACGCAGCCTTCTTCGGCTGGCTCGAAGCCCATGGCCCGGCGCTGCGCGACGGGGACGCCGCCGCCCGGCTGCGCGCGGTCACGCGGTCCGTGGAAATGAAGGCCGAGATCGTCGTGCGCGACGAGACAGAACAGGGCGACCGCGCGCTGCTCAATCTGGGCCACACGTTCTGCCATGCGCTCGAGGCCGCCACAGGCTATTCCGACCGGCTCCTCCACGGCGAGGGGGTGGCGATCGGATGCGCGCTCGCCACGGAGCTTTCCGCCCGGCTCGGCCTCGCGTCGCAGGAAGAGCCCGGTCGCGTTTCCGCCCATCTGGGGGCCATGGGCATGAAGGCGCGGCTGTCCGACATCCCCGGCGCGCTGCCGTCCTCCGACGCGCTGATCGAGCTCATGGGGCAGGACAAGAAGGTCGTCGACGGCGCGCTGCGTTTTGTCCTCATGCGCGGGATCGGAGAGGCCTTCGTGACAGGCGACGTGCCGCGCGAGACCGTCTTCGACGTGCTGGAGGATGCCCGGTGAGGCGGTGGCTGTGGGCGGCGCTCGTCGTGCTTGCGGCCTGCGCCCCTGCGGACGTTCCCCCCTTCGCACCCCCCGCTCCGGGGGCCAGCATCTACCCGATCGAGGTGATCACGACGCGCGTGCCGCGCCCGGGCACGGCCTCGCTCTTCGGCGCGGATCGGAGCACCGGTCTGAATTACGCGCGCGCGCACGTTTCGGTGCCGCCCACGCACCGGACCGGGCAGATCGCCTATCCGAGTGGCCCGGCCGACGCGGCGCGGACCTTCGCGATCACGGCCGTGACACCCTACAGGAGCTTCGCCGGGATGGACGCGGCCCTCGGCGGCGCGCGCGAGGTGGTGCTCTACGTCCACGGCTTCAACAACACGGTGCCCGAGGCCGCGTTTCAGGCAGCGCAGATCCGGCACGACTTCGAGATCGAGCAGCCCACGGTGCTTTTCGCCTGGCCCTCCGCGGGGGATGTGCGCGGCTATCTCTATGACCGCGACAGCGTCCTCTTCGCCCGGGGCGACCTCGTGGCGGCGCTGCGCGATCTCACGCGGTCGCGGCGCGTGCTGATCGTGGCCCATTCCATGGGCAGCCTGCTGACGATGGAAGCCATGCGCCAGCTCGCCCTCGAAGGCGAGGGCAGGGTGCTTCGGCGGATCAGCGGGGTGACGCTTGTCTCTCCTGATATCGACAGCGATCTCTTCCGCCGCCAGGCCGCCGATATCGGGGCCTTGCCGCAGCCCTTCGTGATCTTCGTGGCGCAGGCCGACCGGGCGCTGAGCCTGTCGGGCCTGCTCACCGGCCGCCGCGAGCGTCTTGGCAACATTTCGAGCGCGGCAGATATCGGGGATCTGCCCGTGGCCGTCGTGGATTTCACCGCGCTGGCGGCGCGGCGCGGGCTCAACCATCAAATCGCGCTGGAGAGCCCCGCGGCGATCAGCATCCTGCGCTCGGTGCGGGACGGGGAGGCCACGGCGCTCTCGCGGCTGGCCCCCTACCTGATCAACGCCCCCGCGCGGCTGCCCGGGGGCAATTGAGCGTCATCTAGAACGGGATCTCGTCGTCGAGATCGGCTGCCGGGGCAGGGGCGCTGTAGCCGCCGCCGCCACCGCCGCGTTGGTCGCCGCCGCCATAGCCGCCGCCCGATCCGCGATCGTCGCGGACATAGCCGCCACCGCCGCCGCCCATGCTCGCGCCGCCGCCTTCATTGCGGCCGTCGAGCATGGTGAGGTTGCCGGTGTAGTTGCGCAGCACGACCTCGGTGGAGTACCGGTCCTGCCCGTTCTGGTCCTGCCACTTGCGGGTCTCGAGCTGACCCTCGAGATAGACTTTGGAGCCCTTGCGCAGGTACTGCTCGGCGATGCGCACGAGGCCCTCGTTGAAGATCGCCACGCGGTGCCATTCCGTCTTTTCGCGGCGCTCGCCCGTGTTGCGGTCTTTCCAGTTCTCCGACGTCGCCACGCTCAGGTTGCAGACCTTGCCGCCGTTCTGGAAGCTGCGCACCTCCGGGTCCTGGCCCAGATTGCCGACGATGATCACTTTGTTCACAGAGCCCGCCATGGGTCCTCCTTCGAATCTCGCTGATTTTCCTCAATTCATTCATGTATTCGTTAACGAGCCCTGAATGTCCATTAAGCGTGGCTTTTTGCGGCGTCTTCGCTATAGGTTCCGCCCATGGGACGGCTGCTGTCACAGCTGGGATTGATGATGGCTGCCAGTGCCTTGGCGGCCTCTGCTGCCGTGGCGCAGACCACTTCGACGAAAAGCCGGAAGTCGATATTCCAGAGCCAGCTCGACGTGCTCGATAACAGGGCGGCCTCGCAATACTCGAGCTCGGTGCGGCTCACGCCCCGGGCCTTCGAGACACCCTCCCTCGCCAACGTGCCGCGCTACGAGGGCCGCTATAACGGCCCCTATCTCGAGATGGCCCGGCGCGCGGCGCGCCAGCACGGCATCCCCGAGGATCTCTTCCTCAGGCTCGTGCAGCAGGAAAGCGGCTGGAATGCGCGGGCGCGCTCGCACAAGGGGGCCATGGGCCTCGCTCAGCTCATGCCCGCCACGGCGCGTTACCTGCGCGTCGATCCAAACGATCCGCGGCAGAATCTCGAGGGCGGCGCGCGGTATCTCGCGGAGCAGTACCGCAGGTTCCGGTCATGGCGCCTGGCGCTCGCAGCCTACAATGCCGGCCCGCATCGCGTGGAGGAGTACGGCGGGGTCCCGCCCTTTAAGGAAACGCAGAACTACGTGCGGATCATCTTGGGATCCTAGCCTCACGCGCGGCGCGTCCCGGGCTACGACCCGGGACCTCGTTTTTTGAGGCAGAGGCCCCGGCGCGGTGGCCGGGGCGTGGGGCGCATCAGTCCTTCAGGCTCTCCTCCCGCAGGCCGTCGGCCAGGAGATTGAGGCCGAGCACCAGCGTCACAAGCGCCACGGCGGGCACGATGGCCGGATGCGGGAAGGCGCTGAGCAGGCGGCGGCCCGCGTTGATCGTCGTCCCCCAGTCCGGGCTTTCCGGCGGCAGGCCCAGGCCGAAGAAGCCCAGGGTCCCCAGAAGGATTGTCGTGTAGCCGATGCGCAGGCAGAAATCGACGATGAGCGGACCCCGCGCATTGGGCAGGATTTCCCAGAGCATGATGTACCACGGCCCCTCACCGCGCGTGGTGGCGGCGGCCACGTAGTCGCGCGTCTGGATGTCGAGGGCGAGGCCCCGCACGATGCGGAAGACGGTGGGCGAGTTCACGAAGACCACCGAGACGAAAACGATGAGGATACCGCCCGGCACGTCGAAGAGGTCCGCGACACCCATGAAATCCACCGGCGTGTTGAACTGCGAAATGAGCGAGAGATAGAGCCACCCGCCGACCAGCACCGTGCCGGCCACGAGCACGTTCCGCTTCGTTGGCGTTGTGAAATAGCGCGAATTGAAAAGCACCACGAGAAAGAGGATCGGGAAGAGGAATAGGACCATGGCCATGTAGGTAGGCAGGCCCGTGGCCACGATCTCGGGTGTCACCAGCAGGTAGAAGAGCAGGATCACCGGGAAGGCCAGGATGAGGTTCGCCACGAAGGTCAGCACCGTGTCGAAGGCCCCGCCGAAATAGCCCGCGGGCAGGCCCAGCGTGATCCCCACCATGAAGGCGAAGAGCGTCGCGAGCGGCGCGATGGTGATGACGATCTGGCTTCCCGCCACCATGCGCGAGAAGACGTCGCGCGCCAGCGCGTCCCCGCCGAGAAGGTAGTGCGGGTAGGCGCCGTCCTCGCCACCGCTCAGGGGCGATCCGGGCGGTTCGTTCTTCATCACCACTTCTTGCGCGAGGGGGTCGTAGGTCATGATCAGGTTGGCGAAGACCGCGGTGAAGACCCAGAATAGCACGAGGCCGAGGCCCACCATGCCGATGGGGCTGTCAAAGAGCTTGCCATAGAGGCCTAGCCGCTTCTTGAACATGATGGAAAGGGCGAAGGTCGCGATAAGCGCGACCCAGACAGGCGTGAACCGCGCGCCCACCTCGCCGATGATGCCCGTGATGCCGTAGGGGCCCACGATCGCCACGGCCATGTAGAGCACGACAATGGCCACGATGCCCGTGGCCGAGGCGAGGAACGCCATGGAGGCGTAGTCCGCCGGGCCCTTCTGCATCGCCAGAAGCCCCGAGCGGTTCGTGGTCACGAAGATCGGGATGATGAATTGCAACGCCATGCTCAGGATCGCGATGACGCCCAGCGCGTAGATGATGGGATTGAGATACGCTCCGAAGGAGCCGGTCCAGGTCAGTGCTTCCATGGGTCCTGCTCCTCGTTAAGCGACGCGAATGCGCGGGTTGAGATAGACATAGCCGATATCGGATATGAGCTGCGTGACGAGCACGACGACGACGGCCACCACCGAGCAGGCGAGCAGCAGGTCGATATCGTTGTTGCCCGCCGCCTGCACGAGGAGCCAGCCGAAGCCTTTGTAGTTGAAGAGCGTCTCCACGATGACGACGCCGTTCAAAAGCCATGGGAATTGCAGCATGATGACGGTGAAGGGCGCGATGAGCGCGTTTCTGAGTGCGTGCTTCAGCACGATGTTCTTGAAGCTCACGCCTTTGAGCCGTGCCGTGCGGATGTACTGCGCGGTCATGACTTCGGCCATGGAGGCCCGCGTCATCCGCGCGATGTATCCTAGGCCGTAGAGCGCGATGGTGATTACCGGCAGGAAGAAATTCTCGAAGTTCGCGCCGTCCATGGCGGAGGTGGCGGAGCCCTTGAAAATCCGCCCGAAGCCTGCCGAGGAGGCAAAAAGCGCGATGAAGATCACGCCCGAGACGTATTCCGGCGTGGCCGTGAAGGCGATGGAGGTGGTCGAGAGCGTCCGGTCCGTGCGCGAGCCCTCCCGCATCCCCGCCAGCACGCCGAAGATCAGCGCGCCGGGGACCATCACGATCATGACCCACATCATCAGGAAGCCGGTGAGGCCCAGCCGCTCGAAGGTGATGCCGCCCACGCCTTCCTTGAAGACCGTGGAGAAGCCCCAGTTGCCCTGCAGAAGCCCGCAATATTCCGGCGTGTCCTCGGGCTCCACGCCCGGGCGCACGCAGCGGCCCACGACGCGGCCATCCTCGAGCTCGGTGATGTGGCCCGGTAGCACGCCAGCCCATTCGAGATACTTCACCGGCATGGGCTCCAGGTAGCCCCGCGGCTCCAGCCAGCTCTGCACCTCGGCCTCCGTCATGCGGAAATTGCCCTGCGTCTTCGCGAGCTTCTCCAGGTTCGGATAGAGGTTCGTCAGGAAGAAGACGATGTAGGTCAGGCAGATCGCCGTGAGCAGCATGACGCTCGCGCGTCGAAGGATGAACTTACCCATCAGGGCCCCTGTGTTGGCTGTGGCGCCGCGCTCGCACGGAAAAGGAGGGCGCTCTTTTCATGGTTTTCCGGGATCGTGGGCACGCTCCACGGAAGAGGGGCCGCCGGTCTCCCGGCGGCCCCGTCTTGTCAGCGGTCCGTTAGGCCGCGAAGCCCCACTTATAGACCTGCGGCAGGTAGGCGATGTGCATGTCCACACCCACCATGCCCTCGCGGTGGTGACGCGTGAGCGTCCGCCAGTAGGGCTGAATGGTGACGCCTTCGTCGATCATGATCGCCTGAAGCTGGCCCATGACCTCGCGGCGCGCGTCAGCGTCAGCGATGGAATTCGCCTGCGCGAGGAGCGCGTCGAACTCGGCATTCGCAAAGCCGCTCTCGTTCCACGCCTCGCCGGAGCGATAGGCGAGACCGAGGACCTGCGTGCCCAGCGGGCGGTGGTTCCAGTTCGTGGAGCTGAACGGGTACTTGGCCCAGTCATTCCAGAACGTGGAGCCGGGCAGGACCGTCCGGCGCACGTTGATGCCCGCATCGCGCAGCTGCGCGGCCACCGCATCGGTGGTGTTCTTGCGGTAATCGTCGTCGATGGAGATCAGCTCGTGCTCGAAGTCGGCCATGCCGGCTTCCGCCATCAGCTCGGCCGCGCGGGCCGGGTTGTGCGGGATGCGCGTCACGGACGGATCGTGCTCGGGGTGCACCGGGCCCACATGGGCGTTGTCGGCGGTGATGCCGAGACCGGAAACGCCAAGCTCGAGGCAGACGGCGTTGTCGACGGCCATGGCGATGGCCTGACGCACGCGCTTGTCTGCGTAGGGGCGCATGCCGTCCACTTCGGCGAGCTGGTTCGGACGGATGCAGACCGTGGCGCCCGAGACGACGTCGGACTGGACGAGGCCGAGGCCGGTCTGGATGTCGACGAAGTCACCCACCGTCTCCCAGTTCATGTCGATCTCTTCGGCCTCGAAGGCTGCGACGAACGCGGCCGGGTCGGTGCCGTAATCGATGAACTCGATGCGGTCGACGTAGCCACCCTTGCCAGCAGCATAGCCCCACCACTCGTGATCGGGGTTCTTCTCGACGATGCCGCGCACGCCCACTTCGAGCTCGACTGGGCGCATGAAGCCGGTGCCGATCGGGCTGTCGATGCTCTCGAGCGAGGTGTCCGGATGCACGATGGCCGCCGGATAATCCGCCATGCCGGCGATGAGCGTGATGTCAGGCGCGGGCAAGTTAAGTTGCACGGTGTTCTCGTCCACGACCACGATCGCGCCTTCGATGGCACGGTTCGTATTGCTGTCGATGAGCGTGGCGAAGCGGCCCGCCATGGAGTTGCCCTCCACATCGGCCTCGCACCAGCCCGCGATGTTGCGGGCGACGTCTTCGGCGGTGAACGCGTCGCCGTTGTTCCAGGTCACACCCTGGCGCACGTTGAGCGTGTACTGCGTGGCGTCCTCGTTCACTTCCCAGCTCTCGAGGAGCATCGGCTCGAAGGAGCCGTCGGAATTGTATTCGACGAGGTACTCAAGCCAGCCGGCGGTGTAGGTGGCGATCTGGGTCCAGTCGTAGGTGCGCGGATCCTTGAGCGCGCGGACTTCCATCTGCATGCGGATGGTGCCGCCCTGCTGGGCGTGGGCCGCGGCCTTGGCCGGGGTCGCCCCGATCATGCCGTAGGCAACCGAGGTGGCCACACCCAACGCCGTGGTGCGTGCAAGAAACTCGCGGCGGTCCATCTTGCCCGCTTTGTGCTCCTCTGCGTACATCACCGCTGCAGGATGCACCTTCAGGTTCGTCTGCGTCATCGTAATCTCCCTGTGACACATCAATATTCGAGAACGGGGGATATCTGCGCTGCGCCACCCGTCCGGCGGCGCTGTCCCGGCACATACCTCCCCTCGCGTGGATGCCATTCGGCATTATTCGCAATCATAGGTCAACGGCTGCTTTCGCCCATCCGTATAACAATTGCGACACGCCGCGCGTCGAAAACAGACTTCGACACGAGGTTCAACCAAGTTTCAGTTCAGGCGGGGCGAGGGCACACGCGTCTCGGCGCCGCGAAAATCGCTCGGCGTGCGGCCCGTCTGCTTCTGAAAGGCGCGGGTGAAATAGGCCGCAGACGAAAAGCCGAGGCCCTCCGCGATCTGGCCCACGGGGCGCGAGGTCTGCGCGAGCATGGCGCGGGCCTCGTGCATGACGCGCTCGTTGAGCAGGGTGTGTGCCGAATGCCCGAGCGCCGCCTTGCAGGCCCGTGTGAGGTGCGTCGGCGTGACGCCGAGCTCCTTGGCGAGGGCATCGACGGAGCGGCCCTTGGCATAGTCGCGTTCCACGAGTTGCGTGAAGCGCTTGGCGAGGGCCTCGGAGGCGGAGCCCTGGCTCACCTCGAGCTGGTTGGTCTGCCGCGCGAGCCATACCGAGATGAGCCCGATGTGATGATGGGCCGCGCGCCGCCTGAGCTCCGGTGATCCGATGTCCTTCCGGGTGAGCTCGCGCTGCAGCGCTTCGAAGAGCGTCACGAACTCGCCGTGCTGAAGCACGTCGCGGACTCTGTAGAGGATGGGTGCGGTGGGCAGCTCACCGCCCGCTGTCACCGGCACAGTCAGGAGCTGGCCGAAATGGCCGGGCTTGGCGTCGAAGGCGTGGGGTGTGCCGGCTGGCAAGTAGACGATCGTGTTGGTGGAAAAGACCGAGCGCTTGCCACCCAGTGTGATGCGCCCCTGGCCCTTTGTGAACCAGATCAGCGTGTGGCTGTCGCTGGCATGAAGCGTCTCAGCGCGCCAGGCCGCGCGCGCAGAAATCTGCGGCAGGGGCGTGATGCTGATTTCGTCGTGGGACGGCATGGGCGTTGGTCCGTGTTCGATTTGTGAAGAAATAGCGGCAAAATTGAGGCGCGCGAAGCCGCTAAATGTGGGGTTTGGTCAAAGACGGGCGCGCGAGATATCAGTCTCCCAGCGCTATCCTGCGCCAGTCCTTCATCCGCGCGCGAAACCATGTGCGCTGCCGCTTGGCATATTGGCGGGTGCTGAGGATGGCGGCCTCGCGGGCCTCTGTGAGGCTCATTGTGCCGCGCAGATGGGCGATGAGCTCCGGCGCGCCGATGGCCTTCGCGGCGGGCCGTGCCGGGTCCCAATGCGGCAGCATGGCGCGCGCCTCCTCGAGGGCGCCCTCCGCGATCATGAGGTCAAAACGCTGCTCGATGCGCGGGTTGAGCCAGGTCTTGCTTGCATCGAGATGGAGCAGGTGGGCGTCCCGCGGGGTGACGAGCGGTGGCGGCGTGTCCCGTTGCCAGGCAGCGATCCCGCGCCCGGTGGCCGCCAGCACCTCCCAGGCGCGCTGCACGCGCGCCGGGTTCATGACGTCGATCCGCGCGGCGGTCTCCGCGTCGAGCTCGGCGAGGAGTGCGGCGCGCCCCTCGGAGGCCATGCGCGCATCGGCGCGGGCCCGGATCTCCTGCGGTGTCGCGGGGATCTCGGCCAAGCCCTCCGTGAGCGCGCGGAAGTAGAGCCCCGTGCCGCCCACGATGACCGGTGCCGGGCTTAGCTTGAGAAGCGGGGCCACCTCGCGCAACCACTCTCCTACCGAGTAGGCCGCGTCGTGGGGCACATGCCCGTAGAGGCGGTGCTCCGCGGTGGCCTCGTCCGCGGCCGACGGCCGCGCGGATAGCACGCGCCAGCAGGCATAGACCTGCAGCGCGTCAGCGTTGACGATCTGCCGCCCTTGCGCGGTCGCGATCTCGAGCGCGAGCGCCGATTTGCCGCTCGCTGTCGCACCGGCCATGAGCACGTGCCGCGCCGGATCAAGATCCCCAATATTTATCAGAGGCTTAGAAGCCAATTCCACCCCTCGCCGCAGCGGGCAAATCCGCGTTGAACCCGCGGGCCTTTTTCGACATGTTGCGCGCAGCTAGCAAGGGGGCCCGACGATGAGCGAAACCGACAGCGACCACGATCCCCGGTTCAAGCGCGTCCTTCTCAAGATCTCCGGCGAGGCGCTCATGGGCGACCAAGGCTACGGGCTCCACCCGCCCACCGTGGAGCGCATCGCGCAGGAGGTGAAAGGTGTCCACGACATGGGCGTGGAGATCTGCATGGTGATCGGCGGCGGCAACATCTTCCGCGGGCTGCAGGGCTCGGCCCAGGGTATGGAGCGGACCACGGCCGATTACATGGGGATGCTCGCCACGGTCATGAACGCGCTGGCCATGCAGGCCGCGCTCGAAAAGCTCGGGATCTTCACCCGCGTGATCTCCGCCATTCCCATGGACCAGGTCTGCGAGCCCTATATCCGCCGCCGCGCCGTGCGCCACCTCGAGAAGAAGCGGGTCTGCATCTTTGCCGCCGGCACCGGCAATCCGTATTTCACGACCGACACCGCCGCCACGCTGCGCGCCAACGAGATGTCCTGCCAGGCGATCTTCAAGGGCACCAAGGTCGACGGCGTCTACGACAAGGACCCCGCCAAGCACGACGATGCCAAGCGCTTTGACACGGTCACTTATGACGAGGTGCTGCAGAAGCGCCTCGGCGTCATGGATGCCTCCGCCATCGCGCTCGCACGGGACAACAAGCTGCCGATCATCGTCTTCTCGCTCGACGAGCCCGGCGGCTTCCGCGGGATCCTCGCGGGGCAGGGGACCTTTACCCGCGTCGAGGGCTGAGCGCCCGCGCAGTGCGGTACGCGTGCAACGCCCCGCGCCCACGCAGCCCACGCCTATACAAGTGGCGAAGAAGCGCGATATACCCTCCCGCAAAAGCAGAATTGACGAAAAGAGCAGCTGGCCATGTCCGACGAAATCATCGAACCAGATACCGCTGACCTCCAGAAGCGCATGGATGGCGCCATCGCCTCCCTGCGGACGGAATTCGCATCGCTGCGCACGGGGCGCGCCTCGGCCTCCATGCTCGAGCCCGTCATGGTGGACGCCTATGGCCAGCCCACGCCGATCAACCAGGTCGGGACGGTCAACGTCCCCGAGCCGCGCATGGTCACGGTCAACATCTGGGACAAGTCGCTCGTCGGGAAGGCCGAGAAGGCCATTCGCGAAAGCGGGCTCGGGATCAATCCGCAGCTCAACGGCACCATCATCATGCTGCCGATCCCCGAATTGAACGAGGAACGCCGCAAGGAGCTCTCCAAGGTCGCCGCGCAATATGCCGAAAGCGCCCGCGTCGCGATCCGCAACGTGCGCCGCGACGGCATGGACCAGGTCAAGAAGGCCAAGGCCGCCGGCATGGCCGAAGATGACCAGAAGCTCTGGGAGAGCGAGATCCAGGACATGACCAACGCGATGATCAAGCGGGTGGACGAGCAGCTCGACACCAAGCAAGCCGAGATCATGCAGGTCTGATCCGGTGAGCCTCGACACCGACAGCCCGTTTCACGTCGCCTGCATCATGGACGGCAATGGCCGCTGGGCGCAAAGCCGCGGACGGCCGCGCCTCGTGGGCCATCACGTGGGCGCGCGGCGCGTGAAGGACATCGTGCGCCGCTGCCCGGACATCGGGGTCACGCACCTGACGATCTTCGCCTTCTCCACCGAGAACTGGAAACGCACGCAGACGGAAGTGGCCGGTCTCATGCGCCTCTTCCGGCGCTACATCACCCACGAGGCGCGCGCGCTCCATGCCCAGGGCGTGCGCGTCCGCTTCATCGGGGATCGCATCCGCCTCGAGGACAGCCTCGTGGCGTTGATGGACGATCTCGAGCTGATGACGGCGGGCAATGAGGGCCTAAATCTCACCATCGCCATCAATTACGGCGGGCGCGACGAGGTGACCCGCGCCGCCCGGCGCATGGCGGTCGAGGTCTCGCAAGGGCGGCTCGATCCCAAGGCCGTGGATGCCGAATGCCTCGCGGGCTTCCTCGACACGCGCTTCCTGCCTGACCCCGATCTCGTCATCCGCACGAGTGGCGAGGCGCGGATCTCCAACTTCCTCCTCTGGCAGTCGGCCTATGCGGAGTACGAATTCATCGACACGCTCTGGCCGGATTTCACCGCGGACGAATTCGAGCGGACGGTGTCAGGCTACGGCACGCGGGAGCGGCGCTTTGGTGGCGTGATCGCATGACCTCTCCGAAATGGGACGACCTGCAAGCGCGCCTCGTCTCCGGCGCGCTGATGGCGCTGCTGGGGATCGCGGCCGTGGCGCTCGGCGGGGTCTGGTTCCAGATGCTCACCGTCTTCGTCACCGCTATCATGGTCTGGGAGCTATGGACGATGATCGCGCCCGAAGCGCCGGTGCCCGGCATGCTCCTCGCGGCGGGAACGGCCTCGGTGCTCTCCGGGCTCTTCGCCGATCCGCTGATCCTTGCCTTCGCCCTTGCGCCGCCGATCCTCGGCGCGCTCGCGCTCTCGCGGGAGCGTCTGACCTTCGCGGCCTTCGCGCTGGCGATCATCATCGCGGGCTGGGGGCTCGTGACCTTTCGCGAGGAGCACGGGATGGTCTGGATCATCTGGCTCATCCTCGTCGTCGTGATCACCGACGTGGCGGGCTATTTCGCCGGTCGCGTCTTCGGCGGCCCCAAATTCTGGCCTGCCATCTCGCCCAAGAAGACGTGGTCAGGCACCGTCGCGGGCTGGGTCGGTGCCGCGCTCGTCGGCGCGGCCTTCCTGACGTTCACCAAGGCGGGCGCCGATCTCATCTGGATCTCCGCCGTCGTGAGCTTTGCCAGCCAGATGGGCGACATCGCCGAAAGTGCCCTCAAGCGGCGCATGAACGTGAAGGACAGCTCCACCCTCATCCCCGGCCATGGCGGGCTATTTGACCGTTTCGACGGCCTTCTCGGGGCCTCGCTCGTCATGCTCGGGGCCGCGCTCATCGTCAACGTGCCCGACGTGGCGCTCTAGGGCGCGCGGATCCCACCCTTGATAACTCTGCTCATCCGCCTCATCTCTCGCCGGTAAGAGCACGCCGATAGGATACATAACAGCCCATGGACCTCACCAGCTTGATCGCGACTTTCGGTGGCCTCACCTGGGTGATCGTCACCTTCATCGTCGCGCTCAGCGTGATCGTGGCGGTCCATGAATACGGTCACTACATCGTGGGCCGCTGGTGCGGGATCAAGGCGGATGTCTTTTCGGTGGGCTTCGGAAAGCCCCTCGTGCAGCGCACCGACCGGCACGGGACGGTCTGGCAGCTCGCGCTCTTGCCCTTCGGCGGCTACGTGAAATTCCGCGGCGATGCCAATGCGGCCTCGGCAGGGGCCGACGGCGAGACCATGAGCGCGCTGAGCCCCGAGGAGCGACGCGCCACGATGCACGGCGCACCGGTCTGGGCACGGTCGCTCACGGTGGCGGCGGGCCCGGTGTTCAATTTCATCCTGTCGGCGCTGATCTTCGCGGCGTTCTTCATGTTCAACGGCGAGGCCCGCGAGCCGCTGACGGTGGATACGAGCCTGCCGATGCCGGTCGTCAACGAGCTCGAGCAGGGGGACGTGATCCGCTCCATCGGCGGCGTCGCGCTCAGCTCCGTCGAGGAGCTCGCCACGATCCGCGACGAGGTCCCCGGGACGGCCACGCTGACCTATATCATCGAGCGGGACGGGCAGGAGATGGCGGTGGAAGCGCCCCATATCTCGCCGCCGCTCGTGCGGGCCGTGACGCTCGAAAGCGCCGCGGAGGATGCCGGGATCGAGGCCGGGGACGTCGTGCTCAGCATCGATGGCACCGACATTGCCATCTTCGACGACATGATCGAGATCGTCACCGCCACGGCTGGCAAGCCCCTGGCGCTCGAGGTCTGGCGGGACGGCGAGGTGCTCGATTTCATCCTCGAGCCCCGCGCGACGGACGAGCGGCTCGAGGGCGGCGGGTTCGAGACCAATTATCGGATCGGCCTCCGCGGCGGCACCTTCTTTGACCCCGTGACCGAGACGGTGGGGCCGCTCACCGCGATCCCCGCGGCGATCAGCCAGGTGGGCTTCATCATCGTGGCCTCGCTCGACGGGCTCTGGAACATCATCACCGGCGCCATCGGGACATGCAATCTCTCCGGCCCGGTGGGCATCGCCACGACCGCGGGCACCATGGCCAGCCTCGGGATCGACGACTTCATCCAGTTCATCGCCTTCATTTCCACGGCCGTGGGGCTCGTGAACCTCTTCCCGATCCCGATCCTCGATGGCGGGCACCTCGTGCTCCATGCCTACGAGGCCGCCGCCCGCCGCCCGCCGTCGGAGCGGGTGATGAACGGGCTCATGGTCTTCGGCCTCTCGGTGGTGGTCTTCGTCATGGTCTTCGGGCTCGCCAACGACATCGTCTGCCGCGTCCTGTGACGCCCACGCGCCCCCAAGAGACCTAGGCTGCGCCGCATTCTCGCCCCATTCCCCCGCGATCTTCCTAACAAGGAAACACGCGACCCATCGGGGGATGAGACATGCAGACCATCCAGAACAACGCAAAAGGGCTCGGCCTGATCGTGGATATGGCCTGGGACCGGCTGCTTTTCGTCGCCGCCATCGGCATCGCGCTCGTGGCATCGTCCAACATCGGCTACCTGGCGATCCCCGCCGGCTTCTGAGCCCTGCACGCAACAACTCGACCCGGGCCGCGCTTCTGCGCGGCTTTCTGCGTTATGCTGTTTTGACAGGTCTGGGCCAACCGGCTAACAGCTATAAAAAACAGCAGGCGGGGGCATGGGCAGATGCAGCTGATTTGGAGCACGTTTCGCGGGCGTGGGCTCACCTATCTTTTGGCGGCGGGGCTCGCGCTGCTCCTTGCCACTGATGCGATCGCGCAATCGCGCATTTCCAACATCAACGTCGAAGGCAACCGCCGCATAGAGACGGCGACGATTATCAGCTTTGCCGGGATCACGCCGGGAGAGGTGCTGAGCACCGGCGAAATCAACGATGCGATCCAGCGCATTCGCGCCTCCGGCCTCTTCGCCACTGTGGACGCGGTGCCCTCGGGCGGCACGCTGACGATCATCGTCGAGGAATTCCCGACAGTGAACAGGGTGGCCTTCGACGGCAATGCGCGCATCTCGGATGCCGATCTCGAGCGGATTGTCCGCTCGCAGCCCAGGCGCGTCTTCAATCCCACCGTCGCCGAACAGGACGCCGCCGCCATCAGCCAGGCCTACGCGAACGAGGGCCGCATCGCGGCCACCGTGAACCCGCGCATCATTCGCCGCTCCGACAACCGCGTCGATCTGATCTACGAGATCACCGAGGGCGGCGTCGTGGAGGTGGAGCGCATCTCCTTCGTGGGCAACCGCGCCTTCTCCGACCGCCGTCTGCGCCGCGTCCTCGAGACGACGCAGGCCGGGCTCTTCCGCCTCCTCGTGCGCACCGACACCTTCGTAGAGGACCGCCTCGAATTCGATCAGCAGGTCTTGCGGGATTTCTACAATTCGCGCGGCTACGTGGACTTCCGCACAGTGAGCGTAAGCTCCGAGCTCAGCCCGCAGCGGGACGCGTTCTTCATCACCTTCAATGTCATCGAAGGGCAGCAATTCCGCGTGGGTCAGGTCACCACGACCTCGCTGCTCGATGATGTGGACGCCGCGCCCTTCGATGCGGCCACGCGGCTGCGCTCGGGCGCGATCTACTCGCCGGTAGCCATCGAGAACGACATCGACCGCCTAGAGACGCTGGCTCTCCGTCAGGGGCTCAACTTCGTCCGCGTCACCCCGCGGATCACCCGCAATGACCGGGACCTGACGCTCGACGTCGATTTCGAGATCGACCGCGGCCCGCGCGTTTTCGTCGAGCGCATCGATATCGAGGGCAACACAACGACGCTCGACCGTGTCATCCGCCGCCAGTTCCAGGTGGTGGAGGGCGATCCCTTCAATCCCCGCCAGATCCGGGCCTCCGCGGAGCGTATCCGCGCACTGGGATACTTCGCCAATGCCGACGTGAATGCGCGC
Organism: Pseudomonadota bacterium; assembly: GCA_038533575.1. Lineage (NCBI taxonomy): Bacteria > Pseudomonadati > Pseudomonadota > Pseudomonadota bacterium. Next base: position 1,067,721 of record JBCAYL010000001.1, on the reverse strand, counting down.
GAAGGCTCCTCGCCGGACCAGGTCATCATCGACGTGGATGTCGTCGAGCAGCCCACGGGCTCCTTCTCCTTCGGGGGCAACTTCTCGACGGAGAATGGCTTCGGGCTGCTCTTCGAGTTTTCCGAGCGGAACTTCCTGGGGCGTGGCCAGACGCTCAACGCCCGGCTTGCGACCGGGGAAGACAACGCGCTCTTCTCGCTCAATTTCGTGGAGCCGGGACTCTTTGACCGCGACCTCGCGGGCGGGCTGCGCTTCAATTTCTCGCGCACCAATAACGACGACGCGCTCTATGACACGCAGACCTTCGAGATCTCGCCGTCGCTCGGTTTTCCCGTCTCCGAGAACGGGCGCGTGACGACGGGCGTCTTCGTTCGCAACCGGGACCTCTTCGACGTGTCCTCCGATGCAGCAGGCATCCTGCAGGACGAAGGCCTCCGCGGTGACGAGACCACCTACGGCCTCGCCTACAGTTACTCCTTCGACAATCGCCGCTCCGGGCTCAATCCGCGCGCCGGCGTCCTCCTCCGCGTGGGGCAGGAATTCGCGTTCGGCGACAGCCAGTTCGTGGAGACGACGGCTCTGGCAGCCGCTGAGACCCGCGTGCTCGGGGAAGATGTGCTGCTCCGGGCCACGCTCGAGGGCGGCGCGCTCAACTACCTGGACGGTACGAGCCGCGTCACGGATCGCTTCTTCCTCGGCTCGCGCCGGATGCGGGGCTTCCGTGCCTCCGGCATCGGCCCCCGTGAACGGGGCACGTCGGGATCGGGCGAGGCCTTCGACGACGCACTCGGCGGCGAATTCTTCGCCGTGGCCCGGCTCGAGGCGGAATTCCCCATCGGGCTTCCCGAAGAATATGGCATCACCGGTGGTGTGTTCTTCGATTACGGCTCGGTCTGGAATATCGGCGACACGTCCGGCGCCACGGGCACGGTCTTTTACGACGACTTTACCCCGCGCAGCGTGGTCGGCGTCGCGATCCTCTGGGACAGCCCCCTCGGCCCGCTCCGCTTCAATTTCTCGGACGCGATCCAGAAGGAAGAGTTCGACGATGAGCAGGAGTTCGACCTGACGATCTCCACCTCCTTCTGATGGCGTGCGCGGGCTGGCTCCGCGCGGGCCTTCTGGCGCTCGCCCTCTTCGGTACGGCCCCGGTGGCGCAGGCGCAGGAAGCGCCCGCGCCTCTGGCGCTGCGCTCCCCGGTGCTGACGATCGAATCCGCGCGGCTCTTCCCCGAAACGGAGCTCGGTCGATCCATCCTCGCGCAGATCGCCGAGGAGCAGCGCATCTTCAACATCGAGAACCAGGAGTTGGCGGATGCCTTCCGCGAGGAGGAGCTCGCGCTGACGGATCGCCGCGCAACGCTCCCGCGCGACGAGTTCGCCGCGCTCGCGGAGGATTTCGATGCCCGGGTTCAGGCGGCCCGGCGCGAGCGGGACGCGCGCGAGGCCGAGATCGAGGCCAGCGCCGATCTCCGGCGGCGCTCGTTCAGCCAGGCCGTGCGCCCGATCCTCAACCAGATCATGCGAGAGGCCGGGGCGGCCGTCCTCATCGAGGCCGAGACCGTGCTCATCCGCGCCGACGCCATCGACATCACCGATATCGCGATCGTGCGGATCGACGCGGCCACCGAGCTCGACCCGGACGCGCTGCCCGAGGGCTCTGAGGGGCTAGAGGGCACGGAGCCGCCCGAGGACGACGCGGCGCCCGAAGAGTAGCCCGCTTGCCAGAGCCTTGCCCCCTTGGTAGCCCGGCCAGAGGCAAAGAAGGACGCGCCATGACCGACGCCACGACCCTGCACCAGACGGCCGATATCCAGCTCATCCAGCGGCTCTTGCCCCACCGCTACCCGTTCCTCCTCGTGGACCGCGTGACCGATATCGACGGCACGGCCTCGGCCACCGGCTGGAAGAACGTCACGATGAACGAGCCCCATTTCCAGGGCCATTTCCCGGGCACGCCGATCATGCCGGGCGTGACCATCGTGGAGGCCATGGCGCAGACCGCGGCGGTGATGGTGGGCACTTCGCTCGGCCTCGCGGACAAGGAGATGCTCATCTACTTCATGGCCATCGACGGCTGCAAATTCCGGCGCAAGGTCATCCCCGGCGATGTGCTGCGCATGGAGTTGAAGACCTTGCGGGGCAAGGCCGGCGGCAAGGTATGGAAGTTCGAGGGCAAGGCCACCGTGGAGGGCGAGCTCGCCTGCCAGGCGGAATTCACCGCCATGATGGACCTGCCCGAGTGAGCGGGACGGAGCCCAGTGACACCAGCGTGACCCAGAACGACCATATCCACCCCACTGCCATCGTCGAGGCGGGCGCCAAGGTGGACCCGTCCGCGAAGGTGGGGCCGTTTTGCATCGTCGGCGCAGAGGCGGTGCTTGGCCCGCGCGTGGAGCTCAAGAGCCACGTGATCGTCACCGGCAAGACGCGCATCGGGGAGGGGACGGTCGTCTTCCCCTTCAGCGTGCTGGGCGAGATCCCGCAGGATCTGAAGTTCAAGGGCGAGGCCTCCGAGCTCGTCATCGGCGCACGAAACCGAATCCGAGAGCACGTGACCATGAATACCGGCACCGAGGGCGGTGGCGGGGTCACGCGCGTGGGCGATGACGGGCTCTTTATGGCCGGCTGTCACATCGCCCATGACGCCCGGATCGGGGATCGCGTCATTGTCGTGAATTCTGCCGCCATTGCGGGGCACTGCGTCCTAGAGGACGAGGTCATCGTCGGCGGGCTCTGCGGGATCCACCAATGGGTCCGCATCGGGCGCGGCGCGATCATCGGCGCGCTTTCCATGGTCACCGCCGACGTCATGCCCCATGGCCTCGTTCAGGGCGCGCGGGGCGAGCTCGACGGGCTCAATCTCGTGGGACTGAAGCGCCGCGGCGTGGCGCGCGCGGATATCACCGCGCTTCGCGCCGCCTTCCAGATGCTCGCCCAGGGCGACGGCGCCTTTCTCGACCGCGCGCGCCGCCTCAAGGACGAAAGCGAGAGCGCCTATGTGCAGGACATGGTGCGCTTCATCACCGGCGGGGAAAGCGACCGCGGCTTCCTGACCCCGAAATGAGCGGTCGCCTCGCGCTGATCGCGGGGGCGGGCACGCTGCCCGGTGTGATCGCCGCCCGGGCCGGGGAGAGGCCCTTCATCGCGGCCATGGCGGACCACATGCCCGACGGTCTTGCCCCCGATCTCACCTTTCGGCTGGAGCATCTCGGCAGCACGCTGGAGCGCCTGCGCGACGCGGGCGTCTCCCGGCTCTGCCTCGTTGGGAAGGTCACGCGGCCCAGCATCGACCCCGCGGAAATCGATCCCGCGACGCGGCCCCTCGTGCCCCGGCTCATGGACGCGCTTGCCCGCGGCGATGACGGCGCGCTGCGGGCTTTGCTGTCGATCCTCGAAGAGGCCGGGTTCGAGGTCGTCGGAGCCCATGACATCGCCCCGGATCTGCTGCCTGCGCCGGGCGTGATCACCGGCGAGGTGACCGCGCGGGACGAGGCCGATGCCGCGCGCGGGGCGGAGATCGTCGCCGCGCTCGGCGCGGCCGATGTGGGGCAGGCTTGCGTGGTGGCCGCGGGGCAGGCGCTCGCCGTGGAGACCTTGCCCGGCACCGATTGGATGCTGCGCTCTCTCCTGTCGCATACGACGCTGCCGACCGTACTCAACCCGCTCGGCATGGCTGCCGACTGGCTCAGCGGACCGGCCGCACCCCGCGTGGCGCGGGACCCCGGCCTGCCGCCCGGCGGCCTGCTCTACAAGGCACCGAAGCCCGGGCAGGAGCTCCGGGTGGACATGCCAACCATCGGCCCCGCGACCGCGCGCCACGCGGCGGAGGCGGGGCTCGCGGGCATCGTCATCGCCGCGGGCGGCGTGCTCCTCCTCGAGCGGGAGGCCACCATCGCGGAGGCCGAGGCCGCCGGCCTCTTCCTCTGGGTGCGGCCGTGAAACTCTTCCTGACAGCCGGGGAGCCCTCCGGCGATGCCCTCGGGGCGGCACTGGTCGCGGGTCTCCGGGCCTTGCAGCCGGATGTGGAGCTCCGCGGCGTGGCCGGGCCGCAGATGAAAGCGGCGGGCATGGAGAGCCTTTTCCCGATGGAAGAGCTCTCGGTCATGGGCATCGCGGAGGTGCTGCCGAAGTACTTTCCTCTCAAGCGCCGTATCCGAGAGACCGCCGTGGCCGCGCTTGCGTGGCAGCCCGATGCCGTCGTCACCATCGACAGCCCTGATTTCTCCCTGCGCGTCGCCAAGCTGATCAAATCCGCCTCCCGCCTTCGCACGGTGCATTACGTGGCCCCTACGGTCTGGGCGTGGCGCCCTGGGCGGGCGGCAAAGATGGCGCCGCTCATCGACCATGTCCTCGCGCTCTTTCCGTTCGAGCCGCCCTACATGACAGCCCATGGCATGACCTGTGATTTCGTGGGGCACCCGGTCGCAGCGCGCGCGCCGGTCCCTGCGGAGGCGCAGCGAGCTTTCCGCGCGGCGCATGGCCTCGGCGATGCGCGCGCGCTCGTTCTCCTGCCGGGGTCGCGCCGGGGCGAGGTCGAGCGCCTGATCCCGGTTTTTGCCGAGGCCCTTGCGCGCTCGGAGCTCAAGGATTGGCCCGTGATCCTGCCCACCTTGCCCCATATCGCGCCCCGCGTCCGGGAGCTTGCCACGGCGCTGCCACGCGCGCCCATCATCCTCGGCGATGCCGGGCAGGGCGCGTCCGAGGCCGCCGAGGACCGCCGCGTGGCCATGGCCGCCGCCGACCTCGCCCTCGCCGCCTCGGGGACGGTCTCGCTCGAGCTTGCCGCCGCCAAGACGCCCATGGTGATCGCCTACGACATGAACTGGCTCACGCGCGCCTATATCGAGCGCCGCCTCCTGACCGACACCGTCACGCTCGTGAACCTCGTAAGCAAGACGCGGGCCGTGCCCGAATTCATCGGAAAGGCCTGCCGGCCCGAGCGGATCGCGCCGGCGCTCGACGCGCTCGCGCGGGATCCGGCGGACCAGCTGAGCGCCATGGCACAGACGATGGAGCAGCTCGGGGCGGGGCAGGAGGCACCGGGGCTGCGTGCGGCGAAGTCGCTTCTCGCGCATCTGCCCTCGGGCTGAGGATCAGCGCGCGCTTCGGGGCCGCTCGTAATAGCCGGTATCGACCCAGGCCGCGCCGTCCCAATGGTCTTTCTCCCCGCAGCGGACCTCCGTGAAGCCGAGCTTTCCCAGGAGATGCGCGGAGGCCGTGTTCTCCGGGGTGATCTCCGCGGTGATGATCTCGAGGTCCATCAGGCTGTGCAGTACCGGCAGAAGCGCCCCGAGCGCCTCTGACATGAGCCCCTGGCCCCAATGCGGGCGGATGAGGAAATACCCGAGCTCCGGGGCCTTCCAGATCCCGGCCTTGCCGATGACCGCCCCGTCACGCTCGAGCACGTATTCCCGCGTCACGTGGGGCGGGCTCTCCACGGTGCCGCGGACCCATGCTTGCGTCTCTTCGAGGCTCTCATGGGGCGCGGACCAGTATGCCATCGCCGCCGGGTCCGAGAAGAAGGCGTGCAGCGCTGCCGCGTCGCGCAGGGCCATCGGGCGGAGCGTCAGACGCTCCGTCCGGATGATCTCAGCCACGGGTGATCCAGCCGCCGCCGAGCACGCGCGTGCTGTCGGGGGCGTAGAAGACGCAGGCCTGGCCCGGGCTGATGCCCTCCTCGGCCACCACGAGCTCCACCTCGGCGGTGCGCGGCCCCGTCGGGCGCAGCACGGCGTCCCGCGGGGGGCGGGTGGAGCGCACCTTCGCGGTGATGTTCCAGGCCTTGGCGCTTTCGAAGGGCGCGTCGCCCAGCCAGTTCACCTCCGCCACCGGCACGCGGCGCGTGGCGAGCAGGTCTTTCGGGCCCACGATCACGCGGCGCGCATCCACGTCGAGCTTCACGACGTAGAGCGGCTCGTCGAGCCCGCCGATGCCGAGGCCCCGCCGCTGCCCGATCGTGTAGTGGATGACACCGCGATGCGTACCGAGGACGCGCCCGTCGGCATGGACGATCTCGCCGGGATCGGCCGCGCCCGGACGCAGCTTCTCGATGACGGCGGCATAGTCGCCGTTCGGGACAAAGCAGATGTCCTGGCTGTCGGGCTTGTCGGCCACCGGAAGCCCGTGCTTGGCCGCCAGCGCGCGCGTCTCGGCCTTCGTGGCGAGGTGCCCGAGGGGGAAGCGCAGGTAATCGAGCTGCTCGGCGGTCGTCGAGAACAGGAAATAGCTCTGGTCGCGCACGGGATCGGCGGCCATGTGCAGCTCGGGCCCCGCCGCGCCCATCCTGCGCTGGATATAGTGCCCGGTGGCCATGCAATCAGCCTCGAGATCCTTGGCGGTCTCGAGCAGGTCGCGGAACTTCACCCGCTCGTTGCAGCGGATGCAGGGCACCGGAGTTGCGCCTGCGAGATAGCTGTCGGCGAACTCGTCGATCACCGCCTCGCGAAAGGTGTTTTCGTAGTCGAGCACGTAGTGTGGAAAGCCCATTTCCTCAGCCACGCGGCGGGCATCGTGGATGTCGCGCCCGGCGCAACAGGCGCCTTTCTTGGCCAGCGCCGCGCCGTGATCGTAGAGCTGGAGGGTGACGCCGACGACATCATAGCCCTCCGCCGCGAGTTCGGCGGCGACGACCGAGCTGTCCACGCCACCCGACATCGCGACCACCACCCGCGTCTGGGCGGGCGGCTTGGCAAATCCGAGCGAATTCAGTTCGTGGGTCGTGTCGAGCGACATGGGTCTCATCCTCTTCAGGAGGCGCGGAATATAGGAAAATCCGAAACACTCACAAGGGCCCGTTTCACCCCCCGTTAAGCGAAGCGCACGAGAGTGTCATCAAAGTCCGCGCAGAAGAGTGAGTAGAATGTTTTTGAAGAAACTGGATGGGCCCAGAACGGTGACCCTGCCCGACGGGAGTGTGATGACCCGGGCAGACCTGCCTCCCGTCAACACGACGCGCTGGGTCGCGAGCCGAAAAGCCACTGTTATCAAGGGGATCGTGTCTGGGCTGATTACCCGCGAGGAAGCCTGCCAGCTCTACGCGCTCAGCGAGGAGGAGCTGGCGAGCTGGATGCATGCCGTGAGCCGCCACGGGGAGAAGGCGCTCAAGGCCACCGCGCTGAAGAAATATCGTCAACCTTAAGTTGTAGTGCAGCAGCCTCCTATGTGGTAACGCGGTATTAACCATTGGCTGCCAAGGTGGAGACGCTGAGCCATTCGGAGGAAGTGTTGATGCGCGTACTGCTTGTGGAAGACGATCCAACCACGTCCAAGAGCATCGAATTGATGCTGACCCATGCGAATTTGAACGTGTACGCCACCGACATGGGCGAGGAAGGGATCGATCTCGCGAAGCTCTACGACTACGACCTGATCCTGCTCGACATCAACCTGCCGGACATGAACGGCCTCGAGGTCCTGCGGCAGCTCCGGCTGAGCCGCATCGAGACGCCGATCCTCATCCTCTCCGGCGACACCGACACCGAAAGCAAGATCAAGGGCTTCGGCTTCGGCGCGGACGATTACATGACAAAGCCCTTTCACCGCGAGGAGCTCGTCGCGCGGATCCACGCCATCATCCGCCGCTCGAAGGGCCATGCCCAGAGCATCATCAAGACCGGGCGTGTCGTGGTAAACCTCGACGCCAAGACCGTGGAGGTGGACGGCAAGAGCGTGCACCTGACGGGCAAGGAATACCAGATGCTCGAGCTCCTCTCGCTCCGCAAGGGGACCACGCTCACCAAGGAAATGTTCCTCAATCATCTTTATGGCGGGATGGACGAGCCGGAGCTCAAGATCATCGACGTCTTCATATGCAAGCTCCGCAAGAAGCTCTCCACGGCCACGGATGGGGAAAACCACATCGAGACGGTCTGGGGCCGGGGCTACGTGCTCCGCGACCCGGAACGCGCGGCCGAGGAGCCGCCGGTGGCCATCCGCGCCTGACACGGGCCCCTCTCTTTCCTCTCTCTTCCACTCACTGACGACCACCCCATGAGCGCCTCCCAATGTGTTGGGGGGCGTTCGCGGTTTTGGGGTTCAGGTCGGGGAAGGGACCCGGGCGGCGTGCTGGAAAGCATCTCGGGCGGTGGGGCGGACCGCGCCTCCCATGTGCCTGAGGTGCCCGCATCGCGGGGCGCAAGGCTGGACGCATCCCTCCTCGCGCCCTAACACCAACCCCAAGACGACCTGGGGCACTTTCGATGACGGACACGACGCATGGCGCGGCAGACATAGAGGCGCTCTCCAAGGACGAGGCCGCTGAAGAGCTCGCCACGCTGGCAGCAGAGCTCGCCCGCGCCAACAGCGCCTATCACACGGAAGACGCGCCGGAGATCTCGGATGCGGAGTACGACGCGCTCAAGGCGCGGAACGCCGCGATCGAGGCCCGTTTCCCCGATCTCAAGCGCGCGGACAGCCCCTCCGAGCAGGTGGGCGCCGCCATCAACACGGCCTTCGGCAAGGTCACCCACGCGGTGCGCATGATGTCGCTCTCGAACGCATTCGAGGATGCGGACGTGGCCGAATTCGACGCCCGCACGCGCAAGTATCTCGGGCTCGGCGCCGATGCCGCGCTGGCCTACACGGCCGAGCCTAAAATCGATGGCCTCTCGCTCTCGCTGCGCTACGAGAAGGGGCGCCTCGTGCAGGCGGCCACGCGGGGCGATGGGGCCGTGGGAGAGGATGTGACCGCCAACGCGCGCACCATCGACGACGTCCCGGAGAGGCTCGAGGGCGCGCCCGAGCTTCTCGAGATCCGTGGCGAGGTCTACATGGCCCATGCCGATTTCGAGGCCTTGAACGAGCGGCAGGCAGAGCAGGGTGCCAAGACCTTCGCGAACCCGCGCAACGCCGCCGCGGGCTCTCTCCGCCAGCTCGACAGCGCCATCACCGCCGCGCGCCCGCTGCGCTTTTTCGCCTATAGCTGGGGCGCGCTCTCCGAGCCCCTCGCGGAGACGCAATCGGGCGCCGTGGCGCGCATGGCGGCGCTCGGATTTTCGACCAACCCGCTGACCCTGCGCTGCGAGAGCCCGGAAGAGATGCTCGCCCATTACCGCGAGATCGAGCAGAAACGCGCCACGCTCGGCTATGACATCGACGGCGTCGTCTACAAGGTCGACGACCTCGCGCTGCAGGAGCGCATGGGCTTCCGCTCCACCACGCCTCGCTGGGCCATCGCGCACAAATTCCCGGCAGAGCTCGCCTGGACGACGCTCGAAAAGATCGAGATCCAGGTGGGCCGCACGGGCGCTCTGAGCCCCGTGGCGCGCCTTGCGCCTGTCACGGTGGGGGGCGTCGTCGTCTCCAACGCCACCCTCCATAACGAGGATTACATCGCCGGGCGCGACAACAAGGGCGGCGAGATCAGGGGCGGCAAGGACATCCGCGCCGGGGACTGGGTGCAGGTCTACCGGGCGGGCGATGTCATCCCCAAGGTCGCTGACGTGGACCTCTCGAAACGCCCCGACGGTGCCCAACGCTTCGCATTCCCGAGCACCTGCCCGGACTGCGGCTCGGAGGCCATTCGCGAAGAAGGCGATGCCGTCCACCGCTGCACGGGCGGTCTCATCTGCCCGGCGCAGGCCGTCGAGAAGCTGAAGCATTTCGTCTCGCGCGGCGCGCTCGACATCGACGGGCTCGGCGCGAAACAGATCGAGATGTTCTACGGCGACGACACGCTCCCGATCCGCGAGCCGGCTGATATCTTCACGCTGGCCAGGCGCGACGCCGACAACGTCTCCAAGCTGGCAAATCGCGAGGGCTACGGCGCGAAATCGGCGGACAATCTCTTTGCCGGGATCGAGGCGCGGCGGAGCTTTGCCTTCTCCCGCGTCCTCTTCGGCCTGGGCATCCGGCACGTGGGCGAGGCCGCCGCGCGCCTCATCGCGCGCCATTACGGCAGCTGGAGCGCGTTCACTGAAGCGATGGACAAGGCCGCCCAGGAACCGGCCATGGAAGCGCAGACCAAGGAGGCGCTGACAACGAGCCCCGCCTGGCAGGATCTCCTAGGCGTTGACGGCGTGGGGCAGACGCTCGCCGCCTCCCTCATCACCACCTTCGCGCAGGAGCGCGAGCGCGCCTCCATCGACCGCCTGGCGCATGAACTCACCATCGAGGACGAGGCCGCCCCAGCGCAGAGCTCGCCCGTGGCGGGCAAGACGGTCGTCTTCACCGGCACGCTCGAAAAGATGACCCGCGCCGAGGCCAAGGCCCGCGCCGAGTCGCTCGGCGCGAAGGTTTCGGGCTCGGTGAGCGCGAAGACCGATCTCCTCGTGGCAGGCCCGGGCGCGGGATCGAAGGCCAAGAAGGCCGCGGAGCTCGGCATCGAGACCATCGACGAGGATGGCTGGCTGGATCTCATCGGCGGATGAGCACCCGCCCGGAACTCCTTTTTCCGCTCTTCGGGGATCTCGAGACGCTCCCTGGCGTGGGCCCGAAAATGGCACAGAACATGGCCGCGCTCGGCATCGAGAAGCCGCGTGACCTGCTCTTTCATCTGCCGCACGCGATCATCGATCGCCGTCCGGTGGAGACGGTGCAGGGGCAGGGGCTCCCTGCGACGCTGACGGTGGAGGTGGAGGTCAAACGCCACCACGCGCCGAGCCGACGGGGCGCACCGCACCGCATCTTCGTGGAGGACAGCGCGACAGCCTTCCAGCTCGTCTACTTCCACGCGCGAGGCCCGTATCTGGAGAAGATCCTGCCCGTGGGCGCGCGGCGTGTCGTTTCGGGCAAGGTCGAGCTCTTCGACGGGGAGGCCAACATGGTCCATCCCGATCACGTCGTGGCGCCCGATGATCTTCAGGAGATACCGGAGGTGGAGGCCGTCTACCCGCAGGGCGCCGGCGTGACCTCCAAGGTGCTGTCGAAGGCGGTGGCAGGCGCGCTGGAGCGGCTCCCCGACTTTCCCGAATGGGCAGACGCGGCGCTCGTGGCGGAGAAGGGCTGGGCCAGCACTGCCGAGGCGATCCGCGCGGTTCAGGCGCCCCGCACGATGGGGGATGTCTCACCGTCATCCGCCGCCCGCACGAGGCTCGCCTATGACGAGCTCCTCGCGCACCAGCTGACGCTAGCGCTCGCCCGCGCGCGCGATCGCAAGGCCAAGGGGATCGTCAGCGAGGGAGACGGGCGTCTCCGCCAGCGGATCCTCGATGCGCTGCCCTTCGACCCCACCGGCGCGCAGACCCGCGCCATGGACGAGATCGCCGCCGACATGGCCCGCCCGAAGCGGATGAACAGGCTGCTGCAAGGCGATGTGGGCGCAGGGAAAACCCTCGTTGCCTTCCTCGCGCTGCTCGTGGCCGTGGAGGCGGGCGGACAGGGCGTGATGATGGCGCCCACGGAGATCCTCGCGCGCCAGCACCTCGAGAGCCTCGCGCCCATGGCCTCTGACGCCGGCGTGCGGCTCGTGCTCCTCACCGGCCGCGACAAGGGCGCGGGCCGCGAGGAGAAGCTTCAGGCGCTGGCCGCGGGAGAGATCGATATACTCGTGGGCACCCATGCGGTCTTCCAGAAGGACGTGGTCTTCTGCGACCTGCGGCTGGCCATCGTGGACGAGCAGCACCGCTTTGGCGTGCGTCAGCGGCTTCTTCTCGGAGAAAAGGGTGCGGCGGCGGATGTGCTCGTGATGACGGCGACGCCCATCCCGCGCAGCCTCGCGCTCGCGCAGTACGGGGACATGGACGTCTCACTCCTCGATGAGAAGCCCCCCGGGCGCACGCCGATCCAGACGGCGACCGTGCCCATGGAGCGGATCGACGACGTCGTCGCCAAACTCCGCGCCGCGGTGGCCGAGGGCAAGCAGGCCTACTGGGTCTGCCCCCTCGTGGAAGAAAGCGAGACGGTGGACATGACCGCCGCCGAGGACCGTTTCAAGCGGCTCCGCGCCGCGCTCGGGGAGGGGGTCGTGGGGCTCGTCCATGGCCAGATGCCGCCCGCCGAGAAAGACGCCGCGATGGCGCGCTTTGCGTCGGGCGAGACATCGGTCCTCGTGGCGACGACGGTGATCGAGGTGGGGGTGAATGTGCCCAACGCGACGATCATGGTCATCGAACGCGCCGAGAGCTTTGGCCTCGCGCAGCTCCACCAGCTGCGCGGCCGCGTGGGGCGCGGCTCCCTCGCCTCCACCTGCCTCCTCATCTATCAGGCCCCGCTCACCGAGGGCGGGGAGCGCAGGCTGCGCATCATGCGCGAGACGGAGGATGGCTTTCGCATCGCCGAAGAAGATCTCGCCATCCGTGGCGCGGGCGACATGATCGGGACGGCGCAATCGGGCCTGCCGCGCTTTCGCGTGGCCAATCTGGAGGCGATGCCGGGGCTCATGGCCACCGCGCAGAGCGATGCGCGCAAGCTTCTCCACGACGATCCCACGCTGGAGAGCCCGCGCGGCAAGGCGGCGCGTGTTCTCCTCTGGTTCATGGAGCAGGACCGGGCGATCCGTTTGATCTCAGTGGGTTAGCGGCTTTCTGCGCGAAAAGTTCACGTTTGTTCTTAAAAAGTTCTTTACGCGCGGGCATCGGTGTGAGAACAAAGTGTCAACAAGACACTTCAACAGACGAGCTGCACCATGAAAAAGATCGCCACCGCCCTCCGCATCCCCACGCTCCTGCAGGACGTGATCGGCGTCACCGCGCTCATGGCCATGCTTTATACCGGGCTCTGGATGCCCGCGTTCATCTAAGGTTTCTGCCTGCGGTCCCCTGACGCTTAGCGCTTTTGTCCCCTCGTTCGCGCTGATGCCCCCAGCATTCCGGCCCTGAGATCTGCCTCTCTCACTGGCCAGCGTCACATCATCGGATTGCACACCTCGCGCCGCGTATCCCTGCCAGGAGACGCGGCGCTTTTTCTTTGGCTGGCAGGGGTCAGGCCGCTTTCGCCTCGGCGTCATCGAGCGCGGCGAGGGTGGCGTTGAGGGAAAGCATGATGGAGGCGTGGCGGTTCTTGTAGGGGACCGCCGCTTCGAGGACCTCGAATCCCGCCCAGGAGGCGGGTCGCGCGCCGCCTTCGAGCATGGTGCGCAGGGCGTCCCGCGCTTCGGCCACGTCGGCGCGGGATTTGCCGATGACATGGCTGCCTACCACGGACGCCGCCGCCTGACCCAGCGCGCAAGCCTTCACATCCTGTGCAAAGCCGCTGACGCGCCCGGCCTCGGTCACCACATCCACCGTGACAGCCGACCCGCATTGCGGAGAGCGCTCCCGCGCCGTCCCGTCGGGGGCCTCGAGGCGCCCCAGATGCGGGATGTCCGCCGCCAGCGCGAGAATGCGCGTGGAGTAGAGCTTCATCAGGTCTTGTTCCATGGGCCTTGCAGTGCCTCCCGAGGGCCTAGATAAGCGCGCGGGCCAGAAAAGGAAATTGTCATGTTTGACCCGGCAAGCCTCACCTACGACGCCAAGGGCCTCATCCCCGCCATCGCGCAGGCTGAGGACGGAACCGTGCTCATGATGGCCTGGATGAACGCGGAGGCGGTGGCTCGCACGCTCGAGACGGGTCGCGTGACCTACTGGTCGCGCTCGCGGCAATCCTTCTGGGTGAAGGGCGAGACGTCCGGGCACGTGCAGGAGCTCGTGGATTTTCGCGTCGATTGCGACCGCGACTGCCTGCTCGTGATCGTGCGCCAGACCGGCCCCGCCTGCCATACCGGGCGGCTCAGCTGCTTTTACACGGCCGTGCGTGAGGGCGAAGAGACGGAGCTTATGAAGCCGCTCTAAAGCCCCACCAGCGCGCGCACATCCGCCGGGCTCAGCCCGTCCTCGCGGTACTGCCGGATGGCGCGCGCATCGTCACGCTTGGCCAGCCGCTTACCGGCCTCGTCGCGGATCAGGCGGTGGTGGTGGTAGGCGGGGGGCGTGAGTCCGAGCAGCGCAAGGATAAGCACCTGTATCCCCGTGAACTCGAAGAGGTCCTCGCCCCGGATGACATCCGTGATCCCCTCGTGGATATCGTCCAGGGTCGAGGCGAGGAAATAGGCCACGACCCCGTCCTTGCGGCCAACGACGACGTCGCCGGAGACGCGGGCGAGAGTGGTGGCGTCGAGGCTGTGCTCCCCCTCATGGGCCGGTCCTGTCTCGATGAAACGGACCGGCCCCGCCAGCGCCATCGCATTCGTCAGATCGAGGCGGATCGCATCACCCTCCCGCCAACTCGACATGGGCCGCCCCCGGCAGGTGCCGGGATAGGGCCCGGGCAGGTATCCCTCTTGCGGCGCGGAGAGGGCCGCCCGGATATCGCCGCGCGTGCAGGAGCAGGGATAGAGGAGGTCCATCGCCTCCAGCCGGTCGAGCGCCGCTTGATACCTCGGCAAATGCTCGGACTGGCGCAGGGGCGGCTCGGGCCAGGTGAGGCCGAGCCAGCGCAGGTCGTCTTCCACCTGCGCGATCCAGTGGTCCTTGCTGCGCTCGAAATCCGTATCCTCGTGGCGCAGCAGGAACGTCCCGCCCGCCGCGCAGGCCATGTCGTGGGCCAGCATCGCCGAATAGGCATGTCCCAGATGGAGCGGCCCCGTGGGAGAGGGCGCGAAGCGTGTGATCATCGCCGCCGGAGAACGATGACGTCCGAGCCGGTGACCTTGTCACTCAGATGCGGCCCGTGCTGGCGGGAGAGCTGCCGTGCAGTGCCGTCCTCGAGGACCTCGGCGAGGGCATCCATGTAGGCCGCGTCCTCCAGCGTCGGATCGTTGTAGCTGAACGCGAGGATGCCCTCGGGCCCCAGATTGTCGAGAAGCACGCGCAGCATGTCCGGCGGGGCCGCCCCCAGCGAGATGACACCCGTGGCCACGATGCAGGCATAATCGCCCGGCACCGCATCGACCCGCCCCGGCGAGCCGAGCCAGACGTTGCGATAGACATCCCGCCCCTCGTGCTGCTTGTCGTAGGCATGCTCCAGCATGGGCTCGGAGATATCGGTGCCATCGATGATCTCGTAGCCCTGCTGCACGAGGGCGAGGCCCGAGAGGCCGGTGCCACAGCCGAAATCGAGGATCGGGTCCTGCGGAGTCACATGGGGGCGGATCGCCTCTGCGATGCGGGCCGGGGTGGCGTAGGCCATGCCCTGGACGTCGGCCTCGTAGGTCTCAGCCCACTCCGCATAGATCTTTTGCGTGTCTTCAACGCTGCGGGGCGTCCACAGCTGCTCTTTCATCTGGTCTGTCATGGCGCGACGCTAACATAGGGTCAGGCAGCATCCAACGCGGGCGCGCCGAGCCACGCGGTCCAGTCCGCCTTCGCCCGGTCGGTGTAGGCCTTGTAGCGCGCGGGTCGGTTGCGACGCCCGCCGCGCACGTCGATGGGCGGGAAGAGCCCGAAATTGACGTTCATCGGCTGGAAGGTCTTGGCCTCCGCGCCGCCGGTGATGTGCGTGATAAGCGCGCCCGTGGCGGTGGTGGGCGGGGGCGTGTGGAGCGGGCGGCCTTGGATCTCGGCCGCGGCGAGGCGCCCGGCGAGGAGGCCCATGGCCGCGCTTTCCACGTAGCCTTCCACGCCCGTGATCTGGCCGGCGAAGCGGATGTTGGGCCGGGACTTGAGCCGCATATCCGCGGTGAGGAGTGTCGGCGAATTGAGGAAGGTGTTGCGGTGGATGCCGCCCAGCCGCGCGAATTCGGCGCCCTCGAGGCCGGGGATGCGCCGCAGCACCTCCTTTTGCGCGCCGTACTTCATCTTGGTCTGGAAGCCCACGATATTGTAGAGCGTTCCCAGCGCGTTATCCCGGCGAAGCTGAACCACTGCATGAGGTTTGATGTCGGGCTGATGCGGGTTCGTCAGGCCCACGGGCTTCATGGGGCCGTGGCGCAGTGTCTCGCGCCCGCGCTCGGCCATGACCTCGATGGGTAGGCAGCCGTCGAAATAGCCCGCCGTCTCGCCCGGTTTGAAGGCCGTTTTCTCCGCCGTGAGCAGCGCGTCGATGAAGCCCTCGTATTGCTCGCGGTCCATGGGGCAATTGAGATAGGCGCGGCGCTCCTCCTCCGTCTCGCCCTTGTCGTAGCGGGATTGCATCCACGCTTTCGACATGTCGATCGTGTCGGCATAGAGGATCGGCGCGATGGCATCGAAGAAGGCGAGCGCTTCTGTGCCCGTCTCGGCGCGGATAGCCTCGGCCAGCGTGTCGGAGGTCAGCGGCCCGGTGGCGAAGATCCAGTGCCCCCCGCTGGGTAGCTCCTCGATTTCTTCATAGGAAACAGAGACATTGGGCAGGCTCTTCAAGCGCGCGGTCACGGATTGCGCGAAGGGCTCCCGGTCCACGGCGAGTGCGCCGCCCGCGGGCAGCCGGTGCGCATCGGCCATCTCCATGATCAGCCCGCCGGCCGCGCGCATCTCCCAGTGGAGGAGGCCCACGGCGTTCTGCTCACTGTCGTCGGAGCGGAACGAGTTGGAGCAGACCATTTCGGCCAGGTCGCCCGTCTGGTGCGCGAAGGTGCCGGTCTTTGGCCGCATCTCGTGGATGACGACGCGGATGCCCGCTTGCGCGGCCTGCCAGGCGGCCTCGGAGCCCGCCATGCCGCCGCCGACGATGTGCAATGTCTCTGTCATGGGGGCGATGTAAAACCCCGCGCCGGGGATGAAAAGCCTTCTGACCCTACCTCATTGATCCCAGTCCGGCGGACGTTTCTCGATGAAGGCCTGCACGCCCTCGGCGGTGTCCGCGCGCGCCATGTTCTCGACCATGACGTCGCCGGTGTAGCGGTAGGCCTCGGCTACTTGCATCTCGACCTGGCGATAGAAGGCTTCCTTGCCGATCTTGACGGCTGTGCCGAGCTTCCCCGCGATCTGGTGGGCGAGGGCGTCGGTTTCCTCCGCCAATCTGTCCGCTGCCACGACCCGGTTCACGAGGCCGGCCGCGCGCGCTTCCTCCGCGCTCAGGAAATCGCCAGTCGTCAGCATCTCGAAGGCATGCTTGCGCGGGATGTTCCGGGAGAGCGCCACCATCGGCGTGGAGCAGAAGAGCCCGATATTGACCCCGTTGACGCCGAAGCGCGTGCCGTCCGCGGCCACGGCGAGATCACAGCTCGCCACGAGTTGGCAGCCCGCCGCCGTGGCGATCCCGTGGGGCTGCGCGATGACCGGCTGGGGCAGGGTCGGGATCGTCTGCATCATCGCCGCACACCGGTCGAAAAGGTCTTTCCACGCCGCGCGCCCGCCATCGGGGGCCTGCCGGGCTGCCTGCATCTCCTTGAGGTCATGGCCCGCGCAAAACGCCTTGCCCGCGCCCCCAAGCACGATCACCCGGCAGCGCGCCGTCTCGCGTAACTCGTCGAAGGCACCCTGCAGCGCGGCGAGCATCGCGTCAGAGAGCGCGTTGAGCCGCTCTGGCGCGTTCATCGTCAGCCGCGTGACCGGCCCGTCTTCCGTCAGGTCGAGAATTGACATGGGCATCCCCCTCCCGCACGACCCTCGCAAAGACGAGGGAGGCGCGCAATGGACGCGGTGATGAGCATACCGGAGCTGCACGCGTTTCTCGCGGAGGTTTTCCCGCAGGTGAACCACCAGTTCGCGGTGGAAGAGATCACGGAGGACGGGATCGTCGTGCGGCTCATCGTGGGAGAGGAGCATCTTCGCCCGGGTGGCACCGTCTCCGGCCCCTCGATGTTTGGCCTGGCGGACGTGGCCGTTTACCTCGCCGTGTTGAGCCGGATCGGGCCGAAGGCGCTGGCGGTGACGACGAACTGCTCCATCGATTTCATGCGAAAGCCCGCCGCGGCCACCGATCTCATCGCGACGTGCACGCTCCTCAAGCTCGGCAAGGCGCTGGCGGTGGGGGATTGTCTCCTGCGGTCCGAGGGGATGGCGGCGCCCGTGGCGCGGGCCTCGCTTACCTACTCGATCCCGCCCAAATGAGGGCAGGGCGCGGGCCCGGGGAGAGAGGCGCGCCCTGCCATGGCAGCGCTTGCGGCGCCTAGCGCTGCCAGAAGCGCTTGTCGGCCTCCCGGCGGGCCTCCGCCTCGGTCACGCCGATATCCTCGAGGATGTGAGGGGGCAGATCGCTTAGCTGCGCGCGTGTCCGCGCGCGCATCGCCCATTTGGTCACCACCAGCGCGAGAAGGACGAAGAGCGTCGCGAGCGCGGGCAGGCGCACGTGACGATCGAGCTGCTGCAGCTGGTCGAGGGTGAGGGTTTGCGTGGTCATGATGTGCCCTCCTGAGCGGTATGTATTGATACAATTGTCAGCTTGTGACATGAGTATTGATACAAAGAGAATTTGTACCCCGCGAGGAAAGAATTGTAATGGATACAACTTGGGCCGACGGCCTCACATTCCGCGACGGGCCGAAATACCTCGTTCTGCGTGACGCCATCGCGCAGGCGGTGGAGCGGGGGCATCTGAGCGTGGGGGCGAAGCTGCCGCCTGTCCGCGAGCTGGCCTATCGGCTTTCCATCACGCCCGGCACGGTGGCGCGGGCCTATTCGATCCTCACCGATCAGGGCGTGCTGCGGGCCGAGGTGGGCCGGGGCACTTTCGTGGAGCGACGTGGCGGGCCAGTTTTCTCCGACGATGGCGGGGAGGAGCGCGGGGCCACCTATTACGATCCGGTGCCCCATGGGACCCAGTTTGACGGCGGGCCTGTTTCCATGATGTCGCCGGGCATCCGCAATGTGGGGCAGGCGGAGTACCTGCGGGATTTGTTGGGGCGCATCGCTGCTGATCCCCCATCGGGCCTCATGCATTACCCGACGCGGGAGAGCTTTGGCCCGGTGCGACGCGCGGCGCGGCACTGGCTTCGCGATGCGGGACTCGGCGCGCTCGATGAGATCGACATCGTGCTGGCCCATGGCGGGCAGAACGCGATCCTCCTCGTGATGCAGGCGGTGCTGCGCGGCAAGCGTCCCACGGTGCTGGTGGAGGAGCTATGCTACACCGGCTTCCGGCGCGCGGCGCAGCTTTTGCGGGCGGATGTGGTGCCTGTGGCGATGGACGAACATGGCATCAGGCCGGACGCCTTGGAGGCGGCAGCCGGGGCGGAGGCGCAGCTTCTGTGCACCACGGCCAACCTCCATAACCCGACCTGTATCTTTACGCCCGAGACCCGAAGGCGCGAGATCGCGGAGGTGGCGCGGCGTTGCAATTTCCACATTCTGGAAGACGATTGGTATCAGGTGCCGGGCCTTCCAGCGCCAAGTTATCGCGCCATTGCACCGGAGCGGAGCTGGTATGTGAGCTCGATCTCGAAGCTCATCACGCCCGCTTTGCGGATCGGGTTCGCGGTTTCCCCGCCCGGTGGTGGGACCCATCTGAGGCGCGCGGCGGAAGACGGTTTCTTTGGGCTGGCTACGGTGCTCGCCGATGTGGCCACCGCGCTCATGGAAGATCCGGCGATGGAGCAACTCGTGGACAGCGTCCGCGCCGCTTACCGCGCTCGGCAACAGGTGCTGCTCAACCATCTCGGTGGCTTCGATATCCGCTGGCAGGATGACGCGCCCATCGTGTGGCTGACGCTGCCCGAGGGCTGGCGCACAGCGGAGTTCTGCGCGGCGGCGGAGGCTGTGGGCGTGCGCGTGCGCAGCTCGGAAGCCTTCGCGCCCCGCGATGCGCGCACGCCCCATGCCGTGCGGCTTTCGCTCAATGCCTCGGTTCCCGATGCAGCCTTTGAGGCGGCGGCGCGGAAACTGCGCGACCTGCTCGAGCATCCGCCGGAGGAGGCCATGGTCTAGCGCTCAGGGCAGGCCCGCGAGCCCGTAGAGCAGGCCCACGAGCACCGCCGCCGCGCTGATGGTCGCCGCGTAGCCGAAGAGCTTACGATGATCGAAGGGGCGCTCGCCGAAGGTCTTCCCGTGAAGGCCGCATGTGACGACCTTGTAGGCCTTCGCGCCGTGCTCGTAATGCAGGATGTAGACGGGCAGGAGGATCCGCCGGTAGCGCACGCCGCTCGTGGCGGTGTTGTATCCGATATTCGACAGCCGCCGCCGCGAATGGCGTTGGATCTGGTTGCGGATGAGCAGGTCCTTGTCGCGCTGCTTGGCCATCAGCCCGTCTTCGACATTGAGGTGATGCCGCTCCGCCGGAAACCCGGCGATGTAGGCCGGGGCGTAGGGGCGCAGCGTTCCGGGGTCGAAATCATGGAGCACGCCGTCGCGGATGAGCGGCGTGATGTGCGGCGAGGCCGGGACAAGGAGATCGTCGAAGCGCGTCTCGAAGACCCCTGTCTCCCGCCGCCGCACCCGCTGCTTGCCCACCTTTGTCGTGTAGGTGCCCCAGTAATCGACGAGCTCGGTGCTGTCGAAGGTGAAGAAGGGCGCATAGAGCGTGGCCATGCGCCCTGCTTCCATGGAGGCCGCGAGGCCCGCGGGGGCGGCGAGGCGCTTGGCGATCCAGGCGCGCGCATTCTGCCACGCGATGTCTTCCACGATCTGGAAGGGAATGAGCGCCATGGCCGGGTATCCCACATCCTCGAGCGTGCGCACGAGGGGCCCGTTGCAATAGGAGCAGCGCTCGCTCAGGGCCGCGCCCTCGATGATGACGCTGCCGCCGCAGGCGGTGCAGCGGTGGGCGTGGCTGCGCTCGGCCACGGGCACGTCGGGGACGGTGGCGCGATAGGCCGTCTCCGCCGCCGGGTCGGCGCGGGCATCGTCGATGATCTCGTGCGCGGTGCCGCAGCTGTCGCAGACGAGCGCCCCCTCGCGCGGGCTGTAGGCGCATTGCCCGCCGCAGGCCGTGCAGCGGAGATCGGTTTGAGCGACCGCCATCAATCGGACCCGATCGCCGCCGCGATCTCCAGAAGGATCCGGAGCCGCAACCAGGAGCGCGCAATGGCGGCGTCGAGATCGCCGAGGCGGATCCAGTCGCCCACGATCGTGCCGCCGAACCAGAGCGCCATGACCCAGAGTGCAATGATGGCCCAGCCCGCGGTGGCGCGCAGGAAGGAGGCGGAGCCGCGCTTCAATTCGTGGTGCGCCTCGCGCATGGCGATGATGCGGCGCGTGGGCAGGTAGCCGAGGAGCGTGCCGAGGGCTACCAGGGCGAGGATCGCGAGGGAGGGTTCGAGGAGGCTCATTTGTGGGGTATATTAATACCTAATTTACAAGCGCATGAAAACACGACAGAAAATAGGGAAAGTCGGACTTGTATCGCGTAACCCCATGCGTATAACCGCGCAATCCGAATTCCAATCGTTTCTACAGGTCGACCCATGAAAACCTACTCCGCAACGCCGGCGGATATCGACAAGAAATGGATCCTCATCGACGCCGAGGGCGTCGTGCTGGGCCGTCTCGCCTCGATCATCGCCAGCCGCCTCCGTGGCAAGCACAAGGCCACCTTCACACCCAACATGGACATGGGTGACAATGTCATCGTCATCAATGCCGAGAAGGTGCAGCTGACGGGCAAGAAGCGCCAAGAGAAGTACTACTGGCACACCGGCTACCCGGGCGGCATCAAGTCCCGCACCAAGGAGCAGCTCCTCGAGGGCAAGCATCCCGAGCGCGTGGTCGAGCTCGCCGTGAAGCGCATGCTCCCCGGCAACCGCCTTTCCCGCAAGCAGATGACCAACCTGCGCATCTACGCCGGCACCGAGCATCCCCATGACGCGCAAGCGCCCGAAGTGCTCGATGTCAAAGCGATGAACAAGAAAAACACCCGGACGTAAGCGACATGGCTGACCAGATTTCTTCGCTCGACGAGCTTTCCGCAATCGCCGGTGACGCCGCCCCCGAGGGTGTCGAAACCGAAATCTCCATCGCCCGCGAGCCCGTCCGTGACGAGCTCGGCCGCTCCTACGCGACCGGCAAGCGGAAGGACGCGGTCGCCCGCGTCTGGATCAAGCCGGGCTCCGGCAAGGTGACCGTGAACGGCAAGGACCAGGACGCCTACTTCGCGCGCCCCGTTCTGCAGCTCATCCTGCGCCAGCCCATGCAGGTGGCCGGTGTCGAGGGCGAGTTCGACGTCATGGCGACCGTGAAGGGCGGCGGCCTCACCGGACAGGCCGGCGCGGTCAAGCACGGCATCTCCAAGGCGTTGCAGCTCTATGATCCCAGCCTGCGCGGCGCGCTCAAGGCCGCGGGCTTCCTCACGCGCGACAGCCGCGTGGTGGAGCGCAAGAAGTTCGGCCGCCGGAAGGCCCGCCGGAGCTTCCAGTTCTCAAAGCGTTAATCGCATCTGCATACGAGAAAAGGCCCGCCATCGAGCGGGCCTTTTTTGTGCCGCGGGCAGAGCCGGAGGGCCGGGGAGCTCTGCGGGCGACGTCCCCCGTGAGGGCCTGCGCGGGGCCCTATCTGGGCGGCGTGTAGGCCTTACTCGCCCTGGCCGCTGCCGCAGCCACCTTTGCGATATCGAGCTCGGTGTGGATCGACACGTCGTCGACCGCACCGCTCGAATAGACGATCGCATGAACAGCACTCAGCGCTTCTTCGTTCGGAACATCACACAAGAACGCGAAGTCATAGGGGCCGCGGACGAAAAACCCGTCCACCCAGTTCCCCCCGACACCTTCGATCAGAGATTTCATCGTCTTCACACGCGCTTGCGGGTCGGCAAGGACGCCATTGATGACGGCGGGCGCATACTTTCCCATGGCAATGCACTTCATAACAAACGGTCCTCCCTTGTGTGCCACCGGATATCCAGCGGCCCTTTTCCCCTACGTCAAAATGTCTCGTTTTTCAATGTCGTGGGCGGCGGAGACGGAGGGCTGGTGGGCGGAGGGTTGGTAAATAATAAATGGAAATCAGTGCCTTGATGGCCGAACCTTATCCGGTCGCTCGGCCGCGCGATGGGCACCTTGCTCAAGGCACCGGCGGCCACCTTCGGGCTGGCGGTGGCAGCCACCGCTGCTAGCTTTGCGTTCATGGAACCGCAGCCCAACAAGCCAAAGGTCGTACCCCTCTTCGATCCCGAGCGCCTCGCCCGGATCAAGGAGGAGGAGAAGCGCCGCTCGATGCCGGAGCTTCTCATGCTGATGGTTTTGTGGTGCGTGGCGATCCTTTGCGTGGCGCCTGTCCTGCTTCTGGCCTTCGTCGGGTATTCCTAGGGCGCGGACCCTTGCATCATCGTCGCCGAGTGGGCCTAGTACGGCCCATGGCAGGGGACATCCTTTCGAAAGAGGCGCGCAGCGGACTGCTCATGGTGAGCCCGGCCGCGCTCTATGCCATCGGGCTCCTGGCCGTGCCGCTCGGGGCGATCATCCTCTTCAGTTTCTGGACGCAGGACTACCTCACGCTCATCACCGAGCCCACGCTCGCCAATTACCGGGAGGCGTGGGACAATCCGCTCTACGGTGAGCTCTTGCGGCGGTCCCTCTGGATCGCGGCGGCGGCCACGGCCGTCACGGTCGTGCTCGCCTTTCCGATCGCCTACTTCGTGAGTTTCCATGTCCGCCCCGAGCGGAAATCGCTCTGGCTCTTCCTCATCACAATCCCGTTCTGGACGAGCTACCTGATCCGGGTGTTCCTCTGGAAGGTCATCCTCGGCTTCAACGGCGTCCTCAACACGTCGCTCCAGGGCCTCGGCCTCATCGAAGAGCCGCTGACCTTCATCCTCTACAACGCCAATGCGGTCGTCATCACGCTGGCCCATGCCTTCGCGCCCTTCGCGATCCTGCCGATCTTCGTGGCGCTGGAGCGGATCGACCGCTCGCTTTTAGAGGCTGGGCGCGACCTCGGGGAGACGACGCTCATGACATTCTGGCGGGTGACGCTGCCGCTCGCGATGCCCGGTGTCGTGGCGGCCGTGCTCATCGTCTTCATCCCCACGATCGGGGATTACGTGACGCCCCGCCTCGTGGGCGGGCCCGAGGGCTCCATGATCGCCAACATGATCCAGGTGCAATTCCTGCGTTTGAACAACGCGCCCATGGGCGCCGCCCTCGCGGTGATCGCCATGGCCTCTGTTTCGGCGCTGGCGCTCCTCTTCGTCTGGCTCAACCGCCGCTTCCTCCGGGTGAAGCAATGAGCCTGCGCACATACGCCGTCGCGTACCTGATCTTTCTCTATTTGCCGATCTTCCTGTTGCCGCTCTTCGCGTTCAACGATTCCACCATCATCGCCTTCCCGCTGGACGGCTTCACCTTCCGCTGGTTCGGCGAGCTCTGGACCACGCCCGCGCTCCACGACGCTGTGCGGAACTCGGTCTTCATCGCCCTGGTGACGGCAGTCTTCTCCACGATCCTCGGGATCTGTGCCGCGCGGGCCGGGGCGAAATACGACTTCCCGCTCAAGCGATCGATCCTCGGGCTCATCATGGTGCCACTCGTGCTGCCAGAGATCATCGTGGGCGTCTCGCTCCTCGTCGTGGTCGTGCAGCTCTTCGACTGGAGCCTGAGCACCTGGACGGTGATCGCGGCCCATGTCCTGATCTGCACGCCGTTCTCCATCGCGATCCTCAATGGCGCGTTCCAGAACATCGACACCTCGCTCGAGGAGGCCGCGCTCGACTTGGGGGAGACGCCGGTCTCCACCTTCCGCCTGGTGACGCTGCCGCTCGTGATGCCGGGCATCATCTCCTCGCTCCTCATCTCCTTCACGATCAGCCTCGACGAGTTCATCATCGCCTTCTTCCTCACCGGCGCGGAGCCCACGATGCCGGTCTATATCTGGGGGCTCCTGCGTTTCCCGCAGCAGCTTCCGGCGGTCATGGCGCTCGGGACGATCCTCGTGGTGCTCTCCATCGTGCTTCTCGTCATCGCCGAGTACTTTCGCCGCAAAGGCCTCGCCCGCGCGGGCCTCAGGGACAAGGGGGGCTTCCTGTGACCGACACGGCCAGAGATGCCATCATCTCGCTTCGCGACGTGGACAAGTTCTACGGCGACTACCACGCGCTGCGGGACGTAAGCCTCGATATCGCGGAGGGCGAATTCTTCTCGCTTCTGGGCCCGTCGGGCTGCGGGAAGACGACGCTGCTGCGCACCATCGCGGGCTTCGAGGAGGCCAGCGACGGGACGCTCATGCTCGCGGGCAAGAACATGAAGGGCGTGCCTGCAAACCGGCGACCCACCAACATGGTGTTTCAGAGCTACGCGATCTTTCCGCATCTCGACGTGGCCCAGAACGTGGCCTTCGGGCTGCGCAAGCGCCGCGATCTCGATGCCGCCGCGAAGGCGCGGCAGGTGGAGGAGGCGCTGGCCATGGTGGGGCTGGGCGGCTTCGAGCGCCGCGCGGCCCACGCACTCTCCGGCGGGCAGCGGCAACGCGTGGCGCTTGCCCGCGCGCTGATCCTGCGGCCCAAGGTGCTCCTCCTCGACGAGCCACTTTCCGCGCTCGACAAGAAGATGCGCGAACAGATGCAGGGCGAGCTGCGCAGGCTCCAGCGGCAGGTGGGCATCACCTTCATCCTCGTGACCCATGACCAGGAAGAAGCGCTCATCATGTCGGATCGCATCGCCGTCATGTTCGAGGGCGAGATCGCGCAGGTGGCCGATCCGCAGACGCTCTACCGCCGTCCGAAGACGAAAAAGGTCGCCGATTTCATCGGGGTGATGAACTTCCTGCCCGCCGAGGCCCGGACAGAGGGCGCATCGATCAAGGTGGAGATCGCGGGCCTCGGTCACGCCACGCTCGACGTCGATCAATGCCCGGGCGGCGCGGTGAGCGGGCCCGCGCAGGTGGGCATCCGTCCCGAGCTCATGACGCTCGCCTTCGAAGGCGAGCAGCATCCGGCGGTGGTGGAGGGGCAGGTGGCCGAGCAATACTACTACGGCGACATGACTTATTATGACGTGCGCCTCGCGGGGGTGCCGGAGCCCGTGACGCTTTCGATGAAGAACATCGTGGGCCGCCCCGTGCTCGAGCGGGGGGCCACGGCCCGCGTCGCGTGGGATCCCCGGGCCCTCGTGCTGTTCTCGGAATAGAGCGCCGAAGGCGTGTGCAAGCCACTTCACGCGGCGTCGTAGCCGCGCAATGGCCCTCAAAGGCCGGTTTCCCTCAGACCTCCTCGTCCGCCGGGATCAGCCCGAGACCGCGCAGGTAGATGCCGATGCCGGTCTCCAGGAGGTCCTCGGGCGGGTAGGGGCTCTTGGTGCCGGGCGTGCCGCGGGCAAAGAGCTCCACCACGCCGTGGCTCATGGCCCAGACATGGGCCGAGAACATCTGCGGCGGCGGGCGCTTGTCGGGCGGGATGTGCTTCGACAGGTCCGCCGCGGCTTTCTCGAGGACTCCCGTCGCGCGGCTGGCCACGTCGTTCAGTTCCGGTGTCCTCTGCGGGGAGATTCCGGATTCGAACATCGCCACGTAATGCCCGGGGAAGCGCCTGGCGAAAGCCAGATAGGCGCGCCCCACCGTCTCGAAGGCCGCCAGCGCCGAAGGCTGGCCCTTGTCATAGGCATGCTCCATGAGATCGGCGAAGATCCCGTAGCCCTGCCGCGCTGCCTCCGCGATGAGATCCTCGCGCCCCTCGAAGTGCCGGTAGACGGCGGCGGGCGTCACGCCGGCGTCCTTGGCGGCCTCAGAGAGCGTGAAGCCCGTGGGCCCCTTCTCCTCGATCAGCCGCAGCGCCGCATCCACCAGGGCCTGGCGCAGGTTGCCGTGATGATAGCCGCGCTTAGGCATGCCAGATGTCGATGCTGCCCGCGACGTCGCGGTCGCAGGTCCCGAGCGCGTCGTCGTCTCGGCCCGCATAGTCAAAGCGCGTGAGGACGTCGCGGATCGCGTTCAGCCGCGCGCGGCGCTTGTCGTCGCTGCGCACTACCGTCCAGGGGCAGGGGTCATTGGTGCGGGTGAGCGTTTCGCGGATCGCGTCGGTGTAGGCATCCCAGCGGTTGAGGCCTTCCACGTCGATCCAGCTCAGCTTCCACTGCTTGAGGGGATCGCTCTCACGATCGAGAAAGCGCTTCAGCTGCGTGGCGCGCCCCACGTTGAGCCAGAACTTTATGAGATGGATGCCGTCGCTACGCAGCATCTCCTCGAAGGGGCCCACCTGGCCGAACCAGAGCTCCCGCTGCTCAGGCGTGCAGAACTCGAAGACATGCTCCACGACGCCGCGATTGTACCAGGAGCGGTCGAAGAAGACGATCTCGCCCTCGGCCGGGAGATGCGCGATGTAGCGTTGGAAGTACCAGCTCGCCGCCTCGCGATCCGACGGCTTGGAGAGCGCCACGACCCGCGCGGAGCGTGGATTGAGGTTCTCACGGAAGCGCTTGATCGTGCCGCCTTTTCCCGCCGCGTCACGCCCTTCGAAGACGATGGCCACGCGCTGACCCGTTTCCTTCACCCAGGCGAGGAACTTGACCAGCTCGATCTGGAGCGCCTCATAGCGCTCTTCGTAGTCCTTGCGGCCGAGCCGTTCGGCATGGGGGTAGTCGGGCTCGAGGATATCGCCTTTCTTCGCGCCCTCGATGAGCGCGCGCACCTCCGTGGGCGCGGCCTCCTCGAAGTGGCGCGTGATGGCGGCGTCGAAGGGTTTGCCCATGCGCGTCTCCTCGTGCCTGTGGAATATGGCGGTGCCGGGAGCCTAGCGCAATCCGGCGGTGAGGCCGGCGCGCTCGGCGGCGCGGTCGATGGCGGCCTCCACCTCCGCGGCGGCGTTGTGCTGGGGCATGTGCCCGATGCCCTCGAGCACGGTGAGTACGGCCCCGGGGGCCTGCCCGGAGAGCGGGATCGAGTGCACGGCAAGCGGCACGATATCATCGGCATCGCCGTGCACGATCTCGATGGGCATGGTGAGCGCGGCGTAGCCCGGGACCATCTCGATGATGTGGGGCTTGAGGCCGTGGACCTGCCGCCCGTTGGCATAGAGCGTCTCCCGCCGGGCCGAGAGACGCGGGCCGATATAATCGGCGTAGCCCTGGGGCGCATCCTGCGGACGGAAGATCCCGGCCACCGTACCGGCGACGTATCCGTCTGGGACAAAGGCCGTGGCGAGCGGATTGAAGATCGGGCCGATGATCGGGTGCGAGGTGACGTTGTAAAACCAGCCGAGGCCGCCTTCCCACTCGTTGGAGACGCCGCCGACCATCACGACCCCGGCAGTCTCATCGGGTCGCTCGAGCGCCCAGGCCATGGCCACGGCCCCGCCGAAGGAATGGCCCAGCACGACGGGCTGCGACACATCGAGCGCGTCGGCGGCGTCCTGGAGGAAGCGCGCCTGCTCTCTCGGGGTCTCCGCGTCGCGGGAAAAGACCCCGTAATCCTCGATGCGCCCTGTATATCCGAGCCCTGGACGGTCGAAGACGGTGACGCGGTACCGGTCTGTCAGTCGATCCATGAAGGCGAAGGTGAAATCCCGGGTCGATCCGCCCGCGCCGTGCAGAAGGATGATGTCGGGGCCCTCTCCGCGCTGCACGTAATGGACGGGCACGCCGTCCACCTCCACGAAGGCACCCTCGGGCGGGAAGGCGGCCTCGGTCCGTTGCTCTTCGGCCGCTGCGAGGGCGCGCACGCCGACGACGGTGCCCGCGACGAGGAGGACAAGGACGAGGAGCACCATGGTTTTGCCTGTCACTTGGTTGTCTTCCGGAGATCTGTTTGAGCCTGACCGATGAGCGCGGCCTCGTATGGCGTGGTCAGATAAATCTCGGAGAGCCAATTGCCATAAAGGAGATGCGCGTGGGAGCGCCAACGGTTCTGCGGCTTGGCCGTGGGATCGTTGCCGGGGAAGTAGTCAACAGGCATCCCGATCTCGGCACCCTCGACCTGCGCGTTCTCGAGATCGCGGGCATATTCCTCCGCAAGCGTGGTCGAGTCGTATTCGAAATGGTTGAAGACGTAGATCGCCCGGTGGGCCGGGTCCTCCACGAGCGCCGGCCCCACGGCATCGGAATGCAGGAGGATCGGCAGCCCGGCCGCCTCGATCTCGGCCTTGCGCATCTCTGTCCAGCGGCTCACAGGCATGGCGAGATCGTCGGAAAATCCGCGCAGATAGGGGCTTTCCGGCGCGAAGTTCATGTGTCGGTAGCAGCCGAAGAGCTTCTCTGGCAAAAGATGTTTCGCCACCCCGTGGAAGTGATGGATCATCGCCATCCCGCCCCAGCAGACGCCGAAGGTGGAATGCACGTGGCTCTGCGTCCATGCCATCACCTCGGTGAGCTCGTCCCAGTAGGTCACGTCCTCGAACGGCAGATGCTCGATGGGCGCTCCTGTGATGATGAGCCCATCGAACTTCTCGGCCTTCACCTCCTGGAAGGGGCGGTAAAAGGCCTCCATGTGCTCCTCGGCGGTGTTCTTGGAATAGTGCTCGCTCATGCGGATGAGGTGGAAATCGATCTGCAGCGGTGTTGCGCCGATCAGCCGGGCAAACTGGTTTTCCGTCTGGATCTTCTTCGGCATGAGGTTCAGGAGCCCGATCTTGAGCGGGCGGATGTCCTGGCGGGCAGCGAAGCCCTGATCCATCACCATCACCCCCTCCCGGGAGAGGACGTCGTAGGCGGGCAAGTCGGAGGGAAGCGTGATCGGCATGGGAGGCGCAGTTAAGCCGCGCGGCGCTTGGCTTCAATGGCGTCTGCCACGGCGTCGATGAAATCCGCCTCGCTGGCCACCTTTTCGAAGGCGCCCGAGGGGATCGTGACGCCCCAGCGCGCCATGGCGGCATAGCGCGGCTGTCGATGGGCGAGCGCGCGGGCATAGGTCCAGCGCACGAAGTCGTCGGGATCGATCTCTGCCTCCGCGCGCCCGGCGGTGTAGTCTGCCCAACAGGCCTCGAGGAAGGCGGGTTGGTAGCACATGGGCTTCGGGTCTGCGTCGAAGCGCTTGATGAGGGTCTCGGTATGGGCGGCGTCGCCCTCGATCCAGACCGGGAGCATATGGGCACTGATCTCGGTCATGATCGGGTCGGCCGGGTCGGTGCCATCGGCCACCTCGCAGAGCGATCCCGAGCTGTCGCAGATGAAATGCGGGTAGCCATAGAGCGCCTTGGCCCGATTGATGAAAGGCACGGCGTCGCGCGTGGCGTCGCGCTCGGCGGCGTGGTGGAGGGCCTGTCTGCGCTGGTATTCAGCCAGGCTGAGCCCGCCCGCCGCCGGATTGCCCGGCTTGCCGAGATAGGTGGAGAGCGGCGCGAGGTTCTCGAACGTGATGTTGGAGGCGACGTAGATCGAATCCGAGCGCAGAAGCTCCGCCAGAAACGGGTTCTTCATCGCCTCGGCCTTGAAGTTGTCCGCGATGTGCTCGCCCATGTATCGCGTGCCGATGCGGTAATCGACGGAGTAGTGAAACCAGCCCCCGCTGTCGCGGAGCATCTGGCTCACATGGGTCTTGCCGAGCCCGGACATGGCAAAGAGGCAGACGCGCTTTTCGGGGGCGGCGCGCCAGTCTGCGGCGGTCTTGTAGATCATGGGCGTGGCGCGGCTCTCGTTCAGTCGCGCTGTCTTAGCGAGCTGCCGCGCGCGGGAAAAGGGGTTTTGCCCGCGAGGATGAGGAGGCCCGCGGCGAGAATGGCGAAGCCCACGAAGGCACGCGGCGCGAGTGCCTCTCCGAGGAAGACGGCGCCGAGCACGATGGCGATGGGTGCAATAAGGAGCGTGCAGATCATCAGGTTTCCCGATCCCGCCATGGCGAGCACGCGGTAGTAGAGGAGGTAGGCCGCCGCAGTCGCGATAACGGTGACGTAGGCGATGGCCGCCCATGTTTCCCAGCCGAGGGCGAGGGAGAGCGGCCCCTCGACACCCCAGGCCAGCGGCACCATCACGAGGGTGGAGGCCGTCAGCATGCCCGCCGCCTGCACGAGCGGGTGAAGCCCCTTGAGAAACCACCGCGCCCAGACCCCGGCCAAGGCGTAAGACAGCGTCGAGGCCACGACCGCGATCTGCCCAAGGCTCGTGAGATCCAGCGTGGCGAGCGTGCCTATGCCGATGGCCGTCGCCACCCCGAAAAAGCCCAGCGTGACGCCAAGGAGCTTCCGGCCGCTCAGCCGCTCATCCGCGAGGAAGAGCGCCGCGACGAGTACGCCCCAGAACGCCGTCCCCGCGTTTAGGATCGCGACGAGCCCGCTTTCCACGTGAAGCTGCGCCCACGCCTGGAGCGTGAAGGGCACCGCGTTGTTGAGAAGCCCCATGCCCAAGAAGCCAAAGAGGAGGCGCGCCGAGAGCGGGAGAGGCAGCCGGAGGACCGCCACAACTGCCCAGAGGAGGAGACACGCCCAGCCTACGCGGTGGGCCACCACCGTCAGCGGCCCGATCGTGTCGAGCGCGATGCGCACGCTCAGAAACGTGCCGCCCCAGATGAGAGATAGAAGGAGGAGCTCACCCCAGGCCCGCGGGCCCATCGTCATTTGCGTCGCCATGGCAGCGGAATAACGTCGGCTGCGGGCGCTTTGCATCCCGAAACTTGCGCAAAACGAAAAAGCCCCGGCGCGGCGGCCGGGGCTCTTAATTGGATGGTGCGTTAATCAGAAGGCGAAGCCGACCCGGACGCCGACACCGATCACTTCGTTGTCGTCAAAGTTCACATCGCCCACGAGGCCATTTTCGACGACCTGGTCGCCGGGAATGCCGTAGGTGATGCCGCCGGAGATCGTGACGCCGCCGTCGAGGGCATAGGAGCCGGATACTGCGAAGCTGCTGAGGCCGGTGGTCGGTGCAAGAGCCGTGGTGGACGGGATGACGCCCTGCTCCTCATAGGTGTAGGACACTGCGACCGAGAGCTCTTCCGAAAGGCGACGGCCCACACCCACGGTGTAGGTGATGGTGTCATCTTCGAAGTTTACATACTCCGCCGGGCTCACGCCTGGCACGCCATCGCCGGGCGTGGTCAGGTTGAACCCGCCCCAGCCGACCCAACGGACGGTACCGAAGACGAGCGTGTCCTGTGCAACGCCAGTCTGGAAGTCGAGGTTGATGCTCTCCGGGAATTCCACGTCAAACGCAGTGTCCACGCCGTTCTCCGTCGCGGTGAACTCGGACGTGATCGCGCTCGAATAGGTGAGCGCCACGCGCAGCGCGATGTCCTCGCGCTCGTAGGCGGCACCCACAACCGTGCCGAGATCGAAGCTCGATTCAGCGGAGAGAAGGGCAGGGGTAAAGCCGAAGAAGGTCAGGATGCTGCCCTCCACGCTCAGCGCGCGCACGCCACCGTGGACGCTGAAGCCGTTGGCGAGTTCGTAGCGGCCAAGCACCGTGACGGCGTCCGAGTTGATGTCTGCGAAGCCGCCGAAGAAGGGCGCGCCAGCGTCATACTCCACGAGCGCCCCGAACGGCTGATCGTAGATCACCGAAAGGCTGAGCGCGTCGGACAGCTGCTGTTTGAAGGCAAAGCCTGTCTGCTGGTAGGAGCCGAGCGGGCTAGCCTCGCCACCGGTGAAGGTGCCGTTTGCCTCGGGGCTCACGTTGCCGAAGGAGAACTGGGCATAGCCGCCCATGTCGCCGGTGTCCTGGAAAATGACGCCGATGCCCTGCCCGGAGCGGTCGATGCCGCCAGCGGATGCGGCGGATGCTGCGATGGCGAGTGCGGCGCTCGTCGTGAGGTATTTTTTCATGTTATCTCTTCCCTATGCGGCACTCCCATACGCCGCTCTGCGCGCAACATCCGGCATGTTCACAAAACGGTCAATTTATGACGCCGCGTTACAAGCCTGCGTTGAAAAAAGCGTCACATTTTGGCCATACGCGCTTCGCGCAGGATGTTGAGGTAGTTGGCCGCAAAGATCAGCGCGGCTCCCACGAAGACGAGCGCGTCGAGCGGTTCGGCGTAGAAGGCCATCCCGATGAGCGCGATCACCGGCAAGCGCACGAAGTCCACCGGCATCACAACCGACGCGGGCGCGAGCGAGAGCGCGGTCGTCAGGCAGAAATGCGCCACGAGCCCGGCGAGCCCGATGACGAGGAGCCAGGGCAGCGTGGCCGCCGAGGGAAGCGCGATATCGCCGTCAAAGCCCGCGCAGATCACGCCGAAGACCGCCTGCATCACGGTGAGGTAGAAGAGGATGCAGGTGATCGTCTCCGTGCGTGTCAGCATCTTGGTGAAGATGGCCGACCCCGCAAAGCCGATGGCCGCCGCGGCCCCGATGACGATCCCGGGCTCCACGCTGGAGAAATCGGGGCGCGAGACGATGAGCACACCGACAAAGCCCAGCGCGGCAAATCCCACCTTGGGCCATGTGAGCCGCTCGCCGAGGAAGAGCGGCGCGAGGAGCAGCACCCAGATGGGGGAGGTGAATTCCAGCGCGAAGAGTTGGGCCAGCGGAATCAGCGTCAGCGCGTAAAACCAGCAATTCTGCCCGAAGAAATGCGCGAGATTACGCACGGCATGGAGGCCGAGATTGCGCCGATTGACCTCGCCCAGCGTCCCAGCGGCCCAGGCCACGCCAACAACAACCGCGATCCCGAGAAACGAGCGGTACATCATGATCTCGAAGGTATCGAGCTCGAAGCTCACCGCGCGCCCGGCCACGGCCATGGCGGTGAAGGAGACGATGGCACCGATCATCCAGACCGCGCCGCGTACGGTGTCGGTCATGACAGCGTCAATCGGCGGCGGCGTCGTGGCATGTCGTATATCCTCGGTATCACCCGGCGGGCCGGTTCTCGGCCCTTCTCAGTCTTGCGCCTGCTATGGACGCGATGGTCTGGAACGTCAAAAGCGACGAGCCCAGTCACCCGAAATCCTCATTGCGTTCTGCGGTGCCCTCAGGGGCTGCCTTTCCAAAGCTCCCATGTGATGGGGAACTTCTCTCGGCAGAACGAATACTGTGGTGCGAGGAAATCCTGGAGCGCTCGCGTCGTCTCCGCGGACCTAGATGCCGACGGAGATGCGTTGACCCGCTTGTCGAACTCGGCACCCTCGATCTTGAAGCCAAGAAACGCGCTGATCCGCTCGATGCTGGCCTCGTTAAACAAATCCTCGAAGATCGCGAAATGGACCTTGTCCTTCGGGAAAACGCTCTCGATGTTTTCCACAGTCGATCTGTAGTCGGACCGGGCCACCTGACCTGGAAGCTTCAGGTAATCGAGCACCTTCTTTTCCGCGTAGCTGTCGGTCGGCTGGTTTCCTTTCCGCTTTCGATTACGCTCCTGCATCCTCGCCGCAGACCAGATCCGTTCGATTGGATCGCGCATCAGGAAGAAAACCCGCACGTCGAACCCCGCGCCATCGAGATATCCGTGGATCTTCTCGAGCCCGTCTCGCCCAATCACGGAATAGCTCGGTGTGATATCACCGCTCACGTTGATCTCCGGGGTGATGAGACCTCGGAAGTATGCGGTGTAGACCGCAGGGTCGGCCTGCATCATCCGACGGATCGCATCCGCGGCTGTGTCGGGGCTCTTTAAGGGCGCCTCGAAACGGCTGCCGAGATCAGAGAAGACATAGTCCCATATGTGGTACTCCTTCTTGAACCCGAGGTTCACATTGCTCTGTTTCGACAGGAGGCTGTGGAGCCAGGATGTGCCTGCCTTTTGCGCGCCCAAGCCGAGAATAAATATTGGCTTCATGACTTCTTCCTTACACGGGCCTGCGCCGCCTCAAGCACACTATCGCTCGCGCCATGGCTCTTGAAGGTGACGAGGCACTGCTCACGCTATTCCCACTCGATGGTGCCCGGGGGCTTGGAGGTGATGTCGTAGGTGACGCGGTTGATGCCGCGCACTTCGTTGATGATGCGCGTGGCTGTCTCGCCGAGGAAGTCGTGGCTGAACGGGTAGTAATCCGCCGTCATACCGTCGACGCTCGTCACCGCGCGGAGCGCGCAGGCGAAGTCATAGGTGCGCCCGTCGCCCATGACGCCCACCGTGCGCACGGGCAGGATCGCCACGAAGGCCTGCCAGATCTCGTCGTAGAGCCCGTGCTTCCGGATCTGGTCGATATAGACGGCGTCGGCCTCGCGCAGGATGTCGAGCTTCTCGCGCGTGATCACTCCGGGGCAGCGGATGGCGAGGCCCGGGCCAGGGAAGGGATGGCGACCGATGAAGCTGTCTGGCAGGCCGAGCTCGCGGCCCAAGGCGCGCACCTCGTCCTTGAAGAGCTCGCGCAGCGGCTCCACGAGCTTAAGCCCCATTTTCTCCGGCAGTCCGCCCACGTTGTGGTGGCTCTTGATCGTCACGGAGGGCCCGCCGGAAAAGCTCACGCTCTCGATCACGTCGGGATAGAGCGTGCCCTGCGCGAGAAAGGCCGCGCCTTCGATCTCGTCGGCGTGCTTCTGGAAGACATCGATGAAGAGCCGACCGATGGTCTTTCGTTTCTCCTCGGGGTCGCTCACGCCCTTGAGCGCGCCGAGGAAAAGATCGCTCTCGTCGGCATGAATGAGCGGGATGTTGAAGGCGTCGCGGAACATGCCCACCACTTCCTCCGCCTCGTTCTTCCTGAGGAGCCCGTGATCGACGAAAACGCAGGTAAGCTGGTCGCCGATGGCCTCGTGGATCAGCACCGCAGCCACCGATGAATCCACCCCGCCCGACAGCCCGCAGATCACCTTGCCGTCGCCCACCTGCTCGCGGATGAGGCGCACGGCCTCCTCGCGGTAGGCGCCCATGGTCCAGTCGCCGGTGAAGCCCGCGAGCCTAACGAAATTCTCATAGAGTGTGCGGCCATTGGGCGTGTGGTGCACCTCGGGGTGAAACTGCACGGCGAAGAACTTGCGCGCGAGGTCCGCGGTGATCGCGAAAGGCGCGTTGGGCGAGGTGCCATAGACCTCGAAGCCCGGCGCGATCTCGGCCACGTGGTCCCCGTGGGACATCCAGACCTGCTCGCGGTCCTCGAGGAACCAGCCGGTGAGGAGGTCGATGCGGTCCTCGGAGGGCGTCACATAGGCCCGTCCGAACTCCGCCGTGCCGTGCCCGCGCTCCACGCGCCCGCCGAGCATGTGCATCATGACCTGTTGACCGTAGCAAATGCCCAGGATCGGCACGCCAAGCTCGAAGACCGACGCAGGAGGCTGAGGCGCGTCCGCGTCCATGACGCTTGCGGGACCGCCGGAAAAGATCACCGCCTTCGGCGCGAACTCGGCAAGGAAGGCCTCCGTCACCTTTTGGAAGGGATGGATCTCGCAATAGACGTTCAGCTCCCGCAGGCGGCGCGCGATCAGCTGCGTGACCTGGGATCCGAAATCGATGATGAGCAGGCGGTCATGTTGGTCCATGTCCCGCCTTTACGCGCGGCCCTGCGGGTGCGCAACGGGCGGCATTTCGCTCTGCGCCGCCATTGGTCGTTTTTCGGCCCGCGTGCCGCCCGCGAAGGCACTAGCCTATGGTCAGTCAGAGAAGGGGAGCCGCCCGCCATGAAAGATGCACCCACCGGAGCCCGCCGCGGTCGCGGAGGAGGGGGGGCCGCCCGGCGTGCTGCGCGCACGGGTGTCAGGCTCGAGGCGGCGCGCTTCATCGAGCGCAATATCCCGGTCATGGATCTCCTGAGTACCGAGGCGCTCGACATCATCGAGGACCGCGCCGAGGAGGTGCTCGAGGAGATCGGGGTGGCCTTCGTCGAGAACCCTGCGGCGCTCGCGCGCTGGAAAGAGGCGGGCGCCGATGTCCAGAGCGAGCGGGTGCGGTTGCCGCGCGGGCTCGCACGCAAGCTCTGCGCCACGGCGCCTGCGCGTTTCACCCAGCACGCGCGCAATCCCGAGCGCGCGGTGGAGATCGGCGGCAAGAGCCTCGTTTGCGCCCCGGTCTATGGGCCGCCCTTCGTGCGCGATGCCGGAGGAGGCCGCCGGTACGCCACCATGGCCGATTTCGAGACCTTCGTGAAACTCGGCTACATGTCGAAATGGGTGCACCATTCCGGCGGCACGGTCTGCGAGCCCACGGACGTGGCGGTCAACAAGCGCCACCTCGACATGCTGCGCGCGCATATGGTGCTCTCTGACAAGC
Source organism: Pseudomonadota bacterium (assembly GCA_038533575.1). Taxonomy (NCBI): domain Bacteria; kingdom Pseudomonadati; phylum Pseudomonadota; species Pseudomonadota bacterium. The sequence continues at coordinate 1,031,076 of JBCAYL010000001.1, read as the reverse complement.
CGTTTATGGGCTCGGTGACGGAGCCCAGCCGCGCGCAGGACAGCGTGGAGATGTGCGAGATCCTCTTCGGCAAGGATTTCGTGGCCCAGAACACGGTGATGACATCGCTCATCAACATCAACTCGCCGCTCACCTTCGACAGCACGATGATGGGCGCGCTCGAGATCTATGCCGCCGCAAACCAGGCCTGCATCGTCTCGCCCTTCATCGTGGGCGGTGCCATGGCGCCCGTCTCCGTGGCGGGCACGCTCGTGCAGGTGCTGGCCGAGGTCATGGCCGGCATCGCCTACAGCCAGCTCATCCGCCCCGGCGCGCCCGTGATCTTCGGCACCTTCGTGACCTCGATCGACATGGGAAGCGGGGCGCCGACCTTCGGCACGCCCGAGGCCTCCCAGATCCTCTACGGCGCGGGCCAGCTCGCCAGGCGCATGGGGCTACCCTTCCGCTCGGGCGGCGGGCTTTGCGGCTCGAAGCTGCCGGATGCGCAGGCCGCCTACGAGACCGCCAACACGCTCAACGCCGCGCTCATGGGCGGGGTGAACTTCATGCTTCATTCCTGTGGCTGGCTGGAGGGCGGGCTGGTCTCGAGCTTCGAGAAATTCGTGATGGATGCTGACCAGCTCGGCACGCTGCACAAGATGGCCGCCGGCGTGGCGCACGACGAAAACGCGCTCGCCATGGACGCGCTGCGCGAGGTGGGCCCCGGCGGGCACTACCTCGACGCCGCCCATACCCACGCGAATTACAAGGAGGCGTTCTGGCGCTCAGATGTCTTCGACTACAAGCCTTTCGAGACCTGGGCCGACGAAGGCGCGCGAGATACCCAGATGCTGGCCACGGCGCGCGTGGAAAAGCTCCTCGCCGCCTACCAGGCCCCGGCGCTCGATCCGGCCATCAACGAGGCGCTCAACGCCTACGTGACGGAGAAGAAGGCCTCCATGCCGGACGCCTTCGTTTGACGATCACACCTTGGCGTCGCGCGCGGCACCAAGAAGCGCGGCCTCACCCATCAGCGCGATGAGCACGTCGATATGGCGGCCGATGGTGTAGCTGCCGTCGCCGCTCTCGCGGGCGTCATTGTATCCCGCCTCGATCTCCATGAGCCGCGTGGCGGCCTCCGTGGGCCCCGGCGCGCGGGGTGTGCCGAGGATCTTCCGGAGATGGCGGCTCCGGTCGTAATCGAGGAGCCCGTGCCGCGCGGCAGAGATCAGAAGCCGGGGACGGGAGAGTGTGGACAGACGTGTGTATACATCTTGCATGGGTGCGGACCTCCTTGCTATGCGAGGACCATCCCACAACCTATGGATGTGTTGCGCGCTCCCCGAAAATAGCGAGCGGTCAAGTCATAAGCGATTACAATTTGTCGCGAATGCTGCGGGTATCAGCGATCATTAACCAATCGGTAACGAATACATCCATAGGTTGATTCCCGTGACGGTCAAGGGCGCGGCTCAAGCAGGTGCCTGTTCATGACCTTGGGGAAAAGTCTGGGAATAGGGGGCGGTGCTCATGCATCTCGCCGGTAAAGATGTGGATGAGGCGGGCCTGCCGCCATGGCTACCGGAGCCAGCGCGGCACTACCTTTTTCACACCGAAGCCGGGCTCTCGATCCGGGCCGTGGCGCGGCGCGCGGGCGTTCACGCCTCCACCGTGCTCCGCCAGGTCCAGCGCTTTGAGCAGCGCCGGGACGATCCGCTGATAGACGAAGGACTGCGCCGCCTGGGGTGGTCCCATTTTCGAAAGTCAGACGGAAAGGATCCGATCAAGATGCCCCAAGCCGCGCTCAGCCTTGTTCCCGACGCAGACACCGCGCCCTCCGAAGCGCTCATCGCCCGCGAAGGCCGCCGCATCCTGCGTCGTCTTTGCGAGACGGGGGCCGTGCTCGCGGTGGCCCGGGAGATGGAGAAGGCCGTCGTCGTCCGCGATACCGCCGATGGGGGGACAACAAAGACCGCCGTCGTCGACCGCCCCGTGGCACAGGCCATGGCGCTGAAGGACTGGATCGCCTGCGCCGCGCCCGAGGCCCGCATCGCGCGCTACCGCATCACGCAGGCCGGCCGCGCGGCGCTCAAGCGGCTTCTGGCTGAGCAGGAGAATCGGAAGGCGGGCTTCGCGGAGGCGCAAAGCCCCTTCGCCGCGCAACATCGCGATTGGGCCGAGCGTGACGTCATGGAGGCGGGCGAGACGCGCCCGCGCCGGCTCCGCTACAACCTCGCCGAAAGCCCGCTTGCCGCGCTGGCCCGCCGCAAGGACCGGGACGGTGCGCCCTTTCTCAGCGACGATCTCGTGGCCGCGGGCGAACGCCTGCGCGAGGATTTCGAGCTGGCGCAGATGGGGCCGCGCGTGGCGCAGAACTGGGACCGCTTCCTCACCGGCGGCCATGACGGCAGCTTCACCTCCACCGACGGCCTCGGCGGCCCCGAGGCGGCGCGCACCCGTGTGCAGGACGCGCTCGCCGATCTCGGGCCCGGGCTCGGCGACGTGGCGCTGCGCTGCTGCTGCTTCCTCGAAGGGCTCGAGACCGCGGAAAAGCGCATGGGATGGTCGGCGCGCTCGGGCAAGATCGTGCTGCGCATCGCGCTGGGGCGTCTGATGGAGCACTACGCGCGCCGCCACGGCAAGTATGGCCCGATGATCGGCTGACGCCGCTGGATTTTTCATGTGGATCGCGGGCGTTGCGGCGCCCGCGTGATGCGGTGTCCGTACGCGCTAAGGCGGTTTCCATGCGTCCGGCGCATTGCCGCATCCCTGCCGGATTCATGGACAATATCAGTGCACTGGCTTACCTCGGGGGAAAGCCAAGCCTGAAAGGACGCCCATGCGCGACCTCGCACCGCCAAAGCTCAAGACCCGCGACATCACGGACCGCGTGCAGCGCCACCCGGAAAAGCAGCGCGGCCCCGACAATCCCCAGCCCAAGAAGCCGGACTGGATCCGCGTGAAGGCGCCGGTGGGCGAGGGCTACAGGCAGACCCGCGAGATCATGCGGGAGAACAAGCTCACCACCGTCTGCGAAGAGGCCGGCTGCCCCAACATGGGCGAGTGTTGGAACCAGGGCCACGCCACCATGATGATCATGGGCGAGGTCTGCACCCGCGCCTGCACCTTCTGCAATATCGCCACGGGAAAGCCGCCGGAGGATCTCGACCCGTTCGAGCCGGGCCGCGTGGCCTTCGCGGTCAAGAAGCTCGGCCTCAACCATGTCGTCGTGACCTCCGTGGACCGTGACGACGTGGAAGACGGCGGCGCCGCGCATTTCGCGCAGACGATCCGCGCCATCCGAAAGCAATCTCCAGACACCACCATCGAGATCCTCACGCCTGATTTTATCCGCTGCGATGACAAGGCCTTGGAGGTCGTCGTTGAAGCGAAGCCCGACGTCTTCAACCACAATCTGGAGACGGTGCCGGGCCTCTACCCGGAAGTGCGCCCGGGCGCGCGTTACTTCCATTCGCTGCGCCTTCTTCAGCGCGTGAAGGAGCTCGAGCCCGCCATCTTCACCAAGTCCGGGATCATGGTGGGCCTCGGCGAGCGCGAGCAGGAGGTGACGCAGGTCATGGAAGACATGCGCGCGGCGGACATCGATTTTCTCACCATCGGCCAGTATCTCCAGCCCACGCCCAAGCACCACGCCGTGGACCGCTTCGTGACGCCCGAGGAGTTCGCCAGCTACGAGAAGAGGGCCTGGAACAAGGGCTTTCTCATGGTCTCATCGACGCCGCTCACGCGCTCGAGCTACCACGCGGGCGATGACTTCGCGAAGCTCCGGGCCGCGCGCGAGGCAAAATTGGTGAAATCCGCCTCCAAGTAAGGCATGATCAATCCATTGCATCATCAATGGGTTAGACATGGACATTACATTTCTCACTTGGAACGTTGAGCACTTCAACGGCAAGAAAGGCGCTGAGAAGGCTGGCCGCGTGGCGCGCGTCATCGCGGAAATCGAGGCGCATGCGCCTGATGTGTTCGGCATTCTCGAGGTGGAGGCGGCCACCGCCTTCGGCGCGCTGGCGGAGGCGCTGACGGACTACAATTTCCACCTGTCCGAGGGCACCCAGACGCAGGAGATCCTCATCGGTTGGCGGAAGTCGCTGCGCGCCTTCGTGACCCAGAAGGGCGAATTCAAGGAGAACAACATCTATCTCCGCCCGGCCTCGCTCCTGACGATCTACAGTGACGGAGGCCGCCCGATCCCCGTCCTCTTCGGGCATTTCAAATCTTCGCCCACGCCAGAGGGCTTCGGTCTTCGCGCGGCGATGGTGGAGAAGGTGGGCGCGCTCAAGAAGGCCATGGACAAGGCGGCGCCGAGTTACGGCCTCGTGACCGCGCCCATGGTTTTCCTCGGCGATATCAATACGATGGGGCTCACGCTGACGGACTCGCCCGATGATATCTCTGAGGCTGACGAGATCGCGCGCATGGCCCGCCGCCTCGCACGGCGCAATCTGCGCCCGCTGGTGAAATCGCACCCGGCCACCTTCTTTGACGGCAGCACGGGGACCTACGGCGAGAGCGACCTCGATCATATCTTCGCGGATGGCTCGGTGGAGGTTGTGCCCACCGATGGCCACGAGGCGCTCGTGGCGGGCTGGGCGCTGGAGCCCGAGGGGCCCTCCCGCGATGGCTGGATCGCGTCGATGTCGGACCATGCGCCGGTGGTGGCGACCCTGCGGTTTCCGACGGTCTAGCGCGGGCGGGCCCGCGCCACGGGCAGGGGCGCAAGCCTATTTTGCGACTTCGATCGCCGGGCCTCGGCGCAGGTTTAGGTTCCGGTCTTCGAACTCGAGCCCGAGCAACTGCTCAAGCCCTATGATGACAGCCGCCGCGCCCGCCACGCCCAGCACGAGCAGCACCTTCCAGAACGGCGGCGGGTGCCGCACGATCCGGGCCATCCGCACGAGCCAGAGCGGGCCCATCAGGTGAACCTGACCTTGCCGATGTGATCGAGGTTGCGGTTGCGCTGCGCGTAATCGATCCCGTAGCCCACGACGAATTCATCGGGGATCTCGAAGCCGGTGTAATCGGCCTTGAAATCCACCTTTCGCCGGGAGGGCTTGTCGAGAAGCGCGATCGTCCGCATGCGCTTCGGGTGCCGCGCTTTCAGGTGCCCCACGATGGCCTGCATCGTGTAGCCGGTATCGACGATGTCTTCGACGACGAGCACGTCACGCGCTTCAATGGCGCCGCGCAAGTCCTTGAGAATGCGCACTTCGCCAGAGCTTTCCACGGCATTGCCATAGCTCGTCACCTCGATGAAATCGACCTCGATGGGCAGCTCGAGCTCGCGCACGAGATCGGCGATGAAGATGAAGGAGCCCCGGAGGATGCCCACCACGACGAGCTTGTCGGTGTTGGTGAAGTCCCGCTCGATGGCCCGCGCCATCTCCTCGATCTTGGCGGCGATGCTCTTGGCGGAGATCATCTTGTCGATGACATAAGGTCGCTCTGTCATGTGCCTTCCCTTGACTGACCCGCATTCCTAAACACATCGCACGCCACACAGCGAGCAGGAACGCGATGCCCACCCATTCCGAAACGAAGCGGCTGCCCTACAGCGCGGAGCAGATGTTTGCGCTCGTGGCCGACGTGGGAAACTACCCGAAATTCATCCCGTGGTGCGCCGCTGCGCGGATCCGCTCGAAGGAGCCCTACCAGGACGGGGAGCTCATGAAGGCGGATCTCGTCATCTCCTTTCGCGTCTTCCGCGAGCGCTTCGGCAGCCGCGTGGAACTCTACGAGGAGCAGGGCCGCATCGTCACCGAGTATATCGACGGGCCGTTCCGGCACATGCACTCGACCTGGGATTTCGCCGAGGCCGAGGGCGGCTCTGATGTGACATTCCACGTGGATTTCGAATTCAAGAACGCGGTGCTGCAGGGCCTCATCGGGATGGTCTTCAACGACGCGATGCAGCGCATCGTGCGCGCCTTCGAGCGCCGCGCGAAGGAGCTCTACGGCTAGCTAGCGCTCGAGCGCCTCCATGAGCAGTGTGAGCGCGTGGTCCCGCGCCGCTGCGCGGACCTTGCCGCGCCCCAGCGCGCCGAACTCCACCGTCTCCGCCGTCGTGCCCTCCGCCGTCGCCATGCCGAAGCAGACCCGCCCCTCTGGCTTATGCTCGGACCCGCCGGGCCCCGCGATGCCGCTGATCGCCACGGCGAGATCGGCCCCGGCGGCCTCAAGCGCGCCGCGCGCCATCTCCCGCACGACCTCCTCCGAGACCGCGCCGTGGGCTGCGAGCGTGGCCTCGGTGACGCCCAGCATCTCGTGCTTGGCCGCGTTCGAATAGGTCACGAAGCCGCGCTCGAACACGTCCGAGGAGCCCGCCACATCGGTGAGGGCCGCAGCCACCATCCCGCCGGTGCAGCTTTCCGCGGCGGTGACCGTCCAGCCCCGCGCGCGCAGCGCATCGAGGAGCGCTGCGACGCTCATGCCGGCGTCACCGCGGCAGTGAATAAGAACGCGAGCACGACCGCCGGGAGGTAGACGACCCACGCGAAGACCCCCGCCACCGCATCATCGGCCATGAGGCCCAGCGCATCGTGGCGCGCATCCATCCGGCCCACGAGCCACGGCTTCCAGATGTCGAAGAGCCGGAACGCGAGGAAGGCCGCCGCGACCCAGCCCAGGGCCTCTCCGCTCAGCGTACGCTCCGGCGCAACGAAGAAGGCCCAGGGCAGAAGCGCGATCCATTGGCCCGCCACCTCGTCGATCACGATCTCCGAAGGGTCTTCCCGGCCCGGCCCGGTCTCCCGGCGCGCGGCCCAGAGCCCCGCTGCAAAAGCGCACGCGGCCATCACAAGGAGAAGGGGCCAGCCCCCGACAAGGTGGATAAACGGCGCGAGCACGGCAGCGGCAAGCGAACCCCAGGTGCCCGGCGCGGGCCGCAGGTAGCCCACGTATCCGAAGGTCGCGATCGCGCGCGCGAGGGAAGTCGTCGCCATGGAGCCAGTTACGAGGTTGCATGGGGATGGGGCAAGTGCCTGTCTTTTTCCGGTCATTCTGCACAATAATTAATCACATGATGCATCTCGCGCCGACAGCGACTATGCAGCGGTGGAGGCCGCAGTCGCCCGCCGCTAGATGTCCCAAGACGCCCAAGGAATGAGCATTTGTTGAAGTTTCCGGCAGATGGCGCAAGCGCGCCTCCCGTGGTCCTGGCCCCGCTCGCGGGCATCACGGACTTGCCGTTTCGGTCGCTCGTGGCGGGCTTCGGCGCCGATCTCGTCGTCAGCGAGATGGTGGCCAGCCAGGAAATGGTGGAGGCCAAGCCCTCTGTCCGCGACCGCGCTGAGCTCGGCGCGGCCGTGGCGCGCACGGCGGTGCAGATCGCGGGCCGCGAGGCACGCTGGATGGCCGAGGCCGCGAAACTTCTCGCGGGGCAGGGGGCCCGCGTCATCGACATCAACATGGGATGCCCGGCCAAGAAGGTGACAAGCGGCTATTCAGGCTCTGCGCTCCTCAAGGATCTCGACCACGCGCTCTCCCTCATCGAGGCGGTGGTGGCTGCCGTGGAGGTGCCGGTGACGCTGAAGACGCGCCTCGGCTGGGACGACGATCTGCTCAACGCGCCCGCGCTGGCCCGCCGCGCCGAGGCCGCCGGCATCCACTGGATCACGATCCATGGCCGCACCCGCGGCCAGTTCTACAAGGGCCGCGCCAACTGGCATGCCATCCGCCGGGTCACCGAGGCGGTGGAGATCCCCGTCATCGCCAACGGCGACATCTGCACGGTGGAGGATGCCCGCGCGGCCCTCGCCGCGAGCGGGGCGCACGGCGTCATGGTCGGTCGCGGAGCGCAAGGCGCGCCCTGGCGGCTCGCCCAGATCCGCGACGCGCTCGCGGGTCGGACCCCGCGACCCAGCCCCGGCGCCGCGGAACGCCTTCGCATCGTTGAAGAGCATTACGACGCCATGATCGCGTTCTACGGCCCCGCGCTTGGCACCCGCGTGGCCCGCAAGCATCTGGGCTGGTACATGGACGGCGCGGAGACGCCCGCGGACCTGCGCAAGCGGGTCCTCACCGCCGGCACCCCCGCGGAGGTCATCGCACTGCTGCCCGACGCGCTCGCGCCCTCGAGGCTCGCGGCATGACGCAGGAGACGAGCTTTGACGATCTCTGGTCCTCGCTGCCGGTGCCCGCGCTGACGCTTTGCGACGACGACACGATCTCGAAGATCAATCCCGCCGCCGAGGCTTTTCTTAACCAGTCGAAGAAGGCGCTCTCCGGGCAGCCCGTCTGGGACAAGGTCATGGTGGACGCGCCTCTCGACGCCGCACTCGCCCGTGCCCGGCTCAATGGCGTGCCGCTTTTCGTCAATGACGTCGATGTGGGCTCCGGGCAGCGCCCGCCGCTCCAGTGCAACATCCAGATTGCTCCGCTGCAGGGCGCGACGGGCCAGATGCTCGTGCTCATCGAACCGCGGGAGATGGCCGGTCGCGTGGGCCGCAACTACAACTCGAAGACCGCCGCCAAGAGCGCCATCGGCATGGCCGAGATGCTGGCCCATGAGATCAAGAACCCGCTCGCCGGCATCACTGGCGCCGCGCAACTCCTCTCGATGAACCTGAAGCCCGAAGACCTGGAGATGACCGATCTCATCGTCGCCGAGACCCGGCGCATCGTGAAGCTCCTCGAACAGGTGGAGGAATTCGGCAACGTTTCCCCGCCGCAGCTCAAGCCCGTGAATATCCACGACGTTCTCGACCGGGCGCGTAAGTCGGCGCTCCTGGGTTTTGCCGCCCACATGACGATCAAGGAGCGCTACGACCCGTCGCTTCCGCCCACGATCGCCGACGCGGACCAGCTCCTCCAAGTGCTTTTGAACCTCATCAAGAACGCCGCGCAGGCCACGAAAGGCGCGGAAGGGACGATCACGCTTCATACCTACTACGAGCGCAGCTTGCGCCTGCGCCGCCGGGACGGCACCGGCCGCACCGTGCCGCTCCAGATCGCGATCATCGATGACGGGCCGGGCCTGCCCGAAGATATCGCCACCGACATCTTCGAGCCCTTCGTCTCCGGCCGCGAGAACGGCACCGGGCTCGGCCTCGCGCTCGTTTCCAAGATCATCGCCGACCACGATGGCTGGATCACCGTCGACAGCGTCCCCGGGCGCACCGTTTTCCGTATTTCCCTCCCCGTGGCGCCTGACGATGGCGCCGAGGTCTAGTCTTTAGAGGAGCATTCCATGGATGGCACCGTTCTCATTGCCGATGACGACCGCACGATCCGCACGGTTCTGACCCAGGCGCTCACGCGCGCGGGCTGCAAGGTGCACGCGACCTCCTCGCTCATGACGCTCCTGAGGTGGGTGGAGGAAGGGAAGGGCGACCTCGTGATCTCGGACGTGATGATGCCCGACGGCAATGGCCTCGACGCGCTCCCGAAGATCGGCGAGACGCGGCCGGGCCTGCCGGTCATCGTGATCTCGGCGCAGAACACCATCGTCACCGCGATCCAGGCCACCGAGAAGGACGCCTACGACTACCTCCCGAAGCCCTTCGATCTGCCTGACCTGATGAAGCGGGCCTCCCGCGCGCTCGAAGTGAAGCGCCGCGCCGCCGCACCCGCGCCGGGGGAGGAGCGCGGGACCTCCGACGACCTGCCCCTCGTGGGGCGCACGCCCTCCATGCAGGCGCTCTATCGCCTTGTAGCGCGGGTGATGAATGCCGAGCTTCCCGTGCTCATCTCCGGCGAAAGCGGCACTGGTAAGAGCCTCATCGCCAAGGCGATCCACGATTTCTCCGACCGGCGGAACTCCCCCTTCGTGACGGTGTCGGTGGAGGATCTCGAGGGGCTCGATGGCCCGTCCACGCTCCTTGCAAAGGCGCGCGGCGGCTCGCTGCTCTTCGACGAGGTGGGCGACATGCCCGACGAGGCGCAGGCGCGCATCGTGCGCATGCTCGACCAGCTCACCGAGAACAGCCCCCGCATCATGGCCACGAGCCAGGTGGATCTCATGGGAAAGATGGAGGCGGGTGCCTTCCGGCAGGATCTCTTCTACCGGCTTTCGGGCGTGACCATGACGGTGCCGGCGCTTCGCGAGCGCGTGGACGACATTCCGCTCCTCGCCGATCACTTCCTCGCCCGCGCGGTGCGCGAGGGCGCCTCGCTGCGGAAGCTCAATGCGGCCGCCACCGAACTCGTGCGCACCTATTCCTGGCCGGGCAACGTGCGCCAGCTCGAAAACGCGATCCGCCGGCTCGTGGTGACCGCTGCCGAGGAGGAGATCACGCGGGCAGAGGTGGAGGCTGTGCTGGGCAACCAGCCCGCCGTCGATCCCGTGGCCGGGGCCGTCGATGCCGAGAAGCTCTCGGCCTCCGTCGCCAAGCACCTGCGGCGCTACTTCGATCTCCATGGCGGGGTCCTGCCGCCGCCCGGCCTCTACCAGCGGATTCTGCGCGAAATCGAGCTTCCGCTCATCGAGATTGCCCTCGATGCCACGGGAGGAAACCAGGCCAAGTGCGCAGACTTGCTGGGAATTAACCGAAATACGCTTCGAAAGAAGATCACGGACCTCGATATTCGCGTGACTCGGCGGCGCAAACTGATGTAAACATGCCACATAGCGTGACAAAGCAGCCGCAGAGTTGCTCCAAGATCACGCGCGGTAGAGGCGACCCGGCAGCGGGGCGCTGCATCAGGTGAGGCGTTTTGGCGGTATCGCGGACGACATTCGCATTGGCGCGTTTTTCTCGCTGGAGACGGCGTGGGGACGTGACGGCCGCAGCCACGGGCATCCTCGTGGCGCTCGGCCCCGTGCTCGCGATCCTGACCTACCTGGCCCTCGGCCCCATCGACGAGGGCGGCACGGGCAACTCGCTCCGCATCATCCTGCTCGCCGATTTCGTCTACGTCATGACCGTGGCCGCGCTCGTGCTGTCGCGCGTGGCGCGCATGGTGGCCGCACGGCGCGCGCGTTCGGCGGGCTCCCGGCTCCATCTCCGTCTCACGGGCGTCTTCGCTTTCCTCGCGCTTGTGCCCACGGTGCTCGTCGCCGTCTTCGCCGTACTCACCGTCAATATCGGTCTAGAGGGCTGGTTCTCGGAGCGCGTCCGGTCTGTGATCGGCGCGTCGGTTTCGGCAGCCGAAGCCTATGGCCGCGCCGAGGAGCGCGGGCTGGCGAGCGACACCGTCATCATCGCCCGCGTGCTCAACGGCGAGCGTACCGCGCAGCCCTTCCTCGCCGACAGTGATTTCGACGGGCAGGTGCGCCAGATCCTCGCGCGCGTCCAGCCGCGCGTGCAGCGGGGCCTCAAGGAGGCCTTCGTCATCGACAGCCGCGCCGTGATCCGGGCGCGCGGGGCCTCCTCCTACGAGTTCGATTACGACCCCCCCACGCCCGCACAGTTTGATGCGCTCGACACCGTGAATGTCCTGGTGATCGAGGATTGGGAGCAGAATGAATTCCGCGCGCTTACGCGGCTCGAGGGCTTCACCGACCGCTATCTCTACCTGAGCCGCACGGTGGACGGTGAGATCCTCACGCTCCTCGACGAGACGCAAGAGACCGCGCAGCTCTACCAGCAGCTCGAGAGCGAGCGCGGGCGCGTGCTCTTCGATTTCGGCCTGCTCTATATCGGCTTCGCGGTGGTGCTGATCCTCGCGGCCACCTGGGCCGGGCTCTGGTTCGCGGAGCGTTTGTCGCGGCCCGTGGGGCGGCTTGCAGGCGCGGCGCAGCGCGTGGGCACGGGCGATCTCGATGTCCGCGTGCCCGAGGAGCAGGGCGATGACGAGATCGCCATGCTGGGCCGATACTTCAACCAGATGACCGCCCAGCTCAAAGGGCAGCGCCAAGCGCTCCTCGACAATACCGAGCAGATCGAGCGCCGCCGCAGGCTCTTTGACTCGGTGCTGAGTTCGGTGACCTCGGGCGTCGTCGGCGTGGACAGCACAGGCCGCATCACCTTCGTGAACCGCTCGGCGGAGCGCCTGCTCGGCCTCGCCACGGAGGCCGAGAACCGGCCGCTGGCCGTGGCGATCCCGGAGTTCGGCCAACTCTTTGAGGAGGTACAGACCGCCCGCAACGGCAGTGCCCAGGGCGAGGTGCGGCTCACGCGGGGCGGGAGCGACGAGATCCTTCTCGTCCGCATGGCCACGCGGCTCGGCGAGGGTGATGGGTCAGAGGGCTACGTCATCGCCTTCGAGGATGTCACGAGCCTCGTCAGCGCGCAGCGCATGGCCGCATGGGGCGACGTGGCGCGCCGCATCGCCCACGAGATCAAGAACCCGCTCACGCCGATCCAGCTTTCCGCGGAGCGCATCAAGCGCAAGTTCGGCCCCAAGGTGGGCGAAGACAGCGACCAGCTCGACCAAATGACCGATGTCATCGTCCGCCAGACCAACGACCTGCGCCGCATCGTTGACGAGTTCTCCAAGTTCGCCCGGATGCCCGAGCCCGAGCGCACGCCGGGGGACATGGGCGAGATCGTCCGCGCGGCGGTGCTGCTTCAGGAAAACGGCAATCCCGGCATCACTTACGAGACCGCCCTCGAGAAAGGCCCCATGCCCGTGCTCGTAGACGACACTATGATCTCCCAGGCCCTCACCAACCTCCTGAAGAATGCCGCCGAGGCCATCGAGACCCGCGCCGCCGCGGGCCAGGACTTTGCGCCGTGCATCCGCGTAACGCTTAAGGCCGACGCCGAGGAGATCCACCTGAGCATCGAGGACAATGGTACAGGTCTCCCCGAGGACCGCATGCGCCTCTTCGAGCCCTACGTGACCTCCCGCGCCGAAGGTACCGGCCTCGGCCTGCCAATCGTGCTCAAGATCATCGAGGAGCATGACGGCACGCTCACGCTCTCGGATGCCGATCCCTTCGACCCCAACGAGGCCGGTCCCGCGGACCAGTCCCTCCACAGGGGCGCGCGTGCCGATCTGCGCCTGCCCCGGTCCACCACCCCATCGCCCCCGGTCAAGACCACTGAAAAAGAAGCAGTTTGAGGTAACCATGACCCAGTCCAAAGCCGACATTCTCATCGTTGACGACGAAAAGGACATCCGCGAGCTCATCGCCGACATCCTCGAAGACGAAGGCTTCTCCACCCGCCTCGCCGGCAATTCCGACGAGGCCATGGGCCAGATCAACACCGAGGCGCCCGCGCTTCTCATCCTCGATATCTGGCTCAAGGACAGCCGCATGGACGGGATCGACATCCTCAAATCCGTCAAGCGGGACAATCCGGACGTGCCGGTCGTCATCATCTCGGGCCACGGGAACATCGAGATCGCCGTCGCGGCGATCAAGCAGGGCGCCTACGACTTCATCGAAAAGCCCTTCAACATCGACCAGCTCCTCGTCGTCATCCGCCGCGCCATGGAGACGTCGCGGCTCCGCCGGGAGAACAACCAGCTCAAGCGCCGTGACGGGACAAGCGCCACCATGGTGGGCGAGGGGGCCTCGTTCCGCGCGCTGCGCACGCAGCTCGACAAGGTCACGAAGTCCAATGGCCGCGTCATGCTCACCGGTCCCGCCGGGGCCGGCAAGGAGGTCGCCGCCCGCTACATCCATGCCCATTCAACGCGGTCGGGCGCGCCCTTCGTTTCGGTGAATTCCGCCGCCATCGAGCCCGAGCGGATGGAGGAGGTGCTCTTTGGCCGTGAAAGCGCCGAGCGCGGCGTGGAGCCGGGGCTTCTCGAGCAGGCCCATGGCGGGGTCATCTTCTTCGACGAGGTGGCCGACATGCCCCTCGGCACCCAGTCCAAGATCCTGCGCGTCCTCGTGGATCAGAGCTTCCAGCGCGTGGGCGGCACCTCCAAGGTCCGGGTCGATATCCGCGTCATTTCCAGCACCAACAGGAACCTGCGCGCCGAGATCAACGCCGGCACCTTCCGGCAGGAGCTCTATCACCGGCTCAACGTGGTGCCGATCGACGTGCCCTCGCTCGAGGACCGCCGGGAAGACATCCCGCTCCTCGCGCGGCATTTCATCGAGGAGTTCAACCGCTCGCAGGGCCTGCCCAACCGCGCGCTGACCGAGGAGGCAGACGCGCTGCTCCAGACCATGGTCTGGCCGGGCAATGTGCGCCAGTTGAAGAACATGATGGAGCGGGTGCTGATCCTCGGGACGGGGAACGACCCGATCACCCCCTCTGATCTGCCGCAGGCCGAAGCCGCCCCCACCGATGACCGGGTCGTGCTCTCGGGGTCGCTGGCCACGCTCAGCCTGCGCGAGGCCCGCGAGCTCTTCGAGCGGGAGTACCTGCTCACGCAGATCAACCGCTTCGGCGGCAACATCTCCCGCACCGCGGCCTTCGTGGGCATGGAGCGCTCGGCGCTCCACCGCAAGCTCAAGAGCCTTGGCGTCGTCACCACCAACAAATCCGGCGCGCGCGTGGCCCAGTTCGAGGATGCGAATTCCGAGGGGTGATGCTTGCGTTGGCGTCTGGGCCCTGATCCCCGCGCCACGCTCCGGTCGCGCGTTGTGCAGGACATCCGCGGCGCTTGACCGGTCTCAAGACGCGTGCGACCACGAGGAAAACAAGACAGGCAGGATCACGACAGCGACATGCGGACTGTCCTTCACATCGGTCTTCCAAAGACCGGCTCCACGTCCATCCAGGAAAACTTCACGCTGCACCATGACACCCTCAGAGGGCACGGGATCCTGTTCCCGCTCGTCGAGGGGCGCTTTTTGCATCCGTTTCACGTGCGGCGCGTGTTGCTCGCCGGGGATATCGAGAGCCTGAGGCAACCAGCGCATCGCGAGGTCAAGGCCGTCGAGACCCTGCGGGAGATCGAGCGCGCCGTGGCGCTGAAGCCGGATGTGCTGTTCCTGTCGAGCGAGGACATCGCGGCGAAGTTTGAGGCCTTCGACGTCCTGAAGCGCAACATGGACGGGTTTTCCGATGACACGCGGGTCCTCGCGTATTTCCGCGATCCCGTGAGTTACTACCGCTCCATGGTTCAGCATCACGTGAAATCCCAGAGCGATTTCCCGCCCCTCGCCGCATGGGACAGCACGTTTCTCAAGATCTGCGAGAGAGGCAAGGCGGTCTTCGGGGACGCATTCAGGCCGGTGGCCACCAACAAGGGCGCGCTACGACGGGGATCGATCGTCGATGATGCCTTGGGCCATTGCCTCGATGATCCGTCCGAGAGCCTCTCCATCGACACCACGCGCAACAACAGCTCCAGCTCCAGTGCCGTGAGTGTCGTGCTTCAGGATTTCATGCTCCAGCACCAGAAAGGCGTTAAGCAATACGGGCGGCGGAACACGCAGCTCAGGAAGACGCTGGAGACACATGCGCGCAAGAGCGGCCTTTCCAGCCGGGCGACCCTCAAGGACGGCGCGGAGGAGGCGATCCTCGCCCATTCGCGAGACGAGCTCCTCGCGCTGCGTGACGCGCACGGCCTCGTCTTCGATGCGGTGGACTACGATGCGCTGGCCACCTGCAAGGCCTTTGGGGCCTTTCAGGGCTGCACGCGCATTTCCGATGTCTTCGAGGTGGATGACGCGGCCGTGGCGGAGCTGAAGGCCGTGGCGAACGAGTTTCTCAAGTCCTATGACCTTACCGTCCAGTGATGGCGTCCGCACGCCGCGCATCGGCCAGCCCCATTGACCCGACACCACAACCCTGCCAACCCTCACATCTCGATAGCCCCGTCGGGGCGCCGCTGAAGAGAACCCGATGAAGGTCATCATCTGTGGGGCCGGGCAGGTGGGATGGCAGATCGCCAAGCACCTGGCCGGTGAAAAGAACGACGTCACCGTGGTCGACATGAATGCCGATCTCGTGCGCCGTGCCACCGACGCGCTCGATGTCCAAGGCATCACCGGGCACGCCTCCTACCCCGATATCCTCAAGCGCGCCGGGGCCGATGACGCCGACATGGTCATCGCCGCCACCCATTCCGACGAGGTCAACATGGTCACCTGCCAGGTGGCCCATTCCATCTTCGAGATCCCGAGGAAGATCGCGCGGCTCAGGGCGCAGTCCTATCTCGACGCCATCTACGCCGATATCTACCGCCGCGATCACCTGCCCATTGACGTGGTGATCTCGCCCGAAAAGGAAGTGGCCGAGGCCGCGCTGCGCCGGATCAACGCGCCCGCAGCCTTCGACACCGAGCTCTTCTTTGGCGGCAAGGCGCAGCTTCTGGGCATCAATATCGAGGATGCCTGCCCGGTCATGAACACGCCGCTCCGCCAGCTGACGGAGCTTTTTTCCACCCTGCGCGCGCGCATCGTGGGCATCCGCCGCGCGGGCAAGCTTTTCGCCCCCGACGCCGATGACCAGATCATCGAGGGCGACAGCTGCTATTTCATGGCGCACATGGAAGACGTGCCGCGCACGCTGGAGGTCTTCGGCAAGATGACCAAGAAGCAGGAGCGCATCGTCATCCTCGGCGGTGGCAATGTGGGCCTGCGCGTGGCCCGCACGCTCGAGAGCCGGACAGAGCGCGTGCGCGCCCGCGTCATCGAGAAGAACCGAGCCTGTGCGGAGCGCGCCGCCGACGTGCTGGAAAAGACCATCGTGCTCCATGGTGACGGCCTCGACAGCGCGCTTATGACGGAGGCCGGCGTCCAGAATGCCGACGCGCTTCTCGCTGTCACCGACGACGACAAGACCAACATCCTCGCCGCCGTCCGCGCCAAGCAGGCCGGCGCGCAGAACGCGATCACGCTGATCAATGATCCCACGCTTGTCCCGCTCCTCGATGCGCTCAACATCGATGCCTACATCAACCCGCGCTCAACGACGGTGAGCTCGATCCTGCGCCATATCCGTCACGGGCGGGTCAAAAGCGTCTATTCCATCGGCGATGCCGAGGCCGAGCTCATCGAGGCGCAGGTCCTGTCCACGAGCCCCATCGCGGGCGAGAAGGTGGGCGATATCGACTTCCCGAAGGGCGTGCTCGTGGGCGCGATCCAATCGGGCAAGGAGGTGGTGGCGCCGGTGGCCGATACCGTTATCAAGGAAGGCGACGTGGTGGCGATCTTTGCCCTCACGCAGGACGTGCCGGAGGTGGAGCGGCTGTTGCAGGTCTCCATCGACTTCTTCTAGAGCGCCGCGCGGTGTGGGCTTCCCTCAGTGATCCCGTGGCACCTGACGTCATGCCCACGCGGCTGATCCGGCCCACCCATTTCCTGCGCCAATTCGGGGCCGCCTAGGCCATGCGCGCCACGCTCAATTCGCTGCCGATCATCGTCGTTCTGGCGGGGATCTCCGGGCTGATGATGGTGGCGCCCGCAGCCGTGGCCGCCAATGCCGGGGATTGGACCTCGTCGCGCGCCTTCTTCCAGTCGGGCGTTTTCACCTGCATGATCGCACTGCTACTCGCCATCGTCACCAAGGGCCTCGCCCCGCGGCACCAGGTGCGCAGTCAGCTCCTCGCGCTGCTCATCGCCTTCCTCGTGCTGCCCTTCATCCTCGCGCTGCCCTTCCGCACGAGCCTCGGCGACACCTCCTTCACCAATGCCTATTTCGAGATGGTCTCGGCCATGACCACCACGGGCGCCACGCTCTACGGTGCGCCCGGGCGGCTGAGCGAGGCGGAGGCTTTCTGGCGGGCCTTCGTGGCCTGGGGCGGGGGCATGCTCATGTGGTCGGCTGCGGTGGCGCTCTTCGCGCCCATGGGTCTCGGCGGCTACGAGGTGGCCGAGCGGCGCGGGCCCGCCGTGGGCCTCGGCGCGCAATCGGGGGAGGAGCGGTTGGCCACGGACAGGCTCCTCCGCGCGGGCTCGCAGCTTTTCCCGGTCTATGCGGGGCTGACGCTGGCGCTCTTTGTCGGGCTCCTCGTGGCAGGCGACGCGCCTTTGACGGCGGGGATGCATGCCATGTCCACCATCGCCACGGCGGGCTTTTCGCCCGTAGGCGGGGTGGAGAACGCGGGCTCCGGCCGTTGGGGCGAGCTCCTGATCGTGCTCTTTTTCATCTTCGCCCTCTCGCGGCGGACGTTCTCCACGGGCGTGCTCGGGGACGCCACGCTCGACATCCGGCAGGATCCGGAGCTGCGGCTCGCCCTCGTCGTCGTGCTGGTGATCTCGCTCGGGCTCTTTTTGCGCCACTACGTGGCCGCGAGCCAGATCGACGAGGCGGTGGGCTTCGTCTCCGCGCTGCGCGCGCTTTGGGGGTCGGTCTTCACGGCGCTCTCGTTCCTGTCCACGACAGGCTTCGTGAGCGCGGACTGGCTCACCGCGCGCAGCTGGTCGGGGATCGCGGCGCCGGGCCTCCTGCTCATGGGGCTTGCCATCATCGGCGGGGGTGTGGCGACGACGGCGGGCGGTGTGAAGCTCCTGCGCGTCTACGCGCTCCTCAAGCATGGCGAGCGCGAGATCGGGCGCCTCGTCTATCCCAATTCCGTGGGCGGGGCAGGGCGTTTTGCCCGCCACATCCGCCGCGAGGGCGCCTTCATCGCCTGGATCGTGTTCATGCTGCTTGGGCTCTCGCTCGCGGTGGTCATGCTCGCGCTTTCGGCCACGGGCGAGGATTTCGAGACCTCGCTCATCCTGAGCGTGGCGACGCTCACGAATACCGGCCCGCTGGCACAGGTGGCCACCGATGTGCCCATCGATCTCGCCCCACTCTCGGCCACTGCGAAATACATCCTGACCGCTGCCATGGCCGTCGGGCGGCTTGAAACGCTCGTCATCGTGGCGCTCTTGAACCCCGCTTTCTGGCGCAGTTGATGCCGCAGGTGCAGCATAAATCGCTATAACGGCTTGAATTTCGTCTGGAACCTCTCTCCATTACCTCTATTAGTGGTAAAAATTCTCAGGCATTGGGTGGGGAGCCCCGCCTGAAAAGAGAAAAGATCGAGAGAGGCTGGGCCGATGGCATCAGATAAGCAGAATTTGCAAGACGCATTCCTCAACCATGTGCGCAAGACGAAGGTGCCGGTGACGATCTTCCTGATCAACGGCGTCAAGCTGCAGGGCGTCATCACCTGGTTCGACAATTTCTGCGTCCTCTTGCGCCGCGATGGGCAAAGCCAGCTTGTCTACAAGCACGCGATCTCCACGATCATGCCGTCGCAGCCGATCTCGCTCTACGAAGGGGAGGAATGAGCCCCTATATAGAGGCTCCATGACCGACCTTTACACGACAGAAACCAAAGCCACCCGCGCCTGGGTGCTGCACCCCGACATCAAGACAGAGACCCAGCGCCGCGCGCCTGAGCATGCGCTGGCCGAGGCCGTCTCGCTTGCCGTGGCGCTGCCCGATCTCGTGGTGGCGGGCGAGGAGGTCGTGCGGCTGCCGCGCGCCCATCCCGGCATGCTCTTCGGCGCGGGCAAGATCGAGGAGCTGGGCCAGCTCTTCAAGCGCGAGGAGATCGAGCTCGTCTTGATCGACGGGCCGGTGACCCCGGTCCAGCAGCGCAACCTCGAACGCGCGTGGAAGGTGAAGCTCCTCGACCGGACGGGCCTCATCCTCGAGATCTTCTCGGACCGCGCCGCGACCCGCGAGGGCGTGCTGCAGGTCGAGATGGCGCATCTGAGCTACCAGCGCACGCGCCTCGTCCGCGCCTGGACCCACCTCGAACGCCAGCGCGGCGGGCTGGGCTTCGTAGGCGGCCCGGGCGAAACCCAGATCGAGGCGGACCGGCGCGCCATCGACGACCAGCTCGGCCGCCTCCGGCGTCAGCTCTCGAAGGTGGTGAAGACCCGCACGCTCCACCGCTCCGCCCGCGCCAAGGTGCCTTACCCGATCGTGGCGCTCGTGGGCTACACGAACGCGGGCAAATCCACGCTCTTCAATCGCCTTACAGGCGCCGAGGTCATGGCCAAGGACATGCTCTTTGCCACGCTCGATCCCACGATGCGCGCGGTTCAGCTGCCCGACGAGACGGACGTGATCCTGTCGGACACGGTGGGCTTCATCTCGGACCTGCCCACCGAACTCGTCGCCGCCTTCCGCGCCACGCTGGAGGAGGTCACGGCCGCCGACCTCATCCTCCATGTCCGCGACATCTCCCACCCCGAGACCGAGGAGCAGGCCGCCGACGTGGCCGACATCCTCGGCGGTCTGGGCATCGCCGAAGGCGTGCCGCTCTTCGAGGTCTGGAACAAGACCGACGGGCTCGAGGCCGAGGCGCTGGAGATCCGGCAAAACCTCGCCGCGCGGGAAGAGAACGTCTTTTTGACCTCCGCGCTCACCGGCGAGGGTCTCCCGCGGCTCCTGGAGGCGATCTCGTCCGCAATCACGCCGCCCCGGGAGGTGGTGACGCTCGCGCTCTCTCACGCCGACGGCAAGAAGCGCGCCTGGCTTTACGAGCAGGGCGTCGTGCAGGGCGAGGACCAGACCGAGGCGGGCCCCGCGCTCACCGTGGAATGGACGGCCACCCAGGCCGCGCGCTACGGCAAGCTCTAGCACCCCTGGCGCAGGCAGGAGCGGGGGGCCAGCCCCCCACACCCCCCGAGGTACGGGGGCACAAAGAAACCTGGCACGGGGACAATCGGCGCCGCGCCGTCGACGTCTGCCGGGGACGGTCTACCTATTCTCCAACTGGAGGCCGCCATGCTCGAAGACAAACGCGTCGATCTCGACGCCGAAAAGCAAAAGCGCGTTCTGCGGCGCCTAGTGGAAGACCTGACGCGCGAGAGCGCCGATATCTACTACCAGCCCACCAGCGTGATCGCGCGGATCGTGAAGACACAGGTCGATGCGGGCACGGGGCTCAATGCCGACGAGCTCGATCTCCTGCGCCGCTTGAGCCAGCGCGACATCGAGGTCCTGCTCAGCCTGCACTGACTAGCGCGGCACGAGCCGCGTGATCCCGATATTGGCGGCACGCGCGAGCGCGGGGTCGAGCGACATGGGTACGTATTCCCCGCGCCGCCAGCGCTCTCCAAGATCGTCGTAGTGGCGCGAGAGCGGGTGCCCGGACTGGCCCGTGGCGATGATGAAGAGCGAGGAATCCGGGTCCGCGAAGTCGTAGACCCCCCGGTAGCCCGCGCCGCTCACGTTCCAGAAGGGCTCCGCGCCGCGGCCCACGGTCTGTCCCCGCAGCAGCGTGAAGTCTCCGCCCGAGGTCGATTGCCGGATATTGACGATCCAGCCAAGCCAATTCGATCGGCCGAGCACCGGGTGGTCATGGCGCGCCTCGTGGGCGTCGCCCCAGCGCAGCGAGGAGAGGCGGGCGGCGCCATAGGTCTCCTCGATCCAGAGCACCGCGTCGTCGAGCGCGGCCCGCGCGATCATGGTACAGTCCTCCACCTGCGCGGATTGCACGATATCGCACCACGCGCCTGCGCCCTCGATGTCGCGGTAGACCCGCTCGAGGAAGACCGGCTCCACGTGGACGAATTCGCTGGCCAGGGGGCCCAGCTCGTCCCGGATGAGCCGGGCCTGCAGCGCGCGCATCCACGCCGCGTAGAGTAGGGGCTCGGGCAGGTGCTCGTTCATCTCGCCCGACCATTCCGCCAGCAGCTCCAGCGCCTCCTGGCGCTTCCGCTCCACCGTGCCCGCGGGCGCGGCCTCACCGGTAAACCAGAGATCGGCCCCGATGAGCGGCAGGAGGTTGCGCGCGGCGGGGCTCACGGTGTCGAGCTGCGCCTCCATGAAGCTCTCGCGGGTGTGGACCTGCCGGCCCTGCATGAGCCGCTCCCAGCGCTGGACGCGTTGGCTGTCGCCCCAGTGAAAGCTCACGTGCCGCGGGAAGGGCCGGTCGACGCTCTTGTTGTTGGTGTTGCCGAGGATGCCGCCCTCGGCGCCGATGAATTCGGGATTGGCGTCGTAGGGCAAGCGTCCGCGCCAGCGGTTCTCCACGCGCCAGCCGGGCGTGGGCAGGCGGCCCTGGGCCTGGTGACGCACGTCGCGGGAGGGCAGCGCGCCGATGGTCTTCATGGCGATCTCGGTGCCGTCGGCGAGGACGAGGTTCTGCGCGGGCGCGCGGTAGCCTTCGGCGGCGGCGATGGCCGCGCGCACGGAGCCCGCCTTCGAGGTGGCCAGCGCGGCGGAATAGGTGGTGTCGGCGGGATCGAGCGCCGTCCAGGCGAGGCTCATCACATGGCCGGGCGGCGTGACGGTGTTGAGGCCGAACATGTCGGGCGAAAGCACGGGGCCGTTCACCGTCCAGCGCAGGGTCAGTGTCTCCGGCGCGCCCTCGGCCACCTCGATGATGGACTGCCGCTCGCGGAAATCGGCCCAGCCCCCTGGCACGCGGTACTGGCCGGGATCCTCCGGATTGACCTCCTCGATATAGAGGTCCTGATCATCGGCATAGGCCGTGGTGAGACCCCAGCCGAGATCGGCGGAGCGGCCCACGAGCACCAGCGGCAGGCCCGGGATCGTGCCCCCGATCTGCCCGCCGCCCTCGAGCTCGATCCGCGCCAGATACCAGAGCGCCGGCGCCGAGAAGCCGAGATGGGGGTCATTGGCGAGCAATGTACCGCCGGAGGCCGATCGCTCGGGCGCGGCGGCCCAGGCATTGGAGGCGCCCCCAAATCCCCTCGGCCGGGCCGGGGAGAGCGGCGAGGCCACGCGTCGAGGCGCCACGAAGGGCACCGTGCCCGGCGCGAGCGAGGCATAATCCGGCAGCGCCGCGACGCCCGTGCCCGGATATTCGGGCAGGATGTCCATCATCCGCTCTTCGGACAGCGCCAGCGAGACGCGCGCGCGCAGCACCTCCTCCTCGAGATGGGAGGCGACCCTGAGCGCCATGAGCTTTTGCACAGCGAGGCTGTCGGCAGGTGTCCAGGGCGCGATGGCGGGCTCGAAGAGGAAGAATTCCGGCGCCCCGCGCCCAAGCGCGCCCTCGTTGATCTCCGCGAGCCGCGCATTCACCCCCGCCGCGTAGGCCTCGAGCGCGGCGCGCCCCTCTGGCGTCTGCGCCGCCACCGAGCTTTGCGCGAGGCGGTAGAGATCGAGACGCCGCATCATTCGGTCCACCGGCAGTGTCGTGGCGCCGAAGAGCGCCGAGAGCCGGCCCTGCGCCGTGCGGCGCAGCATGGTCATCTGCCAGAGCCTGTCCTGCGCATGCACATAGCCCAGCCCGAAGAAGGTATCGCTGTCCGTCGTGCCGAAGATGTGCGGGACATTCGCGGTATCCCGCGCGATCTCCACCTCCGCGCCGAGACCCGTCACCGGGACCGTCCGGTCATAGTCCGGCAGCGAACGGGAGAACACGTAGTAGGCCAGCACGATCGCCAGCACGCCCAGAACGAGCGCCGCCGATGTCAGGCGGACAAGCCAGCGGAACAGGGTCATCGGGTCTCCCGGGAGGGCATGCGCGGCCCCCTTACCTGCGTTGACGCGGGGCGGGCCGCGGTTAGGTTGCCAAAAACGTTAAGCACATCGCTCGGAAGGATGAAACATGGCCAAGGTCGCATTTCTCGGATTGGGGGTCATGGGCTATCCCATGGCCGGGCACCTCGCCAAGGCGGGGCATGATGTGACGGTCTACAACCGCACCGCCAAGAAGGCCGAGGCCTGGGCGGCGGAGCATGGCGGGGCCCATGCGGCCACACCCGCAGACGCCGCCGCGGGGCAGGATTTCGTCATGGCCTGCGTGGGCAATGACGATGACCTCCGCGAGGTCTGTCTCGGCGAGGGCGGGGCGCTGGCGGCCATGGGCGCGGAAGCGCTCTTCGTCGATCACACGACCGTCTCCGCCAGGGTCACGCGCGAGCTTTACGAGGCCGCCGGCGGCCGCTTTGTCGACGCGCCGGTGAGCGGCGGGCAGGCGGGCGCGGAGAACGCTCAACTCGGCATCATGTGCGGCGGCGACGCCCCCCACTACGCCAAAGCCGAGCCAATCATGGAGGTATATGCCAAGGCCTGCCGCCGCATGGGCGAAAGCGGGGCAGGGCAGCTCACCAAGATGGTCAACCAGATCTGCATCGCGGGCCTCGTCCAGGGCCTCTCGGAGGGTCTGCACTTCGCCGAGAAGGCGGGCCTCGACATCCGCGAGGTCGTCAGCGTCATCAGCCAAGGGGCCGCGGGCTCCTGGCAGATGTCGAACCGCTACGAGACGATGGCCGACGGAAAGTTCGATCACGGCTTCGCGGTGGACTGGATGCGCAAGGATCTCGGCATCTGCCTCCAGACCGCCAACGAGAACGGCGCCTCCATCCCCGTCACCGCCCTCGTGGACCAGTTCTACAAGGACGTGCAGAAAATGGGTGGCGGCCGCTGGGACACGTCGAGCCTCGTGGAGCGCCTGCGCAAGCTGGGCTAGACGGCGTGCGCGCGAAGCGTCGTCGCGGCGAGACTGTGCGCCTAAGTCGGGCCCGCGGCGGCTGATCGCGAGGGCTGTGGCGCGAACGAGGCCCGTAAATCACGGCTCGAATTGTGCCTACATTCCGCCGCGGCCCGGCAAAAATTCGCCTAACTTTAACCCATCTTTCCCACTACCGGAGGGGTCGGGATAATGACGCGAGGGCGAGATTATGGGCTTCAGAGTACTGGCAGCAGACGAAGGCATCTTCGTCGGTAGGGACGACGGTCACACCGTCACATTCGGCACCCTCACGGTGGCGCTGGAGGCCGAGGGCATCCTGGGTCGACGCCAGCGGCGCTTCTCGATCCGCACGGATCTCGACGCCGTGGAGATCATCCACCAGCACGCCGACCGCCCGAGCAAGGGCCCCGCGGGCTGGGGCCTCGTGGACGAGGCGCTGGCGGGCCCTTTCGGCGATGTCATTAGCGGCTGGCTCATCGGCAAGACCGAGATGGTCGTCGCAGCCGTGCGCATGAAGGACGGTACGAAATTCCTCGCGCAATTCACAAAGGGACAGCTGCGCATGCTCTCCCGCGTGAAGCGCCTCACCGCCGCCGCCAAGCGCTACGAAAGCCTCCGCGATGCCAAGCCCATCGTCTTCGAGACCTGCGCCCTGGCCGCGATCAGCGCCGATGGCCGCCCCACCATCCATTGAAGGGGACCTCCGCCCGCAAGGCGATGGGGGCTGAGTCCATTGAGTTCAAAAGAAATCAGCCGCCCGAAGGCGGCTGATATTGCGTCCAGTCAGTTCGGATCAGCTTACTGGGTGATGCCCGCGCTGTTGCTGCCGCCCGTCTGAGAGAGGTTGGCGATATTGCTGTTGCCGGTCTGCGCGACAGCGAACTGGTTCATGTTGCCGCCGGACACGCTCACAGTTGCGAAGTTGTCCGAGCCGATCTGCGATCCCGCAAAATTCGACATGCTCGTGTCCATGACGGCATTGAAGAGGTTGCCCGCGCCGTCCTGCGTGATGGTGCCGTTCGTCAGACCCACGGCATCCGCGGCCCCGCTGAAGAGCCCCACGCCGTTGCCGTCACCGGTCAGGTCGAAAGAGACACCGAAGCCGTCCGAGCCGTCACCATTGGTGCCCGACTGGCTGATCGAAAGCTCGTTCGACGAGCCAACGATGGAGACGTCCGCGAAGTTCGTGCCCACCTGCGAGATGCCCACGTTGTTGAAGTTGCCGCCGACCACGGCCAGCGTCACGAGGTTGGACGTGCCCGACTGGGAGATGCCCAAGTCGTTGTCGCTGCCTGTCACGGTCAGATTGCCCACGTCGTTGCCGACGCCGAACTGAACGACGCTGAACGCGTTACGGTCACCGTTGACAGTGAGGTTGATGTTGTTTCCCCCATCTGCGGCGCCATCAAAGGCAGCGCCCTGCTTGAGCACGTTGTTGACCTTGCTGGCATTGTTGTTCGCCGGGATGGCCGAGAGCGCGAAGCCCGTGAGGTTGCTGCGCCCGTTGTCGCTACCGGTGATGTTCACGCTGATCGTGTTGTCGCCGAGGCCGCTATCAGTGGCCTGTTCAATGCGGTTGATGCGGTTGTTGTTGCCCGTCATCGTGACGTTCAGCGCGTTCGAGCTCACACCGCCCGCGGTAAACTGGCTGGCGATACCGATCTCGTTCATTCCGGTCGACCCGTCGCTCGCGCCTTGCACGATGGTCATGACGTTGCCGCCAGCGCCTGACCCGCCCTCGGCCCGCTGGCCTACAGATCCCACGAGGTTGTCGTCACCGATCTGCGTGAAGGTGGCCGTGTTTGCCGTGCCGTTGCTCCCCAGCTGACGCCCGCCGAGCGAAGAGGCCACGGCGTTCCCATCTCCCATCTGAAGGACGGTGAGGGAGTTCTCGCCGCTCGTTTGGTCGGTCACCTGCCGGAAGGCGCGGGGACCCTGCGGGCGCGGCTCGTTACCCACGAAGTTGCCAGCGCCGTCTTGCTCCACGAGCGCGTTGTTGCCGCCGGCTGTCCCCGATTGGACCTGTTCGACGAGCGCAAAGTTGTCATCCGCCCAGGCCGACGCGAAACACAATGACAGGGCCGTCGTCGTCGCTAGCAATCTGGTGGTCTTCATAAGTCACTCCCTTTTGCCTCCCCCTGAACATCGCGGGAGCCAAACATTGACACAATTAAATCCGTTCCCCGGGGCAAAGTGCTGCCCATCCCAAACGGCTAACAAGAAATTTCCGTTTCTTGAAGCAAAGTTATTGGAATTCTCCCGAGGCGCCGAATGGCTTCCCAGAGCGCTTAAAAATTGCACAAAATGCAACTTGCGCGGGTATGCGCCCTCAACAGTACCCCACATTCGCCACAATTGACCTCACCGTTCGGGTATGAGCCCCCGTGGGAAGAAGCGCAGCATCAGGAGCAGCACGAGGCCCATCGTCAGGAGCCGCATGTGCGGCGCGCCGGCCAGGAGGTGGGTTTCCAGGGCGGAGCCGTCGGGCAGGGGGGCCGTGATGACCTCCATGATGAAGGCTGCGCCCACCTCCACCTGAACCCAGAGGAACCAGATGATGAAACCGCCGAGCACGGCGCCGAAATTGTTGCCAGAGCCGCCTACGATCACCATCACCCAGATGAGGAAGGTGAAGCGCAGCGGCTGATAGGCGGACGGCGTGAGCTGGCTGTCGAGCGTCGTCATCATCGCGCCCGCCATGCCGAGGATGGCCGAGCCCAGCACGAAGATCTGGAGATGGCGCGCGGTGACGTCCTTGCCCATGGCCTCGGCGGCGGTCTCGTTGTCCCGGATCGCGCGCATCATCCGCCCCCAGGGGGAGTTCAGCGCGAGCTGCGCAAGGACGAGGATGAGCACGAGCACGATGGTGAAGAGGATCGTCCATTCGAGCCGGACCTGGAGAGTGGAGGCGGCCACGATGTCGAGGCCGAAGGCATCGGCCCGTTCGGCGAAGGCCGGGTCGGCCTGCAAATCGACTTCGTAGGACACGGGCCGCGGGATACCCACGACGTTCTTGACGCCGCGGGAGAGCCAGTCCTCCGCCTTCAGGATGGCGATGATGATCTCGGCGATCCCCAGCGTGGCGATGGCGAGGTAATCCGAGCGGAGGCCGAGCGCCGTCTTCCCGATCACCCAGGCCGCGCCTGCCGCGATGAGGCCGCCCGCAGGCCAGGCCAGGATCATGCCGGCTCCCTCGAGCCCGAATCCGCCGAGATAGCCCGTGCCCGCCGGGTTCACCGCCTCGATGGCGTCCCGCGCCGGATCGAAGAACGTCCGGTAGACGAGAAAGCCCACCACCACGATCCCGAGCACGGCCAGATTCCGCGTCAAGCCGGCTGCGAGATGCCGGTAGGCCACGATGGCGGCCACGATGGTGGCGGCGCCGAGCGTCATGGCGATGGCCATGCCGCCACCGCCCGCCGCGATAGCCTCGGTGGTGGGCGGCATCCCGATGAGCACCGCCGCCAGCCCGCCCAACGCCACGAAGCCCATGACCCCGATGTTGAAGAGCCCGGCAAAGCCCCATTGCAGGTTCACGCCGAGCGACATGATCGCGCTCACGAGCCCCATGTTCAGAAGCACGAGCGCCGTGTTGACCCCCTGGAAGATCCCGGTGCCGAGGATGAGCACCGCCACGAGGCCAAAGAGACCGAGATCGCGCGCAGACAGCTGGCTCATAGCGCCTTCCCCTTCATGATGCCGGTGGGCTTGAAGAGGAGCACGATCACGAGGATCGCGAAGCTCACCGCGAATTTGTAGTCAGTGGTCAGAAGCTGCACGAGCCCGTCAGGCTCGAGGCTTTCGGGCAGGAGATAGGCCAGCACCTTCCTCAGCGGGTAGGTCAGCGCGATCTCGGCAAAGGCGATGACGAAGCCGCCCACGATGGCGCCCACTGGCGAGCCAAGCCCGCCCACGATGGCCGCCGCGAAGATCGGCAGGAGCAGCTGGAAATAGGTGAAGGCCTTGTAGGACTTGTCGAGCCCGTAGAGCGTCCCGGCGGTGGTGGCGAGCGCGGCCACCACGATCCATGTCACGGCCACGACCTTCTCGGGGTTGATGCCGGAGAGAAGCGCCAGGTCCTCGTTGTCGGAAAACGCACGCATGGATTTCCCCGTGCGCGTCTTGTTCAGGAAGTAGAAGAGCGCGGCCACCGCGATCACCGCCACCACGATGGTGATGGCCTGAGAGGTGCGGAAGGCCAGCCCCTCGTCGAGCCCCGTGGCATCGCGGAAATCCCGCGCGCGGATGATGAAGCGTTCGCCATCGGCGAAGCGGATGTCATCGACCCCGATGATAAAGCGCGTCACGCCATTGAGGACAAACATCACCCCCATGGAGACGATGACGAGGATGACGGGCGAGGCCTTCTGCCGCCGGTAGAATCGGTAGACCGAGCGATCGGTGAAGAGCACCATGAGCGCACAGGCCCCGATCCCCAGCGGCAGCGCCAGAAGTGCCGTGGGGAGCGGGCCCAATGAGAGCCCCAGCCCCTGCATCCACCACGTAAAGAGGATCACGAACATCGTCCCGAATGCCATGGTGTCCCCATGGGCGAAGTTCGAAAACCGCAGGATCGAATAGACCAGCGTCACCCCCAACGCGCCGAGCGCCAGCTGCGAGCCGTAGGCCACCCCCGGGATGACGATGAAATTCAGGATCACGATGATCGCGTTCAGGATATCCGTCATTTACAGGTCCCTAGATAGGTGATCGCCATCTCCGCCGCGGGCATGTGAAACGTCAGCCATGCCGCCTCGTCCGTGTAGGTCAGGTGCAGGCTGTTCCCCGTCTCCGGCACGAAGGCCGTGACGTTATGCGGCGCCGTGCCCGCAGTGTTGGAGTAAAGGCCGGGAAAAGTGCCGAAGACTGTCTCTACCGTCGCGCGCGCCGCCCCGGCATCGGGGGTGACACTGGCCTCGAAAGCGCTCACCGCACAGGCCTCGCCCGCAATACACTCCCGGTCGAATGTGCAGTCCACGGCCGCCGCCGCGCTGCCGACGCCGGCCAAATAAAGTGCCAGCCCCCGCTTCCACTGGCCATAAATACTCCCGCCGGAGGCAGACACGCCGCGGGCCCCGCGCGCGCCGCGCCAGCAAGGCACGGTCGTTGCCCCATCACCCGCCAAGGAACGACCTCCGCACCTCGGGGTCCGCGAGCAGCTCCTGGCCCGTCCCGGTATAGGCGTTGCGCCCCTGCACGAGCACGTAGCCCTTGTCCGCGATCTCGAGCGCCTGGCGCGCGTTCTGCTCCACCATCAGGATCGAGATGCCGGTCTTGGCCACCTCGATGATCCGGTCGAAGAGCTCGTCCATCACGATGGGGGAGACGCCCGCCGTGGGCTCGTCGAGCATGAGCACTTGCGGCTTCGTCATCAGCGCGCGCCCCACGGCGACCTGCTGCCGTTGGCCGCCCGAAAGCTCGCCCGCGGGCTGGCGGCGCTTCTCGCGCAGGATCGGGAAAAGGTCGTAGACACTCTCCATCGTGCCTCGCGCGTCGTCGTCGCGGATGAAGGCGCCCATCTCGAGGTTCTCCTCCACGGTCATGGAGGTGAAGATGTTGGAGGTCTGGGGCACGAAGCCCATGCCCTTTTGCACCCGGGCCTGGGGCGTGAGCGCGGTGATGTCCTCGCCCGCGAGGCGCACGGCGCCCTGGCGCACATCGAGCATCCCGAAGACGGCCTTCATCGCGGTGGACTTGCCCGCGCCGTTCGGCCCCACGATGACGGCGATCTCGCCCTCGTTCACCGCGATGGTGCAGTCATGCAGGATATCCGCCCCCTTGCCGTAGCCGCCGGTCATGGCGTCGCCGATGAGGAACGGGTCGGGCCCGCCCACCGGGATGCTCACGCCCCGCGCCGCGCCCTCGACGGTGGCGCCGGGGCGCGGGTTCTGGATCGACACGTCGTCATTGCCGCGGTCGCCGTAGGGATCAGACATCTCCTGAGGACCTCCACCCGTCCCGGGCTTGACCCGGGAGTTTTGTCTCGATTGTTGACGTCGGTTGAACGGCTGCGCGCGGCCCGCCTGACAGGTTAACACCCGCCGCGCCGACCGGCAGCCATACGCCAGCCATACGTGATCCATACGGAAGCTTGCTTCCCATTCTCACGCCGTCTTCTTGTTCTTAACGCCGGTGCCGAGATAGGCCTCGATCACCTGCTCGTTCGATTTGATCTCGTCGATGGTGCCCTTGGCGAGCACCTTGCCCTCGGCCATTACGATCACCGGATCGCAGAGCTTGCCGATGAAATCCATGTCATGCTCGATCACGCAGAAGGTGTAGCCGCGCTCTTTGTTCAGCCGCTGGATCGCGTCGGCGATGGTCATCAGGAGCGTGCGGTTCACGCCCGCGCCCACCTCGTCGAGAAAGACGATCTTGGCGTCGACCATCATGGTGCGCCCGAGCTCGAGGAGCTTCTTCTGGCCGCCTGAGAGGTTCCCAGCTTTCTCATCGGCGAGATGATCTATCGTAAGAAACTCAAGGACTTCGTCCGCCTTCTTCGCGAGTTCGCGCTCCTGCCGCCGGATCTCGCCACGGCGGAACCAGGCATTGATGAGCGTCTCGCCCGCCTGCGCGCCGGGCACCATCATCAGGTTCTCGCGCACGGTCATTGAGCTGAACTCGTGCGCGATCTGGAAGGTGCGGAGTAGGCCCTTGTGAAAGAGGTCATGGGGCGGCAGGCCCGTGATGTCCTCGCCCGCCATGGTGACCCGGCCACCCGTCGGTTCAAGATTGCCCGCGATCACGTTGAAAAGCGTGGTTTTTCCGGCGCCGTTTGGCCCTATCAGGCCGGTGATGGAGCCTTCCTCGATGGAGAGCGTCGCGCCGTCGACGGCATGGAAGCCGCCGAAATGCTTGTGCAGGTCATGGACCTCGATCATGGGGGTGCCCTCTTATGCGAACAGCCCGGAAAAACCGGGCTGTTCAGTGGCTTGCGTATGGATCTTAGCGGAAGTTGACGGTGACGTTTTCGCCGTCCTGCACTTCGATCTCGCGGTAGGAGCCGGCGCTCTCGCCGGGCCCGATGAGTTCCACGGCGGAGCCGCCCTGGTAGTCGATGTCCTCGCCCGCGCGCACGGCGGCGAGCGCCTCGGCGAGCTGGCCCGGGAAGAACTGGGTGCCCGGCGCGTTGGCGACGTTGAGGATTTCGGCTGCGTAGTCGGCGGGATCGGCAGAGCCGGCCGCTTCCATGGCGAGCATGAAGATCGCCGCCGCGTCATATGACTCGGGCGTGTAGGGCGAGGTGCCGTCAAAGCCGTTGGCTTCGCCGAGCGAGGACATGGCGTCCGCGCCTTCGCCGCCGGAACCTGCGATCTGGCCGAACGAGCCGTTAAGATCCGGTCCGACATTTGCGGGCAGGCTGTCGCCGATCATGCCGCCGGGCAGGCCGAACGTGTCCCATGCGCCCGCATCGAGCGAGGCACGGATGATGCCGAGGCCGCCCTGGTCGAGGTAGCCTGCCACGACGAGGAGCTCACCGCCCGCCGCGTCGAGTTCGGCGATTTCTGCGGAGTAGTCCGCGCGGCCGTCCTCATGGGCGGAGACGATGGTAACTTCACCGCCGAGCGCTTCGAAGGAGGCCTGGATGGCGTCCGCGAGGCCCTTGCCGTAGTCGTTGTTGGTATAGGTCAGCGCGATGGACTCGATGCCGCGCTCCACGAGGATGTCGGCCATGACCTGGCCTTCACGGGCGTCAGACGGCGCCGTGCGGAAGAAGAGGCCGTTGTCCTCGACGGTCGACAGCGCGGGCGACGTCGCCGACGGCGAGATCATCACCATGCCGTTCGGGATCGCCACGTTGGCGAGGATCGCGCCCGTGACACCGGAGCAGTCACCGCCCACGATGCCTGCGACGCCCTCGGCGATGAGGCGCTCGGCGTTGGAGGTGGCCAGCGCGTTGTCGATGCAGCCAGTGTCAGCGGACACGGCCTCCACCATGGCACCGTCGAGGATCCCGCCCGCGGCGTTCACTTCGCTCACGGCGAGCTCGGCACCGGCGCCCATGGGGCCGGTGAGGGATTCGATTGGGCCGGTGAAGCCGAAGAGGACGCCGAGCTTGATGGGGCTGTGGCCGTCAGCGCCCGCGGCGCCCGCCATAAGTGCCGTGGCCGCGGAGGCCAGAAGCAGCTTTTTCATTGGTTAGTCTCCCAGTTGGATTGTTTTCCAGCGCGTAAGGTACCCACCACGTTGGAAAAGGAAAGCAGGTTTCAGCAAGCGACTTGGCGCGAATTCTCAAAAAGGTGAGGGGCGCGATCCGGATTCGTGCCTATTTCACCCGTCAAAGAGGAGTTTTGCCGATGTTCCGTTCGCTCACCGCCGCACTTTTCATCGCCTTGGGAACGACCAGCAGTGCGCAGGTCGCCACTTCCGCAGGCGCGCTGGCCATGACACCGGTCGTGCAGGGGCTGAATTCCCCCTGGGGCTTCGGTTTCCTGCCCGGCGGCGAGATCATCATGACCGAGCAGGAGGGCCGCGTGCTCCTCGTGCGGCCCGGCTCCGGCGTGACCGAACTGCGCGGCGCGCCCGATGTCGTCTCACGGGGGCAGGGCGGCCTCCTCGACGTGCTCGTGCCGCGCGATTTCGCGTCCTCCCGTGAGCTCTTCTTCACGTATTCACAGCGGCAGGGCCTGGGTGGCGCGGGCACGGCCGTGGCCAAGGCCAGGCTGAGCGCGGACGGCACGCGCCTCGACGGGCTCGAGACGATCTTCGAGACGGCGCCCGGCGGCTCGGGCGGGCGGCATTTCGGCTCCCGCCTGGTGGAGGCGCGCGACGGCACGCTCTACCTCACGATCGGGGATCGGGGCGACAGGCCCTCCGCGCAGGACCTCACCATCGAGAACGGCTCCGTCGTGCGCATCACGAAGGATGGTGCGATCCCGCCCGGCAATCCCTTCGCGGGCCGGAGTGACGTGCAGCCCGGCATCTGGTCCTTCGGGCACCGCAATCCGCAGGGCATGGCGCTCGACGCCGACGGCAATATCTGGACGGTGGAACACGGCGCGCGCGGCGGCGACGAGATCAACTTCATCGAACCCGGCAACAATTACGGCTGGCCCGTCATCTCCTATGGCCGCCACTATTCCGGCGCGCGGATCGGCGAAGGGACCGCCAAGGAGGGCATGGAGCAGCCGGCCCACTACTGGGATCCCTCCATCGCGCCCTCGGGGATGATGATCTATTCCGGGGCGCTCTTCCCGGAATGGCGGGGCGACATCTTCGTAGGCTCGCTCAATTCCGATCTCATCTCTCGGCTCGACGTCAGCGGGCGCAATGTGAGCGAGGCCGAGCGCATCCAGTCTGACGAGACGGCACGCGTGCGCGATATCCGCGAGGCGCCCGACGGCTCGATCTGGTTCCTGAGTGCGGGCAACGGCACGCTTTACCGCGTTACGCCCGCGTCGAGCTGAGACAGCCGGCGCCGGTCACGCCCCGGACCTGATCCCGGGGCGGGCGGGGACGACCACGCCTCAGACGCTGAGCCGCGCTGCCTGCGCGCCACGCTCGCGATAGGGCGTGGTGTTGTAATGCGCGCGGTAGCATTTCGAGAAATGCGACGGCGAGGCGAAGCCGCAGGCGAGCGCCACGTTGATGACGCTCATATCGGTCTGCATGAGCAGGTTGCGCGCCTTCTGCAGGCGCAGTTCCATGTAGTACCGCTTGGGGGAGCGGTTGAGGTAGCGCCGGAAGAGGCGCTCGAGCTGCCGCGTGGACATGCCCACATCCTTGGCGAGGATCGAAGGTGAGATCGGCTCCTCGATGTTGAGCTCCATCTGCTGGATCACCTGGCTCAGTTTCGGATGCCGCACGCCGATGCGCGTGGGGATCGAGAGGCGCTGCGTATCCTGGTCAGTGCGGATGGTGGAGTAGATGAGCTGATCGGCCACGGCATTGGCGAGTTCTTCGCCGTGATCCTCGGCGATGAACTTGAGCATCAGATCGATGGAGGCGGTCCCGCCCGCCGTCGTCACGCGGTTGCCGTCGATCACGAAGACGCTCTTCGTGAGCTCCACCTCGTCGAATTCCTCGGTGAAGCTGTCCTGGTTTTCCCAATGGATGGTGGCGCGTTTGCCATCGAGGAGGCCCGCCTTTGCCAGCGAATAGCCCGCCGTGCAGAGCCCGCCCATGATGGGCCCCCGCCGCGCCTCGCGCCGGAGCCAGCTCAGCACCTTCTTCGACGTTGCCGCCTGCACGTCGATGCCGCCGCAGAGGAGGACGGTGTCGTCTCGCGAGACCTCGTCGAGATCCTTGTCCACGGAAAAGCCCGTTCCTGCCGAGCACCGGACATTGCCGCCGCCTTCGCCCATGAGCTCCCAGGAATAGAGGTCTTGCCCTGCCATGCGATTGGCGATCCGCAGGCTCTCCAGCGCGCTTGCAAAGCAAAGCAGAGTGAAATTCTCCAGCAGCACGAAGACGAACTTTCGCGGCTTTGCGCCGCCCGTTTCGATGTGGAGCTTCGGTGGCTGGGTCAGCATGTCGTAAAATCGCTTGCTATGTCGCAAGACAGCCTTGGAGGCGCGCCTCGGCGGCGTCAAGTTGTGACCAATCAACAAAAGCTGTGCTGCGTCGAAATCCTCTGTTTCCAGGGCGGGAATGCAACGGTATACGCGTAACGCACTGAAAACTTCGGGGGGCGTGCCCCCAAGCGCATAGGATCGAGACAATGACCGAGTGGCAAAAATCTGGCTGGCGTTCCAAGCCAAGGGTCCAGATGCCGGAATATCTGGATGAGGCAAAGCTCAGCGCCGTCGAAGCGCAGCTCTCGCAATATCCGCCGCTCGTCTTTGCCGGCGAGGCGCGGTCGCTGAAGTCCGATCTCGCGAAGGCTGCCCGCGGCGAGGCGTTCCTGCTGCAAGGTGGGGATTGTGCCGAGAGCTTCGGGGAATTCTCCGCCGATCTCATTCGGGACACATTCAAGGTCATGCTGCAGATGGCGGTCGTGCTGACCTATGGCGCGAAGGTGCCGGTGGTGAAGGTGGGCCGCATGGCTGGCCAATTCGCCAAGCCGCGCTCCGCCCCCACGGAGATCGCCGACGGTGTGGAGCTGCCGAGCTACCGCGGGGACATCATCAATGATCTGGCCTTCACGCCCAAGGCGCGCATCCCCAACCCGGAGAAGATGCTGCACGCCTACACGCAGGCCTCTGCCACGCTGAACCTCCTGCGCGCCTTCTCGAAGGGTGGCTTCGCGGATATCCACCAGGTCCATGCCTGGACGCTGGGATTCACCGACCGCGAGGAGAGCGAGAAGTACCGGGAGATGGCGGGCCGGATCTCCGACGCGCTGGATTTCATGAACGCGGCCGGCTTCACGTCAGAGACGAATGACGAGATGTCGACCGTCGATTTCTACACCTCCCACGAGGCGCTCCTTCTGGAATACGAAGAGGCGCTGACGCGGGTGGATTCGACCACCGGCAAGTGGCTCGCCGGATCGGGCCACATGCTCTGGATCGGAGACCGCACGCGCCAGCCCGATGGCGCCCATGTCGAATTCTGCCGCGGGGTGCAAAACCCGATCGGGCTGAAATGCGGCCCCACGACCACGGAAGAGGATCTCAAGGTCCTCATGGCGAAGCTCAACCCGGAGAACGAGGCCGGTCGCCTCACGCTTATCGCGCGCTTCGGCGCGGGGAAGGTGGCCGACAACCTGCCGCGGCTCATCCGGACCGTGCAGGCCGAAGGCGCCAATGTCGTCTGGTCCTGCGATCCGATGCACGGCAACACGATCAAGAGCGCGTCGGGCTACAAGACCCGGCCCTTCGAGAGCGTGCTGCGCGAGGTGCAGGAATTCTTCGCCATCCACCGCGCCGAGGGCACCGTGCCCGCGGGCGTGCATTTCGAGATGACCGGCAAGGACGTGACCGAGTGCACCGGCGGGGTGCGCGCCGTGACCGACGAGGATCTCTCCTCGCGTTACCACACGGCCTGCGACCCGCGGCTCAATGCCTCCCAGGCGCTCGAGCTCGCGTTCCTCGTGGCTGAAGAACTCAGCCAGACGGCCCAGACGCGACAGGCGGCGGCGGTCTGAGGATTTCGGGCTTCGGGGCAGCCTGAGGGCCGGCCCCGGGTCTTACTCGTCGTCGCGCACAAGCTTCAGATAGGGCCGCTCCGCCGCGTGGCGGGGCGCCTCTGGCTTGCCTTTGAAGGGGGCCTTGTCCTCCGCGAACCCTTCCATGGGCTGGGGTCTCGGGGCCGGGCGGCGGTGTATCACCGGCGCCTCCTCGGAGGCCAGAGAGGTGCGCTTCAGCGCGCCGGACAGCTCGAAGCGCCGCGGCGGGCGCCCGATGCTGCCCCGCGTGGGAAAGCAACCGATGGCGCGGCTGATATCGCCGAGATCGCTTTTCAGGGGTAGCAGGACCATCTGCGCGGGCAGGGCAGGCTTCCCGGCGCCCGCCGGGCTCTCCAGCCCCACTTCGAGCACTTCGGGGCCTTCGAAGACGCCCTCGATCGCCTCCACGAGCTCGCCTCTGCTCTTGGGCCCGAAAAGCGAGGTGATCGGCATGCCCCGCACATCCATGCCAAGAAGCTCGTTGAGCTGCGACCCGGCCAGACGGAAGCGCACGATGCCCGCCGTCACGCGCTCCGCGATGAAGGCATAATCGAGCGCGCTCTCGATGCCGCGCGGATCGATATCGGCTCGCAAGGGCACCGTCCGGTTGCCGCGAACACTCATCCAGTAGGCCTCGAGGGCGGCAATCCCGTCGAAGCGCCGGCTGCCCTTGAACTCCACCATGGTCCCCTGCGCGCTGTCGTCGTTCATTGATACACCTTGTTTAATGGGCGACAAAGCCTGTCTGCAATTTGCCGCAGACATGGCCTCAATGTGGCAAGCCTCGTTCGGATTTGGCAGCAATTTTCAGGAATAAGGTTAATGAACATGCCCGCGCTTGAGGGCGGCGAGCGCCCCCTGTATGCGAAGGCAAAAGAGAGCGGGCAGGGAGGCCGAATGCTCAAATCCATGACAGCCTATGCCAGCGCCGCGGGCAGCGACGGCGCGCTTTCCTGGAGCTGGGAATTGCGGGGCGTCAACGGCAAGGGGCTCGACCTGCGCCTGCGCATTCCCGACTGGATTGAAGGGCTCGAGCCCGAAGTGCGCAAATCGCTCGGCGCAGCGCTCACCCGGGGCAACGTGCAGGTCTCGCTCCGCGTCACCCGCGGCGACGCGGCCGGCGCCATGGCGCTGAATGTGGACGCGGTCGATGCCGTTCTCGCGCAGCTGCGCGAAATCGAGGCCCGCGCGGCGCAAGCCCATGTGCCGCTCACGCCCACCCGCGCCGTCGATATCTTAACCATGCGCTCAGTTTCGGAGGGGCAGGGCAGCGACGATGGCGGCCCAGAATTCGCCGCAAAGTTGAAGGCCGACTTCGCAACCTTGGTTAAGGCCTTCGTCGCCATGCGCGTGGAAGAAGGGGCAGCGCTGGCGCGCATCATCAAGACCCAGCTCGAGGCCATCGCAGGCCTCGTGGCCGAAGCCCGGTCGCTTTTGCCCGATCGCGCTGCCGCCCAAGCGGAGACGTTCCGCGCCGGTCTCGCTCGCGTGATGGGCGAGGCGGATATCGACGAGGGGCGGCTTGCCCAAGAGCTCGCGCAGCTCGCGATCAAATCCGACGTCATGGAAGAGATCGACCGGCTCGAGGCCCACATCGCCGCCACGCGCGAACTGCTCGCAACCGAGGGGCCCGTGGGGCGCAAGCTCGATTTCCTCATGCAGGAGTTCAATCGCGAGGCCAACACGCTGTGCTCGAAATCCGGCGACAGCGCCCTCACGCGCATCGGGCTCGACCTCAAGGTCGCCATCGACCAGATGCGCGAGCAAATCCAGAACGTGGAGTAAGCCATGCGGCGCGGTCTTCTCATCATCCTTTCCTCGCCCTCCGGCGCAGGCAAGAGCACCCTCGCACGAAGGCTCCGCGCCTGGGACAGCTCGATCCGCTTCTCCGTCTCCGCCACGACGCGCCCGCCGCGCCAAGGCGAGGTCGACGGGCAGGACTATCACTTCACCGACGAGAGCGCGTTCAAGCGCATGGTGAAGGACGGCGACATGCTCGAATACGCCCATGTCTTCGGCAATTTCTACGGATCGCCCTTGGGGCCCGTTCAGGAGGCGGTGGAGGCGGGCTGCGACGTGCTCTTCGACATCGACTGGCAGGGCGCGCAGCAGATCAAGAACTCCGTCATGGGGCCGAACGTGCTCTCCGTTTTCCTGCTGCCGCCTTCCATCGCGGAGCTGCGTCGACGTCTCGAGGCGCGCGGGCAGGACGACGAAACGGTGATCGCCAAGCGCATGCGCAAAAGCTGGGACGAGATCAGCCGCTGGTCGGAATACGACTACGTGCTCGTCAACGAGGATCTCGACGCCACCGAGGAAAAGCTCAAGACCATCATCGAGGCCACGCGCATGGCCCGCGTCCAACAGCCCGCGTTGCAAAATCACGCCCGCGCGCTGCAACAGGAATTCGAGGAACGCTCATGACGCTCTACGCCCTGGATGGCCACGCGCCGCAGACGCCCGAGGACGGCGATTACTGGATCGCGCCCGGCGCCCATGTGATGGGCAATGTCGTCCTCGCGGGCGGCGTGGGGATCTGGTTCGGCGCCGTGCTGCGCGGGGATAACGAACGCATTACAGTGGGCGCCGGGACGAACATTCAGGAAAACAGCGTGCTGCACACGGATATGGGCTTCCCCCTCACGATCGGGGCGAACTGCACGATCGGGCACAAGGCCATGCTCCACGGCTGCACCATCGGGGAGAATTCCCTCATCGGCATGGGCGCCACGGTGCTCAACGGCGCCAAGATCGGGAAGAACTGCCTCATCGGCGCTTGCGCCCTCATCACCGAGGGCAAAGAGATCCCGGATGGCTCCCTCGTCATGGGCGCGCCGGGCAAGGTCGTCCGCCAGCTCGACGCGGCAGCCATCGATGGGCTCACGACCTCGGCGCTCGGATACCAGGCTAACATGCGCCACTTCCGCGCGGGGCTCGACCCGCAATGACGCGCCGCGTGGCCCCCGCGCCCTTTCCCGGCGTGCCCCTCGTGAGCCCGCTGCAGACCTCCGTGGTCTACACCGCCGAGACGCCCTCGGAGCTCGACGCCGTATACGTGGAGCGCTCAGGCTACACCTATTCGCGCGAAGGCCACCCCAACGCTGCCACGATCGCGGGCATGATCGACCGGCTGGAGGGGACAGAGGGCGGCGTCATGACCGGAAGCGGCATGGGCGCCGTGGCGCTGGCGCTCTTGGCAAGCCTCGACGCGGGCGATCATGCCCTGGGCTCCTCGCAGCTCTACGGCCGCTCGCTCCGCCTCATGGCGGAGGAGCTGCCCCGCCTCGGCATCGCCACCGACCTCTTCGATCCCACGGACGCCGCTGCCGCCGCCGCGCTGATCCGGCCCGAGACGCGCGGCATGCTGGTGGAGGTCGTCTCGAACCCGACGCTGCGCGTGGCCGACATCACGGGGCTCGCAGAGCTCTGCCGTGCCCATGGCATCACGCTCATCATCGACAATACCTTCACCACGCCGCTGGGGTTCAACGCGCTGGAGCACGGCGCGGATATCGTGCTCCATTCCGTGACGAAGCTGCTGAGCGGGCACTCGGACGCCATGCTGGGCTGGGTCGCGGCACGGGATCCGGAGGTGAACACCCGCCTCGATCTCCTCGCCGCCACCTGGGGGACGACGCCCGCGCCCTTCGATTGCTGGATGGCCGAGCGGGGCCTTCTATCCTTTTCGCTCCGCTACGAGCGCGCAGAGGCCAATGCCGCGGTGCTCGCCGATGCCCTCGCTGGTCTGCCCGGTGTGGCGCGCGTGCTCTATCCGCTGCGCCCTGATCACCCGGACCACAACCGGGCAGCCGGGCTTCTCGGCGGTCATGGCGGGACGATGGTCTCTTTCGAGATCGACGGGGGCAGGGCCGCGGCGGATGCGCTGGCCAAGACGGTGCCCGTGGCCTTCGCCCCCACGCTGGGCGATATCAGCACGACGCTCTCTCACGCGGCCACCTCGAGTCACCGCGCGTTGACGGAGGCCGGGCGGGCAGAACTCGGCATCTCAGAAGGGTTTTTCCGGATCTCGGTGGGCGTGGAGCCGATCGACGAGCTCGTCGCGGGCTTCGAACGCGCCGTGGCCGCCGCCGCGCGCGCCGCCTGAGGTTCAGTGCAGCGCAGGCGGCGCTTCGTCGAGCATGATGACGTCGAAATCGAGCTCGGGGGCGATGCGGTTGATATCGCGGCGGATGACGTCGGGCTTCGGCACGGATTTCGTCACCGCGCAGTAGCGGCCCCGGTACCCGAGCGCCTGCAGCCGCTCGGCCACTTCGCCCGGATCGATCTCGAGATCAAAGAGTGGGCTGAGCACCACGGCAGGCTGGAGCAGGGCGAGAAATTCGGGCGTGAGCTGGTCGAACTGGATTGAGCAATGCTCTGCCCCCGGCGCCGAATAGGCCCGCGACGCCGCTGCATAGTCGACCACGCCAATGAAGAGCACAGGCGCGGGCTGCAGGGAGTCGATGGGGGCCGGAAAAGAGGGCGCCTTGAACATCATGGGCCGGGATGCCTTTTAGCGGTGTACCCCTGAGGGTCGAGCGGAGGAAACGTGTTGGGTCTTTGAGTGGGAGTTGTTTCTTATCCCATGAGTTAAGACCGGTAAAGCATGGATAGAATCGCGGATTACAAGGCCGTCGTCGGTGCGCTTCCCCTGCCTGCAGTCATCGTGGGGCAGGGAAAACGCGTC
The DNA here is from genome assembly GCA_038533575.1 of Pseudomonadota bacterium. Lineage (NCBI taxonomy): Bacteria > Pseudomonadati > Pseudomonadota > Pseudomonadota bacterium. The sequence goes on along the minus strand of JBCAYL010000001.1, from coordinate 990,214 downwards.
CTCGTGATGAACGCAGCCTCCAGAGAGCTCCTTGGGCACAACGCCACGGGGGCGCACTACACGTTCATCCTGCGCCAGCCTTCCGCAACGGCAGCCTTGGAACAGACGCTTTCGGACGGCGCGGCGCGCACAGCTCGAATCGATCTCAGTGTCGGCGGGGAGCCTTCCGCCTTCACGATCGACATGACGCCGCTGGCGGCCGAGCCGAGCCCCGGGGTCCTTCTCGTCTTCCGCGATGTGTCCGGCGAGGAGGGGCTTGGGCAGATGCGGCGCGATTTCGTGGCCAATGTGAGCCATGAGCTGCGCACGCCGCTCACCGCGCTCAGTGGCTTCATCGAGACGCTGCGCGGCCCCGCCCGTGGCGATACCGCCGCCACCGACCGTTTCCTCGGCATGATGGAGGTGGAGGCCGAGCGCATGCGGCGCCTCGTGCACGATCTCCTGTCGCTCAGTCGGGTGGAGAGCGAGGCACGGCTTCGCCCGGAGACCCGCGTCGAGCTGACGGAGGCGCTGCGCGAGGCCGTGGAGACGGTGCGACATGCCATGAAGGATCACGCCGTCGAGTTGAGCCTCGATCTTCCCGAAGGAGAGGTCTGGATCAACGGGGACCGCGACCAGCTCATGCAGGTGGCGCGCAATCTCCTCGAGAACGCGATCAAGTACGGGGCAGGGGAGGTGGACGTGGCAATGTCGCTGCCCGAGCGCGAGCCCGCCATGCGCGGCCCGGCGGTCCTCCTTGATATCCGCGATAATGGCGAGGGCATCGAGCCCCATCACCTGCCTCGCCTTACGGAGCGGTTCTACCGGATCGATACCCACCGGTCCCGGGAGCAGGGGGGGACCGGCCTCGGCCTCGCAATCGTCAAGCACATCGTCAGCCGTCACCGTGGGCGCCTGCGCATCAGTTCGGTGCGCGGGGAGGGCTCGGTCTTCACCGTGGTTTTGCCTCGGTGAGCCCCTTGCGACGGGGCTGGATGGCCCGGCTCAGGGTGCCGTCGCGGCAAGACGGGACTTGTCGTAAAACCGTTACAAAACCTTTGCAAAAGCGTCGTGCCGCATGGGTAGTGGGTCGCGCATGGCCCCGAGCCACCCGGGGGAACCACACGCTCGAACAAGCTAAGGAGCAACTGTTCATGTCTTTCACAAAAATGACCGCATCCGCGATCGCGATCACGGCCATTGCCGGCGCTGCACAAGCCCGCGACCAGGTCCAGATCGCCGGCTCGTCCACCGTGCTGCCGTACGCGTCGATCGTGGCCGAACTCTTCGGCGACAACACGGACTTCCCGACGCCGGTCGTGGAATCCGGCGGGTCGTCGTCCGGTCTGCGCCGTTTCTGCGAAGGCGTCGGCGTCAACACCATCGACATCGCCAACGCATCCCGCGCCATCCGTGAGAGCGAAATCGCCGCTTGTGCGGAAGCCGGCGTCACCGACATCATCGAAGTGCGCATCGGCTATGACGGCATCGTCTTCGCCTCGCAGATCGACGGCCCGGCCTATGACGCCTTCACGCCGTCGGATTGGTTCAACGCCCTCGCGCCGCGCGTGATGGTGGATGGCGAGCTCGTCGACAACCCGCACACGATGTGGTCGGACTTCAACGCCGATCTGCCCTCCGAGGAGATCATCGCCTTCATCCCGGGCACCAAGCACGGCACGCGCGAAGTCTTCGAAGAAAAGGTGATCGCGGCAGGCTGTGAAGCCACTGGCGCCTTCGAGGCCATGATGGCCGCCGGCATGTCCGAGGATGATGCCGAGGATGCCTGCCTCGAGGTGCGCACCGACGGGCGCTCCGTGGACATCGACGGTGACTACACCGAGACCCTCGCGCGCATCGACGCCAACGCCAACGGCATCGGCGTGTTCGGTCTCTCGTTCTACGAGAACAACACCGACAAGCTGAAAGTGGCCACGATGTCCGGCGTGTCGCCGTCCACGGAGACGATCTCCACCGGCGAGTACCCCGTGTCCCGCCCGCTCTTCTTCTACATCAAGGCGGCGCATATCGGCGTGATCCCGGGCCTCAAGGAATACGCCCAGTTCTTCATGGCTGACCAGATCTCAGGCCCCGGCGGCCCGCTGGCGACCTACGGCATCGTGCCCGACCCCGAGCTCGCCGCGACGCAGGCGATGATCGAGGCAGAAGAGGTCATGGGCTCCGCCATGTAAGCCTTGCAGGGCCCCGCGCGGATGCTCTGCGCGGGGATCTCACGAAAAAAGCGAGGCAGCTCTGTCAGGGGCTGCCTCTCACGTCTCTAGGCTAGGATGCCAACATCATGTCGGCAGGAACCATCGTCCTTCTTCTCCTCGCGCTCGGCGCGGCCAGCTACGTGGTCATGCGTCGGCGGGCCATGATCTCTGCCGGGGGAGACCGCCGCAACCTCCATTCTCTGCCGTCCTACTACGGCTCGAACGGTGCGCTCTCCGTCCTCGTCCCCTCGCTCCTTGCCCTTGCCGCCTGGTCCATCCTGCAACCGATCATCATCGGCGCATCGATCCGCGGGGACATCACCGAACAGCAGCTCATCACCGATGGCCTGAACATGAGCCTCGTGCTCTCGGACGTGCGCCGCGTGGCTGACGGCCTCGACGTCGCCGTGGCGGAAGGTGCCATGACCGAGGAAATGGCCGAGAACATGCGCACCGACTTCACAGATGTGCGCCAGCGGCTGGGCGATGTGGGCGTGGCGCTCGGCTCGGACGTCGACCAGGGTATCCTGCGCAGCGCCCAGGACTACCGCGCGATGACAGCCACCGGCGATAGGTTGCGCATGGTCTTCGTGCTCTTCATCGCTGCTGCGGGCTTTGCCTATGCCTGGTTCCGCACGGACAAGGCCTTCCGGGCGCGCAATACCGTGGAACGGGCGGTGATGGCGCTCCTCGTCGCGGCGGCCTCCATCGCCATTCTCACGACCGTCGGGATCGTGCTCTCGCTGATCTTCAATACGGTCGAATTCCTTCAGATCTATCCGCCCGCGCAGTTCTTCTTCAATCTAGAGTGGGCGCCGAGCTTCACCGGCCGGGGCGGGGCCTCATCGCTGGGGGTGCTGCCGCTCCTCTGGGGGACGCTCTACATCTCCCTCGTGGCGCTCTGTGTAGCCGTGCCCATCGGCCTCTTCGCGGCGATCTATCTGTCTGAATATGCGTCGCCCGCCGTGCGTTCTGTGGCCAAGCCGCTTCTCGAGGTGCTCGCGGGCATCCCCACCATCGTCTACGGCCTCTTCGCGCTTCTCACGGTGGGACCTTTCCTCGTCTCGGTCTTCGGCGATGGCGGCACGCTTGGGGTGACGTGGATGTCCGGCGGGACGGCGGTCATGACCGCGGGCCTCGTCATGGGCCTCATGCTCATCCCCTTCGTCTCCTCGCTCTCGGACGACATCATCAATGCGGTGCCGCAGGCCATGCGCGACGGCTCCCTGGGCCTCGGCGCGACGCACTCCGAGACGATCCGGCAGGTCGTGCTTCCGGCAGCGCTGCCCGGCATCGTTGGCGCGATCCTTCTCGCCGCCTCGCGTGCCATCGGGGAGACGATGATCGTCGTCCTCGGGGCAGGGGCCGCGGCCCGGCTCTCTCTCAATCCGTTCGAGGCCATGACCACGGTCACCGCCAAGATCGTCTCGCAGCTCACCGGGGACAGCGATTTTGCCTCGCCCGAAGCCTTGGTCGCATTCGCCCTCGGTATGACGCTCTTCGTCATCACGCTCGGGCTCAACGTCTTTGCCCTCTACATCGTCCGCAAGTATCGGGAGCAGTACGAATGACCGACGCAACAGCCCCCGCCGCCGCACCTGCCAAGGGGAAATCGCTCCTCTCGGTCGATGATCGCACGAAGAAGCGCAACGCGGCCGAGACCCGCTTCAAGGCCTATGGCGTGGCCGCGATCACGACGGGCATCCTCGCGCTCGTGGTGCTGCTTTGGGCAATTCTGTCCAACGGCCTCCCGGCGTTCCAGCGGACGGTCGTCCAGGTCGACATGACTGTCTCGCAGGAACAGTTCGATGCCGCTGAGGGCACGCTATTCAAGACGGCCGAGTACGAGACGCTCTTCATCGCCGCGCTCTCGGATGCTCTGCAAGACGCAGGGATCGAGGCCGATCTCGACCCCGACGCTCTCGAGCGGCTCGTGGGCTCCGTGGGGGCCGATCTTCGCGAGTTCTATCGCGAGGACCCCGCGCGCATCGGCGAGACAGTACGCTTCGAGCTTCCGGCGGCTTCCGCCGTTGACCGGTATTTCAAGGGCTCGCTCGCCGTAGAGAACATTACCGCGGAAAACCGTTTCATTCAGCCGGAGGACCTCGTCGTGGCCGAGGCCATGACGGAAGCAGGGCTCATGGCCAGCGTCTTCGACTGGAACTTCATCACAGGCGTGGATACCGGCGTGGACAATGCCGGCGCGGCGGGCATCGGCGCCTCCGTCCTGGGCTCGTTCTTCATGATGATCGTGGTGCTCGTGCTTGCACTGCCCATCGGCGTGGCCGCCTCGATCTACCTGGAGGAATTCGCCCCGAAGAACCGCTTCACCGACCTCATCGAGGTCAACATCTCGAACCTCGCCGCGGTGCCCTCCATCGTCTTCGGCATCCTCGGGCTCGCGGTCTTCATCCAGTTCATGCACCTGCCGCAATCGGCGCCCCTCGTGGGCGGGCTCGTGCTCACGCTCATGACGCTGCCGACAATCATCATCTCCACGCGTGCTTCGCTGAAGGCCGTGCCGCCGTCGATCCGCGACGCGGCGCTCGGGGTAGGGGCCTCCAAGATGCAGGCCGTCTTCCACCACGTGCTGCCGCTCGCCGCGCCGGGCATCCTCACGGGCACCATCATCGGTCTCGCGCAGGCCCTCGGTGAGACGGCGCCGCTTCTTCTCATCGGGATGGTGGGTTTCGTGGCGCGCTACCCCGATACCTTCCTCAGTGGGCTCGAAGGGCCGAACTCGGCCATGCCCGCTCAGATCTTCAACTGGGCCTCGCGCTCAGACGCCGTCTTCACCGAGAAGGCATGGGGCGGGATCATCCTGTTGCTTCTCTTCCTCTTCACGATGAACATCATCGCCATTCTCTTGCGCCGCCGCTTCGAGCGCCGTTGGTAAGGAAGGATCAGACCCATGTACGACGATAGCAGACGAGCGGAGCGAGACGTGGCCAACAACGAAATCAAGATCGGGGCCAAAGGCGTTGATGTCTTCTATGGCGACAACCACGCCATCAAGGATGTGAGCGTGGAGATCGAGGACAAGACCGTCACCGCCTTCATCGGGCCCTCGGGCTGCGGCAAGTCCACCTTCCTGCGCTGCATCAACCGGATGAACGACACGATCGACAGCTGCCGCGTGACCGGCGATATCCGCCTCGACGGGGAGGACATCAATCACCGGGACGTGGACCCGGTGCAGCTCCGCGCCAAGGTGGGCATGGTCTTCCAGAAGCCAAATCCTTTCCCGAAGTCGATCTATGACAATGTGGCCTACGGCCCGCGGATCCACGGCCTCGCGAAGAACAGGGCGGAACTCGATGAAATCGTGGAAAAATCGCTGCGTCGTGGTGCCATCTGGGACGAAGTGAAGGACCGCCTCAGCGCCCCCGGCACCGGCCTCTCCGGCGGTCAGCAGCAGCGCCTGTGCATTGCGCGCGCCGTGGCCACCGAGCCCGAGGTGCTGCTCATGGACGAGCCGTGCTCGGCGCTCGATCCCATCGCCACCGGGCAGGTGGAGGAACTCATCGACGAGCTGCGCAAGAACTACTCGGTCGTCATCGTCACGCATTCCATGCAGCAGGCCGCCCGCGTGAGCCAGAAGACGGCCTTCTTCCACCTCGGCAACCTCGTGGAATACGGCGACACCGGCCAGATCTTCACCAACCCCGAAGACTCGCGCACGGAATCCTACATCACCGGACGGATCGGCTAGACCCATGCAAGACCAGCACATCGCCTCCGCCTTCGATCGCGATCTCGAAGGGCTGCAGGCCAACATCATGAAAATGGGCGGGCTGGTGGAAGCCGCCATCCTCGAAAGCACCCGCGCGCTCGCCGAGCGGGACGTGGAACTCGCCGAGACGGTACGCGCCGCCGACAGCGCAATCGACGATCTCGAGAGTTTCATCAACGAGGATTGCGCGCGCGTCATCGCCATGCGTCAGCCCATGTCCAGCGACCTGCGCATCATCCTCACCGTGATGAAGGTGTCCGCCAATCTCGAGCGCATCGCCGATTACGCCAAGAACATCGCCAAGCGGACCACCGTGCTCGCCGAGACCGGCCCGATCAACGGCTCCGACCAGGCTCTCAAGCGCATGGCGCGCGAGGTGGAGGCGATGCTCAAGGACACGCTCGATGCCTTTATCCAGCGGGACCCCGAGCTTGCCGGGGACGTACGCGACCGCGATCACTCGGTCGATCAGATGTACAACGCGCTTTTCCGTGAATTCCTCACCCACATGATGGAAGACCCGCGCAACATCACCGCCTGCATGCATCTCCATTTCATCGCCAAGAACATCGAGCGCATGGGTGATCACACCACCAATATCGCCGAGGAGGTCATCTACCTCGTCACCGGCGAGCATCCCGACGATCCGCGCCCCAAGGGCGACACCGCGCCGGGGATCGAACGGACGACCGCATGAGCGACCAGCCCTCGGTTCTCCTCGTGGAAGACGAGCCGGCCCAGCGTGCCGTGCTCTCCTACAACCTGGAGAGCGAGGGCTACCGCGTGATCGAGGCCGAGAACGGGGAGGAGGCCCTCCTTCTCGTCGACGAGGACAAGCCCGACGTCGTCGTGCTCGATTGGATGCTGCCCAACGTGTCAGGCATCGAGGTCTGCAGGCAGCTCAAGATGCGCAAGGAGACGCGCGCGCTCCCCATCATCATGCTGTCCGCGCGCACCGAGGAGGTGGACAAGATCCGCGGTCTCGAGACGGGCGCCGACGACTACGTCACGAAGCCCTATTCGGTGCTCGAGCTCATGGCGCGGGTGAAGGCGCAGCTCCGCCGCGCGCGGCCCGGCGCGACCGGGGAGAGGCTTCACTTCGAAGACATCACGCTCGATACCGAGCATCACCGGGTGAGCCGGGCAGGGCGGGACGTGAAGCTGGGGCCCACGGAATTCCGGCTCCTGACGACGTTCATGGAGAAACCCGGCCGCGTCTGGAGCCGCGAGCAGCTTCTCGACCGGGTCTGGGGCCGCGAGATCTACGTGGATACGCGCACGGTTGACGTCCATATTGGGCGGCTCCGGAAGGCGCTCTGCAAGGATGGCGGGGACGATCCCGTGCGCACGGTACGCGGCGCGGGCTATGCGCTGGGCTAGGGACATCAACTGCAACCCGCAAGGCGCTGCAGAGAAATGATATTTCTGGCTTAGACAGACGCCACTTGTGGCGAGGCCCGCTTTGCGACTAGCGTCGCGCAAAAGGGATGCGCCATGGCACGTGACTGGGATGATGCTTTCGCCAACATGGCTCATATTCCGGGCAGCGAGGCTTTTCCCAAAGCGGGCGCAGGACGCCGCGGACTTTCGCGCCCGCTGGGGCCGCCACGAGCGCATCAGCTATGGCGATAAAGCTGCTGAAATCATAGATATTTTCTCGCCGAAAGGCGCATCTCGAGGCCTCTTCATATTCGTCCATGGCGGCTACTGGATGCGCACGTCGCCCGATGACTGGAGCCACCTCGCGGAGGGCGCGGTGACGCTTGGATACACGGCCGCGCTCATCGGCTACACGCTGACACCCGCGGCCACGATCCCGGAGATCACCCAACTAGTGGCGCGCGGGATCCGGCACGTGGCGCGGGCCCATGCCGGGCCCATCCATCTGGTGGGGCATTCCGCGGGCGCGCATCTCGCAGCGCGTGCGCTCTGCGATGACACGACGCTGGAGCCCGGTATCCTCATGCGCATGGCAAGTCTGACGGGGCTAGGTGGTGTCTACGATCTCCGGCCGTTGCTCATGACGGAGATGAACTGGACGCTGGGGCTCACGGGCCAGTCCGCGGCGCTCGAGAGCCCGATCTTGCGCCGACCGAAAGTGGATGCGCCGATGACGATCTGGGTCGGCGCGGACGAACGGCCGGAATTCGTGCGCCAGTCTCGCGCCATGGCGCTGGTCTGGGAAGGTCTCGGGGCCGAGATCACGCTGGTGGAGGAGGCGGGTGCGCACCATTTCTCCATACTCGACGGCCTGCGGTCCGCTGATGCGGCGTTGATGCGACAGGTCATGGCTAGGTGACACATACAGGCAAAAGGCTTGTAATCAGTATTATGTGTAAAATACTGATGCCCGCTTATGGCGTTGTATCAACACCTTAGCGCAGCCAGAGCCGTCCATAGCCTGCCAACGAGAGATGATCGCCCGCCAAGACGAGCGGCGCGTCGCTCAGAAGATCGACACCTTCGCGCATGCCCGCCCATCGCAGCCAGGCCTCGCTAAGCTGCTGCGGTGCCTCGCTGAAATTGAAGATGCAGACGACGCTGCCATGGGGCGCGCGCCGTGCGAAGGCGAAGAGCCTCGGGTTGCCGGTCTCGAGCACGCGGCACGGATAGCCGCCGTGAAACTCCGGCACGCGTGCGCGGCGCGCCAGGATGTCCCGGATGCCTGACAGCACCTGCCCCGCTGCGCTTTCAGGATCAGAGAATGCCGCATCGACCGCTTCCCAGTCCATGCGCGGACGGTGGAGCCAGCGGCTGTCATGGGCATGCTCCGGCACGTCGCGATAGCTCCAGTCGTTCTCGAGCGCGATCTCGTCGCCCATGTAGACGAGCGGGATACCCCCGTGGCTGGCGATCAGCGCATGGCCCATGAGGATGCGCGCCACGGCCTCCCTCCCCGTCTCGAGCCCCGCGAGCGAGGCGCAAGTGCCCGAGATGCGCTTGTCGCCCGTGGCCGGATTGTGCTGGAAGAGCGCGCCGCGCGCGAAGGAGCCCGGGAAGACGCCCTCGTAGAAATCCGACAGGAACGCCCGGTGCGCGCCGCCGTCGAGGCCCACAGCGGCGGCGTCCTCGTCGGTCACCGCCCAGCCGATATCATCGTGGCAGCGCAGATAGGTGGCGTAGGTCGCGTTGGTCACGGTCTCGGGAAAGTGGCTGCGCATGACATGTGTCATCATCCGCGTGTCGCGCGCTGCCAGCGCCGACCAGAACTGCACCATGAGCGAGTTGTGATAGGCCAGATTGCCCTCGCGCCCGTCATGGATGCCGCGCCCGAGATAGCCCAGCATCTCTTCGGGGCCCACGATCGCCTCCTCGAGGTGAATGACCGCGGGCGCCACGATCCGGCTTACCGCGCGCAGCGCCTGCAGGATCATGTGGCATTCGGGCTCTGACTGGCAGCGCGTGCCCATCCGCTTCCACATGAATGCCACCGCATCGAAGCGCAGCACATCCACCCCGCGATTGGCGAGCGCGAGCATGATCTCGGCCATCTCGAGGAAGACCTGCGGATTGGCCCAGTTGAGATCCCATTGATGCTCGTTGAACGTCGTCCAGACCCAGCGTCCGGCGCCATCCGCGCCCGCATCCGGGTAATGGGTGAAGTTCCCCGGCGCGTCGTTTGGAAAGACCTCGAGCAGCGTCTCCTCGTATTGCCGGGGCAGCGTGTCATCCTCGAACATGAGGTAGTAATCGGCGTATTTCGCAGTGCCCTTGCGGGCCTTTTTCGCCCAAGCATGCTCCTTCGCGGTGTGGTTGAGCACCATGTCCACGCAGACGCTGATCCCGCGGTCGCGGCAGGCCTTCGTGGCGGCCTCGAAGCTTGCCATGTCGCCGAGCGCCGGGTTGATCCGCCCGTAATCCATGACCGAGTAGCCGCCGTCATTGTCGCCCGGGCGCGGCTTCAGGCAGGGCATGAAATGGACGTAGGTGATGCCGAGATCGGCGAGATAATCGAGCTTCCCCGGCACGTCACGGAAGGTGCCGCAGAAGCGGTCGACGTAGAAGGCATAGCCCGCCATGCCCGGCCGCTGGAACCAGTCGGGCTCGAGGTCTCGCTTGAGATCAAGAAGCCGCAGATCCGCCGGGCGCGCGTCCCACGCACGGCGCATCATCCGCTCGAGCGCGCGCGTGAAACGGGCATAGTCCGGATGCGCGCCATAAAGGCGCTCCAGCATGGGGGTGAGATCGGGCTCGCTCCGCGCGCGGCGCAGGTCGTAGATCGTTGTATCGTCCGTCACGGGTGCAGTGGTCCTCAGGCGCTCTGGCGCTCGGCAAGCGCGCTCAGGGTCGCCGCGAAGTCCACCTGCCCTGTTCCCGCCGCCACGGCCTCCGCGAGAAGATCGGCCATGGAGCGCGGCGCGAGCCCGCCCACCGGTGGGTCGGTGTCGAGATTGGTGGGAAAGGCATAGCCCTCCGCGCTGGCGGCGATGGCCGCGGCCACCTGCGCGGCGTCGAGCCGCCCGGCCTGCTTGAGCTGGATCAGCACGGGCAGGAGCGCCTCCGCCATGGCCGCGCGGTCGATCTGTTCCATGGCGCGCCCGAACGCGGAGGAGACCTGCAAGAGGTTCACCATGCGCGCGATGTCCGCGCTCTTGTTCTCGCCCGCCGCATGGAAGAGCGCGGGGTTGAAGAAGATCGCATCGCCCTTCTCTAGCGCCAGCTGCACGTAGTGCGCCTCGAAATGCGCGCGGAAGGCCTCTTGATGAAAGGCGAGGTAACCCGGCCCGTAGAGCTGGGAAAACGGCAGGAGCTTCGTGGGCCCGCTCTCGACGGGCATGTCCACGTGGGCGATCCCGCCCTGCAGCGTGAGCGTGGCGGTCACGTCATGGGCGTGGCGCGGATAGCGCGCGGCTTGGGCGGCGGACATGAAGCCCAGGTGATAGTCGCGATGCGCCGATTGCGCCTTGCCGCCCGGGCGGACCTGGTTGACCTGCGCCGTCACCTGGTAGTTCGGCCCGAGCCACGCCTCGCAGGCGGCCGCGATGGGCGCGTTGCCGAGATAAAGCGCGAAGCCTTCCGGATCGCGCAGACAGTGCTTTTGCAGGGCGTTCCACACGCGGTCATTCTGGCCCGAGGCGGCGAAGTGATCCCCCTGCCCCGCATTGCCCGCGCGCTCATCGGCGATAATGGCGTTGAAGACCGTCGTGGCCCGGTCGACGGCGCCGGTATCCGCATAGGCGCGCTTAAGCACGATTACACCCGCCGACGCGCCGAGCACCCAGGCCCATTCGGACAGAAGCGCCGCGCGTCCTGGCCCTGCCAGCGTCGCCGCCAGAGCCTCCATGTCGTAGAGCGGGATGTTCTTCTCCACCGACGCGGCGAAAGGCACGTCCGCGGGATCGAGCCGCTGGCTGGTGAGCGCGGCAAACGCGGCGAGGTCGATATCGGCGTCTCGGAAAAAGCCGGCGTCGCGAGGATGTTCGCCCATCTGTGTGCCTCCCATAGCTTTCCCGATCATTGGGTCATGGCACCGCGGCAGGTCAACTCCTTCTGCGCGCTGGCCAGTCCGGTGACGATCCGCTACGCGGAAAGAAAAGAGACGAAGGGGCAGCGATGGAACGGATCTTCATCACGGGCACGGCGGGCTTCATCGGGTATCACCTCGCCAAGCTCCTGCTCGACGAGGGCTACACCGTCGCGGGCTATGACGGGATGACGGCGTATTACGATGTCTCCCTCAAGCAGCGCCGACACCAGATGCTGCTCCAGCACGCCAATTTCACGGCCACCGAGGCCCTGCTCGAGGCGCAGGAGAGCCTCGATGTCGCCGTCGATGCCTGCGCGCCCGATGTCATCATCCATCTCGCGGGCCAGGCCGGGGTGAGGTACTCACTCGAAAACCCGCGCTCCTATATCGAGGCCAATGTCGTGGGCACGTTCAACGTGATGGAGGCCACCAAACGGCACGCCGTGCGGCACCTGCTCATGGCCTCCACCTCCTCGGTCTACGGGGCCAATACCGAGATGCCCTACGAAGAGGTCCACAAGGCCGACACGCCGCTCACGATCTACGCGGCCACCAAGAAAGCCAACGAGGCGATGGCCCATTCCTATGCCCATCTCCACGACCTGCCGACGACGATGTTCCGCTTCTTCACCGTCTATGGCAGCTGGGGCCGGCCGGACATGGCGCTCTTCAAGTTCGTGGACGCGATCCTCGAGGACCGGCCCATAGATCTCTACAATCACGGCGACATGTTCCGCGACTTCACCCATGTGCGCGATCTGGTGCGAGGCATCAGGCTCCTGATGGATGCAGCCCCCGTGCGCCCCGAGACGCCGGAAGACATCATGCCCGGCGACAGCCTGAGCCCCGTCGCGCCCCACCGCATCGTCAATATCGGCAATTCCGGGAAGGTGCGCCTCGAGGATTTCGTGGAGGCCATCGAGGCCGCCCTCGGCAAGACTGCCATCCGCAACTACATGGACATTCAGCCCGGCGACGTGCCCGCCACATGGGCGAATGCCGAGCTATTACAAAGACTAACGGGGTTCCGCCCGGCCACGGATATTCGTGACGGGATCGCCGAGTTCGTCGACTGGTTCCGCACGTATTATGACAAATAGGCTCGCTTAATCCTTGATCGCGCGCCCTGCCCGCGCATAGGCTCCCGCGGCGGTCCGCAGCATCGCCACACACGCACTAGAGACCTCGGGCATGACCTCCATTCTCGTTCTGAACGGGCCAAATCTGAACTTGCTCGGCACGCGTCAGCCGGAGATCTACGGCCATGCCACGCTTGCCGATCTGGAGGCTCTTTGCCGCGAGGCGGCATCTGGCCTCGGCTTCGAGGTGAGCTTCCTGCAGTCGAACCACGAGGGCGCGCTGATCGACGCCGTGCACGGTGCGCGGGGCGTCCATGACGGGCTCATCATCAATGCGGGCGCCTACACCCACACCTCCATCGCGCTGATGGACGCGGTGCTGGGCATCGGCCTGCCCACGATCGAGGTCCATCTCTCCAACACCCATGCCCGCGAGAGCTTTCGCCACGAGAGCTTCCTCGGACGTGCCGCCACCGGCAGCATCCAGGGCTTCGGTCCCGCCTCCTACACGCTTGCACTGCACGCGCTCAAAGAGGTGCTCGCGCCATGATGTCGATGTCCGCTTATCTGGAAGCCGTCACCGAGGCGCACAGCATCGAAGAGCTCTGGAGCATGCATACCGAGCGCATGGCGCAGTACGGCTTTGACCGCATCATGTATGGCTTCACCCGCTACATGACCGCCTACTCCATGGGCGATCCGCAGGACCTCGTGCTGCTCACGAACCACGCCCCCGAATACACCGACCAATTCATCACCGGCGGTCTCTACTTCCACGCGCCCATGGTCCAATGGGCCCGCCACAATGACGGCGCGGCGAGCTGGGAGGTCATCCGGCAGATGGAGAGCTCTGGCACGCTCACCGAACCCGAGCGCAAGGTCCTCGAGTTCAACCAGCGCATGGGCGTGACGGCGGGCTACACGATCAGCTTTAGCGCGGTTTCAACGCGCTCCAAGGGTGCCATCGCGCTCACCGGGCGCGCGGGCCTCAGCCAGGCGGACGTGGACGAGATCTGGGCCGATCACGGCGCGGACATCATCCTCATGAACAAGGTGGCGCATCTCAAGATCATCTCCCTGCCCTATCACGGCGCCCGCACGCTCACCCGCCGCCAGCGCGAGGTGCTGCAATGGGTGGCGGACGGAAAAACGACTCAGGACATCGCCACGCTCCTCGGTCTCACCGTGGCGACGGTAGAAAAACACCTCCGCCTCGCCCGCGAGAGCATGGACGTCGACACGACTGCCCAAGCCTTGCTCAAAATGGCTTTCCAGAACCAGATGTTCGTCCTCGAAGCGTGATTTTTTGAGCACGAGGTCAGTAGTAAGGGAAACCGGACTTCCCTTGCGTCAGCCTTGAGGTATGCTGCAAGCGTTCCGTGAGTGGAGGCTTTGAGCCGGGAACACGGGAGTGGCGCCACGAGATTACGCGGAAAGCGCTCCCATTCTTACTCTACCGGGGCTCCCGACCCGGTCCTTGCACCCTGACTCTTCCCCGATTTGGGGGGTGACAAGACTACGGCGCTGTCTGTCCCGGCAGCGCCGTTTTCGTTTCGGGCAGGCCGCTGCGAATTTTTGAGTGAGAAGAAAAAAAGCCCGCAGGGAAGATCCCACGGGCTTCTGCAATTTAACTTGACCAGAGAAGGACTTAGTTGCCGGCAGCCTTGGCCACTTCCTCGGCGAAGTTCTCTTCCTTCTTCTCGATGCCTTCGCCCACTTCGAGGCGCACGAAACCGGTGATCTCCACACCCGCTTCCTTGGCGGCGGCTTCCACCGTCAGGTCCGGGTTCACAACGAAGGCCTGGCCCAGCAGCGTGACCTCGGCCATGAACTTCTTCATGCGGCCCACGATCATCTTCTCGATGACCGCATCGGGCTTGCCCGATTCTTTCGCGATATCGATCTGGACCTGCTTTTCCTTCTCGACGATCGCGGGATCGAGCTCGCCTTCATCGAGCGCGGCCGGGTTGGCGGCGGCGATGTGCATGGCGACCTGCTTGCCGAAGCCTGCATTGTCGCCTTTCAGCGCCACGAGGACGCCGATCTTGCCCATGCCGTCGGCGGCGGCGTTGTGCACGTAGGAGACGACCTGCTCGCCCTCGACCTTGGCCATGCGGCGCAGCCCCATGTTCTCGCCGATAGTGGCGACGGCATCTGTGATGAGCTCGGAGACGGGCTTGCCGCCGATCTCGGCTTTGCTCAGCGCGTCGGTGTCGGCGGCCATGAGGCCCGCCGTGGCGATCTTGGCGACCATGCCCTGGAAGTCGGCGTTCTTGGCGACGAAATCGGTCTCGGAGTTCACCTCCACGGCCACGCCCGTGCCGCCATCGACGGCCACGGCCACGAGGCCCTCGGCGGCCGTGCGGCCGGATTTCTTCGCGGCCTTCGCGAGGCCCTTGGTGCGCAGCCAGTCCATGGCCGCTTCCATGTCACCGTCGTTTTCCGTCAGCGCCTTCTTGGCGTCCATCATGCCCGCGCCGGATTTTTCGCGGAGCTCTTTCACGAGTGCAGCGGTGATTGCCATCTGCCTATCCTCATTCTTGAAATGTCGTCGGCGGGGCAACGCGCACCCCGCCCTTTCGGGAATTTCGCGGGGGCGATCAGCCCTCGGCCTTCTCCTTGATCTCCTCGGCAGCAGCCTCGGCAGGAGCCTCGGCAGGTGCCTCCGCAGCAGCCTCGGCGGGCGTCGTTTCGGCCACGGCTTCTTCAGCGACCGCCTCTTCCATCTCGCCGAGATCGATGCCGGCGGCACCCATCTGCGCGGTCATGCCGTCGAGTGCTGCGCGGGCCGCGAGATCGCAATAAAGCGCGATGGCGCGCGCGGCGTCATCATTGCCGGGGATGATGTAATCCACGCCGTCGGGGGAGCAGTTGGTATCCACCACGGCCACGACGGGGATGCCGAGCTTCTTGGCTTCCGCGATGGCGAGGTCTTCCTTGTTGACGTCTATGACGAAGAGAAGATCGGGCACGCCACCCATCTCGCGGATCCCGCCGAGCGAAGCCTGCAGCTTCGCCTGGTCGCGCTCCATGCCGAGACGCTCTTTCTTGGTGAGGCCCTCGGCGCCCTGCTCCATCTGCTCGTCGATGGCGCGGAGGCGGTTGATGGACTGGGAGACCGTCTTCCAGTTCGTCAGCGTCCCGCCGAGCCAGCGGTGGTTCATGTAGTACTGCGCGCATTTCTCGGCCGCTTCGGCGATCGGGGTCTGCGCCTGGCGCTTGGTGCCCACGAAGAGCACGCGCCCGCCCTTGGCCACCGTCTCGCGGATGACGTTGAGCGCGGCGTCGAGCATCGGGACCGTCTGCGTGAGGTCCATGATGTGGATGCCGTTGCGGTCGCCGTAGATGAACTCGGCCATGCGCGGGTTCCAGCGCTGGGTCTGGTGGCCGAAATGCACGCCAGCTTCGAGCAGCTGGCGCATGGTGAACTCAGGAAGAGCCATGCTTCTATATCCTTTCCGGTTTCGATCCTCGGCGGGGCGACAGAGCCTATGCTCAACCGGCGGACCTGCGGGGATGTCTCCCCCACGAGGCCCAAGCCCCACCTGCGAAGTGCGCGCCGTTTATCCCCAGCCCCCGCGCGGCGCAAGTCCTCCCCTTCATGTTTCCGCAAATACCTCCCCCGGAGGGCCTGAGGAGGCAATCCCGCCCTTGCCGCCCGCGCGCCTGCCCGCCATGGAGGGCCCATGACTGACACGACGCCCAAACCGGACATCCTCTGCATCGGCGCGGTGCTCTGGGATATCATCGGCCGCTCGGCCTCGGCCATGCGCGTGGGCTCGGACGTGCCCGGCCGCATCTCTCGGCTGCCGGGCGGGGTGGCGCTCAACATCGCGATGACGCTCCAGGGCTTCGGGCTCAAGACCGCGCTCTTGGCCGCGGTGGGACGCGACGCCGAGGGCGATGAACTTATCCGCGCGCTGAAGGCGCTCGGCCTCATCACCGACTATGCCTACCGCTCCGCCGATCTTCCCACCGATCGCTACATGGCCATCGAGGGCGCAAACGGGCTCATCTCCGCCATCGCCGATGCCCATTCGCTGGAGGCCGCGGGGGCCAAGATCCTGCGGCCCCTGTCGGACGGGCGGCTCGGCGCGAAGGACGCGCCCTATGCGGGCATCGTCGCGCTTGACGGAAACCTGACCCTGTCGCTTCTCACCGAATGCGCCACCTCGCCGCTCTTCTCCGCCGCCGATCTCCGCGTCGCGCCGGCCTCGCCGGGCAAGGCGGAGCGGCTCCTGCCCTTCCTCACCCATGGCCGCGCCACGCTCTACGTCAACAAAGAGGAAGCCGGGCTCCTCGCCAAGGCGCCGTTCGAGACGGCCCGTGAGGCCGCCGAGGCGCTCGTGGCGCGAGGCGCACGGCGCGCGCTCGTCACCGACGGGGGCAAGAGCGCCGCTATGGCAACCGCCGTGGGCAGCCTCGAGAAATCGCCGCCCGAGGTCATGGTGGCGCGCGTCACCGGCGCAGGCGACACCTTCATGGCCGGCCACATCGCCGCCGAGCGCGACGGTGCCGGGCCGGAGGCGGCCCTTGACCGTGCCATCGCCGCCGCCGCAACTTTCGTCGCCGGGGAGACCCCGTTTTGAGCCCTGACATTCACTATTCGGAGGCCGTGGCCGCAGCCCGGGATGCGGGGGCGCCCCTCGTCGCGCTCGAAAGCACGATCATCACCCACGGCATGCCCTATCCGCAAAATCTGCAGACCGCGAGCGGCGTGGAAGCCGTGATCCGGGAGGCGGGCGCCGTGCCCGCCACGATCGCCGTGCTCGACGGGCAGCTCCATGTCGGGCTCGAGGACGCGGAGCTCGCGGCGCTGGCCCAGCGGCCCGACGCGCTCAAGCTCTCGCGCGCCGACATCGCCTTCGCGATGGCCACCGGCGCCACCGGGGCCACGACCGTGGCCGCCACCATGATCGCCGCCCATCTCGCGGGCATAGCCGTCTTCGCCACTGGGGGCATCGGGGGCGTCCATCGCGGCGCGGAGGAGAGCCTCGACATCTCCGCCGACCTACTCGAACTGGCCGAGACCCCGGTCACCGTCGTCGCCGCGGGCGCCAAGGCCATTCTAGACCTGCCGAAGACGCTCGAGGTCCTCGAGACCCACGGTGTTCCCGTCATAGCTTATGGCCAGGACGCCTTCCCAGCCTTCTGGTCGCGGGCATCGGGCCTCGCAGCCCCGCTCCGCGCCGACACCGCCGACGAGATCGCCCGAGCCCATGCCACACGCGGCGCGCTTGGGCTGCCCGGCGGTCAACTCGTGGCCAATCCGATCCCGGCGGAGGCCGAGATCCCACGCGCTGTCATCGATCCGATCATCGCCCAGGCGCTCGAGGAAGCCGAGACCACCGGCATCACCGGCAAGGCCGTCACTCCGTTCCTGCTCGGGCGCATCTTCGAGCTGACCGAGGGCGCCTCCCTGGCGGCCAATATCGCGCTCGTGCGCAACAATGCCCGCCTCGGCGCGGAGATTGCTCGCGAATACGTCACGCTGCGGGGCAGCATGTTGTGAAGCGGCCCACGAGCGCGTAAATATCTCTCGATTTCAGCCGATCTCCGGAAGCACGCTCCCCGCCATGGCCGCCACACCGTTCGAAGACCCAAAGAAGAAGCGCCGCGCCGGCTGGATCAGCGGCATGCGCACCAATTTCCTCACGGGTCTCGTGGTCATCGCGCCCATCGGTCTGACGATCTGGCTGATCTGGACGGTGGTGGGCTGGATCGACGGGTTCGTGCTGCCGCTCATTCCCAATGGCTGGACGCCGGACATCCTCCTCAGGCAGCTTCTCGGCCCCTGGGTGCGGGAACTGCTCGGGATCGAGGGTCCCATCGACCCGGATTTCGCCCCGACCTCGATCCGCGGCGTGGGCGTCATCATCTTCCTCGTTTTCACGATGCTCGTGGGCTGGATCGCCAAGGGCTTCATCGGGCGCTCGCTCCTCCGCTGGGCCGAGCAACTGGTGGAGAGCATCCCCGTCGTCCGCTCGATCTATGGCGGGGTGAAGCAGATCGCCGAGACCGTCTTCAACCAGACCGATACGAGCTTCGACAAGGCCTGCCTGATCGAGTATCCGCGCCGCGATATCTGGGCCATCGGCTTTATCTCCACGGATGCCAAGGGCGAGATCGCCAAGAACAACCAGGCTGGCAGCCCGCTCCTCTCCGTCTTCGTGCCCACGACGCCGAACCCGACCTCTGGCTTTCTTCTCTTCTTCCCGAAAGAAGACATCATCGAGCTCGACATGAGCGTGGAGGATGCCGCCAAGCTCGTGATCTCCGCGGGCCTCGTTTATCCCAACGGGAAGAACGGCGTGGACGTCATCGAGCAGCCACAGGCCGCTGAGTAACACGCCCCCGATGATCGAAGCCGCGTTTACCGGGTTCGTCACCGGGACCACTCTCATCCTCGCCATCGGCGCGCAAAACGCTTTCGTCCTGCGCCAGGGGCTTCTCGGCGCCCATGTGGGGCCGCTGGTGCTGCTTTTCTCGCTGTCGGATTTGGTGCTGATGGCGGCGGGTGCGGCGGGCTTCAGCGCGGTGGTGACGCTCGTGCCGTGGTTTCCCAAGGCGATGCTCCTCCTCGGCGCGGCGTTCCTGAGTGCCTACGGGCTCCTGCGGCTGCGCGCGGCCTGGGCGGGGGCCTACGAAATGGCGCTTGCGGGCGGGACACAGTCCCTGAGCAAGACCCTCGCCGTCGGCGCGGCCCTCACTTGGCTTAATCCCCATGTCTACCTCGACACCCTGGCGCTCATGGGCGCGATCTCCACGCAGTTCGAGGGCGCGGGCGGCAAGGTGGCCTTCGTGGCGGGGGGCAGCGCGTCGTCCTTCGTCTTCTTCTCGGTCCTGGGCTACGGCGCGCGCTGGCTCGCCCCAGTGATGCAGACCGCGGCGGCCTGGCGCTGGCTCGATGTGCTCGTCGGTCTCACCATGCTCGCGCTCGCCGCCACGCTCCTCGCCGGCCTCTAGGCCCGGCGCGCAAGAACTTTCCGAAGAAAATTCTCGCCCCGGCCACACACGAATTTCTTCGGAAATTCGTGGCGCCTAGTCGAACATCGCCCTGAGATCGACGGAGCTTTCGACGCCGATCTTCTCGGCATCACCGTCGAGGAATCTGCCCGCCGCGCGGCGGCCTGCGGCCTTGAGCTGCGCTATGACGGTGGCATTGGGCACGGTCTTCGTGGCCACCGATAATTCTGTCATCAGCGCGTCATCGGCGATCATGTGCACCTTCATGTCCTTCATGGCGCCTTTTTCCATCTTCCCCTCCGCGATCAGGCGCTTGACGAAGCTGATGGCGCGGAGTTCGCGGAAGAGCGAGGAATTGAAGCTGATCTCGTTGATCCGGTTCTGGATCTCCTGCGGCGTCGTCGGCAGCTTGCCCCGCTCCAGCGGGTTGATGTTGATGATGACCACGTCGTCGGGAAACTCCGGTTCGAAGAGCGGAAAGAGCGCGGGATTGCCGGTATAGCCGCCATCCCAATAGGCCTCGTCGTCGATCTCCACGGCCTGAAAGAGCGTGGGCAAGCAGGCGGAGGCCATGATCGCCTCAGTTCCGATCTCGTCGCCCTCGAAGACACGGATCTTGCCGGAGCGGACATTCGTGGCGCAAATGAAGAGCGCCGGCCCACGATCCGCACAGACCTCAGCGTAGGAAAAGCGCTCCACGATGCGGTGCAGCGGGTTCTGGTAGAGCGGCCCGTAGGCATAGGGCGACCAGACCCGGGTGGAGAGATCGCCGAGGATGTAGGGCAGCGAGAACTCGATGCTCTGGGAGATCATACTGGCCGGAAAGGCCTCCATCCATGGCGCGATGGCCTCGTCCTCGGCCGCGCCCACCTGCTGCCAGAGCCAGTCGAGATTTTCCCGCGCCGCCTCGCGCCCGCCATGGACGAGCCCTGCCTTGAGCGCCGCGCCGTTGAGCGCGCCGGCCGAGGTCCCCGTGATCGCGGCGATCTCGAGCTCCGGCTCCTCGAGCAGCCGGTCGAGCACGCCCCACGTGAAGGAGCCATGGGCGCCGCCGCCCTGAAGCGCGAGATTGATCCGCATCAGACCTCCATCACAGGGCCGTCCAGCCGCCATCGACGCTGATCGTCGTGCCGGTGATCTGATCGGCGTCCGGTGAGCAGAGGAAGGCCGCCACCCCGCCGAGCTGATCCGTCGTCGCGAACTCCTTGGAGGGCTGTCGCTCGAGAAGCACCTTCTCGATCACCTCCTCCTCGGACATCTCGTATTTCTTCGCCGTGTCGGGGATCTGCGCCTCCACGAGCGGGGTCTTCACGTAGCCCGGGCAGATGGCGTTGGCGGTAATGGGCTCCTTGGCGGTCTCGAGCGCCACCACTTTCGTCATGCCCACCACGCCGTGCTTGGCCGAGACATAGGCGCTCTTGTAGGGCGAGGCGGTTAGGCCATGGGCCGAGGAGATGTTGATCACCCGGCCCCAGCCGGCCTCCCGCATCAAGGGCAGCGCCACGGCGGTGGTGTGAAACGCCGAAGACAGCATGATCGCGATGATGGCGTTCCACTTCTCCACGGGGAATTCATCGATCGGCGCGACATGCTGGATGCCCGCATTGTTGATGAGCACGTCGCAGCGCCCGGCCGCCGCGATGAGCGCGCGGGCCTGCTCCCCATCGGAGAGGTCGGCCTGCACGTAGCGCGCCTTGGTCCCTGTCTCTTCGGAGATCTCCTTGGCCAGCGCGTGGTCCTCGTCGCTGTCGGTGTAGGAGTTCAGCACGACATCCGCGCCCTCCCGCGCGAGCCGCCAGGCAATCCCCAACCCGATCCCTGAATTCGAACCCGTGATGACGGCGGTCTTGCCGGTCAAAGTCATGATGCGCTCCCAAATTGCTGTGCTGCAGCATAAGAGCGGCGGGCGGGATTGCCAGACGAAAGCGCGCGCCTCAGGCGGTCTGCTTGAGGATTGCGCTCTTGGTCTCGGAGAGCCGCTCGGCCTTCAGGCGGTCAAAGGCGGTGAGAAGACAAAGCGCGGCCTGCGGCTCGAGGTAGGAGAGGAGCGCCAGGAGCCGCGCCGGGACCCGCACGTGGAGCGCGTCAGCGCGCCCTGCCCCGTCACTCTGCGCGAAGATCGCGAGCCCCGTGCGCCGCAGGAAGGCTTCCGTTCCCATGCGACAGAGCCCGGCGGCAGTTGCGTCCTCGACGAGAACGGCGCCGCGCATCTGTCCTTTGATCACGGCCCGGCGCAGCGCGTAGAGCTCCCGCATGCGCGCGCGCATCGTGCGCCGCCGCGCCCAGTGGACCCGCGCCATCTCGATGGCGTCATGGGGATGCTCGGTATCCGCGTGAAAAGGGTGCTGCTTGACCCTGTGGAAGACCAGCCAGAAGAGCTCGCCGTCGTGTGATATGGCGCGCAAGGCCGCCGTGCCGTCGACCGGATCGGCAACCCGGTTGCGCGGGTCATACCAGCACCGCACCCAGTTCGACGCGTCATAGACGAGCGTGTCTGCATGCGGTGGTTGGTTGTGGTTTCCCGCCAGGGGTGGGCGTGCATCGAGGAGAGCGGCCCGAAGCCGCCGCGTGTGAAATCCAAACATGAAAGGTCTCTTTAAAACGAGTGCTGAAAAAGTATTCGGTCTAAAATTAACGTGCCGAGAGGGTACACCCGCGCCGCCATCCGGACAAGCATCGCCCCAACACTCGCCGGCCCTATGGGCAGCGTTCCGCCCAAAAAAAACGCCGGCACAAGGCCGGCGTTAAGTCATTGAGGCAGGTTTCATACAGGCAAGAAACCTATCGAGCAGTGACGACAGGTATAAGCAATGTCGCGCCTGACTTAAAGGTAAAAGTTTGAAAACACGCATTTCGCCCCGTAACCTCGCGCTCAAGAAAACAAAGCATCACAGGGATTGTCTCCAAAATGCGACCACATTATTTCGAGCAGCTTCGCACCATCACCGCCGTTTTCGCCCTCGCCGTCCTGCCGGTCTCGGCAGCCGCCGACGGCCATAGCGCGCCCCAGCACGGCATAGCTATGTATGGGGACCCTGCACTCCCCCCGGATTTTGTGTCCCTGCCCTATGCGAATCCTGACGCGCCCAAGGGCGGGCGCATCGTGCAGGGCGAAGGCGGCAGCTTCGACAGCCTCAATCCCCACATCCGCAAGGGCACCGTTCCATGGCAGCTCCGCTTCCTCGCCTATGAGAGCCTCATGGGCCGGTCCTGGGACGAGCCGTTTACGCTCTACGGTCTCCTCGCCGAATCGATTGAGACACCGGAGGACCGGAGCTGGGTCGAATTCACCCTCCGCGAGGAGGCGCGATTCTCCGACGGCTCGCCCGTCACTGTCGAGGATGTCATGTGGTCTTACGAGACGCTGGGGACCGAGGGGCACCCGCGCTATGCCGGGCTCTGGGGCAAGATCGACACGATGGAGCAGACCGGCCCCCGCTCCATCCGCTTCACGTTCAACGTGGAGGACCGCGAGCTCGCGCTCATCACCGGCATGCGCCCGATCCTGAAGAAGGCGCAGTGGGAGGGCCGCGACTTTACCGAGTCAGGGCTCGAGCCGCCCATCTCCACCGCGCCCTATGTCATCGAAGACTGGGAGGCCGGCCGCTTCGTCTCGCTCCAGCGGAACCCGGACTACTGGGGCAACGATCTCAATTTCCGTCGCGGCACCAATAACCTCGATGAAATCCGCATGGAATTCTATGCCGACGGCGCGGTCATGTTCGAGGCCTTCAAGGCCGGTGAGCTCTCCACGCACCGCGAATTCAACGCGGAGGCCTGGGCCACGCGGTTCGACTTTCCGGCCGTGCAGCGGGGCGACATCGTCCTCTCCGAGATCCCCAATGACCGTCCCACGGGGATGACGGGCTTCGTGATGAACACGCGCATGCCCGTCTTCGCCGATTGGCGCGTGCGCCAGGCGATGATCGAGGCGTTCAACTTTGAATTCATCAACGAGACGATGACCGGCGGTCGGCAGGAGCGCATCCAATCCGTCTTCGGCGGCTCCGTGCTCGGCATGTCCACCGGCCCGGCCGAGGGACGCGTGCGGGAGTACCTAGAGCCCTTCGCCGCCGATCTCCTGCCCGGCGCGCTTGAAGGCTACGCGCTCCCCGTCTCGGATGGCTCCGAGCGCAACCGTGCGGGCATCGCCCGCGCCACCGAACTCCTCACCGAAGCGGGCTGGTCCATTCAGGACGGCTCCCTGAAGGACGCGAGCGGCACGCCGTTCGAATTCACCATCCTCCTGCAGGTGGGCGCGAGCGAGAACGAACAGATGATCGACATCTACGTCACCGCGCTCGAGCGCCTCGGCATCACGCCCCGGATCGACAAGGTCGACAGCGCCCAGCACAAGGAGCGCGTCACCAATTACGATTTCGACATGGCCTACTACCGCCGTGGCGTCTCGCTCTCACCGGGCAACGAGCAATTCCTCTACTGGGGCGGCGAGGGTGTGACCGAGCCCGGCACGCGCAATCTCATGGGGATGGACGTGCCCGCCGCGGAGGCCATGATCGATGCGTTTCTCAACGCCGAGCGCCAGGACGACTTCCGCGCGGCCGTGAAGGCGCTCGACCGCATCATCATGGCCGGGCGCTACGTGATCCCGATCTACCACTTCTCCACCGGTCGCATCGCCCACGACGCGGCGCTTCGCTACCCGGAGACGCTGCCCATGTACGGCGATTGGATCGGCTTCCAGCCCGATGTCTGGTGGTACGAAGACTAACGGACGACGGCCAATCGTCGCGTTCGCGCCGGGCTGAGTTGTGCCATGGCGCGAGCGTCACAAAATTGCAATGATCGCCGCGTAACCGCCCAAAATGACACGAAAACTCATCGCCGAAGCGCTCGGCACCGCGCTTCTTCTCGTCTCCGTGGTGGCCTCCGGCATCATGGCCGAAACGCTAACCGATGACGTGGCCCTTGCGCTCCTCGCCAATGCAGTGGCCACGGGAGCCATGCTGTTCGTCATCATCACGGTGCTCGGACCTATATCCGGTGCGCACTTCAACCCAGCCGTCACCCTCGCCTTCGCGCTCCGGGGCGAGATCACGGCGAGCGCGGCGATCCTTTACGTGCTCTGTCAGGTGGCGGGTGGCCTCTCCGGCGTCATCGCGGCCCATGCCATGTTCGCCCAAGAGCTGCTCCAGCTCTCCACGACGCCCCGCGGCACGCCCAATCTCTGGGTGTCGGAGGCCATCGCCACATTCGGGCTGCTCTTCGTGATCTTCGGAGGCCTCCGCGCAAATCCGCAAGCCGTCCCCGCCCTCGTGGCCTTCTACATCACCGGCGCCTACTTTTTCACGAGCTCCACGAGCTTCGCCAATCCCGCCGTCACCGTCGCACGCAGCTTCACGGACACGTTCTCGGGCATCGCGCCGGGCAATGCGCCCGCCTTCATCGCCGTGCAGCTCCTGACGGCGCTGATCGCCACGCACGCGCTCACGCGCCTCTTCCGCGCCTAGGCCAGTCTTCATCTCTCCAGAAGTACTTCGGGGGTGCGAGGGTTGGCCCCCACGCATACCCCGCTCCGCGGCTCAGGTGAGCGAGGTCACCCAGAGGATCGTCGCGTCCTCGGGACTGACGGAAATCACGTTATGCCCCATGGCAGCGTCATAATACGCGCTGTCGCCGCGCCGCATCTCCACGGGCTCGTAGAATTCCGTGTAGAGCCGCACGACGCCGGTGAGCACGTAGAGGAACTCCTCCCCGTCATGGCGCACCCAGCCGTCGAACTCCTCCACCGACCGCGCCCGGACCTGCGCGCGGTAGGGCAGCATGTGCTTTTTGGTGAGCGAGGTGGCGAGCATCTCGTGCTCGTAAGTGGCCGTGGCATGGGCCGTGCCCTCGCCCGAGACGGTCACAGCCATCCGCCCGTTCACCTGCCCCTTCGAGGGCGGCGTGAAGAGCTGCGGGACCGAGATCTCAAGCCCCACGGCCAGCTTTTTCAGCGCATCGTAGGTGGGCGACATCTGCCCGTTCTCGATCTTGGAGAGCGTGGAGCGCGCCAGCCCGGCCTGCTGCGCGGCCTGCTCCAGCGTCCAGTCCCGCGCCTTGCGGAGCTCGCGCACACGCTGCCCGAGATCGAGCGGCGCCGCGATCTCCGTCTCCCCGCTTTCGCGGGCAATACGAATGATGGAGGTCTGGTCGTTGAGCTCTTCCTTGGCCATGGGGCGTTCTAGGCTGCGCCAGCGAGGCTTGCAACGCCGCCGCCCCGCGCGGCTTGCAACTGTGCCCTGCGCGCCCTAGCCGTCCGGCATGGCCGCCCCGGACTTCAATCTCGCCGCCCACGTGCTGGCCCGCGCCCCCGAGCAGCCCGACAAGATCGCGCTCGCTGTCCTGGGCCCCGCGCGGGCGGAGCGCTGGAGCTACGGCAAGCTCGAAGCGGCGGTGCGCGGCGTAGGCCATGGGCTCTTGGAGGCGGGCCTCCGCCCCGGCGACCAGCTTCTACTCCGGCTGGGCAACGGCGTGGCATTCCCGCTCGCCTTTCTCGGGGCCATCGCCGTGGGCATCGTACCCATCCCAACCTCGGCACAGCTCACGCGGCCCGAGATCGACTCGCTCCTCGCCCACATCTCTCCGGCGGCGCTAGTCTGCGGCCCGGGCCTCGCCCTGCCCTCCGAGGCGCACCCGACGATCACGGAGGCCGCGCTCCTTGCCATGGCCAAGGGTCCACCGGCCCAGTTCGCGCGCGGGTCGGCGGAGCGGCTGGCCTACATCATGTTCACCTCCGGGACCTCGGGCCGCCCGCGCGCCGTGGCCCATGCCCACCGTGCCATCCTCGCTCGCGCGATGATGTTCGAGGGTTGGTACGGCCTCACATCCGAAGACCGCCTGCTTCACGCGGGCGCGCTTAACTGGACTTTCACGCTGGGCACGGGGCTCCTCGATCCCTGGACGATGGGCGCCACGGCGCTCGTGCCGGCGGAGGGGACGGCGCTCACTGCCCTGCCCCTCCTCCTCAAGCGCCACGACGCCACGCTCTTCGCCGCGGCACCGGGCGTGCTTCGGAAGCTCCTGAAGGCGCCAGAGAAACTCGTGCTGCCCCGGCTCCGCCACACGCTGACCGCGGGCGATCACCTTCAGCCCGCGCTGCGGGACGCATGGCAAGCGGCCACCGGCAAGGGGCTCTACGACGCCTACGGCATGACCGAATGCTCCACCTTCCTCTCCGCCTCTCCCGCGGGCGCGCCGTCCCTCACCGTGCAGCCCGGGCGCCGGGTGAAGATCATGGAAGACGGCACCATCGCCATCCACCGCGCCGAGCAGGGGCTCATGCTCGGCTACGTCGAGGCCGGACGCGCCGGAGAGACACACGCCCCGGGCCTGACCCAGAACCCAACTGAGGGCCTCTCCCTCTATCTTCCACTGCAAAACGATCACTTCCTCACCTCTGACCGCGCGCGCCAGGACGCGGACGGCACCATCCACTACGAGGGGCGTACAGGCGAGATGATGAACGCGGGCGGCTACCGCGTGAGCCCGCTCGAGGTGGAAGCCGCGCTCGGCAGCCTCGCGGGCATCGAGGATGTGGCCGTGGCCGAGGTGCCCGTGAAAGACACCTCGATCATCGTGGCCTTCCATACCGGGCCCGCGCCGATCTCGCCCGCGACATGGCAAGGCCATCTCGATGCCAGCCTCGCAGGGTACAAACACCCCCGTGCGCTGGTGCACTTGCCCGCCCTGCCGCGCTCTGCCAATGGAAAGCTCATCCGCCGCGCACTCCCCCAGCTCTTCGAGGCCGCCCCCGATGATTAAGCTCGACATCCTTTCCGACCCGATCTGCCCGTGGTGCTACATCGGCAAGACCCAGCTCGACCGCGCGCTGGCCGAGCATCCCGACCACCCGTTCACGATCGAGTGGCATCCCTTCCAGCTCAATCCAGACATGGCCCGCGAAGGGATGGACCGCGCGGAGTATCTGGAGCGCAAGTTTGGCGGCAAGGAGGCCGCCGTGCAGGTCTACGGCCAGATCCAGCGCCATGCCGACGAGATCGGCCTCACCGCGAACCTCGGCGACATCAAGCGCACGCCCAACACAATCGACGCGCACCGCCTGATCCATTGGGCGGGCATCGAGGCACGGCAGGGCCCCGTCGTCGACGCGCTCTTCCAGGCCTATTTCGTGGAAGGCCGCGACATCGGGGATGCGGAGGTGCTGGCCGATATCGCCGACAGCGCGGGGCTTGACGCAGCGGCGGTGCAGAAGCTTCTGGCCACCGACGAAGACGTGCAGATGATCCGCGACCGCGACACCCATAGCCGCGAGATGGGGGTGAACTCCGTGCCCACGTTCATCGTGGCGGGCCAGCACGCGGTGCCCGGCGCGCAGCCGCCGGAGCTGTGGTCGAAGGTCATCGCGGAAATCACTGAAAAGATGGACGAAAGCGACACCGCTTGAGTGCCGTCATGCCGTCGCTGACGGAGGAGCGCGCCTCCCTGCGCTTCATCGCGCTCTCGGCGTTCCTCGTCTCCACCGTCGCGCTCGGCATCGACATGATGCTAGCCTCCCTGCCCGAGATCGGCGTGGCGCTCTCGCCCGCCGATCCCGCCCGCGCCACGCTCGTGATGGGGTCCTTCTTCATTGCGCTCGGGTTCGCCACCCTCTTCGTCGGCCCGCTGCTCGATGCATACGGCCGCCGCCCGGTGATCTTGGCGGGTCTGGCGCTCTACATGCTGGGCGGGCTCGTGAGCTGGGTGGCGCCCACGCTCGAGGTGATGCTGGCGGGCCGCGCGCTCATGGGTGTGGGCGCGGCTGCTCCGCGCATCGGCGTGCAGGCGATCATCCGGGACAGATTTGAAGGCCGCAAGATGGCCGCCACGGTCTCCCTCGTGATGATGATCTTCACCCTCGTGCCGGGCATCGCGCCTCTTCTGGGCGCATGGATCGAGGCGCTTCTGGGCTGGCGGGCGGTCTTTGCGGTCTTTCCGATCTTCGGTACTGTCGGCTTCATCTGGTTTGCCCTGCAACAGCCCGAAACGCTGCGCACCCGCCGCCCCTTCTCCCCCCGCTCTTGGGGCGCGCAGGTCATGGTCTGCCTGCGCTTGCCGGTCTTTCGCCGCGCGGCCTCCATCCAGCTCTTCGTCTTCGCCTCGCTCTACGGGTTCCTGACGGCAGGCCCCGCGATCTTCACGGAGCGCTACGGGATCGGGGACCTCTATCACTACCTCTTCGGCGCGGCCTCGATCACCGGGGCGTTCTCCTCCTTCGTCAACGCGCGTCTTGTCGAGCGGCTGGGCATGGTGCGGCTTCTACGCGCCTCGCTCGTGGCATACGGGCTCGTCGTGGGGCTGAGCCTCCTGGGGCTTGTGGTGGGGCTCGGGCTGCCCGCCTTCTTCGTGGCGATGTTCTCGGGCTTTTTCGTGCTGGGCTTCGTGATCGGCAACGCGCAGGCGCTGGGGCTTCAGCCGCTGCCCGACGCCGCCGGTACGGGCTCGGCGACGTTGCAGGCGGTTTCCACGCTGGGCGCGGGCGCGCTCGCCATCCCCATCCCGCTCCTTTTCACGGGGAGCCCGGAGGCCATGGTAACGGCGCAGCTCCTCTTCGGGTCCGTGGCGCTCTGGTCGGCTTTCCTACTCACGCCGGACTAGGCGCGGCCTTCTTCTTCTTGATCGTCCCTGCGCGTTCCGCGAGGTCGCGGGCGATGGCGAAGGCGCCCTTGATCTTGTCGGCGTCCCTCTTCCAGTCCCGGCGGACGATGATCTTGTTGTCCTTCACCTTCGCGAGTCCGCGCTGATCCTCGATGAAGGCCACGAGCCCCTCGGGGGAGGCGAACTTGTCGTTGTGGAACTGGACCGTGGCGCCCTTCGGCCCGCCGTCGAGCTTGGCGATGCCGGCGCGTTTGCACATGGCCTTGATCCGCACGACCAGGAGGAGTGTGTTGACCTCTTTCGGGAGCGGCCCGAAGCGGTCGATCATCTCGGCGGCGAAGCCTTCGAGCTCCACCTTCGTCGTGAGCGACGACAGCCGCCGGTAGAGCCCGAGCCGCACGTCGAGGTCGGGGACGTAGTCCTCGGGGATGAGCACCGGCACGCCGAGGTTGATCTGCGGCGCCCATTGCCCGTCATCATCGTCGGTGAGGCCCTCGGCTTCGCCGGAGCGGATCTTGGCTATCGCCTCCTCCAGCATCTGCTGGTAAAGCTCGTAGCCCACGTCGCGCATCTGGCCCGACTGCTCCTCGCCCAGGAGATTGCCTGCGCCGCGTATATCCAGATCCTGGCTGGCCAAAGTGAACCCGGCGCCGAGACTGTCGAGCGAGCCCAGCACGCGCAGCCGCTTCTCCGCCGCGGGGGTAAGCTTCATGCGGGGCTTCGTCGTCAGGTAGGCATAGGCGCGGGTCTTCGCGCGGCCCACCCGGCCCCGGATCTGGTAGAGTTGGGAGAGCCCGAACATATCCGCGCGGTGTACGATCATCGTGTTCGCCGTGGGGATGTCGAGCCCGCTTTCCACGATGGTGGTGGCAAGCAGCACGTCGAATTTACCGTCGTAGAAGGCATTCATCCGGTCATCGAGCTCGCCCGCCGCGAGCTGCCCGTGGGCCGTCACGAACGTCACCTCCGGCACCTCCCGCTTCAGCCAGTCTTCCATCTCCGGCAGGTCGGAGATGCGCGGGACGACGAAGAAGCTCTGCCCGCCGCGGTAATGCTCGCGCAGCAGCGCCTCGCGCAACGTGACCGTGTCGAACTCGCTCACATAGGTCCGGATGGCGAGGCGATCGACGGGCGGCGTGCCGATTATGGAGAGGTCGCGCACGCCCGAGAGGCTGAGCTGCAGCGTGCGGGGGATGGGCGTCGCCGTCAGCGTGAGCACGTGGATGTTGGAGCGCATCTGCTTCATCCGCTCCTTGTGCGTCACGCCAAAGCGCTGCTCCTCGTCGATGATGAGAAGCCCGAGGTTTTGGAAGCGGACCTGCTTGGCCAGGACCGCGTGGGTTCCCACGACGATATCGACGGTGCCCTTGGCCAGGCCTTCTCGCGTCTTCGCCGCCTCCTTGGCATTCACGAAGCGCGACAAGGCTCTGACCTGCAACGGAAATCCGCGGAACCGCTCCATGAAGCTCTGCGCGTGCTGGCGCGCGAGCAGCGTCGTGGGCGCGATGACGGCCACCTGCACGCCCGACATGGCCGCGACGAACGCCGCGCGCATGGCGACTTCTGTCTTGCCGAAGCCCACATCGCCGCAGATGAGCCGGTCCATGGGCTGGCCCGCGGTGAGGTCCGCGATCGTGGCCTCGATGGCGGTGAGCTGGTCGTCGGTCTCGTCATAGGGGAAGCGGGCGGAAAACGCGTCCCACATGCCCGGCGGCGGCTCGAGGATGGGCGCCTTGCGGAGCGCGCGCTCGGCGGCGATGCGGATGAGCCGCTCCGCCATCTCCTTGATGCGCTCCTTGAGCTTGGCCTTCTTGGCCTGCCAGGCGCCGCCGCCCAGCTTGTCGAGAAGCCCCTCCTCGTGGCCGAAGCGGCTCAGGAGCTCGATATTCTCCACCGGCAGGTAAAGCTTCGAGTTTTCCGCGTATTCGAGCAGGATGCATTCGTGCGCGGCCCCGGCCGCTGTCACGATCTCAAGCCCCTTGAAGCGGCCCACGCCGTGATCGACATGGACGACGAGATCACCCGGCGCGAGGCTCTGCGTCTCGGTCAGGAAGTTCTCAGCACGGCGCTTCTTCTTCGTCTGGCGGATGAGGCGGTCGCCCAGCACGTCCTGTTCGGAGATGACCACCATCTCTGGCGCCTCGAAGCCGTGCTCGAGCGCCCAAACGGCGAGGTAGACGCCCGGGCCCTTGAGGCCGTTCGCGTCCTTCACCGAGATCGCCTCGACGATGCCTTCATCTTCGATGAGGCCCGTGAGGCGCTCGCGCGCGCCGTCCGAATAGCTCGCGATGACGACCGGCCTATCCTCTACTTTCGCGCGAATATGCGCCGACAACGCACCGAAAAGGCTCAGAGATTCCGACTGTCGCTCCGGCGCGAAATTGCGGCCGACGCGCCCGCCTGCATCTATGGCGCCGGGCCCCGTGGGTTGCGGGAGCGGCGCGAACTGCACCACGCGATGGCCCGCTACAGCAGCCTGCCAGGCGTCGTCATCAAGGTAGAGATTGGCCGGCGGCGCGGGCTTGTAGACGCTGTCGAGCCGGCCTTTCGCTGTCATCGCCTCGCGGCGGGTGTCGTACTGGTCGGCGATGCTCTCCCACCGTGCCACGCGCGCGGCGGTGACCTGGTCGTCGAGGGTGACGGTCGCGTCCGGCAGGTAATCGAAGAGCGTCTCGAGGCGCTCGTGGAAGAACGGCAGCCAATGCTCGAAGCCCTGGTGCTTGCGGCCCGCCGATACGGCTTCGTAAAGCGGATCATCTGTCCCCGCCGCGCCGAATTCGAGGCGGTAATTCTGCCGGAACCGCGTCACCGCCGCCTCGTCTAGGATCACCTCGGAGACCGGTGCGAGCTCCACGGCGTCGAGCTTTTCCGTCGTGCGCTGGGTCGCAGGATCGAAGCGGCGCGCGCCATCGAGGACGTCTCCGAAAAGATCGAGCCGCACGGGCCCGCCCTGTCCGGGCGCGAAGATGTCGATGATGCCGCCCCGGATCGCGTAATCGCCCGGCTCCATCACCGTGGGCGACTGCGTGAAGCCCATCCGCACGAGGAACTTGCGCAGCGCTTCTTCGTCCACCCGCCCGCCGACACGCGCGGTGAAGGCCGCCTCGCGCAGCACATCCCGCGCAGGTACCCGCTGCGTGGCGGAATTCAAGGTCGTCAGCACCACGAAGCGCTCCGGCATGCCTGCGAGGAGCGCGGCGAGCGTCGCCATCCGCGTGGCGGTGATGTCCGCATTGGGCGACACGCGGTCGTAAGGGAGGCAATCCCAGCTGGGAAAGATCACAACCGGCATGTCGGGTGCATAGAAGGCCAGCGCCGCGCGCATGGCCTCGAGGCGCTTGTCATCGCGCGCCACATGCACCACCGCGCCGCCCTCCGCCTCCTTCAGGACGAGCTGCGCGTCAAAGCCCTCTGGGGCCCCTGATGCCGTGATATGCGTGGGAGCGTTCATGGAAGCGTGTCACCTACGCGGGCGCTTCCCCTTGTCAAGATGCGCCCGGCCTCAGAGCGGCCCGAGCTGAAGGTTTTGGTACATCCCGAACATCGCCGTCACGAAGATCGCCACGATGCCCACCACCTGCGTGCCCAGCCGCTGCCGCGCCAGCGCACGGTGCAGCGCCTCGCCGTGATTGGCGCCCCGGTTTATGCGCACCGCCGTCGAGAGCGCCATGCCTCCGACAAGGCTCAGCGGCCCGAAGATCAGGAAAAGCGCCTGCGCGATCTCAAGGTCGTAGACGAAACCAAGAAGCGCCAGCGCGGTCAGGAAGAAGCACACGAAGCCCATCACCCAGAGGCCCGAGACCTCCCCGATGAGCAGCAGACGCCGCACTTTCAGCGCCACCAGCGTCTCGAGATCATCCTGCGCCTCGCCGCCGTGGCGCTTGGCACGCTGGATCATGTCATAGGGGACGCCGAGGACGAAATAGGACGCCGAGGACCAGATGACCGCGAGCACCATCCAATACCAGACGGTGGAGAAGGATCGAAAATCGATCACTTCCATCAGGGTCGTGTAGAAGTCCAAGCTCGCCTCGCCTTGCGCTTTTGGCGCGACCCTATGCGCCAGCCGCGCCGCGCGAAAGGGGCAAAGGGGAGCGGAGGCTTGAGATGTGGGCAGCCCCGTGTCACTGACACCACGCAATCAAAGATCCACGCAGGCCTAGATGACCCACGCCCCCTTCCCCCTCGCCCGCCCGCGCCGCTTGCGCCGCACGTCCGCGCTCCGCGCGCTGGTGGCCGAAAACGTCCTCACGCCCGCGGATTTCATCTGGCCCATTTTCGTGATGGACGGGAAGGACGCCGAGGAAGCCGTGCCCTCGATGCCCGGCGTCGTGCGGCGCACGGTCGATCGCGTGGGCGCCGCGGCGAAAGAGGCATATGCGCTCGGGGTCCCGGCGATCTGCATCTTTCCCTACACCGATCCCGCGCTCAAAACCGAGGATTGCGCCGAGGCCTGGAACCCGGACAACCTCTCGAACCGCGCGATCCGGGAGATCAAGTCCGCCTGCCCCGACATCGCGGTCATGACCGACATCGCCCTCGATCCCTACAACATCAACGGCCATGACGGCTTCGTGGAGGACGGGGTCATCGTCAACGACCGCAGCGTCGAGGCGCTCGTGAAGATGGCGCTCGCCCAGGCCGAGGCCGGCGCCGATATTCTCGGGCCCTCCGACATGATGGACGGCCGCATCGGCGCCATCCGCGAGACGCTGGAGGCCGAGGGCTTCCAGGACGTCACGATCCTGAGTTACGCGGCCAAGTATGCGAGCGCATTCTACGGGCCGTTCCGCGATGCCGTGGGTGCCTCCGGCGCGCTCACCGGGGACAAGAAGACCTACCAGATGGACCCGGCCAATGGCGACGAGGCCATGGAGATGATCGCCCGTGACCTCTCCGAGGGGGCCGACATGGTCATGGTGAAGCCGGGCCTCGCCTATCTCGACATCTGTCGTCGCGTGAAAGAGACGTTCGGCGTCCCCACCTTCGCCTACCAGGTGTCTGGCGAATACGCGATGATCGAGGCCGCGGCCGGCCATGGCTGGATCGACGGAGACACTGTCATGCTCGAGAGCCTCATGGCCTTCAAGCGCGCGGGCTGCAACGGCATCCTCACCTACTTCGCCCCGCGGGCTGCGCGGCTCCTCGCCTAAAAACACCTCAAAGCGTGACAGGCCTGCGCAATCGGCGTATTGTTGCCATGAGACCGGGAAAACCCGGCAGAGCAGATATCAGGCAGTGACATGACCCAGACACGACGGATGTTTTCCCTCGGCCTCTTGGCCGGCACGGCGGCCCTTGCGGGCTGTGGCAACGGAATCGGCAACGCAAACGATCAGCGCATAGACGCCCGCGTCGATGGCACGCTCAATTTCATGTATCGCGAGTTCCCGGGCACGGTTCAGCTGGCCCGGAATGCCAATGGCCTCCTCGTGATGCCCCTCGTCACCGAGGCCGGTCTCGGGATCGGGGGATCCTTCGGGCGCGGCGCGCTGCGCGTGAACGACGTGACAGTGGATTACTACTCCGCCGCTTCCGCCTCCGCCGGGCTCCAGATCGGCGCGCAGCAATATGCCCATGTGCTCTTCTTCATGACCGAAGACGCGCTCATGGATTTCCGCCGCTCCCCGGGCTGGGCCGCGGGCGCCGATATCGAGTACGCGCTCCAGAACGAGGGCCAGAGCATCCGCGCGGAAACGACGACCTCGCTCGCGCCTGTGATCGCCGCCGTCTTCGGGCAGGCGGGCTTCCGCGTGGGCGCCACGCTCGAAGGCACTAAGTACACGCGCATCATTCCGTAGCGGCGCCGCGCGCACCGCAAGTCAAACGAGCTTTTCTTTCCCGCCCGCGCCCCCTAAAGCGCGGGCGACCTCATTCCGGAGCCTCCTCCCATGGACCTGCGCAACATCGCCATCATCGCCCACGTGGATCATGGCAAGACGACCCTCGTGGATGAACTCCTGAAGCAATCGGGGGCCTTCCGGGAAAACCAGGCCGTGGCCGAGCGGGCCATGGATTCCAACGATCTCGAGCGCGAGCGCGGGATCACCATCCTCGCCAAGGCCACGAGCGTGGAATGGCAGGAGACGCGGATCAACATCGTCGATACGCCCGGCCACGCCGATTTCGGCGGCGAGGTGGAGCGCATTCTCTCCATGGTGGACGGGGTCGTGCTGCTGGTGGACGCAGCCGAAGGCCCGATGCCGCAGACGAAATTCGTGACCTCGAAGGCGCTCGCGCTGGGCCTGCGCCCCATCGTGGTCCTGAACAAGGTCGACAAGCCGGACGCCGAGCCCGACCGGGCCCTCGACGAGGTTTTCGACCTATTCGTGGGCCTCGGCGCGTCCGACGAACAGCTCGATTTTCCGGTTCTCTATGCCTCCGGCCGCTCCGGCTGGGCCGATGCGGAGCTCGACGGGCCGAGGCAGGACCTCTCCGCCCTCTTCGACCTCGTGGTCGCCCATGTGCCGCCCCCCGCGCAGCAGGCGCGAAAGGAGGAGCCCTTCCGGATGCTCGCCACGACGCTCGGCGCCGATCCCTTCATCGGGCGCATCCTGACGGGCCGCGTGGAAGGCGGGACCCTCACGCCAGGCGAGACGATCAAGGCGCTCTCGCGCAGGGGCGACCGGATCGAACAGTTCCGCTGCACGAAGATCCTCGCCTTCCGCGGGCTCGGGCAGCAGCCCATCGAGCGGGCGGAGGCCGGCGATATCGTCACGCTGGCAGGCATGACCAAGGCCACCGTGGCAGATACGCTCTGCGCCACGGACGTGGAGGCAGCCCTGCCCGCGCAGCCCATCGACCCGCCGACGATCTCCGTCACCTTCGGGATCAACGACTCGCCGCTGGCGGGCCGCGACGGCAAGAAGGTGCAGTCCCGCGTGATCCGCGAGCGGCTCATGAAGGAAGCCGAGCAGAACGTCGCGATCCGCGTGGAAGACACGCCCGGCGGCGAGGCCTTCAACGTGTCCGGGCGCGGCGAGCTTCAGATGGGCGTGCTGATCGAGAACATGCGGCGAGAGGGCTTCGAGCTCTCGATCGCGCGGCCCCAGGTGATCCTGCGCGACGTGGACGGCCAGCGCATGGAGCCTGTTGAAGAGGTGACGATCGACGTCGATGACGAGTATTCCGGCACGGTCATCGAAAAGCTCACCGGCGCGCGGAAGGGCGACCTCGTTGAGATGCGCCCCGCCGGCACCGGCAAGACCCGCCTCATCGCCCATGTCCCGTCGCGCGGGCTCATCGGCTATCACGGCGAGTTCCTCACCGACACGCGCGGCACGGGCGTGCTCAACCGCGTCTTTCACACCTGGGCGCCCTACAAGGGCACGATCCCCGGGCGCCGTGCGGGCGTGCTGATCTCCATGGAAAGCGGGGTTTCCGTGGCCTACGCGATCTGGAACCTGGAGGATCGCGGGCGCTTCTTCATCGGCGCACAAGAGGACGTCTACCAGGGCATGATCCTGGGCGAACACAGTCGGGAGAACGACCTCGAGGTGAACCCGCTCAAGGGCAAGAAGCTCACCAATATCCGCGCCGCGGGGTCGGACGAGAACGTGCGGCTGACCACGCCGGTGAAAATGAGCCTCGAGGAGGCCATCGCCTATATCGACGACGACGAACTCGTCGAGGTGACGCCAAACGCCATTCGCCTTCGCAAACGCTTTCTCGACCCCCACGAGCGCAAACGTCAGGCTCGCGCCGCCAGCTGATCCAGAGGAGCCGCTGACGCGGCGCGGTTTTTCTGGTGCGCCGACCAAAGGGCGCGTGCGCTGCAACGCCGCGCGCCTGATCTCGGGCGGGATTGCGTGCCTCCGGCGGAGGTACAGGGCACAAAGAAGACACAGCCCGCCTTCTTTGTGCCGATGTACCTCGGGGAGCTCGAGGGGCTGGCCCCTCGATCCCGCTCAACCCGCCAGAACGGCCTTCACGGCGGAGACGGCTTCCTCGGCCTTCGCGGCATCCTTTGCGCCACCCTGCGCCATCGTGGGACGGCCGCCGCCGCCCTTGCCGCCGAGAGCCTCCACGGCGGCCTTCACCATGTCCACGGCGCTGATCTTGGCGGCAAGGTCGTCGCTCACCCCCGCGGCCACGGCGGCCTTACCGTCGGCCTCTGCGATCAGGAGGATCGCGACGCTGCCGTGCTCGGCTTTCAGCCCGTCGATGAGCGGGGGAAGGTCTTTGCCCGTCACGCCGCTCAGGACCCTGGAGACGAAGGGCGTGTCGCCCACCGTCACGAGCGTATCAGTCTTGCCGGTGCCGCCGCCCATGGCCACGACGCGGCGCAGCTCCGCGATCTCCGCCTGCATCTGCTTGCGCTCAGTGAGGAGCTGGCTCACCCGCTCGGGCACATCGGCGGCCTGGCTGTTGAGCGCGAGCGCCGTCTCGGCGAGGCGGTGGTCCTGCCCTGCGAGATAATCGAAGGCCGCGGCGCCTGTCAGAGCCTCAATACGGCGCACGCCCGCAGATGACGCGCTGTCGCCCAGTGTGACGAAGGTGCCGATCTCGCCTGTGCGCGCCACGTGGGTGCCGCCGCAGAGCTCGATGGAATAGGTGTCTCCCTCCGGGCCTCGGCCCGAGCCTGCCTCGTGGCCCATGGAGACGACGCGAACCTCATCGCCGTATTTCTCGCCGAAGAGCGCCTGCGCGCCGAGCGCGCGGGCATCGTCAGGCGCCATGATCCGCGTCTCCACCGGCGCGTTCTGGCGGATATACGCATTGACCTCGCGCTCGACCTTGCGGAGCTCGGCGAGGCCCAAGGCCTGCCCGTGGCTGAAGTCGAAGCGCAGCCGGTCCGGCGCATTGAGAGAGCCGCGCTGGGCCACATGATCGCCGAGCGCGTGCCTGAGAGCCTCATGGAGGAGGTGCGTGGCCGAATGGTTTGCGCGGATTTGCGCGCGGCGCGCAGGCGCCACCTCAAGCGTGGCGCCCTGCCCTTTCGCAACGGTGCCTTCGACCACCTTGCCGATGTGAATGAAGACCCCGGCGGCCTTCTTCGTGTCTGTCACCTCCACGCGGCCCGTGGGGGTGACGATGGTCCCGGCATCGCCCACCTGCCCGCCGCTTTCGGCGTAGAACGGCGTCTGGTTGAGCGCGATATGCACCTCCGTGCCCGCGCCAGCCTCGCCGGCGGACGCGCCGCCCACGACGACGGCCTCGATCCGGCCTTCGGAGGTGTCGAGGTCGTAGCCCAGGAACTCCGTTGGCCCGGCCGCCTCGGCCACGTCGAACCACACGGTCGCATCGGCGGCCTCGCCGGAGCCGGCCCACGCCGCGCGGGCCTTGGCCTTCTGCTCGGCCATGGCGGCGTCAAAGCCCGCCTGGTCCACGGCGCGGCCCTGCTCGCGGAGGGCGTCCGCCGTGAGATCGAGGGGGAAGCCGTAGGTGTCGTAGAGCTTGAAGGCGGTTTCGCCCGGCAGGTCGGCGCCCTCGGGCAGGTCGCCCACGGCATCGTCGAGGAGTTTGAGCCCGCGCGAGAGCGTCTGGCGAAAGCGGGTCTCCTCGCTTAGGAGCGTGTCCTGGATAAGGGTCTTCGCCTGCCCGAGCTCGGGATAGGCCGCGCCCATCTGGCTGACGAGCGCGCCCACGAGCTTGTGCATGTGCGGCTCCTGCACGCCGAGCTGCTGGGCGTGGCGCATGGCGCGACGCATGATGCGGCGCAGGACGTAGCCGCGCCCGTCATTGGAGGGCATCACGCCATCGGCGATGAGAAACGACGTCGAGCGCAGGTGATCGGCGATCACGCGGTGATGCGTTTTGCCCGGCCCGTCGGGATCGGTGGACGAGGCATCGGCGCTCGCTTCGATGAGGGCGCGCATGAGATCGGTGCCGTAATTGTCATTCGTGCCCTGGAGGAGCGCCGCCACCCGTTCGATCCCCATGCCGGTATCGATCGATTGCGCGTCGAGATCCCGCCTCGTGCCGTCCTCGAACTGCTCGTATTGCATGAAGACGAGGTTCCAGATCTCCACGAAGCGGTCGCCGTCTTCCTCGGGGCTTCCCGGGGGGCCGCCCCAATACTGTTCTCCGTGATCGTAGAAGATCTCCGTACACGGCCCGCAGGGGCCCGTGGGACCGGCCGACCAGAAATTGTCATCCGTGGCGATCCGGATGATGCGGTCATCCGAGAGCCCGGCATGCTTTTTCCAGATCTCCACCGCCTCTTCATCGGTGTGGTAGACGGTGACGAGGAGCCGGTCCGTGTCGATCCCGTATTCCTTGGTGATGAGGTCCCAGGCGAAGGGGATCGCGTCCTCCTTGAAGTAATCGCCGAAGCTGAAATTCCCCAGCATCTCGAAGAAGGTGTGGTGTCGTGCGGTGTAGCCGACATTCTCGAGGTCGTTGTGCTTGCCGCCCGCGCGGACGCATTTCTGGGCCGTGGTGGCGCGGGTGTAATCGCGCGTTTCCACACCGGTGAAGAGGTTCTTGAACTGCACCATGCCCGCAGCGGTGAACATCAGCGTCGGGTCGTTGCGGGGCACGAGGGGCGAGCTCTCCACCACCGCGTGGCCGTTCTTCTCGAAGTAGCCAAGGAAGGTGGAGCGGATATCGTTCAGGCTGGGCATGGGCGGCCTCGGAAATTGGCGTCAAGGGCGGACATATCCCCCGCCTCAATGGCTGTCCACGCGCATCCCTACACGAGGTGCTGATTTCGCGCGATCGCGGTGCACGGCGCCTAGACCGACATGCTTTAGGCCACGCCCCGGGCCCGACCCGTGGCCTCCTTCACGGGACGTGCGATGCCTTAGGCTGCGGCTTCCCTTGCTCAAAGAGGCCCCGGATCAAGTCCGGGGCGGGACGCGCCGCACCATCCAACAAAAGAAAATGGGGCAGCCGCACGGCCACCCCAATCCCGATACTCACGGCTACGCCTGTGCGCGCGGCTCTCAGTCCAGAGAGCCGTCTGCCGGCGATCAGGCCTCGAGCACGTCGTCCTCGCCCTCTTCCTTCTCCGCGCCCGGGGGCATGTCGAAATCGAGCCCGTGGGAGGCGCGGATCTTGTCCTCGATCTCGTAGGCGATGCGGGTGTTCTCTCGAAGGAAGGACTTGGCATTCTCGCGGCCCTGGCCAATGCGCTCGTCGCCGTAGGAGAACCAGGAGCCGGACTTCTCCACCACCCCCGCCTTGACACCGAGATCGATGAGCTCGCCCATCTTGGAGATGCCCTCGCCGTACATGATGTCGAATTCCACCTGCTTGAAGGGCGGCGCGACCTTGTTCTTGACGACCTTCACGCGGGTCGTGTTGCCCACGACCTCGTCGCGGTCCTTGATGGCGCCGATGCGGCGAATGTCGAGGCGCACGGAAGAGTAGAACTTGAGCGCGTTGCCGCCCGTCGTCGTCTCGGGGCTGCCAAACATGACCCCGATCTTCATGCGGATCTGGTTGATGAAGATGACCATGCACTTGGAGCGCGCGATGGCGGCCGTAAGCTTGCGCATGGCCTGGGACATGAGCCGCGCCTGGAGGCCCGGCGCGCTGTCGCCCATATCGCCCTCGAGCTCCTTCTGGGGCGTGAGCGCGGCGACCGAGTCTACCACGACCATGGAGACCGCGCCGGAACGCACCAGCGTCTCGGTGATCTCAAGGGCCTGCTCGCCGGTGTCGGGCTGGGAGATGAGGAGCTCGTCGAGGTCCACGCCGAGCTTCTTGGCATATTGCGGATCGAGCGCGTGCTCTGCATCGACGAAGGCGCAAACCCCGCCCTTCTTCTGCTCCTCGGCGACGGCGTGGAGCGTGAGCGTCGTCTTGCCGGAGCTTTCGGGCCCGTAGATTTCGATGATGCGGCCCTTGGGCAGGCCGCCGATGCCGAGCGCGATGTCGAGCCCGAGGGAGCCCGTGGACGTCGCCTCGATATCGGCCACCGGATTGTCGGCCCCGAGCTTCATGATCGAGCCCTTGCCGAACTGCCGCTCGATCTGCGCGAGCGCGCTGTCGAGGGCCTTCTGGCGGTCTGAATTCCTTTTCGCGTCCATGCTGAGAAGATCCGCTGTTGCCATGATTTGGGCTCCTTATGTCACACACCCTCTGCGGGGCGGCAATGACTGCTTCGTTCACCTCTTGTTCGCATTTCTATGCGCTCAAAACGGGAACATTTCAATCAAATTCTACGCGCTTCCTCTTTGGGCAAAACAAGTTAAAGAGGTCTTACCGGCGGGCGAAGTAAGGGCGCTTTTCCGGTGGGGAGGCCGCAAATGCTTGTTTTCTGGCAGGAAAAATTGGTGCTGCTGGCGCTGCCGAAGACAGGGACCTCCGCGCTCGAAGCCGCGCTGCGCGGGCGTGCCGCGGCGGTGTTCGAGAGCCCGCCCGAGCTCAAGCACGTGCCGCTCTTCCGCTACAACCGATTCCTGAAGCCGCTCTTCGGGGTGATCGACGGGGACCGGAAGCTCGAGACGATGGCACTCGTGCGCGAACCGGTGGACTGGCTGGGCTCGTGGTATCGGTACCGGAGCAGGCCGGAGCTCGTGGGCCATCCCAACGGCACATCGGAGATGTCTTTCGATGACTTCGTGGCGGGATATCTCGAAGATCCTCGGCCCGGCTTCGCGAATGTGGGCAGCCCGACGAAGTTCCTCTCTAACGGGCAAGGCAAGCGGGCGGTCACGCATCTCTTCCAGTACGAGCAGCTCCACATGGCGGTGGATTTCCTGTCCGAGCGGCTGGGCGTGGAAATCACGCTCGCTCGGCACAACGTCTCTCCTGCCCGGGACATGCCGCTTTCCCCCGACCTGCGGCGGCGGCTCGAAGTGGACTGCGCGGGAGAATTCGACCTGTGGGAGAGCGCGCACCGCGCGGGATAGGGCGAGAGCTGGTCAGTCGCCCTGCCTGCCCCCACGTTCAAGCACCGAATGCTTCGCTGGCAGCGATTGCGCCGCGCGCCTCTTGTGCACCGCTTGCTTCAGACGAACCGCTCGCCTTGCACCCCCGTCTAACTCGCTGATTGCGACAGCTGTGTCTGCTGGCCCGAGCTCTTCTCCGTGCTCAGGCCTTCACCTGCGAGACGAGCAGCTTTTCCTCGCCGCCCGGCCAGGGCGCGGGGCCCGCGAGGGCGCTTTGCACCACGCTGGTCAGCTCGTTGAGCGAAAACGGCTTGGCCAGGAAGACAGAGTTCGGGATCTCCGCCTGACGTTCAGAGAAGGTCTCCTTGGCGTAGCCCGAGACGAAGACGACCTTCGTGTTGGGCCGTTCCTGGAGCGCCTCCTGCACCCAGGAGGGGCCGTCCTGCCCGGGCATCACCACGTCGGTGACGAAGATGTCCACGGAGACATCGGCATCTTTGAGGGTGTGCAGCGCGGCCTCCGCGCTGTCGGCCTCGAGCACGGTGAAGCCGCGGAGCCGGAGCGCGCGAGAGGCGAAAGCGCGCACGGGTGCCTCGTCCTCCACGAGGAGCACCGTGCCCTTGGCGCTGTCATCCCGCGGCAGCGCGACCTTGGGCACGGCCGGCAGCTCCACGAGCGTGTCTGCGCGGGGGGCCTGCGGGGCGGTCTTGGCCTCGAGCGCGGGGAAGTAGAGGGTGAAGGTGGTGCCGAGGCCCGGCGCGGATTCGAGGAAGATGAAGCCGCCCGATTGCTTGACGATGCCGTAGGCGGTCGAGAGGCCCAGGCCCGTCCCCTCGCCCACTTTCTTGGTGGTGAAGAACGGCTCGAAGATCTGCGCATGCTTGTCCGCGGCGATGCCCACGCCCTCGTCCTTCACGTGCACGAGGAGGTATTCGCCCGCCGGAACGAGGGCACGCCCGCGTTCGAGCGGCTCGGTGAGCACCTGCGCCTCCGTACTGATCCGGATGCGGCCGCCTTCTGGCATGGCGTCCCGTGCGTTGACCACGAGGTTCATCAGCACCTGCTCGAGCTGCCGCTTGTCCGCGCGGATCTGGGGCAGCTCGGTGGGGTGATCCTGCTCCAGCGTCACACGCTCGCCCACGAGCCGGTTGAGAAGGTGGCCCATGTCGCTGAGCGTGTCGCGCATGTCGAGCGCCTCGGGCCGCAGGTTCTGCTTGCGGGAAAAGGCGAGGAGCTGCGAGACGAGGCTCGCCGCGCGGTTGGTGTTCTGGTGGATCTGCATGAGGTCGGCATAATCGGCGTCGCTGGCATCGTGGCGCAGCAGGAGCAGATCGCAATGCCCCGCGATGGCCGTGAGCAAGTTGTTGAAGTCATGGGCCACGCCGCCCGCGAGCTGCCCGATGGCCTGCATCTTCTGGGATTGCACGAACTGCTTTTCGAGTGATTTAAGCTCGGTCGCGTCGTTGAGGACCGCGATGATGACGGTCTCGCCATCCTCCTTCACGCGGTTGAGCATGACCTGCACGAAGACATCCTCCTCGGCATCGGTCACCTGCAGGAACTCTGGGTGGCCGAGCCCCTTGCCCGCCGCTGCATCCTCCACCCAGTCGCGCACGGAGCGGCCGAGGCTCTCGAGGATGTCGGCGAGATTGGCGC
This sequence comes from Pseudomonadota bacterium, assembly GCA_038533575.1. NCBI lineage: Bacteria > Pseudomonadati > Pseudomonadota > Pseudomonadota bacterium. The sequence goes on along the minus strand of JBCAYL010000001.1, from coordinate 946,745 downwards.
CGACCTTCACGGGCCGTTTCAGGAGCTCCCGCGCCGGGCGGTTGGTGGCCATGATCTCCCCGTCGGCCCCCATCTTGAGAAGTGCCACCGGCAGCTCGTCGAAAAAGCTCCACCCGTCCCGCGCCACGTCGGTATCGGGCATCGTGCCGGGCAGCAGGAAGATCTCGCGCCGGCCCCCGGTCGCCTCCACCTCTGCCACGAGGCAGGCGATGGTGCCCTCGGCACTCGAGACCTGGTTCATCTGCCCGGAGCGGATCGGCAGATTGCGAAAGATACGGTCGAGCGATTTCACGCGCCCGCCCACGAGCTTGCGCAGGGCATCGTTCATGAAAAGGATCGCGCCCGAGGCCGAGACCGTCATCATCGGCAGGCTCAGCGTCTGCGCGGGGCTGCCGCCGGGCGCCACGGGCCCGCGCTCCACGATGTCCTCCAGCCGCCAGAGAAAGCTGTCCCGCGTGAGCGCATGGACCGCGAGCCGCACATGGCCCCGCCGGGTCACGATATCGTCACGCGCCGCGCCCAGCGTCATCGCCTTGTTCTGGAGCCGGAAGAGGATCGGCGCCGGATTGGCGAAGAGACCGGAGAAACACTCCGCCAGAGACCGCGCCTCCGCCGTGCTGAACCGCTCGTCGGCGGCGCGGTTGCGCGTCATGATCGCGCCCGACGCATCCGTCATCAGGCTCGGCGCGCTGTCGTTCTGCAGGAAGCCCGCGACCGAGCTCACCATCGCGCGCTGGCGCCACGCGTACCAGGCCGAGAGCACCTTCACCATGAGCGCCATGGCAAAAAGCGCCGCCGCGCAGACGAGCACTGCACGCGCGATCTGCGGTTGGTCGAGGAGGAAGCTGCCGAGCCCGACCATGAAGGCGATGATCATGACGAGGGAGGCCTGCGGTGCGAGCCGTCGAACGAGACGATAAAGCCCTGATTTCTTCTTCAATTTTATCGGCACGCGCGGTCCCTGCCCAGATTCGCTGGGTCCAGAAAACGTTGAAATATTTAACGACCCCTTAAGCGAAGCCGATCCCAGTCGAAAAATCAACTTCAAGTTGAGCTACGGCTCACAAACCCTCGAATACGGCGAGATAAAAGCCGTCGCACCCCTCCAGCGGCGTGAACTGCCGCGTGAGCGTAGGCGGGCGATCGATCTCCGCGGCGAGCCAGTCGGCCTGCGCCCCGTTCTCGGCGGGCAGGAGCGAGCAGGTCATGTAGGCCAGTGTGCCGCCGGGGCGGACATGGGCGCGAGCCGCCGTCAGGATCTGCCGCTGGGTGGCCACAAGCGCGGCGAGGTCATCCGGCGTCAGCGACCACTTGTTGCCCGGCGCGCGTCGCCAGGCGCCAGAGCCGGAACAAGGTACGTCGCAGAGCACGAGATCGAAGCGCCCGGTGACCTGCTCGGGCATGGCGATGGTCTGCCCGGCCCGCTTGGCGCGCACGGGGAGATCCGCCATGCGCTTCGGTTCGGCATCATGTGCGCTCACGCGGAGCCCGCGCGCCGCAAGCGCGAGCGCCTTGCCCCCGCCGCCCGCGCAGTAATCGAGCGCTGTCTGCCCGGGCGCCGTCCCGAGGGACGCGAGCGCCATCTGCGGCCCCAGATCCTGCAGCTCTGCCCCGCCCTCGGTCAAAAGGCGATGCTGGGCCAGCTGGCGCGTGCGCGCCGTGATCCGCACCGCGCCGGGGCAGTCGGGATGCGGCTCGGGCCCGTGGCCCGCTTCAGTGAGCTTAGCCAGCGCCTCGGCCTGCCGGGCCGGATCATCGAGCCGCAGCCAGACCGGCGCGCGGTGCCGCAGCGCCTCCGCGATCCGATCAGCTTCGGGGTAAGCCCCCGACAGAGCCTCCCAGATCCAGGGCTGCAGATCGGCGCGCGTGGCGGCGGAGAGTTGGTCAAAACCTGTCAGCGCCCCGTCGCCCGGACCGAGCGCCGCGGGCGCGTAAGGGCCCTGCCCGAAGATCTCCGACTCGGGCGTCCCTTCTTGCACAAGGTAACCGCGCAGGAGGGCGCGGCCCGATGTGCCGCCCCCCATGGCCGCGCAAGAGGCGCGCCGCCGGAAGATGGAAAAGACGAGGTCCCGGATCGCGGCGCGATCCTTTGAGCCGGCGAAGCGGTGTCCCCGCGTCCAGCCAAGAAGTGCGGGCTCGAGCGCTGCGCCGCCCGTGATGGCATCGAGGATCTCGATGGCGGCCTGCGCGCGCGCAGCGGGGGTCATTTCGCTTGAACTCCGCCGGTCACCGCATTCATATCATACGGTAATTCGGGCTTTCGCGCGTGATCTGGACGTCGTGCACATGGCTCTCTTTGAGACCCGCGCCGGTGATCTTCACGAAGCGGCAATTCTGCCGCATCTCGTCCACCGTGGCGCAGCCGGTGTAGCCCATGGCCGCACGGAGGCCGCCGACGAGCTGGTGGATGACCGTGCCCGCCGACCCCTTGTAAGGGACCTGCCCCTCGATGCCCTCGGGCACGAGCTTGTCGGAAGCGGCGTCCTTCTGGAAATAGCGGTCCGCGGAGCCCCGTGCCATGGCGCCGAGGGAGCCCATGCCACGATAGCTTTTGAAGCTACGCCCCTGATAAAGAATGACTTCTCCCGGGCTCTCGTCGGTGCCCGCGATCATCGATCCCACCATGGCGCAGGAGGCCCCCGCCGCGATGGCCTTGGCGAAATCGCCGGAGAACTTGATGCCGCCGTCGGCGATGACGGGCACATCACCCGCCGCCGCGGCGCAATCCATGATCGCCGACAGCTGCGGCACGCCCACGCCGGCCACCATGCGCGTGGTGCAGATGGAGCCCGGCCCGATGCCGACCTTCACGGAATCCGCCCCCGCATCGATGAGCGCGCGGGTGGCCTCGCCGGTGGCGACGTTGCCCGCCACCACTTGAAGATCGTTCGATAACATCTTGACCCGCCTCACGGCTTCGGCGACGCTCGCCGAATGCCCATGGGCCGTGTCGATGACGATCATGTCCACGCCCGCATCCACGAGCTGCTCGGAGCGCGCAAAGCCCGCATCGCCCACCGTGGTGGCCGCGGCCACCCTGAGGCGGCCGAGCTCGTCCTTGCAGGCCGTGGGATTGAGCACCGCCTGCTCGGTATCCTTGAGCGTCAGAAGGCCGGTGAGCTTGCCCTCTGCATCGGTGATGAGAAGCTTCTCGATGCGCCGCGCCTTCATCAGCGAGATCGCCTCCTCGCGGTCTGCGGGCTCGCGCAGGATCGCGAGGTTGTCGGAGCTCATCATGACCAAGACCGGCGTGTCGTCGGCGGCGGCAAAGCGCATGTCGCGGTTTGTCACGATCCCCACCACGCGGCGCTTCTCGTCCACGACCGGGAAACCAGTGAAGCCGTAGCGCTCGGTGAGCGCCTTGGCATCGGCCTTGGTCTGGTCGGGGCGCAGCGTCACGGGATTGAAGACGATCCCGCTCTCGAAGCGCTTCACGCGCCGCACTTCCCGCGCCTGGTCCTCCACGGAGAGATTGCGGTGGATGACGCCCATCCCTCCCGCCTGCGCCATGGCGATGGCCATGCGGCCCTCGGTGACGGTGTCCATGGCAGAGCTCAGGAGGGGGATGTTGAGCGCGATGCGCCGCGTCACCCTTGTCCGAGTGTCGGCGGTGGCGGGCAGCACCTCGGAGGCGCCGGGCACCAAGAGCACATCGTCGAACGTGAGGGCCTCGCTGATCTCCATGGGTGTCCTCCAGATGGGAGCCTCGGTTGGCGTTCTGCCCTCGCACGATCGGGCGGAAATGGGAAGCGGGCAACGGCAAGTTAGTGCGACCGGAAGAGGGCGCGGCGCGAGCGGATGCCTCCGGCGGAGGTACGGGGCACAAAGAAGCCGGGGACGCGCATCGATCGAAGGCCCGCGCGCGAGGTGACGTCGGAGGGGCCCGGGGCCACCCCGGGGCCATGTCGCGGCCTTGCCGATGGCGAACAGGGAGCGCGCAAGGGTGACGGTCTCGAACATCATTATGACGGGTTTGAATTGGTGCCCCGGCCCCGCCGCGCATAGGCTGACGCCAAAGAGCAGGAACATGACCATGGCCACGGACCCACTCGTCGTCTTCACACCCTCGGGCAAGCGGGGGCGCTTTCCGGTGGGCACGCCCATCCTGACGGCGGCGCGCCAGCTCGGCGTGGATCTCGACAGTGTCTGCGGCGGCCGCGGGATCTGCGCGCGCTGCCAGGTGACGCCCATGGCGGGCGAATTCCCCAAGCACGGCGTCACCGTGAGCGAAGACGCCCTGAGTGGCTGGAACCTCGTGGAGGAGCGCTATGCCCAGAAGCGGGGCCTCGTGGAGGGCCGGCGGCTCGGCTGCCAAGTGACGGTGCAGGGCGACGTGGTCGTCGACGTCCCGCCCGAGAGCCAGGTCTACCGGCAGGTGGTGCGCAAGCGCGCGGAGGTCCGCGACATCACGCTCGATCCCGCGGTGCGGCTCTTTTACGTGGAGGTGGCCGAGCCTGACATGCACGACCCCTCGGGCGATCTCGAACGGCTGAAGGCGGCGCTCGGCGCGCAATGGGGGCTCACGGACTTGCGCGTGGGGCTCTCTGTCCTGCAGGGGCTTCAGCCGGTGCTGCGCAAGGGCGGCTGGCGTGTCACCTGCGCCGTGCACCTGGGCGATGGCGGCAGCCCGCCGCGGATCCTGCAGCTCTGGCCGGGTTTTCACGAGGGCCCGGTCTACGGCGTGGCCGTCGATCTCGGCTCCACCACGATCGCGGCCCATCTCTGCGATCTGAGCACGGGCGCCGTGCTCGCCTCCTCGGGCCTCATGAACCCGCAGATCCGCTTCGGCGAGGACCTGATGAGCCGGGTCTCCTACGCGATGATGAACGAGAACGGGGACCGGGAGATGACGGCGGCGGTGCGCGCGGGGCTCAACACGCTCCTCGGCCAGATCGCCGAGGAGGCGGAGATCGACCCGGGGCGCATCGTCGACTGCGTTCTCGTGTGCAATCCCGTCATGCATCATCTCCTCCTTGGCATCGATCCTTTCGAGCTTGGCCAGGCGCCCTTCGCGCTGGCCACCTCGGAGGCGCTGCGCCTCGCCGCCGCCGAGCTCGATCTCGGGATCCATCCGGAGGGCCAGGTCTACCTCCTGCCCTGCATCGCGGGCCATGTCGGCGCGGACGCGGCCGCCGTGGCGCTCAGCGAGGCGCCCGACCGGGCCAAGGACCGGGTGCTCATCGTGGATGTTGGCACCAACGCGGAGATCCTGCTCGGCACGCCCGAGTGCGTCCTCGCCTGCTCCTCGCCCACAGGCCCCGCCTTCGAGGGGGCGCAGATCGCCAGCGGGCAGCGCGCGGCGCCCGGGGCCATCGAGCGCGTCGAGATCGACCGGGCCACGAAGGAGCCGCGGTTCAAGGTCATCGGGTGCGATCTTTGGTCCGACGACCCGGCCTTCGCGGAGGCCACGGCCGCCACCGGCGTCACCGGGATCTGCGGCTCGGGTATCATCGAGGCCATCGCGGAGATGCGCATGGCAGGCCTCGTCGATGCCAGCGGCCTCATCGGCTCGCCCGCGCAGACCGGCAGCGCGCGCGCCACGCCGGACGGGCGCACCTATGCCTACCTCCTCCACGACGGCAGCGCCGAAGGTGGCCCGCGCATCATGGTCACGAACCCCGATATCCGCGCGATCCAGATGGCCAAGGCCGCGCTCTATTCCGGCGCGCGGCTTCTGATGGACAAGGCGGGCATCGACAGCGTGGACCGCGTCGTCCTCGCCGGGGCCTTCGGGGCCCATATCTCGGCCAAGCACGCCATGGTGCTCGGCATGATCCCCGATGCGCCGCTCGCGCAGGTGACGAGCGCGGGCAACGCGGCGGGCACGGGCGCGCGCATAGCGCTTCTCAACCGCGCCAGCCGGGCCGAGATCGAAGCGACGGTGCAAAAGATCGACAAGGTCGAAACGGCCATCGAGCCGCGCTTCCAGGAGCATTTCGTCAATGCCTCCGCGCTGCCCAACAGCGTGGACCCGTTCCCGATCCTGCGCGGCATCGTGGACCTGCCGGACGTGAGCTTCCAGGCCTCCGCCGACACGTCCCGCAGGCGCCGCCGTCAGCGGGCCTGACCGCGCGCCACGGAGCTCTGGAAAACCCGCCTTCCAGCGCTCGAAGGGCTGTGTCACGGTGCAGGCACCGACCAAGGATTTCCCATGACCGCCCGCATTTTCATTCTCGATGGCCATCCCGGCCCCACGTCCCTCTCTCGCGATGCGCTGGAGCGATATGCAGTGGCTGCGAGGGCGGCAGGGCACGAGGTGCGCCTGTGTCATCTCCACGATCTCGACTTTGATCCCGACCGGGGAAAAGCGGGATACAGCAAGGCGAAGCCGCTCGAGCCCGCGCTCGAGGAGGCGCTCGCCAATCTCGAATGGTGCACGCATTTCACGCTGGGCTTTCCCATGTGGTGGGGCGCGATGCCCGCCAAGCTCAAGGGCTGGATGGACCGGGTGCTCGTCAATGGCCGCGTCTTCACCACGCAAGAGAAGACCCCCATGGGCTTCCCGAAGCCGCTTCTCACCGGGCGCACCGCGCGCGTTCTGATCACATCCGACACGCCGCGCTTCTACATGCGTCTCGGCCACGGGGACGCGATCCACCGCCAGCTCCGCGGGCAGATCCTCGGCTTCGTGGGCTTCAAACCGGTGAAGATCAGCTTCTTCGCGCCGGCGTCCCAACCCACGGAGCGCGCGGTGGACGGGCTCTTCACCAAGATGGAGAAACTGGGGCGCGCGGCGGCCTAGGCACTCTGGGCGAAAAATAGGCGAATGGTCATGTTTGCGGCAGCAAGTGCCGCCCTTGCCCTTGCGAACGCCCAGGATACGCGCCTTACTCCCCCGGAATCAGAACACTTGGGGAGATACCATGCTCAGACAGCTATTCACTGCCGCCGCGCTCGTGGCCGGCACCTCCGCCCTTGCGGGCGGGCACGCCACCGAGATGCCCTTCGCGCTCGACTGGAAATTCGAAGGCCCGTCCGCGCCCTATTTCAAGGCCATCGACGAGGGCTTCTTTGAGGAGGCGGGCCTCGCCGTGGAAATCTCCGCGGGCCAAGGCTCGCTCGACGCGATCCCGAAGGTCGCCACCGGCGCCTTCCCCATCGGCTTTGCCGATATCAACAGCCTCATCAAGTTCCTCGATCAGAACCCGGGCGCGCCGGTCACGGCGGTCATGATGGTCTATGACAAGCCGCCCTTCGCAGTGGTGGGCCGCAAATCGCTCGGCGTGAGCGAGCCGAAGGATCTCGAAGGCCGGGTGCTTGGCGCGCCGCCGCCCGATGGCGCTTGGGCACAATTCCCGGCCTTTGCGTCGGCCAATGACCTCGACGTCGATGCGATCACGGTGGAGCCCGTGGGCTTCCCCACACGCGAGCCTATGCTGGCCGAGGGCAATGTCGCCGCGATCACTGGCTTCTCGTTCTCGAGCTATCTCAACCTCGTGCGCCTCGGCGTGCCGGAGGACGATATCTCCACCATCCTCATGGCCGATCACGGGCTCGATCTCTACGGCAACGCGATCATCGTGAACACGGACTTCGCCGCCGAGAACGGTGAACTCGTCACCGGCTTCCTTGGCGCGGTCGCCAAGGGCTGGGCCGCGGCCATCGCTGATCCGGAGGCCGCCGTGGCGAGCCTGATCGAGCGCAACCCGGCCGCCGATGCCGCGCTCGAGACGCGCCGCCTGCAGCTCTCCATCGACGCCAACGTGGCCACCGACTACGCCATGGCCAACGGCATGGGCGGGATCGACGCCGCGCGCTTTGCCTCCGCCATCGAGCAGATCAAGGAGACCTACGAGTTCCAGAACGATCCGACGCCGGAGCTCTATTTCGACGCCTCCTTCCTGCCCGACGCCTCCATGCGGATGCTGAAATAGGCGTCGCTGGAAGCTGAAAGAAACGCATGTCCCGGGCTTGACCCGGGACCTCTTCCTCGGTGCTCTAGAAGGGGGAGCCCCCGGGTCGTGGCCCGGGGCGTGTTGCGCGAGAGGCAAAGACCATGACCAACCTCATCGAGATCAAGGGCGTCACCCACGCCTACCAGACGAAGGCAGGCCCCCTGCCCGTCCTCGAGCGTCTCGACATCGCAGTGCCCGAGGGCGCGTTCTGCGCGGTCGTAGGCCCATCTGGCTGCGGGAAATCCACGCTCACGCGCCTCGTGGCCGGGCTCATGAAGCCCGATGAGGGCGAGGTCTGGCTCCATGGCGAGCGGGTCACCTCGCCCCGTTCCACCGTCGGCATGGCCTTCCAGAACCCGGTGCTGCTCGAATGGCGCACCATCCTCGACAACGTGATCCTGCCGCTCGAGATCGTCCCCAACAAGATGAGCCGCGCCGAAAAGGAGGCGCGCGCGCGGGAGCTTCTGGCGCTCGTCGGCCTCACCGGCTTCGAGGACAAGCGCCCGAGCGAGCTCTCCGGCGGCATGCGCCAGCGCGCCTCGCTCTGCCGCGCCATCGTGCACAAGCCCGAAGTCCTCATCATGGACGAGCCTTTCGGCGCTTTGGACGCCTTCACCCGCGAAGACCTCTGGCAGACGATGCATGCGCTCCGCGCCGAGGAGCCCTTCACCGGCGTCCTCATCACGCACGACCTCCGCGAGTCGATCTACCTCGCCGATGAGGTCATCGTCCTCTCCGGCCGCCCCGCCACGACACAATTCACGATGGACACACGGCTCGGCGGGCGCACCGATATAGACATGCTCTACACCCCCGAGGCGGGCCAGATGCTCCACGATCTCCGCGAGCAGATCGAGATCGCCCAGGGCCGCAAGACCGAGCCCAGCGGCGCCCTCGACGCCGCCGTTACAAGCGCTGCCGCGGAATAGGACACCTCCGATGAACGACACGCTCAAGCAATGGCTCGTGCCCACGACGGCGATCTTGATCTTTCTCCTGCTCTGGGAGCTCCTCGTCTGGGCCAACGGCTGGCCGAACTACAAGATGGCCTCGCCTTCGGATATCGGGCCCGCCTTCGTGAAGTTCTGGCCGCTTTTCGTCGAATACAGCTGGGACACTCTCTGGCGGACGGTCGTGGGCCTCGTCGTGGCCGTCATCGTGGGCACCGGCATCGGCGTTCTCATGGGCTTCTCGAAAACCATGCGGGACGCGCTCTATCCCCTCCTCGTGGGCTTCAACGCGGTGCCGAAGGCGACCGTCGTGCCCGTCATCGCGCTCCTCTTCGTGGGCCAGCACGATTTCAACACCGTGCTTATCGCCTTCATGATCTCGTTCTTCCCGATCGCGGTGGCCGTCTCCATCGGGCTCTCGACGCTCGAGCCTGAATACCGCGACATCCTGAAATCGCTGGGCGCCTCGAACCTCACCATCTTCTGGAAGATCGCCCTCCCCAAAACTCTGCCTGAGTTCTTCGGCGCGCTGAAGGTCGCCGTCACCCTCGCCTTCATCGGTACGAACCTCATGGAGATCGTGGAGCCCCATGGCCGCGGCCTCGGTCACCTCTTCGACAGTGGGAAGATCAACGCCGACTACCCGCTCATGTTCGCGGTCCTCATCGCGCTCGCCGCGCTCGGCATCCTTCTCTTCTACGTCGTCGTCGTGCTCGAAAAGATCTTCGCCGGCTGGGCCGAGCGCTCCCCCAGCTATTGAGTGACGCCATGCGCCGCGCGCGGTAGCCTCGCACCGACGCACAGGAGGAAGAGCGCCATGACGCGCCCCACGATGCGCAAGGCGGCGCGCCCCGAGACGCTCGATGGCATGCGCGCGGCCATGCAGAACCTCACCACCGAGGCTGGCCGCAGCAACGCCGCCGCGTTTCGTCCACGACCCAGCGACATCATCATCGCGCCCCACGCCAAGTCCGGCACCACCTGGATGCAGCAGATCGTCCATGGCCTGCGCACCGGGGGCGCCATGGACTTCACTGAGATCACGGAGGTCATCCCCTGGATCGAGCTTGCCCACGACATGGGCGTGGACCTCGAGGCCGAGCAGGCCGCCCACCCCCGCGCGTTCAAATCCCACTTCGCTTGGGACAATGTGCCCAAGGGCGGCCGCTACATCATCGTCTTTCGCGACCCCGCCGATGTCATCGTCTCCTTCCACCGCTTCCTCGAGGGGTGGGCCTTCGAGCCCGGCAGCATCGCGCTCGACGACTTCGCGGAGGGCTTCATCAGCTCCGACCGCTGGCACCGGCACGCCGCCTCCTGGTGGCGGCAGCATGGGCGCGACGATGTCCTCTTCTTCACATACGAGCGGATGAAGCGGGAGCTGCCCGCCGTGGTGCAGGCGGTGGCAGACTTCCTCGACCCCGCCATCGGACGCGAAACGCGGGAGATCGCGCTCCGCCAGGCCTCCCTCGATTTCATGAAGCGCCACGGGCGGCAGTTCGACGATCACCTCGTCCGCGCCGCGCGGGACGCGGCCTGCGGCCTGCCCGAGGACGGAGAGGCGAGCAAGCTCGGCCGCGGCGTGGCGGGCCGTGGCGCGCGGCTCCTCTCCGCGCCCATGCGCGCCAAGCTCGCGTCGCGGTGGGAGGCCACCATGGGCGCAGAGTTCGGCTTTGCCGATTACGCCGCCTTCGCGGCAGCCGTGGACGCCCTGCCGCACCCGTCGCTCAAAAATCCGGCAAAGCCCGCGCCCGATCAGCCGCGATAACCGCCCACGGTTGACCCGGGATCAAAACCGACGACCTTAACAAAGGCAGCCAGACATGGAGCCCGGCCATGGCCCTCGACTCCTCACAACCAGCACCGTCCCATCCCGTCACCATCCCCGGCCTCACCTACGAGCCCGGGCTCTGGCAGAGCTACCGCATCGCGCGGCGCAACGTCCTCGAGCTCATCCCCGAGCGTGTCTACCACGAGCCGGTGCTCACCGGCGGCTCGCGCCCCGGCTGGATCATGCTCACCGATCCCGCCGCCCTCGAGCGTGTCCTCAAGACACGCCTCGCCGCCTACCCGAAAAACGCGATCCTCAAGCGGCTCATGAGCCCGCGGCAGGGCACCAACCTCATCATCTCCGAGGGCGAGAGCGCGAAGAAACAGCGCCGCGTCTTCGCCCCCGTCTTCGCCGCGCGGGCCCTCGAGACCGCCAGCGAGGTCATGACCGACGCCGCCCGCACCATGCATGGCCGCATCGCCGCCAAGCGTGACGGCGACGCGCCACTCGATGTCTTCCCGGAGATGCAATCGGCCACCTGCGATATCATCTGCGATCTCGTGCTGTCGGGCCGTGAGACGGTGGACCGCGAGGCGCTGCGTCGGTCCGTGGATGGCTTCGTCGCGTCGCAAGGCCGCATCTCGCTCTTCGATATTCTAGGGGTGCCCAACAGGATCCCCCGCCCCTACGAGCTCACAGACCGATCCCGCCGCCGGATGGATGCCATGGCCGACGCTGTCATCGCGGCGCGGGTGGCGCGGGGCCCGTCGGACCCGCCCGACCTCCTCGATCTCATGCTCGCGGGCGACACGAAGACGGGCGAGGCGCTGGACCCGCTCTCGATCCGCAACAACCTCTTGGGCTTTCTCTTCGCCGGGCACGAAACGACGGCGCTCGCCCTCACCTGGGCGCTCTACCTCCTCGCCTTCGACCCGCGCATCCAGGCCCGCACGCGGGCGGAGGTCCTTGCCGCGCTGGGCGACCGCGACGTGGCCGAACACGGCGACCTAGCGGCGCTCCCCCTCGTGGGCCGGGTCATCGACGAGGCGCTGCGCCTCTACGCGCCCGCGGGCTTTCTCACGCGCGTGGCGCTCGAGGACGACGAGCTTGCCGGCCAGCCCGTGCGCGCGGGCATGACCGTGATCCTGCCCATCCACGCCATGCACCGCCATAGCCTCCTCTGGGACGAGCCCGACGCCTTCGACCCGGACCGTTTCCTGCCAGAGCGGAAGGAGGGGCGGCACCGCTACGCCTACCTCCCCTTCGGCGGCGGGCAGCGCGTCTGCATCGGGGCCGCGCTCGCGCTTCAGGAGGCCAAGATCTTGCTCGCCTCGTTCCTCGCGCGCTACCGCGTCGGCCTGCCCGCGGGCTTCGTCCCGAAGCCGCAGATGTGGTTTACCCTGCGCCCGGCGGACGGCATGTGGCTCACGCTGACCGAAGACCGCTGAGACCGGCAGAGATGACTGGAAGGTAAGCAATCACGGTGGCTTGCGGGGAGATGTTCATCTCCTGACCCGTGCACCCGCTGCATACGCCTTGGAGACGCCCCGTGCAGGGGTTCTGTCCCACTGATGACCCGGCTTCGAGAAGTGTTGACGACCCCCACGGCGGGGCGTATCCCGCCTTTCAGCGCGGGTATGGTGAAAAGGTATCACGCGAGCTTCCCAAGCTTAAGTTACGGGTTCGATTCCCGTTACCCGCTCCACTTACACCCCTTCAACGATGGTGATATTGGCGATGCCCGCATCCACGCGGTGGGCCCGCGCAGCCTGGTATTCCGGCGAACGGTAGCAGGCAAGCGCCGTCTCGAGATCGGGGAATTCGATGACCACGTTGCGCGCGTGATCCGCGCCTTCGAGCGCCTCGTAGCGCCCGCCCCGCGCCAAGATGTTTGCGCCATACTTTTCAAAAGCTTGCGCCGTGCCCTTCGCGTAAAGCGCGTAGGGTTCGGGGTCCGTCACGGTGACATGGGCGATCCAGTAGGCCTTGGGCATCATTCTCTCCCGGAGCTTCGCACGCCCCGGACCTGATCCGGGGCCTCCACCTCCAAGGCAGAGGCCCCGGGTCGATGCCCGGGGCGTGTCGTGTTTAGTTCAGCGCTGCGTCGGTGATGACGGAGGTCCAGGCCCCCTCGGGCGCTGCGGTGATCACCGGGTCAGACCCGCCGGCGAGGAGCGTGTCCACCGTGCGCTGGTAATCGGCCGGATCGAGCGCGCCGTTGGAGCCCGCGGTGAGCTTGGCCACCTCGCCCATCATGCGAAGCTGGTGCTGCTCCGTCTGCGCACCGGTCTGATCGTAATCGAGCACGATCATCGCGGCCTCCTCCGGGTTTGCCTCGGCCCACTTCCAGCCTTCCATGGAGGCGGCGACGAAGCGGGTCATCTTGTCGACGAAAGCAGGGTCTTCGAGGTTTTCCTCGAGGACGTAGATCCCGTCTTCGAGCGTGGCCACGCCCTGCTCCTCATAGCGGAAGGTGACGAGCTCGTCGGGGCTCACGCCCGCGTCGATCACCTGCCAGTACTCGTTGTAGGTCATGGTGGAGATGCAGTCCGCCTGACGCTGCAGGAGCGGGTCCACGTTGAAGCCCTGCTTGAGCACCGTCACGCCATCCTCACCGCCATCGGTGGGGATGCCCTCCTGGCTCATCCAGCTCAGGAACGGGTACTCGTTGCCGAAGAACCAGACGCCGATGGTGCGGCCCTTGAAGTCCTGCGGGCCGGTGATCCCGGTGTCTTTCCAGCAGGTGAGCATGAGGCCCGAGCTCTTGAAGGGCTGGGCGATATTGACCACCGGAAGCCCCCGCTCCCGTGCGGCAAGCGCCGATGGCATCCAGTTGAGCATCGCGTCGGCCCCACCGCCTGCGAGCACCTGCGGCGGCGCGATATCGGGCCCGCCCGGCAGGATCGTCACGTCGAGATCGGCGGCGTCGTAATAGCCGTTTTCGAGCGCCACGTAGTAGCCCGCGAATTGCGCCTGCGTGACCCACTGAAGCTGCAAACGCACCTCGTCTGCGGCCATGGCCCCACCGGCCATGAGCGCCAACGCGGAAGCAGCGAGCGTTGTCTTGATTTTCATGTTAGTCTCCTCTGTCAGGTTCTTTGTGACGGGTGCCAGAAGGTCACCCTCTTTTCGATGAGGGCGATGGCCCCGTAGAGCGCGGAGCCCGCCATGGCGGCCACCGCAATTTCTGCCCAGACGAGGTCGATGGACAAGGAGCCGACCCCGGTTGAGATGCGAAAGCCCATCCCACGGGTGGGAGAGCCGAAATATTCAGCAACGATGGCCCCGATCAGGGCCAGTGTAGCTGCGATCTTGAGCCCGTTGAAAACAAAGGGAAGTGCCGCGGGAAGGCGCAGCTTGATGAGGCTTTGCGTGTAGCCCGCAGCATAGGTGCGCATGAGGTCCCGCGCCTGCGCGTCGGTCTCGCGCAGGCCCTGTACCGCGTTCACGAGGATGGGGAAGAACACCATCACCACGACGACCGCCGCCTTCGATTGCCAATCGAAACCGAACCAACTCACGAGGATGGGCGCGATCCCGACTATGGGGAGCGCGGCCACGAAATTCCCGATGGGGAGGAGGCCCCGGGTGAGGAACGCGGAGCGGTCGATGGCCACGGCCGTGAGGAAGGCTGCGAGCGCGCCGATAACGTAGCCGCGCAGCGCACCCTTGAGCACGGTCTGCTCGAAATCCTGCCAGAGGAGATCAGTGGAGGCGGCGAAGGTCTCGGCCACCTGCGTCGGCGCGGGCAGGATCACCGGCGAGACCTCGAAGGCCCGCACCACCCCTTCCCAGAGGACGAGGATCGTGATCCCGAAGAGGACCGGCACGAAGATCCGCACGGAAAGCGAGGCGCGGAAGCGCCCGTTCGCGAGCCAGATATTGGCACCCCAGGCCAGGGCCCAGAAGATGAGCGCGCCGATGAGCCAGCTCATGGCCGCATCCCCATCCGGCTCAGCGTCACGCGCTGGACCACGTCAAGCAATGTCACGAGCACGCCCGCGAGGATCGCGGCGGCAAAGAGGGCGGACCAGATCGCGAGCGGCGTCCCGAACTGATCCCCGATGAGGATGCGCGCGCCGAGCCCGCTGATCGCCCCGGTGGGCAGCTCGCCCACGATGGTGCCCACGAGCGCCGCCGCGATCCCCACCTTGAGCGAGGTGAAAAGGAAGGGCACCGAAGACGGCAGGCGGAGCTTCAGAAAGCTTTGCAGCCCCGTGGCGCTATAGGTCTTCAAGAGATCGAGCTGCGAGAGCGACGGCGCGCGCAGCCCCGCCACCATCCCGACCAGCACCGGGAAGTAGCATAGGTAGGCGGAGATGATCGCCTTCGGCACGCCGCGCCCTTCAATGCCCACCTGGTTGGACAGGACGATGATCATGGGCGCCAGCGCCACGATGGGCACCGTCTGGGAGATGATCGCCCAGGGCAAGAGGCTCATCTGCGCCACGCGGGAATAGACGATGGCGATGGCCCCCACGATCCCAAGCGTGGTGCCGAGGAGGAAGCCCCAGAGCGTCGAGCGCAGCGTGATCCAGCCGTGGTAGATGAGCGAACGCCGGGAGAAGGCGCGCCCGCGTTCGACCATGGCGCCGGTCGTGTTCCAGAGCTCGCCCGCCACCTGCGTGGGCGTCGGCAGCCGCGGACGGTCCAGCGTGTAGCCCGCCGCGATGTGGGAGGGATTGTCGGCCATGAGCCGCCACACGCTCACCTCGCGGCGTGGCAGCGCGCCCTCGGGGATGACCTCCGCCCCGCCCCGCTCGGCCATGTCGAGCGCCACGCGGATGTTCATGGGCGCGACAGAGGCCCACCAGACGCCCACGATGACGAGGAGCACGGTGAGGACAGGCAGGACCGATCTCATGCCCGCCACTCCATGCGCAGCTCCGGCACGCCGTCGCCACGCCCCTCTTCCTTGCGCTCCACCATGACGAAGCCCTCCCGCAGGTAGAAGCGCTGCGCATCCTTGTTGGGCTCATGGGTCCAGAGTTGGATCCAGTCCCGCCCCTCCTTCACGCGGTCCACGAGCGCCTTGCCCGCGCCGCGACCGGGCGTGGCCGTGTAGAGCCCCCCGATGAGGCATTCGTCCTGCTTGAAGGAGAGGTATCCCGCCACCGGATCACCAATGACCCAGAATTCCCGTGCGGGGATGCCCTCGGCCAGGATCTCGGTGAGTTTCTCCAGCGTCGGCTGCTCCGCGTTCATCCAGTCGAGCCCGCCGAGCCAGCCATGGACGATGGCCGCACAGGCCGGCGCATCCTCCGGTGTGGCGCGCCGCACGTCACTCATAGCTGTGCCCTGCGCGCAGGCCCTCGCGCACCCGGTGCGCCACTTCGAGGAATTCCGGCGTGTCGCGGATATCGAGGGGGCGCTCCGCGGGCAGCGGGCTTTCGATCACATCGGTCACGCGCCCCGGCCGCGGCGACATCACCACGATCTTCGTCGAAAGATAGACCGCCTCCGGGATCGAATGGGTGACGAAGCCAATTGTCTTCTCCGTCTTCGCCCAAAGCGCGAGCAGCTGCTCGTTCAGGTGATCGCGCACGATCTCGTCGAGCGCGCCAAAAGGCTCGTCCATCAACAGGATATCGGCGTCGAAGGCGAGCGCCCGCGCGATCGAGGCGCGTTGCTGCATTCCGCCCGAAAGCTGCCAGGGGTATTTCTTCTCGAACCCTGCAAGATCAACGAGTTCCAGCGTCTTCTTCACGCGGTCAGCCTGGTCTGATTTGCTGTATCCCATGATCTCCAGCGGCAGCCGGATGTTGCCCCCGATCGTGCGCCACGGGTAAAGCCCCGCCGCCTGGAACACATAGCCATAGGCGCGCGCCAGACGCGCCTCCTCGGGGCTGACGCCGTTGACAGTGATACTGCCGCCGGTGGGATGCTCGAGGTCCGCGATGACGCGCAAGAAGGTGGTCTTGCCGCAGCCCGACGGCCCGATAAAGCTCACGAACTCGCCCTTGCCGATATCGAGGGAGACGTCGCTGAGCGCATGAACGGGGCCGTCATTCGTCTCGAAGGTGAGCGACAGGTCCTGCGCGGAGATCACGGCGCTCATGCGGGGGCCCTCACCGCGTCGAGCGCCGCGTCGATCTCTGCCACGATTGCTGGCGCAAGCGGCTGGAGCGGGCGCGGCAGCGGCGCCCTGCCATGGCCCATGAGCTCGAGCATATGCGGCAGCACGCGGATCCCGCCATGGGCGCGGAAGAGCGCCCAGAGAGGCTCGAGAGCGCCATGGCGGGCGGCGAGCTCTGCCGTGCCGCGCGGGCTCCAAATGCCGAGGCAAAGCTCTGGCAACGCACCCGCGATGACGGAGTACCACGCATCCGCCCGCGCGCCGAGCGGCGCGTCGATGAGCGCGTCACCCGAATAACCAAGCACGAAGTCGTCGTGCGTCGCGCCCCTCAGCCGAGTGATTTGCTCATCCATTCCAGTGGCCTGCGCGGGGTTCTTCACCGCCCTCACCCGCTTGTTTCGCGCGAGGCGCACCACGAGATCCTCGGACATGGAGAAATGCGTGGTCGTGGGATTGTTGTAGAGGCAAAGCGGCAGACCACTCGCCGCCGTGACGTCTGCCACGAGCGCGGCGAAGTCAGCCTCGGTCAGTGGCAGATAGGAGACGGGCGCAAGCAGCGCTGCCGCAGCCCCTGCCTCTTCGGCGGCCCGCGCATGGGCGAGGACGTCCGACGTCCTCAGCGCGCCGATGCCCGCGAGGACGGGCGTGCTGCCCGCGGCCTCCACCGATGCCGCGAGGGCCCGCGCCCGCTCGCGGGCCGTGAGATACATGTAGCTGCCCGTGGAGCCGAGGACGCCGATGCTGTCCACATCCGTGGCCGCAAGGCGCGCCACGAGGCGGCCGAGGTGATCGGTGTCGACCACCCCGTCGTCATCCATGGGCGTGAGCGTAAAAGCCGATAGTCCTGAGAGCATGAGTCGTCCGTTACACCCCTGTCGCCGGGATGCCGGAGCGCGCGACCGGTGTGGGCGCGGTGAGCTCTTTCCATTGACTCAAGGCCTTGTTCACCGTCCCGTTGGGTGGGCGCGAGACGAATTTACCGTGGCCTTCTTGCGTGCGCATTTCGCCGTCATGGACGGCCACGTGCCCACGGGTGAGCGTGAAACGCGGCAGGCCCTTCACCTGATGCCCCTCGAAGACGTTGTAATCGATCGCCGATTGCTGCGTGCCGGCGGCGATGGTCTTCTCCTTCTCCGGATCCCAGACGACGAGATCCGCATCCGCGCCGACGAGCACCGCGCCCTTTTTCGGATAGCAATTCAGGATCTTGGCGATGTTCGTTGAAGTCACCGCGACGAACTCGTTGGGCGTGAGGCGGCCGGTGGCGACGCCGTGGGTCCAGAGCATGGGGAGCCTGTCCTCGAGCCCGCCCGTGCCGTTGGGGATCTTGGAGAAATCGCCCACGCCCGTGCGCTTCTGCTCGGTGGTGAAGGCGCAATGGTCTGTCGCTACGACGCTCAATGAGCCCGACATAAGGCCCGCCCAGAGGCTCTCTTGGTGCTTCTTGTTCCGGAAGGGCGGCGACATCACGCGGCGCGCGGCGTGGTCCCAATCGGGGTGGAAATACTCGGTTTCATCAAGCGTCAGGTGCTGGATGAGCGGCTCGCCCCAGACGCGCTTGCCGTTCTGCTTGGCGCGCCGGATCGCCTCGTGCGCCTCCTCGCAAGAGACATGGACGACATAGAGCGGCACGCCGGCCATGTCCGCGATCATGATCGCGCGGTTCGTGGCCTCGCCCTCCACCTGGGACGGCCGCGAATAGGCGTGGGCCTCCGGGCCCGTATTGCCCTCGGCGAGGAGCTTTGCCGTCATCTCCGCCACCACATCCCCGTTCTCGGCGTGGACCATGGCGGTGGCGCCGAGCTCGGAGAGTCGCTGGAAGGACGAGTAGAGCTCATCGTCATTGACCATGAGCGCGCCCTTGTAGGCGAGGAAGTGCTTAAACGTATTGATTCCGCGGTCTTGGACGACGCCCTTCATGTCTTCAAAGACCTGCTCACCCCACCATGTCACGGCCATGTGGAAGGAGTAGTCGCAATTCGCGCGGGTGGACTTGTTGTCCCAGCGTTTCAAGGCATCGAAGAGGCTCTCGCCCTGGTTCGGCAGGCAGAAGTCTACGACCATCGTGGTGCCGCCCGCCAGCCCCGCCCGCGTGCCGCTCTCGAAGTCGTCGGAGCTGTAGGTCCCCATGAACGGCATCTCGAGATGCACATGGGGGTCGATCCCGCCGGGCATGATGTAGCAGCCGGTGGCGTCGAGCGTCTCATCGCCTTTGAGATCAGGCCCGATCTCCGTGATGACCCCGCCCTCGATGGCGATATCGGCCTTGTAGGTGAGGTCCGCCGTGACGACGGTCCCGTTCTTGATGATGGTGGTGGTCATTTTGAATCCCCTAAATCCGCGACCTCCGAAAGGTGCGCGGCCTCAATTTCAATATGAATGTGGCTTTTCACGAGTTCTTTCACCCGGTCTAGCGTGCGGAGGGTGGCCTCTTTATTTTCAGACGCGTTCGGCGAAAAAAGCACCAAGAAAAGAAGCTTGGAGCGAGAACGCTTCTTGGGTGACAGGGCCATTGCGAAGCTATCTGAAAAATCTGCTAGGGCAAGAATAGACGCCTCGGAAATTTCAGTGGTATTCATATAGACCACCTCAATTCCCAGAGCGCTTTCTTCTCCCTCCGAGAAAGCGTCAATTAGAACAGACCCCTCTTTTCCTTGCACTTTAGCCTCGAGGAGGAAATCGATGTCGTACCGAGTCGAATACAAATCGATCAAGCGTGCACGCAACCGCTCAAAGGAATGGCGTTCGATTGCGTCCTCATTCTCATTCAGTTCCTCCACAAACGTTTCGCCGCATTGATCTTCCAATCGAAGAATGGAATTTGGCGACAATTGGAACATTTTGTCGGAACCTGCGCTGGAAATTATTGACTGATCAAACATCTTACGGGCTTCCATTACGGAAGCGGGCTTTACTTGTGCCATAAAATTTTCCTCATCCTGATAATCGCTTGGCGCGTATAAAACCTGATGCTTCAACCATAAGGTCAGGAAGAAGAGCGAGACGAGAAAAACGGGAAATAGCATAACAAACCAAACAAACAATTGCTGAGTCTCATCGCTTAAACTTGGCAAGGCAATTACGGAACTTGTTTCTGCCAATGCTGCGAACACAGCAATTACAGTAAGTGGATTCTTGACATGCGCGTTGGTCCATTTGCTAAGCTCACTCACTCCACGATCTCCGCCGTCTCAAGCACCGCGTGGAGGAGCACATCCGTCCCCGCCTGCGCCCATTCCTTGCTGATCTCTTCGGCCTCGTTGTGGCTGAGGCCATCCACGCAGGGGCACATGATCATGGCCGTCGGCGCCACGTCGTTGATCCAGCACGCGTCATGGCCCGCGCCGCTCACGATATCCATGTGAGAATAGCCCATGCCTTCCGCGGCTTGGCGGACGGCGTTCACGCAGCCTTCGTCGAAGGCGGGCGGGTCGAACTGGCCGACGATCTCGCAGGAGAACTCCACGCCGATCTCTTCGCAGAGCTTCGGGGCGCGCTCCATGAACTCGGCGACCATGGCGTTGAGCTTGTCGAGGAGATGCGTGCGCATGTCGACGGTGAAGACCACCTTGCCCGGGATGATGTTGCGCGAATTGGGGTAGACGTCGATATGGCCGATGGCGCCCACGGCGTTCGGCTGGTTCTTCATGGCGATTTCGTGGACGAGCTCGGTGATCAGCGCCAGACCACGCCCGGCATTCTTGCGCATGTGCATGGGGGTGGAGCCGGTATGGCTTTCCTTCCCCGTCACCGTGCATTCGATCCAGCGCAGGCCCTGACCGTGGGTGACGACGCCGATATCCTTGCCCTCGGCCTCGAGGATCGGGCCCTGTTCGATGTGGAGCTCGAACATCGCGTGCATCTTGCGCGCGCCCACCTCCTCATCGCCCACCCAGCCGATGCGCTTGAGCTCGTCGCCAAAGACCTTGCCCTCGGCATCCTTGCGGGAATAGGCGAAATCCTGGCTGTGCTTGCCCGCGAAGACGCCGGAGGAGAGCATGGCGGGGGCGAAGCGTGTCCCCTCTTCGTTCGTCCAGTTCGTCAGCACGATCGGGTGCTTTGTCCGCACATCCATGTCGTTGAGGGTCCGGATCGCCTCGAGCCCTCCGAGGACGCCGAGCACCCCGTCATACTTCCCGCCCGTGGGCTGGGTATCGAGATGCGAGCCCATGTAGACCGGCAGCGCGTCCGGGTCCGCGCCCGCGCGCGTGGCGAACATGTTGCCCATCGTATCGACGCCCATGGTCATCCCCGCCTCCTCGCACCAGCGCTGGAAGAGCGAGCGGCCCTCGGCATCGGCATCCGTCAGCGTCTGGCGGTTGTTGCCGCCCGCCACGCCCGGCCCGATCTTGGCCATCTCCATGAGACTGTCCCAGAGCCTGTCTGGATCGATGCGGAGGTTCTTGCCGTGCTCCATGGGTCAGGTCTCCTTCGGCGGGGTCAGCAGGTTGCGATACATCGGCAGGAGGAACGCCTCTGCATCGGCATAGAGAGAGGGCAGCTTCTGCGGGCTCAGCCCCGCAATCTGCGCCTCGAAATCGGCGTAGTGCTGGGTCGTGGCCCAGATGGAATACATCAGGTGAAAGGGATCGCGCGTGGCGAGGCGACCGGCATCCATCCAGCGCTGAATGAGCACGATCTTGGCGTGAAAGACCTCGCTCAAGGGATCGAAGATCGCCTCTGATCCCCTTGGAATACCTTGTAAAATCTCACCGGCAAAGAGCCGGCTCTCGCGCGGGAACTTGCGGGACATCTCGAGCTTTCGCGAGATGTAGGCACAGATCTCGTCCACCGGGTCGTCGGTGTCGCTCAGCATCTGGAGCGGCCCGAGCCAGAGCGACATCGTCCGGCGCAGGAGCTCCTTGTAGAGCGCGTCCTTGTCGCTGAAGTAGTAGAGCATGGCCGGCGTGGACATGCCCGCGGCCTCTGCCACCTGGTTGATCGACGCCCCCTTGAAGCCATGCGCGGAAAAGACGTCGAGCGCGGCGGCGATGATCTCCTCTGTCCGCTCGCGCTGGATCCGCGTGGGTCTCTTTGGGGGCGGCGCTTCGATCATGCGCAGGCCGGGATCACGGTCTTGCCGTATTCGGCGATGATGTTCTCCTCGTCCCCGTTATCGAGGTAGATGTTGAACTGCGTGACCCCCACGCTCTCGAGCGTCTTGATCTTGGCGATGTGGTCGTCGGGCGTGCCGAGGACGGCGAAGCCATCGATGATCTCGTCAGTGATGAAGTCGAGATAGGGGTTATCGGACTGGCCGTGCTTCGAGTAATCGTAGCCTTTCCTGTCCTTGATGTAGGCGGTGAGGCTCTCGGGGATGTCCTCGCGGTCGGTCCCGTATTTCTCGACGATGTCGGCCACGTGGTTGCCCACCATGGCCGGGAACCAGCGTGTGGCCTCGCGGCAGGCCTCCATATCGCCGAAATAGGCGGGGGCCGCGGACATGATCTTGTAGTCCGACATGTCGCGCCCGTGCTTCTTGCCCGCCTCCACGGCCTGGTCGCCCAGCCATTTGCAGATGGCGGGCTCGGCGATCTGGAGGATGAGGCCGTCGCCCATGCGGCCCGCGCTGTCGAGGGCCTTGGGCCCATAAGCGGCCACCCAGACAGGCAGCTCGTAGCCCGTGGCCCACGGGAACTGGATCGGGTTCGGCACGTCGCCATACTGCCGCTCCTCGCCGCGCACGAGGCCTTTCACCACGTCGATGAACTCGTCCATTTTCGCGAGCAGCGCGGGCTTCCTGCCCATGACGCGCACGGCGCTGTCGCCGCGGCCCACGCCGATGTCGAAGCGGCCCCCCGATTGCAGCGCGAGGCTGCCGAAGAGCGACGCCGCGTGGGACCATTCCCGCGTGTTCGGGTTCGTCACACAGGGGCCGAAGCGCATGGTCTTCGTGTGCTCCATGCACATGGCCATGGCCGGGAAGCTTTCGCGCCAGAGGATGTGGCTGTCATAGAACCAGCAATAGGTGAAGCCCGCCTCTTCGGCCTGTGCCACCAGCTTGCGCGCGCGGTCGGGCTCCATGAAGCCTTTGAAAGTGATGCCAAATTCCATGGGTGCGCTCCTTTACGTACCGGGGGCCCAGATGCGGATGCCGGCATGGGAGAACGGCACCTGCTTGGAGATGTTGATGCGGATGAGAATGGGAGTGATCGCCTCGATGCAGCGCGCGGCCTCCGCGTCGCCGGCATTGTAGGCGGTGACGCCGAGCTTTTCGCAGAGCGCCATGACCTTCTTTCTTGGCTCGAGCCCGTTGCCGCAGACGAGGACATCGCAGTTGATGGCGGCTTCGAGGTCATTGAGCGTGTGGGCCGAGACGTTGTGCAGCGCGCCCATGACCGGAATGCCAGGCCCGAGGATCGCCTGCGCGGCCTCGGTGGCGGAGCCTTCAGGCGGCATGTCGACCTTCTTCGGGTCGCCGTCCTTCAGGGGCACCACGATGTCGACGAGGATCTTGCCCGCGAGCTTGTCCTTGATGGCCGCGAGCGTCGCGTTGTGGCCGGCCCATGGCACGGCGAGGATGACCATCTCCTCGGCGGCGGCCACGGCCTCCTCGTTGCCCATGCCCGTGATCTCAGCCGCACCGGGCACCTTGGCGGCGAGGTCCGAGGCGGTCTCGGCGGCGCGCGTGGCATCCCGCGAGCCCAGCACCACCGGCACGCCCGCCTTGGCAAAGCGCAGCGCGAGGCCCTTTCCCTGGGGGCCGGTGCCGCCGAGTATGGCAATCGTCATCGAAAAACGTCCTCCGTTTGGGCGCGCAGGATGTCGCGCGCGCTCGTCTTGTCCTTGCGCGGCCAGTGAAGGCCGCGGAGCCGCACCACGGGCGTCTTCGCCGCCTTTGCGACGACGAGGCCCGACGCCGCCGCGATCTCGTCGCTCAGCGCTGGCTCCGTGACGCGGAGCGCCCGGCCCCAGGCGTCCACGCCGCCGATGTCAGATGTCGTGGCGGGCACGCGGTGAAGCCCGATGGCCACGTTGACCTGCCCCACGCGCCACGGCCGCCCGAACGTGTCGGTGATCACCACGCCGATCTCCACGCCGAAGCGATCCTCGAGGGCCTTGCCGATGCGCCGTGCGCTGGCGTCCGGGTCATCGGGGAGCGTGATCACGGTGCCCTCGCCCACATTCGATTCGTCCACCGCCGCATTGGCGGAAATGAAGCCCAGCTTGTGCTCGGCGATGATCGTCCCCTCGTCCTGCTCAGGCCGCTTCCAGGCGCGGACGACGCGGGTCGATTGGGCGAGCACCACCTCGACCTTCGCGGGGTTCTTCGCGAGCTCCGTGGCGAGCTCTCGCGCCTTGGGTGACGGCGCCACTGTGGCGAGGTCGATGACGTTGCCCTCGGCCTTGGAGACGACCTTGTGCGCGATGGCGAGGACATCACCCGCTTCCAGCCCACCATGGACTTCCAGTACGTCGCCGAGGAGCCCGGAGAGGTCATCCCCCGGCTCGATATCCGGGAGCCCCGGGATCGCCGTGATCTCGAGCCTCACAGCGCAGCCTCCAAGGCAGGGACGATGGCGCGGGCGCGGGCGAGACCCTCGCTCGTGTCGATGTCAAAGCTCAGGCTGCGCAACGGCAGCACGGCGCAGGAGAGACCCCGCCGCGCGGCCTCGCGTCCATGGGCCTCGGCAGAGCCCGGCCCGTAATGAAAGGCGAGTGCGTCGGGCGGCGTGACCGCAAGCGCGTTCGTCCCGCCATCCTCGGAGGGGCAGATCACCACCTCTGCCTGGGCGTCGAGGAGCCGCGCTACGTCGCTCACAAGAGGCGCCGCGAGATCGGCGGGGATGAGGCAGATCCGGTCGAAACCGCGCGCCGCGGCCCAGGCTCCGGCTGCCGTCGCCGCGCCGGAGAGCGTGGCCTCCGCCCCCTCCGCGATCACGGTCACCGCCGCCGCCTCCGCCAGCGCCCAGATGCGGCTGCTCCCCGTCACGACCACGAGCTCGGCCCCGTGGGCCATCGCCACCGGCCGCAGGAATGCGAGGGTCCGCGCGAAGAGGGCCTCGGCGAGGCGCGCGCGCTGCGCGTCACTTAAGGATCCGGCGAGCCGTGTCTTTGCCTCAGCGGGGTCCTTCATGGGGACGGCGATGAGCGTGTTCGTCATTCCGCGGCCTCCCGCTCCCGCCTGACCGCGGCTTGGGAGAGGATCTCTCGCGCGAGCCGCGCTTTGTTCTCTGCGTCGGGAATGAGGATGTCGGTGACCACCGGGCGCGGGCCCGTCTCGGCCACGGCATCGGCCAGCCCGGCGTCTGCTGTGTCGATGAAGAGCGTGTCGGCCAATTCGGCATAGCATTCGGCCACGCCGACGACATCGGCGCGCATGCCGAGGGCGGTCATCATCCGGTCCGCCGGGCCTTTCACCACGCGGCCCGCGATGAGCGGCGACACGGCGAGGACCGGCGCGACCGCGCCCTGC
The DNA here is from genome assembly GCA_038533575.1 of Pseudomonadota bacterium. Taxonomy (NCBI): domain Bacteria; kingdom Pseudomonadati; phylum Pseudomonadota; species Pseudomonadota bacterium. The sequence goes on along the minus strand of JBCAYL010000001.1, from coordinate 921,637 downwards.
ACCGCCGCGGCAATCCCCGGGATGCCGAGGATGGGCTGAATGCTCACGAGCGGATTGGAGGGCGCGATGACGATGACGTCCGCCGCCTCGATGGCCTCGAGTGCCCCGGGCGCGGGTGTCGCGGTGCCGAGCCCCTCGATCCGAAGCGCCGTCACCTCGGGCGCGCAACGCTCCCGCACGAAATACTCCTGGAAGCTCAGCCAGCCCTCCGCCGTCTCCACCCGCGTCTGCACGCGGTCATCGGTGGGCAGCACGATCCGTGGCCCGATCCCGAAGGCCTGCGCCATGTCGGCGGTGATGACCGAAGGCCGGTCCCCGCGCTTCAGGCGCTCCGTGCGGTAGATGTGGAGCCCGAAATCGCGATCCCCAAGAAACATCCACGTATCCGCCCCGAGTTCGCCCAGCGTGTCGAGCGCGCGGTGGCCCTCATCGGCGACACCCCAGCCCTGCGTCCGGTTGATGCGGCCCGAAAGCGTGTAGAGCATCGTATCGATATCGGGAGAGACCCAGAGGCCGTGGAAGTCATCGTCGTCGGCCACGTTGCCGATGATGGTGAGTTCGACGTCCGGCAGAGCGGCAAAGCCCTCCGCCATCTTGGCGCCGCCTACGCCGCCCGCGAGAAGCGTCACCTTCGTCATGGCGCCGGCTCCGGGAACATGGCGAGGAAATCGAGCGGATCGCGCGCCCGCGCCACGAGCGGCGCAAGCTCCGCGGGGTCATGGTCGTCATAGACGTCGATCACGTCGTAGACCGTGTTGCGGCGGACGGGTACACGCCCTGCCGCGCGGATCATCCGGCAAAGCTCGCTGGCGGTGATCTCCTGCCCGTGATCGGCGCCCGCGGCCCGCGAGATGCTTTCATTCATGAGCGTGCCGCCGAGATCATTGACACCGCGCGTGAGCATATCCTGCGCCCGCGCGGCGCCGAGCTTGGTCCAGCTCACCTGGATGTTGTCGATGAATCCGTGGAGCATGATGCGGCTCACCGCGTGCATGAGGTCCACCTCCTGGGCCGTGGGCCCGGGGCGCACGGTCTCGGGGCTCTGGGTGTAGAGCGGGCTCTCGGTGTGCACGAAGCTCAGCGGTACGAGCTCGGTGAAGCCGCCCGTGTCCCGCTGGATATCGCGGAGGCGCGCGATATGGGCGGCCCAGTGATGCGGCGCGTCCACGTGGCCGTACATGATCGTGGCCGTTGTCGGGATGCCCACGCCATGGGCAGTGCGGATGATCTCTTCCCAGGCATCGGCGCTCAGCTTGTCCCGCGTCAGCACCTGCCGCACCTCGGTGTCGAGGATCTCGGCGGCGGTGCCCGGCATGGAGCCGAGCCCGCAAGCCTTGAGATCAGCGAGAAACGCCGCATAGGGCATTTTCGATTTCCGCGCGCCGTACCAGATCTCGAAGGGCGAGAAGGCGTGGATATGCATCCCTGGGAGCCGCGCCTTGATCGCCAGAAGGATGTCGCGATAGGCGTGTCCCGGCAGCTTTGGATGGAGACCGCCCTGGATGCAGACCTCCGTGGCGCCGCGCGCCCAGGCCTCTTCAGCGCGTTGGGCGACCTCCTCCGGGCTCAGCCATTCGGCGCCGGCCTCGTCCTTGCGCCTGGCGAAGCCGCAAAACCGGCAGCCCATGTAGCAGACATTGGTGAAGTTGATGTTGCGGTTGACGACGAACGTCACGCGGTCGCCGTTGGCCGTCTGCCTGAGAGCGTCGGCGGTGGCGTAGATCGCCGCCCGGTCCGCGGCATCGGTCACGGAAAAGAGCTGCGTCCCCTCGGCCTCGGACACCTCGCGCCCGAGAAGCGCGCGGTTGAGCACGCGCCAGACCGGGCGCGACGCGCCCTCGAGGACCGCTTGCAGGTCCGCGGAGCGCCTGCGCTCGAAATCGCGTGGATTGGATCTCATGCCGCGCCCTCGAGCGCCTGGTGACGGGCAAGCCCGTCCTGCCGCGCCATGGACGCGATCCGCCGCCGCAGCGCGGGATCGAGATACGGTGCGTCTCCGGCCACGTAACGGGGATAGACGCTGAGCCGCTCCTCGAGCGCAAACCCGGCGGCATCGCAGCTATCGGCGAGCGCGCGCAATTCCGGCCAGTCATGCTGCGGGTTGATGAAATCGATGGTCACGGGGCTGATCCCGCCCCAATCGTTTATCCCTGCGCCCAGGTAGGCCACGTGCCGCTTCGAGAGGTTGGGCGGCGCCTGCAGGCTGATCTCCGGGCTCAGGATGAGCCGGGCCGCGGCGATGGTGCGCAGCATGTCCGAAAGCGTGGGCTCCGGATGATGCTCCATGGCGATGCCGGGCTTGCGCTGGAAATTCTGGATGATCACTTCCTGGATGTGACCGTGGCGGCGGTGCGCGGCCTCGATGGCCTCGAGCGCTTCGAGCCGTTCTTCCCACGTCTCGCCGATGCCGATGAGGAGACCGGTCGTGAACGGCACCTTCCGCTCCCCGGCGCGCTCGAGCGTGCGCAGCCGCTGCACCGGGAGCTTGTCGGGGCAGGCATGGTGCGGGCCGCCCTCCCGGGCCAGACGGCGGCTCACCGTCTCGAGCATCATGCCCATGGAGGCCGATACCGGGCGCAGCTTCTCGAGCTCGGCATCTGTGAGCGTCCCGGCATTCACGTGCGGCAGAAGCGAGGTCTCGCGCAGCACGAGCGCGCACATCTCGGCGAGGTAATCCGTGATCGAGCTGTGGCCCTGTGCCGCGAGCGCCTCTCGCGCTTCCGCGTAGCGCTGCTCCGGCTTTTCTCCGAGCGAGAAGAGGAGCTCCTTGCAGCCGCTGCGCTCGCCCTTCCGGGCCTGGTGCAGCACCTGCTCGGGCGTAAGCAGCGCGGCGCGCGGGTCGGAGGGGTGCTTTACGAACGTGCAATACCCGCAGGTATCCCGGCACATATTCGTCAGCGGCACGAAGACCTTGCGGGAATAGGTCACGCGGCGGCCCCAAGTGGCGTCGCGCAGGTCCGCCGCGCGGCTCATGAGCGCTTCGGTTGTCAGCGATGTCACGTCCTGAGCGGCAGTGCTTGCGGTCACGGGCCACCTCCCTGCCTTGAGCGTGGTCGGCGAGCCGCCGCGTGGTCAAGGAAAATTTTACTAGCTGCTCGAAAACGCACGGACGGCCACGGCCGATGTTTCTGGCGCGCGCAGTCGCGCGTCACCGCGCCTGTATTCCTGCCGCGCTCTTGGGCACTTGGCGAACCGCACCGCCCGACGCGCATGTTTGACACCGCCTGCCCAAGCCCCTAGCCCGCATCCCGGAGACCAAGCATGACCGACCTGCACTTCCAGACACCGCTCGACGAAGACACGCTCCGCGCGCTTTCCATTCCCGCGCCCTGGGGCTTCGGCATCGCCGACCGTGTCCGCTTCGGAGAGCTCGACGTGCTCGCCCATGTCAACAACACCACCTATCTGCGCTGGCTCGAGAATTTTCGCATCAGCTATTTCCGGGAGTATGGCGTGGCCGATTACCGGGGGCAGTTCCCACGCATCGTGCTCCGTCAGATCGGGATGGATTTCCTCGCCGAGATGACGCTCGGCCAGGACTACGTCATCACCGGGCGCACGGCCTCGCTGCGCCAGAGCTCGTTTCGGATGGATTACGCGGTCTGGGCCGGCGGGCGCTGCCGCGCGACCGGCTGGGCGGTGCTCGTGTGGCTCACCGATGACGGCCAGAAGGCGCCCATCCCCGCCGCCGTGCGCGAGACATTCATCACACGCGACGGGGCCGAGGCCGCCTAGCCGCGCAGATAGCGGACAAGCGCCTGCGTCGACGGGTCTTTGCCGTCGGCTTTCTCCTCGCCGTCCATGATCGGGCCGAGGGCGGTGGCGAGCTCCTTGCCCAGCTCCACACCCCACTGGTCGAAGCTGTTGATCCCGAGGATCACCCCCTCCACGAAGACGCGGTGCTCGTAGAGCGCGATGATCTGGCCCAGTGTGAAGGGCGTGAGCTTCGGAATGCAGAGCGTCGTGGAGGGGCGGTTGCCCGGGAAGACGCGGTGCCGGGCCTGGCGCTCGAGCTCGTCGCCCTCGAACTTCCCCGCAACCTTTTCGCGTGCTTCCGAGAGGCTCCGGCCGCGCATGAGCGCCTCGGACTGCGCGAGGCAGTTGGCCTGCAGCAAACGGTGCTGATGCGCGAGGTCCGGCTCGTGGCCCTCTCGCGCGACGATGAATTCGCAGGGGATCACGCGCGTGCCCTGATGGATGAGCTGGTAGAAGGCGTGCTGCCCGTTGGTGCCGGGCTCGCCCCAGACCACGGGCCCCGAATTGTAGGGGAGCGAAGTGCCATCCATGGCCACGCCTTTCCCGTTCGATTCCATCTCGAGCTGCTGCAGATAGGCCGGAAGCCGGAGCAGCCGCTGATCATAGGGCAGCACGGCACGGGTGGCATGGCCGCAGCCCTGATTGTGCCAGAGGCCCACGAGCGCGAGCATGAGCGGCAGGTTCCCCGCGCCCTCGGCCTCCCTGAAATGCGTGTCCATGGCCGCGCCGCCCGCGAGCAGCTCCGCGAAATCCTCCGGCCCCACGGCCAGCATGATCGAGAGCCCGATGGGCCCCCAGAGCGAGTAGCGGCCGCCCACCCAATCCTCAAAGCCGAAGACACGCTCGGGCGCGATCCCCCATTCCGCGGTCTTTTCCGCGTTGGAGGAGAGCGCCGCGAATTGCGCACCGGGATCGGAGACGGATGTCGACATCCAGTCCCGCGCGGTGGCGGCATTGGTCATGGTCTCGATGGTGGTGAAGGTCTTCGATGCCACGATCACGAGGGTCGTCGCCGGGTCGAGCGGCGCGAGGATGTCGGAGATGTGAGCCCCGTCCACGTTGCTTACGAAATGCGTCCGCGGGCCGTCATGGAACGGCGCGAGCGCGGCCACGGCCATGACCGGGCCGAGATCGGAGCCGCCGATGCCGATATTGACCACATCGGTGATCGCGCCGCCCTGCCCCGTGAACGCGCCCGAGCGCACGTCCGTCGCAAAGCGCGTCATCGCGGCGAGCGTGTCCTTGACGCCCGGGATCACGTCCTGGCCGTCCACCATGACGGGGCGGTCATGGCTGCGCAGCGCGGCGTGAAGAACGGCGCGGCCTTCCATCTCGTTGATCTTGGCACCCGAAAACATCGCGTCGCGGGCTTCCGCCACGGGCGCTGCGAGCGAAAGCAGCATCTCCCGGGTCTCGGCGTCGATATTCGTCTTCGCGTAATCGAAGAGCAGCCCATCGGCCTCCAGCGAGAAATCCGCGGCGCGGTCCCCGTCAAAGAGATCGAGGATCGCGCGGTCCTTGACCGCCGCGGCTTTGCGCTGGAGTGCATCGAATTTCATCATTCAGCCCAATGTATGTTGGCGGATTTCAGGACGGTGGCGATGGGGGCCTCGGCCGGTGGCAGCTTTTGCGCCCGTTCGAGGGCTTCCCGCTTTTCCGCGCCGGTGATGACGACATGGGTCGTCATGGCGCCCGCGAGCACGTGCGCGGGCAAGGTCACCCGCGGCTCCGGCGCGCCCGGCGCGCGCATGGGCACGAGAAGCGGCGCGTCCGGCGCCAGTGCTTCGGCGAGCCTGTCAGCGCCCGGAAAGATCGAGGCCGTGTGCATGTCCGCCCCCATGCCCAGAAGCAGGACGGAGATCGGCAGCTCTTCCGCGATCGCGGGCATGAGAGCGGGCAGACCATCCTCCGGCGTCTCGGCATCGGTGTAGAACGGGATGAAGCGCGCGGCGGCCGCCCGATCCTGTAGCAGGCGGGCGCGGATGAGGCGCGTGTTGGAGCGCTCGGAGCTTTCGGGCACCCAGCGCTCGTCGCTCAGCATGATGTGCACGCGCTCCCAATCGAGCGAGGACGCACAGAGCGCATCGAAGATCGGGCCCGGCGTCGTCCCGCCCGGCACCACGAAGGACGCCCAGGGATGCTGGAGGAGGCAGTTCTTGAGATCCCCCGCCAACGTGTTGGCGAGGTCCATCATCATGAGCTCGCGGTCAGCGTATTCGATGAACCTCACGTCTTCAGATCCCGCCAGGAGCGCCCGTCCCGGTGGAGCAGAGCATGGGCATCGAGCGGCCCCATGGAACCTACCTCGTAAGGCTTGGGCACGTCGGAGCGCGACTGCCAGCCTTCGATGATGGGGTCTGTCCAGGCCCAGGCCGCTTCCACCTCGTCTCCGCGCATGAAGAGCGTCTGGTTGCCCCGGATCACGTCCATGACGAGCCGTTCATAGGCTTCTGTCGCGATCTCCGCGTCCGGGCCGAGCGCCTCGGCGAATGTCATGTCGAGTGGCACGTTGATGAGACGCATCCCGCCGGGGCCCGGTTCCTTGATCGTCATGTCCATGGTGATGCCCTCGTCGGGCTGGAGGCGGATCGAAAGCACGTTGCGGCCCGGGTCATCGCCGTCGAAGATCGAATGCGGCAACGCCTTGAAGACCACCGCGATCTCCGAGGCACGGGTCGCCAGCTTCTTGCCGGTGCGCAGGTAGAAGGGCACGCCCGCCCAGCGGAAATTGGCGATATGGGCCTTCATCGCAATGAAGCTCTCGGTGAAGCTCCGCTCGTTTTCCGCATCCTCGCGGTAGCTCTGCTCGGTCTCCGTCGCCTCGTATTGCCCGCGCACGATCTCGTGGGGGGCCACGGGCTGCAGCGCGCGGATGACCTTGAGCTTCTCGTCGCGCACGGCGTCGGGCGAGAATTGCGAGGGCGGCTCCATGGCGATGAGGCAAAGGAGCTGCATGAGGTGATTCTGAACCATGTCCCGCATGGCGCCGGACTTGTCGTAATAGGCCCCGCGCCCGCCCACACCCACGGTCTCGGACACGGTGATCTGGATGTGATCGATGAAATTCGCGTTCCAGAGCGGCTCGAACATGACGTTGCCGAAGCGCACGGCCATGAGGTTCTGCACGGTCTCTTTGCCCAGGTAGTGATCGATCCGGTAGATCTGCGTCTCGTCGAAGAAGCTGGCGAGCGTGCTGTTGAGCTCGCGCGCCGAGGCGAGATCGCGGCCAAAAGGCTTTTCCACCACGATCCGGCTTGTCTCGTCGGCGAGGTCATGCTTCTGCAGGCGTTCGGCGATCGGGCCGAAGAGGCTCGGCGCGACCGAGAAGTAGAACGCGTTCACGTGGTCCTTGTCGATCTTGGCCGCGAGATCCGACCAGCCGGTGTCGCCCTTGGCGTCGATGGCGACGTAGTCGAGCCGCTCGAGGAAGGCGCCGAGATCCTTGTGTTCGGCACAGGCCTTTTCGGCGAATTCCTTGATGCCGTCGCGCACGAGCTCCTGGTATTCCTCGGCGCTGATCTCGGAGCGCGCCGCGCCGATGATGCGCGCATCGCGCGGCATCTGTCCCGAGATGAACCGGCGGAAGAGCCCGGGGAGGATCTTGCGGCGCGCGAGGTCTCCCGTTCCGCCAAAGATCACGAGCTCGAAGGTCTCGACGGGGATAACGCGCGCTACCATGGGAAACCTCTTGGTCGTCTAGCGGTCGGTGTTAGCGATAACGGCCTAGCGCATAGGCCCGCTGCCCCGCCTTTGTCCAGCCATGTCTATCAGCGCCCGGCAGGACCTCAAGGCCGGGCGGGGCGATCCCGCCCCCTGCTGGCCATCTGCGCAGGCGCGCGCCTAGGCGTCGAGCTCGCTGTCCCAGTAGAGGAAATCGAGCCAGCTTTCGTGCAGGTAGCCCGGCGGGAACTTGCGGCCCATGTTGCGCAGCTCCTCCGAGGCCGGTTGCCGCGGCGGCTTGCGCAGGGACATCCCCGCCTGCTTCAGGCTGCGAGAACCCTTCTTCAGGTTGCACTTCGAGCAGGCGGCGACGACGTTTTCCCAGCTCGTCACACCGCCGCGCGCGCGCGGCACCACGTGATCGAAGGTCAGGTCATCGCGGGAGCCGCAATACTGGCATTTGAATTCGTCGCGCAGGAACAGATTGAAGCGGGTGAAGGCCACGCGCTTTTGCGGCTTCACGTAATCCTTGAGCACCACCACGGAGGGGATGCGGATCCGCGTGGAGGGGGAGCGGACATATTCGTCGTACTCCGCGACGATATCGACGCGGTCGAGCCACGCCGCCTTGATCGCCTCCTGCCAGGGCCAAAGCGACAGCGGGTAATACGAAAGCGGACGGTAATCAGCATTCAGAACCAGCGCCGGATGCTGCTTCAGGGACTGCGGCGCGCGGACGAAGTTCGTCCTGAATTCACCGTCCATGGCTATAGTCCATCGTCACGTCCATCGGGGCCAAAGCCTCCTTGCTCGTTGCACGCGGGCTCCGAGACGGACCTAAACTGAACGGGCGGACCGCCTCAGCTGGTTTGGACTATATAGTGGGCGCGGCGACTGGCAACCCTGCATATAGCTCCATTCGCGCGAACACGTAGGACAGAAGTGCAACGCATTTGTGACGGTCGCTCAGGCGTAGCCCAGACGCTCCCGAAGGAAGGCCAGCGCGACGGAGAGCCCGTCGGGCGCAATCCCATGGGCCGTACCCTTCATGATGTGGGCGTAGACATCCGTGAACCCCGCCTTCTGAAGCCCCTCGGCGGCCATGGGCAGGCTCTGGGGCGGGACGACATCGTCCTGATCGCCATGGATGAGCAGGATCGGCATGCGCGAGACGACCTCGTCCACGAGAAGCTCGGGCTCGAGCAGGCGCCCCGAGATCCCCACGACCGCCGCCACCGGGTCCTCGCGGCGCGGGGCGGTGTGGAGCGCCATCATGCACCCCTGGGAAAATCCGAGGGTCGCCACCTGCTCCGGCAGGAGGTCGTGGTCCACCATGAGCGCGTCGAGAAAGGCCTGCAGATCGGCGGCTGCCGCGCGCAGGCCGTCGGCGGCGGCTTCCTCGGAAGAGCCATCGATCCACGGGATCGGAAACCACTGCCGCCCCATGGGCATCATAGGGATTTCCTCGGGCGCATCGGGGCTCACGAACATCGTGTCGGGCAAATGCTCTGCCAGCGGGTCCGCGAGCCCGATCAGGTCGTCGGCATTGGCCCCGTAACCATGCAGAAAGACCACAGCCGAGCGGAGCTCTCCCGAGAGCGGCTCGCGTGTTTTGGCGTCGAGCACCCGTGTCATCCGATTCCCTCCCGGCGTTTCTCCTGCGCGTAGTAGGCCCAGAGAATACGCGCAGCAACCGACCGCCAGGGCCGCCAGGCCTCGGCCATGGCGCGGAGCTCCTTTTCCGTGGGGCGGGCCTCCAGCGCGTAGAGCATCCGGGCCCCCTCCTGAAGCGCCAGATCCCCGGCGGCAAAGGCATCGGCGCGCCCGAGCGAAAACTTGGCGTAGATCTCCGCCGTCCAGACGCCGATGCCCGTCACCTGCGTGAGGGTGTCGATCACCGCGTCGTCCGGCATCCGCCTCAGCGCATCGAAATCCACGTCGGACTGCGCCAGCGCGCGAGCATAGCGCATCTTCTGTCGGCTGAGGCCCACCGCGCGCAGGGCCACGTCATCGGCCCGGGCCATCGCCGCGCGGTCGTGGAGCCCAGCGGCCTCAAGCCTGCCCCAGATCGCCTTGGCCGACGCGACAGACACCTGCTGGGAAACGATGGCCGAAAGAAGCTCCGCAAAACCCTCCGCGCGCAACCTGAGCGGCAGCGGCGCGCAAGCGGCATAGCCGCGCGCGAGCCCTGCATCCCGCGCGGCGAGCCAGTCTGCACCCTCGGCGACGCAGGCGTCCGAGACGATGATGCGCCCTATGCTTGGCTCTTGATCCACGCGATGGCCTCCTCGGCGCTGGCGGCTTTCGGCCCCGGGGGCTGGGGCGGTCGCGCGATCATGGCAACGGGAAGACTGAGCGCACGCGCCGCCGTGAGCTTCGTGGCCGAAGACGCGCCACCGGCGTTCTTCACCACGAGCCAGTCGATCCCCAGCCCCTCGAAAAGCGCCCGTTCATCGGCCACACTGAAGGGCGGCCGCCCGATGAGAAACTCGCCGTTTGGGAACGGAAAGGCGCGCTCCGGCGGATCGATCTGGCGACAGATGAGGTGACAGTTTGCGAGCCCGTGGAAGCGATCGAGCGTCTGGCGCCCCGTGGCCAGAAAGACGCGCGCGCCGGGCGGGATGAGCGCGGCGGCGTCCTCTTCGGCGGCGATCTCGTGCCACCGGTCACCGTCCCCTGCGGCCCATGGCGGCCTCAGAAGCTGGCGGTAGGCGATCCCGAGGGCGCGCGTGACCCGCGCTGTCCGCTCCGAGATCGCGGCGGCGAAGGGATGCGTGGCGTCGAGGACATGGGTGATGCCCGCGTCCTCCAGGTACGCGCGAAAGCCGTCCTCCCCACCGAAGCCGCCCACGCGCGTCTCGATCCGCGGCAGCTCCGGCGCCCGCGTCACCCCGGCGAAAGAGGCCACGGCGGGCACCGCGGCCCCGTGAAGCCAGCTCGCTATGTCCCGCGCCTCGCGCGTGCCTGCGAGGAGAAGAAGCTTCATCGCCCGCTCATGCCTGCGCCAGGATTGCGCCTGCCCGGTCAACGACGACCGTGTCCACGGCCACGCCAGGCACGTAGGCCTGCGCGATGTCCCGCGCGGTCTCGGCCACCCAGGCGGCCATGTCCGGGGCGAGAGCCACGGCCTCCAGCGCGGTGTTGGCGCCACTGAGCTCCGGCATCCCGAAGCGGGTGGCGAGCGCGTCGAAATCCACCTGGCTCCGGGCGGAATGCAGATCTCCCGCGCCTTGCGCGAGCTTCGTCATCTTGCCGATGCCGCCGCCGATGGTGATCCGGGGCACCGGGTGCCGCGCGAGATACTTGAGGAGCCCGCCGGCGAAATCGCCCATGTCGAGCATGGCGTGATCCGGCAGCCCGTGGAGCGCCTGCACAACACGCTCCGAGGTGGCCCCGGTGCAGCCGGCGACATGGGCCAGCCCGTCGGCGCGGGCCACGTCGATGCCGCGATGGATGGAGGCGATCCATGCCGCGCAGGAAAACGGGCGCACGATGCCCGTGGTGCCGAGGATCGAGAGCCCACCCTCGATGCCGAGCCGGGGGTTCCACGTGCGCTGGGCAAGCTCGGCGCCGCCCGGGATGCTGATCCGCACTTCCATGTTCACGGGCTGCCCCAGCGCCGCGCAGGCCTCGCCCACCGCTTGCGCGATCATCTCGCGCGGGACCGGGTTGATCGAGGGCTCGCCCACGGCGATGGGGAGACCGGGCTTCGTCACCCGCCCCACGCCGTCGCCCGCGGCATAGCGCAGACCCGCGCCGCCCGGAGTGACACGAGAAATGACGAGCGCGCCGTGGGTGACGTCCGGGTCGTCACCTGCATCCTTGGTGATGCCCACCTCGGCCCAGCCTGCGCCGCGCGCGCTGTGGGCCACCGCGAAGGTGGGCGTCTCGCCCCGCGGCAAGGTGATCCTCACCTCCCGCACCGGGCCCGCGCCCCAAAGGAGATGGCACGCCGCCTTGGCCGCCGCCGCGGCGCAGGCGCCCGTCGTCCATCCGCGGCGGAGCTCTCCTTCCGGCTTGCGTCCCATGGCGCGGACATTCCTGCTGTGTCCCGGTGACGTCAACAGGCAAGGGCGCGTCGTTTGTCCCCTATCGCTGCAGCGCAGAGGCGCGTATCACCAACTCGATGACGCATCAGCTGCCCTCCCTCCCCGGCTCCGACTGGCCCGTGCACGCGCGCGGCTGGGTGTGGCTCTGCGGCGCGGGGCCGGGCGATCCGGGGCTGATCACGCTTCACGCGCTCAACGCGCTGCGGCAGGCCGATGTGATCGTCTACGACGCGCTCGTGGGCGAAGGCATCCTTGACTGGGCCCCGCAGGCCGAGCGCCTATATGCCGGCAAGCGCGGCGGGCGACCCTCGGCCAAGCAGCGCGATATCTCCCTCCATCTCGTGGAGCTCGCCCGGGCGGGCAAACGGGTGTTGCGGCTCAAGGGCGGCGATCCCTTCGTCTTCGGGCGCGGCGGCGAGGAGGCCCAGACCCTCGTGCAACATGGCATCCCCATCCGCATCATTCCGGGCATCACGGCGGGCATCGGCGGCCTGGCCTATGCCGGTGTGCCCGTCACCCATCGCGACGTGAACCAGTCAGTCACCTTTGTCACCGGCCACGATCAGACCGGCGCGGCGCCGAGTTCGCTCGACTGGACCGCCATCGCGAAGGGCTCGCAGATGATCGTGATCTACATGGGCATGAAGCACCTGCCCCAGATCACCGCCCGTCTCTTGGCCGCCGGACGCGTAGCCGATGAGCCGGTGGCCCTCGTGACGACTGCCACCACTGCGGAGCAGCGCGTTCTTGAGACGACGCTTTCCCGCGCAGTAGAAGACGCCGCGCGCGCGGCGCTCGAGCCGCCGGCGATCATCTGCATCGGGAAAGGCGTCCTCATGCGGCAGGCCCTCGACTGGCAGGCCATGGCACAGGGAATCGCGCCCCGCGACACCGACCCGCTCCACCGGGGGCGCCCCGCTGAGAGCGCATGAAGGCCACGCTGATCGCCGCGCCGAGCTCTGGCGCGGGCAAGACCACCGTCACTCTCGCCCTGCTCCGCGCCCTCGCGCAGGACGGCCATGCGCCCCGGAGCCTGAAACTCGGCCCCGATTACATCGACCCGGCGTTTCATGCCGCCGCCACCGGGCAGCCCTGCCTCAACCTCGATCCCTGGGCCATGGAAGCGTCGCTCCAGCGCGCCATCCTCGCGGGCCCGGGCCCCCTCGTGGTGGAGAGCGCCATGGGCCTTTTCGACGGCGCAGGGCTGCGCGGTGTCGGATCGGCGGCCGATGTCGCCGCCCGCTTTGATCTGCCCATCACCCTTGTCGTCGATTGCGCGCGCGCTGCACACACGGTGCCCGCCCTCGTCGCCGGGCTCGTCGATCATCGCCCCGGCCTCCGCTTTCACGGCGTCGTCCTCAACAATGTGGGCTCGCCCCGGCATGAAGCCTTGTTGCGCGCGGCCTTCGAGGGTCATGCGCTCGACAGCCTTGCCGCCTTGCCCCGGTCGGCGGGCCTGTCGTTGCCGAGCCGGCACCTCGGCCTCGTGCAGGCAGCAGAGCACCCCGATCTCGGGCAAACGCTGGACGCTGCTGCCGCTTGGCTCCGGGGGGCCGTGGATCCGGCAGCGCTTCTTGGCAACGCGCCGGATCCTGCGCCAGAGGCCCCGCGTCTCGACCCACCGGCCCAACGGATCACCGTGGCCCAAGATCAGGCGTTTTCATTTGCTTATCCGCATCTCTTGAAGTCCTGGCAGGAGGCGGGCGCGTCGATCTCGGTGTTCTCGCCGCTGGCCGATGAAGCTGTCCCCGAGGCGGACCTCGTCCTTCTGCCGGGCGGATACCCCGAGCTCCATGCGGGCCGCCTCGCCTCGGCGCACACCTTCATGCGAAGCCTGCGAAACGCCGCTCAATACACTGAAATATATGGAGAATGCGGAGGTTACATGGCGCTCGGAGAAGTCCTGGTCGACGCCGACGGGACCACGCACCAGATGGCAGGCCTCCTGCCCCTCGTCACAAGCTTCGAGCGTCGCGCGCTCCACCTCGGCTACCGCGACCTCACGGCGCGCGGAGGCCCCTTCGGCGGACGCTGGCGCGGGCACGAATTCCACTACTCGACGACGCTGAAGGAAGAGGGCCCGCCGCTCTTCGACGCGCAGGACGCCGACGGGCAGGATCTCCCACCCATGGGTCTCCGCCACGGGCGCGTCTCGGGCTCCTACGCGCATCTCATCGCCCCGCGCGCTTGAGCGCCCTTGTGGCCCCCACGCGGGCGGCGTAACGCTACTTCCATGACCTCCCAGATGCACGATAGGCCCGACGACCGGCGCGCCCTGCGCAACGTCGTCATCCTCGTCGCGGCCATGGCCATGCTGGGCAGTCAGATCACCATGATCTTCGTCATAGGCGGGCTGGCCGGGCAGATGCTCGCGCCTAATCCCTGCCTTGCGACGCTGCCCATCTCGCTCATCGTGTTCGGCTCCATGACGACGGCGCCCTGGCTTTCGCGGCTGATGCAGGCGCAGGGCCGCGTGGCAGGTTTCATGACCGGCAGCGCGGGCGGGCTCGTGGGCTCCATCATCGGGGCCTACGCGCTTTCGACGGCGGATTTCTGGATGCTCCTCGTCGGCTCTTATTTCACCGGCATGTACATGTCGGCGCAGGGCTTTTACCGCTTTGCGGCCGCCGACACCGCCTCCGACGCATTCCGCCCCAAGGCGATCTCCTATGTCATGGCAGGCGGACTCATTTCGGCACTGATCGGTCCGCAACTTACCAAGGTCACCAACGACATCTTCGCGATCCCCTTCATGGGCACCTATCTCGCGGCAGGCGCCATCAACCTCGTCGGCATGGTCCTCTTTCTCTTCCTCGATCTGCCAAAGCCGCCCAAAGGCCAGCACACAAAGGCCGGGCGCACCACGTGGGAGATGCTCAAGACCCCGCAGATCGCCGTGGCCGTCATCTGCGCCATGGTCTCCTACGCGCTGATGAACCTCGTCATGACCTCGACCCCGCTCGCGGTCGTGGCCTGCGGCTTCACGGCCGGCAATGCCGCCGATGTCGTCAGCGGCCATGTGATTGCAATGTTTCTACCCTCGTTCTTCACGGGCCATCTCATAGCGCGCTACGGTGCGGAGCGGATCGTGGCCATCGGGCTCGCCACGCTCGCGCTCGCGGGCGTCGTGGCCATCGCCGGGGTGGAGCTCGCTAACTTCTTCATCGCCCTCATCCTGCTCGGCGTCGGGTGGAATTTCGGCTTCATCGGCGCCACGAGCATGCTCACGGCCGCCCATGCTCCCCAGGAGCGCGGGCGCATTCAGGGCGCCAATGACGCCATCGTCTTTGGCTGCGTGACGCTGGCATCCCTCGCCTCGGGCGGGCTCATGAATTGCTCCGGCAGCTCCGCCGTGGTGGGCTGGAGCGCGGTCAATTTCGCCATGGTGCCCTTCCTCGCGCTGGCGGGCGGGGCGCTCTTCTGGCTCATGCTGAAGACCCGCACAGCGCAACCGGCGGAATGACAATGGAACTCTCGCGCACCATCACCGGGCTCAATGCGGGCGGCGATGACGGCTGGGGCCTCTTCTACGAGGCGCGCCGCCGCAAGGCCGCGGGCGAAACGATCCTCGAGCTCACCATCGGCGAACACGATATCGGGACCCATCCCGCGATCCTCGACGCGATGCATGCCTCCGCCAAGGCGGGGCACACCGGCTATGCCATGGTGCCGGGCGTTGACGCCTTGCGTGATGCCGTGGCCGCGCGGGTCGCCGCGCGCACGGGCGTGCCCACGGGCCGCGAGAACGTGCTCATCACCCCGGGCGGGCAGGCCGCGCTCTTTTCCGCGCACAAGGCCGTGCTCGATCCCGGTGATCTGGGCCTTTTTCTCGATCCCTATTACGCCACCTATCCCGGTACGATCCGCGGCACCGGTGCCCGGGCGCAGGCCATTGCCTGCCGCCCGGAAGACGGCTTCGCCCCACGCGCGGGCGACCTTCGCGCCGCTGCCGCCGCGGGCGCGCGAAGCATCCTGATCAACACGCCCAACAATCCGACGGGTGTGGTCTACGGTCGGGAGACGATCGAGGGCATCGCCGAGGTGGCGCAGGAGGCCGGGCTCTGGGTCATCTCCGACGAGGTTTATGACGCGCAGGTCTGGCGCGGCGCGCATCTGAGCCCCCGCGCCATGCCCGGCATGGCGGAGCGGACGCTCGTCATCGGCTCCATGTCAAAGAGTCACGCCATGACAGGGTCCCGCGTGGGCTGGATCGTGGGGCCAGAAGAGGCGATCTCGCGGCTGATCGATCTGGCCACCGCCACGACCTACGGCGTGCCGGGCTACATCCAGGATGCCGCGCTCTTTGCCCTCCGCGAGGGCGACTGGCTCGAGGCGGAGGTGGGGGCGCCCTTCGCGCGCCGCCGCACCCGCGCCGAGGAGATGCTCGCCGCGCAGCAGGTGGTGGGCCTCGTGCCCTCGGGCGGGGCCATGTATCTCATGCTCGACATCCGCCGCACGGGCCTCGATGGCGAGGCCTTCGCCGCCCGGCTTCTGGATGAGGAGGCCATCGCGGTCATGCCCGGCGAGAGCTTCGGCCGCGCCGCCGCCGGCCATGTGCGCGTGGCCATGACGCTCGAGGATAGCGCCTTCGCGGAGGCCCTTGCGCGGCTCCTCGACTTTGCCGCGCGGCAGAGCGGCTGACGCGAAATCCCTCCGGGACGTGTCGCGAACAGTCCGCGCCGTCGCTTTTGCACAAGATCGCGCCGCATGGGCCGCGTTCCATGGTGCCATGACGGCCTCGTCTCGCATCGGCGGAGCATGGCGGCACGTGCTCACCCAGCGCACCATCGGCGCGCGCCGGGGCCGTGCGGCACGGGGGAGACCTGCGGGGCGTTGAGCCCCCTTCCCCATCTCCCACGCCGAGGACCCTACCATGAACGATCTGACCCCACCCCGCCCCGCCCGTTCCGGCGGGCGCGCTGCGCGTCGCGCGCTTCGTGCAGCACCGCCCGAGAAGACCGACCGCCCGGTATGGCCAGGCCTCGAAGGCGGCACGCTCAAGCTCTTGACGGACACGGAAGTCGAGCGGATCCACGCGGCCGCGCTCACCTGCCTCGAAGACATCGGCCTCGCTGACGCGCCGGCCTCCGGCGTCGACATCATGACCAGTGCCGGCGCGGTCCTCGGAGATGATGGCCGCCTCCGCTTTCCGCGCGCGCTCGTCGAGGACATGCTCGCCAAGGCCGCGCGGGGGATCACTGTTCATGGGCGCGACGCGGCCTTCAATCTCGAGCTGAGTGGGACGCGCGTCCATTACGGGACAGCGGGCGCGGCCGTGCACATGGTCGATATCGACGGGAATGCCTACCGCGAGAGCACGCTACAGGACCTTCACGACGCCGCGCGGCTCACCGAGCAGCTGGAAAACGTGCATTTCTTCCAGCGCCCCATGGTGGCACGCGACGTCGCCGATGCGCGCGAGCTCGATCTCAACACGATCTACGCCTCCGTGACTGGCACGCGAAAGCACGTGGGCACCTCGATCACCGATGCCGCCCACGTGCCGGACATCCTCGAGATGCTGCACATGATGGCGGGCGGCGAAGCGGCATGGCGCGCGCGGCCCTTCGTCTCCAATTCCAACTGTTTCGTCGTTCCCCCGATGAAATTCGCCACCGAGAGCTGCCTGGTGATGGAGGCTTGCATTCGCGGCGGCATGCCTGTGCTCCTCCTCTCGGCGGGTATGGCGGGAGCCACGGCCCCCTCCACCACGGCGGGCGCCATCGTGCAGGCCACGGCGGAATGTCTCGCGGGCCTCGTTTACGTGAACGCCATCGCGCCCGGACATCCGGCGATCTTCGGCACCTGGCCCTTCGGGCTCGACCTGCGCACGGGGGCGATGTCCATCGGCTCGGGCGAGCAGGCGCTGCTGACGGCGGGCTGTGCGCAGATGCATCAGTTCTACGGGCTGCCGGGTGGCGCGGCGGCGGGGGCCTCCGACGCCAAGCTCCCGGACATGCAGGCGGGCTGGGAGCAGATGTGCTCCAACGTCACCGCGGGCCTCGCGGGGTGCAACATGATCTACGAGGCCGCTGGCATGCATGCCTCGCTCCTCGGCTTCTGCTTCGAGAGCCTCGTGATGGGCGATGACCTCATCGGTCAGGCGCTGCGCTGCGTGCGCGGGATCGAGGTTTCTGAAGATACCCTCGCGGTGGACACGATCCGCGAGACCGTCCTGGGCGCAGATGGCACGGGCGGGCCCGGCCACTACCTCGGCGCGGGACAGACGCTGGCACGGATGGAAAAGGATTTCGTCTATCCCACGCTGGGCGACCGCACCTCACCCAAGGAATGGGACGAGAACGGCAAGCCAGATCTCGTGGCCGCGGCCAGGGCCCGGACGGCGGCGCTCCTGGTTGCGCCCAATGGGGCGATGCTCGATCCGGCCACGGACGCCGCGCTCCATGCCCGCTTCGCCCTCCATCTCAGGCCCTAGCTCGCCTCGGCGCGTTCCTCGAGCGCGAGCCATTCCTCTTCCGCGCGCGCGAGCGCCGCGTGCCGCTCCACGAGTGCGTCGGTAGCTTTCTGGAATTTCACCGGCGCGTCCGTGAAGAGCCCGGGCTGAGCGAGAAATGCCTCGAGCTTCGCGATCTCGGCGCTGAGGCGGTCGATCTCGCCGGGCAAGGCATCGAGCCGGTGCTTTTCGGTGAAGCTGAGCCCTGCGCTGGCGGCTCCAGTGGGCGCGGTCTCTTTTTTGCCTAGCGCGCCAGCTTTGGGCGCAGCGGACGGCCGCTCCTGCGTGGGCTTTTGCGCCGGCTTCTGGGCCTGGTAGTCGCTCCAGCCGCCCGCATAGACGATGAGCCGCCCCGCGCCCTCGAAGGCCACAGTGGCTGTCGCCACACGGTCGAGGAAATCCCGGTCGTGGCTCACGAGAAGCACGGTGCCGTCATACTCGCCCAGGATGTCCTGCAGGAGGTCGAGCGTCTCCACGTCGAAATCATTGGTCGGTTCGTCGAGGATCAGCAGGTTAGACGGCTTCGCCATGAGCTTGGCCAGCAGAAGCCGCGCCTTCTCGCCGCCCGAGAGCGAGCGGACAGGCGCGCGGGCCTGCGCCTCGTCGAAGAGGAAATCCTTGAGATAGCCCACCACATGCTTGGGCGCGCCGCGCACCATGATCTGGTCCGCGCGGCCAGAAACGCGCAGTCCCTGCTCGGAGGTGAGCGCCTCCCAGAGGCTGAGCTCCGGATCGATCTGCGCGCGCGCCTGATCGAAATAGGCGATCTCGAGATTGGTCCCGAGCTTCACATTGCCCGCGTCGGGCGCAAGCGCGCCCGTGAGCATGTTGAGCACGGTCGTCTTGCCCACCCCGTTCGGGCCGACGAAGGCGATCCTGTCCCCGCGCTGGACGGTGAGCGAGAAGTTCTTGGCGATGTCCTTGCCGTCGAAAGCCTTCGAGAGGCCCGTGGCCTCGATGACCTTCTTGCCGCTCTTCTTGCCCGCTTCGATCTCAAGCGCAGCCGCGCCCTGCCGGGTGATCTGCGAGGCCCGCTCGGCGCGCAGGTCCTGGAGTGCCCGCATACGGCCCTGGTTGCGCTTGCGCCGCGCGCTGATGCCCTCCACGGCCCATTTCGCCTCGGCCTTGATCTTGCGGTCGAGCTTGTGGCGCTTGTCGTCCTCCTCGGCCCAGGTCCTGTCGCGCCAGGCCTCGAAGGCGCTGAAGCCCTTCTCCTGCCGCCGCACCTCGCCCCGGTCGATCCAGAGCGTGGCGCGCGTAAGCGCGGAGAGGAACGCACGGTCGTGAGAAATAACGACATAGCCCGTGCGCGTGGCGCGGAGCTGGTCCTCGAGCCAGCCGATGGCCTCGATGTCGAGGTGGTTGGTGGGCTCGTCGAGCAGCATGAGCTCCGGCGCCTCTGCCCAGATCTTGGCCAGCGCGGCGCGGCGACGCTCCCCGCCCGAGGCAGTCTCCACCGCGCGCGCCGGGTCGAACTTGAGCCCCTCGCCCGCCATCTCGACGCGGTAGGCCTCACTCGCGTCGAGCGCGGACATCGCGAAATCGCCCAGCGTCGAGAAGCCAGCCATGGACGGGTCCTGCTCCATGTAGCCCACGCTCACGCCCGAGGGCAGCACGCGCTCGCCGCGGTCCGGCTCGACTAGGCCCGCCATGACCTTCAAGAGCGTGGATTTACCGGATCCGTTGCGCCCGACGAGCGCCACGCGGTCCCCGGGATGCACCACGAGCGAGAGCGCGTCGAACACGGGCGTGCCCCCGAAGGTAAGCGAGATGTCATTGAGCTGGAGAAGCGGTGCCTGGGCCATGGCGGGGAGCTATGGCGAGGGGCGCGCAAGGTCAATTCCGGGCATTGCGCGGGCCTGCGAAAGAGGCCCGGCGCTCAGCCGGCGACCGCGCGCAGCAAACGCTTTCTCGCGGCGGGGATGGCCGCGATCTCGAGGCCAGTGAAGACGTGCAAGGTCCCCAGGTCGCGATCCACCACGGCGTGATCGCTCACCCAGCCGCCCATCGCGAGGTAGGTCTTCAGGAGCGGCGGCATCGCGCGCATGGCGCGCCTGACGTCCGGCCGCAATCCCAGCCGTTCGGCGAAGCGCACCACCTGCGGGGCCTTCACACGCGGCCGCCAGCGGCCCGGCGCGAGGTGACGCTCCCGGAGCATGGCGAAGGCGTCGTGATAGGCCTCGGCCTCGGTGCCATCAAAGGAGGAGCAGCCAAAGAGCATCTCGACCCCGCGCGCATCCACATAGGCGGTCATGGCGCCCCAGGCGATGCGCAGGATATCGGGATCGCGCGCGCCGCGCGCCGTGCAAAACCGGCCGAGCTCCGCCATGGGGGCGTCATAGGCCTCGAGCGCGGCAAGCCCGTAATACTGCGCCGAGTAGCTGCGCCCGATCTCGGCTCCCCGGCTCAGCGGCATGAGCCGGAAACAGCAGAGGATCTCGCCGGTGCGGCGCTCCTCGACGACGACATGGTCGCAATGGGCATCGAATGCGTCCCCGTCCCGTGCGACGCCCGCGCGAAAACACAGCGCGCGCAGCCGCTGCACGGCGGCCATGTCCTCCGCGGACCGCGCGAGCCGCGCCCGGTAGCTTCCCCTTTCGAGGCTCAGCATGCCCATCGTTCCCTTCGCCGTTGACGCCGCACCCCTTGGCCCCGCGCGCTTCGAGACATAGCTCTTGGGCAGCGGCATGGCACGGGCCATGTGACAACTCAATGACGCAACGAAACGGACGTACCGCATGGACAAGATCGTCAAATCAGACGCCGAGTGGAAAGAGCAGCTGAGCGACCTCGCCTACAAGGTCACGCGCAAGCACGGGACGGAGCGCGCCTTTACCCACGAGAGCTTTCCGGAGGGGCCCGGCCTCTTCCGCTGCATCTGCTGCGAGGCACCGCTCTTCGATAAGGCGCACAAGTTCGACAGCGGGACGGGCTGGCCGTCCTTTTACCAGCCGGCCGAGGATGCTCCCATCGGTGAGAGCGTCGATAACAGCTGGTTCATGCGCCGCACGGAGGTCCATTGCGACCGCTGCGATGCCCATCTCGGCCACGTTTTCCCGGACGGGCCGCAGCCCACAGGGCTGCGTTACTGCATCAATGGCGTCGCGCTGACTTTTCAGGAAGAAGACTGAGGCCGTCAGAGCCCGCCAGGGCTTGCAAGGGACCCTCAGAGACCGCCGCCGCCATCGTCGCCGCCGCCCAAGATGCGCGTGGCGTCGAAGCGGCCAAGATTGCCGAGCAGCTGCCGCAGGAAGGTCGTGTCCTCCACAGCCGAATCCGTCACGCGGCGCGACAGCGGCACGACCCGCCCATCGGCGAGCGTGAACCGCTCGATGTTGCTGACCACGCCGTCCTCGTCGAAGCGCACGGCCACGAGCTGCCGGTCGATGACCTCCGGCGCGCGGAAGCCGAATTGCCGGCGTCGGTCAGCAAGGTAATAGAACGCGCCATCGGTGAGCACGCCGCTCGTCGAGGGCCGCCCTATGACATCTTCCACCGTCGCGCGCGTATCTACGCCCACGATCACCTCCGCGAGTTCAGCGTCGGTGGGCGCATAGCCGTGATTGCGGAAGGTCGCGGTGCACCCCGCAACGGCCAGTGCGCTTGCCAGCAGCGCCCCCCTCAGGAGCAGTCCCCGTGTGTGCATGATGGCCCTATCCCGGCTTCAGTCGCGCCGCCTTTTACCGGCGGTGGGCATGGTGTAACAGCGCGGACGCGAAATTTTCAAGCGAGAGACGAGGCCCATGGCATCTGACACAGTCCTCCCCCTGGCCAAGCTCCCGGCAGACGGGCCGCACCGCGTGGCGTGGACCGCCTCCGACGCCGACAGGCGCGCGCTCATGGACGCGCTCGATCTCCGCGACCTGCGCAAGCTCAAGGCCACGCTCACCCTCACGCCCCGCGGCAAGCGGGACTGGCACCTGACGGCCGATTGGGGCGCCACGGTGGTGCAATCCTGCGTCGTGACCCTAGGGCCCGTGACGTCCCGGCTCGACCGCAGCGATAGCCTCCTCTTCACCGCCAAGATGCCCGAGATCACCGAGGCGGAGAGCGAGATGCCCGAGGACGAAACGCTCGAGCCCCTGGTGGACGAGGCGCCGATCCTGCCCATCCTGCAGGAGATGATCGCGCTCGCCCTGCCCGCCTATCCCCGCGCCGAGGATGCCGAACTGGGAGAGGCGATCTTTGCAGCACCGGACGTCACGCCCATGAGCGACGAGGATGCCAAGCCATTCGCCGGTCTCGCCGCGCTCAAGTCGAAGCTGGAGGGCGATGGCTGAGGCCACGCCGCGCTTTCAGCGCATGCGCACAGTCTTTCCGCGGCAAACCCCTTGCGCGTGTGAAAGAGGTGCTTTAGAGCCCGCCAAACTTTCGAAATTATGGCGCGCGACCATGCGCGCTCCCGATCCGAGGTTCAGACATGGCCGTTCAACAGAATCGCGTCTCCAAATCGCGCCGCAACAACCGCCGGGCCCACCACAGCCTCGTGGCCGCGAACCCCAACGAGTGCTCCAACTGCGGCGAGCTCAAGCGCCCGCACCACGTGTGCCCGTCCTGCGGTCATTATGACAATCGCGAGGTTATCGCGATGGTGGACGAGATCGACCTCGAAGACGAAGACGCCGCCTAAGTCGCGCGCGCTTCATGACCGGCGCGAGCACCTCCGCGCGAGCCTCGGGCGGTGACGGCGCGATCGTCGTCGCCATTGACGCCATGGGCGGCGACCAGGGCCCTAGTGTGATCGTTAAGGGCATGGCCATCGCCGCCTCGAAGGATCCGACGCTGCGCTTCGTCCTGCACGGGCCGACCGAGCAACTCACGCCGCTGGTGGCCAAGCGCAGACTCACAGAGATCACGACCATCCGCGATGCCTCCGGCGTCGTGTCGATGAACGACAAACCCTCCCACGTCATGCGCCACGGCAAGGACACCTCCATGTGGGCGTCCATCGAGACGGTGCGCGCGCGCGAAGCCAGCGTCTGCGTGTCCTGCGGCAATACCGGCGCGCTCATGGCCGTGGCCATGGTGCGGCTCCGAAAGCTGCCCGGCGTGAACCGGCCCGCCATCGCGGTCCTCTGGCCCTCCTCCAATCCGCAGGGCTTCAACGTCCTCCTCGATGCCGGGGCCGATATCCGGGCCGACGAGACCGACCTCATGCAATACGCGCTCATGGGCGTGAGCTACGCGCGCAACGGGCTCGACATCCCGCGCCCCCGCGTCGGGCTCCTGAACGTGGGCACCGAGGAGCACAAGGGCCGGGCCGAGATCAAGGTCGCCGCGGAGCTCATCGCCGCGCAGGCTCACGAGGCGAAGTTCGATTTCGTGGGCTTCGTGGAAGGCGGGCAGATTCCGGGCGACAAGGTCGACGTGATCGTCACCGACGGCTTCACCGGCAACATCTCGCTGAAAACCGGCGAGGGCACGGCGAGCTTCATCTCGGCCTCGCTGCGCGACGCATTCCGGCACACGCCGCTCTCGCGGCTGGCGGCGCTCATGGCCTATACCTCGCTCAACCGCCTGCGGAAGCGGATCGACCCGCGGCGGGTGAACGGTGGTGTCTTCCTCGGCCTCAATGGTACCGTCGTGAAGAGCCACGGCTCGGCCGATGCCACGGGCGTGGCCGCGGCGATCAATCTGGCCAGCCAACTCGCGCGGTCGGGCTTCACGGAGCGTCTGGCGGCGCGCGTGGCCCAGGCGGGCGGGTTCCTGCCCGCAGATGAAGAGGACAAGGTATGACGACCCTGCGCGCGGTGATCCGCGGCTACGGCCACCACCTCCCCGCGCGCGTGGTTGAAAACGCCGAGTTCGAGAAGACCCTCGACACCAACGACGAGTGGATCCGGACCCGCACCGGCATCGAGCGCCGGCATTTCGCCGCCGAGGGGGAGACGACCTCCCAGCTCGGCGCCAAGGCGGCCCTCGCCGCGCTCGAGGATGCGGGCGTGGCCGCCGACGAGGTGGACGCGCTGATCCTCGCCACCTCCACGGCCGACCTCACCTTTCCCTCCGCGGCCACGATGGTTCAGGCCGAGATCGGGATGACCAATGGCTTCGCCTTCGATGTGCAGGCCGTCTGCGCGGGCTTCGCCTACGCCATGACCACGGCCAATTCGCTGATCATCAGCGGGCAGGCGCAGCGCGCCCTCGTGATCGGCGCCGAGACCTTCTCGCGCATCATGGACTGGACGGATCGCGGCACCTGCGTCCTCTTCGGGGACGGCGCGGGCGCGGTCCTCCTCGAGGCACGCAACGCCAAGGGCACGCCAGAAGACCGCGGCATCCTCGCAGCCGAGATCCATTCCGACGGGCGCCACAAGGATATCCTCTACGTCGATGGTGGGGTCTCCACGCAGACGACGGGCGTCCTGCGGATGCAGGGCAAGGAGGTCTTCCGCCACGCCGTGGAAAAGCTCGCGGGCACCGCGCGCACCACGCTCGCCAAGGCCAGCCTCTCGCCCGCCGATATCGACTGGATCGTGCCCCACCAGGCGAACCTGCGCATCCTCTCGGCCACCGCCGACAGGCTCGGCGTGCCCATGGAGAAGGTGGTTGTGACCGTGCAGGATCACGGCAACACGTCAGCGGCATCGATTCCCCTCGCGCTTTCGGTGGCCCATGCCGATGGGCGCCTCAAGGAAGGGGATTTGGTCGTCACAGGGGCCATCGGCGGCGGTTTGGCCTGGGGCTCGGTGGTTTTCCGCGTTTAATTCCGCCCGCCAAGCGCTTGAATTTGGAAGTTTATTGACCCCCTGATTTCGGGCTCCTAACATCCGCGGCACAAGACAGGGATGGTTAGGGGAGCTATTCATGAGCAAGACGTTGACCCGCATGGACCTCAGTGAGGCCGTGTTTCGGGAGGTGGGGCTGAGCAGGAATGAGTCAGCGCAACTTGTAGAGACCGTTCTGGACGAGATGTCCGATGCCCTCGTGCGGGGTGAACAGGTCAAGATCTCCTCTTTCGGGACCTTCAGCGTCCGCGACAAGGCGGCCCGGGTGGGCCGTAATCCCAAAACCGGCGAAGAGGTCCCCATTTCGCCCCGCCGCGTCCTGACATTCCGTCCCTCGCACCTGATGAAGGAGCGAGTGGCCTCGGGGAACAAGAGCTGAGCATGGAAAAGTCCCGGCAGGCATTTCGAACCATTTCGGAAGTGGCCGATGGGCTGGGCACGCAGCCCCACGTGCTGCGCTTCTGGGAGAGCAAGTTTCCTCAGGTCAAGCCAGTGAAACGTGCGGGCGGGCGACGGTATTACCGCCCGGCCGATATCGATCTTCTCGGCGGCATCAAGCAGCTCCTCCACGAGGATGGCATGACCATCAAGGGCGTGCAGAAGGTGCTCCGCGACCGCGGGGTCAAATACGTGGCCGCCATCGGCGCCCGTGAGGAACCCTCGCGCACGCCGGAGACCATCGAAGGCGTCGTGGTGCCGCTCGAAATCAAGGGGCGTACGCCCGCGCCCGCCGCCGACGCCGCGCCGGAGGCCCCGGCTGCGCCTGAGCCGCCGCAAGAAAAGCCCCTGGCAGCCCCGCCCGAGGCGCAGCCTGCAAATCCCGTGGGTCTCAGCAGAATCAATGCCCTACGTCGCGCAGCTCATGCTGGTGAGAGCCACGATGCCGCGGCGCTCGCGCGTAGCCTCGAGAAGCTCAAGACCCTCGCGGCGCGCATGAAATCCGCCCAAGGACCCTGGTGACAGACCATTGGATTTTGCGGGTTGTACGGGCTTCTCAATAGGCTATACCCCGCCCTCAGTCGGGCTATGGCGCAGCCTGGTAGCGCGTCCGTCTGGGGGACGGAAGGTCGCAGGTTCAAGTCCTGCTAGCCCGACCAAAACTCCACCCCCGCTCCGGCTGATCGACCCCGGTTTGCCCCGTTTTGTACGGCGCCTCGGCGCGCAGAGAACGTTTTGTACAAGGGAGGGACGGCATGGGCGTGTTTCCTAGCCAACGGATCGAAGCGCTCATCGCAGAGGGCGCGATCACCGGCGACCCCGCGATCATCCCCGAACAGCTCCAGCCCGCGTCGCTCGATTTGCGCCTCGGTCCGGTCGCCTACCGCGTCCGCGCCTCCTTTCTCACCGGAGAGGGCCGCTCCGTGGCCCAGCGGCTCGATGATTTCGTGATGCACCGCATCGATCTCTCGGACGGCGCGGTATTGGAGAAGGGCTGCGTCTACGTCGTCCCGCTCATGGAGCGGCTCGCTCTGCCCGACGGTGTGCAAGCCGTCGCCAACGCGAAGAGCTCCACCGGGCGGCTCGACCTCCTGACGCGCACCATCACCGATGACGGCGTGGAGTTCGACCGCATCGCACCCGGCTATGACGGGCCGCTCTACGCCGAGATCTGCCCCCGCTCCTTTTCCGTCCTCGCGCGGCCGGGCATGCGGCTCAACCAGATCCGCTTCCGGAACGGTCACGCCGTCCTCGCCGACGCCGAGCTCACCGCGCTCCACGCCGCGAGCCCGCTCGTGGATGGCGCGGCCACCATCGCCGATGGGCTCGGCTTCTCCGTCGATCTGAAGCCCGCGGATGGCGATCTCGTGGGCTACCGCGCCAAGCCGCACACGGGCGTCATCGACCTCGAGAAGCTGGGCCACTACCCGCCCGCGGAATTCTGGGAGGAGATCCGTACGACCGAGGGGCGCATCATCCTCGACCCCGGCGCGTTCTACATCCTTGTGAGCCGAGAGGCCGTGACCATCCCCCCGGACTACGCCGCCGAGATGGCCCCCTACCTCGCCATGGTGGGCGAATTCCGCGTGCACTACGCCGGCTTCTTCGACCCGGGTTTCGGCCACGGCGAGGGCGCGGGCTCCCGTGGGGTCCTGGAGGTGCGCTGCCACGAGGCTCCGTTTGTACTGGAACATGGCCAGATCGTGGGCCGGCTCGTCTACGAGCGCATGTCCGAAAAGCCCGAGCGGCTCTACGGCACGGGGCTCAAGAGCAACTACCAGGGCCAGGGCCTGAAGCTCTCTAAGCATTTCGCCGCCTGAGGCATCACCGCAGGCCGCTGCGTCCGAGGTCCGCTTCGAGCCCATACTGACCCGTCCCACGCCAAGAATTACTATCTACCTTCACGACATGAAGAAAATTCAATCACTCCAAGTGCTTTGTCACTGGTGCTCTTCGTGACATAGGAGTTGACGCCGCACGCTGCGGTTGCAAGTCATAAATTCATGGCCCTCTTGTCTGAGAGAGCAATTGAACCGCGTAGATCGTACTTGTATGTGGCCCAGCCGAAACTTCACAATTTTCATCTGCCTGTATTTCTATGCCTTCTTGGCGCAGCAAGTCACATACATTGTGAGCGCTCTGTTTGTGGGACGTTTTTCTATTAAAGGTGTCTTCGGCAATGCAGCTCAACTGGCCCTGAATACGATATTTTTATCCGTCATTCTCTACTTCTTATTCCGCCTTACCCGATACCTTTTTGAAAAGTTTCCCGGACGTTCGGCCAGCGATATCATTCCTTTTCCGGGCCTCGTTGTGGTAATCCCGATAATCCTTTTTTTGCAGTCTATCCGGCCGGCATCTATCCCAATCGAATTTTATTATCGCGACTGCGCTGTCAGGATTGGCGGAGAGTTAACATCATGCGGATTTTGGTCTGCTGTGAGCGATCTCTTCGCAATGCTGCTTGTCGCTGCGTTGGTTGTGGTGGTCTTTAAAGGCATAACGCAGAGGGAGAACTAGAACGTGAGCCCTCGTTGGAGACCTCGCGAAGTGACACTTCGTCCTGCCGAGAAACTCCCCGCATTCATCGCACGGCGCTGCTTCGCCGCAAAGGTCAGCTCTGAGCCCAAAGTCATCAATGCTGCGGAAGATACGAATGTCAGTTTTCGAGCATAGCTTTTCTGACACGACAAGTCTTACTATCGTGCTCGCAAAGATACCTCTCAAGTTAGGTGGCTACACTAACACATGCTCCCGTTTCTATCTCGGAAAAAGACAACCTCGACTGCTCCTTCGTGGTGGCAGTCTGCTCTGTCATCGGAGGAACGGGAAACCATTGAAAGCGCCTTTCAGCCGCTCGGAAACATTTCTGCGGAAGCGTTGGCCGCTTCTGGGAATCCATCGGCTATCGGAAGCCTAGTTGGGCATCTCAAGAAGGAAGCCCTTCGTCATCTGGGCTACAAACTATTGGGCCACGCGGATACGCTTGTCACAGACGAAATTTCAGTTCTGAACCTGCATTTCTATTGGGCGGCAAGGGGTGGTTTTTACTACCGCTGGCGCGATCATGACGATTTCGCATTGGAGGAGGCCGTGCAGAGTTTTCAGAGACAGATTGGACTTTCCGAGAACGCTGTGCGTGTCTTTAAAGATGATAAGGAATGGGACTTCATGCCTGCCCATGCGGGGTATCGCCAACTTCGGATCATCGAAGAAAAACGTGGTAACCTGACGCTAGCGCGTGCGCTCTGCGAACAAGCCAGATCACAGGGTTGGGCGGATGATTGGGATAAAAACATCGCACGCCTCAACAAGAAAATCGCCAAACAAACGGCGACTTGATACGAATCTACCCTAGCAACAGTTTCGACGAAGCGGACCTTGTGCCTTGAACGGCGAAAGTCGGCTTCTTCCGCTGAGCAGACCTTGCGCCGTCCAAGCGATCTAGCGCCTGTACCGCCTAGACCTTCGACATCCGCTGGCCGACGCGCATGGCTTGTTTTGTGCGCTTCTGGTTCTTTCTCATGGCGTCCATCTCGGCGCGGTCTTCGTCGCTGACGCCGTCACCGCCCGTCTTGCGGGCGCCCGAGGCAGACTATTCGCGCCGAATGTGGTACCCTCACCCTGGGAGGGATGCGCGATGTTCGACCTCGATACCTTTATCGCGGATTGCCGCGACGCGGTGGACAAGGACCCCACGCACAAGTCAGCCGCGGAGGTCATGCGACGCGCCTTGTCGGACCCATCGAAGGTCCTGGCCGCGCTTGGAGAGCCCACGGAGCCCGGGATCACGCCCCTCTACGCGTCGCCAAACCTGACAATCGTGAACCTGGCCTGGAAGCCTTCGACCACGATCCCCCCGCACAACCACGAAATGTGGGCCGTGATCGGGATCTATGGCGGGCGGGAGGACAACATCTTCTGGCGGCGGGTGAAGGATCATCCCAACGGCCTGATCGAGGCGGCCGGTGCGAAGTCCCTGTCCACGGGCGACGTGTGCCCCATGGGCGCGGACATCATTCACTCGGTCACGAACCCGATCCCGCGATTGACAGCGGCGCTCCACGTCTATGGCGGCGATTTCTTCGAGGCGGAACGGAGCGAATGGGAGCCCGAGCACCTGTTCGAAACCCCGCTCGATATCGAAGAGGTGCGCGCGCGGTTCTCGAAATAGGCCCTGCGGGCGTGCGACGCTGTCCGCCGCCATTCAGCCCGCGCAGGTGCGACGGCTCAGAAGCGCCCGATCCGCCGCGTCACGCGCATGGCCTGCTTCGCACGCTTCTGCTTCTGGCGCGTTGCGGCCATCTCGGCGCGGTCGGCCTCGCTGACGCCCTCGGCGGGCTTGTCCTTCTTGCTGCCGCGCTTCGCGGCCATGTCAAAGCCCTTGTCCATGCCCTTGGAGATCACCTTCCGCATGAACATGCGCAGGACCATGTTGAGTATCTGGTTCATGTCTTCGCCTCGCTTGTTTCGCCTTCGGGGGCGATGTCGTCGTTCTCGTGCTGCGTTTCTCCGGCGTCACCCGCCTCTTCGCTATCGTCCTCGAAGAGATCGGGTTCTTCCGCGTCAGCTTCAAGTTCCGGGTCCTCGCCGTCTTCATCCGCTCCGGGCGGTGGCCGGCTGTCGAGGAGGCCCGCCTGCCGCAGTTCCTTGAGGCCGGGCAGATCCCGCGCCGACTCGAGCCCAAAATGATCGAGAAAGCTTTCGGTCACGATAAAGGTCACCGGGCGGCCGGGCGTCATTCGGCGGCGTCCGAGCTTGATCCAGCCGAGCTCCAAGAGCTGGTCGATCGTGCCCCGGCTCACGCTGACGCCGCGGATCTCCTCGATCTCGGCGCGGGTCACCGGCTGGTGGTAGGCGGTGATGGCCAGCGTCTCGATCGCCGCGCGGGAAAGCTTGCGCGTCTCCACCGTCTCCTTTTGCATGAGAAAGCCGAGATCGGGCGCGGTGCGGATGGCCCAGGCTTCGCCCACGCGGACCACGGCGACGCCCCTGCCCTCGTAGCGCTTGCGCAGGTGTTCCAGTGCCGCGGCGGGCTCCGACCCGTGGGGCATGCGCCCCGTGAGCTCGCGCACCGTCACGGGCTCTGCGCTGGCGAAGAGGATGGCCTCCACCATGCGCTCCTGCTCGCCCATGGGCGGGGCCTCGAAGAGGCTTTCTTCCTCGGGCTCAGCCACCGCTCGCCTCCCGCATGCGCATCTTGAGGGGCGCGAAGACCTCCTCCTGCCGGAGCTCCAGCTTGCCCTCTTTCACAAGCTCGAGCGTCGCGGCGAAGGTCGAGGCCGTGGCGGAGCGGCGGCGCTTGGGATCGCCGGCCCAGTCATCGGGCAGGTAGGACATGATATCGGTCCATTCCCCCGCGAAGCCGATGAGGCCGCGCAGACGGTCGAGCGCCTGCTCCATCGTGAGGATGCTCTCTCGCGCATCGAAGGAGAGCGGGCGAAACTCATCCTTGGTGCGGATGCGGGCATAGGCCTGCATCAGATCGAGGATGGTGGCGGTGTATTCCACGCGGCGCACGCGGGTGACATCCTCGGTCACGCCGCGCGGAAAGAAGTCGCGGCCCAGCCTGTCGCGCCCCATGAGGCGGGCAGAGGCATCGCGCATGGCCTGCAGGCGCTCGAGCTGAAACGCCAGATGCGCGGCGAGCTCCTCCCCGCTCGGCCCCTCCTCTGCCGGGTCCGGCGGCAGCAACAGGCGTGATTTGAGGAAGGCGAGCCAGGCCGCCATGACGAGGTAATCGGCGGCGAGCTCGATGCGGAGCTCCTTGGCCTTCTCCACGAAAGCCAGGTATTGCTCCGCGAGGTGCAGGATGGAGATCTTGCGCAGGTCCACCTTCTGGGTCCGCGAGAGCGTAAGCAGGAGGTCGAGCGGGCCTTCGAACCCGTCCACGTCCACGATGAGCGCCTCGGCCGCAAGGCGGTCGGCGACACTGGTGTCCAGGATGCTGTCCTCGCTCATGCAGCGGCTCCGTTCGTGAGGCTGCGAAGTTCGGCGGTGAGCGCGTCGGTGTCAATGTGTGCCGGTGCCGGCCGCGCGGCGAGGGCGCGGGCCGCCCGGGCCGCGGCGGCCTCCGTCATGGCGCCCACGGTGACGACCTCCTCCATCTCCGCCATGTCGCCATTGCAGTGAAGAATGACGTCGCAGCCCGCGCTGAGCGCCGCCTCGGATCGGGTGCGCGCGCTGCCCGCGAGGGCCTCCATGGAGAGATCGTCGGTCATCAGCAGCCCGTCGAAGCCAATCTCCTCCCGGATGATGCGGTGCATGACAGGCGACGTCGTGGCCGGGCGCTCGGCATCGTGGGCCTCGAAGACGACATGGGCCGTCATGCCCAGCGGCAGGTCCGCGAGTGCTTTGAAGGGGGCGAAGTCTTCGCGCGCGAGGATCTCCGCGGATTTCGTCACGCGGGGGAGGTCGATGTGGCTGTCTTTCGTGGCCGAGCCGTGGCCGGGCATGTGCTTGAGGACGCCCAGGACCCCGCCCGCCACCTGTCCGTTCGCCAGCGCGCGAGCCCGCCGCGCCACCTCGGGCGCTGTTTGCCCGTAGCATCGATTGCGCAGCCGGGGATGGGTCCCGGCGAATGCCGTGTCGCCCATGGGCGCGCAGTTCACGTCGATCCCGATCTCGCGCAATTCAGCGGCGATGAGCGCGCCGCGCAACCAGAGGGCCCGCTCCGGGTCCGGGCTGGCCTCCACAAGGTCGAGCGCGGGCGGATGCAACGCCCAGACCGGGGGCCAGAGCCGCTGCACGCGGCCTCCCTCCTGATCGATGAGCACCGGCGCATCGCGGCCCACGGCCGCGCGCAACGCCGCCGTCAGGCGGTGCACCTGCGCCTTTGTTTCACAATTCCGCTGGAAGAGGATGAAGCCCCAAGGGTCGGCCGCGCGAAAGAACGCGGCCTCCGATGCCGAGAGCTCAGGCCCCGCGCAGCCGAGGATATAGGCCCCGGCCACGGCCTTACTCGACAAGGACCGGGATGCAGGCCGCCTTCGCGGCCACGAGCGCGGAGCAGAAGCGGCGCGCATCGGCCAGATCGTCAAAGCCATGCGCCCGCAGGCGGTAGAAGGTCCGGCCAGCCTTCGTGGCCTGCTGGATCACCCGCTTCTTGCCGCGCAGGTAGGGTCCGAACTGGTCGGAGAGGCGTGCCCATTCCGCGCGGGCGACCTCTGGGCTCTCGAAGGCGCCGAGCTGCGCCAGGCGCGTACCCGCCGGGATCGCAGAAGCCGCGACGTCGATGCCAGCCGGGGCTTCCGGGCGGGCGACGGGGCTCGTATCGAGCGCCACCGGGCGCACCTGGGGCCGGAGCGAGCGGCGCACGCCCGGGCCAAGATCGGGGAGCGTGGCGACAGCGGGGACAGCGGCGATCTCCACAACTGCGGTGTCGTCGGCTTCCAGCCCCTCGCCTGCGCTGTCGAGCGGGGCCAGCGCGCCTGCAATGGTCTCTTCCACGGCCTCGGGGCCCGCGAGGGAGGCGACAAGCTCTTCGACATCCGTGACGTCCGCCGGGGCGAGCGCCGTCATCTCGATCGACGCTTCCGAGACCTCGGCCGTGTCTTCTTCGGTGAAGACTGCTGCAATCTCGCCGATGGGCGCGTCTTCGTCGGTGAGATCCATGGCCGCGGGCGCGAGCACTAGGCGGTCACGCGGCGCGCTCGCCGTGCCGTCCGCGGCGATCTCGTTGACGGCGAGACCCTGGTGATCGGCGGGCCGGCCGCCGGGATCCTCGGGCGCCACGCGCATGGGCCCTTCGAGCGCCATCACCACCGGCACCCCGGAGACGTCCCGCGCGATGAGCTTGTAGCTCCACACGCAAATGCCCGCGATCAGCGCAAGCGACACGACCCCGCCCAGAACGCTGATGAAGGTCCCTGCCCCCACCGCGTAGGTTGCGGGGCGCTCAGCCCCCGTGGAACTGAAATCCGCCTCTGCCATGTCCGCCTCACTGCCTCGGTCGGGGCACCGCCCTTCGCCGATGGTCTCTTGAACTCTGCCTCTGGCTCCGCCCGCGCCTGTTGGGTCAGCGCATTTCGTCGGGAGCCGATACGCCCAAGATACCCAAACCCGCTGAAATCACAACGGAAACAGCGCGGATAAGCGCTATTTTGGCCTGGCTTTCGGAAGTGTTGCCTTCCTGCAAGAAGCGCATGTCGTCGCTGTCGCGGCCCATGGAATAGCGCGTGTTGAAGCGCGCCGTGAGCTCCTGAAGGTAGAAGGCGATGCGGTGTGGCTCGTTGCCGCGCGCCGCGATTTCCACGAGGCGCGGCCATTCGGCGAGCTTCTTGGCGACGGCGACATCGGCCTCGTGATCCAGGCGCGCCGCCTTGGCAAGCGCCGCGTCGGACATGTCCATGTCCTGGGCTTTTGCCTTTGCAATCACGGACATGACCCGGGCATGAGCGTATTGGACGTAGTAGACCGGGTTGTCGTTCGTCGTCTGGCGCACGACGTCGACGTCGAAGTCGAGCGGCGCGTCGTTCTTGCGGGTGAGCATGGTGAAGCGGATGGCGTCGCGGCCCACCATGTCGACGACGTCGGCGGCGGTGACGAAGGTGCCGGCGCGCTTCGACATCTTGAGCGGTTCGCCGCCCTGCATGAGCTTGACGAGCTGCGTGAGCTTGATGTCGAGCGGGGTCTTGCCGTCCGAGAGCGCGGAAACGGCGGCTTTCATCCGCTTGACGTAGCCGCCGTGATCGGCGCCGAAGATGTCGATGAGCGCGTCAAAGCCCCGCTCCACCTTGTCGTAGTGGTAGGCGATGTCGGGGGCGAAGTAGGTCCAGCTGCCGTCGGATTTCTTGATCGGGCGATCAACGTCGTCACCATGGGCGGTAGAGCGGAAGAGCATCTGTTCCCGCGGCTCCCAATCCTCGGGCGTCTTGCCCTTGGGCGGATCGAGCGTGCCGTTGTAGATCAGGCCCTTCTCATCGAGCACGTCGATGGCGGCCTCGATCCGGCCCGTGCCGTAGAGCGACTTCTCCGAGTAGAAAACGTCCATCTCCACCCCGAGCCGCGCGAGGTCGGCGCGGATGAGGTCCATCATCTGTTCGGTGGCGAATTCGCGGACTTCGGCGAGCCAATATTGCTCGCCCTTGTCGAGATAGGCGTCGCCCACCTTGGCCTTGAGCGCCTCGCCCACCGGCACGAGGTAATCGCCCGGATAGGTGCCGTCCTCGAAGGCCACGTCCTGCCCATGCGCCTCGAGGTAGCGGAGATAGACCGATCGGGCGAGCGTATCGACCTGCGCGCCGCCATCGTTGATGTAGTATTCGCGGGTGACGTCGTAGCCCGCGTAATCGAGGAGCGAGGCCAGCGCATCGCCCACGACGGCGCCCCGCGTGTGGCCTACATGGAGGGGGCCCGTGGGGTTGGCGGAGACATACTCCACATTGACCCGTTGCCCGGCGCCCATGTCCGACCGGCCGAACGCCTCCCCCGCCTCGAGGATCTGGCTGATCGTCCCGGTCCAGACACTTTCTGCAAGCGTGAGGTTGAGAAAGCCCGGGCCCGCCACCTCCGCCCGCGCGATGCGGTCGTCGGAGACGAGCTTCGCGGCGAGCGCCTCGGCGATGTCGCGTGGCTTTGCCTTGGCGGGCTTTGCCAGCACCATGGCCGCGTTCGTTGCCATGTCGCCGTGGGCTGCGTCGCGTGGCGGCTCCACGGCCACGTTCGCGAGATCGAGCCCCTCGGTCAGCACGCCCTCTCGCATCAGCGCCTCGAGCGCGGAGATGACGACGGTGCGAATATCAGCGAACAGGTTCATTTCGGGCCTCCGGGGGCGCGCTTACCCACGCCGCACGCCATGGTCAACGGATCAGGAGCCCAAGAGGCGCGCGTGCTCCTGCATGGCGAAGCGGTCGGTCATGCCGGCGATGTAATCGGCGACAAGTCGCGCCAGATCCGTCTCGTCCCGGCGCTCGGCGATCTGCCCCTGCCACTCGGTGGGCAGGGTCTCGGGCGCGGAGAGGAAGAAGGGGAAGAGGTCCTCCACGATCCGCGTGACCTGGGCGCGCTTCTCCATGACCCGCGGCGCGCGGTACATGCGGTGGAAGAGAAAGGTCCGGAGCTCGCCGATCCCGGCCCACATATCCTCCGAAAAGCCGATCACCGGGTGCCCGAGGTCGCGGATATCCTGCGCGGAGCGCGCGCCCGAGGCCGCGAGAAGCGCGCGGGACGTGTCCATCACGTCCTCCACCATGACCCCGAAGACCCGGCGCAGTGCCTCGTGCCGGCGCCGCGACGGCTCGAGCCCGGGATAGAGGCTGTCCACCTCCGCGTAGCACGGGCCGACGATGGGCAACTCCGCGAGGTCCGCATCCGAGAAGAGATCCGCCCGCAGCCCGTCGAAGAGATCGTGGTTGTTGTAGGCGATATCGTCCGAAAGCGCCGCCACCTGCGCCTCGGCGCTGGCATGGGTGGAAAGCTCCAGCCCGTGGACGGCATCGTAATCGGCCAGGGCGTAGGGCAGCGCGCCGATGACGGGGCCATTATGCTTGGCGATGCCCTCGAGGCTCTCCCAGGTGAGGTTGAGCCCGTCCCACTCGGCGTAGTGCTTCTCGAGCGCGGTGACGATGCGGATGGCCTGGGCATTGTGGTCAAAGCCGCCATAGGGCGCCATCAACACATGGAGCGCCTCCTCCCCGGTATGGCCGAAGGGCGGGTGACCGAGATCATGGGCGAGGGCCACCGCCTCGGTGAGCTCGGCATTCAGGCCGAGTGCGCCCGCCAGCGTCCGCGCCACCTGCGCCACCTCGATCGAATGGGTGAGCCGCGTGCGGAAGTAGTCGCCTTCATCCTCCACGAAGACCTGCGTCTTGTGCTTGAGCCGCCGGAAGGCGCTGGAATGGATGATCCTGTCACGGTCCCGCTGGAAGCACGACCGGTGCGCGCTTTCGGGCTCGCCATGGCGACGCCCGCGCGACTGCGCGGGGTCCGCTGCGTAGGGGGCTGCCATCTGCCTCTGGCTCCCGTTCTGCCTCGCGGCTTGTGCCGCCTTGTCCGCTGGCTATATGAAGAGGACGCAAAAGAACAGTG
This sequence comes from Pseudomonadota bacterium, assembly GCA_038533575.1. NCBI lineage: Bacteria > Pseudomonadati > Pseudomonadota > Pseudomonadota bacterium. The sequence goes on along the minus strand of JBCAYL010000001.1, from coordinate 885,524 downwards.
AGAGCCATGCTCACCCTGCCTCCCAAAGTCACCGCACGCGCCTTCGAGCGCCTGAGCGAGATCGGCGCCGCCTCGGCGGGAAAGGTCCTGCGCGTGGCCGTGGAGGGTGGCGGTTGCTCGGGGTTTCAGTACGAGATCGACCTCGACGATGCGCCGAAGGACGATGACCTCGTCCTCGAAGGCCACGGCGAACGCGTGGTGATCGACAGCGTGTCCCTGCCCTTCCTCGCCGATGCCACCATCGATTTCGAGGAAGAGCTCATCGGCGCGCGCTTTGTGATCGAAAATCCGAACGCAACCGCGAGCTGCGGTTGCGGGACCTCCTTCTCCATCTGATCAAGCGGCTTCGGCTTCCTTGGCCTCAGAGTCTGGCTTGGGTCCGGCGGGTGCCGCGGCCTTGGGCGGAGTCGCCTTGGGCGGCGTGGGCTTCGGCGGCGCGGCCTTGGGTGCCGCGGGGCCCGTGGGTGCCGCGCCCGAGTTCGACGCCTGCGTCGCTGTCTCCGCATCCTCGGCCGCGGGCTTCGGCAGCGCCAGCGCCTCATCGGCGAACTGATCGGGCGCCTCGAAGCTGATCGCCCCGGTATTGGGATCCACCGAGACCTTTGGCTTGATCGGCATCGCCTCGAGCGTGGCGGTGAGCTCCCGCACCTGGCGCTCGAAGGTCTCGCGCTGGGTCTCGACCTTCCCGCCGGGTTTCTTTCCAAACAAAAATCGCAGCATGCTGTCCTCCTTGGCCTGATATGTAGAGATCAGGGACCGGAGGCGCAGGGGATGCGGCGCATTTCGCCCAAATTTGCAGGCCGGAGGCGGGAACGTGCCTCCTTAATGGGCGCAGCAGCCCGGCTCGAGCGGCGCGACTGCGCCGAGATCAGGATTTTTCGGCGCGCCTGTGCCGAGGCGCGTGAGGCGCGGCGTGAAAAACGTTACAAAATGCCGCCGCTCCTTTTCTTGCCGATCGCGCCAAAAATCCGTTTCTCGCACACATTCGCACACAATTCGAAGCCGCGCGCACAGATCCCGGCCCTTTGTGATCACAGCGCGCGCACCTGGCTCTCCAAGCCGCTCATTTATGTGATGCGACGTACACTTCCCAAATCGCGGGGCCTCCCCCAACTCTCAGTCATCGGACGGCGGCACCGACAAGCAAACGCCACCGGCCGCACCACATCAAACCCCGGCGCTGACCCCGCCACACACAGAAAAGGAAAGACCCATGTTCAAGAAACTCGCAATCGCCGCCGCCATCGTCGCAACCGCCGGTGCCGCTTCCGCCAACAACAGCTTCGGCATCGTCGGTGGCGCAGAATTCGGTGACAGCTTCTACGATGTGCCCCTCGCACGGACGCTCGGCGAAGGTTCCGTCGTCATCGAGAACTTCGCAGGTGACGTGCTCGGCCAGACTGCCCTGAACTCCGGCACCAACACCGATGTCCGCGTGCCGCTGTCGACCCGCGTCGGCGCCAGCGACCTGACGGCAAAGCTCATCGTTGACGGCGTGGTCGTGGACGAAGCCATGATCGAAGTCCGCCGCTAATCGCAGCGACCTCCCTAGAAAAGAAGGCCGGAGCCCCGCTCCGGCCTTTTTCGTTTGCGCAGATGAGATTTGGTTCCCGCCCCGTTCTGCGCATTTTCACACAGGTTAGATTCCCGCCTCGCACACTCTTTTTCGTGATATATCAGTGACTTGTTTTGCGCCGCGAGGCCCCCATCTGTCTTTCATCAGCAAGCGGTATCGACCCCTTCCGCACCAAGCTGACACTTAATCACGCGGCCCCGACCGGCCGCACCACACACTTAAAAGGGCTCCGACCAGCCCGCTCTGAAAGGAAAAGACATGTTCAAGAAACTCGCAATCGCCGCAGCACTCGTCGCAACCGCCGGTGCCGCATCCGCCAACAACAACTTTGGCATCCTCGACAACGCCGCCACGGGCGACGCCTACTATGACGTCCGCGTCGTGAGCTCGCTCGGTGAAGGCACCGTGCAGATCGAGAACTTCGCCGGTGACGTGCTCGGCATGGCCTCCGTGAACGCAGGCGCCAACACGAATGTCCGCGTGGACTTCGGTGCCGACCGTGTTGCAGCCGGTGACCTCGTCGCCAAGCTGATCGTGAACGGCGAAGTCGTCGACCAGGAAGACATTGACGTCCTGCGGTAACTTCCCCTACCGCACGCGATGAAGAAAGCCGGAGCCTCCCGCTCCGGCTTTTTTCGTTGCCCCGGGGGCCCGGCTGCGCCACATCTCGCCCCATGAAGATCGCATCCTTCAACATCAACGGTATCAAGGCGCGGACGGAGGCCCTGCCCGCCTGGCTCGACGAAGCGACGCCCGACGTCGTCGTGCTCCAAGAGATCAAGAGCGTGGACGAAGCCTTCCCCCGCGAGCTCTTCGAGGAGCGGGGCTACAATGTCGAAACCCACGGACAAAAGAGCTTCAACGGCGTGGCGATCCTCTCGAAGCTGCCGCTCGAGGATGTGACCCGCGGCCTGCCGGGCGACGACAGCGACGAGCAGGCCCGCTGGATCGAGGCCACCGTCGTGGGCGCGCGCGCGGTGCGCGTCTGCGGGCTCTACCTGCCCAACGGCAATCCCGCGCCGGGGCCGAAATTCGACTACAAGCTCGCCTGGATGAAGCGCATGAAAGCACGCGCGGCGGAGCTCATGGCCGCCGAGGAGCCCGCCCTCATGGCCGGTGACTACAACATCATTCCCCAGCCCGAGGACGCCAAGCGCCCCGACGCCTGGCGCGACGACGCGCTCTTTCGCCCCGAGGCGCGCGCCGCCTACCGCGAGATCCTCGCCCTGGGCTTCACGGAGGCCTTCCGCGCCCGCACACAGGGCGCGGGGCATTACAGCTTCTGGGATTATCAGCGCGGCGCGTGGGAGAACGATGACGGCATCCGCATCGATCATTTCCTGCTGACCCCGCAATGCGCCGATCTGCTCGAAGACTGCCAGATCGACCGGGATGTCCGTGCGGGCACGAAGCCCTCCGACCACGTGCCAATCTGGGTGAAGCTCGCCGCCTAAGCCGCTGTGGCGTCGTAATTATAGAGCCAGTCGAAGCGCCGTGCGATGAGCCCGGGCGCCAGTGTACTGACCGCGCGCAGACCGGTATGCCCGATGAGGCGGGCCACGGGATTGCCGTGGTGAAAGCGCGTCGCGTTCGCGCGCACTTCCTTCATGACCCGGGCCACCCGGGGCGCGCGGATATGCTCGTAGGCGCCGAGCGCGGCGTCGGGCTCTCCCCCGTGCCGTTCCCAGCACGTCGCGAGGATCAGGGCATCCTCGAAGGCCATGCAGGCCCCCTGCGCGAGGTAGGGGAGCATGGCATGGGCCGCATCCCCGAGCAGCACGACGCGCCCCTCGGACCAGCGCCGCGGCAGCGCGTGGTTGTAAAGCCCCCAGCGGTGCACCTTTTCGGCGCGCGCGATGAGCTCCGCCACCGGGCCGCCGAATGCCGCGAAGCGCGCGGCCATCTCGGCCCGCGGGACCTCCTGCCGCCAGCCTTCCGCGAGGGGGGCTGGCGTGTCCTCTCCGGCCACGACGTTGATAAGTTCGCCACCGCGCATGGGATAGACGACGACATGGGCGCCCGGCCCCATGTAGACGCTCACACCGCCTTCTCGCACGGGCTCCGGCGGAACGACGATGGCGCGCCACGCCGCCTGCCCCGAAAAGGTCGGCTCCGCGAGATCCGGGGCCACGTGGCGGCGAAAGCTGCTCTTCACGCCGTCGGCGGCGATGAGGAGATCGACATCGGGCGCGGTCTCCGGCGTCACGGCCTGGCCGAGATGGAGACCCACCCCCGCCGCACGGCACGCTTCTTCGAGAAGTTTCAGGAGATCGGCGCGGTGAAACAGGCGCACCTCGCGCCCGGCGCCATTCGGCAGGATCGCCACTCGCTTGCCGTGGTGATCGTGGAGCGTCGTCCCCCGCCCCAGAAACGCGCCACCGGGATCGACACCGAGGGCACGCAGCACGCAGAGCCCGTTCGAGGCGACCTGGATGCCCGCGCCCACTTCTGCGAATTCAGGCGCCCGCTCGTAGACATCGACCGTGGCCCCCATGCGCCGAAAGCTAAGGGCGGCCGCGAGGCCGCCCAATCCGCCGCCGACTACGGCGACGCGCTTTCCATGTCCTGCTCTTGCGCTCAATGCGCCTCGCCCGGATCAGTCGTCCCGATGGACCTTCTCGCGGCGCTCGTGACGCTCCTGCGCCTCGAGCGACATCGTCGCGATCGGGCGGGCGTCGAGGCGCTTGAGAGAGATGGGCTCGCCAGTCACCTGGCAATAGCCATACTCGCCCTCGTCGATGCGGCGCAGCGCGGAGTCGATCTTGGCGACCAGCTTGCGCTGGCGGTCCCGCGTGCGAAGCTCGAGCGCGCGATCCGTCTCCTCGGAGGCGCGGTCTGCAATGTCGGGAATGTTGCGTGTGCTGTCCTTCATGCCCTCGATCGTGTCGCGGCTGTCGGACAAAAGCTCCGCCTTCCAGCTCAGGAGTTTCCGGCGGAAGTATTCGATCTGCCGGTCGTTCATGAACGGTTCGTCTTCGGCGGGCTTATACTCGTCTGGGAATATTTCGGCTTTCATGGCGCACCCTGCTTTTTATCTCGCATTAGGCTTTGGCGCGGCCGGGCTCCCCCCCTTTTGCGCCCCTGTGGAGGGGTCCTATCCAGTTGACCTTGCGTTGTCACTAGGCAAAAGCCCCGTAAACAGGCTGTTGCCGCGACTTGTGATCACGGCGAGGCTGATTACCGGTCAGATCGGGCAAAAGTGGTGAGAAATCATGCTATTTAAGTCGACAGAGAGCTACATCGCGACGGAAGACCTCACCGTGGCGGTGAACGCGGCTGTGACGCTGGAGCGTCCGCTCCTCGTGAAGGGCGAGCCCGGCACCGGGAAGACGGAGCTCGCGCGGCAGGTGGCCGGATCGCTCGGGCTCGAGATGGTGGAGTGGCACATCAAATCCACCACGCGCGCCCAGCAGGGTCTCTATGAATACGATGCCGTGAGCCGCCTGCGGGACAGCCAGCTCGGCGACGAGCGCGTCAAGGATGTGGCGAACTACATCAAGCGCGGTAAGCTCTGGCAGGCCTTCACCGCGCCGGAGAAGGTCGTGCTCCTCATCGACGAGATCGACAAGGCCGATATCGAGTTCCCCAATGACCTGCTGCAGGAGCTCGACCGGATGGAGTTCCATGTCTACGAGACGGGCGAGACGGTGCGTGCGGTCAACCGCCCGGTCGTCATCATCACCTCCAACAACGAGAAGGAGCTGCCCGACGCGTTCCTGCGTCGCTGCTTCTTCCATTACATCCGCTTCCCGGACGCCGAGACGATGCGCAAGATCGTCGAGGTCCATCACCCCGGCATCAAGGACAGCCTGCTCACCACCGCCCTCACCCAGTTCTACGAGATCCGCGAGACGGCGGGGCTGAAGAAGAAGCCCTCCACGAGCGAGGTGATCGACTGGTTGAAGCTCCTCCTCGCCGAAGATCTCTCTGCCGAGGACCTGCGGCGCGACGGCGCGAATGCGCTCCCCAAGCTCCACGGCGCGCTCCTGAAAAACGAGCAGGACGTGGCGCTTTTCGAGCGGCTCGCCTTCATCGCGCGCAGCCAGCGATAGACCGCCGCGCCACATTCTCGCCGCATTTGGCCCCTCTTTCCGCCACGCTCGATTCCTAGGAATTCGCAAAAGAGTTAACGTGGGACGGCAGGCGCGTGCGGCAGGGATTTTTGAGAGCTCAGGGGCGCTCCCGGGCCGGTATCGACTGTCTCACCGCGGGGTCTTCCCGCCACTGCCGGAGCGCGCTCTGATGCGGCGCGGCACCCGGCGTTTCCTCTTTCTCGCCTTCCTGACCCTCGCGGGCTGCGCGCCCATCGCCAACACCGTCGACGTAGCCAGCCGTTCCGCCATTCCGGGCCTCGACCGCCTGCCGCCGATGCGCACCTTCGCCACCGTCCCGGTCGCACCGCCCGTGCGCTCGAACCGCGACATCGCGGAGGATTTCATCGACCTGACCTTCGAGATGGAGAGCGGGCGCAGGCTCGCGGTGCTCACGCGCTTCGAAGGCCCGATCACGCTGCGCGTGGAAGGGCGCGCCCCCGTCTCGCTCGCGCCCGATCTCGGGCGGCTCCTGACGCGGCTCCGGGCCGAGGCCGGCCTCGACATCACCGTCACCGAGGAGGCCAGCGCCAACATCAACCTCATCACGCTGCCCAAGGCCACCATGCAAAAGGCGGTGCCCGGCGCGGCCTGCTTCGTGGTGCCCAACGTGCGCGGCTGGGAGGATTTCAAGCAGGCGCGGCGCGGCCCGCGGGTGGACTGGGCCCGGCTCGGCAGCCGCCAGCAGGTCTCCGTCTTCCTGCCCTCGGACGCCGCGCCGCAAGAGCTGCGGGATTGCCTCCACGAGGAGATCGCGCAGGCGCTCGGCCCGCTCAACGATCTCTATCGCCTCTCCGACAGCGTCTTCAACGACGACAACATTCACACCGTGCTCACCGGCTTCGACATGCTGGTGCTGCGCATGCATTACGCGCCCGAGCTCCGCAACGGCATGACCGAGGCCGAGGTCCGCGCGGCCCTGCCCGCCCTCCTCGCCCGGCTGAACCCGGCTGGCGAACGCGCGCAATCGCGCTTTCCCCGCGCCACCAACCGGGCATGGAAGGACGAAATGCTGAAGGCCCTCGGCGCCGAGCGTTCGCCCCTCGGACGCAAACAGGCCGCCGAGAACGCCATCGCCATCTCGCGCCGCTCCGGCTGGGATGACACGCGGCTGGGCTACGCGAACTACGCCCTCGGCCGCCTCACCATCGCCTCCGAGCCCCGGCGCGCCTATGCCGCCTTCCGCGAGGCCGACGCGATCTATGCGCGCGATCCCTCCACCGCGCTCCACCGCGCCTACGTGGCCGTGCAACTCGCCGCCTTCGCCCTTCTCGACGGGGACGCGGTCTCCGTGATCGACATCACGGGCCGCCACATCAACACCGCAGCGCGGCACGAGAACGCGGCCCTTCTCGCCTCGCTGATGATGTTCCGCGCCGAGGCGCTCGAGCTTCAGGGCCGCCACGCGGAGGCCCGCGCCGTCAGGATGGACAGTCTCGGCTGGGCGCGATACGGCTTCGGCTCCCAGCGGTCGATCTCCGCGCGGCTGCGCGAGATCGCCCTGCTCAACCCGGCGAAACACGGGCGCGTGTCCTTCTAGCGCCCCTTCGGAGGCGCTCCCATGGTCCCCACTCTGGCCTGTATGGTCCTCTTCGGCAGCTACGGCGCGTGGCGCGCCAAGCAGAGCGGCGGCAAACTGCTCGACATCCTGCAATATGCGGGCTCCTTCGCGATCTTCGGCATGATCGTGGGCGTGATCGCCGCCATCATCCTCTCCCGCCTGCTCTGATGTTCCTGCCCTTCTTCGAGGCCCTGCGGGAGGCGCGCGTGCCGGTCTCGCTGCGCGAATACCTGTCGTTTCTCGAAGGTATGAAGCGGGGACTCGCGACCTACGACGTCGACGCCTTCTACTACCTCGCGCGCACGACCATGGTGAAGGATGAGCGCCACATCGACCGCTTCGACCGCGCCTTCGCGGCGAGCTTCGCGGGCCTCGAGGCGATCTCCATGGAAGACGTGCTGGAGGCCGTGGACATCCCCGCCGACTGGCTCGCCAAGATGGCCGAGAAGCACCTGAGCGAGGCCGAGAAGGCGGAGATCGAGGCCATGGGCGGCTTCGAGAAGCTCATGGAGACGCTGCGCGAACGCCTCAAGGAGCAGGAAGGTCGCCACCAGGGCGGCTCGAAATGGATCGGCACGGCGGGCACCTCCCCCTTCGGCGCCTATGGCTACAATCCCGAGGGCGTGCGCATCGGCCAGAAGGAAAGTCGCCACAGGCGCGCCGTGAAGGTCTGGGACAAGCGCGAATTCCGAAATCTAGATGACAGCGTGGAACTCGGCACGCGCAACATCAAGGTGGCGCTCAAGCGCTTGCGCCGCTGGGCGCGCGACGGGGCCGCTGAGGAGCTCGATCTGGACGGCACGATCCGCGCCACCGCCGAGCACGGCTACCTCGACGTCCAGACCCGGCCCGAGCGAAGGAACGCCGTGAAGGTGTTGCTCTTTCTCGACGTGGGCGGGTCCATGGACCCCCATATCAAGGTCGTCGAAGAGCTTTTCTCGGCGGCGCGCGCGGAGTTCAAGCACCTCGAATATTTCTACTTCCACAATTGCCTCTACGAAGGCGTCTGGCGCGACAATCGCAGGCGCTGGAACGCGCAGACACCGACCCATGAGGTGCTCAGGACCTACGACCCCGATTACCGCTGCATCTTCGTTGGCGATGCATCGATGTCGCCCTACGAGGTCGCCATGGCGGGCGGAGCCAACGAGCACTGGAACGAGGAGGCCGGGGAGGTCTGGCTCCGCCGCGCGCGGGAGCAATGGCCCGCCCATCTATGGATCAACCCGGTGCCGCAGAAGTGGTGGGACTACACGCAATCGGTGCAGATGATCCGCACGATCTTCGAGGATCGCATGGTGCCGATGACCCTCGACGGCATCGACGCGGGCATGCGGATGCTGAGCCGCGGCTAGGCGGCGCGCAGCGGCGCCGCACCCGCTTGAGGCGGGCCGCGGCACGCACCATATCTCTGCCATGACCTGGTTGATGCCCATCCTTCTCGCCGTGGCCTATGGCTTCTTGATGATGCGCTTTTCAGCGTGGTCCACGAAGCGGCAGCTCAACGAGAAGTCACGCCCGCTCGAGGATCCCGCCCTCGAGAGCGCCTTCAACGCCATGGCGCGTGCGCTCGACGTGCCGCGGATCAAGGTCAATCTCTACGACGTGGACATGATCAACGGCCTCGCCGCGCCGGACGGGCGCATCTTCATCACCCGCGGCTTCTACCAAGAGTTCCGCAAAGGCAGCGTGAGCGCTGACGAGCTGCCGAGCGCCACGTGGCCGAGCTCGTGGGCCACGTGGCGCTCGGCCATACCCGCCGCCGGATGATCGATTTCACCGCGCAAAACGCCGCGCGCGCCGCGCTCATGATGATCATCGGGCGCTTCATCCCGTTCGTGGGGCCCTACATCGCCAATGCGCTGATCTCGCTCTTCGCCGCCAAGCTCTCGCGGGAAGACGAGTACGAAGCCGATGCCTATGCCTCGGCGCTGCTGCTGAAATCCGGGATCGGGCTCGAGGGGCAGAAAAGCCTCTTTCAGAAGCTCGACGCGCTCACGAAGTCCCGCGCGGGGGCCGCACCCGCCTGGCTCCTGAGCCACCCGAAGAGCCCGGAGCGGATCGCGGCCATCGAGGCCAACGAGGCCCGCTGGCGCGCCTCGGAGGTCTAGGCCCCGCGCTCCATGGCCTTCGCGAGCCGCGGCAGGCGCGCCTTCTTCAGAAGCGCCCGCAGGGTGGGCGGGCAGCCCTCCATCCCCTGGGCGTTGGCCCAGACCGTCTCCACCGACTGCCGGATTTCTCTCGGATAGCTGACAAGCAGCGAGGTCAGGAAGTGATCGGGCCCGTCGCGGCGGATCCCTTCTTCGATGAGCGTGCCGCGCGGGAAATCCTTGGCATTCTCTGTGAGGAGGACCTCCGCAGAGCCCGCGATGGCGGCGGCGAGCACGTGGATATCGTTCTCATCAGGCAGGTAGAGGCGGCGCTCGTCGCTCTCGCGGGGCCGCACCATGGAGCCCGGCCAGAGCCCGCGCAGGAGCGCGATCTCGCCCTCCGCCTGGGCTCCCGCCACGGGGCCGAGACGCCCGGCGGCGATGCGCCATTCCTCGAGGATCCGGTTCGACCAGAGCGGCTCGAACGTCCCCGCGCGGGCGGCGTGGAGAAGGATCTCGCGCTGCACCGTGGGGTAGAGCACGCAGGCATCGAGCAGGACTTTCATAGGAGCCTCAGGAAGACGGCCTTGAGATAGCTGGTTTCGGCGAGCGCGGGATGCTGCGGATGATCCGGGCCCGCCGCGCCGGTATGGAGCACCTGCGCCGCGCGCCCGGCCCGCGCCACGCCGCGCAGGCTCGCGCTGCGGAACTTGTCGAGCGTGGCTGCGTGGGAGCAGGAGCAGAGCACGAGTGTCCCGCCGGGGGCCACGAGCGGCGCGGCGAGGCGCGCGGTTTTCTCGTAGGCCCGGAGCCCCGCCTCGAGCGCGGGCTTGGCCGGCGCGAAGGCGGGCGGGTCGCAGACGACATGATCGTATTGCGCGCCAGCCTCGTTCAGCTCCGTGAGCACCTCGAAGGCATCGCCCTGCCGGGTCTCGTAGCGGTCGGCGGCCTCCATGCGGCGCGCGCCTTGCTCGGCCAGCGCGAGCGCCGCCGCGGAGCCATCGACGCCCGTCACCCGCGCCGCGCCCGCCGCCAGCGCCGCGAGCCCGAAGCCCCCCACGTGACAGAAGACATCGAGCACCGTCCCGCCCGAGACGAAGCCCTGCAGAAAGGCGTGGTTCGGACGCTGATCGTAGAAGAGGCCCGTCTTCTGCCCCTCGAGGAGATCGGCCATGTAGGTCGCGCCGGACATGGGCACGGGCACCGGGCCCTCGGGCGCCGCGCCCGCGATCACGGTGCGCAGTTCCGGCAGCCCCTCGAGGCTCCGGGCGCGGCCGGTGCCATTGAGGATCACGGTGGGCATGCCTCGCGCCGCGAGGGCCGCGGCAAAGTCCTCCTTGCGGGCATCGGCCCAAGCGGCGTTGGCCTGCAGGACCGCGACATCGCCGAACCGGTCGATCACGACGCCGGGCAGGCCGTCCCCCTCGGCATGGACAAGGCGGTAGAACGGCGCGACGTAGAGCCTTTCGCGGAGCGCCAGCGCCTGCGCGATCTTGGCATCGATCCAGGCTGCATCCACCGTCTCGCCCACGTCGCGGGTCAGGATGCGGCCCGCGATCTTCGAGGCCATGTTCACCGCCACCACCCCGATGGGCGCGCGTCCGGCATCCTCGAGCACTGCCAGCGACCCCGCCGGGAGTTTCTTCGTGCGCCGGTCGAGCACGAGCTCGTTGCCATAGACCCAGGGCGCGCCGTGGCGCAGCCGCCGGGCATCGGCATTGGGTTTCAATCGGATGACGGGACGGTCGGACAAAGAAGAAGGGGGCAGCGCCATGCCACCCCCTCTAGAGCCTTCTTCAAGCGATGTGTAGCGCGCGCTTAGAGCGCGGTGGCCACGGTCAGCGGGCGCGCCAACTCAGCCTTGATGACCTGGGCCAGGTGGGCCGACAGGCGCATCTTCTGCCCGTTGCCGTTGCGATCGGATTCGATGGCCGCACGGCCCCCAAGCGCGTCGAGGTCCGCGTTCACGCGGCGCTTGGGCACGAGGACAGCGCCGGTCTGCGCGTCGCGCACCGTCATGTCGAAGCGGATGGAATGCACGCCGCCCACGGTGTAGCGCGCCTTCTCGGTGAGCGAGTGGAAGCGCACGACCTCCACGTCCACCATCACGGGCTGCACGCCCTCGAGCGCGCCGGTGCCTTCGGCGAAGGCCGCGCCCATGAGCTCGGTGATCTGGGCGTGACGGTCCCCGATGGGGTCACCGCGCCACACGATATCGGCGATGGGATAATAGCTGTTGGCCTCCGAAACGCGCAGGTCGCGCGGGACGTCCACAGTGATCTCGGTGACGTCGAAGGACGGCTGGATCTCTTGGAAGCCGGGCACTTCAAGGGGTGCGGAGCGCGTGGCCGTTTCCACGGTGGCGCAGGCCGCAAGCGAGGCACCCATGCAGGCGATCGCGCAAAGACGCAGAAAACGGGGCATGCTCTTATCCTTTCAGTGACCCGAGGTTGTCTCCGCTGTGGCTGGTGAAGCGGGCTGAATTGGGGCGAATTTGAGATAATTGCCGGAATTTCGGGGGAAGCGTGCCATGATGTTGCCGCGATGCGCAGCGGCGGTGGCATGCAAAAGTATTCCTCGGGATACGGTTGTTAGCGCTATCATCCTTCGAAAAGCCGTGATACGCGCCCGCCATAAGCCAGTCCCTTTCCCTCACAGGAGGACCCGCAATGCCCCTCGACGCGACCATCGCCAAGGTCACCGACCGCATCATCGCCCGCTCCGCCGAGACCCGACGCACCTATCTGGGCCGCATGGAAGCCGCCGCCGCCGACGGCCCGCGCCGCGCCCATCTCACGTGTGGAAACCAGGCCCATGCCTATGCCGCCATGGGCGAGGCGCAGGACGCGCTCGCCACGGGCCGCGCGCCCAATATCGGGGTGGTGACGGCCTACAATGACATGCTCTCGGCGCATCAGCCCTTCGAGCGCTTTCCCGATCTCATCCGCAAAGCCGCCCGCGCCCGCGGCGCCACCGCGCAGGTGGCCGGCGGGGTCCCCGCCATGTGTGACGGCATCACGCAAGGCCAGGTGGGCATGGAGCTTTCGCTCTTCTCCCGCGACGTGATCGCGCTCGCCACGGGCGTGGCGCTCTCGCACAATTGCTACGACGCCGCGCTTTATCTCGGCGTCTGCGACAAGATCGTGCCAGGCCTCGTCATTGGCGCGGCCACTTTCGGCTACATCCCCGGCATCTTCATCCCCGCCGGTCCCATGGTCTCGGGCCTGCCCAATGACGAGAAGGCCGCCGTGCGCAAGAAATTCGCCGCTGGCGAATGCGGCCGCGAGGAGCTCATGGCCGCCGAGATGGCCTCCTACCACGGCCCCGGCACCTGCACGTTCTACGGCACCGCCAACTCCAACCAGATGCTCATGGAGTTCATGGGGTTGCACCTGCCCGGGTCGAGCTTCGTGAACCCCAATACCCCCCTGCGCGACGCGCTCACCGAGGAGGGAGTGGCGCAGGCGCTTCGGATCACGGCGCTCGGCAACGATTATCGCCCGGTGTCGCAGGTGCTCGATGAAAAGGCCTTCGTGAACGGCATCGTGGGCCTCATGGCCACGGGCGGGTCGACAAACCTCGTGCTGCACCTGCCCGCCATGGCGCGGGCGGCGGGCGTCCTGCTCGAGCTCGAGGATTTCGCGGAGATCTCGGCGGCCACGCCGCTCATGGCCAAGGTCTATCCCAACGGCCTCGCGGACGTGAACCACTTCCACGCCGCCGGCGGGCTGCAATACCTCATCGGCGAGTTGCTGGAGGCGGGCCTCCTGCACGCCGACACGAAGACGGTCATGGGCGACGGGCTCGGCGACTACACCAAGGACGCGCAGGTCTCCGAAGGCCGCGCCGTATGGATCGACGGCCCCCGCACGAGCCAGAACGACAAGATCCTGCGCCCCGCCAAGGACGCGTTCCAGAAGACGGGCGGCCTCAAGCGCCTCGAGGGCCCGCTGGGCACCGGCGTCATGAAAGTCTCCGCCGTGGCCGAGACCTATCACGAGATCACCGCGCCCGCGCGCGTCTTCGAAGACCAGAACGCCGTGAAGGCCGCGTTCCAGCGCGGCGAGTTTACCGAGGACACGGTGGTCGTCGTGCGCTTCCAAGGGCCGAAGGCCAACGGCATGCCCGAACTCCACAACCTCACGCCCTGCCTCTCGGTCTGCCTCGACCGCGGCCTCCACATCGCGCTCGTGACCGACGGGCGCATGTCAGGGGCCTCGGGCAAGGTCCCCGCGGCGATCCACGTGAGCCCCGAGGCCGCCGACCACGGCCCCCTCGCCTATGTCGTCGATGGCGACATGATCCGCGTGGATGCCAAGGCGGGCATCATCGACAATCTCACCCCGGGCTGGCGCGAGCGCGTGCCCGCCACGCCCGACCTCGCAGCCAATGGTCACGGCGTAGGCCGGGAGCTCTTCGAGGTGTTCCGCGCCACGGCGGGGCCGGCTTCCTCCGGTGCGGGCGTCGTCGTATGAGCTGCTTGAGTGAGTGGTTAAGAAAGAGAGCTAGTGATGGTTAGCAGTCTTAAGTCCGAGCGACGACTCTATGGCATAGTCGGACCTCACGGTGCATTCATGACGACCAAAGCCTTTGAGACGCAAGAAGAGGCAATGAAGCACATCAAGGAGAACTACGCACCAGGCGAAGACCTCGCAAAGTTCGCCATAATCCACGTAAACGTTATTATCGAAGACGCAAATGACTCCTGAACAGCAATCCGCGGCGGCAGCCGAGATCTGCGCGGCGGCACCCGTCATCCCGGTGCTCGTCGTGGAAAGTGCTGCCCATGCCGCGCCGCTCGCGCGCGCTCTCGTGGCCGGTGGCGCGCCCGCGCTCGAGGTGACGCTGCGCACCGAGGCCGCGCTCGATGTCATCCGCGAGATGGCGGGCGTCGAGGGCGGGCTCGTGGGCGCGGGTACACTTCTCAGCGGGCGCGACGTGGAGCAGGCCAAGGGCGCGGGCGCCACGTTCGGCGTCTCCCCGGGCTCCACGGCGGATGTCATCGATGCCTGCATCGCCAATGACCTGCCCCTCCTGCCCGGCGCGGCCACGGCGACCGAGGTCATGGAACTCCTCGCGCAGGGCTACACCATCCAGAAGTTCTTTCCCGCGGAGGCCGCGGGCGGTGCGGCGCTCCTCAAGAGCCTCGCCTCTCCCCTGCCGCAGGTGCGCTTCTGCCCCACCGGCGGGGTGAGCCCGGCGAATGCGCCCGACTACCTCGCGGTCCCCAACGTGGTCTGCGTTGGTGGCTCCTGGCTCGCGCCGAAGGACGCGGTGGAGGCCGGCGACTGGACGCGCATCGAGGGCCTCGCGCGCGAAGCGGCGGGCTTAGCTTAGGCGCGCCTTCCGTCCGCCCCGGCGGCCCGTTACGGGCGGCGCCTCGAGCGCGGCGCGCAGCGTTTCCGTCATCGGGTGGCCCGGCGCGTCCGCCGCGTAGGTCTCGATGAGAAACCGCACCTGCGCCAGCGTGTCCGCGCTTTCGGGGACGCTGATCGCCCAATCGAGAAAGATCGAGCGGCACTCGCCGCCGGTGATCCCGTCGATCCGGTAACTTTCGCGGATGAGCCCCTTGGGGTCGGCCTCGGCCAGGTCCATATGCGTCTCCCTTTCGCCGCTCAGCTAGGCGCGGCCTCCGCGCCGGCAAGCGCGGCTTCGATCCGTGCGACGGTCGTCGCCGCACCGTCCTCCAGCGCGGCCACCAGCGCCGCCTCGCTCTCCTGCCCCGTGATGCGCAGGATGAACGCCATCGCCGCCTGTCCCACGCCTTGACCATGGGCCTCCGAGAGACCGATGAGGGCGGCCCCGGCCCGCACCTGCCAGAGCTGGCGGCCATGGGCGAGAAGGTCCGCCGCATCCGCGACATCCGAGAGCTGGCCTGCGACGTCTCGCGCATCGCGCCCGCTGAGAAGCGCCTGGGATTGCGCGAAAAGCTCGAGATCCTGGAGCCGTCCGGGCCCATCCTTGGCGGTGAGCCCCCCGGCGCCGGGCCGCGCCGCGAAGATGCGCGCGCGCATGTCGGCCACGTCGGTCTTGATCTTTGCGATCTCGCTTGCGTCCCGGGGTCGCGCGAGAAGCGCGCAGCGGAAGGCCTCGATCCGCGCCCCGAGCGGCACGCTACCGGCCACGGCCCGCGCCCGCGTGAGCGCGAGGTGCTCCCAAGTCCAGGCCTCGCTCTGCTGGTAGCTTTCCCAGGAGGCCACGGAGACGGCCACCGGCCCGTTCCGCCCCGAAGGCCTCAGCCGCATGTCCACCTCGTAGAGCCGCCCCTGGGCCATGGGCGCGCTCAGCGCGGTGATGAGCGCCTGGGTGAGCCGGGCGAAGTAACTGCGCACGGGCAGCGGCCGCGGCCCCTCGGAGGCCTCCGCCGCCCCGGCATCGTAGATCAGGATGAGATCGAGATCGGAGGCGGCGTGGAGCCGGCCTGCGCCGAGCGAGCCCATGGCCACCACCGCCGCGCCCTGCCCGGGCTCCGGCCCGTGCTTGCGCGCGAACTCGCCCGTCACCACAGGCCATAGCCCCGCCAGCACCGCCTCCGCGAGATCGGCGTACTGCCGCCCGGCCTCCTCGGCATCCACGAGGCCCCGCAGGTGATGCACGCCGACGCGAAAGCGCATCTCCTTGGCCCACGCCCGGGCCGCATCGAGCCGCGCCTCGTAGTCGCCCTCCCGCGCGAGCCGGTGATTGAGCGCGGCCACGAGCTCCGCCGCGCCGGGCCAAGGCTCGAAGAACGCGCCGCCGATGACCGCATCGAAGACGCCCGCATTGCGACCGAGGTACTCCGCGAGGCGCGGGGCGGTGGTGACGATGTCGGTCAGGAGGTCGACGAGCTGCGGATTGGCCTCGAAGAGCGAAAAGACCTGAACGCCCGCGGGCAGACCGGCCAGAAAGGCATCGAAGTGCCCCAGCGCGCGCTCGGGCTCCCGCGCGTCGCCCAGACGGTGCAGGATGCGCGGCTTCAGCCGCTCGAAGAGCCGCGCCGCCCGGGGCGAGCGCAGCGCGGGATAGCTCAGCCAGCGCCGGGTGATCTCGGTGCCGAAGTCGGGCGTCTCCGCGCCCTCCTCCCGCGTCACGGGGCGCGGCGCGAAGAAGGGCTCGCAGAGCGCGTGCACCGCCTCGAGATCGTCCCTGAGCCGCGCCTCGAGCGCTGCGCGCGTGGTGCCCATGAAGGCCGCAAGCCGGTCAAAGCCCTCCGCGCTCTGGGGCAGCACGTGGGTCTGGGCATCGCGCAGCATCTGCAGCCGGTGCTCCACCTCGCGGTGGCGCGTGTAGGCGGCAGCGAGCGTGCCGGAGACATCGCTCTCCACCCAACCCGCCTCCGCGAGCGCGGCCAGCGCGGCCAGCGTCCCCCGGTGCCGAAGCCGCCCGTCGCGACCGCCTGAGATGAGCTGCCGGGTTTGGGCGAAGAACTCGATCTCCCGGATGCCGCCGCGCCCGAGCTTCATGTCGTGCCCCGGCAGCGTGATCGGGCCCGCGAGCCCGTGATGGGCGCGGATCTTGCGCAGGATGTCATGGGCATCCTCGATGGCCGCGAAATCCAGATGCCGCCGCCAGACGAAAGGGCGCAGCGCCTCGAGAAACCGCGCGCCCGCCGGGATGTCGCCCGCCGCGGCGCGCGCCTTGATGAAGGCCGCGCGCTCCCACGTTCGCCCGAGGCCCTCGTAATAGGTCTCGGCAAAGCGCGTGGTGACGACGACGGGCGTCACCGAGGCATCGGGCCTCAGGCGCAGATCGGTGCGGAAGACATAGCCCGCTTCGGTCACCTCCGAGAGCCGGCGCATGGCCGCGCGGACCGCGCGAATGAGAAGGCTGCGCCGCGTGCCCGCTTCGGCGGCGTCGAGGCCGTGATCGTCCATCATGCAGATGAGATCGATGTCGGAGGAGTAGTTGAGCTCGTGGGCGCCCATCTTGCCCATGGCCAGCACGAAGAGGCCGGTCTCCCCGGAAAGCTTGCCGCGCGCCTGAAGCGGCGCGAGTTCGGCGTCGATGGCGCGCGCCACGGCGCGATCGGCGAAATCGGTGAGCGCGGCGGTCACCTGTGCCAGGTCCCACGCCCCGCCCAGATCGAGGAGCGCCACAAGCGCGGCCATGCGCTGCTTGTCCCGGCGCATGGCCCCGGGGGCCGCATCGCCGAGCAGCGCGTCGAGCGCGGCCTCGGGCGCGGCCATGGCCGCGGTGATCCAGTCCGCCTCCGCCCTCAGGATGCCGTGGAGATACGGGCTGCAGCCCGCCGCGCCACCGGCCAGGTCGCGCAACGGGCCCGCATCGTAGAGCCGAGCCACCTCAGCGGCGCGGTCGGGCTCGAAAGGCGCGGGCCAGCAGGTGATGGCAGGGGGCGTCATGGCGCCATAGACGCGCGCGGGGCTGGCGAGGTCAATGCGCGGCCGCTAGGCTCGCGCGGCGGAGGAGAGAGATGTCAAAGAGCCTGAAGCGCGTGGCGCGCGCCCTCGAGGAGATCGGCCTCGACACCGAGATCGTAGAGGTGGGCGCGGCGCGCACCGCTGCCGAGGCCGCCGCCTCGCTCGGATGTCTGGTGGATCAGATCGCCAATTCCATCATCCTGCTCGGGCGCGAGACGGGGCAGGTAAAGCTCTTCCTGACCTCAGGGGCCAACCGGGTGGACGTGGCGCGCGCAGCGCAGGCGGCGGGCGAGCCCCTTGGCAAGGCCGATGCCGCGGTGATCCGCGCGCAGACGGGTTTTGCGATCGGGGGCGTCTCCCCCTTGGGACACACGACGCCCCTGCCCGCCTGGATCGACCCGCACCTCCTCGGATTCGAGCGGATCTACGCTGCAGCGGGCACGCCACGGCATCTTTTCGGCCTCACTCCGCACCAGCTCGTCCAGATAACGGGCGGGCAAGTTGTTGATGTCACTGAGACTTCCGGATCAATGTAAAAAAGTTTCACATTATCTCTTGTCCCGGCCCGAGGGAGCTCACATATTCGGGATGTGAAAGCAATTCACATTATTTCAACCGCCCCACAGGAGATCACGATGTCCACCCTCGCCCCCGCCGCTCATGACGAGGCGTTTCGCCGCTCGAATTGGTTTTCCCGCGCAGAGGCTTGGCTCGATGCACGGGGTCGCGGCGCATGGATTGCTGCCATGGTGCTCGGCTTCATCCTCTTCTGGCCCGTGGGCCTTGCCCTGGTGATCTACATGACCATGACCAACAAATGGGCCCGCTCGCCGTGGTCCTGCGGCCGCCGCGCCGCGTCCATGTCCTCGGCCGCGTCGGCCATGAAATCGTCCGGCAACGCCGCGTTCGATGCCTACAAGGCCGACACGCTGCGCCGGCTGGAAGAGGAGCAGGAAAGCTTCGAAGCCTTCCTCGAGCGCCTGCGCGCCGCCAAGGACAAGGCCGAGTTCGACCAATTCATGGACGAGCGTACCAAGAAGGCCGATGAGGGCACCGATGGCACCGACACCGGTGACAAGGGCCCCGAGACCCAGCACTGAGCCTACCCTTGGGGGCCGCCTGAGCGGCCCCCCAAAGCACTCCGGAACACCTCGCCGCAGCCCGACCCTGCACCCTTTCCCTGCACCCTTTGCGCATGAAAGTGACGCCGATAATGACTGCCACCCTTCAGCACGATAGCCTTTCCCCATCCGCATCCATTTCAGATCACGGCCCCATGACAAAAGCTCCGCCCCGCGCCCATAACTTCTCCATCCTGCTCTTCGGCATCTTCGCCCTGCCCGTGTCCATCGTGGCCATCGTCAATTCCACGTTCCTCGGGATGGTGCTCACCGCCTTTCTCGGGATCGTCTGGCTCCGCCTCTCCGGCATCCAGACCGGCACTCCGGTGGACGAGGCGCTCGACAAGCTCGGCCCCCGCGCCGAGGCGCGCAAGGAAGTCCATTCGAGCGGCAATGCCAGCTTCGACGCCTACCGCCGCGAGCTCCTCGAGCGGCTCGAGCAGGAGCAGGTGGCCTTCGACGGCTTCCTCGAGCGGCTTCGCGCGGCCAAGGACAAGACGGAATTCGATGATTTCATGGATGCCCGCGCCAAGATCGCGAGCGACGCCAGCGACTGATCATCCCCCCGCATAAACACAGCCCCAAGGCCCGGCACATGTCTGGCCCGGGGCCACGCAAGACAGAGTCCCGAGAGACCCATGACCGTTCCCTATGCCAACCTCCCCGATCCCGACCGGCAGGCCGGATTCTACGCCGGGGTCCCGTTCAAGCGCCTCGTGGCCTTCATCGTGGACCTTCTCGTGATCCTCATCGCCGCAGTGTTGGTCTCGCTCTTGAGCCTCGGGCTCTTCTTCTTCGTCTTCCTCTTCGTGGTGACGGTCGTAGGCTTTCTCTACCGCGTGACCACGTTGGCCAATCGCTCCGCCACCTGGGGCATGCGCCTCACGGGCATCGAGCTCCGCCGCCACGATGGTGAGGCCTTTTCCTTCGGGGACGCGGTGCTCCACACGGCAGGGTTCTATGTCTCCGTGGCGCTCGCACCGGTGCAGTTTCTGTCGATCATCCTCATGCTCACGACCCCCCGCGGGCAGAGCCTGACGGACTTCTTCTTCGGGACCGTCGCGCTCAACAGGATGGCCCGCGCCTGAGCGGCGATATGCAGGCAGTCACCTCGATTTGATCTTTCCCCTTGCAGAGTGAGCGCGCGTTGCTAGGCTTCTGAGGTGATCCACACTCGGAGCCACGATGCGCCACTCCGTCCCCCTCGCGCCACAATTCTATGTGACGGCGCCGCAGCCATGCCCCTATCTCGAGGGGCGCATGGAGCGGAAGCTGTTCACGGCGTTGCAGGGCGACACCGCGGAGATGCTCAACGACAGCCTGTCAAAGCAGGGCTTCCGCCGCTCTCAGAACGTGCTCTACAGGCCGTCCTGCGCGGATTGCTCTGCCTGCCTCTCGGCCCGGATCAACATCGCCAATTTCGCACCGTCGCGCTCCCAGAAGCGGGTGCTCAAGCGCAATGGCGATCTCGTCCGGCAGGCCACCGCGCCGTGGGCCACGGAGGATCAGTTTGACCTCTTTCGCCGTTATCTCGACACGCGCCATGCCGAGGGCGGCATGGCCGACATGGACATTTTCGAGTTCGCCGCGATGATTGAGGAGACCCCGATCCGCACCCGCCTCGTGGAATACCACCGGCCGGATAACGGCGGGCGGGACACGCTGACGGCGGTCTGCCTGACCGACGTCCTCGATGACGGTGTCTCCATGGTCTACTCGTTCTACGAGCCTGGGCTGGAGCGGCGCTCGCTCGGCACGCACATCATCCTCGATCACGTGAAGATCGCGCGCGAGGCCGGCCTGCCCTACGTCTACCTGGGCTACTGGGTCCCCGGCTCGGACAAGATGGGATACAAGGCGCGCTTCCAGGGCGTGGAGATCTACCGGCAAGGGCAGTGGACCCCGCTCACGGATCCCGACGATTACGCCACCGACGTGGACCCCCTCGCCGTGGAGCCCATCGCAGAGCAGGTCGCGCAGATCAGCCTGCCTGACGTGCGCCCGGCCCGCGGGAAGTCTTGAGCACCCGCCTCCACGCCGTCACCCTCGTTGTTCCCGATTACGACGCAGGCCTCGCCTTCTACGCGGGCGTGATGGAGTTCACCGTCACGGCCGATATCGACCTCGGCGGCGGCAAGCGCTGGGTGCTCGTGGCCCCGCCAGGCGGCGGCGCGCAGCTCCTCCTCGCGCGGGCCGCCGACAGTGGCCAGGCCGAGAGCATCGGGCGACAGGCCGGGGGCCGCGTGGCATTCTTCCTCCAGACCGACGATTTCGAGGCGGAGTATTCCCGCATGAAGGCGCGAGGCGTCACCTTCGAGGAAACGCCGCGCCGCGAGAGCTATGGCATGGTCGTGGTCTGGCGGGACCCGTTCGGAAACCGCTGGGACCTGCTCGAACGCGCGGACGCGGCGGGGGGCTGAAGGCGCCCCCCCGCTCCCTCGGGAGCTCAGTCCACTTAGTTCCCGATGAGGTCCGGGACGATCGTCACGATGCCCGGGAACGTCGCCAGCAGCGCGAGACCGAAGACCTGGATCAGCACGAAGGGGATGATGCCTCGGTAGATATGTCCCGTCGTCACCTCCCGCGGCGCCACGCCGCGCAGGTAGAAGAGCGCGAAGCCGAAAGGCGGCGTCAGGAACGAGGTCTGCAGGTTGATCGCGATCATGATCGTCACCCATTTGGGATCGAGCGACCCGCCATAGATGACCGGGCCCACGATGGGCACCACGATGTAGATGATCTCGAGGAAGTCGAGCACGAAGCCCAGGATGAACATGATGATCATCACGATCAGGAAGACCCGCCATTCCTCGTCGAAGCTGCGCAGGTACTGCTGGATGTAGTGCTCCCCGCCGAAGGAGATGACCACGAGGTTGAGAAGCTGGGAGGCGATGAGGATGGTGAAGACCATCGAGGTCACTTTCGCCGTCTCGCGCACGACCGGGCTCAGCACCCCTCCCGAGAAGAGCACCCAGCAGGCGAAGAGCAGGCCGAACATCGCGTAGAGATAGGCCGCCATGGCCGCGACATAGGCGATGCGGTTCTCCACGAGCACCATCTCCTGCCCCAGGCGGAGATCGAAGTTCACCCCGAGAAGCAGCATGATCACGAGGGCGAAGGACGCCCCGAGGATGACCCGCGGGCTCCGGTTCTGATCGCCGAGCTTGCGGTAGGCGGCGAGCATGATCGCCCCCGCCGCGCCGAGGGCGGCCGCCGGTGTCGGGTTGGTGATGCCGCCGAGGATGGAGCCCAGAACGGCCACGATTAGCACGAGGGGCGGGAAGACCACGCGGATGAGCTCGTTGGCGGCCAGGCGTTTCACCGCCTCGGTGCAGCCGTAGAGCGTCAGCAGAAGCGGGATCGCGAGAAGCACGAGCCGCGGCCCCGCCGTCATGTCCGGCGGCAGGAGGACGGCATCCACGAGGATGGCCAGCGCCACGCCCGCAAATCCGATGGCGAGGGGCCGGAAATCCTGGCTGGGCGCCACGCCCCGCGCCGTGGTGAGCACGAGCGCCAAAAGGATGAACCCCGTCGCAAGCCCGCCGCCGATAGGCGCGGCGGCTGCGATGCGGTCGGTGATGGCCGCGGCGAGCTCCTCCTCGGAAAGCGCGCGGCTGTCCTGGATCCCGCCGGCCTCGTCGATGGCGGCCTGTTCGGCCAGGGCCGTGTTCCAGGCCTCTTCGCCGTGCAGCTCGATCATCGCCGCCGCGCAGGGCTCGGAGACGTTGGTGCGGAGCGACGCGCCCTCCTGCAGCGCGGTGCGCGAGGAGACGGAGATGTCCTGGCTGCCGATCACGCCCACCTGGCCGAGGAGGATCGCCCCGCCGATGAGCGCGACGGGGGCCGCCACGAACCAGCTCAGCGCCTCGTTCCGCGTCACGACCTCGCCGCCGCCATCGCCCAGCTCCACGGCGGGCGCCTTCGACGGGTTGAAGAGCGCGAAGATGAAGGCGTAGGCCGCGTAGAGCCCCGCGAGGAGGATGCCCGGCAAGAGCGCGGCCTGGAAGAGCGTGCCCACCGAGACCACCGCGGGCTCGCCCAGATAGGTCAGCGCGTCGGTGCAGCCCACCGACTGCGCACGCTCTTCCTGCGCGCGGCTGTAGAGATCGCCCGCGAGCGTGCCCAATAGCACGATCACGATGGAGGGCGGGATGATCTGGCCCAGCGTGCCCGAGGCCGCGATGACGCCGGTGGAAAGCTCCGGCGAGTAATTGTTGCGCAGCATGGTGGGTAGCGACAGGAGCCCCATCGTGACCACAGTGGCGCCCACGATGCCCGTGGAGGCGGCGAGAAACGCGCCCACGACGACGACGGAAACGGCGAGGCCGCCCGGCAGAGGGCCAAAGACCTTGGCCATGGTCGTCAGCAGGTCATTGGCGATCTTCGAGCGCTCGAGCGTGATGCCCATGAGCACGAACATGAGGACGGCCAGCAGCGTCTCGATGGACTGGCCCGCGAGCACGCGCTCGTTGATGCGGTTGACGAGGAAGGAGATGTTGCGGTCCATCGCCTGTTCCCAGCCGCTAGGGAACACGGGTTCCTCGATTCTCGGTAATTCCGGGTATCGGAAGATCGATATGCTCTCCCGGGCGACACCGTCATTGACGAGCGCGAAATACTCCGCCGTCGTCGTGTCGATGGCCGCGTGGATGAGCAGCCCCGCGCTGTCGAGCCCCGCGATGATCCCGAAGGACAAGACCGCCGAGCCCGCGATGGCAAAGGCCACCGGGAACCCCGACAGGATCGAGCCGAACAGGCACAGGAATACGATGAGAAGGCCGACCTCGACGCCGTCTAGTCCAAACATGACCCCTGCCCTTTTTTAGTGAATTTCTGCGGCAAGCTCAGCCTCTTCGTCGCCGAGCTTGTCCTTGTCGAGAAAGCGGCCCTCGCTTTCTGGGCCTTCCTTCCACTCGAGATAGGACCGGTAAAAGAAGGTCACCGCCTGCAAGAAGATGAGCCCGATGAGCACGATCAGGAGGACCTTGAAGAGAAAGTAGGCATTGAAGCCCTGGGGGCTGAAGCCGATCGTTTCCACGTTCCAGCGGAACGCGCGGGATTTGCCGTCCACGAGGCGCTCCAGGGTGTCGGAGGCCGAAACCTTGGGCGTCACGAGGTGGCGCCACATGAAGTACCAGGAATACATCCACGCCAGCACCGCGAAGGGGATCATCAGGAAGAGCGAGCCCACCATGTCGATCACCCGCTTGGTGCGATAGCTCACCGCCGAGTAGATCAGGTCCACCCGCACGTGGCCGCCCTGCACGAAGGTGTAGGTGCAGCAGAGGCAGACGATGATGGCGTTATAAAGCTTCAGCTCCTCGGCATACCAGGAGATGTCCTTTGTGAAGTCGATCCCGAAGGCAAAGGAGATCTGCGCCTCGAGGAAGATCCGCTGGATGACGACGATGACGACCTGCTGGAGCACCATCAGGAGCCCTGCCCAGGCGGCGAAGCGGCCCACGGTGTTGGCGATGGCCTCGGAGCCCCGCACGAAGCCCCACATGAACCCGGTCTTCCAGAAGCCCACGGCGGTCACGGTCAGGAAGATGGCGAGAATGGCGAAGAAGAACTCCACCGAGCCGCCGTAATAGATGAACCGCATGACCGCCTGCGGATCCGACCAGTTGAGCCAGGATGCGGGATGGGTCAGCGCGTAAAAGGTGTTGTAGAACCCAAGGGCCAGGTTCGTGAAGAACCAGCTGAGAGCCTCCATGGGCAGTTCCCCCTGTCATTTTATTGCCGACCCTCCCGGGGTCGGAAGACTTTTGGGAAAAGTCTTCGCCAGCGCGGCGGTGGCCCTGCGGGCAAAGACTTTTGCGAAAAGTCTTGGGCGCCAGGGCCCGGCGATCGGGCCCTGGCTGTGAGAGAGGCGCTTAGCCCGCCGCGAGCACGCGGTTGCGCTGGCGCACGAACTCGGCGTCGGACTTCTGAAGCCAGTCCGAGGACTTCGCGAGCGACGCGTCGAAGGAGGCACGGATGCGCGCGAAGAGCTCGTCACCCATGTTCTCGTCGAGCACCTCGGCGGAGGCGCGGCCATAGGCATCCCAGACGTCATCGGGGAATTGCAGCGTCTGCACACCCTGGGCCTGGAGACGCTCGAGAGCGGCGCCGTTATTGGCCAGCGTCTGGCTGAGCTGGTAGTGCGTCGTGGCCTTGGCGGCGTTGTCGAGGATGGCCTGGTGCTTCGGCTCGAGGCTTTCCCAGACGTCGAGGTTGATGCCCGCCGCGAGGCCCGAGCCCGGCTCGTGGAAGCCCGCGGTGTAGTAGACCTTCGCCACTTCCTGGAAGCCCGCGCGCTCGTCCGCGAAGGGACCGACCCACTCGAGACCGTCGAGAGCACCGGAGCTGAGCGCCTGGTAGAGTTCGCCGCCCGGAATGTTCTGGACGGACACCCCGAGACGACCGAGCACCTGGCCACCGAGGCCCGGCATGCGGAAGCGCAGGCCAGCGAGGTCGTCGGCGGAGTTGATCTCGTTGCGGAACCAGCCACCGGACTGGGAGCCCGAGTTACCGGCGAGAAGCGACTTCAGGCCGAAGATGGAGCCGAGCTCGTCATGGAGCTCCTGGCCGCCATCGTGGTGGTACCAGTTCGTCAGCTCCTGCGCCGTGGCGCCGAAGGGCACGGCCGTGAAGAACGCGTAGCCCGGGTGCTGACCGATGAAGTAGTAGTCAGCAGAGTGGTAGAGGTCCGCCTGGCCCGACGACACGGCGTCAAAGACCTCGAACGCGCCCACAAGCTCGCCCGGTGCCTTCTTCTCGATGAGCAGTTCCCCACCCGACATCGCGTCGACTGCCTCGTTGAAGTAGGTGGCCGCGTCATCGAGCACCGCGAAGCCGCGGGGCCAGGACGTGACCATGGTGAGCGTGCGCGCATGGCCCGCGGCGATGGCCGGGGCTGCGAGGGCGGCGGTGGCGCCGCCAAGCGCGGACGTTTTAAGGAATGAACGACGATCCATAGATTTCCTCCCGTTAAGCTGCGCGCGGGCAATACCCGACTCACGCGCAGCCTGATCGTTGCAAGTGGCGCGGACCCTAGCGAAGCGCGCGCGGGCCACAATACCCAGCACTACGTAGTCAGGGGCCGCCCGCCCATCGGGCCGCGCTTTGGAGATGCCGACAATGGCGTGTACACTGGCGAAAAACGGGAGGATGGCCATGACGTCGCAAAGCGCTCTGCTGGCCCGGTACGGCGATCTGATGCTGGCCCATGCCGGCATCGAAACCGACCTGATTTTCAACAAAGGCGTCGATCTGCCGGGCTTCGCCTCCTTTCCCCTCATGGAGACGGCGGAGGGCCGCGCCTTGCTCGAGACGTCCATGGCCGAGCTCCTCGACGTCGGGGCGCGGGCGGGGACGGGCGTCATTCTCGAAAGCCCGACATGGATGGCCAATCGCGATCGCGCGGCGGGCATCGGCTACGCGCCGGCCGACGTGCTGCGCATCAATCGCGATGCGCTGGCCATGATGGCGGGTTTGAGGGACCGCGCGCCGCGCGTGTCCGGCAAGACTGGCGGGCCCATCATCCTCAGCGGCAATATCGGTCCGCGCGACGATGCCTATGCGCCGGCCGACCAGATGTCGGCAGAGACGGCGGAGGCCTACCACGCGGAGCAGATTGCGGCCCTCGCCCAGACGGAGGTCGATGTGATCAGCGCCTACACGCTGGCCTATCCTGCGGAGGCCATCGGCATCGTGCGCGCGGCCCGGGCCGTGGGCCTGCCGGTCGTCATCTCCTTCACGGTGGAAACCGACGGCACGCTACCCACCGGCCAGCCCCTCGGCGCGGCCATCGCGGAGGTGGACGCGGCCACAGCGGGCCAAGCCGCCTACTTCATGATCAACTGTGCCCATCCCGATCACTTCGGCGACACGCTCGAGCCTGCCCCCTGGATGGACCGGCTCCGCGGCCTCATCGTCAACGCCTCCCGCTGCTCCCATGCCGAGCTCGACGAGGCAGAGCACCTCGATGACGGGGACCCGGTCGAACTCGGCCAGCAGATGGCCGCGCTTCGGCAGCGATTTCCGCATCTTACGGTCCTCGGCGGATGTTGCGGGACAGATATGCGTCACATGGCCGAGATCGCACAGGCGGCGCGCGCGCTGCCCGTTGCCTGACCCGGCCGGATCGGGCAAGAACGCACCCCATGGGGAGGGCATTCGCGCCGTTACATCTATCCTACGCCCAGAAGCTCGTCTTTCTGGCGGCGGTGCCGCTCGTCCTCGCGGTGGCTCTCACCGGGCTCATCGTCACCGATCAGTCCCGCGCTCTAGCCGAGCGCGAGATCAAGGCGCTGGAGACCGAGCTCCTCGAGGCCAAGAAGGCCGAGCTCCAGAATTACGTCACCCTCGCACGGAACTCGTTCTTCTGGACCTACGGCAATGCCGCCCCCGATGACGAGGACGCCAAGGACCGCGTGAGCCAGATCCTCTCGGCCATGATCTACGGCGATGATGGGTTCTACTTCGTGTACGACTATGACGGGACGATGCTCGTCTCGCCGCGTCAGACCGAGCTTATCGGGCAGGACCTCTCGGGCCGGACGGACAGCATGGGCACGCCCATCACGGACCTCCTCATAGACGTGGGCCGCACCGGCGCGGGCTATCACACGTTCCTCTGGCCCAAGCCCTCCACCGGCGAGGAAGCCGAGATGATCGCCTATGTCACCGCGCTCCCCTCCTGGCAGTGGGTCATGGGGACGGGCGTCTTCATCGACGACGTGCTCGAAACGGTGGCCGCCGCCCGCGCGGACATGGAAGCGCGCATCGACCGCACGTTCATGCAGATCGGCGCGATCACCGCGCTGGCGCTCCTCCTCGTCTTCCTGAGCGGGCTCTACATCACCATCCGCGAACGCCGCCGGGCGGATGTGAAGCTCAAGGACCTCACGCAGCGCATCTTCGACACGCAGGAAGAAGAGCGCAGCCGCGTGGCCCGCGAGCTCCATGACGGGATCAGCCAGATCCTCGTCTCGGTGCGCTACGCGCTGGAGGCCGGGCGGCGGCGGCTCGTGAACGGCGATGTGCGGGCCAAGGACAATATCGACCGGGGGATCGACGCCCTCGGGGGCGCGATCCAGGAGGTGCGACGCATCAGCCGCGACCTGCGCCCCGGCGTGCTCGACGATCTCGGCCTCGGCCCCGCGCTCAAGGCGCTGGTGGAGGATTTCGGCGCGCGCACGGGCATCGCCACGGATTTCAAAACGGTGGTCTTCCGCAACCGGCTCGACGACGAGGCCAAGATCGCGCTCTACCGCGTGGCCCAGGAGGCGCTCACGAATATCGAGCGCCACGCCCAGGCCACCGAGGTCACGCTCTCGCTCGAGGGCAACCGCCGCGGCGCGCGCATGCGCATCTCCGACAACGGGCGCGGGCTCAGCGAGGACCGCCGCGGCGATCCCCGCTCCGGCCTCGGATTGCGCAACATGGAAGAGCGGGTGGAAAA
Organism: Pseudomonadota bacterium; assembly: GCA_038533575.1. NCBI lineage: Bacteria > Pseudomonadati > Pseudomonadota > Pseudomonadota bacterium. Next base: position 857,280 of record JBCAYL010000001.1, on the reverse strand, counting down.
GCTGAACGGGACGCTCCGCATCCTCTCCTCCCGCCGGGGGACGGTGATCGAGGCCAACGTGCCGCTCTCGCACATGCTCTCGCCGGACCGCAGCGACACGAAGAAAGGCGCCGCATGACGACCCGCGTGCTCATCGTGGACGACCACCCCATGGTGGCCGAGGGGATCGAGGCGATCCTCGAAGGGTATGACGATCTCGAGGTCGTGGGCGTGCTCGGCAATGGCCGCGCGGCAGTGGCGGAGGTCGGCGCCGCGGCGCCCGATGTCATCCTCATGGATCTCAACATGCCCGAGGTTTCGGGGCTCGCGGCCACGGAGATGATCCTCGAGAAGCACCCCGACATCCGCATCCTGATCCTGTCCATGCATGACAGCCCCGAATACATCTCCACCGCCCTCAATCACGGCGCGCGGGGCTATCTCCTCAAGGACGTGCCCACCGAGGAGATCAAGACCGCCATCGACACGGTCATGGCCGGCGGGCAATACCTCTGCACCGGGGCCGAGGGCGCCTTCGCCCCGTCCACGCGGGACGGGCGCGAGCCGCTCACCAGCCGCGAGCAGACCATCCTCCTCGAGCTCGCACAGGGCCAGTCCAACAAGGAAGTGGCGCGCACGCTCGACATCTCCGTGCGCACGGTCGAGACGCACCGCAAGAACATCAAGCGCAAGCTCGGGATCAGCACCACCGCGGGCCTCACCCGCTACGCCATGGAGCACGGCGTGCTGCAGGGCACGGGCCGCTAGGCGCTCAAGCTAATAACTGACGTCTTTTCAGCGTGTTAAAACGCACAGCTCATCGCGGCAGCCGAGGCGAGCTTTGGCAGGCCGAGACCAACGAGGAGGAGTGCGGCAAGGAGCGGCGCGCGGTAGCGGTCGCTATGCTTCATTTTGACGAGACCACGGATCATGGGAACCTCCTTCACCGTGAAGAGAGATTAGCACACCCGCCAAAACTGAACAATATAGTTTAGAAGTATTCGGCGAGATCGCGCGGCGCCCGTGCGGCTCGCTCTCGCGAAGGCATCAAAAGCGCATCGCGCTCGCCACCGGGCGCATGACATCCCCGTTCGAGGCGGCATATTGCCCGTCCGCCCGCCCGGCCACTTCGACGCAGGTGCTCCCCGCGCGCGGGCCCGCATCGAAGCTGTAGCAGAGCTCGGTGCCCGCGCCGCGCCAGATGCCCTCCCAGACCCCTGCCCCGGATTGTGCGGAGGCCGAGCCGTCCGCGTAGAAGACGAGGGTCGTGAGCGCTTCCCCGGCCCGGGCCTCCAGCAGGAGCGCCTTGCCGCGCACCTGGGCCGTGAAATCAAGGACATCGAGCGTTGTGCAACAGGCGGGCATGCCCACCGAGGCAGCGATGGCGGCCGCTGCGACCAAGGTGTTTTGTATCATCACGGCGGGCGCCTCCCGGGCGGCAAACTCAGTCCTGAAATTCGATAAACCGTAGGTAGCGCGCGGCAGGCGCGAAGCACGCAAAATTCCCGTCGCCGGAAAACACGCCAGGGGAGATCTTGAAATAATATTGCGCGGCCTGCTCTTTCCGCGATATTTCCTACAGACGGTGTTGACCCCATCCCCGCGCCATGCATAACGTCCCCGCACTCGGAGGATCGCGATGTTCGACGTCGTCGTACTTGTAGGAATAAGGCGCATGGGCCGGTAACGGTTGACCATAACGATCCCATGCGCCCCCGACTGACCCCCGGGGGCTTTTTTGTGACCGAATGCCAGAGCGGAGAGAGAACATGGCGCAGATGACCGGAGCAAAGATGGTGGTTCAGGCCCTGAAGGATCAGGGTGTGGACGTCGTATTCGGCTACCCCGGCGGGGCCGTGCTTCCGATCTATGACGAAGTCTTCCAGCAGAACGACATTCGCCATGTCCTCGTGCGCCACGAGCAGGGCGCGGTCCATGCCGCCGAAGGCTATGCGCGCTCCACGGGCAAGCCCGGTGTCGTGCTCGTGACGTCCGGCCCCGGCGCCACCAATGCTGTCACGGGCCTGACCGATGCGCTCATGGATTCGATCCCCATCGTCGTGCTGACGGGCCAGGTCCCCACCTTCATGATCGGCTCTGACGCGTTCCAGGAAGCCGACACCGTGGGCATCACGCGCCCCTGCACGAAGCACAACTGGCTCGTGAAAGAGACGGACACGCTCCCCAAGGTCATGCACGAGGCGTTTCACGTGGCCACCTCCGGCCGCCCCGGCCCCGTGCTCATCGACATCCCGAAGGACATCCAGTTCGCCACCGGCACCTACACGCCGCCCCAGAAGGTCCAGTCGCACTACCACCCGCAGGTGAAGGGCGACATCGAGGGGATCACCGATCTCGTGTCGGCCATGGAAAAGGCGGAGCGCCCGATCTTCTATACCGGCGGCGGCGTCATCAATTCGGGCCCCGCGGCGAGCCAGCTCCTGCGCGAGCTGGTGGAGGCGACGGGCTTCCCGGTGACCTCGACACTCATGGGGCTCGGCGCCTATCCCGCCTCGGGCGAGAAATGGCTCGGCATGCTGGGGATGCACGGCCTCTACGAGGCCAACCTCGCGATGCATGACTGCGATCTGATGATCAACATCGGGGCGCGTTTCGACGACCGCATCACCGGCCGCATCGATGCCTTCTCGCCGCGCTCGAAGAAGGCCCATATCGATATCGACCCGTCTTCGATCAACAAGGTCATCAAGGTCGACATCCCGATCCTCGGCGATGTGGGCCATGTCCTCGAGGACGTGCTCAAGGTCTGGAAGAGCCGGGGCCGCAAGACCAACGGCGCGGGCCTCGAGAAGTGGTGGCAGAAGATCGAGAGCTGGCGCGAGGTGCGCTGCCTCGACTACGCGGCCTCCAAGGAGACGATCAAACCGCAATATGCGCTTGAGCGGCTGGAAGCGCTGACGAAACACCGCAAGGACCGCTTCATCTGCACCGAGGTGGGCCAGCACCAGATGTGGGCCGCGCAGTATCTCGGCTTCGAGGAGCCGAACCAGTGGATGACCTCCGGTGGCCTCGGCACGATGGGCTACGGCTTCCCCGCCTCCATCGGCGTCCAGCTCGCGCACCCGGACGCGCTCGTCATCAACGTGGCGGGCGAGGCCTCTTGGCTCATGAACATGCAGGAGATGGGCACGGCGGTGCAGTACCGGCTGCCCGTGAAGCAGTTCATCCTGAACAATGAACGCCTCGGCATGGTGCGCCAGTGGCAGGACCTGCTGCACGGCGGGCGCTTCTCGCATTCATGGTCCGAGGCGCTGCCCGATTTCGTGAAGCTGGCGGAGGCCTTCGGCGCGAAGGGCATCATCTGCTCGGATCCGGCCGACCTTGACGACGCGATCATGGAGATGCTCGCCCATGACGGCCCGGTCATCTTTGACTGCTGCGTGACGAAGCACGAAAACTGCTTCCCGATGATCCCGTCGGGCAAGGCCCACAACGAGATGCTTCTGGGCGAGGCCTCCACCGAGGGCGCGATTGATGCGAAGGGCAGCGTGCTCGTCTAGGGCACCGCTTTCTCGGGGCAACTTTTGACCCCGTGGCAGACAAACGAAAGAAAGACCGATGTCAGCACTCAAGATCAAGAAAGGCGCGACGAGCCACAGCGCCTACAACCTCCGCCCCACGTTTTCGGATGTGGAAGAGCGGCATACGCTGGCCGTCATAGTGGAAAACGAGCCCGGCGTGCTCGCGCGCGTGATCGGGCTCTTCTCGGGGCGCGGCTACAACATCGAAAGCCTTACCGTGGCCGAGGTCGATCACACCGGTCACCGCTCCCGCATCACCATCGTGACGATCGGCACGCCGCAGATCATCACGCAGATCATCGCGCAGCTCGGACGCATCGTGAGCGTTCATGATGTCCATGATCTGACCGTGGAAGGCCCCGCCGTGGAGCGCGAGCTCGCACTCTTCAAGGTCACGGGCCAGGGAGACAAGCGCGTGGAGGCGTTGCGCCTCGCCGATATTTTTCGCGCCTCGGTCGTGGATTCCACGCTCGAAAGCTTCGTCTTCGAGGTCACCGGGGCGCCGGAGAAGATCGACGCCTTCGCCGATCTCATGCGGCCCCTCGGGCTCGACGAGATCGCGCGCACCGGCGTCGCCGCCCTCGCGCGCGGCACCGTCGTCTAGGCGAAAAGCCCCGCTGCCGGACTCCGGGGGCGTGCCCGGCAGCGGGACGCCTGCCCTCAGCCGTCCGTGACGGGAAGAAGCGCAGCTTCCTCCGCCTGCGCCAGCTCGTCCGCATCCACGAGGCCGTCCTCGGTGATGTCGATGAGGATGAACATCTCTTCCGTGAGTTCGGGCATCGCCGTCTGCATCTCCTCGAGGCTCAGGAGCCCGTCGGCGTTCAGATCGGTTTCGGCATCGATCGTCAGCGCCATGGCAGGCATCGAGAGCCCCGCGAACGCGGTGGCGAGGGCAAGTCTGCGAATGAGGTTGGTCATGGGTTTCTCCTTGGTCCTGTCCTCCTTCTCAGAGGAGGTGCGCCGACCCTGATCCGCCGCGCCGCCCGGCGCGAGGGCCGGCGGGCGGTTGGGCCAAAACGCACGCTTGCCTGCTCAAACCCGCCCCGCCCGTGCACGGGAATCCGCCGCCGCAAACGCCCCCACCCCGGCTGGGCGGAGCACTGCCTGCCCCGGCGGGCGCACGGCGCGGATCGCCGCCGGTGGACTGGTCGCTCCGCGACACGGGCAGGTCGTCGGCAAGCGCGCCCGCTGGGCTGGCTAGCGGCTACTCTAGGGCCCAACGAAGGGAGGGAGACACGCCATGGCCAGAGATCTCGACGCCTCCGCGCTCGACGCGGTCCGCCGCCCCATCGCGCAGGCCCACGGGCTGCCCAACGCCCATTACACCGACCCCGCACTCTTCGCAGAGGAGGCGAAGGCCACGCTCCTTTCCACTTGGGCGGGCCTCGCCGTGGCTGCCGACATCCCAGAGCCGGGCGACGCGCGACCCCTCACCTTCCTCGGCATTCCGCTCCTCCTCCTGCGCGACAAGGCGGGGGATGTGCGCGTCTTCCAGAACATCTGCCGCCACCGCGGCATGATCCTCGTCTCCGAGCCAAAGAGGATCACCGGGGCGATCCGGTGCCCCTACCATTCGTGGTGCTACGCGACGACGGGCGATCTCGTGAGCACGCCCCATGTGGGAGGCCCGGGCCGGAACACCCACGAGGGGATCGACCGGGCCACGCTCGGCCTCATTGAAGTGCGCTCCCATGTCTGGCGCGACGTGGTCTTCGTCAACATCTCGGGCGATGCGCCGCCTTTCGCAGAGGTCCATGGCGACCTCATGGCCCGCTGGGTGGAGCACGATCAGCCCCTGCACCACGGCGGCGCGGAGAGCCACTTCACGCTCGAAGTGGCCACGAACTGGAAGCTCGCCGTCGAGAACTACTGCGAAAGCTATCACCTGCCCTGGGTGCATCCCGGGCTCAATGCCTATTCCCGGCTCGAGGATCATTACAACATCGAGGCGCCGGGTCGCTATTCGGGCCAGGGCACCCTCGTCTACCGGCAATTCGAAACCGAGGACGGCCCCGCCTTCCCCGATTTCGCGGGGCTCTCGGAGAAGTGGGACACCGGCGCCGAATACATCGCCGTCTACCCCAACGTGCTCCTCGGCGCGCAGCGCGACCATGCCTTCGCCATCGTGCTCGAACCCGTAGCCCATGACCGCACGCGCGAGCACATCCATCTCTACTACGCCTCCGACGACACCAGCCGCGCCAACCGCGAGACGAACGCGGCCACGTGGAAGGACGTCTTCGAGGAGGACATCTTCGTCGTCGAGGGGATGCAGGCGGGGCGCGCCGCGCCCGATTTCGACGGTGGCCGCTTCTCGCCCGCCATGGATGGGCCCACCCACTGCTTCCACGACTGGGTCGCGGCGCGGATGCAGGCCGCCTCGTGACGTCTGCTGCGCTCGACCAGAGCCACCCGAGCGCGCTGCACACCGCGCTCCTCGCGGCCCATGACGCGGGCGACGGGCCCGGGATGGTGGCGCTCTATACCGAGGCGGCGGACCGGGAACCGGAGATGGACGCGGAGATGTTCTTTCTCACGCAGGCCTACATCTTCGCGCTCGAGGCCGGGGATCCGCGCGCGGCGGGGCTTCGGGCACGGCTGCGGGCGGCGGGACGGATTTAGCGCGCAGGAGCGAGGGGCCAGCCCCTCGCGCTCCCCGAGGTACGGGGCACAAAGAAACGGGTCATGATGAAGCCCGGATTGGCGCTCGAGTGTGGGCCGGGTCAGGCCCGCAGGCGGGCGCCCTCCGGATCGAAGGGCGCGCGCTCGAGGACGCGGGCCCGGTGCGCCCGGCCGAGGATCATGACATCCACCTGCCGGTCCTCGGGGACCGCGCTCAGGTAGGCCAGTGCGAGGGAGGCGCCCACGCCGTGCCCGTAGCCGCCGGAGGTGACGCGCCCGAGCCCCGTCCCGTCGGGGGCGAAAATCGGCTCCCCGCCGGAGGCATCGGCCTCGCGCGCATCGATCTCGAGGATCTGGAGCGTTTCTCGCGGCCGGGCCCCGGCGATGGCCGCGTAGCCGGCCTTGTTGAGGAACTCCTTGTCCATCTTGATGAGCCGCGCGAGGCCCGCTTCCTGGGGCCAGTACTCGGGCGAATACTCTCGCGACCAGGAGCCGTAGCCCTTCTCGAGCCTGAGCGACATGAGCGCGCGGGAGCCCACCGGGCCCGCCCCCACTTCCCTGCCCGCCTCGAGAAGCGCGGCGAGGAGCGCGTCCTGATCGGCCTCGGCGCAGTGCAACTCCCAGCCCAGATCACCGGTGAAGGAGACGCGGAGCGCGGTGAGGCGCACGCCCGCCAGCGTGATCTGCTTTGACCGCATGAAGGGGAAATCCTCGGTCGCGAGGCTCTCATTTGTCAGCCGCTGGAGGAGATCGCGCGCCCGTGGCCCGGCGACGTTGAAGCCGCAGAGCGCCTCGGTGAGGCTCTCGAAGGTGGTATCCTCAGGCAGCGGGACCTCCTTCCAGAAGCGCTGATGATAGCGCTCGGCCATCCCCGAACCGATGACGAGGAAATCCTCCGCGCCGGTGCGCGTGATCGTGAAATCCCCCGCGATCCCGCCGCGCTTGCCGATGAGCGGGGTCAGGCAGGAGCGGCCCACGGCCCGCGGCGCGTAATTGGCGAAGACGGCGTTGAGCCATGCCTCCGCCCCGGGCCCGGCGACTCTGTACTTGGCGAAGTTCGAGATGTCGATGATCCCGGCGGCCTCCCGCAGCATCCGGCATTCGCGGCCCACGGCGGCGAACCACGGCTGGCGGTCGAAGCCCGCGCTGTCGGGCGTGTCGGCATCATAGTAGAGCGGGTGCTCCCAGCCGTAATTGAGCCCGAAGACCGCGCCGAGCGCCTTTTGGCGGGCATGGGCGGGGCGCATCCGCTGTGGGCGGCCGGCCGCGCGTTCCTCGCCCGGGAAGTGGATGGCGAAGCGGTTGGCGTATTGGTCCTTCACGCGGGCCCTGGTGAAATCGGCACCGGCCCAGTCGCCGAAGCGCGCCACGTCCCAACCGAACATGTCCTGGTGGCTTTCGCCCTCCACCATCCACTGCGCGGCGGACAGGCCGATGCCGCCCGATTGCGAGAAGCCGGGGATCATGCCGGTGCAGAGGAAGTAATTCCTGAGATCGGGGTGCGGCCCGTAAAGCGCCGCGCTGTCAGGCGACCAGATCATGGGCCCGTTGATGACCCGCTTGATGCCCGCCTCCCCAACGGCGGGGACACGTTCGATGGCGCGCAGCATGTTCTCCTCGATGCGCTCGAGATCATCGGCGAAGAGCTCGTGCCCGAAGCCCTGGGGCGTGCCCGCCTCGGCCCAGAGGCGCACGTCCTTCTCGTAGGCCCCGACGAGGAGCCCCTGCCCCTCCTGGCGGAGATAGTACTCCCCGTCGCGGTCGGCGACCGACGGCAGGCGGCGATCGAGGGCGGCGATCTCCGGGATCGTCTCGGTCACGAAATACTGATGCTCGGTGGGCAGGAGCGGCAGCGTGATGCCCGCCATCTTCGCCACCTCGCGCCCCCAGAGACCGGCGGCATTGACCACCCACTCGGCTTCGATATCGCCCCGGGGCGTCTCCACGCGCCAGCCCCGCGCGGTGGGCACCGTCGCCGTCACGGGCGTGAAGCGGTGGACCTCCGCGCCCATGGCGCGCGCGCCCGCCGCATAGGCCTGCGTGACGCCGGACGGGTCCACGTTGCCGCCCTCGGGCTCGAACATGATGCAGCGGATGCCCTCGAAATCGACGAGCGGATGCAGCGCCTCCGCCTCCGCCCGGCTCACCTCGTGAAAGGCCATCCCGTAGAGCCGCGCCTTGGCGGCCTGAAGCCTGAGCTGGTGCTCGCGGGCCTCGGTCTGCGCGAGGTAGAGGCTGCCGGGCTGGAACACCCCGCAGCCCTGCCCCGTCTCTTCCTCGAGCTCCTTGTAAAGGCGCATCGTATAGGACTGGAGCCGCGAGATATTGGTGTTGTCGTGGAGCCCGTGGATATTGGCGGCGGCGTGCCATGTGGAGCCGGAGGTCAGCTCATCGCGCTCGAGGAGCATCACGTCCCGCCAGCCGAGCTTTGCCAGATGATAAAGGATCGAGCACCCGATCACTCCGCCGCCGATCACGACCGCCTGGGCATGGGATTTCATCGCTGCCTCCTCCTCGCCGCCCAGCCTAGCGGGACGCAGGCGGGGGCCTGTCCTCAACGCGACATTTTCGGGGGCTGAAATGCCGATTTCACCGGCGGTGCGGCATCCCGCTGAAGACGACCGCAGCCTCGGCCCGCAGGAGGGCGCGGGCCGAGGCCCTGCACAAGCGCGCCCACCCAGGCTCCGAAACGGGTGAAGCCCGGCCGCGGCACTCCCCCCATGGAGCGGCGGTCCGGGCTTCAAGTCGCGCGGGGCCGGAAGTCCCCAAGGCCCCGCGCGGGCTACATTTCTCATCTGCGAGCGTCACATCCCCGGGCTCAAATTGGCAGCTGCCCCGCGGGATATGCATCCGGGAGGACCTAACTCGCGATAAGAAGCGCAGCCTCATGCCGTTTGAGCGACTTCCGCGCGGCCACGTAATCGATGAGGCCTGCTTGGGTCTTGAGCTCGGGGAAGAGCGCGAAGATCTCGTCGCGCGCGGCCCGCCCCATGGAGCCCAAGGTGTAGTCGCCGGGCTGGAACGTCTCCGTCCAGGCCCCGTTGGAAAGCACCACCTCATGGCTCTCGCACATGAAGTGGACATAGGTCGTCTCCACGTCCCCGAGGCGGGTGACGCCGTCCATGCCCACGAGGTGCTTGGCGGCCACGAGAACCTCCCGCTCTTCGAAGTAGAGCTGGGTCTTGTCGCTCGCCATGAGCATCCGGTGCTGGGGAGACACGATGATATCGCGCTCCGGCAGCCCGTGGCCGAGGGCCCCGGCCTTCACGAGGACGGGCCGCATCTCCTGCGCGCGGGCGAGCTCCTCGGGGCTCAACGTGCGCGCGCCGGTCCATGCGATTTCCTGGATGCCGTTGTCGCGGGTGATGACCTTGTCGCCGGGTTTCAGGCTCTCGACCGCGCGCTCGCCGCGGGGCGTGGCGATGGCCGTGCCGGGCGTGAAACATACGATGATGTTCTCGATTTCCTTGAAGGTCAGCTGGCCCTCGAGATTGCCCTCGTCGTCGAAGTAGAGGACGCGGCCGAAATCGGAGTCTCCGTCCGGATCCCTTCCATCGCGGATGATCTCGAGGGAGCCGCCCTCGCTCGTTGTGCCGGTGAGATCGAGCGTATCGAAATCATCGCCGCCCGTGCCACCATCGACCGTGTCGCCGATAAAGCTTCCGGCATTCTCGGCGGGGTCGACGGGATCGCCGTTCTCATCGACATCGCCGGCCTTGAAGACATCACGGTCGTCTCCGCCGCTGAGCTTGTCCGCGCCCGCGCCGCCGATGATCGTGTCATTGCCGTCCTGACCGAAGATCACGTCTTCGCCGTCACCGCCCACGAGGCTGTCATTGCCGGGCGCGCCGGGATCGGGCGCGATGTTGAAGACGATGTCCGTGAAGTTGACGCCGGTATTGTTGTCACCGTCCTGCTCGTGATCGACCTCCCAGCGGGAGACCGGCCCGGGGATGGTGACGAGCACGGAATGTTCCGCCGCATCGTCGGGGCGGTAATTGTCGTCCTTGCTCTTGGCGGTTTCAGCGCCGGGCACGTGATCGTCATCTTTGAGCTTGAGGCCCGAGCCCGCATCGCTCAGCACGACCTGGATCGGGTTCCCGTGCGGATCGTAGGCGCGGACGACGACGCGCCCGTCGCCATCGATGTCATTGATGCGGAATTCCACGTCCTCGAGCGGGCGCGAGGATGACCACGTGTAGGTGGCGCTGTTGTGATCGCCGTTGAGCACGCTTTCGAGCGAGGAGCGGTCGCCGACCTTCGGATCGAGGTCGTCGGTGTTCTGCCGCGTCGTCTCGAACTGGGTGTCGACCTGGTGATCGTTGCTCGTCGTGAAATCGAAGGTGATCTCGGCCGCGCCGGTATCCTGCGTGAAGCCGTCGGTGGCGACGTCGTTGCCGAAATCCGCCTCGTTCGACCACTTGAAGATCTCGTGGCGGGGGGCCCCGTCATCGCCGAAGATGGTGTCGTTGCCGGTGCCGCCATAGACGGTGTCATCGCCCGCCCCGCCGCGGATGATGTCATCGCCCTTGCCCGCGACGACGGAGTCGTCGCCGCTGCCAGCGAAGATGTCGTCATCGCCCTTGCCGCTTTCGATCGTGTCGTTGCCGCCCTCCGCGAAGACGATATCGTCCTGCTTGTCCTCGCCGGGGAGGATGGCGTCGTTGTTGTCGATGCGGTCGCCATCGGGGTCGCCGAGGTAATCTTCGTCAATGAGCTCGCCGTCATCGGTGCCTTCGACGATGCCGTCGAGCTGCGCCACGGGCTCCGCTTCATACTTGAGGTTGTCGATGGCGCCGGACCCGTTGAGGATCACCATCATCGATTGCACACCGTCCACGTTGAAGTGTTTGGTGAAGATCTCGTTGTCGTCCTTGCCGTGGATATCCACGGTCTTGATGAGATTGCCGTGCGCGTCGAAGAACTTGACCCACGCGCTCTCCTCGATGTCGAGGAAGGTCAGCGATTTCACCTTGGCCTCGTTTTCGAAGTCGATGGTGAAGATGCCGCCATCGGCCTCGTCGTCGGGGTCGCTGCTGTCACCATCCTCGGAGATGATGAGCACGTTGCCCAGCGTGTCGGTGGCGAGATCGTCGTCCTCCCCGGTGGGGTGGCTCGTGTCAAAGATCATCGCGTCCTTGGGATTGCCGTGCAGGTCGGTCGCCGAGATCGTGATGCCCTGATCCTGGAGCTCGTCGTCGATCTTGTCTCCGGCGTGGAAGCCATTGAAATTGATATGATAATGGGTCTTGCTCATCACGCCGTCTCCTTAGGCCCCCGCCAGCGGGCAGCGCGCCACCCGCTCGAGCCGAGCTACTCTGTACCCGTCCGTGGACGGCCCCTTGGGACGCAGACGCATGGTGGGCATCCGCCCCCCGGCACCGGAAAAGAAGTCTTGCCACATACTCACTGCGGACATCCTCACACGTCTACGCCCCGCCGGACCCAGAAGCAGATCAGCCCAGGAGCGATCACTCACAGAGTCCGAGTTGGGAGAGTGCGATGCCACGCGAGCTCGACCGTGATCAGATCACGGCACTCCGCCATACGGCGCTTGCGCGCCAGCGATGCTCACGAACCCCCGCGACAAACAGCAACGTCACGAACCGTGTGCGACCGCCCCCATGGCCTTCGTCTTCACCCCCCAGTTGGGCCCTGAAGTGGTAGCCGCTGGCCGACCTCGGACAAAGTTTAAAATCGTTCACAAAGACGGGTTAAATCCGACGAAAATGCAGCACAGCGCCCGATGGTTGTTTGTTAACCTTTGTCCATTGTTCGCGATGCGCCGCGTGAGCGCCCCACTTTCGCCGCATTTTTGCCGTCTTTCGCCCCATTTCGGGCACATTCGCGGCATCCTGAGCGCGGATTTCCGGGCGATCACCACCCCCGCCCGGCCGCACGCGGGCCCATTGTTTCCAAAGACACCGGGCGGGCGGCGCGGAAACGACCTTGGGTCACTTCGCGCGTGCGCCGCCCTACTTTCGCCATGGTTGTGTCGAATTGTTTCCGCGGCGGGCGCAATTGGGCAATTTTGCCATCTTTGATGCCGCGATTTGGGCAATGACGACCGAATCGGGGCAAGGATGCGACCTCAATGAGGCAAGGCGAGATGCACGGGGCGTGGAAACAGGCGATGTGCCGCTGGTACCCAAGGCCGGACTCGAACCGGCACGGCCGTTAAGCCGGCGGATTTTGAATCCGCTGCGTCTACCATTCCGCCACTTGGGCACACTGCCTCGGGTAGCCTCGCCGCATACCACGGTCAAGCGGTCCGTGAGGACGTGGTCTTTGTCCGTCATCGAGTTGGGAATGGCGGCAAGGCGGGCAAGGCTGAGCTTGGTTTGTGGGTCAACGCTGGCCGCTTGAAATCACCCCAAGCCGTCGCCAGCTCAGGTACGGGTGGAGAGAAGGTTCATGCAAATCGACATTTGGGACCTCGTAAGACTGCTTGCACTTCACCCAGAAGTCCTGGGCTTTCTGGTAGTGGTTTCGTCTTTCGGTGTTGGGCCTGTGATCGTTCTCGCCGTTGCTCTTTATGAAACGTGTTGGCTGCGGAAACACACACGAGCTCCTCAGTTTAGAGACTTGATCATGCGCGAGCTAAGGATGCCCGATATTGCTCACATCTCCTATGCCGACGGGCATAAGCCCCCACAATCACTGTAAAAAATTTAATCCATCGATCCTGCCGTGGGCTCGGAACGGACGCCGGGCTAAGGCTACGGATACGTGTGCCGTCAGCCCGGGAACATGACCCCGACGAGCCAGAGCGTGATTGCCGGAAAGCCCACCAGCAGCACCACGCGCAAGAGATCGGCGGCCACGAAGGGTGTCACCCCTGCATAAGTGCGCACCATGGGGATGTCGCGGGCCATGGAATTGATGATGAAGAGGTTCATCCCCACCGGCGGCGTGATCAGCCCCACCTCCACCACGATGAGCGCGAGGATGCCGAACCAGATCGCCGTCTCCTCCGCCGAGAGCCCGAAATCGAGCACCTCGATCACCGGGAAGAAGATCGGGATGGTGAGCAGGATCATGGAGAGCGAGTCCATCACGCAGCCGAAGACGAGATAGGCGAGCAGCATCGCCGTCAGCACCATGAGGGGCGCGAAGCCCTGCCCCGTCACCCATTCCGCCAGCGCCTGCGGCGCCTGCGTGATGGCGAGGAAGGAATTGAAGAGCGCGGCCCCGAAGACGATGAAGAAGATCATCGCCGTGGCCTGCGCCGTCCCGAGGATGCTCTCCTTGATGCCCTCCCAGTTCAGATCGCCGGTGGAAAGCCCGTAGAGCCCCGTGAGCACGGCCCCCACGGCCGCGCCCTCGGTGGGTGTGAAAAGCGCGTCGGGCCCCGGGTTCGACCAGTCCCAGTCGCCCGCGATGCCGTACATCACGAGCCCGAAGATGAAGAAGACGGGCCATGTCTGCGCCAGGCTCTTCATCCGCTGGCGGTACGGCACGCGCGCCGCCTGGTCCGCCGCGGAGGGGCGGATGCGCACGTAGATTGCGACCGTCACGATGTATCCCAGCGCGGCGATGAGGCCGGGGATAAGCGCCGCGATGAACATCTTGACGATGTTCTGCTCGGTGAGGATCGCGTAAATCACGAGGATGATCGAGGGCGGGATGAGGATGCCCAGCGTGCCACCCGCGGCAAGGACCCCCGTGCTCAGGCTGTCGGAATAGCCGCGCTTGCGCATCTCGGGCAGCGCCACCTGTCCCATGGTGGAGGCTGTGGCCAGCGACGACCCGCAGACTGCCCCGAAACCCGCGCAGGCGCCCACGGCCGCCATCGCCACGCCGCCCTTCCGGTGGCCGAGCCAGTCCTGCGCGGCGCGGAAGAGCGCGCCCGACATGCCCGATTTCGTCGCGAACTGCCCCATGAGGAGGAAGAGCGGCACGATGGAGAGCGAGTAGGAGGAGAATGTGTCGTAGGTGAGCGTTTTCATCTGCGCGAGCGGCGCCGCAGGAGAGCCGCGCACGATCCAGACGCCGATGAAGCCCGTGAGCGCCATGGCCACCGCGATGGGCACCCGCGCGAAGATCGCCGCCAGCATGAGCGCAAAGCCCGCGAGCGCGAGCTCGATCCCGCTCACGCCTCCTGCTCCACCGCGCGGCCCGCCGCGAGCCGGTTCCAGCCGCGCCAGACGGTATAGAGGCTCACCAGAAAGAACGCGACCGCCCCGAGAAGCGCGAGGCCGTAGGGGATCCAGATGGGGATCTCGAGCTCGTAGGTTGTCTCCGGGAAGAAGGGCTTGAAGCCCATGGCGAGCCGGTCCCGCCAGGCCTCCGAGAAGAACGGGAACTTCTCCCCGAAGCCCAGATAGAAGCGCCACATTACGACGAAGGCCGCGAGCGTGATGAGCACGTCGCCCAGCCACGCCGTCACGTGTCTCCCCCGCCCGGGCAGCGCGTTTGTGAAGATGTCGACCGTCACGTGGCCGCGGCGGAGCTGGCACCACGGCAGGAACGCGAAGACCGCGATCGCCACGCCCGCCTCCACCAGCTCGTAATCGCCGGTGATCGCCCGGATGGGCCCCGTGTTGATCCAGCGCCCGAGAATGGACACGAGCGTCATGAGCGCGAGCCCCACGAGCACCGCGCCGCCGAAATAGGCGAGCCCGCGCGCCAGCGCCTCGGCGCCGCGCCCGGCCCGTGCTTCCAGTCTCGGAGCGATCTGCACCCGGCCCTCCATGGATGTCGTGCGGGGGTGTTTACCTCACGCGCCGCAGGCGTCCAGCGCTCACATCGCCTCGTCGTACTGCGCCACGAGCGCCCGCGCGAAATCGACCATCTCCTGCCCCGGCAGCCCCCGCGCGGTCACCTCCTCGATCCAGGCCGCCACCTGCGCGGCGCCGATCTCCTCGATTTCGGCGAGGACGGCGTCGTCGAGCGTATGGACCTCGTTGCCCGCTGCCTCGATCACCGCGAGGCCCACATCGTCGCCCTCGTCCATGGCGCGCCCGGCCAGCGCGGAGACCTCGCGGCCCGAATTTGCGTCGATCACGGCCTTCAGATCATCGGGCAGCGCGTCGTAAGAGGCACGGTTCATGCCCCAGACGAAGAAGGTATTGTAGAGCGCGCGGTCGCCGCCGATCTGCGTGTGGCTGTCGGCCAGCTCGTGGACCTTGAGCGGCGGCACGATCTCGTAGGGGATGACGCCGCCATCCACCGTCCCGCGCGACAAGGCCTCGGGGAAGGCCGGCACCGGGATGCCCACGGGGCTTGCCCCGAGCGATTCCAGGAGCTGGTTGGCCTGCCGCGACGGGCCGCGCAGCTTCAGCCCCTCGAAATCAGCGAGGGTTTTCACCGCCGGACCCCGCTTGTGAATGATGCCCGGCCCGTGGAGATGCACGGCCAGGATCTTGATGTCTCCCATGCGCTCGGCCACGTAGCGCTCGGTGAAATCCCAGAGCGCGCGGGAAGACGCCTCCGCCGACATCGACGCCATGAAGGGCAGCTCGAAGACCTCCGTCTCCGGGAAACGGCCCGGCGTGTAGCCCGGCAGCGCCCAGCCCCCGTCGATCACCCCATCGCGGATCTGGTCATAGAGCGCGGGCGGCGCCCCGCCGAGCTGCATGGCCGGATAGAGCTCCACCTTGATGCGTCCGCCGCTTTCGGCCTCCACCTTCCGCGCCCAGGGCTCCATGAAGCCCGCCGGCACGCTGGCCTGGGGCGCAAGGAAATGCTGGAAGCGGAGCGTGACCTCCTGCGCCGCCACGCCCGAGGCGGACAATGCTGCCACGAATGCCCCCAGAACGGCCGCAGCGAGGCCTCCGCGTAGATAGTCTTTCATCGTTGTCCTCCCGGGCCATGCGCCCCTGCCGGAGCTAACGCCAACCCGATGGCCCTCCGCAAGCCAGACTTGGGCGGCGGGCGCGCCGTGGCAAGGCCGACCCGGCGCCGCACGGGCTGGAGCGGCCGCGAAAGCCGCACACGCGGGCTCACCATCGCTTGACCCTCGCCGCGCCGTGCGGGCCCCGGCACCCGGGCCCATGCGCGCAGCACCATGCCGCGCCTCTGCCCCCTTCGCCGCGCTTGACCCGCGCGCGGCCCGCACGCAGAAAACAGCCATGCGCGCGCCGTCCATGACCCTCTCTCCCGCCGGTGACATTTCCATCTCCGACAGGCTGAGCCGCCTCGCCTCGGAGACGGGTGGCGAGACGGTCACCCTGGGCTGGATCCTCGACCAGCTTCACGAGCGCGCTTTCGGGCTGTTCTTGCTGGTGCTGGCGCTGCCCTGCTGCATTCCGTTCCTCTACGGCATCCCGCAGATCGTGGCGCTGCCGCTCATGTTCATCTCGCTGCAGCTGCTCGTGGGGCGCAATGCGCCCTGGCTGCCCCGGCGCCTCGGTGACCGGGCGGTGACGGCTGGGGCGCTGACCGCGCTCTCGGAGCGCGCCGGGCCCTGGCTCAAGCGGCTGGAGATGCTGAGCCGCCCGCGGCTCGCCGCGCTGACACGGGCACCGGTGGAGCGCGTCGTGGGTGCGGCGCTCGTGCTCTTCAGCGCCTCGATCCTCGTGCCGCTGCCGGCTACGAATACGGTTCCGGGTCTCGCGGTCGTCATCGTCGCCGCCGGGCTCCTGCAGCGCGACGGGCTCCTCGTGATCCTCGGGTGCCTTCTCGGCTCGGCCTGGATCGCCTCCCTCGTCTTCGCGGGGGCGACGCTCGTCTCCCTCCTGCAATCCTGGGCCGGGATTTGACGATGCGGGCGCTCATCATCGGGGCCGCGCTCGGCTCCGCCGCGCTTCTCGCCGGGGCGTTCGTCTTCCAGTGGCTCGGATACGCGCCCTGCCGGATGTGCATCTGGCAGCGCTACCCCCACGTGGCGGCGGCGCTCATCGGGGTGCTCTTTCTCCTCGTGCCCCTGCGCGCGCTGGCCTGGCTCGGTGCCGGGGCGGCGGCGGCCACGGGCGGGATCGGCGTCTTCCACGCGGGCGTCGAGCAAGGCTGGTGGGAGGGCCCGGCAAGCTGTTCGGGCGGCGGCTCCCTCAGCGGGCTGAGCGCCGGCGATCTCCTCAGCACCGAGGCCGCGCCCGCCATCGTCATGTGCGACGAGATCGCGTGGCAGTTTCTCGGCCTCTCCATGGCCAGCTGGAACGCGGCGCTGAGCTTCGGCCTTGTGGCCCTCTGGATCGCGGCGGCGCGCGCGCCCCGCACGGGGCTCGCATGACCCGGCTCGTAATACGCCTCCTCGCGCTTTACCTGCTCGTCGTGGCGGGGGCCTTTGGCTGGTCGGCACTGGCCAATGAGAACGACACCGCCCTGCGGGCCTGGCGCTCGGTCTCCCCGGCCAAGGTGACCTTCGGGCTCGGCAGCCAATGGGGCACGACCTTCACGGTCGAGGATGAGGACGTGGCCCTGCCCGCGCGCTTCGCCGTGCCGGAAGACCTCGCGGACGCAAATCTCCTCCTCGTGCTCGTGGGCTCACCGAGCGAGGCCGCGCAGCTTCCAGGCATCGCGGGCCTGATCTCCGATCCGGCCCAGACCTTCGAGGAGGTGGTGCGCGACGACGTGCAAACCCGGATCGCCTCGAGCCAACTCAGTCTCCGCCTCCATCCGCTTCCGCTCGTCGTGCGCCGGACGGAGGTCGTGGTCTACCCGCTCGACGTGCTGCAGGGGATCGACATCAGCTGTGCCAGCGAGGCGCTCACGGCGCTCTTCGAGTTCGCGCCACGGGATGCGCTCGCGCGGTTTTCCACGCCCTGCACTGAGAGCTGAGGCCCGGCGGCCTTCATCCCTGCGTGCGGACTATCACTCTTTTGGAAACGGTGCATGCACACATGGCGCCGGTAGCCAAGTGTATAGACGCGATTTGTGCGCCCGCTGCACGGGTGCGGCGCGGTCTGTGGCAGGCGCTTCCGGCGTTAATGAAGCGGGAAGTCCGACGGGCCGAACTCGCCCGTCACGTGCCGCCACTGCCCCGGCGCGATCGCCTTGCGATGGATGAAGCGGACCGAGTTGAGCGGTCCCTCGATCTCGCCCTGCCAAAAAGCGATGAAATCGAAGAGCTTCGGATGATCGGGGGCAAGGTCGTAGTCCTGCCACACGAAGGTATTCAGAACATTGGGATAATCCGGCATCCCGTAGAAGAACTCGGCGGTCGTGAGGCCGTAGCCCTTCAGAAGCATCTCTGTCTCTGTCATGCGTTCTCCTCTCGTCTCTTCAGTGTGAGAGAGCCCTCGCGGATGTGTCAACAATTCCAGCAGCTTGGCATGGCATTGGAGCGGCAGAGAGGCATTTTGATGCCGAAAATGCAGGCACGGAATTGCACACCAGATGAAGGGAGTGATAAGCTGACGAGAACAAAATCTAGCGGAAGCGAGAGCTAGGGCGGGACATGAGCGACGACACGGAAACCCCTGAAACCGATGGTGAAATGCCGCCTGAGCGGCCTGAATTCGGCGGGCCGTCAATCTCGATCTCCGACGAGATGCGCGCCTCCTATCTCGATTACGCGATGTCGGTCATCGTCAGCCGTGCGATTCCGGACCTGCGCGACGGGCTCAAGCCCGTGCACCGCCGCATCCTCTACCACATGGACGACTCGGGCTACACGCACGACAAATCGTTCCGCAAATCCGCCAAGCCCGTGGGGGAGGTCATGGCCAACTACCACCCCCATGGCGACGGCGCGATCTACGACGCACTCGTGCGGATGGCGCAAGATTTCTCCATGTCCGTGCCGCTCATCGAAGGGCAAGGGAATTTCGGCTCCATGGATGGCGATAATCCGGCGGCCATGCGCTACACCGAAAGCCGCCTGCGCCGCGTGGCCCGCGCGCTGCTCGACGATATCGACAAAGATACCGTTGATTTTCAGGACAATTACGACGGCAAGGAAAGCGAGCCCACCGTCCTTCCGGCACGGTACCCCAACATCCTCGTCAACGGCGCGGAAGGCATCGCCGTGGGCATGGCAACGCGGATTCCGCCGCACAATCTGGGCGAGGTGGTGGACGCAACGCTCGCCCTCATCGAGAACCCGGACCTCTCCACCGAAGAGCTCATCGAGATCGTACCTGCGCCCGATTTCCCCACCGGAGGCCAGATCCTCGGCCGCTCCGGCGCGCGGAAGGCTTATCTGGAAGGGCGTGGCTCCGTGATCATCCGCGCGAAGACCCGCGTCGAGGAGTTGAGGAAAGACCGCTACGCCATTGTTATCGATGAGATCCCTTACCAGGTGAACAAGGCCACGATGATCGAACGGATCGCCGAGGCCGCCCGGGACAAGCGCATCGAGGGGATCGCCCACGTCCAGGACGAGAGCGACCGCTCCGGGGTCCGCGTGGTCATCGAACTCAAGCGCGACGCCACCGCCGAGGTGGTGCTCAACCAGCTCTATCGCTTCACGCCCATGCAGCAGAGCTTTGGCTGCAACATGCTCGCGCTCAATGGCGGTCGCCCGGAGCAGCTGACGCTGCGCAAATTCCTCACGGCTTTCATAGACTTCCGCGAGGATGTTGTCATTCGCCGGACGGCGTTCGAGCTCAACAAGGCGCGGGATCGCAGCCATGTGCTCTGCGGCCTCGCCGTTGCGGTCTCCAACGTCGACGAAGTGGTGCAGACCATCCGCCAATCGGCCGATGCCGCCGCCGCGCGAGAGGCCCTCATGACCCGCCGCTGGCCCGCGGGCAGCATCGCCGATTACCTCCAGCTCATCGACGATCCGCTCAGCAAGATGAACGAGGACGGCACCTATAACCTCACCGAGATCCAGGCCCGGGCGATCCTCGACCTGCGTCTCCAGCGCCTGACCCAGATCGGTGTGAAAGAGGTCACTGACGAGCTTGAAGAGCTGGCAGGTAAGATCAAGGAATACCTCGCAATTCTCGGCTCCCGTGAGCGGATCATGGAGATCATCGCCACCGAGCTGAGCGAAGTGAAAGAGGCGCATGCCGTCCCTCGTCGCACCGAAATCCTCGACTGGTCCGGCGACATGGAGGACGAAGACCTCATCGAGCGCGAGGACATGGTCGTCACCGTCACCCAAGGCGGCTACATCAAGCGCACCGCCCTCGCCGATTTCCGCGCCCAGAAACGCGGCGGCAAGGGGCTGAGCGGCATGTCCATGAAGGATGAGGACGTCGTCACGACGCTCTTTGTCGCCAACACCCATACGCCGCTCCTCTTCTTCACGACCGACGGCATGGTCTACAAACTCAAGACATGGCGGCTCCCCCTCGGTGGGCGCACGTCGAAGGGCAAGGCCATCGTCAACATCCTGCCCATCCCCTCGGGCGTTTCCATCGCGGCGATCATGCCCGTGGACCGCGAGGAGGAGGACTGGGACGAGCTTCAGGTCGTCTTCGCGACCTCGGCGGGCACCGTGCGCCGCAACGCGCTGAGCGACTTCGCGAATGTCATGCGGAACGGCAAGATCGCCATGAAGTTCGAAGGCGAACACGCTGAAACCAAACTGATTAACGCGCGCATCGCCTCCCATGATGATGACGTGATGCTGGTCACGCGGCTCGGTCGCGCGATCCGCTTCAAGGCCACGGATGTCCGCGTCTTCAACTCGCGCGCCTCTGTGGGTGTGCGCGGGATCAACCTCCGCGATGAGGACACGGTGGTCTCCATGTCGATCATCCGCCGGTTCGAAGCGAGCCCCGACGAGCGCGCGGCATATCTCAAGATGCGCCGTGCCATGGCGGGCCTCGCAGACGATGCCGAAGCCGAGGAGGAAGAGGGCAATGCCGACATGCCGCTCAGCCAGGAGCGCTACGCGGAGATGTCCGCGGCGGAGAACCTCATCCTGACGATCACGGCAGAAGGCGCCGGCAAGCTCTCGTCGTCACACGATTATCCCCTGCGCGGGCGCGGCGGCCAGGGCGTGACAGCCATGGACAAGGCCATGCGCGCCGGGCCGATCATCGCGAGCTTCCCGGTGGATCTCGACGATCAGATCATGCTGGTGACGTCGAATGGCCAGTCGATCCGGGTGCCGGTGGATGGGATC
The DNA here is from genome assembly GCA_038533575.1 of Pseudomonadota bacterium. NCBI lineage: Bacteria > Pseudomonadati > Pseudomonadota > Pseudomonadota bacterium. The sequence goes on along the minus strand of JBCAYL010000001.1, from coordinate 836,175 downwards.
TCCTTCCGCTCGCGCGGTGCGGGCGGTGTGAAGGTCTTCAACACGGCCAAGGGCGAAAGCGTCACCTCCGTGGCTTATATCGCCGACAGCGGTGAAGAAGAGCCCGCAGAAGAGAGCTGACAGCGGGCATGACCTCTGGGCCCGGCGGTCGCCGCCGGGCACCAGCATGTCGCGCGGCGCAGCCGCACCTTTAGGTCACAGCTCGTAAATCTCGGAGAATTTTGCTTCGATGTAGCCAAGAAGCGGGCCCTCACTCGGCTCCATCCCCGCGGCATGGGCGATCGTGGCCCGCGGCTCCCGGAGGCCGCCATGGATCTGCACGTGGCTCCTGAGCCATGCCGTGGCCGCGCGCGTATCTCCCCGGGCGAGGTCCGCGTCGAGATCGGGGATGTCGCGCCGCAGCGCCTCGTGCAGGCAGCCGGCATAGACGTTCCCCAGCGTGTAGGTCGCAAAATACCCGAACAGCCCGACGGACCAGTGCACATCCTGCAGGCAGCCGTTGGAGGGCTTGTCCACGGCAAAGCCGAAATCCGCCTCGAAGCGGGTGTTCCAGGCCTCTTCGAGATCGCCCACCGCCAGCTTGCCGGAGATGAGCTCGCGCTCGAGATCAAAGCGCATGAGGACATGAAGGTTGTACTGGACCTCGTCGGCCTCGGTGCGGATGTAGCCCTGCCCCACACGGTTGACGCAGCCGAAGAAGGCCTCCGCGTCCATGCCAAGATCGCCGAAGGCCTCGGTCATGCGGCCGTGGAGGAAGCCTGTGAACGCGCGCGACCTCCCGAGCTGGTTTTCGTAGATGCGGCTCTGGCTCTCGTGGACGCCCATGGAGACACCCGACCCCAGCGGCGTGAGCGCGTAGGCATCGTCGATATTCTGCTCGTAGCAGGCGTGCCCGACCTCGTGGATCGTCGAGTAGAAGCAGTTGAAGGGATCGGTGGGCGAGGTCCGCGTCGTGATCCGCACATCATGGCCCGACCCGCTGGAGAACGGGTGCACTGCCTTGTCGATCCGGCCCTTCCGCATGTCATAGCCAAAGGCCAACGCCAGCTCCTCGCTCAGCTTCAGCTGCGCTGCCTCTCGGAACGTACCTTGTAGCGACTTTGGCGTGTTCGCGCCGAGGATGCGGTCCCGCAACGCCACCAGCCGCGGCCGCATCGCGCCGAACATGGCATCCAGATCAGCCGCCGTCGTGCCCGGCTCATAATCTTGGAGAAGCGCGTCGTAGATGTCGCCACCCGACGCCAGCGCCGCGCCTTCCTCCTGCCGGAGCTTCACGACCTCCGCCAGCACGGGCAGGAATGCCGCCACATCCTCGTTTGCACGCGCCTCGGCCCATTGGCCCTGCGCCCGGCTCGTCACCCGCGCGATCTCGGCGGCAAGCCTTGCGGGAACCTTGGTATTGCGCGCGTAGTCTCGGCGCATGTGGCGCAGCTTGGCTTGGCTCACCTCATCGAGGGTCGTGTCCTCGATCCGCCCGAGCCACTCCCCCATGCGGGGATCCGTGCGGCGTGCATGGAGCACCCCCTCCAACGCGGCCATCTCCTCGCCCCGCTGCTCGGCAGCGCCGCGGGGCATCATCGTCTCCTGGTCCCATCCCAGGCGCCCCTGAATCTGGCCCAAGGCCTGCGTCTCACGGTCGAATGCCATGAGCTCGTCGAAAGGGGTCATGTCAGGCCTCGCGGAAGGAAGATTGGATGGGATGCGCGGCCAGGAAAGTCGCGTAGATCGTCGCGAGCCAGAGCAGGATCCCGACGCCCTGGTGAATGATCGCGATCCAGAGCGGCGCACCCAGCAGCACCGTGGCGATCCCGATGCCCATCATCAGCGTGATGAGGAGGCCCACGCGTCCCACGGCCTTGCGGGTGCGCTTGTGCGGGCTGCGGGCGACGCGGATACCCAGATAAATCGCAAAGGCGAAGACGACGTAGCCCCATGTGCGATGCATGAATTGGACCGTGCCCGCGTTCTCGAAGAAGTTCCGCCAGAGCGGCTCGAGGTCAAACCCCGTGGGGGGGAAGATCTGCCCGCCCATGAGAGGCCAGGAATTGTAGGCCGTCCCGGCGTCGATCCCCGCCACGAGCGCGCCGAGCAGCATCTGGATGAAAAGCGCGCCGGTGAAGACCCATGCGAGGCTGGTGAGCCCGGCCTCGCCCGCGCGGCGCGCCTGCATGATCTCCCGCTCGGGTCGGCTCAGGAGCGCGATGTAGCGGGCCAGAACGGCGAGAATGATGAAGGCGAGCCCAAGATGCGTGGCCAGCCGGTAAGAAGCCACATCGAGCATCGTGCCCGTGAGGCCGGAGGAGACCATCCACCAGCCAATGGCGCCCTGAAGCCCGCCGAGCGCACCAACGAGCAGAAGGCGCGGCGTCCACCCCGCCGGGATCTGGCGGCGGATGAGAAAGTAGAGGAAGCCGAGGCCCCAGACGAGCCCCACGAAGCGGCCGAGCTGCCGGTGGCCCCATTCCCACCAGTAGATCACCTTGAACTCCGCCATCGTCATGCCGGCATTCTGAAGCTGGTATTCCGGGATCTGGCGATAGCGCTCGAGTTCCGCCTCCCAATCCGCCGCATTGAGCGGGGGGATCGCGCCGGAGAGCGGCGCCCATTCCGTGATCGAAAGGCCGCTATCGGTGAGCCGGGTGAGCCCGCCCACGGTGATCATGGCCACCACGAGCACGGCCAGTGCAATGAGCCAAGCGCGGATCGCGAGCCGGGCACCGGACCGGCCACGGTCGATCGCGCCTTTCTGGGCCTGCGGTTTGGGCGTGTCGCCCACATCCTCAAAGATTGATCTCGCCATCAGTGATCCTCTGACGTTTTCGCGTATTTGCGCACCATCTGCCGGAGAACACCGTGCAGTGTCTGCACGTCCGCCCGGGTGAGCGGCATCCGGCTCCACAGGTTGCGCAGGTTCGTTTTCATGTTGGCGGCCTTGTGGTCCGGGAAGAAGAAGCCCGCCGCCTCGAGCTGCGTCTCGTAGTGGCGCGCAAGTGCTTCAACCTCTTCCCCGTTTGCCCAGTCCCCACCCTTGGCGCCCTTTGGTTCGTTGACTTCCAGTACGATATCTGAGGCCGCGCGCTGCCATTCATAAGCAGTCAGAAGGACGCACTGCGCGAGATTGAGGGAGAAAAAGGCCGGGTTCACAGGGACGGTGATGATCGCGTTGGCACGGGCCACGTCATCGTTTTCAAGCCCGGCCCGTTCCGGCCCGAAGAGCACCGCCACCCGCTCTCCCGCCGCGATTTTCTCCGCCGCGATCTCCATGGCCCGTTCAGGCGCGTAAACGGGCTTCGTCAGGTCGCGACTGCGGGCGGTGGTGGCGAAGGTGTAGGTGCAATCGGCCACGGCGCTCGCCAGGTCGTCGGTGAGCATGGCCTCGTCCAGGAGCCGGCCCGCGCCCGAGGCCATGGCCACGGCCTTCTGGTTGGGCCAGCCGTCGCGTGGGGCCACGATCCGCATGCGGTCGAGGCCGAAATTCCACATGGCGCGCGCGGCGGCGCCGATGTTCTCGCCCATCTGCGGGCGCACGAGGACGAAGGTGGGTTGGGGTGTCTGTGACATTGGCCGTCCTGATACCTGCCGGGGCCCGACAAGCCAAGGCGTCCGAGGCCTCTACGGCCATCGCGACGCATCTCGTTGCCGCGCTCCTGAGCCCTTGCTATGAGGCGCGAAAAGGAGCCGCACCATGGCCGATGCAGAGCACCCGCAAATCTATCTCGTGAGCCCGCCGGAGATCGAACTTTCGCGCTTTCCCAAGCTCTTGGCGGCCTGCCTTGATGCGGCTCCGGTGGCCTGCTTTCGGCTCGCGCTGTCGTCGAAAGATGAAACCACGCTCTCGAAGGCGGGCGATGCCTGTCGCGAGGTTTGCCATGCGCGCGACGTGGCGATCGTGATCGACACGCACGTGCAGCTCGCCGAGCGGCTGGGGCTCGACGGCGTGCATCTGCCGGACGGGTCGAAATCGGTCCGCAAGGCGCGGAAGGCGCTTGGCGGCGATGCGATCGTCGGCAGCCATTGCGCCCAATCCCGCCATGACGGGATGACCGCGGGAGAGGCCGATGCGGACTATGTCTGTTTTGGCCCCACCGCCCCCACGGCCCTGGGCGACGGGGCCCATGCCGAGCGTGAGCTCTTCGAGTGGTGGTCCGAGGTGATCGAGGTCCCGGTCGTGGCAGAGGGTGGGCTCGGCGCGGAACAGATCGCGGAGTTGGCGCCCTACGTCGATTTCTTCGCGTTGGGAGACGAGGTCTGGAGCGCTGCGGCGCCCGAGACCGCGCTGTCAGAGATCGCCGCCCGCCTCAAGGGCTGAGGCGGCATCCACCGGCTCCGCCACCACGTCCCGCAAGAGCCGCGCCGCTGCCTTCCTGTCAGAGAGCTCCGAGAGAGAGACAGGCGGGTGGAAGATCACGCGCACGCCACCCTGCCGCCGCGCCGACAGGACGCGCAGGAGATGGCCTTCGAAACTCATATCACCCCACCAGCCGTAAAAGCGCGGATCGGCGTCCCTCGGAGCCTCATAGACGAGAGATATGGGCTGCAGCGCGAACCGGTCGCTGCCCTCGTCATCGAAGAAGGCCGAGAACAGCGTGGATTGAAACTCAAGCACCCGCTTTCCGTCCGTCGATGTGCCTTCGGGGAAGAAAACGAGGTGGTGTCCTTGGGAGATGCGCTCCTGCAAGAGCGCCTTTTGCGCCACGGCATCCCGTCGCTCCCGGCGGATAAAGATCGTCCCGGTCGCACGGGCCAGCCATCCGATCCCGGGCCAGCCCGCCACCTCCGCTTTCGAGATGAAGTAGATGGCTTGCGGCGCGTTCAGCGCGAAGATGTCGAGCCAGCTCACATGGTTGGCCACCGCGGCCCCCGGCCCTGACATGGGCCGACCTTCCACGCGGTACCCCATGCCAAGAAGCACGAAGGCCGACCGGCAGACATAGCGCGTGATGTGCGGCGTGATCGGGCGGCGCGTGCCGAAAAGCGGCTTTTCCACCAGCCGGACAAGCAAGAGCAGCGCGAGGCAGCCGAACGTGTTTATGGCCAGGGGCAGCCCCCGCACCACCGCGCGCGCGATTCCGGCGGCGGTCAGCGGCGCAAAGTTCGGGGTGTCCTCGGACGTCCAGGTACGGCTCATGGAGTCTCAGACCGCCGCCGCATATTGCGCCCGCAGGCGAGGATCCATGCGCGCGATATCAAGGATGAGGCAGACATCGGTCGTGTTGAACGGCCGGTCGATGAAGGCCCCGTCCCCAACGAAGCCACCAAGGCGCAGATAGGCCTTTATCAGAGCAGGGATCGCGGCGGTGGCCGCGCGGCGGTCGATTTTGGCCTCGGGCAGTAGGTCCATGGGCTGGTAATCGAGGGAACGGACGCGGAGATCCTCGGGCGCCAGATGGCGCGCCCGCAGGAGGGATAAGGGCGCCGCCAGCTCGGTCAGGTCGGTGCCATGGAAGGAGGCCACGCCGAAAAGAACCTCGATCCCATGCTCTTGGATATAGCGCGCGAGAGCCTGCCAGAGCAGGTACATGGCCGAGCCTCCACGGTAATCAGGATGAAGACAGGACCGCCCGAGCTCGAGAAGCTTGCGCCCGCTTTCCGTGAGGGCGGTCAAATCGTATTCACCCGCGCAGTAGTACCCGTGAGCCTTCGCAGCATTCCCGGGCATCAGCCTATAGACACCCACGACGTGCTCCAGCTGCGTGCTTCCGCGCCGATCATCGACGAGGACAAGATGCGCGTAATGCGGGTCGTGCACATCAACCTCGAGCTGCGCGTCGTGATCCACGAGCGGCCCGTCGCCGCCAAGCTCTTCCACGAATACCCTGTAGCGCAGGCGCTGCGCGCCCTTCAGGTCGACCTCGCTCCGCGCCAGGCGCACGGAAAGATGCGGATCATGGGCAATCATGTGGCGGCGACCCCGAGCATGGCGCGTACCTAGGGCTTGCCCGCCGGGGACGCAATCGCCCCGCGCCGCATTCTCCGCCGCGATCCGCTGCACGGATCGGGCAGCATTAACCGCGCCTTAACCTTGGTTGTGCTTCGCTTGACGCATGGAAGTTGTGCGCGCGCCCGGCCGCACGTAAAAGTTGTAGAGGTCGCGGGCGCGATGCTACGAATGACGCACCGCCACGGGCGGGGCTGGATGTATTGAGGGGTTGCCATGGCCGTACAGGATCGCATCACACCGCTTGTTGGCTCGCGGATCTGCCATGACCTGATCAATCCGCTCGGTGCGATTTCCAACGGTGTCGAGCTCCTGAACATGACGCCGGGCGCCGGCGGGCCTGAGATCGCCTTGATCTCCGAAAGCGTGGAGGCCGCGAACGCGCGCATCCGTTTCTTCCGCATCGCCTATGGCGCGACCTCGGACACGCAGGTCCTCGAGGATACGGAGGTCATGGCAGTTCTCGATGGCATGGCCCTTGGCGGGCGCCACAAGTTCATCTGGACCGCACCGGGCGCGCATCCCCGCCGCGAGGTCCGGCTCGTGTTCCTTTTGCTGCAGTGTCTCGAGACGGCGATGCCCCATGGCGGCGCCATCGAGGTCACCGGCCATAAAGGCCTCTGGACGCTGCGCGGACGGGGCGAGCGCTATTCCGAGATCGCGGAACTCTGGGATATCATCACCAAGGCGCACGACCCCGCCGACCTCGCGGCGGCCCATGTGCAATTCGCGCTCGTGGCCATGCTGCTGGAAGAGATGGGCCTGATCATCGACATCGTGCAGAGCAACGAAGAGCTCGCACTCCACATCAAGCACTTCGAGGCCCGGACCGCCGCCGCCGGCTAGGGCCTGACCGCGCCCTTCCCTCGCACGAGGTACTTGAAGCTCGTGAGCTGCGCCGCGCCGACCGGACCACGCGCATGCATCTTGCCCGTGGCGATCCCGATCTCGGCGCCCATGCCAAACTCGCCACCATCCGCAAACTGCGTGGAGGCGTTATGCATCAGGATCGCGCTGTCGACCTCGTTGAAAAAGCGCGTCACCGCCGCTTCGTCCTCCGCGAGAATGCAGTCGGTATGGCTGGACGAGTATCGCCGGATATGCGCGATGGCCGCGTCAATATCGTCGACCACGCGCGCGGCGATGATGCTGTCGAGATATTCGGTGCCCCAGTCTGCCTCCGTGGCGGCCGCGGTCCCTTTGAGCCCCTCTGCGCGCACCTCGACACCGGCATCCACCAACATATCCACAAGCGCCTGCCCGAGCTCGGAGGCCTCCTTGTGAACCAAGAGGCACTCCGCGGCCCCGCAAATGCCTGTTCTGCGGGTCTTCGCGTTCAAAACGACCCGTTTTGCAGTCTCCAGATCCGCGCTTTGGTCGACGTAGATATGCACAATACCCTCAAGATGCGCGAATACCGGGACCCTCGCCTCACGTTGTACAAGGCCGACGAGCCCCTTGCCGCCGCGCGGCACGATCACGTCGATCGTCTCGGTCATGCCAAGCATCTCTTTCACGGCGGAGCGATCGCGCGTGGGCACGCGCAGGATCGCGTCTTCCGGAAGCCCGGCGGCGCGCAACCCTTCGACGAGGCAGCGATGGATCTCCTCGGAGGAATGGAAGCTCTCGGACCCGCCGCGCAGGATGACCGCGTTGCCTGACTTCAGGCAGAGCGCACCCGCATCGGCGGTCACGTTCGGGCGGCTTTCGTAGATCACGCCGACCACGCCGAGCGGCGTGCGCACGCGCTCGAACGCGAGGCCATTGGGCCGCTCCCAAGCGTCGATCACCTGTCCGACCGGATCCTCCTGCGCCGCGACCGCCCGGAGGCCCGCGCACATGGCCTCGATACGGCCTTCATCGAGCATGAGGCGATCGAGCATCGGCGCGCTCAGCCCCTTCTCGCGACCGAACGCCATATCCTGCGCATTGGCCTCCATGATCTCCGCCCGCCGCTGCCAGACCGCCTCCGCGGCGGCCTCCAGCGCGGCACGCTTGGCCGCCGGATCGGCGAAAGCGAGCTCCGCCGCGGCAGCTTTCGCCCGCGCGCCGAGATCGGCCATGGTGGCGGCGATGGTATCGAGGTCTTTCATGGGTCGAAGGCTCCCTAGAGTGCCATGTCGTCGCGGTGGATGAGGGCGGCGCGTCCTGAATAGCCCAGTACGTCGGCAAAGTCAGCGGTGTGCAGGCCCTTGATCGCGTCCGCCTCGGTGGAGGTATAGCGGCTGAGCCCGATGCCGAGCGCCGTGCCATCCGGGCCCGTCACCGTGATCGCGTCCCCCCGCCCGAACGCGCCCGTGACCTTCGTCACGCCCGCGGGCAGAAGAGACTTCCCCTGTCCCAGGGCGCGCACGGCTCCGGCATCGAGAACCACGGCACCGCGGGGCTTCATCGAGGAAATCCAGCGTTTTCGCGCAAGGGCCGGGTCGTCCTTGGCTGCAAACCAGGTCGCAGCCCCGCCTGTCTCCAGTGCTTTCAAAGGGCGTTTCACACCGCCCCGCGTGATGACCATCGCGCAGCCCGCACCGACTGCCATCTTGGCGGCCATGATCTTGGTCTTCATGCCGCCCTTCGACAATCCGGACCCTGCATCGCCCGCCATGGCCTCGATCTCCGGCGTGATGCGCTCGATCCGGTCCAGCCGCGTGGCACACGGATCTTCAGCCGGGTTCGCGGTATAGAGCCCGTCCACATCCGACAGGAGGACAAGGAGGTCCGCCCCCACGGTGACAGCGACCTGCGCGGCGAGGCGGTCATTGTCTCCATATCGGATCTCATCGGTGGCGACTGTGTCGTTCTCGTTGACAATGGGCACGACGCCCAGCCCGAGAAGCTGCGCGAGGGTCGCGCGCGTGTTGAGGTAGCGCCGCCGATCCTCGCTGTCTTCGAGCGTCACGAGGACCTGCCCTGTCACGATATCGAAGGGCGCCAGGGCCTCTTCGTAGGCGCGCGCGAGCCGGATCTGCCCGACCGATGCCGCGGCCTGTGACTTCTCGAGTGCGAGCACCGGCTCCCTGAGATCGAGGACACCGCGCCCGAGCGCGATGGACCCCGAGGACACGAGGATCACGTCCTTGCCCTGCTCCTTGAGCCAGGCCACGTCCTCGGCGAGCGAGGACAGCCACGCGCGCTTGAGCCCATCCGGTCCGACGAGAAGCGCCGAGCCGATCTTGATGACGACGCGGCTTGCATCGCTCAGGGTTGCCACGGCTCTGCATCCTCCGGAGCGTCTTCTTCTGCGGCGGCCGTGATCTCCGTGCGGAGGGCGCGCAGCACCGGCGTCACCCCCTCGCCCGCGACGCCCGACATCAGGTAGACGCGCGACTTCGCCGCCTCTTCCAGCGTCTTCTTCGCCGCCGCGCGTTCGTCTTCGTCGAGCGCATCGATCTTGTTGAGGGCCGTGATGCGCGGCTTCTCCGCCAGATCGCCACCATAGGCCTCGAGTTCGGCGATGATTGTGGCGTAGTCGCCGCCGATGTCGTCCGAGGTGCCATCCACGATGTGGAGCAAGGCCGAGCACCGCTCGACATGGCCGAGGAAGCGATCCCCGATCCCCTTGCCCTCGTGCGCGCCCTCGATGAGGCCCGGGATATCCGCCATCACGAATTCATGGTTGTCGACGCCCACGACCCCAAGGTTCGGGGTCAGCGTCGTGAAAGGGTAATCGGCAATCTTCGGCCGCGCATTCGACGTGGCTGCGAGAAAGGTCGACTTGCCGGCATTGGGAAGCCCCAGAAGCCCCACATCCGCGATGAGCTTCAGCCGCAGCCAGATCGTCCGCTCCACGCCAGGCTGGCCCGGATTGGCGCGACGCGGGGCCTGGTTGGTGGCGCTCTTGAAATGGAGATTGCCGAAGCCGCCATTCCCGCCGCGCGCGAGCACGATGGTCTGCCCCTCTTCGGTCAGATCGGCGATCACGGTCTCTTCGTCTTCATCGAGGATCTCGGTGCCCACGGGCACGCGAAGGACGATATCGCTGCCGTCCTTGCCGGTGCGCTGGGCGCCCATGCCCGCCTGCCCGTTCTTGGCAAAGAAATGCTGCTGGTAACGAAAGTCGATGAGCGTGTTGAGGCTCGGAACCGCTTCGACAATGACGCTGCCGCCCTTGCCGCCGTCGCCGCCGTCCGGCCCGCCATACTCGATGTATTTCTCGCGCCGGAAGCTGACGCAGCCGCCGCCGCCCGCGCCGGAGCGGATATAGACTTTCGCGAGGTCGAGAAACTTCATGTGCGTGCGCGCTCCTTGGCGTTTCCTTGGCTCAAAGCGCGTGCGCTTGCAACGGGGCGGCGAGCGCCACCTTTTGAACATCCACGTCGTGGCCGAGCACGGGGGCGTATTCCCGGCGGATCTCTGTCTTCTCGAAGCCGAGCTTGAGGAGGATACCGCCCGAGCGGTCATTGCCGAGATGCCAGCCCGACGTGAGGGCGCCGCCGCCCCGCGCGAAATGCCAGGCGACGAAGGCCGTGGCGGCCTCGGTCATGACGCCCCGCCCCCAGGCTGCTTCCTTGAGCCAGTAGCCGAGATTGCCATCCGTTAGGGAGATCACGCCGAGCGGCTCCGCCTCGCAGATGACCGCGCGATAGTCGGGATCGGCGGCCGAGGTCTCCAGCCAGGCGCGCGCGTCGTCGAGCGTGAAGGGATGCGGCGGGCCACTCAGCCAACGCTGCACGCGCGGGTTGGTGATGTGCTCGGTGATCCAGCCGGCATCATCCTGCCCCAGCACCCGGAGCGTCAGGCGCTCCGTCTCGATGGGCTCGGTCATCCCTTCAGCCGCTTGTGATACGTCCATGTGGGCACGGTCGCGTTTCGAGCGACAGAATGGGCCTCGGCATCGCCGATATACGTGAAGCCACAATTCGTCAGCACCCGGGCAGAGGCCGGGTTGTCCTGAAAGACGCTGCCGAAGACGGTTTCGCAGTCTTGGGGGTTGGCGCGGAGCAAGGCAGCCACGGCCTCCCGCGCGAGACCCTGCTGCCAGAACGGCGGCGCGAGCCAGTATCCGATCTCGGACTGGCCCCGGTCCATTCGCTCGAGGCCGATGACCCCGACAAGCTCCGAGAGCCCCGTCTCATGGCCGTCGAGGACCCAGATGTCCTCCACACGATCCGGCGCGAGCGCACCGCGAATGAAGGCCTCGGAGGCTCCGGGCGGGAGCGGATGCGGGATACTCGTCGTCATCTGCGCCACGCGCACGTCGCCGGCATGCATGTCGAGCGGTCCGCGGTCGGAAATCCGCAGCGGCCTCAGGATGAGGCGCTCCGTCTCGATCGTCGCTTGGGGCTGGATGGGATCCTGGATCATGGCAGGTCTCCTGCGGCGGCGAGCGCGTAGGCCACGCTGGCCACGGTGAGGGCGGCGAGCGCCCAGAAAAGATACTTCTCGGATGGCGCGCCCTGGAGCTTGCGCGCGATGAGATGCCCTGCTCCGGTCCAGAGAGGATGGAGCGCAATCTGGCAGAGGCCGAGCGCGAGAGCGACCGTCGCAGTGGCGATGAAAGGATCGGTGCCAGCGGGGATGAAGCTCGTGAACGCCGTGGTGATCATGGCCCAGGCCTTGGGATTGAGTGGATGCACGATGAGCCCGGCCAGAAAGCCCGGCGCGCGCGCCTCCACCTCGCCGGGGACGAGCCGCATGTTGGCCACGCGCCACGCGAGCCAGCAGATGTAAGCAGCCGACATCCACTTCAGCGCGGCAAAAACCACAGGCGCAGTGCTGGCGAGCTCCAGAAGGCCGAAGCCCAGCGGCCAGATGATGAGCTGCTTTCCCGCGACCACACCGGCCACAAAGGGCAAGGAGCGCGCGAGGCCGAAACGCGCGCCGGTGGCCAAGAGCGCCATGTTGGCCGGGCCCGGCGTGCCCACCTGGCTCGCGGCGAATGCGACAAGGGCAAAATTCATGATGGCACCCTCCGCCGGGCGGGTTCGCGCCCCTCGGCGGAGGCGGATATCAGAACCTGGGCCATGGGACGGCCCTCCATCGAAAAAGCTCTCGCGAGAAACGAGAAAGGGGACCGGCTGGTTTGCCGATCCCCCTGGTTGTCTTTTGAAACCTTGTGGTTCGGCTTACTCCGCGGCCTCGGCCGTTGGGAGCACGGAAATGAAGGTGCGGCCCTTGAGGCCCTTGTGGAAGGTCACGGCGCCCTCATGGGTGGCGAAGATCGTGTGATCCTTACCCATGCCCACGCCCTCGCCCGGCCAGAACCTCGTGCCGCGCTGGCGGACGATGATGTTTCCGGGGATCGCCGTCTGACCGCCGTAAAGCTTCACGCCGAGGCGGCGACCCGCACTGTCGCGACCGTTCCGGGACGAACCACCTGCTTTTTTATGTGCCATAGCTCAGTCTCCTCTTTCTCTCAGCCTTCAGCCACTTTGGCTTTGGCTTGTTCGATCCAGCCTTCGCGCTCGATCCGGCCCTTGAAGTTCAGCTGCTCGTCCATAGCAGCGACGTCTTCTTCGGTCCATGCCGCGATCTGAGCGAAGGACGTGACGCCAGCGGCGAGCAGCTTCTTCTCGAGCGCGGGGCCCACGCCGCTCAGCTCCTTGAGGTCGTCGGCGCCAGAGGCGGCCTTGGGTGCCTCTTTCGTCTCGGACTTCGGCGCGGCGGCTTTCGTGTCCGCCTTCTTCGTGGCGGCCTTCTTCTCGGCCTTGGGCTTTTCAGCCTTCGCAGGCGCAGCGGCAGTGGCCGTGAACCCGGACCCGCCAATCGCGGCCTTGACGCCGGACTTCGCCGCGCCTTTCTCGAGGATCTCGGTCACGCGCACCAGCGTGAGCTGCTGGCGGTGGCCGACCGTGCGCTTCGAGGAGTGCTTCCGGCGGCGGCGCACGAAGTTGATGACCTTGTCACCCTTGATCTGGTCGATGACCGTCGCCTGAACGCCCGCGTCCTCGACAAGAGGCGTGCCCACCTTGGAACCCACCATCAGGATATCGTTGAATTGCACGGTCTCGCCCGCGTCCGCTGCAAGCTTTTCTACGCGGAGCACATCACCCGCCGTGACCCGGTACTGCTTGCCACCGGTTTTCAGAACCGCAAACATGCGTCTTTCCTCATTCTTCCGCGTCGCTTCGGCCACCATGCGCTCGCAAGATGCGGGCTTCGGTGTTCGTGGCTTTCGCCGCCTCGGACTGCGCGCCTCATAGGGCGTCAAAAATACAGCACCACGCGGCTCTCTCCACGCGGAGGGTGCCGTATCGCGCCGGTCGCCGTCTAAGTCAAGCGATAAGGGCTACAATTCCTGCTGTGCCATGAAGCGCCCCGCCGCCGATCCGAGATCGTAGGAGATGTCGCTGAAAAGCGCGTTGAAGCTCGCCATGATCACGGTGTTGAGCATCTGGCCATCTGCCGTCTTGGACAGCGCGATATAGGCCGCGAGGTCTTCCTCCGGGAGCGGACGGTAGGCCGTCATCAGGTAGGCGTAGAGCCATGAGGACACGTCCGCCTCAACGGCCTCGTCCCCGGCCCAGAGCTGCGCGATGAGCGCGTTGAGACTGACCCCATCGAAACCGCCCGCCGTGTGCACGCCGAGCGCGAAGGCCGCATTGGACTCAAAGGCACCTTCGACGTTCTGCCCCACGAGATCGTTCACTTCGGTGAACTCCATAACCTGTGCGTGCAGCACGGGCTGGGTGTCCTCGGCATCCTCGAAGAGCTCCAACGCGATCTCTTCCATCTCCGGCTCGATGAACGCGCGCCGGGCGGAGACTTCCAGCGCCATGATCCGTTGGCCCACATCTCCCTCGAGAAACGCGAGCAAGGGCGCGAGGTCCCGGCCTTCGAGCCTGCGGCGCATTTCACCGTTGAGTGCGGCTTCGCGGGTCTCCCATTCATAGATGCGGCGCACTTCCGAGGCCCAGGCCTCGCCGCCCCGCCCGGGGAACATGCTGTCTTCCAGCGCAAGGGCCGTGGCAGATCCTTCCTCCACGAGGATCTGCACGACCTCGCCGATCTGGAGCGCGTCGAGGAGCCGGTCCACCTCGTCGGCGGCGGCAACCGCAGGCAGGGCGAAGAGGGCCGCGGCCCAAATAACCCGCATCAGATGTCCTGCTGCGGATAAAGGTCGACCATGCGGGCCGCCAGGGTCTCGAAACGATCCGCCTGCAGCTGGAATTGCACGGCATTCATGAGCTCGTAGACACGCTGCATCAGCGGTTCGCGCAGGGCCTCGAGATAGGCCAGCATCTCCTCATCCGTGAAATCCCGGTAGGTGAAGGCCGCGTTCGTCACCGACCCGATGATCATCGCCTGCTCCATCTCGGCCGCGCGCGACAAGAGAACGGCACGCAGCTCCTCCTCGCTCCATTCGGTGTCGACGAGGCCAGCCCCCTGCGCCGCCATCAGGAAACGGACCTGCACCTCCGTGATCGACCGGATGGAGTTCTCGATGGAGCCGATGGCCGAGGACATGTCGCGGAAATACTGGATCTTGGGGCTATCGGCCTCGAGGAGCTCCGCCGCGATTTCCTCTCCCGCCATGGCGCTTTCCGCGCTGTCATCCATGTGCGCCGCGTTCTCGGCCTCCACGAGGCGCTGCCCGAGATCGGAGGCATAGAAATCAGCCGCGTGATTGAGCATGTCGTCGTCCATGGTCTGCTCGAGGATGTCGAGCGCATCCGAACGGAGGCCCTCGCTCGCGAAGACCTCGTCAGCGAGGCGGGTCCAGTCGGCGCCGAAATTCTCCTCGCTCAATCCAAGCATGGACGGCGCCTGCCCCGCGCTGAGCCGGAGGCTATCGAGGGCCACGTCAAAGCCCGTCACTTCCATGAAGGCCGCGATCTTGGCCCGGTCTGCCGCCAGGGCCGGGGCGGCGAGCGATGCCGCCACGGCGATCCCCGCAAAGACAGTTCGGATGAAACTCATGCTGCTCTCCTTTTCGGCTTTGCAAAACGGTATCTCAGGGGCGCGGTTTATCAAATGGCAAAGCCGCGCTGAATGGCGCTTGCTCCCTGACGATGTCGTGTGTATCCCGCCGCCACCCAGACCGCGGAGAGGTGCCGGAGTGGTCGAACGGGGCGGTCTCGAAAACCGTTGATCCTTCACGGGGTCCCAGGGTTCGAATCCCTGTCTCTCCGCCACTTTTCCCGCTTGTGTTCCATACGATGATGCTTCGCCGTCGTGGCATGCGGCAGGCCGTGCGCGTCCTGCTCCATGGATGGTATTTGTGTGCGGTGCCTTCGAGGCGGTCTGATGGCTTTTCCTACAATTTTCATCAATCAGCTTAGGGTCTCAAAGATATTTCCAAACAATTGCTTATGGACTTTTCTTGAGATGCCGGGCGCGATGGCCCGCGTGCCTTTAATGCCCCGTTAATCACCTTCAATCAGAACGAATACAGAACGTATTTTATGTAAGGTGGCGCCTTGGTCCGTTTCTCCGAGCTCGATCCTCTGATCGATGTCCTCCCCCTGCCCGTCTTTCTCGTCGATGTCTGCCGCGATGACGTGTTTCGCATCTTGAGGCTCAATCGTGCTCATTGCCGTGTCACCGGCCTCGAGGAGACCGCGTCCCGGCACAAAACGGTCGCCCAACTGCTCGGTGATCCCGCGGCGGCGCGCACGGTGGATGAGCGATATGCAGCCTGCGTCGATGCCAAAGAGGACATGGAGTACGAAGAGGAGCTGGTTTTTGGCGACCGTCGCATCGCCTTCACCACCCGGCTCAGCTTCAATCGGGACCCGGAGACCGGCCGTGACGTCATTTTGGGCGTCGCAAATCCGCTCCTATCGAAGCCAAGCGATCTCGCGGCCAGCGACCTGCTGCACGACCTCTCGATCCTGCGGATGAATCTCGCGAAACTCGGCACAGCCCTTTCATCACTCAGCGACGCGCCGGCGCCCGGGTCGGTACAGCTTTCGGCGCTCCGGACAGTGGCGCGCATGACCCAGCAGTCTGCCGATGATCTTTCCGCGAAGCTCTCACGAAACGACACGTGGGAAAGGCCGGACAAGATGCCCGGCACCGTCCAGTCTCTGCACCGATGCCTCGCGGAAATCGCCTAGCTGCGGCTCAACGTGCGGGAAATCGCGTCCTTCCAGCCCTCGTAGCGCGCTGAGCGATCGGCCTCGTCCATCGCGGGCGCAAATCGACGATCCAAGGCCCATGCCGCGGCAAAATCCTCTTGCCCGGGGTAAAGACCCGCCCGCTGCCCCGCGAGCCAAGCAGCGCCGAGGGCCGTCGTTTCGAGGACCTTTGGCCTGTCCACCTCGGCGCCCAGGATGTCGGAGAGAAACTGCATCGTCCAATCGGATGCGCTCATGCCACCGTCGACGCGGAGGACCGCATCCCCGTTCATGGCGTCGTGCGCGCCCATATCCGCGCGCATCGCTTCCCAGAGGTCCCTTGTCTGGTATCCCACGCTCTCGAGCGCAGCCTTCGCGAACTCGGCCGGGCCACTCCCCCGCGTGAGACCGTAGATCGCGCCCCGGCAATCGGCATCCCAATAGGGCGCGCCAAGGCCTGTGAAGGCGGGCACAAGGTAGACGTCTTGCCCCGGATCCGCCTTTTCGGCGAGCGGCTGCGTCTCCTTGGCCTCGCGGATGATTTGTAGGCCATCGCGCAGCCATTGGACCACCGCACCGGCGATGAAAATCGAGCCCTCGAGGGCGTAGGTCGTCTTGCCGCCAAGCCTGTAAGCGATTGTCCCGAGGAGACGGTTCTTGCTCTCAACAAGCGTTTCACCGGTGTTGAGGAGTGCAAAGCACCCGGTGCCGTAGGTGGATTTGAGCATGCCAGGCTCGAAACACGCCTGCCCCAGCGTCGCGGCCTGCTGGTCACCGGCCACACCGTAGATGGGGATCTCGGAGCCAAAGAGATCCGGCCGCGCCGTGCCGAAATCCGCGTCGCAATCGAGGACCTCGGGAAGCATCGACATGGGGATGCCGAAGCGCTCGCAGATGGTCGTGGACCAGCGCCCCTTGCGTATGTCGTAAAGCATGGTGCGGGCCGCGTTGGTGGCGTCCGTCACATGCCGGGCGCCGTCGGTGAGCTTCCAGATCAGGAAGCTGTCGATCGTCCCGAAGGCAAGCTTGCCCTCTGCCGCAGCCTCTTTCGCGCCGTCGACTGTCTCGAGAATGTGGCGCACCTTCGTGCCGCTGAAATAGGGGTCAGCGAGCAGGCCCGTCTTTGCGGTGATCGTCGCCTCAAACCCCTCTTCGCGCAATTCGCGGCAAAACGGCTCTGTCCGTCGATCCTGCCACACGATGGCGTTGTGCACGGGCTTGCCCGTCTCCCGATCCCAGACGACCACGGTTTCGCGCTGATTGGTGATCCCGATGGCGGCCATGTCGGCCGCTTTCAGATCCGCCCGCTCGAGAACGGCACGCGTGGTGGCGACCACGGTGCCCCAGATGTCCGCCGGGTCATGCTCGACCCAGCCCGACTGCGGATAATGCTGGGGGAATTCCTCCTGCGCCGTGGCGATCGGCGCCATGTCCTTGTCGAAGATGATCGCCCGGCTCGACGTGGTGCCTTGGTCGATGGCGAGAATGTAGCTCATGCGGCCTCCGCTTGCTTGAGCGCGCGCGTCACCCACTCGTCAAGCGTCTTGATCTCTTCTTCACTCAGCCGAAGCCCGAGCTTCGAACGGCGCCAGATGGCGTCCTCGGCGGTGGTGACGTATTCGTTGGCGATGAGCCATTCCATCTCGCGGGCCGTGAGCGTCGCGCCGAAGGCCTGGCCGAGGTCCTCTTCCTGTTTGGCGTCGCCAAGAACCTCCCAGGCATCCGTCCCGTAGGCGCGGATGAGCCTCTTGGCCCAACGGTCGCTGAGGAAAGGATAGTCGGACTGCAGCGCCGCAATCTTGGCCTCGACCTCGGACACTTTGAAATCTCCGCCGGGCATGGGAACCCCCGCTGTCCACGCCGGGCCGGGGATCTTGATCGCCTCCTCCAGCTTCTCGATCGCATGCTCGGCAAGCTTGCGGTAGGTCGTGATCTTGCCGCCGAAGATATTGAGAATGGGCGCCCCGCCCTCGGTGTTGAGGCGCAGAACGTAGTCCCGTGTCGCCGCAGACGCGGACGATGCACCATCGTCGTAAAGCGGGCGCACCCCGGAATAGGACCAGACGACATCCTCGGCAGTCACGGGCTTCTTGAAGTACTTCGTCGCGAAGGCGAGCAGGTAATCTCGCTCCTGCTCCGATATCTCGGGCTTGAGAGCGGGATCGGAATGATCGGAATCGGTGGTGCCGATGAGCGTGTAATCCGTCTCGTAGGGGATCGCGAAGATGATGCGCCCGTCTTCCCCCTGGAAGAAATAGCACTTGTCGTGATCGTAGAGCCGCTTTGTGACGATGTGCGAGCCGCGCACGAGACGGACGCCCTCGAGCGTGTTCTGTCGCACCTTCGCGCGGATCACGTCCTGGACCCAAGGGCCGGCCGCATTCACGAGCGTGCCGGCCGTGATCTGGCGTGTGCCGTCCTTGTCTTCGAGCGTGACGGTCCAGTGGTCCGCGCCGCGTTCGGCACTGATGACCTTCGTACGCGGCATGATCGTTGCCCCGCGGGCCTCGGCATCCCGGGCGTTGAGAATAACGAGCCGGCTGTCTTCCACCCAGCAATCGGAATACTCGTAGGCTTTCTCAAATCGCTCCTGCAGGGGCGCGCCCTCGGGCGACCCGTGAAGCTTGACCGTGGACGTGGCGGGCAGGATTTTCCGACCGCCGAGATTGTCGTAGAGAAAAAGCCCGAGCCGGATCAGCCAGGCCGGGCGCCGTCCCTTCATCCACGGCATGACCGTGGAGAGCAGCTTCGAGGTCGGCGTGGTCGATTCAAAGCGCATGTCCTTGTGGTAAGGCAGCACGAAGCGCATGGGCCACGAGATGTGGGGCATGGCGCTCAAGAGACGCTCGCGTTCGATGAGGCTCTCGCGCACCAGCCGGAACTCGAAATACTCGAGATATCGCAGCCCGCCGTGAAAGAGTTTCGTGGAGGACGACGAGGTCGCCCAGCCGAGGTCGTTCATTTCAGCCAGCGCAACGTTCATGCCGCGCCCGGCCGCGTCTCGCGCGATGCCGCAGCCATTCACGCCGCCACCGATGATAAAAAGCTCGTAGTCTGCCATGGGTCATCCCCCCTGCAGGTGTGTCCGTTCAGTAAACTATTTGCGCTTGGTCATGGTTTCCCATGACAGCGGCGGGTTTGCAAATCAGGCGCGATTTCAGCCGCGGAAGCCCGTCGCGACGACAAATTTCTCGCTGGAATCGGAGCGCGAGGCCGGTGGCTTCACATTCGCGACCTTGGTAAACCTTTGCTTGAGAAGGGCCTGGAGCCCGCCCTCTGCGCCGCCGGCAAGGACCTTGGCGACGAATGTCCCCTGCGGCGCCAAGACGTCGAAGGCGAGCTCCGCTGCGGCCTCGCAAAGCGCCATGATGCGGAGATGGTCCGTCTGCTTGTGGCCCGAGGACGCCGCGGCCATGTCGGACATGACCACGTCCGCCTCGCCGCCCAGCCAGTCCTTGACCTTGTCGTCAGCCCCTTCATCGAGGAAATCCAGCACGTGAAGCTCGGCCCCCGCGATGGGCTCCACCTCCTGCAAATCCACGCCGAGCACCGTCCCACGCGGTTTTCCGGCCATGTCTCCCAAGGCGTTCACGCGCGCGACGGCCACCTGGCTCCACCCGCCGGGCGCACAACCCAGATCGACCACACGCGCACCCGGCACGAGAAATCGGTGCTTGTCGTCAAGTTCGAGGATCTTGAAGGCGGCACGCCCACGATATCCCTCTGCCCGCGCCCGCTTGACGTAGGGGTCGTTGAGCTGCCGTTCGAGCCAGCGCGTGGAAGAGAGCCGTCGGCCCCGCGCGGTCTTGACCTTGATCTTCAGGTCGCGCTTTCCCCGGCCGCTGTCATTCTTTGCCATTTGCCTCAATTGCCTCGCATCTCTTGGCGGCCATTATCCCGGCCTTAAGCCCGCCCGCTGCATACCGCGTCCGGTGTAAATGGTGAACGGGTCCCGCTCCGGCGGGAGAGCCGGGGTAAGGCGCCGGTGTCTTCGGGCACCGGCGTTGCCTCAGCTGAAGCGCAGAACGCCATCCTCGCTCATCTGCGCGTAAAGCAGGCCCTCGCGTAATCCCCGATCCGCCACCGACAGCCGGTCCGTCGGCCAGACACGGAGCACCGCCTGCAAGATCGCCGCGCCGGACATGATGAGTGCATGACGGTCCCGCCCGATCCGGGGATCCGTCCGCCGGCCTTCGGGGCCGAGGGACAGGTAATCGCGGATCACCGCGTCGATCTCGTCAGAGGTCATGGTGAGGCCATCCACCTTGGTGCGGTCGTATCTCTTGAGGCCGAGATGGCTTGCGGCCACCGTCGTCACCGTCCCGCTCGTGCCCACGACCTGGAAGCCTTCCCGCGCATTCTCGGCGTTGTAGGGTGTGAACTCCGCGAGGTTCTCCTCGAAGAACCAGCTCATGAGCGCGAAGCGCGCCGCATCATCGCTCACATCATCGAACTGGTCGCGCAACGTGGCCACGCCGAGCGGCACCGAGATCCAGTCAACGACCTTGGCGCCTTCATGGGGGCCCTCGAAGCCGGTGTGGAGGCCCATGATCGCCTTCTTGCGTCGCTGGGGCGGGACGTCTGAGAGATCGATCCAGACGAGCTCTGTCGAGCCGCCGCCGATATCGACGACGAGCAGCTGCTCGGCCTGCCTCGAGACCAGCGGCGCGCAGGAGATAACCGCGTAGCGTGCCTCGTCCTTGGGTGCGATGATCTCGAGCGCGAGCCCGGTCTCACGCCGCACATACCGGACGAAATCCCGCGCATTGCGCGCCCGGCGGCAGGCCTCGGTCGCGACGAGCCGCATGCGCGATACGTTGTGCTGCTTGAGCTTGTGCTTGCAGATGCGCATCGCCTGCACGGTCTTCGACATCGAGGCCCGAGACAGCTTTCCAGAGGTCTCCAACCCAAGCCCGAGCTGCACGGGCTTCGAGAAGCTGTCCAGAACCTCGAAACCATTACCCGAAGGCCGGGCAATGAGCATGCGACACGAATTCGTCCCCAAATCGAGCGCCGCGTAGAGCGGGCCCTGGGGCGTTGGGGGCGATGCCGACGGTTCGACCGTTTCCGGGAGCGCGCTCGCATCGCCCGAGCGCTGTGGCGCCATCGTTTGCGCCTTTCATAACGAGTTGAGATGAAAGCTAGTGACGAATGCGTGATGACGCAACAGGTAGGGTGGCGTGGGCCGTCGCGGGTGACGGTCGTTTTGTCGAAAATGAGCCATGCCGATCCGCGCGGCGTCGGTATTGAGGATGCAATGAAGGGGAGAGCAGAGATGCCCGACGTCACGGTCGTCTACTGGCGTGATATTCCGGCGCAAGTCATCGTCGGCAAGGGCCGCCGCGGCGCGAAAAGGCAGCTGCCCGAGCGATTCGAGCAGGCCATCGATGCGGCTGCCATGCGCCTTGGAGCATCGGACACGGATGCTTATCTCGCAGAGTGGCGGAAGGCGGCGCCCTACCCCGTCGACGGCGATCCGACCGAGGTCGCCGAGGCGGAGGCGGCGCGGCTCGACGCAGAATACGACAAGGCGCGGCTCGTGGCGCTCGTGCAGAACCGAGGCAAGGCCTGAGAGGGAACCATGGGACTTCTGAATTTCGCCCGCAGCGAACAGCCGGCGGCCTCAAACCCGGAACTGGAGACCTTCCTCGAAGGCTTCTCCATCGAGGTGATGCCCCGCACGGCCGAAAAGATCGATAGCTTCCGGGAGCTCCTCCCCGAGGGCACCCGGGTCTACGTTGCCCATATCGAGGGCACACCCATCGAGGATATGGTCGCGACAACCAAACGACTGGCCGACGAGGGCTACCCGGTGATGCCGCATTTTCCGGCGCGGATCATCAAGGACGAGGCGACGCTGCGTGACTGGATCGCGCGCTACCAGGGCGAGGCGAATGTCGATCAGGCGCTCCTCCTCGCGGGCGGCGTGACAACGCCCCACGGCGATTACGACAGCTCCATGCAGCTCCTCGAAAGCGGCGCATTCGGCGATGCCGGGTTCAAACGGCTGCACGTGGCCGGGCATCCCGAAGGCAATCGCGACATCGACCCCAGCGGGGGCTCCGCCAATGTCGACGCTGCCCTCCGCTGGAAGCAGGCATTCTCGGACACGAACGATGCAGAGATGGCCATCGCCACCCAGTTCTGCTTCGAAGCCGAACCGGTCATCGCATGGGCAGATGCGCTCAAGGCCGCGGGCATCACGATCCCGATACACATCGGTGTGGCGGGGCCCGCCAAGCTGCAGACCCTGATCAAGTTCTCCATCGCGTGCGGCGTCGGGGCCTCGCTCCGGGTGCTGCAGCGGCGGGCAAAGGACGTGACGAAGCTGCTCCTGCCCTTCGAGCCCACGGAGTTCATCGCCGAGCTGGCCGCGCACAAAGCCGCACACCCCGACTTCAACATCGAAGCCGTTCACTTCTTTCCTCTCGGCGGCATCAAGACGAGCGCCACCTGGACACAAACCCACGGCGGCGCCGCAGGCCGGCCCGCCGCATAAAGGACCCTGAATGACCCGGACCGTTATCGAGTCGAAATCGAAGACCGCAATCATCGGCTTCGACCAGCCCTTCTGCGTCATCGGAGAGCGCATCAATCCCACGGGACGCAAGATCCTCAACGAGGAGCTGGAGCGGGGTGACTTCTCCCGCGTGGAGGCGGATGCCTTGGCGCAGGTCGCCGCGGGCGCCAACGTCCTCGACATCAACTCTGGCGCGGTCTTCTCCAACAAGATGGCCGAGGATCCGCGCTACGCCGACAACAACTTCGTCGAGCCCGGGCTCATGAAGGCGCTGGTCGAGCATGTGCAAGCCGTCACCCATTGCCCGCTCTGCATCGACAGCTCGGTGCCCGGCGCGCTGGAGAACGGCCTCGCCGCGGCGGAGGGCCGTCCTCTTCTGAATTCCGTGACCGGCGAGGAAGAGCGCCTCGAGGCGATCCTGCCGCTCGTCAAGAAGTACAACGTGCCCGTGGTGGCAATCTCGAACGACGATACCGGCATCAGCGAGGACCCCGACGTCCGCTTTGCCGTCGCCAAGAAGATCGTCGACCGCGCCGCCGATTTCGGCATCCCAGCCCACGACATCGTTGTCGACCCGCTCGTGATGCCCATCGGCGCCATGGGCACGGCCGGTCTCCAGGTCTTCACGCTCGTCCGCCGCCTACGCGAGGAGCTCGGCGTGAACACGACCTGCGGCGCCTCCAACATCTCCTTCGGGCTCCCGAACCGGCATGGGATCAACAACGCCTTCCTCCCCATGGCGATGACCGCAGGCATGACGAGCGCCATCATGAACCCGGTCGCCCTGCCCGTGGGCGCCAAGCGGCTCGAGGAAAAGAAGGCTGAAGTGGCCGCGGCGGGGATCATCCTGCCCGACGGCATGGACGACGAAGCCTTCTGCGCGCTCTTTGGCCTGGGCTCGACGAAGCCCCGACCGGGCAAGGAAATGGAAGCCATCCGCGCCGCGAACTTCCTCACGAACAATGACGAGGGCGGCGCGGCGTGGATCAGGTTCAACAAGCCTCCCGGCGAGGCCGCGGGCGGGCGTGGCGGTCGCAGACGTCGCCGCGCCTAGACCGCGGCATCCCTCTGCCTCAAGGCCTTGCGCATGGGCCAGAGCACTGCAGCGAGGAAGACAAGGTTGAGGGCGACGTTCATCGGAGCGCCCGCCACCACCGAAAACGTGGAATCCACGGCGAACCAGCTGAGCGCTGCGTTGCGTATGACTGCGCGCGCAACGCTTGGGTGATCGCCCAGGAGCTGGGTCGCCACCGTCCAGATCGCGGCACCGAAGCCCACGGTGAGGCCGCCGGCAATGGCGAGGAGAAGGCGCGTTGCCGGTTCCGGGGGCCGTGGCGCGCCGTGGAACGGCCAGTGCGCGATGTCGAGGAAGATCGCAGATGGCCAGTAGAGCGACGGCCACGCTCCCGCGGCAAGGACGATGCCGGTCACGGCGAAGAGCAGGCCTGTCGTGCGCAGGGATTTCTGTTCTCGGGTCATGGGAAACGCCTCCTTGGTCGACAGGAGGTCTCGCGCCCGCGCGTCAGCAAAACAATTACCTTGGAGGTAACTGACCAGCGCACCGGCCCCTGATAGGCTCGGGGCATGGAAAGCTTTTCCGATCTGCTGCGGCACTGGCGCAGCCTGCGCCGCCTCAGCCAGCTCGATCTCGCGCTCGAGGCCGGCGTCAGCGCGCGGCATATTTCATTCCTCGAAACCGGGCGCGCGCGGCCCAGCCGCGACATGGTCCTCCATCTGGGCGCGATACTTCGCGTCCCGCTTGACCGCCGCAATCAGATGCTCGGCGCCGTGGGTTTCGCACCGAAGTTCTCCGCGCGCGCGTGGGACGATGCGGAGATGGCGCCGATCCGCCGCGCCGTGGACTGGACGCTCGAACGCCACGCGCCCTATCCGGGCATCGCCATCGACAAGCTCTGGACGATCCGGCGCATGAACGCGCCCGCTCGGGCGATCTTTGGGGCCATGGGTGCTGTTGAAGGCGCGAGCATGATCGACATCGTGCAGCGCCGCGAGGTTCAGAGCGCCATCGAGAATTGGCCCGAAGTGGCGCGCCATCTTGCGCTGAGGCTCCGGGCCGAAAGTGCGGCTCAAGGGGGCATCCCGAAGCTCGATGACGCCGAAAGGCACCTTTCAGGCGCCGCTGGTCCGAGCGGAGAAGGCGCGCCAGCGGTGCCGACGATCTTCAAGCTGGGCGGCGAGCGCCTGGCGCTGGTGGGCACCATCGCGCAGTTCAGCTCCACGGGCGACAGCGTCGTCGAAGAGCTCAAGATCGAGCTCTTCTTTCCATCAGATAACGAAGCCGAGCGCATCCTCCGCGACTTGGGAGGTGCTGCGACGGATCAGCGGTAGAGAAGCGACATCCCGTTCGAGAAGAGGTGAATCTTCTCCTTCGCGGCGGTCAGCTTTGGCGAGGTGCCGCGAAGATCCCTATGGATCCCGGGCAGTTTGCCGATGACAGGCGAGGCTGCACCCTCGTCCTTCACGAAGTAGAGCAGCGTCACCTCTCCAAGGGCTTCAGTGATCTCCACCTCACCGGAATAGGCATAATTCTCGCCATCGGTTTGCACCATGTCCTCGGGGCGGATGCCGACATTGACCTTGAGCCCCTCGTCCGACGCCTTCGTCGGGATGGCGGCCTCGATCACGCCGCCACCGCGATCCACACGCACCTTGGTGACCTCGCCGGTCTCCACGACCTCGCCGGACAAAAGGTTCATCTGCGGCGACCCGATGAATTGCGCCACGAATTCGTTCTCGGGCGTCTCGTAAAGCTCCAGCGGCGAGCCCACCTGCGCGATGCCCTTGTTGGCCAGAACCACGATGCGCGAGGCCAGCGTCATGGCCTCCACCTGGTCATGGGTGACGTAGATCATGGTGCTATCGGGCATCTGCTCCTTGAGCTGCGCGATCTCGATCCGGGTGGCCACCCGCAGGGCGGCGTCGAGGTTCGAAAGCGGCTCGTCGAAGAGATAGACCTTCGGGTCGCGCACGATGGAGCGGCCGATGGCCACCCGCTGGCGTTGACCGCCGGAGAGCGCCTTCGGCAGGCGGTCGAGATACTCGGTGAGCTGCAGCTTCTCGGCGGCGTAGGCGATCGCCTTGTCGATCTCCGCCGGGCTCTTCTTGGCGAGCTTGAGGGCGAAGGCCATATTATCGCGCACCGTCATGTGCGGGTAGAGGGCGTAGGACTGGAACACCATCGCGATGCCACGCTCGGAGGGGGGCACGTCGTTGACGACCTGCCCGTCGATCTTGAGCTCCCCGCCGGTGATCTTCTCAAGCCCGGCAATCATCCGCAGAAGCGTCGACTTTCCGCAGCCGGAGGGGCCGACGAATACGATGAGCTCCCCCTTCTTGATATCGAGATCGATATTCTTGAGCACGTTGACCGTGCCCCCGTAGGTCTTCTCAACGTCCGTGAGCAGAAGTTCGGCCATGTCTTCCCTCTCCCTTTATTTGCGTTTTTTGTTCAGTGCGATCGTGGCCTGCCAAGGCCCGAGGTGAAGCCGGAAGTCCGGCCCCGGTGCGATGGAGCCAAGCTCCGATCCGATGGTCATCCAGTCGCCGTCCGGCACATCCACCGACGCGGGCTCGTCGCTCATGTTGAACGCGCAGAAGAGCTCTTCTGTCGGGTGCGAGCGTGTGAAGCGAAGGACCGTGCCATGCGCCTCGAGCTCGGATTGCTCTCCCTGCCGGAGCGCGGGATGCGCGCGCCGGAAGCTCAGTGCGCGGCGATAATGATGAATGAGCGCCGCGGGATCTTCCTCCTGCGCCGTCACGGCGTGGCTGAGATGCTCACCGGGAACCGGAAGCCACGGCAGCGCGTCCGTGAAGCCGCCATTGGTGCTCTTTCGGTCCCAGACCATCGGCGTCCGGCAGCCGTCCCGGCCCTTGAACTCCGGCCAGAACTCGATGCCGTAGGGATCCTGCAGCGCCTCGAACGGCACGTCCGCCTCCGGCAGGCCGAGCTCCTCACCCTGGTAGAGACACAGCGACCCGCGAAGGCAAGTCATCAGCGTATGAAAGAGCCGCTGCGCATTCGGCCCGAGGTTCCAGCGGGTGGCGTGGCGCACGACGTCGTGGTTGGAAAATGCCCAGCAGGCCCAGCCTTCGGGGGCAGCGGCATCGAAATGCTTGAAGACATCCGCGACGAATTGTGCCGTGGGGCGGTCACCGGACAAAAGCTCGAACGCGTAGCACATGTGCATGCGCTTTTCGCCTTTTGTGTACTCCCCGAGGATCTCCAGGCCCTTCTGGGCATCGCCAACCTCGCCCACGCATGTCGTGCCGGGAAACTCATCGAGAAGCGCGCGGAAGCGCTCGAGGAAGGTGATGTTCTCCGGCTGCGTCTTTGAATAGAGGTGAAGCTGGTGATTGTAGGGGTTCACCGACGGCGCGATCGTCGCGTTTCTGAGCTCCGGCGGGCAAGGCGGATTGTCCCGCAGGTCCTTGTCCGCGAAATAGAAGTTCACGGTATCCAGACGGAAGCCATCGACACCCCGGTTCAACCAGAAGCGCGTGACGTCGAGCAGCGCGTTTTGCACGTCGGGATTGTGGAAGTTCAGGTCAGGCTGCGAGACGAGGAAGTTGTGCAGGTAATACTGCTCTCGGCGGGCGTCCCACTGCCAGCCGGAGCCGCCGAAGATCGAAAGCCAGTTGTTCGGCGGCGTGCCGTCGGGCTTCGGATCGGCCCAGACATACCAATCGGCGCGCGGATTATCGCGGGAGGCACGGCTTTCGACAAACCACGGATGGACGTCGGAGGTGTGTGACAGAACCAGGTCGATCATGACCTTGATGCCCCATTGATGGGCCGTGTCCACGAGGATGTCGAAATCGGCGATCGTCCCGAACATCGGGTCGACATCACAATAGTCGCTGACGTCGTACCCGAAATCCTTCATCGGCGACTTGAAGAACGGACTGATCCAGATCGCATCGACACCGAGCGAGGCGATATAGGGGAGCCTTTGCACGATGCCGAGCAGGTCTCCCACGCCGTCACCGTTCGAGTCCTGATACGACCTCGGATAGATCTGGTAGATCGCTGCGCCGCGCCACCAATCCGGGTCGGTCACGACGCGCCCCGCCATCTCTTGGGCCTGCTGGTTCATTCTTCAGTCCGTTGTCTTGCGAGCATTGTGGGTGGTGCCCCGGGCCATAAGCCCGGGGAGAGCTTACTTGACCGAGCCCGCCAGAAGGCCGCGCACGAGATACCGCTGCAGCGCGAAGAACACGACCAGCGGCACTGCGATGGAGACGAAGGCCGCCGTGGCGAGGATTTCCCAGTTACCGCCCCGCGTGCCCAAAAGCTCCACGATCGCGTTCGTCATCACCGTGGTCTGTCCGGTCGAGTCGATCAGGAAGACGCGCGCCACGAGGAGGTCATTCCACGTCCAGAGGAACTGGAAGATCGCGAACGACGCCAGCGCGGGGAAGGACAGCGGCAGGATGATC
Organism: Pseudomonadota bacterium; assembly: GCA_038533575.1. Taxonomy (NCBI): domain Bacteria; kingdom Pseudomonadati; phylum Pseudomonadota; species Pseudomonadota bacterium. The sequence continues at coordinate 808,265 of JBCAYL010000001.1, read as the reverse complement.
CGCATGAAGATCTGGAAATCCGTGGCGCCATCGACGCGGGCATTCTCGATGATGTCCCGCGGCAGGCCAGCCATGTAGTTGCGCAAGAGGTATATCGCGAGCGGCAGGCCGAAGCCCATATGCGCGAGCCAGACGCCCACATATCCTTTCCCGATCCCGATCCAGTTGTGGAACTGAAGAAGCGGGATCAGCGCGAGCTGTAGCGGCACGACGAGGAGGCCCACGACGACGGCCACAAGCAAGGCCCGGCCCGGGAACTCCATCCACGCCAGCGCGTAAGCTGCGAAGGCTGCCACCAGGATCGGAATGATCGTCGCCGGGATCGTCACGGTGAGTGTATTGAAGAAGGCCGGCGCCATGCTTTCGTTCGAGCCCTCGAAGAGCATGTAATTGTAATTCTCGAAGGTGAATTCCGGCGGGCTCGAGGCCGTGGTGAAGACACGCGGAAGACGTTCGCCTTCGAAGCTGACCGTGTTGGACAGACGGAACGCGCCGTCTTCCTCGATCGTCAGCATCTCACCGCCGCGGAGTTCGGCCGTCTCACCGGGCGCAAAATCCTCCGGTGCGCGTGAGGACCAGCCCCAGGCCGTCACGACCGTATCCGTGTTATCGAAGAGCTGACCTTCGATGACGAAGAGGTCGCCTTCCGGCGTTTCCGTGCCTTCAAGGCGGATCGCGGGGTTCTGCGCTTCTTGCGTGGACAGGGCCGACCACCAGCCCGAGCTCGTGATCTGATCCGCCGTCCGGAACGAGCTCACGAAGAGACCGACCGTCGGGAAGAGCCAGAGGAAGACCAGGAAGAGCACGGCGAGATTGGTGACCAATCCGAGCGAGCTTTTCTCCCCGGCGATCCCGTCATCGGACGCCTTGCCGGTGTAGAGCCCCTTGATGACCTGCTGAGCAGAGGTGACAAAGCTGCCCCGATTGGGGCCTTGATCGTCTATAGCAGCCATCAGCGTGTCTCCTTGCGAACTTGGATGATGTTCCAGACAAGGATCGGGGTGACCATGAGCATGATGACCATGGCAGAGGCCGATCCCACGCCCCAGTCATTGGCGCGGAAGAGCTTGTCGAACATGTAGTTGGCGAGAACCTGTGTTTCCCATTGCCCGTTGGTCATGGCGAACACGATGTCGAAGACCTTGAGTGTGGCGATGGTGATCGTGGTCCAGACCACGACGATCGTGGGCATGATCTGCGGCACCTTGATCTTGAAGAAGATCGAGAAGGGCCCTGCCCCGTCCACGATCGCGGCCTCGACCGTTTCTTCCGGGATGCCGCGGAGCGCCGCCGACAGGATGACCATCGCAAATCCCGTCTGGATCCAGATCAGGATGATCATGAGAAAGAAGTTGTTCCAGAACGGCACGGTGATCCAAGTGATCGGTTCACCGCCGCCCATGGCCATGTAGATCGCGTTGAGCACACCGATCTGGTCGGTCCCCTCGGGCCGCGCCTCGTAGACAAGCTTCCAGATCACCGAGGCGCCGACGAACGAGATCGCCATGGGCATGAAGATCAGCGATTTCGCGATATTGCCCCATGCGAGACGGTCGGTGAGCTGTGCGACAGCGAGACCGAAGGCCGTCGATGCGGCAGGCACGACGAGGAGCCAGAGGAAGTTGTTGCGGACGGCTTCCCAGAACTTTGGCTCGTTGGCCATCTGCTGGTAATTCTGAAGACCGACAAACGCGTTGCCCGCGTCACGGTCGAGCACGGAGAGCCGGATAGTTTCGAAGACCGGGTAGGCCAGGTAAAGGCCGAGCGCCGCGAAGGCGGGAAAGAGAAAAAGCCAGGGCCGGATCATGTTGGCGCGGTTGATGTTGCGCCCCGCGTTGGGCCCCTTGGCAGGAAAGAGCACTTTGTCGAGCACCCAGTTCGAGCCGTAAAAGTACAGCCCGCAGGCGGCCACTGCGAAGATAATCGTGAATAAGCCGAGCAGTGCTGGATGCATGGTGCCCTCCCTTGGCTATGGTGTGAGCGGCCCTTCATTCGAACGAGGGCCGTCTCTGAAACCAATGTGCCGGACGTCGTATCGGTTCCGGCATGGTGGAGGATGGCTCCACCCATTGGTGTGAGGCGAGGCCAAGCCTCGCCTCAACAGTTTTACTTGATGGCGTCCCAGGAGTCTTGGATTTCCGCCGTCACCTCTTCTGCGGAGGCACCGCCGGCATAATCCACCATGCCCGTCCAGAACGTGCCCGCGCCAATGGCGCCCGGCATCAGGTCGGAGCCGTCGAAGCGGAACGTGGTCGCATCGAGAAGGATCTGGCCAAGACCGCGCTGGGTCTCGTTCAGGTAAGCCTCGATGTTCACGCCGTTATGCGGGGTCAGGAAGCCCGTCTGGGCCATCATCACCTCGTGGGCGAGCGGCAGCTTCAGGAACTCCATGAGCTCGTTGGTCGCGTCGGAGGGATTGGTGATCGCCATGAGCGTACCACCACCGAGGACCGGATTGCCGAGATCTTCGCTCTCGTAGGACGGGAAGTAGAAGAAGTTCGTATCCACGCCGAACTCGGTGCCGTCCGGGAAGAAGGCCGGCACGAAGGACGCCTGTTTGTGCATGTAGCACTGCGGCGGCGATGCGAAGAGGCCCTGCGGGCTGTCGCGGAAGTCGGTCGTGGCGACCGCGTCCGCGCCGCCGGACACCTTGGCGTCGTCACGGGCGAAATAGCCGAACTCTTCGATGGCGTTGATGACGCGCGGATCGTTGAACGGGATCTCATTCGCGACCCACTGGTCATAGACCGCGGGCTCGACGGTGCGGAGCATCATGTCCTCGACCCAGTCGGTCGCCGGCCAACCGGTGGCCGCGCCGGATCCCAGACCGATGCACCAGGGCGTCTCGCCGTCGGCGACGATTTGCTCGGTCAGCTCCTTCAGCCCCTCGAGGGTTGTCGGCACTTCGTAGCCTGCATCCTCGAAGTTCTCCGGGGAGTACCAGACGAGCGACTTGACGTTCACGTTGTAGAAGAAGCCGTACATCTGGTCGTCGCCGTTCTCGTCGGCGTAGGTGCCCAGATCGACCCAGCTCTCCCCCGCGGCGTAATTCTCGCCGACCCAATCGGCAAAATCACCCGGAAGCGGTGAGAGAAGCCCGTTGCCGGCCATCACGGATGCGAGACCCGGCTGCGGGAAAACGGCCACGTTGGGGGCGGACCCGGCTTCGGCATCGATCACGATCTGCTGCTCAAAGCTGTCGGAGCCCGTGTAGATCGCCTCCGCGCCGGTGGCGTCCATGAAGTAGGCCAGGGCGTTGCGGAAGAAGTCGTCCTCGGGGTTCAGCCACGGGCCGGAGATGGTCACCGTCTGACCAGACAGATCGGGCGCATTTTCGGCCCAGGCATTGTAGCTGTCCCAGCTGAAGGGACCCTCGCCCGGTGCAAAGGTCAGGTGGCCGCCAGCGGTGGCCATGCCTGCCGTGAGCGCAAGCGTCGCGGAACCTGCAAGAAGCAGATGTTTCATTTCTTTATTCCTCCCAGTCGCGCCCCCTCTTGGAGCGCTGTTGCGGTCATCCGCACCTCGGCGCGCGTGAGCGTGTCACGCCAAAGCGCTTTGGATGCGCATGACACTCGCGCAGGCTCCGATGGCTGTCAATCAAGTTTGCTGGGGCTACAGAGGAAGCCCTCTTTGCCGGATTTTCTTTGCAATTGCAGCAAGATGGTGCAGGCGCAAGCTTTTGACGCCGTGCGTGAGTTGCGCATAGGCTCCACCGGGACTTGATAGCGCTTTGGGTGATAAAGGCTCATGAATCTGAAGGAGTTGGCCGCGCATCTGGGCCTCAGTCAAACCACTGTGAGTCGCGCTTTGAACGGGTATCCGGAGGTTTCGGAGACCACGCGCCAGCGCGTGTCCCATGCCGCAGAGCAGCACAATTACCGCCCCAACACGCGCGCAAAGAGCCTCGCCACCGGGCGCGCCATGGCGGTGGGGCATGTCATCCCGACCTCCACGCGCCACGAGATGGTCAATCCGATCTTTGGCGACTTCATTTCCGGAGCCGGCGAAACCTACAAGCAGCACGGCTATGACATGCTCCTTTCCATGGTGGAGGACGGGGATCAGCCGCGTGTCTACCGGGAGCTGAAAGCCAAGGGCACCGTGGACGGCTTGATCGTCCATGCCCCGGAGACGAGCGATCCGAGGATCGGCCTCCTCAGCGATCTGGAGATTCCCTTCGTTGTCCATGGCCGGGCAAGCGACGAAGCACGCCCCTACGCGTGGCTCGACGTCAACAATACGTCCGCCTTCGCCCGCGCGACCGAACTCCTCCTCGACCTCGGCCATCGGCGCATCGCGTTTTTGAACGGGCTCGAGAGCATGGACTTCGCGCGCCGCCGCCGGGCGGGCTTCGAACGGGCACTGTCGAAGGCAGGCCTCGCGCCCGATCCTGCGCTGCTGCGCTCTGCCGAGATGACGGAGACATATGGCTACAGCTCGGCAAAAGAGATGCTCGCGATGGATCACCCGCCCACGGCGTTTCTCGTCTCCTCCCTCATCATCGCGCTTGGCGTTAGGCGCGCCGTGGAGGAACAGGGCCTTGTCCTTGGGCGTGACGTGTCCCTCATCACCCACGATGATGACCTGAGCTACCTGCGCAATGGGGGGGACGTGCCGGTCTTCACCGCGACCCGCTCCTCGGTCCGCGATGCGGGCCGCCTCTCTGCCCAGATGCTGATTGACCAAATCGGCGCTCCGGCCAACACGCTTCCCACGCGCCTTCTGGAGGCGCCGCTGATCCACGGCCGCTCCACCGGCCCCTGCCCCACCTGAGGATCCACCGAACATGAAGAAACGCTCCCGCGCCGACTTTCCCGACGGCTTCCGCTTCGGCGCAGCCACGGCCGCATACCAGATCGAAGGCCACGCCAAGGGCGACGCGGGTCCCACGCATTGGGACACCTGGGCGGCCGTTCCCGGAAATGTCGTGCGGGCCGAGGACGGTGCGGTCGCCTGCGACCACTACACACGCTACGAGGAAGACCTCGACATCCTGAAAGATGGCGGGTTTGACGCCTATCGCTTCTCCGCATCCTGGGCGCGCGTCATGCCCGAGGGCGTGGGCCGCGTGAATGCGACGGGGTTGGATTTCTACGACCGCCTCACGGATGCCATTCTGGCGCGGGGGCTTGAGCCGCATCTTACGCTCTATCATTGGGAGCTGCCCGCCGCGCTGTCGGACCGCGGCGGATGGGCGAGCGCAGACATCGCCGCGTGGTTTGCCGATTACGTGGAGGTCATCGCCGGCAAAATCGGTGACCGTACGAAGAGCATCGCCACGCTCAACGAGCCCTGGTGCGTGGCATGGCTCGGGCATTTCCTCGGCGGTCATGCCCCGGGTCACCGAGACATACGCTCCGCGGCGCGCGCGATGCACCACGTGATGAAGGCGCACGGGGCCGGGATGACGCGCCTCCGGGAGATGGGCCTCGACACTCTCGGGATCGTGCTGAACTTCGAACACGCCGCCCCTGCGACCGAAAGGCAAGCGGATGCCGCGGCCGCCGCGCGCCATGACGCGATCTATAATCGGTGGTTCATTGAGGCCATCACGAAAGGCCGCTATCCCCAGCCCGTGGTCGACGTGCTCGCCCCTCACATGCCGCAGGGATGGGAAGAGGATCTGCCCGAGATCAGCCAGAAGATAGATTGGCTCGGGATCAACTACTACACCCGCATGCTCCACGAAGATGCGCCGGGCGAACCGTGGCCTGCGTATTGGTCCACCCGCGGCGACCTCGAACGCACCCAGATGGACTGGGAGGTCTATCCCGACGGTCTCGCCGGTTTTCTCAAGCGCCTGAAGACCGACTACGTGGGCGATCTGCCCATCATCGTCACGGAGAACGGCATGGCCTGGGGCGACGAGGTCGAAAACGGTGCCGTCCATGACCCGGAGCGGCAGCATTATATCGACGTGCATCTCGACGCCATGCAGGATGCCATCGCCGCAGGCGTCAATTTGCAGGGCTTCTTCTACTGGTCTCTCTTGGACAATTACGAATGGGCGTTCGGCTACGAGAAGCGTTTCGGCATGGTGCATGTTGACTTCGAGACCATGAAGCGTACGCCCAAGGGCTCCTATCACGCGCTCAAATCCTGGCTGGCAGACACATGACAAAGCACGCTCCCGACACGCTCAACCTCGTGGCCGATATCGGCGGCACAAACACGCGCGTGGCCTTGGCCGACGGGCGGCGGGTGATGAAGGAAACGATCCGGAAATACCCCAACGCGAAGTATCCCGGGCTCGAGAGCATTCTCAAGGAGTACGTCTCTGCCGAGGACGGCGTGGATACAGCCGCCTGCTGCGTGGCGATTGCCGGGCCGGTGAGAGACGGTGTCGGCAGCCTGACCAACCTGAACTGGACGATCGACAAGGACATGCTCCGCCGCGCCACGGGCGCAGAGACCGTCGCTGTGCTCAACGATCTTCAGGCACCGGGTCATGCGCTGGGCTACATCGATGACGCAAACCTGACCCAGCTCCTGCCGCAGCCCGAGGCATCGCCCAACGCGGCACGCCTCGTCATCAACATCGGGACGGGCTTCAACGTGGCCGCCGTCTTCGAGACAGAAACGGGTCGCTACGTCCCGCCCGCCGAGGCCGGCCACGCCAACCTGCCCATCCGCACCGATTCCGATCTCAAGCTCTGCAAGTTCGTCGAGACGGCGCACGGCTTCCCGGCCGTGGAAGACCTGCTCTCCGGACGCGGCTTGGAACGCGCCTACGGCTTTCTTGCCAAGGAGGCAGACTCACCGGCGGAAAAGAGCTCGCAAGCCATCATGTCCGCGCTGGAAGACGGCTCGGACCCGATGGCCGAAGACGCAGCGCGTCTCTTCGTCCGGCTGTTCGGCACCGTCGCGGGGAACCTCTCCCTCATTTTCCTGCCGTTTGGCGGCGTTTACCTCGTGGGCGGCATGGCTAAGGCCATGAAGCCCTACTACGCGAGCTTTGGCTTTGAGGCGGCCTTCCGGGACAAGGGGCGCTTTGCCGGCTTCATGGGAAATTTCGGCGTAACCGTCGTCGAAGACGACTTCGCGCCGCTCACAGGGTGCGCGAGCCACATTACCGCCCTCACAGGCGGTTGAGAGGTGCGCTGCGGCCTCAAAAATCCGTCGGGTGTAACGCTTAATTAAGGCTGCCGGGCCTACTCCTCGGGCGACACAAATGAGCCCGCGGAGGAGGAGCCGAATGGCCAGCCGGCCAACCCTTTTGATCGACAGACTGCCCGAAATCGCGACGGCAGCATCGCTGCTCGCGATCATGGAAAAACTGCGTCGCGGCCCCTGCTCCGTGAAGCTCGAAGCCTCGCGCGTGACGAGCTTGGGCGCCAGCGGCGTCGAGGCTCTTCTCGTCCTGACGAAGACGCAGCGAGATCGTGGTGACAGCCTCGTTCTCGAGGCGGCATCAGAGCCATTCCTGGCCAGCCTCGCGCAATTCGGCGTCCCCCCGGACGCGCTCAGCAGCCCGGCGACGGAGGCCACTCCATGACGATCACTATCCTCGCGGTCGATGACAGCCGCACCATGCGGGCGATGATCCGGTCAACGCTCGATGAGGCAGGCATCGAGACGCATCTCGCCGAAGACGGCGTGCACGGTCTTCGAGTCCTCGAAGGGCTGGAGCCGGATGCAATCATCACAGATATTAACATGCCAAATCTCGACGGCTTCGGCTTCATCGACGTTGTCCGGGCGCAAGACAGGCACAAGAAGACGCCGATCCTCGTCCTGACCACGGAATCCGCGCCCGAGCTCAAGGCACGCGCGCGGATGGCCGGCGCAACGGGGTGGGTGGTCAAGCCCTTTGATCCCGAGAAGCTCGTGCGGGCCCTTCGGATGATCGCGGGCTGAGCGCGTGGCATCGGGCAAGGATATCCATGGTGATCCAGAGGTGTTGCCTGCCCCCGATCCCATGGAGGAAATCCGGAGAGGCTTCTTTCAGGAGTGCGAAGAGCTTCTCGAGGTCATCACGGACGGGTTGGACGCGCTGCGCACGGGGAACGCACCGCAAGACGGCTTTGACGCCGCGTTCCGGGCGGTTCATTCCATCAAGGGCGGCGCGGCTGCATTTGGATTGGCGGACCTCACGGATACCGCGAACGAGCTCGAAACCCATCTGTCGCGGCACAGAAGCGAAAAGAGCCTGCCCTCGACCACGGAGGCCGGGGATCTTGAGCGGATCGCAGACCGGCTTGCGCGGCTCGTGTCGGTCGCGGCCGAGGGGCGCAGCGCCGCGGGCCAGCAACTAAAATCAGATGATGATCATGGTCACGCTGAAGACGATGCAACTGAGCAGGACCTGCTGACCCTCTCGCTGTCACCGGGGACGGATGAGGACATTCAACAGGTGCTGACAGAGCTTGGAGCCCTCGGTGACCTGAGCATCTCTCCGGATCTCTCCGCGCTCCCAAGGCTCGAGGAATGGTCCCCGGAGACACCGAAACTCGGCTGGACCCTCACACTCAGGACGGAGCTATCCGCCCATGAAGTGCGCGAAGCGATTGCACATCATGACCCCGGCCAGCTGCTCCGCGGCCTGCCTGAGCCCCGCACAGCGGAGGCGTCAACCGAGGGACCAACTCCCATATCGCCCAAGGGGCATACGATCAGGGTGGACCTTGAGCGGGTGGACCGCCTCATGAACCTCGTCGGCGAGCTCGTCATCAACCAGGCGATGCTCACAAGGTCCGCCTCCGATCTCGGCGTTCGCGGCAATTCGGATCACATGCTCGGGCTTGAAGATCTCATGCGCCTCACCCGGGACCTGCAGGACAGCGTCATGCAAATCCGCGCGCAACCCATCAAGCCGCTCTTTCAGCGCATGGCGCGAATCTGCCGCGAAGCGGCGCTGACCTCCGGCAAGAAGGTGGAACTCGTCACCGAGGGCCAGGAGACGGAAATCGACAAGACCGTGATCGAAGGCTTGGTCGACCCGCTCACGCACATGATCCGCAACGCGGTGGACCACGCCATCGAAGCTCCGGGCGAGCGCAAGAGCGCAGGCAAGCCCGCACGGGGTGTCATCACGCTGCGCGCCTCTCACAGGTCGGGTCAGCTCGTCCTCGAAATCACTGACGACGGCGCGGGGATCGATCGCGGCAAGGTGCGGGATCGCGCCGAAGCAAAGGGGATGATCACGCCCGGCGCCGAGCCAAGCGATGCCGAGCTCGATCATCTGCTCTTCATGCCCGGGTTCTCCACGGCAGCGAGCCTGTCGTCCCTATCAGGTCGAGGGGTCGGGATGGATGTGGTGCGTTCGGCAGTGCTCGGGCTCGGCGGGCGCATCTCCGTCGACAGCACGCCCGGCGCGGGCACGCGCTTCGAGATTTCCCTGCCGCTGACGCTCGCAGTGCTGGATGCCATGGTCGTGTCGGTGGCCGATCAAACGCTCGTCCTGCCGCTGTCCACGATCCACGAGACGATCACAATCCGCCGCGAAGACATTCTCGAGCTGACACCCGCTGCCAGGATGCTGCGGTACCAGGGGCGTCCGATCATGCTCTCCGACCTCGGGGAGGCGCTCGGCTACCACGGCCGGAGGACCGACCTCCACGACCGTATCGCCCTCATCATCGACGGAGAGGGCCGCGCGCCCACCGCCCTCGCAATCGACGAGATCCATGAACAGCGCCAGGTCGTCATCAAGGGCCTGCAGGAAGGTTTTTCCGCGGCAAGCTCCGTCTCCGCCGCGACGATCCTCGGCGACGGACGCATCGCCCTTATCATCGACCCCCTCGATCAGAGCCTCACCGGTGGTTCCCATCCGGGCGTCCGGGGCAGCGCCATCCCCCTCGATCTCAGCGCATGACGGGAGCCAGCCTTGTCCCTGCCCTACTCACCAGACGACCACGACGACGACACCAGCAGAGCGGACCAGATCGAACTTCTGTCCTTCGCGATTGCGGGTCAGGACTATGCGATCGACATCATGCGCGTTCGCGAAATCCGGAACTGGACAGCGCCGACCCCGCTCCCGCGGACACCGGACTATGTCCGCGGCGTGATCAATCTGCGAGGAACGGTCCTGCCGATTCTCGATCTGGCCACGCGCCTCGATCTCGAAAGCAGAGCGCATGACGAGCGCAGCGTGTTCGTCGTCATCCACTGCGATAAACGCGTCTTTGGAGTGACGGTTGATGGCGTGTCCGACATCCTGACCGTGCCGCGCTCCATGCTGCAGGAGCCACCGGCCATCGAAGAGCCGACGGATCCGGGCTGTGTGAGCGCGCTCATCCTCGAAGAAGACCGCATGATCCGGGTGCTTGACGCCTCGCGTATCGCACCGGCCCTTCCGCACAGAGGCCAGAACGCGCCCGCTGCCTGATGACGCAGAACGCGGGGCCTGGTGAGATCGCGGTGGACGGCGAGGTCTTCTCCGCCATCGCAGAGATTGCCAAGGAAGAAGCCGGCCTGCACCTCGGGGACACAAAACGCGCCATGGTCTCCGCTCGCCTCATGCGGCGGGTGGCGCGTCTGGGGCTGACGAGCCTCGCAGACTACCTGCCTTACATCTCCGATCCGGGCGCCCCGGAGCGCCGCAGGATGGTGTCAGCGCTGACGACCAACGTCTCTAGCTTCTTCCGTGAACCCCACCACTTCGAAGCGCTGCGTCGCGAAATCCTGCCGCCCCTGATCGACGCGGCGCGGCGAGGCGGTCGGGTGCGGCTTTGGTCCGCCGGGGCGGCCCATGGACAGGAGGCCTATTCCATCGCGCTCTCCGTGCTGGACCTTGAGCCTTCCGCGCCCCAGCTCGACATCCGCATTCTCGGTACGGACATTGATCCTTCCGTCATCCGGTTCGCGCAGCTGGCGGCCTATCACCGGTCCATGGTGGGCGATGTGCCGGAGCGGCTGCGAAAGTCGTACTTCCACTTTGATGCGTCCTCGGAGACCTATCTGGCCAAGGCGCCGCTCCTGCAGCTCGTGATTTTTCGCGAGCTCAACCTCCACGGGCCGTGGCCCATGCCCGGCCGTTTCGACGTCATCTTCTGTCGGAATGTCGTGATCTATTTTGGGGAGGACGCGCAGAGCGCGCTCTGGCCACGGTTCGAGGCGAAGTTGACGGATGGCGGCTGGCTGATGGTGGGGCATTCAGAGCGCATCCCCGACGGCGCCGCGCCCAACCTACAACCGCGGGAGCACACGATATACCAGCGCGCCTGCGGAGCCGAGCCGCTTTCAGAGGAGCTCCACCCCTGAGAGCTTACGCGCGCCGTCCGCTTTGGTGCCTGTCTCGAGCGCCAGGCGGGCAGCGTCGCGCTCGCGAAGCCTCAGCTGTTGCACGCGGCCAAAAGCGGGCCAAGCACGCAACCGTCTTGCCTGGCGGCCGCCGGTCGATGCCGCCACGCATGCAATTCCCTCCTCGCGAAGGAAGCCTTCCACGAAAGCCACGTTCGCGTCCCCCGTGCTGCCGCGGCCATCAAGCATGCGCGCACCGCCGAATATTTTGGCTCGCAGGCGCTGGCGTTCCGCCCCGGCGGCGACGACGCCGTTGATCAAGAGCTCCAGGAGATTGACCTCTGGCCCCTGCTCGCGTGGCGTGGCCAAAGCGCGCGGCGGGAGCAGCAGATGGTTCATACCGCCGACCCCGCGCTCCGGATCCCAAAGGATCGTGGCGACGCACGAGCCCAAGATCGTGCTGAAGCAGGCATCCGGAGATGCGGCGATCCGAACTTCACCGTGGCGGATATGCTCGGTCGCGGGGCCCTCTTGGCGCATCGAGAACGGCCCGTTCAAAACTCTTCCCAGATCTCTTCCGAGTTGGGTTCTTCGAAGGCCTCCGGATCAAGGATGTCAGCCTGCACGGGCAAGCGACTGGCAGGATCTGCCCGTGTAACGGCCCCCTGTCGCTCCACCGCGGATGATGATTGCGGCGCGGGGAGAAAGTCCTGTCCGGCGGCCATGGCTACCGGAAGATCGGATGCGTCGTCGGTCCGCGATGGCTCCCTTTCCTTTGACACACGAAACTGGGCCATCGCATCGCGCAGCTGCGCGGCCTCCGTCGTCAAGGCATGGCTCGCCGCCGTCGTCTCTTCAAACATGGCCGCGTTCTGCTGCGTGACGCGATCGAGGTTGGTGACGGCGGCGTTGATCTCCGCGATCGAGCCGCTTTGCTCCGTCGCGGAGCTGGCGATGCGGGAGACGTTGCTCGACACATCTTCGATCGTCTCGACAATGGCCCGCAAGGCGCGTCCCGCTTCGCCCACCATCTCGACGCCGAGTTCGACATGGCCGCCGCTCTTGGAGATGAGCGCCGTGATCTCCCGTGCCGCGTCAGCCGACCTTTGGGCGAGGGCGCGCACCTCGGAGGCCACCACGGCGAACCCGCGCCCCGCGTCGCCTGCGCGCGCGGCTTCCACCCCGGCGTTGAGCGCAAGGAGATTGGTCTGGAACGCGATGTCATCGATCACAGAGATGATCCGCGAGATCTCCCGCGAGCTGTCGGAGATCTGCCCCATGGCCTCCACGGCCTTCGAGACCACGTCACCGGACTTTTGCGCGTGATCCCGGGCGCGCCGCACGACGGCATCTGCCTGCTCCGTCTCTCCGGCGGCGAGGGCGAGGTTCTTCGTGAGCACGTCGAGCGCGGCCGCCGTCTCTTCGAGTGTCACCGCCTGGTTCTCTGTGCGGCGGCTCAGATCCTGGGCCGCATTCGTGATCTCGCCGGCTTCCGCGCTGATGGCATCCGCGTTCTCGAGGACACCGCGCATCGCCGCGGACAGCATTTCCAGCGCGTGGTTGAGGTCCACGCGGAGCGCGTCGTAGCCCTCTGCAAAGGGCTCGCTCAGCCGCTCGGACAGGTCCCCGCGGGCAAGGGCGGCCAGCGCATTGCTCACGGAGTCCATGACCTTCGCCTGCTCGTCCATCAATTGCCGCTTTGCCGCCTCCGCGGCCAAGAGCTTCTCGTGATCGCGCGTGATGTCCTGGCCGATGAGAAGGAGGCGCGTGGGCACGCCCTCCCGGTCGAGCACCGTGGTCATGCCTCCTTCCAGGATGCGCTCCGTGCCGGCGGTGACAAAGCGGGATTGGCCCGGCAATTCCTCGTCAGAGGCCCCGCCCCCGTGCCGCGCCTCTGCGGGCTGAAGAAGATCATCGAGCGCCCGCCCTCGCAATCCCTCGAAGGGCGTGGTCATGAGCGTGCAAAATGCCGGGTTCGCCGTGACCAGCTGACCTGACATGTCGAACTCGGCCATGACCTGGCGCGTGTTGATCGCCTCCAGCATGGCCTCGCGCATCCGCTCTTCAGTCACGTCCTTCCATTCCACCACGTAGCCGATCGCGTCGTGCCCATGGTCGCGCACCGTGCTGAAGGTCAGGACGAAATCGAGATCGCCGACCGCGAGATCCAGGCGATAGGGCAACGCGTCCCTGACCGAGAGGATGCCGCGGATGCGCTCGGGGTCCTCCTGGAAGATGTCGATGGAGCGCCCGATCACCTCCCGCGGCTTGAGGTCCGGGACGCGGGCACGCATCGTATGGATGTTCTTGACCAGGAGGTCCTCGAAGGCCTGGTTGGCGTAGGCGATGCGCATGTCGAGATCGATGAGCGTCTGAGCGGCAGAGGCGCCTTCGAAGGCCGCGCCCTTGAACGAGCTGTCTCGCGCCAGTTCCTCGTTTTGCACCATGGCATCTCGAAAGTCCGCGAGTGCCCGCGCCATCCGGCCGATCTCGTCTCGCCTGCCGGTGAAGGGAATTTCTTCCTCGTGATGCCCGCGCCGGATGCGCGCCATCGCCGCCTGCAATTGCGCGAGGGGCCGGGTCACGGATTGCGCACTCGCGAAGGCGGCGAGAACGGCGAGCACAAGGAGGATCCCACCGTCTCGCACCATCTCATCCATCATGGCGGTTTCCGGCATGGCAATCTCTTCTGCGGATTGCAGAACGATCAGGGCCGATGTCTCGCCGAGGAACGGGAGCGGTCTGAAGGACGCGAGCACATCCCTGTTCGCGATCTCCACTTCCACCTGCCCCATACGCCCTGACAGGGCCTCACGGGCGATGCTTGCCTGAAGCTGGGCCTGCGCTTCCGGCCTCAAATCGCTTCTGCCGCCCATGGGATTGCCACGTGGGTCGACCAGCAGCGTCTGGCCCGTCGCGCCAAGGTTCGCGCGGTCGCTCAGGATCGTACGAACCTCGTCAAGTCGCAGCTCGAAGATGAGGACGCCGATCGCTGTCCCTTCGCGGTCGCGGAGCGGATGGGCCACGAGGTTGGTTTTGACGCCATCAGCGGAGCCAGCGACGCCGTAGGCTGGCAAAGAGGGCTCCGGCTTGAGCGCGGCCTCGAATGCCCCGGACAGGCCCGCGGGCACCGACGGCCCGTCGCGCAGGTTGCTCCCAAGTTCAGGGCCCTTCCGGGCCGAATAGACGACATCGCCATCGGTGTTGACGAGGAAGACATCCGCGAAATCGCGACGATCCACCAAGCCGTGAAAGTAGCCGTGATACCGATCATGGGCCGCACGATAGAATGGCTCGGACGCCGTCTGCCCGCCGGCCGCCGAAAAATCGGCGCGCAATGCTTCCGGAGCGCCGCCATCCGGGAAGAGCTCATTCATGCGCAGCCATCCCTTGCGGAAGGCCCGGAAGGCCGTCGTCACGAAAGGGCTCTCGCCTTGGGCGACGACCTCGCGCTCGATATCTGCGGACCAGAGCGAGAGGGTTTCCGCGCGGTTGCCGATTTCAGCCTCGAGCCGCGCCTCCGCTGCGCGGCGCAAGGCGCTCGCGGCGTGCTTGTGCGCGAGGTAATCGGCCATCAAAAGGGTGACGATCACCATGGCGATCATCAGCACCGGAAGCTTCACCCGGATCGAGATGTTTTGCAGTAAACGCATGGCGGCCCCTGGCGATTGCGGGCACCATCGACGCGAGGGGCTAAATTTTGCTTAATCTTGGTTCCAATGGGTGGCAGCGGCTGTGCAGCAAGTAGCTAGAGTTTTCGGAAATGAGTGAGGCGTCGCGCCCTGTCCTCCGAAACGCGGATGCCCGGCGTCTGTTTCTCGATGCCCACGGCCTGCTGTCGCGCCCCGGTGGCTCTGCCACGCGCGCGGGTATCGCCGACGCGGTCCACGCGCTCGGCTTCGTGCAGGTCGATTCCATCAACACGGTCGCACAGGCGCATGATCACATTCTCTGGTCCCGGCGACCGGGCATCCGGCCGGGTCAGGCCCATGGCTGCGCAGCCAAGCCGCGAACGCTCTTCGAAGGCTGGACCCATGACGCCGCCCTGATCCCTTCGGAGTTCTTCAAGCACTGGCGGCACAAACACGAGGCCGATGCGGCACAGCTTTCAAAACGTTGGGAAAAGTGGGGCCGTAAAGGCTTCCACGAGGAATGCGACACCGTCCTGCGCCGCCTCTCTGACCATGGCCCTCTGACAGCCGCCGACGTCGGCGACGGCACGCGCCAGAACGGTGGCGGCTGGTGGGACTGGCAACCCACCAAGGTGGCGCTCGAATACCTCTGGCGCACGGGGGACGTCGCGATCTGTCATCGCAAGAACTTCACCAAGCATTACGATCTGACAGAGCGCGTCCTGCCACCGGAAGCGCTGAATGCGCGGACGACGCACGCGGAGAGCCTGGATTGGTCCGCCTTGGCCGCGCTCGAGCGGCTCGGCTTTGCCACTCCGTCGGAGCTTCAATCCTTCTGGGACATCTTTACCAAGAAGGACCTCGCATCATGGTCGAAGTCCCGACCGAGTGACATCATCGATATCGACATCGAAGGTGCCGATGGGAGCCTGCGGCCTTCGCTCATTGCGGCCAATTGGCAAGAACGGCTTTCCGCGCTTCCAAGCCCGAGTGAAAAGCTCCGCATTCTCAGCCCCTTCGACCCTGCCCTGCGCGACAGGGCACGTGCCAACCGGCTCTTCGGCTTCGACTACCGGATCGAGGTCTTCGTCCCCGAGGCGAAGCGCAAGTATGGCTACTACGTGTTTCCCATCCTCGAGGGCACGCGCCTGACCGGGCGCATCGACCTCAAGGCTGACCGGGCGGCGGACACGCTGCTCGTGAAGGGCTATTGGCCGGAACGGGGAGTGAAGCTGGGCAAGGGCCGCGCCCTACGCCTCGGGACTGAGCTCGAGCGGATCGCCCGGCTCGCGGGCGTGTCGCGCATCACCCTCACCGACGCACCGGCCGCAGATATCCTCAAGAGCGCGCCCGGGCTCGCCTTCGCCTGAGCCCTTGCACTTCGCGGCATATCGAGAACACTCCGCCCATGACCAAACCCCCTTCGACGCGCGGTTCGTTCACCATCGGCGACACAGAGATCGCGCGCGGCACGCGCGAGACGGTGGGCCTGCCCGTTTCCGTCTTCGCCAATCACACGCCCGCGGAGCTCATGGTTCATGTGATCCATGGCAAACGACCTGGCCCTTGCGTCTTCGTGAGCGCGGGTATCCACGGCGACGAGGTCATCGGTGTCGAAGTGTGCCGGAGGCTGCTGCGCGCACCCAACCTCGACACCCTCAAAGGCACTCTCCTCGTCGTGCCCGTGGTCAACGCTTTTGGTTTTCTCAACCACAGCCGCTACTTGCCGGACCGGCGGGATCTGAACCGCTCCTTTCCCGGGTCCTCTAGCGGATCGCTGGCAGCACGATTGGCGAAGCTCTTTCTGGCGGAGGTGGTGCTGCGCTGCGATTTCGGGATCGATCTGCATTCCGCAGCCGTGCACCGGACCAACCTGCCCCAGATCCGCATTTCGCCGGGCAACACGCGCACCCGCGCGCTTGCCATGGCCTTCGGCGCGCCGGTGGTCCTGACATCCCCGCTGCGAGACGGGTCCCTTCGCGGAGAGGCCAAGGGACGGGGCGTCGATGTTCTTCTCTACGAGGCCGGTGAAGGTCTCCGGTTTGACGAGACCAGCGTGCGCGCCGGTGTGGCCGGCATCCTGCGCGTGCTTCACGCGGAGGGGATGATCTCGCGCCGTGGCGTGCCGCGCTCCGCCTCCACGCCGCTCATGGTGGGCGACAGTGCATGGCTCCGCGCGCCGGCGGGCGGCCTCGTGCGCATGTACCGCTCCGAAGGCGAGATCGTCGCCGAGGGAGATCTTCTGGCGACCGTGTCCGACCCCTTTGGCGCCGAGGACGTGGAGCTTCTTGCACCGTCGGGCGGCATCATCGTTGGGCGCGCCGTCATGCCCATCGTGAACGAGGGTGACGCGCTCTATCACCTCGGCGATCTGCCAGCACGGCGCGACGCCGAGGCGGCCATGGAAGATCACACCGAAGCCCTCGCCAAACCACTCTTCGACGAGGATGAGATCATTTGACTTCCGCCACAGACGCCTTCCCCGCCCCGCCTGTCCCACGCCTCGCCATCGCTGACACGGGCCAGACCTTCCCCATCAACCGGATCTTCTGCATCGGGCGAAACTATGCGGCGCACGCTGCCGAGATGGGTCAGGAGGTGGAGCGGGAGCGCCCGTTCTTTTTCACCAAGGGCCACCATTCCGTCGTGCTGTCCGGGGGCGAGGCGTTTTACCCGCCGGGCACGACCGACTACCATCATGAAATCGAGCTCGTGGTCGCAATCGGAGGCACGGCGGCGGAGATACCGGAGAGCCGCGCCATGGATCTCGTCCTCGGATACGGCGTGGGCCTCGACATGACACGGCGCGATCTCCAGCAGGCCAACCGGAAGAAAGGCCTGCCCTGGGACGTTGGCAAGGATGTCACCGGCTCCTGCATCCTGTCCCCCCTGACACCTGCCGCGCAGTTCGCGCCGGGCGATCAGCGGATCCACCTCTCGGTCAATGGCAGCCTCCGCCAGGACGCCTCGCTGCGCGAACTCATCTGGTCACTCCCCGAGCTCATCGCGTTCCTGTCCACGCTCTACACGCTCGAGCCCGGCGACATCATCCTGACGGGCACGCCCGCCGGGGTGGGCCCCGTGATGCCCGGCGACACGCTGGAGGGCGGTATTGATGGCCTTCAGCCCCTGAGCGTGCGCATCACCGGTGGGGACACCCGTTAGTCAATCGTGAACGCTTGGCCGCTAGACCGCGCTCGTGAAACGAGGTGCGGAGAGATAGAGATGACCCCGGAAGAAGCGCGTCACGTGACCGTAAGCTTCGGGCGCGTGTTCCCCTACAGTTCGAAGCTCGCAACCGTCTTCTACGAGGAGCTCTTCGACCTTGACCCTGCCTCGCGAAGCCTCTTTCCCGAAGACATGGCCGGCCAGCGCGAGAAACTCGCGGACACGCTGCACCTTGTTGTAACGAACCTCCTGCGACTGGAGAAGGTCATGGCAGCGATAGAGGCGCTGGGACAGCGTCACGCGTCCTATGGCGCAGAGCCCGCGCATTACGAGGCGGTGGGCCTCGCGCTCATCTCGGCGCTCAAGCGGGTGACGCCTGCGGGCCTCTCTGCGGAAGAAGAACGCGCGTGGATTACCGCCTATCAGGCCATTTCCAGCGCCATGCAGAACGCAGCAATGGCGGGTCAGCAGGCGCGCAGTGCATAGGCGTCCCGGCTAGGCCGCCTTGCCTCGCTCTTCAGCGGCCCGCTTTTCATCCGCGAGGCGCTTTTCGTCAGCGGCAAGATAGAGCGGCCTCAGGCCCGTGATCAGCCGCGCGCCCTTCGAGAAGGTCACGTAGGACCAGAACCAGCTTAAGAGCACGAAGACCGGGCGCCGCACGCCGATCAGGAAGTAGACGTGGGCAAAGCCCCAAATCCACCAGGCCGGCGCGCCCGAAAGCCTGAGCCATCCCCAGTCAATGACCGCTGCGTTGCGCCCGATCGTGGCGAGGTTGCCGCGATGCGAATACTTGAACCCGCGCTTGGAGACCTTCTTGCCCTCGGCCATCCGCGCGAGACGTTTGCCGACATAGGCGCCCTCCTGCTTCGCCGCCGGGGCGATCCCGGGGACGTCGAGATCCTTGGTCCATGCCACCTTGGCGGCATCTCCGATGACGAAGACCTCGGGATGCCCGGGCAGTGACAGGTCCTCTTCCACTGCGATCCGACCGGAGCGATCCGTCTCGGTGCCGAGCCACGCGCCGAGCTTGCGCACCTTCACACCCGCGCCCCAGACCTTCGTCGCGGCGGGGATGAACCCTTCCGAGGTCTGGACCCCGTCCTCAGAGATATCCTCGACCATGGTATCGAGCTGCACCTCGACCCCGAGCTTCTCGAGCGATTTGAGTGCCTTCTCCGAAAGCTCCTCCGGCATCGTCGAAAGAACGCGCGGCCCTGCCTCCACGAGTACCACCCGCGTCTGCGTTGGATCGATGTTGCGGAAATCCTTGGCGAGGGATCGGCGCGCCAGCTCCGATATCGAGCCCGCGAGCTCCACGCCCGTGGGCCCTCCTCCCACGACGACGAAGGTCAGCTCGCGCGCCTGCACCTCCGGGTCCTTGGCCACCTCGGCGCGCTCAAAGGCCATCAGGATCCGCTTCCGGATCTCGGTGGCATCCACGATGCGCTTGAGACCCGGCGCATGGGGCTCCCACTGCTCGTTGCCGAAATACGAGTGCTGGGCGCCGGTTGCTATGATGAGCTGATCGTAATCGAAATCGGCCGTATCGCAGATCACACGGCGGCGCTCCAAGTCGATCTCCTGCACCTCCGAGAGCGCCACGCGCACATTCTTTTCATCGGCGAAGAGCCCCCGGATCGGCCATGCGACATCGGCCGGTGACAGGTCCGCAGTCGCCACCTGGTAGAGCAGCGGTTGGAAGAGGTGGTAGTTTCGCTTGTCGACGAGCGTCACGTCCACTGGCGCGTCCTGGAGCTTCTGTGCTGCCGCGAGGCCGCCAAATCCGGCTCCAATGATGACGACCTTCGGGCGCTTGGGTGCTTGGGCTGCCATGGCGGCATCTC
This sequence comes from Pseudomonadota bacterium, assembly GCA_038533575.1. Classification (NCBI taxonomy): domain Bacteria; kingdom Pseudomonadati; phylum Pseudomonadota; species Pseudomonadota bacterium. The sequence goes on along the minus strand of JBCAYL010000001.1, from coordinate 788,437 downwards.
CTTACGGGTTCTCACAAAGAGGTAGGATCAGAACCACCGACGCCAATGAAGGTTTCGAGGCGACGCGGCACGCGAAGACTGTTCTTGCGGCAAATTGCACTAATTGGTAAGGCGACCTTACCAATCAGGAGGATGAGAGCCATGGGCCTGCAGAACTGTCACAATTTCCAAGACTTTCGGGCCCTTGCGAAACGACGGCTGCCGAGCCCGATTTTCCACTACATCGACGGGGCGGCGGATGATGAGGTCACCTACCGGCGCAACACCACCGCCTATGACGATGTCGACCTGATCCCCTCCGTCCTCAACGGCGTGGCCGAGGTGGACATGAGCGTGGAGGTCATGGGCCAAAAGCTCGACATGCCCGTCTACTGCGCCCCGACAGCGCTTCAGCGCCTCTTTCACCATGAGGGCGAGCGCGGAGTGGCGAAGGCCGCCACGAAGCACGGGACGATGTTTGGCGTGTCGTCGCTGGCGACCGTGACGGTGGAGGAGATCGAGAAGCTCGCTCCCGGGCCGAAGATGTTCCAGTTCTACTTTCACAAGGATCGCGGGCTCAACGACGCCTTGCTGGAGCGCGCCAAGGCGGCCAACTTCAACGTTATGGCACTCACCGTCGACACGATCACCGGCGGCAACCGGGAGCGTGACCTGCGCACGGGCTTCACATCGCCGCCGAAGCTGACCCCCTCCTCCGTCTTCTCGTTCGCCACGCACCCGATGTGGGCCTGGAATTTCTTCACCAAGGAGAAGTTCGACATGCCGCACCTCTCTGGCCACGTCAGCGCCGGCACCAATCTGGCCGTCAGCGTGGGCGACTACTTTTCCACGATGCTCGACCAGGACATGAACTGGAAGGACGCCGAAGAGCTCTGCAAGAAATGGGATGGGCAGTTCGCGCTCAAGGGGATCATGAGCGTCGAGGATGCCAAGCGCGCTGTCGATATCGGATGCACCGGCATCATGGTCTCCAACCACGGTGGACGGCAGCTCGACGGCGCGCGCGCGCCCTTCGACCAGCTTGCCGAGATCTGTGATGCCGTGGGCGACAAGATCGATGTGGTCTGCGAGGGCGGCATCCAGCGCGGCACGCATGTCCTCAAGGCGCTGAGCGTCGGCGCGAAGGCCTGCTCCGGCGGACGCCTCTACCTCTACGCACTCGCCGCCGCCGGGGGCGCTGGCGTGGAGAAGGCGCTTGGAAACCTGCGCACGGAGATCGAGCGCGACATGAAGCTGATGGGCATCACGAGCCTCGATCAACTGAGCCGCGAAAATCTCCGCTTCAGAAACTGAGCGCGCTGCCCAGGGGGACCGGGCAGCGCGAGGTGGGGGGCGGTTCACACCAACCGCCCCCCGGGCACTCTTCCTTGGTCACATACCCGAGCTAATCGCAAATCCGGAAAAGTTGCCCATCCCGAGATCGGCGAGGGGCGTTGCAGCCCCGGTGCCGAGATCGATGGAATAAAGCCCTGCGGTCTCTGCCCCCTCGATCTGGAGAATGGCGAAGGCGAGATCGGTCCCCTCTTCGGGGGAGACGATGTCAAAGCCCCCTGACGCGGCGAGATCGACGCTCATGCCCCCCACGGTGACGGCCCCCACGGTGCCAAGTTCACCCGCATTGTTGGCCAGCGTCACGAGCGCGTCCGTTTCGCTATCGAGCGCATACTGTGCCGTGGCGCTCGCGGTCATGCCGGCCACGGCATTGGTGTAGGCATTGGCAAAGATGCTGGGCGCGCGGCCCGCATTGGCATCGCCTTCGGCGTAGAAGGCATCGGTAAAGCGCAGCACAGAGCCCGCGCGCTCGTCATTGTCGCCGAAACCCTCGGGGAAATAGACGAGGTTCGCGCCCGAGGCGGAGACGGCGCGCACTGCGTCGATGGCGTTGTTGAAATCAAAAGCCACCGCGCCCGCGCCGAGCATGGCGTCATCCGCAAACTGCGCCATGAGATCAGTGATCTCGCCGGAAGACGGATCGATGGTGACAACCTTGCCCTCCGAGATCCCGAGGAGGTCGCCTGTCACGGGCCGGTACGCGATGGCGGAGAGCGCCATGCTCAACGCGACGGTCTCGACGTCTCCGGGTGCTGCGATGGAGCCCATGGTGACAAGCGTCTGCCCATCATTGGCCAGGGCATAGCCCATGATGCCCGCGTGCCCATCGGCCTGCACGGCAGTGGCAGAGGCGACGAGAGCCGCGGATGTGAGAAGGTGACGCATGGGATGTCCTTTCGATGCAACGGGCCGCCCCGACGCCAAAGCGCGGGGTATGCCGTCAGTCACGAAAGGATCTGCGAGGGAGTTTCAGCGCGTTTGAGGGTTTTTGCGCCGCGCGGCGCAAGCCCCTGAAGGCGCTCAATAATCTCTTTGCCAGAAGATGCCGACACCGGTCTCGCCGTCGCTCGAGGCCGAGCCGCGCAAGGTGGTGGTTTCGTTGAGATCAAAGTTCAGGCTGAGCGTCGTATTGCCTCCGGAGCCGACCTCCACCTCGGTATAGATGTCCTCATCAAGCTCTGCTCCGATGGCGAGCGCCGCCTCCCCCGTCTCTGCGTCCGTGCGCAGGTCGAGGTCATCGACGCCGAGGCCTGCCCGCGCGCTTTCGAGGAAACCGGCGCCGCCGGCACCGCTCAACTGGCGCAGCGAAGAGACGAGCCGCGCCACCTGCAAGGGGCTCAGCGTCTCGATCCCACGACCGAAGAGGACGCGGGCGAGGATCTCGTCCTCGGGAAGCTCGGGCGAAGAACTCAGCTCCAGCTCGGGGGCATCGACGGGCCCCGACAGACCGATCCGCGCGGTGATGTCTTCCACTTGAGAGACGGCCGCGATGTCGATCCGCGGCAGAAACGTCCCCGCGATGGTGATACGCCCTTCGTCCAGATCGAGGCGGCGCCCGAGGAAATCGAGCCGCCCGCGTGTGAGGTTGAACTGCCCCGCCGGGATCGGCGTTGCCGCGGTCCCGGTGATGCGGAGCCCACCCTCGAAGCCTGCATCCAATCCACGGCCGCGCACGAAAATCTGGTTGATGGCCTCGACGGTCACATCGAGGGGGATGCGCGGGCCGCCGCCTCCGCCATCGGGCTCCCGCCCGTCCAGCCGCAGACCAGCCCGCGCAAGGGTCTCGCGCACATCCCGTGGCGCGCCTTCGTGCCGGATGGATGGGATCGCGGTTGCGCCGCCGAGGCCCGTATCGGGGATGCGGATTTCCACGTCTTCCACGCGCACGAGCCCACCCACGGCGAGCTGGTTTTGCATGGAGCCCGCCACCTGCAGATCGGCTGTGACCTCGCTGGTGAGGACATCGAGATAGGCGACCGGCAAACGCACTGTCCTGAGGCCGAGGTCGACGGCGAACGGCGACGCCAAGCCTGCCGTGCCGGAAATCCGGATCGGAACGCCATCCAGGGCGGCGGAGGCATCGAGCCTCGCCTGCCCGCCCGAGAGATCGATATCCGCGTCGATCGGGCTCAGTGTCAGCCCCAACGTGGGATCAAAGACCCGAGCACCCGCGGTGCGGATCGTTCCGGACACCGCGTCTAGGCTGGGTGGCCCCGCGAGGCCGAGGTCGAAAGATGCCGTCCCCTCGAGGGACCGCCCGGACGCGAAGGCATTGGCGATGGCCAGTGGCAGCGTGCCCGAGGCGTCTGCCCGGACCGCGCCGCCCGGAAGGCCCGCTTCTGCGTCAATGTCCACGCGCGCCCCGCTATCGGTGGTGGCACGCGCGCGGAGATCGGGCGTGCCCCGCAAATCGCTCACATTCGCCGAGACCGCCGCGCCGCCAGCAAGACCGGGCACAAAGCGGGCGAGAGACGCGACGCGCGCCTGCAGCTCCAGCGCGTCCGAGAGCGCGCCAGACACATCCGCGGAGAGCCCCGTGGCGCTCGAGAGGCTGGCCTCCACCTGCTGCGCGCCAGTGAGGTCGCTTAGCGTTGCCGTGACCGACGCGCTCCCAGCGAGCTGTGGTGCCAGAAACCCGAGCGAGGCAGCCTCCGCCGCGAGATCGATGCGGGAAGCCGCACCCAGCGGCTGGCCCGTGATCCGCGCAGACAGGCCGGGCGTGGCCGTGACGTCCGCCGCGATGTCGAGAGCCCCGGTGAGATCGCGCAGCTCCGCATCGACGTTCGCCGGGCCTTCGAGGAGCGGGACGATGAAGCCGAGGTCATCGGCATTCGCCCGCACGATGACGACAGCGCCCGGCTGCGTTGGCCGCCCCTCCACACGTGCCGTAAGCCCCGGCGTGGCCGTGATGTCTGCCTCGATGAGCGGGCCCGCTTCGAAATCGCTCACACGCGCCGAGATGCGCGCGGGGCCGGGCAGCGGCGGCGCGAAAGCGGCGAGATCGGCGATCTCGGCCAGGATATCCAGCGCCTGCGCCTCGCCGGCTAGGGGACCGTTCACCGTGGCCCGGAGACCGGGGGCCACTGCGAGTTCTGCGGCCAACGTGGGCACGTCTTCAAGCGCCACCGAGGCCGCGAGTTCAGCGACGCCACTCAGCTGCGGCACGAAGCGTTCGACCTCTTGGAGGGCGCCGTTCAGGGTCACCTCAGCACCGGGCCCGGAGAGCGGGCCAGACACTGTTGCGTCGAGCCCGAACGCCGCCGAAAGCGCGCCCTCCAAGCGGCGTGCTCCGAGCGCGTCGCCCAGGGAGACCTCCAGGCTCACGGGTCCATCGACGAGGTCGGTGAGAAGCCCCACGTCACGGAGGTTGGCGGTGACGTCCAGCGCGCCATCGGCGGACGAGACCTCGCCGTCGGCGGTGGCGCGGAGCTCCGCGTTTTCGATGACGAGGTCGTCGATCCGCGTGCCGTTTTCATCGCGCGCAAAACCGAGGCCGAAGGTGGTCTCCGGGCTGACAAGGCCGGCCGCCGGCTCGATCCCGACATCGAGCCCGTTCGTGCGGCCACCGAGCGTGAAGACGATGGCACCGCCGGGGACTTCCATGTCACCGTCGAGATTGGCCGACACCTCTCCGGCGAGATCGCGCCCCGCGATCGCCGAGAACGGCGAGATGTCCGGCGCCTCGACGGTGAGCGCTGCCCGCAAGGCCACGCGGCCATCGGTGGGCGTGATGACAGCGGATCCGTTGGCCGTCCCGTTCTCCAAGGCGAGTTCCAGACCCGTGAATGAGAAGCTGCCATCCTCCGCCGACAGGGCCGTGACAAGCTCGGCCTCCGCGCCCACGGCCTCCGCAAGAGCCGGGTCCCCGGGAAAATCGAGCCCGCTGACCACGGCCTGAATGTCTCCGGCAAAGGGCCGCGCGGTGCCGGGGGCAATCTGTCCACGGCCCGTGATCGTCGCAGAGCCCACGGTCACCGTGCCGGCATCGACGTCTTGCGTGGTGAGGCTCAGGTCCCAGAATTCAGAGACGGACGCATCGAAGGCGACGGAAAGCTCGCTTCGGGCCAGCGTGACCTCGGTGCCGGGGATCGCGGCACGGCCCTCACGGGCGAGAAGCCCCGTGAGATCAATGCTTTGTGGGGCACCGTCTGCAAGCGCCGCGGAGCCTGTGAGGAGGAGCTGCGCCGCTTCAAGACGCAGGTCCTCAAGCGTCAGCGCACCGTCGGCGCCCGCATTGCCCGATGCCGTGAGGAAGGTCTCGGGTCCGAAAAACGCGCGGTTCGAGGGCTCAAGAAGCGGGCGGATATCGCCCGACAGGTCGACGGCGAAAGCCCGTCCGGCTGCACCGTCTTCGTTGAGCGTCGCCCGTCCGCCGAGGCGCTCCTCACCGTCCGTGGCCAAGACGAAATCCGCGGCAAAAGCATCGAGCGGACCGGCTCCTTCGATATCGAGACCGACCGAAGGCAGACCGGGAAGCGCAAGCGCCGTGGCCACGATCCCGCCTGCGGGCTCGGCCACGCGGAGCTCGACGCCGAGCTCTTCGGTCTCGGGTGAATAGCTCAGGTCTATGATCGCGGTCCCGGGCCGATCGTCGACGCGCGCGGCATCGAGGGTCACGGCCAGCGCGCCGTCCGCCAGCGCGGCGGAAATCTCGGCCGTGGCGCGGACCTCCTCGCCGAGGAGCGGCGCGCCGAGGAAAATCTCGTCCACCGCGAGCCTGTCGATCTGGATCGCCACTGGCAAATCCGGGATCCGAAAGCCCGACGCCTCCGCCTCCGGCACCTCGACCCCTTCCTGCGGAACGGGCCCTCGCAGCACGTTGAGGTTGGCGGCGGTCAGCTCTGTCACCTCGAGGCGGCCACGCAGCAGCGCACCCCGGTTCCAATTCAGGCGCACGTCGCGGAGCTCGAGCCAAAGGCCCTCGTCATCGGAGATGCGCAGCGCCTCCATGGTGGCCTCCGCGGTGAGGGCGCCCGCGAAACCATCCACTTCGACGACCCGACCGTCGCCCGAGAGCTGATTTTCGATGAGGCGTTCGATCTGCCCGCTCTGCGCCCATGCCGCCGGAGCCAGGAGGATGAAGAGGAGTGCGAGAACGCGCATCAGAATGCCTGCCCCAGACCAATGTAGAGTGCGTAATTCGTGCCGTCCGAGCTGTCGCCCACGGGCACACCCACGTCGACGCGGAGCGGGCCGAGCGCAGTGTTGTAGCGCAGACCGAGGCCCGCGCCGCTGTGACCTTCACCGTCCTCGAAGGTCGCGCTCTCGGAGATGAAGCCGTAATCGAAGAAACCCACGACGCCGATGGCTTCGGTGATCTCCTGGCGGAGTTCGAGCGACAGACCCGCGAAGCCGCGCCCGCCAGTCGTGCCCTCTTCCGCGTCAACGCCGAGGGATTCAAAGCCCTGCCCGCGCACCGTGCCACCGCCGCCCGAGAAGTACAGAAAGTCCGGCGGGGTGCCCTCACGCTCGGCCGCGAGGATGGTGCCGAATTGGGCCCGCGACGCGAGCACGGTGCGCCCGCCCAGCGCGCGATAGGCACGCAGATCGCCGTCGAACTTCAGCCCCGTATCGCCGCCCGCCACCGCGATGAAGGGCTGCGCCTCGAGAAAGCCGAACGTACCGGAGGAGGGATTGAGCGGATCATCGCGCCGGTCGCGTTCGGCGTCGGCGCCGAGAATGAGATGTCCAAAGGTGCGGGATCCGAAGGCGTCCTCGGATCCCGAAAAACGAAAACCCACGGCCTGACCGATCACCAGCGTATCGTTCACGCGCCGCGACCGACGGGCCGTGAGTTCGACGAGATTCTCTTCGAATGTCTCGTCATCGATCCGCTCGATGGCGGCGGTGAGGTCCAGCGTATCGTCGGCGCGTCGGAAGCCGGGGATCGTGAGCGTCGTGGCAAAGCGGAAATCCACACCGCCGGTCTCGCCACCGATGCCATCGATCTCCGCGTCAAAGCGCAGACGCTCCGCCCCTCCGAAGAAATTCCGGTTGATCCAAAAGGCCTCGAGCGCAAGCCCGTTCGTCGTCTCGATCTGGGCGCCAAAGCCCAGCCGCCGCAGAGGAGCGGCCTCGAGACCGAGTTCGAGGTCGAGCGTCCCGTTCGCGTTGGGCTCGGCTGCCTCGCGCACGACGACGGAGTTGAACGTCCCCGTGTCGACAAGCCTGCGCCGGACATCGCGGACGGCCGCCGGAGAAAACGGCTCGCCGCGGGGCATGCCTGCGATCTGCTGCAAGCGCCGCTCGCTGACCGTGGCATCCGGCGGGGTGATCAGCCGTCCGAAGCGGAGCGGGGGCCCCGGATCGACGCCCAGCGCCACATCAAGCTCGGATGCGCTGTGACGGGCGATGATCTGCTGGTCGGTGATCTCGGCCTTGGCGTGGGAGGCATCGCGCCAGTCATCCACCGCCTGCCGCGCGGCATCTCTGACTTGCGCGGTGCCTGCCGTGACCCCCGGCGCAAATCCTTCGATGGCCGTCGTGCCCGGTGCAAGAGGCGCGATGACCGCGCGGCCGAACGTGAACCGCTGACCTAAGTCGATATCGACGACCGGCGCGCCGAGAGAGGGCGGCGCGTTGAAGGAGGTAAGGCTGCTCGCCTCGCGCCCACCGAAGCGGATCGACACGGACGCGCTGAAGAAGCCTTCCTCGTAGAGCACGGCAAGCAGGCGGCCGTAATCGCCCTTCGCCGTCGTGATGACATCGCCGGATGTCTCCTCGGGCCCCGCAGACAGGACGAGCGCCTCGCCCTCCAGACGCTCCACGAGGTCCTCGCTCGCGCCGTCGACACGCAGCTCTTGCGAGAGTGCGGGACCGAATATGAAAATGAGGCTTACAGCGAGAGCGGAGCGGAGGGTCGTTGGGAACAAAGCGCGCGCCACTGGCATTCCTGTCATTGAATTGGGCGCGCCACATAGCTTGCCCCGAAGTCATTCACATCGTCTACGCAGGTAGACGGCGCGAGTGCAACGCACGAGGGGGAGCTTTGTTGCAAAAGACTGCCGATCCTGATCACTCTCGGTGTGTCATAGATAAAAGCCGAGAGGACCCGAGCAGCCATGACAACTAAAGACGAGTGGTGGCGGGGCTCCGTGACCTACCAGGTTTACCCGCGGTCTTTCCAGGACACGAGCGGCGACGGCGTGGGCGATATCAAGGGCATCACGGAGCGGCTGGACCACATTGCGTCGCTCGGCGTCGATGCCGTCTGGCTGTCGCCTGTCTTCACATCGCCCATGAAGGACATGGGCTATGACGTCTCCGACTACACCGGCATTGACCCGCTCTTTGGCACCATGGCCGATTTCGACGAGATGATCGAAGAGGCGCATAAACGCGGTCTGAAGATCATCACCGACCAAGTGATCAGCCATGCCTCCGACGAGCATCCGTTCTTCGAGGAAAGCCGGCAGAGCCGCGACAACCCAAAGCATGACTGGTTCATCTGGGCCGATCCCAAGCCCGACGGCACACCGCCCACGAACTGGATGAGCGTCTTTGGCGGGCCGGCATGGACCTGGGACACCCGCCGCAAGCAATACTACATGCACAACTTTCTGAGCGCGCAGCCGGACTGGAACTTTCACAACAAGGCGGTGCAGGACTACCACCTCGAGTGCATGGAATACTGGCTCAAGCGCGGGGTGGATGGCTTCCGTCTCGATACGGTGAACTACTACTTCCATGACAAGCTCTTGCGGGACAATCCGGCCAACTACCTCGATTGGGGTCCGCATGCGGCCAAGCCCGTGGACATGCAGTTTTGCCTCTTCTCGAAATCGCAGCCGGAAAACCTGACCTTCCTCGAGCGGATCCGGCAGCTCCTCGAGAAATACGATGCGCGCACCACGGTGGGCGAGGTCGGGGACAACCATCAATCCATCTCGCTCATGGGCAAGTACACGTCCGACAACCGCCTGCACATGGCCTACTCTTTCGAGCTTCTGGGGCCGGACTACGCGCCCGATTTCTTCCGTGAGCGGATCGAGAACTTCTTCAAGGGCGCGCCTCAGGGCTGGCCCTGCTGGGCGTTTTCGAACCATGACGTGCCGCGGCATGCCGGGCGTTTCCTGCCCCATGGCAAGTCTCTTGACGCCATCGCGAAGCAATCGGCGGCGCTGCTTCTGACCTTCCAAGGGTCGGTCTGCCTCTACCAGGGCGAGGAGCTCGGCCTCGTGGATACCGAGCTCGAGTTCCACGAACTCACCGACGTCCAAGGTATCGCCTACTGGCCCGAGCCCGTGGGCCGCGACAACAACCGCACGCCGATCCCGTGGGAGAAAAAGGGCAAGAATGCAGGCTTCTCCGACGCCAAATCGACGTGGCTACCGGTCAAGCAGCCGGCCAAGGATCGCGCCGTTGACGTGCAGGAGAAGGACAAGGACAGCGTCCTCAACTTCTACCGCGCCATGATCAAGCTTCGTGCCGAGCACGAAGACCTGCGGACCGGCGCTCAGACCTTCCTCGACCTGCCGGATCCCGTCATCGGCTATGACCGCGGAGACGACTTCACCTGCGTCTTCAATCTGTCCAAGCGGAAGGTGAGCGTGCGGCTGCCCTGCCCCGTGTCGCCGCTGATCGAGGTGGATGTGAGCTGCTCGAAGGACCGCGTTGACCTCGGCCCCAATGGCTTTGTCATCGCGCGGAAGTCCTGAGACCGCTCAAAATCGATATCAGGCCCGGGGGGTTGCACCTCCCCCCCGGCTTATGAAACGCCAGAGGGGTCCGAAAGAGACCCAGACTTGAAGGGAGACAGATCGTGCCAAGCCCGACCCATCCCCCCCATTTGAGCGAGGACGACATTCACGCCCTGCTCGATGCACGCCACGACGACCCGTTTTCAAAGCTCGGCGTTCACAAGACCGGCTCGAAGAGTTGGCTCGCCGCACTCCTGCCGGGCGCTGCCTCCGTATCGGCCACGCTCGGCAAGAAGACGGTGGAACTCGCCGACCTCGGCGGCGGCCTTTTCGCTGGCCCCGTACCCACGTCGAAGTCGCGGGCGGTTCTGAAGGCTGAAAACCTCGACCATGGCGCTTCCTTCGAGGATGCCTACTCGTTCGGCCCCGTGCTGGGGGACATGGACATCCATCTCATTTCCGAGGGCACCCATCGCCGCCTATGGGACGCGCTCGGCGCCCATGTCATGGAGCATGAGGGCGTCGCGGGCACGCATTTCGCCGTCTGGGCGCCCAACGCAAAGCGCGTGTCGGTCGTCGGAGATTTTTGCGGCTGGGATGGCCGCCGCCTGCCCATGCGCAAGCTTGGCTCGTCCGGTGTCTGGGAGATCTTCGTCCCCGGCGTGGGCGACGGGGCCTTCTACAAATACGAGATCGCGCCAGCCGAGGGCGGCTTTCATTCGAAATCCGATCCGTTCGGCTTTGGGTCGCAGCATCCGCCGGAGACGGCGAGCGTGGTGCGCGACATCACGGGCTACGGCTGGAAAGACGACGCCTGGATGGCGGGCCGCCCGTCAAAGAACGAGCGCTCCGCCCCCATTTCGATCTACGAGGTGCATCTCCCGTCCTGGCGCCGCGCCGATGGCAAGCGCCCGCTCAGCTACAAGGAACTCGCCACCGAGCTCGTGGACTACGCCAAGGAGATGGGCTTCACCCATCTGGAATTCCTGCCGGTCTCCGAGTTCCCCTTCGACGGCAGCTGGGGCTACCAGCCGATCGGGCTCTACGCGCCCACGATCCGCATGGGCCCGCCGCACGAGTTCCGCGATCTCGTGGAAGCCGCGCATGGGGCCGGGCTTGGCGTCATTCTCGACTGGGTACCTGGGCACTTCCCCACCGACGCCCACGGGCTCTCCATGTTCGATGGCTCGCATCTCTACGAGCATTCCGACCCGCGCGAGGGCTTCCACCAGGACTGGAATACCGCGATCTTCAACTACGGGCGCACCGAGGTGAAAAACTACCTCACCGCCAACGCCCTTTACTGGCTCAAGGAATACCATGTCGACGGTCTCCGCGTGGATGCTGTGGCCTCGATGCTCTACCGCGACTATTCCCGCGAGGCGGGCCAGTGGATCCCCAACAAGGACGGCGGTCGCGAAAACTACGAGGCGATCGATTTCCTCAAGGAGATGAACACGCTGGCCTATGGCGAGGTCGAGGGCATCCTCACCGCGGCCGAAGAATCCACGGCCTTCGGTGGCGTCTCGGCCCCTGTGGATGCGGGCGGGCTCGGCTTCGGCTACAAGTGGAACATGGGCTGGATGAACGACACGCTGCGATACATCGAGAAAGACCCGATTTATCGCCAGTACGATCATCACCTGATCACCTTCCCGCTCGACTGGGCCTACACCGAGAACTTCATCCTGCCGATCAGCCACGACGAGGTCGTGCACGGCAAGGGCTCCATGATCGACAAGATGCCCGGCAACGAATGGGAGAAGTTCGCCAACCTGCGCGCCTATTACGGCTACATGTGGGGCTTCCCGGGCAAGAAGCTCCTCTTCATGGGCTGCGAGTTCGGCCAGTGGCAGGAATGGAACCACGATGAGAGCCTCGACTGGGACGCGCTCCTCGGCGCCAACCAGAAGGGCCTCCAGACGCTCGTGAAGGACCTCAACCGCGTCTACACCTCCACGCCTGCGCTTCACGCGCAGGACTGTGATCCCGCGGGCTTCACCTGGCTCGACAACGATCCATCGCAAAGCCTGACCGCCTGGGCGCGCTTCGGCGGCGGGGAGACCTGCATCGTTGTTTGCAACTTCACGCCCATGGAACGCCATGGCGTCCGCATCGCGGCCCCGTCGAAGGGGCATTACAGCGAAATCCTCAACACCGATGCCAGCCTCTATGGCGGCGGTGACCGGGGCAACGGCGGGGGCGTGCATACGCAAGATATCGGCCAGAGCGGCCAGGATCAGAGCATCGAGATCACGGTGCCGCCGCTCTCGACCCTCATCTTCAAACTGGACTAGAGCTCTCGGGAGGAGACCAGATGCCCAGACCAAAGAGACTTTCCCAACGCGCCATGGCCTTCGTGCTCGCCGGGGGCCGCGGTTCACGGCTCAAGGAGCTCACCGATACGCGCGTGAAACCGGCGGTCTATTTCGGGGGCAAGACGCGGATCATCGACTTCGCGCTCTCGAATGCCATGAATTCCGGCATCCGCCGCATGGCACTGGCAACCCAGTACAAATCGCACTCCCTCATCCGGCACTGCCAGCGCGGCTGGAACTTCTTCCGCGCGGAGAGGAACGAGTTCCTCGACATCATGCCCGCTTCCCAGCGGGTCAATGAAGACCGCTGGTATCTCGGCACGGCGGATGCCGTCACACAGAACATCGACATCGTCGACAGCTACGATATCGACCACGTCGTCATCCTCGCGGGCGACCACATCTACAAGATGGACTACGAGGTCATGCTCGAGGAGCACGTGGAAAAGGGCGCCGATGTCACCGTGGGCTGCCTCACCGTGCCGCGCATGGACGCCACCGCCTTCGGCGTCATGGCCGTCGACCAGGAGGAAAACATCACCTCCTTCCTCGAGAAGCCCGCCGACCCGCCAGGCATCCCGGGCGACGAGGAGCACGCGTTGGCCTCCATGGGGATCTACGTCTTCTCCTGGCCCTTCCTGCGCTCGCTCCTCCTCGAGGATCGCGACGACCCGAATTCGTCCCACGATTTTGGCAACGACCTCATCCCGAAGATCGTGAAGGGCGGCAAGGCCCATGCTCACCGCTTCGACCGCTCCTGCGTGCGCCATCCTGACACGTCCGCCTATTGGCGCGATGTCGGCACGCTCGACGCATTCTGGCAGGCCAATATCGACCTGACCGACTTTACGCCCGAGCTCGATCTCTGGGACACCGACTGGCCCATCTGGACCTATTCGGAGAGCGTGCCGCCCGCAAAGTTCATCCACGACGAGAAAGACCGCCGCGGGGTGGCGATCTCGTCCATGGTCTCGGGCGGGTGCATCATTTCCGGCACGGCCGTGCGGAACTCGCTCCTCTTCACCAAGGTCAAGACCAACAGTTACGCAGTGCTGGATCATTCGGTGCTTCTCCCGAATGTCGTCGTCCATCGCAATGCGCGCCTCACCAAGTGCATCGTGGACCGCGGGGTGGAGGTCCCCGAAGGCCTCGTCGTGGGAGATGATCCGGAGGAAGATGCAGCCAACGGCTTCCGCGTGACCGAGAAAGGCACGACCCTCATCACCAAGCCCATGATCGACGCGTATCTCGCCAAGCAGTAAGCGCACGATGAAGGTCCTCTCTGTCACGTCCGAATGCGTGCCTTTCGTCAAGACGGGGGGACTCGCGGACGTGGCCGGGGCCTTGCCCGGCGCCCTGAAGGGTCAGGGCATCGAGATGAAGACGCTTCTGCCGGGCTATCCGGCGGTCATGGCGCGTCTTTCCGATCCGGCGCAGGTCTACGAGCGCACGGAGCTCTACGGCGCGGCGGCGCGGGTTCTGGCCGAGACGGTGGATGGCATCGATCTCCTCGTTCTTGACGCGCCCCATCTCTACACGCGCGGCGGGACGATCTACCTCGACGAGGACGGCAAGGACTGGGCCGACAATCCGGAACGCTTCGCAGCCCTCTCGCGCGTGGCCAGCGACATCGCGGGCGGCGCGCTCGGGACTTGGATGCCGAAGATCGTCCATGCCCATGACTGGCAGGCTGGCCTCGCCCCGTACTACATCGCCCGATCCGAGGCCGCGCCCCGGGTCGCAACCGTGCTCACGATCCATAACATCGCCTTTCAAGGCCTCGCGCCGGGGGATCGCGCGGAGCATCTCGGCATCTTGGGCCAGGATTTCCATTCCGGTGCAGCGGAGTACTGGGGCCAGGTTTCGACGCTGAAAGCCGGGCTGACCTCAGCCACGAAACTCACCACCGTCTCCCCCACCTATGCCGAGGAGCTCATGCGACCCGATTTCGGCATGGGCATGGACGGCATCCTGCGGGACCGACGGGCCGATCTCGTGGGCATCCTGAACGGCGTAGACACGCATGTCTGGAACCCGGCCGCGGACAAGAAGATCCATGTCTACAAGAGCCCCCGCGGCAAGGCGAAAAACAAGGCTGCGTTGCGCGCGGAGTTCGGGCTGCCGGAGGCGGATGGGCCGCTCTGCGTGCTCATCTCGCGGATGACGGAGCAGAAAGGGCTTGATCTGCTGCTGGAGGCGCTGCCCGCCCTCACCGAGGCCGGCGGCCAGCTCGCGCTTCTGGGATCCGGCGATCCGGTGCTCGAGGCCGCCTTCGCCGCCGCCTCCCGGGATCCGAATGTCGCGGTGAAGATCGGATATGATGAAGCGCTCTCCCACCGCATGGTGGCTGGCGGAGACGCCATTCTCGTCCCGTCCCGCTTCGAGCCCTGCGGCCTGACGCAGCTCATGGGCCTCGCCTACGGCACACCGCCCGTGGTGGCGCTGACGGGCGGCCTCGCGGACACGGTGATCCCGGCGACGCCCGCCACGCTCGCGCGTGAGGTGGCCACGGGCATCCAATTCTCACCGGTCACCGCAGAGGCGCTGACGAACGCGCTCACGAAGCTTTGCGCGCTCTACGCCGACGCGAAAGCCTGGGGCAAAATACAGCGCAACGCCATGGCCCACCCCGTGGGCTGGGAGACCTCTGCCGCGGCCTACGCCGCGCTCTACGGGAGCATCGCCCCATCGCCATGAGATCGCTCCAGCTCTCCGCCGGGCGGCCCTACCCGCTCGGCGCGACCTTTGACGGCGAGGGTGTGAACTTCGCCGTTTTCTCCCAGCATGCCGAGCGCGTGACCCTCTGCCTTTTTGACGATGAGGGGAACGAGGCGCTTCTCGTGGACCTCGCCGAGCGCGACGGCCATGTCTGGCACGGCTACTTCTCGGGCATGCAGCCCGGGCAGCAATACGGCTACCGCGTGCATGGGCCCTACGCGCCCGAGGAAGGCCACCGGTTCAACCCGCACAAACTCCTCATCGACCCCTACGCCAAGAAGCTCACCGGGCACCTCACCTGGGACGACAGCCTTTATGGCTATGAAATCGGGCACAAGGATGCGGATCTGAGCTTCGACACCCGCGACAGCGCGCCCTTCATGCCGCGCTCCGTCGTCGTGGACCCGGCTTTCACCTGGGGCGCAAAGGGGGGCCGCATCGACCGGCCCTGGAACGAGACGGTCCTCTACGAGGCCCATGTCAAAGGCCTCACGCAGAACAGGGAGGACGTGGCACACCGGGGCAAGTTCCTCGGCATGGCCTCCGACCCGATCCTCGACCACCTCACCGATCTGGGCATCACGGCGATCGAGCTCTTGCCCGTGCAGGCCTTCGTCGATGACCGCTTCCTCGTCGATCAGGGGCTGCGCAATTTCTGGGGCTACATGACGCTCGGCTTCTTCGCGCCGGACCCGCGCTACCTGAGCTATGCCGACATCGCCGAGTTCCAGCAGATGGTGGCGCGCTTCCACGCCGCCGACATCGAGGTGATCCTCGACGTCGTCTACAACCACACCGCCGAGGGCGACCAGAACGGCCCGACGCTGGCCTTCCGCGGCTTCGATAACTCGAGTTACTACCGCCTCTCGGAAGGGCGCTACTACGTCAACGACACGGGCACGGGCAACGCGCTCAACTTCGATCATCCGTTCACGCTCCGCCTCGTGATGGATTCGCTCCGCTACTGGGTCGAAGTCATGCGCGTCGATGGCTTCCGCTTCGACCTCGCCTCCACGCTCGCGCGCACCGGCGGCGTCTTCGACCGCGACGGCCCCTTCATGCGCGCGATCCGGCAGGACCCCGTGCTCAACCGCGTGAAGCTCATCGCCGAGCCCTGGGATGTGGGCATGGGCGGCTACCAGCTCGGCGCCTATCCCGCGCCCTTCACCGAATGGAACGACAAGTACCGCGACCAGGTGCGCCGCTACTGGCGAGGCGACGAGGGCACGGTGCAAAAGCTCGCCACGCGGGTGGCGGGATCGAGCTTCCGCTTCGACCATGACGGGCGGCCTGCGACCTCCTCGATCAACTACCTGACGAGCCACGATGGTTTCACGCTCATGGACGTCGTCAGCTACAACATGAAGCACAACGAAGCGAACGGCGAAGGCAACCGCGACGGCCACGGCGAGAATTTCTCGGGCAATTGCGGGGAAGAAGGCCCTAGCGAGGACCCAAAGGTCATCGCCAAGCGCGCGCAACGGCGTCGCAACATGCTGGCCACGCTCATGCTCTCCCAAGGCACGCCGATGATCCTGGCGGGTGACGAGCTCGGAAATAGCCAGGGCGGCAACAACAACGCCTACAGCCAGGACAACGAAACCGGCTGGATCGACTGGGACGGCGCCGACGAGGATTTCCTGCAATTTTGCAAGGATGTGATCCTTTTCCGGCGGGCCACGCCGATCCTGCGCCAGACACGCTTTCTCCATGCGCGCCCGCGCCTGATCGACGGCGTCCCTGATCTCTTCTGGCGGCGCGCGGACGGGCAGGCCATGACCTCGGACGATTGGGGCCAGGCCAAGCTGAAGTTCCTCGGGGCCGAGATGCGCATGGCGCGCGGCACCCCTCCCTACGAACGGCGCCTTGGCGCGATCTACATCATCTTCAACAACGGCGGGGAGATCCGCGCCACGCTGCCCGAAGCGCCCGAGGGGCAATTCTGGGCGCGCGCCTTCGACACTGCGGGCGGCATTCCTCCAGAGGACCGCCCGCGCACGACAACCTCCATCGCGGCCGAAAGCGTCGTCGCGTTTACACTTAGGAACATCGCCGAAAAGAGCTGACCGGGAGACCACCATGACCACCATCGCCACGAAGCCGATTGACGGCCAAAAGCCGGGGACGAGCGGGCTCCGGAAGAAAACCCGGGTCTTCATGGCACCCCACTACCTCGAGAACTACGTGCAATCGATCTTCGATGGGATCGGCGGGGTCAGCGGCAAGACGCTCGTGGTGGGCGGCGATGGCCGGTATTTCAACGATCGCGCGATCCAGGTGATCCTGCGCATGGCCGCCGCCAACGGCGCGGCGCGCGCCATCGTGGGCGAGCGCGGCATCCTCAGCACCCCCGCCGCAAGCCATCTCATCCGCAAACGCGGCACCGATGGCGGCCTGATCCTCTCGGCCTCGCACAACCCTGGCGGACCGGAGGAGGATTTCGGCCTGAAGTACAACGGGCCCAATGGCGGCCCGGCGACCGAGGGCGTGACCGACAAGATCTTTGCGCGGACCAAGGAGATCACGGAGTACCACATTCTCGAAGCGCAGGACGTGGATCTCAGCAGCCAAGGGGAAACAACGCTCGGTGAGATGGCAGTGGAGATCGTGGACCCCGTGAGCGACTATGCCGACCTCATGGAGAGCCTCTTCGATTTCAACGCCATCGGCGGCATGTTCGTCTCGGGCTTCCGCATGCGCTTCGACGCGATGCACGCGGTGACGGGCCCCTATGCGCGGGAAATCCTGGAGAACCGCCTCGATGCGCCCCTTGGCACGGTCGTGAACGGCGAGCCCAAGGAAGACTTCGGTGGTGGCCATCCGGACCCCAATCCGATCTGGGCCAAGGAGCTGATGGACGCGATGTATGGCGCCAACGCACCGGATTTCGGGGCAGCCTCCGACGGGGACGGCGACCGCAACATGATCGTCGGGCGAGGTGCCTATGTGTCTCCGTCAGACTCGCTCGCCGTCCTCGCGGACCTTGCCCACCTGGCCCCCGGCTACGCCGATGGCCTCGCCGGCGTGGCGCGCTCCATGCCCACCTCCGCCGCCGCCGACCGCGTGGCCGAGGCGAAGGGCATCGCTTCTTTCGAGACGCCCACGGGCTGGAAGTTCTTTGGCAACCTCCTCGATGCCGGGCATGCCACCATCTGCGGCGAGGAGAGCGCAGGCACGGGCTCCAACCACGTCCGAGAGAAAGACGGGCTCTGGGCGGTGCTGCTGTGGCTCAACATCCTCGCGAAAACGGGCAAGAGCGTGTCTGACCTCTTGTCGGACCATTGGGCCAAGTACGGGCGCAACTACTATTCCCGTCACGACTACGAGGCGGTGGACAGCGAAGCGGCGGCGGGTCTCATGGACGCGCTCAGGGAAAACCTCGGCGCGCTGAAAGACGGCGATTTCGGCGGCATGACAATCGAGGGCGCGGATGAGTTTTCCTATGACGACCCGGTGGACGGCTCGCATGCCTCGGCGCAGGGCATCCGCATCTTCTTTTCCGGCGGCGGCCGCGTGGTCTTCCGGCTGTCCGGCACGGGCACTCAGGGGGCGACGCTGCGCGTCTACCTCGAACGCCTCGAGACCGATCCTGCGGAGCTTCACCGTGACCCGCAGGAGGCGCTGGCGCCGATCATTGCCGCCGCCGACGCCATCGCCGGCATCTCGGCGCGCACGGGGCGCTCTGCGCCCGACGTCATCACCTAAGGGGCTAGAAGGCCGCGCGGAGCGTGAGGATCTGCGCGGGTCTCAGCTGCAGCACGATCTCTTGCGCGGGCTCCAGCTTTTCCTGCGTGACACCGAAAATATCGCAAGTTCTCAGGTTCTTGGGCGGCGTGTTGAAGCGCACCCTCGGCTCCACGTTCTCTCCGCGGGCTTCAAACAGCCGGAATTCAACCTCGCCGTCCACGGGGCGCACTGTCTCCACGATCAGGCCCGCGGGCACCTCGATCAGTGGCAAGACCTCCGGGCCCTGCGCCACGCGGAGCGGCGCGTTGAGATCGTAGGCCACGTGGTCGAGTTCGGCCCGTTCAAGCTCCGGGCTGGCGTAGAACGCATAGGTGAAATGGTGCCGCCCCTGGTCTGCCACGGGGTCCGGCGACGTGGCTGACTTGATCAAGGACAGGCGCATCACGTGGCCGTGGATATCGTGCCCGTACTTGCAATCATTCAGAAGCGCGGCACCGCGCTTGCCGTCCTCGAGCAAGGCCCATTTCTGCGCAGGCACTTCGAACCGCGCAGCATCGAAGTCCGATGTCCGGGACGTCGCGCGGCGGATCGCGCCCCATTGAATGTCGTAGAGCGCGTTATTCGCCTCGATGCTGACGGGAAACGCCACCTTCAGGAGGATGTGGCTCACACGCCAGTCGATTTCAGTTTCAAAATCGACGCGGCGCGAGCCCGCCGTGAGGCGGATCGTCTGCACGATCTCGCAGCCCCGCCAGAGATGGGTCACGCGCACGGCAGCGCGGACCGGTCCATTCTCCACGACCTCGAATTGCCGGGCGTTCGTGACCTCTTCCTGATTGTCCTCGAAGTATGGATCGATGTCCCAGGCATCCCAGCAGATGGGCCGATCCTCGAACGCCACGAGGCGATTGCCGTGCTCGCCTTCGGCGAGCGCCTGCCAGCCGGTGGCGAGGTCCGTGACCTCGGCCAAATGGCCGTTCGGGAGTACCTTCACCCGCAGGATGCCGTTATCGAGCCACGCATGCGTCGAGCCCACGGAGGCCCGCGCAGCATGGGGCGGGGTCTGGGCGGTGGAGACGGCCCGCGCGGAATAGCCGGGAAGATCCGAGAACCAGCAGAGCGCGCCGCCGCTGACCTTCTGCGCGGCATGGATTTCCGCATCCCCCTCCACGAAGGCGACGCGGGGCCCGCGTGTCGGCGCAGTGTTGATCGCCACCGGCGCGCCGCCAGGCGCCAGCAATGCCGAGGCCTTGTCCTCTATCTCACGGCGGAGGTTTGCAAATGTCTCCTTCGCCTCGTCGAAGACCTCGGTGATGGAGGTGCCGGTCAGGATGTCGTGGAACTGGTGCAGGCAGAGCGTCTTCCACTCCTCCTTGAGTTCGATCCCCTGCCCCAGCATGGCGGCCATGGCTTCCGCCTCATGGAGCGCCCATTCCGCCTTGCGGTTCGCGCGCTTGATCCAGCCCTGCGAGGTGTAGACGCCCCTGTGCCCCTCCATGTAATGCTCGCCCGTCCAGAGCTGCTCCTCCGGCACGAGGGGCGCGAGGCCCGCGAGCGCGTCCCGCACGGTGGACATGCGAAGGCGCGGCATCCCGGGCATCCCGCGATAGGCGTCGGCCTTGGCGAGGAGATCCTCCGTCGGCCCCCCGCCCCCGTCGCCATAGCCGTAGCAGATGGGCAGGTGGTCCTTCGCCGCGCCGTGGGCGTTGGACCACGTCCCGCGCACTTCCGAAGCGCTCAGATCGCTTTTGTAATTCGTCGGGAACGGCAGGTATTGCACAGCACGGGGCGTCGTGAGGATGTGCGCCAAGACACGGGTCCCGTCGATCCCCTCCCAGTGATGCGAGGCCCAGGGCACGCGATTGATCTGGTTCCAGTTGAGCTTGTTTGTCACGAACCAGTCGAGCCCGGCCATCTTCATGAGCTGCGGGATCTGGCCTGGGAAGCCGAACGTATCGGGCAGCCAGAGGACATTCGTCTCGACCTCCCCGAACTCCTCACGGAAAAACTCGCGCCCGAGAATGAGCTGCCGCACCAGCGCCTCGGGCCCTGGAATGTTCAGATCGGGCTCCACCCACATGCCGCCCATGACCTCCCACCGACCCTCGGCCACGCGGGCGCGGATCCCGCTGTAGATATCGGGGAAGTCGTGCTTCGTCATTTCGTAGAGCGCGGGCTGGGAATGGGAGAAGGTGTAGCCGTCATCGGCCTCCATCAGGCGCAGGACATTCGAATAGGTGCGCTGGTTTTTCAGGCGGATCTGGTCGATCGTCCAGAGATAGGCCACGTCCATATGCGCGTGCCCCACCCCGTGAAGCGTCACGTCGAGCGGGTCGCCCGCCTCCATGAGAGCGCCGCGCAGGGTGACGAGCGCGCCGGGCACGGACGCGTAGAAGGCCTCGCCCAGGGGGTCGCGGGTGTCGAGGACGTTGAAGGCGGCGTCGAGCGCGGAGATGAGCTCCGGATTGTCGGTATGTGTGGCGGCATCGTGGACGGCATGCGCGAGCCGGATGAAATCGAGCGTGTCGGGGCAGCGCTCCACGAGCGCGGGCGCGCCCATGTAGAGCTGCGCGCGGCTGTCGGGGTCAGGCGGCCACCCCGCAAGGCCCGTCCAGCCATGGAGCGTCAGGACATGCTCGCCCGTCGCCTCCTCTGGGAGCGGCAGGGTATGGTGATAGCGGTCCGCGCTGCCGAGCGGCGTTTCCCCGAGATAGACCATCGCCTCGGGATGATTGAAGATGTCGCCCAAGGCCCCCAGCGGCAGGTGAAGCGCGAGGTGGCGCTTGTCCCAGTCCGGCGGGACGGCCACGCGGGTCTTTAACAGAAAATCGAGCTTTGCCCGGCCCCAGTAGCTGTGATGCGGGATCTCCGGCCAGCCGGACGGGGCCTGCGCGAGGTCCGCGTTCACCTCGGGTCCCGGCAGCTCCTTGAAGAGAAATGGCGGCAGCGCGCGGCGCTTGCGAAAGACCATAGGCGCAATGAGCGCGAGGCGCGCCCCGAGCTTCTCGCGTGTCAGCCGAAGACGGTGCAGGGCCCTCTGACGACGGTCCTTCTCCAGCGCATGATCCTGCAGATCGTCCATCCCACTAGCCGGTCACGAGCTCGAAGCCCGCGATGCCACCGCGCATGACGCTGGGCGCGCGCTCGGCTTCGTCGCGCATGGAATCTGGGTCCCAACCTTCGGAGCCCCAGCTGCGCTGGAGATCGGGCCACGGGATCGAGTCGATGAGGAGCTGCGTGTAGGGGTGCTGGGGCGCGCCGATCACTTCCCGCGGTGGCCCGGCTTCGACGACATGCCCTTTGAAGAGGACCATCACGTAGTCGGACACGTGGTAGGCCGTGGCGAGGTCGTGCGTGATGTAGAGGATCGAGATCCCGTACTTGTCCTTCAGGTCGTAGATGTTGGACAGGATCGTGGCGCGGAGCGACGCATCGACCATGCTCACGGGCTCATCGGCGATGAGCAGCTTCGGCGAAAGCATCAGCGCGCGGGCCACGATGAGGCGCTGCCGCTGCCCGCCCGAGAGCTGGTGGGGATAGCGCGAGAGGACCAGATCGGGGTCGAGCCCCACGGCGGCGCAGGCCTCCTCCATCGCCTTTTGCGTGGCGGCCTCCGAGGTGGCGAGCCCGAACTGCTTGTAGGGGAACTTCAGCGCGTGATTGACCCGGTAGAACGGGTTGAAGCAAGCGTAAGGGTCCTGGAACACCGCCTGCACATTCTTGCGGAACGCGAGGCTCTGGGCGGCGTTCATGCGCGCCACGTCCTGCCCCTCGTAGAGCACGCGGCCCTCGCTCGGCGGATTGAAGCCCAGCATGATCGAGCCCATGGTCGATTTGCCCGAGCCCGATTGCCCCACGATGGAGATGATCTGAGGCGTGTCCCCTTCGAGCGTGAAGGACATCGGATGGAGCGCGGTGACGGTGCCGTAATCCTTGCGCACGTTCTCGAAGCGCAGGAGCGGCTCCTTCGAGCTGCGCTGCGCCGCTGGCGCGTTGCGGTCCGGGTTGAGGAAGCTGTCGCCGCCCACGAGCGGCACGGAAGAGATGAGATCCTGCGTGTAGGGATGCTTCGGGGCCTCGATGATCTGCTGGACGGTGCCGTGCTCCACGAGTTCGCCATCCTTCAGCACGGCCAACTCATCCACCGACTGCGCCATGAGCCCCATGTCGTGCCCGATGAGGATGAGGCCCGAGCCGATCTCGGCCTGGATGTCCTTCAGGGTCTGCATAACCTGCCGCTGGGTGACGACGTCGAGCGCGGAAGTGGGCTCGTCGGCGATGATGAGATCCGGGTTGAGGATGAGGCCCATGGCGATGCAGACGCGCTGCTTCATGCCGCCGGAGAGCTCGTGCGGGAAGAGCTGTCCCGCATGTTCGGGCAGACCCACCGAGACGAGCGCGGCGTCCGAGCGTTTCTGCAGCTCTGCCCGGGGCAGATTGCCCTCGTGGGCGATGATCGCATCCCACATCTGCGGCTCGACACGCATGACGGGATTGAGCGAGTTCATGGCCCCCTGGGGAATGTAGGCCACCGCCGAAAGCCGCGCGCGGCGCATGTCTTCCTCGCCAAGGGCCAGCATGTCGGTACCGGCGAGGTCGATGGAGCCGGAGGAGACGCGCCCCGGTTCGGCGAGCATCTGCATGACGGCGAGCGCGGTCGTGGTCTTTCCCGACCCGGACTCGCCGATGAAGCCCACGCGGCGCCCCTTCTCGATCGTCAGGTTGAGGCCCTTCACCGCCTGCACGACGCCCTTGGGCGTCGGAAACTCGATGGAGAGGTCTTTCAGGGTCAGGACGGGTTTGTCGGTCATGGTCTTTTCCCACGGCGGAGGTCCCGGGTCAGGCCCGGGACGGGTGTGTCGCGCTTCACGCCCCGGGCTTGACCCGGGGCCTCCCGCTTTGAGGCCGCCCTCATGACAGCTTCCTCAGGCGCGGGTTGGAGACCTCGTCGAGACCCAGATTGATGAGGAGGAGCCCGATGAACATCGTCGCGAGTAGGAGCGTGGGCAGGCCCCACCACCACCAGAGGTTCTGGATGAGCGCGCCGGCATTGATGGCCTCGTAGATCGTGCGACCCAGCGTGGGGATCCGCTGCGGCCCGAGGCCGAGGACTTCGAGCCCCACGGCGGTCACAATGGAAGTGGTGACCGAGGCAATGAAGGAGCCGAAGAGATAGGGCACGAGGTTGGGCATCATCTCCCGGAACATGATGTGGAAGGTGCCCGCACCGCTGAGCTGCGCCATCTGCACGTAGCCCGAGCGCTTCATCGAGAGCACCTGCGCGCGGATGAGGCGCGTGGGCGATTGCCAGACGAAGCCCGCGATGAGGAGCGCCATCATTGTGAGCGAGACGTCCCCGAAGGACGACTGGAAGACGACGAGGATGAGAAGCGGCGGGATCGTGATCATCACGTCGGCGAGGACACGGATCGTGTCATCCGTGCGCCCGCCCAGGAAGCCCGCGGAGAAACCGAGGAAAATGCCGATGGACATGCCTATGAGCGAGGCCAGAAGCCCCACGAAGAGCGTGTTTGGCGCGCCGATGATGAGGAGCGCGAGAAGATCGCGACCGCCGCCATCGGTGCCCAGCGGGTGGGCGAGCGTGCCTGCCTGACCGCGCATGTTCTCGAAGCCGAAGGGCGTCTGCCGCGGCAGGCCCGAGCCCACGAAGACGAGATCCGGATCCCAGAAAATGCGCCCGAGGAGGCCCAGTGCGATGATGCCGAGGAGCAGCCCCACGCCCCACATGAGCTTCGGATTGAGCCACGGATTGTCGAACCTTTTCAGCCGCCTCGCCTGCTTTCTTTCAGCACGTGTAAGCGGGGTTTCGGCTTCGGCTGCGCCGTCGTTTGTCGAATACTCAGCCATCACGCAGCCTCATGCCGGATACGGGGGTCGATGAAGGGATAGAGCAGGTCCACGAGGAAGACGCTCACGGCGGTCATGAGGATGATGACGTAACTCACCCCCTGGATGACCGGGAAGTCCTGGTTGAGGATCGCGTCGTAGAGCAATTTGCCCATCCCGTTATAGGCGAATATGCGTTCCACGAGCACCTGCCCGGCGATGAGCAGCCCGATTTTCAGTGCAAAAGCAGTGATTTGCGGGAGGATCGCGTTGCGAATCATGTAGCGGTAGAGGATGTACCGCGGCTTCAATCCCTTGGCCTTGGCCAGCGTCACGTAGTCCTCGCCCTGCACGGTGATCATGAGCCCGCGCATGCCGAGCGCCCAGAAGCCGAACGTCACGATGACGATGGAGAGCGCGGGCAGAAAGCCGTGGTAGAGGACGGATTGCACGAACGTCCATGTCCAGCCCGGCTCCACGAAGATCGAATAGGCACCGGTGAGCGGAAACCACTGCAGTTTCGCGCTGAAAATCCACATGAGGAGAAGCCCGGAAAGGATTGGCGGAATTGAGGTAAAGACCATCGCCGCCGGGATCGCCACCTTCACGAGATTGGGCGATTTCTCCCAGACCATCAGCGCGCCGAGGAGGTTGCCGATGAAGAAGGTGATCAGGAGCGACAGGATCATGAGCCCCAGTGTCCAGGGCAGCGCGTTGAGGATGAGCGTGGCGACCGGCGTCGGGAAGGCCGCGGTCGACAGCCCGAAATCGAAAACAAGAGCGCCCGACAAGTATTTGAAATACTGAACGATCAGTGGCTGATCGATGCCCATCTGTGCCCTGAGCTGCGCGAGGATTTCCTCGGAATTTGCCACCGTTCCTGCGCCCGCTGCCATGCGCCCCAGTGCGATCTCGGCGGGGTCGACCGGCGAAAGCCGCGGGATGATCCATATGATCGTCGCGGCGATCAGAATGGTGAGCACCAGCGTCACCAGACGGTTGATCAGGTAATCCCTTGGAATGCGTCCCATGGCGGGGCTCCTTTCCGTTGCGGCGGATGGGCACTGGCACACGGCGTACCCGGGGTCGTACACACAGCGTCTGCACACCGGTCGGGCGGGGTGTGCCTTGGCATCACGGGCATGGACTGCCCGCGGCAGTGATGTGTCACGGTCGCCCCAGGCCTCTTGCGGGCCCTCTCGAGGCGGCGCGAGGTCCCGGATCGGGGTCCGGGACGGTCGTCTTTCGTATCACGCCCCGGGCCTGACCCGGGACCTCTCGCCTCAGAGGTGGAGGCCCCGGGTCAGGCCCGGGGCGGCGTGAAGGTTCTTAGCCCGCGGGCTCCAGATTGTGGATGATCTGGTGCGTGTGGCCCCACCAGAAGAACGGGTGGTTGTAGTAGTTCTCCGAGGTCGGCCAGCCCGTCCAATGGGTCGTGTTGAACGGGATGAGCTTCGAGGCCTGCGCGAGCGGGATGAAGGGCATCTCGGCATCGAGATACTGGTAGGCTTCCGCCACCAGTCCTGGCACCTCGGGATCCCCAAGGGGCTTCGTGGCGATCTGGTCCACGATGGCCGTGTAGGCATCCGCCGCGGGGCCGTCCCACCGCGAGGTGTTGTTGAAGCCGGGCGAACGCTCGCCCACGGGCACGACATCGCGCGAGTTATAGCGGCCCATGGAGGCCCATGGCTCGTTCACCGACCCGCAGGACAGCCAGCTATAGGACATCTCGTAAGCGCCGAAGGGCAGAACCTCGCCCCAGAACACGCCGTTTTCCACGGGCGTCGCACGGGCGTCGATCCCGGCGCGCTGCAGCTGCTCGACGACCACGTCGATGGTGCGGGTGTATTCCGTGGAGGCGGAGTTCACGTGGATGTCGACGCCAAGCGTCTCGCCGTCCTTCATGTAGTAGTCGCCGTCGCGCACCCAGCCTTCAGCTTCGATGAGCGCCTGACCCGCCTCCACATCTGCGCGCGCCGGCAGGCCATAGCCCGCCTCCTCCACAGCTTCGATAAAGGGCGCCATGGAGCCGTATTGCGCGAACATCGTCCGCGACGCTTCCGTCGTGCCCTCGTAGGCCACGTTCACGATCTGCGAGCGGTCGATGATCGAGGCCACGGCGCGGCGCATGTTGGCGTTGTCCCAGGGCGCGACGGTGGTGTTGATCTCGAGCTGGCGCGCGCAGGGATCGGCGGCCGCGAAGGGGAAGCCGTCCACCCACGCGATGACGGCGTCGTTCTGCGCCTGAATCGCCTCGAAGGTGCCGATGGTGACGTTTTGCGCGGCGTCGAGCTGGTTCGACGCGATGAGCTGTGCGCGGCTTTCCTCGCCGCCGCTCTCGAGGAAGATGACACGCTCGGGTGCGGGCATGTCCATGAAGCCCGTCTCTGCGCCCCACCAGCTGTCGCGGCGGTCCCAGATCATGCGGTTCGACGCGCCAGAGCTGTAGGCATAGGGGCCCGTGCCGATGGGCGGGAAGAAGGTGAAGGTGGCGGGATCGTCCACCGCCGACCACACATGCTCGGGCATGATGAGGAAGGAGTTCGCGATGCGAACGCCGAAGTTTTCCACGATGAAGCGCGGATTGGAGCCCTCGAGCGTGAAGCGCACGGTGAGGTCGTCCACCTTCTCGACGGAGGCCACCTGGCTCGTGAGCGCGGACACTTCGCGGGCGGAGAAATCCTCGGTATTCTCAGCCATGTTGACAGTGAATACGACGTCATCGGCGTTGAATGCCTCGCCGTCGGACCACGTCACGCCATCGCGGAGCGTCACGGTCCACTCTGTGAAGTCCGCGTTGCTCTCGGCGCCCGTGGCGAGCCACGGCTCGAGCTCACCCGTGCCATAATTCAGGATGAAGAGCGGCTCCCACATCGTCTGGTGCGCGCCCGCGAGGCGGCGGACCCCAGAATTGTCGGTGAACCAGTTGAAGTTCTCCGGATCCGTGATCGTGCGGTCGAGGTCGAAGATGACCGTGTTTTCCCGCGCCACGCTCTGCGCGGACGCGACCGAGGCCGCGATCGCCAGGCTTGAGGCGGTGATGATGAGCTTTTTCATGGACTTCCTCCCAAAGAAGTAATTTGTTTATTGGCTGGTTATGGGCCGTAGCTAACGCAAATAATCCATCACGAGGACGCGCGTGCGCTCCGGCAGGTCGGCACGGGTCAAGTTGACCCTAGGTGAACAGGCGAAATCAACATCCGCGTCGTTGAAATGGGCGAGGAAGCTCTCGATCCACATCGTGTTGCGCGGGCGATAGGTGAGCGTGCGGAAGTGCATGGGGATCACGAGGCGCGGCTTCACGCGGCGGATCATCTCCATGAGATCGGGTAGTAAGATCGTCAGATAACCACCTGCCAATGCGAACAAAATGTCGGTGCCGCGGAAGAAATCCTGCTGCGCCTCGGTGAGCGGATTGCCCACGTCGCCCATATGGGCGCAGGCCATGCCGTCGAGCTCGAAGCGGTACATGCCGTTTTGCCCGGGCACCGCATGCTCTGGGTGGTGATCCCACTCGGCGGCCTCGATGGCCGTGATGTCGATGTCTTTGGCCCGGCTCGTGCCGCCGGACTGCGCGACCTTGAGGGCGTTCACCACCTCTGGATCGCCGCTGATGAGATCCGCCCGGCAATGGGCGCTGTCATCGTCGGAGGAGATGATGACGAGATCCGCGGGCTCGGCGATCGGCGGGTAGCCCACGCCCTCGGGCGTGTAGGGATCGGTGATGATCCGCGGGCCCGTCTCCGGTGCCAGCCCGAAGGCGGCATGGCCGTACCACGTGATCTCCATCAGTTGTTGCCCACGACGTGGGGCGAGCGCGTCCGCGTGATGTCGTCGTTCTCGGGGCGCGGATGGGTGGCCCAGCGGCCCGCCTGCCCGCGGCAGAGGATCGCCTCCACGCCCGCGGCCCAGGCGGCATCGGTGATTTGCACGGTGGGCGGGCAGTAGCGCAGCGTGAAACCGCAGCGCCGCCGATCGGACGTATTGGCCAGCGAGCCATGGACGAGCATGTCGGCGTGGAGCGAGATCTGGCCCGCTTTGAGCGCATTGGTAAAGGGCGCGCCGAGCGCGTCTGCCCCGGCCGTTTCCTGGTGGAAGACGGCGCGGCCCGCCTCCGTGGCCTGCACCGCGAAGGCGCCGCGGTCGTGCGTGCCGGGGATAAAGCGCATGGCGGAGTTCTCGGCGTCGGCGTCGTCGATGGCGAGCCAGACCGTGACCGTGCGCGCCGGGCTCAGCTTCCAGAAACTCGCGTCCTGGTGCCAGGGCACCGCCTTTGGATCGTGCGGCTTCTTCGAGAGGATCGCGGTGGCCCAGCAGAGGATATCGGGGCCGAGAATATCCTCCACGTGATCGAGGATGCGCGCGTCGGTGGCGATGTCGTAGAGGCCGGCGAGTCGCGCCTGGTAGCAATTGATCCCGTAGGCGCCTGCCTCCCCTGCATCGCGCATGAGGCCGTCGATATAGGCGCGGATCTCGGCCATCTCGGCGGCGTTGAAGATGTCGAAGGGCTGCGCGAAGCCCTGGGCATTGTAATGGGCGATTTCGGCCACGCTCAGCCGCTTCGGCGCGGGATTAACCACCGGCGCGAAGGAAAGGTCTGGGCTGTCGAGCGCCAAGCCGGGCATGAGTCGTCCTCGTTAACTCCTTGTTTACACTCCGCCCATTTTTTGCGCATTTCAGCGACGCGGCTTGATATAGACATGTACGAAATTGATCTTTTTACGCTGCAATGCCGCGAAAACTCGCTAATCTTGCTCCATGGAGACTGAGACCTACCGGCTTGCCAGCTACCTCGCGCGTGGCGAAAGCTTCCACTACGCGCGCAAGATGCTGGCCAAGCGCTTCCCGGCGCGGGCGCATACCCACGACTTTCACGAGGTGTTCCTGATCACGCGGGGCCGCACAGCGCATTGGATCAACGGGCAGATGCAGACGCTCTCGGAGGGACAGCTCGTCTTTATCCGCCCGCGGGATGCCCATGCCTTTCGCGCCGCGCGGGAGGGCTGCGAGATCATCAACGTCATGTACGAGAGCGCGAGCGCGGCGCATCTCGTGGCGCGCTATGGCGACACGCTGCGAGGCCGGTTCTTTGACGCGCCGGGTGCGCTGCCCGAGCTCCACACGCTCGGGCCCCAGCAATTCGAGCGCGCGCTGGCGATCGCGGGGCAGCTCCAAACGGCCGACAGGACCCTCGCGCGGATCGAGGAATTCCTGCTCACGCTCTGCAATCGCGTGGCCGTGCCCAGCGCGCAGGGCATGGCGGCGGGGCCGGCCTGGTTCTCCGCGGCCTGTTCTGCTGCGCAGGACATCGAGGTCTTCCGCCTCGGCGTGGCAGGCTTCATCGCCGCCGCCGGGCGCAGCCACGAGCATGTGTGCCGGACCTGCAAGGAGGTGCTCGGGCTCACCCCCACCGACTACGTCAACCGCATCCGCATCGACCACGCCGCGCGCCTCCTGCGCACGGAAGACGCAAGCATCGAGGCCATCGCCTCGCGCTGTGGCTTCGAGAATACCAGCTACTTCTACCGGCTTTTCGCGCGCTCCATGGGCGAGACGCCCAAGCGCTACCGCGCGGCGCAGAAACGCGATCCGTTCGCAGCGGCGGATTAATTCCTGATCAAAACACTAAGATTGACTCAACCAAGCAAATCAGTCAGGAATTAAGGGCAATGCAACAGAAGGTTGTCCCATGGCTGATGATTCCAGACTGCGCCCCCGTCTGCGACACTGGCATGCGCAGGATGATGGCTGGGCCCTGCTCGCGTCGCTCTTTGCCGCCCTCGGCACCGACAGCGCGACCTGGGAGATCATCGACAACCTCGTCGAGAACAAGGAGTTCGAGGGACTATGGTGGTGGTAGATTTTCCGAGAGAGGTCGAGACGTCTGAGCGCCCGGAGGACCGGGTCCCGGTCTATGATGCCGAGGTGCTGACCCGCGACGGGCTCGCCCGGATCGCGCTCGGCGACCAGCTCTACACGCTGCGCATCACGCGCGCGGGAAAGCTCATCCTGACGAAATGACACCTCTCGCCTCTGCGCGCTGATCCCTATATCTGGGACAGGCAAAGAGGCTTTTCCATGTCCAAGAAGCTCCCGTCCCCCTGCGTGGACGTCTGCAAGTACAAGCGCGCCGGGCACTGCATCGCCTGCTCTATGACGAAGCCGCAGAAGAAGATCTTCAAGCGGCTGAAAAAGCCCGTGGAGCAAGCGGCCTTCATCGACCTGATCAAGCACCAGCAGGCCCAAATGGGCAAATTCAGCGCATGGCCCGCGCTCTATGCGCGCAAGCTCGAGAAGAAAGCGAAAAAAGCCAAGAAGGCGGCCTGACGGGTCCTTTAGAGGTCGTCCGCGCCATCGTCCTGGGCGAGGCGCACGATCTCGTCGGTCAGGCGTTTCTTGTAGCGGCGCTGCCGGCGGCGGGCCTTGGCCGGGTTGGCGCGCCAGCCCTCGCGCTTGTCGGTGACGACCTCGTCGAGGTCATCGGCCGTCTCTACGCGGGCGGCGTCCTTTGGGTAGGTGCGTTTTGGCATAGATCGAGGGTAAGTTGCGCGTCCCGCGGGGCAAGTACCTGCGCCTTCGGCCCGGACTTGCCGCGCCACACTAGCGATTGTGCATTGAGGGCGTGAAGATCAGCGTCGCCCAAAAGAATGCGGTCGCAGAGGGCAGCGGCGTCGCGTGCATGGGCGTCTGACATGTGTTTGTAGGCGGGGCGCTTGACGTGATCGTACCAGCGGCCACCGCAGACATGGTCGAGCACGATGCGCTGGAAGCAGTGATCCTGATGGACCGGCCAGCCCCGTGCCCGCGCCTCACGCGGCATCACCTGCCGCGTGAGACGGAGATATCGCTCCAGCGGCGACACTCAGCGCAGATGCGCGTCGAGCATCCAGGCAAACTTCTCGTGGACCTGCTGACGCTCGATCATGAGGTCATGGGTCGCCACATCGCCGGCTTCCTCGGCATAGGCGGCCGTGCCCGCGATGGTGTCGGCGATGGTCTTCTCCGCATCGGAGAGGTGCTTGATCATCTCCTTGTCGGATTGATGGCCGTCCTGCTCGCCCACCTTGGAGCGCTTGAGCATGCCGGCAAGCTGGCCCTCGGCATGGCCGCCGATGGCCTTGATCCGCTCGGCGACGTCGTCCTGCCCTTCGAAGTGATCTTCGTAGATCTCCTGGAAGAGCGCGTGGAGAGAGCCAAAGCCCATGCCCGTCACGTTCCAGTGGAAGTTTTGCGCGAGCATCGTCGTCACGACGGTCTCCGCCACCACCTGGTTCAGCTTCTCGATGATTTCTGTCTTGGCCTCGACGGAGAGGCTCTCGGCGCTCTGCAGCATATCTTTGTCCTTTACGGTCGAGCGTCCCCACAGGAACGCGTGATTGGCTGGCCCAAAGCTGGCTGCCAAACAAATTAGAACAATTCTAAACTAGCGCAAGGGCTAGGGTCTCAGAATTGTGCTCACTGCCCGCACAATGCTGCGGAAGGCGTGGTGGTTCCGGGCCGGTACCCGGCGCCGCAGCAGGAACTCCACGCTCATCGTGTCCTTCGCGATGGCCCGGTCGACGACGCGCAATAGCCATTCCTCGTCAAAGCTCATATCCGCGGCGCCGGGCGCGCGGAAGCACACATGGCCGCCCACGGCCTCCGAGAAGACCCGCACCATGGAGGTGGCCACGGCATCGAGGCTCTTTTCCGGGCAGGCATGGATGGCGGCGCAGGCGACGGCGAGATCGAGACGCGCCTCGGCGCGGCAGGTCTGCGCGATGAAGCGCACGCGATTGAGCAAGGGCCTCAGCGCCGCGAAGGCGGTCTCTTCCGGGGCTGGGCTGTGATCCGGGGCGCTCTGTGGCGCGGCGAGCAGGACTGCGCTCACAACGGTCTTCCTTTACATCGCGGCGCTCACGCCCCGCTTACTGACGCTTAGATAGCATCAAGAAACCCGAACGAAAAGGTCAGCATTGGCCGCACCCTATCCGCGCAATGCGTGCCAAAGGAGCGCCGCCAGCCGCGCGGGCCGCCCCGTGGCGGTATAGTCCACAAGGGCGCGGGCCACCTTGTCCGCGTGCCGGTGCGTGACGAACCAGGGCGGCTTGGGCATCAGGTGCCGCTCTCCCAGCCACCACGCGCGTGGGATCGGTGCCCACGGCCCGTAGAGCACCGTGCGCTCGGAGGCCTCGAACATGAACGTGTTGTGCACGGTGCCGATGCCCGATTGCACATCCTCGAGCGTGTGCCCCGGAAACGCGCCCCACGGGATCTCGGTGAGCGCGAAGCTTGCCCCCGTCCAGGCATTCACCGCGATATTGCCGTAGCGCAGCTCCCGCAGGCAGGCGTCGAAGCAGGCCTTGCCGATCTCTGCGAGCGTTTCGGGGTGGATGACGATGTTGGCCCCGAGCGTGCCGTGGAGCGTGTCGTTGGCATAGGCGATGGCCGCGCGAAGAAACGCCTCCCCCTCCCCGGCGATATCATGGGTCGAGAGTGCATGGGCGAAGACCTCGGTCTGGGCGAATTCTCCGCCTACGCCTTCCGAGAAGATGAAATCGGGGGCCGTGCCGCGGGGGATGGCCTCGTGCGGTGCGCCCGCGGCGAAGGCCGCGCTCCGATCGGTGGCGCCTGGATAGTAGGCCGGCCGGTCCTGCGCGGCGAGAACGCGCTTCATGGCGCGGAGAAACGGCTCCTTCTGCGCCCAGACCTCGGGCAGGAGCAGGACCTGCGTGGAGACGCAATTGAACCCGGCATTCACCATTTTCTGCGTGGCGACCTGCGCGGCCTGATGCGCGATGTCCGCCCGGCTCCACGGGCCCGGCACGATGATCGTGGGGCAGACCGCGCCGAGCTCGGATGTGACGCGGCGGGTGTTCCGCGGCGTGCCCGCCGCCTTGGCCCGCTTGCCCTCTTTGCCCGCGCCCCAGACGATGAGATCGTGGGTGGCCTCGGCCCCGGTGATGTGGATCTCCTCCACCGCCGCGTGCTCGCAGAGGTAAGCGCCGACATCGCCGCCGCCGGTCACGATGCGCAGCGCATCGCGCGCAACGAGCGGTCCGAGCGCCACCTGGAAGACATCCGCCAGATAGGCGTTCACCGGGTTCATCTTCAGAAGCACCACCTGGTTTTCCACGAAGAGCTTCTGGAAGACGTCGAGCACCGGGATCGAGGCGATGTTGCCCGCGCCGAGGACGAGCGCCAGCGCGCCGGTGCGCTCTGCCTCCGGCGTGTCATAGGCGGTGGCCGTCGTCCCCGGCAGGTTCGCTTCGCTCACCCCCTCCCGCATCCAGACCTCGGCCCGGAGCCCCGGCATGATCAGCGCGTCGCGCGGGGTGGCCGGCACGACCTCCACGGCGAGCTGGCCATGGGGCAGATACCGCTTCTTGAGCCCGCGGAGATACTGCCGCCCTTGGAGGCCCTCGAGCGTGCGGATGAGCCCGTCGCAGGCGCGCAGCACCGCGTAGGGCCCGCTCAACCATTCCTCGCCCGCTTGCGGCGCGTTGGGCGCGAGGCCCTTCTTGCGCGCGGCCGTTTCGCCCCAGGCATGGGCCACCTGCCCGGTGAGGCGTTTGATGTCCTTGAGGAGCGTGATCCGGTCCGCCACGGGCGTCCGTGCCCAGGCATCCTTGGCGCCGTCGAGGGCGGCGAGGTCGGCGTCGAGCGCGGCGTGGCCCGGATCTGCATGGGCATTCATCGGTGTCTCCTCAGGCGGCAAGGATGAGATCGGCGGCTTTCTCGGCGATCATGATGGTGGGGGCGTTGGTGTTGCCGCTGACGATGTGGGGCATGACGGAGGCATCGACGACGCGGAGCCCCTCCATGCCGTGCACGCGGAGCGAGGCCGGGTCCACCACCGCGCCGCCGCCCTGCCCCATGCGGCAGGTGCCCACGGGGTGATAGATCGTATCGGCGATCTGGCGGATCCGCGCGGCCCAGTCGGCATCGCTCATGTCGCGGCTGTGGCCCACCGCCGCGCCCCGCCAAGGGGAGAGCGCGGGGGCCTCGAGGATCTCCACCGCGCGCCGTGCGCCCGCCGTGATCGTGGCGATGTCGCGTGTATCGCTCAGGTAGCGTGGGTCGATCCCCGGCGGGCCGAGCGGGTCGTCAGAGGTGAGGAACACTTCACCGCGCGAGTGAGGGCGCAGCGCGCAGACATGGGCGGAGAAGCCATGGCCCGTGCGGATCGTGCGCAGGTGGTTCTCGATCATGGCAACCACGAAATGGAGCTGGATGTCCGGCGCGGGCAGCGCGGGGTCGGTGCGGAAGAACGCACCGCCCTCGGCAATGGGCGAGGTGGCCGCGCCCGTGCGGTGCCGCAGCCATTCGGCCACCGCGCCCAGGGTCTCGGCCACGCCCGCCGCGCTGATGCCCATGGTGCCCGAAGCCCGCCCTGGACGCCGCGCGTGGTAGGTGAGGATGAGATCGAGGTGGTCCTGCAGGTTCTGGCCCACGCCGGGCAGGTCGTGGCGGACTGTGATCCCGTGGCGCGCGATCTCGTCCGCCGGGCCGATGCCGGAGAGCATGAGGAGCTGAGGCGAGCCGAAGGCGCCTGCGGAGAGGATCACCTCCCCCGCCGCGACGCGACGCGTGGCCGCCCCCTGCCGGTAGCGGAGCCCAGTGATGCGCTGGCCTTCCACGGTGAGGCCCGCCACCTGCGCGCCGGTGACGACGGTGAGGTTGGGGCGGTCCACGACCGGGTGCAGGAAGCCCACCGCGGCAGAGCAGCGCTCGCCCCTCTGCGGCCCGTCGTGAAACTGCGTGACTTGGAAGAGGCTCGCGCCCTCGTTCTCCCCGCCGTTGAAATCGGGCGTCTGGCGCAGCTGCACCTCGCCACAGGCCTCGAGGAAGCCGCGCGAGATATCGCGCACCGCCGTCTGGTCGGCCACCTGGAGCGGCCCGTCCCGCCCGGACGTGTCGCATGTGCGAACGTTGTGCTCGGACCGCATGAAATAGGGCAGCACATCCGCCCAGCCCCAGCCCGGGCAGCCATCGGCGGCCCAATGGTCATAGTCCCAGGCATGGCCGCGGACATAGAGCATGGCGTTGATCGCGCTCGAGCCGCCCAGGGCCTTGCCCCGCGGTTGGTAACCCCGACGCCCGAGGAGGCCCGCCTGAGGGACGGTCTGAAAGGCCCAGTTGTTGATTTTCGGACGCCCGGAGATCATCGCCACGCCGCCGAGCGGCATCCGCACGAGGAGCCCTTTGCCGGGCCCGCCCGCCTCGAGGAGCAGCACGCGCCGCGCGGCATCGGCGCTGAGCCGCATGGCGAGCACCGCTCCCGCGGAGCCGCCGCCGACGATGACGTGATCGAAGCTCTCCATCCGCGCATCTTGTGCCGCGCCGCCCCCGCGCACCAGCGTGACGCAGGGGCAGATCCGGCGTCTTTCCGCGGAACCGGCAACGGCTCTGAAAGGTTGTGCTGCTACCGTCGCACGCAAGAAGTTTGCAAAGCGCCCGATTGACGCGCAATTTTATGAGCTGTTTGATGATAATATGAGCGGAATAAGAACTCTTCTTCTGGCCCTCGCCGGCCTCGCGCCCGGGGAAGCGGCAGCGCAGGATCCGCTTCACCTGATCTTCGCGGGCTGCATCGGGCGCTATTCGGCGGCCATCGAGCACAGCTGGGTCGTGGGCGAGGATCCCGGCAGCTTCCCGGCGGACCGCCTCACCTTCATCTCGCTTTACGAGGCCACCGTGCCCGACGGCGCGGCGCGCGCAGCGCTGCATCACCGCGTGGCCTCCAAGATGGCGCAGGCTTCGCTGCTGACCGTCGCGCGATTTCACAATGATCCCACCCGTGCCGCGGCCGCCGGGGATGCTGCCCGTGCCCAGATCGGGGCCTGCAGCCGGATGCTCCTCGAAAGCTAACTTGCCCGCCCCTGCCCCCTCTGGTAGCGCGCTATGCGACCCCAGGGAGGCCTGTCATGGCGCTGAGCTTTTTTGACACGATGGCGGGCCATGTCCGCCCGTTTGAGCCCATCAGCACAGAGGCGACGCTCTATTCCTGCGGGCCCACCGTCTACCATCACGCGCATCTCGGAAATCTGCGGACCTACGTCTTCGTGGACACGATCAAGCGGGTGACGGAGGCCACCGGGCTGCCCGTGCGGCACGTGATGAACATCACCGATGTGGGGCACCTCGTGAGCGACGGCGACGAGGGCGAGGACAAGATGGAGGTGGGCGCGGCCCGAGAGGGGCTCGACGCGTGGTCCATCGCAAAGCGCTACGAGCAGGGTTTCGTTGCGCAGTGCGAGGCGCTCCACATCGCGGCGCCCTCGATCCTGTGCCGCGCCACCGATCACATCGGCCAGCAGATCGCCATGATCGAAGCGCTGGAGGAAAAGGGCTACACCTATACCATCGCCGACGGCGTCTATTTCGACACCACGCGCATCGATGAGTACGGCACCCTGGGCGGCGTGAAGCGCGAGGGCCAGAAGGAAGGCGCCCGCGTGGAGGCGGGCGAGAAGCGCGCGCCCACCGACTTCGCGCTCTGGAAGTTCTCTGCCGAGGGCGTGCAGCGGCAGATGGAATGGGACGCGCCCTGGGGCCGTGGCTTCCCCGGATGGCATATCGAGTGCTCGGCCATGGCGCGGCACTATCTCGGCGACACGATCGACATCCACACCGGCGGGATCGACCATATCCCGATCCACCACGCCAACGAGATCGCGCAGTCCGAATGCACGACGGGCAAGACCTTCGTGAATTACTGGATGCACGGGGCCTTCATGGAGGCCTCCGAGGGCGTGAAGATGGCGAAATCCTCGGGCGAGTTCCTCACCGTCTGGGACCTGCTCGAACGCGACGTGGATCCGCTGGCGTTCCGGCTGCTCTGCTTTCGCACGCATTACCGCAAGAACATGAAGTTCTCCTGGAAGCTCCTCGATGACAGCGTGACAGCGCTCCGGCGGCTGCGGCTGCGGGTGACGGCGCTCGAGGCGGAGGCCGATGACGGGACCGCGCCCGAGGCGCTGGCAGCCGCGCAGGCCGAGGCGCTCGCCATCCTCTCCGACGATCTCGCGCTTCCGAAGGCGCTCGTCTTTCTGCAGTCGCAACTGAAATCGAAAGTGCTCACCGCCGCCGACAAGCTCGCCTTCGTGGATTACGTCGACGGCGTCCTGCAGCTCAACCTGCGCAGCAGCCCAGCCGAAGAAGCTGCTGCGCGCGCCCGGGCAAACAGCGCCCGCTGGGCCGCCGCGGCAGAGGCTGGCGGGCATGAGCTGGGCGACGTGGTGCGCGCCTCTCTCTGAGCGCGCTTTCCGTTTCGCGGCACTGAGGCCGCTCACGGGGCTCGATCAGGGCTGCTGCTTGCACTTTTCTGACATCGGGCTCAGATCCAGCGCCGCGTTGCCTTCAGGTAGTCTTCGGCGGCGGCTCCGAAGCTCCGCGTGAGCAGCGCCTCCTCCACCCGGGCAAAGCGGCGGTCGAGCACCCACCAGAGACCCGCTGCCAGCGCGACACCGAACGCCGAGCCCTGCCCCGCGGCGGAGGCCAGCGTCAGGAGCACGAGCGCGAGGTAGATGGGATTGCGCGACACCCGGTAAGGACCCTCGACGATGAGCGCCTTCGGCACGTGGTGCGGCTCGATCGGTGTCCGCTTGCGCCAGAACCAGAGCGCCGACCAGCCGATGAGCCCCAGCGCCCCGAGGAGGAGGAGCCAGCTCAAAGCGTCGAGCACTGGGTGGGTCACGTGCAGCCCCGGCGCGACGCGGGCTCCGAGATGTATGAGAAGGATCGTGGCCAGCCACCAGAGGGGCGGGAGATCGGGAAAACCGCGCATGGCGCAGCTTAGGCCCAGGTCACCGGAGCTGACGAGCGCTTTCTGCCCGGAAGACGCGCGAAGCTGGCCGCCTTCAAGTCACTTGCCCGGGCGTGCCGTGGCGGCGCGCCGCCGACGGACCATGGCGCCGTTAATATCTCTTGACTCGACTTTGTCTAAAAGTCGTGACACCTTTGGTCGCACGTGCGGGGTCACCTGACTCCATCAAACCCTACGAAACCAAGTCGTGCCGCCAGAACAGGCGGCGCGAATGCAAGGGGTTCAGATGGAGCCAACACACGCTGCCCGAGGGGCCGATGTCCATGCATCGGCGACTCTCACTTGGCCAAGATTTCCCAAAGCCACCTATGCCACACGTCTCAAGCGTCCGCTCGACGTGGCGCTTGTCCTGCTGACGCTGCCGCTCAGCCTGCCCGTGGTGGCGATCTTCTGGCTCGCCATCCGTGTCGGTGGTGGGCGCGGCTTTTACGGACAGACACGCATAGGGAAGGACGGCCGCGCCTTCACCTGTTGGAAGCTGCGCACCATGATCCCGGATGCCGATGCCGCGCTCGCGGCACTCTGTGACGCCGATCCAGAGATCGCCGCCGAATGGGCCCGCGATCAGAAGCTGAAGCGGGACCCGCGGATCACGCCGCTGGGCCACCTCCTCCGGCGCACCCATATCGACGAGGTGCCGCAGCTCTGGAATGTCCTGCGGGGAGAGATGAGCCTCGTGGGCCCGCGCCCGTTCACCCGCGACCAGAGCGCTCTCTACGGCGCGGCGGGCGGTAGGGCCTATTACTTGCTCCGCCCCGGCGTCACCGGGCCCTGGCAGGTCCATGGCCGCGACGGCACGGCTTTCGCCGACCGCGTGACCTTCGATGAGTGGTATTTCCGGTCGGCGAGCTTCGCAATCGACGCGGCGATCCTCATGAAAACCGTGGGCGTTGTCCTCCGCGGGGACGGATCCTGAGCATGGCGACGCCCAGCCCTCAGGAGACCGCAGCAGCGGTGCTAGCGCCCGCGGGTCTGCCAGCGCCGCTCGAAGCGCAAAAAGAGCGCCTCGGAGCTGGCGCGCGCGCCCGTGCCCGTCTCCCGCGCGGAAAGGCGGAGCCCCATGGCGGCGGACCAGTCCTCTGTCAGGGCCCGGCGATAGTTGGAGCTGAGCGCGAGGCGCGTGGTCCGGGTGTCCGTCTCGATGTCGCCCTGCCGCAAGAGCGTGGCATCGAGGGAGAGCTGGGAGAGCGGCGTGAGCGTCAGATCGAGCCCCAAAAGGGCGCCCGTGGAGACCGTCGTCTCCTGCCCATCGGGGCTCGTGACCTCGCGCCGAATCCGCGCATCCGCCTCCAGCCGGCGGGAGAGCGCGTGCATGAGGCGCGCACGGTAGACGGGTTCCGCATCCGCGCCGTCGATGAGCGTGACCCCGCCATCGAAGGAGAGCTCCGAGCGGGGCGAGAGCCGGTGCGTGACGCCAGCGAGGAGCGTCGCGCGGTCCCGCCCCGCCTCGGGAAAGGCGAGTTCGACGCCCGCGCGAGCGACAAGCCGCGCGGATCGTGCCGATTGCACGCCCGCGCGCACCGTGGCGATCTCGCGCGCGGCGCCGTCCTCCTCCACGGTCCCGAAGCCCAGCCCGGCCTCGACCCGCGTCACCCGCGAGAGCGCGAACCGCGCGCCGAGATCGAGCGCGAGGCGCGTGCGGTCCACGAGCCCGGGCGCGGTGGTGCCCGCGTAGCTCAGCCTTTGCCCCGCGAGGCCCACGGTCACGCTGACCGGGCGTTCTTCGTCGAGCGTCGCCCGGGCGCTGAAGCGGAGATCGGTGCGCGTGCCCGCCCCCTCGAGATCCTCGAGATCGCTCGGGACCGTGAGCGCGCCATCCGTGTCGCGGCCCAGCGCAGTGGCATCAAGCACGCGCAGGTCGGATTGGCGCGCGGCGACATCGAGCGCCAGCGCAAGGCGTGGCGCGGCGCGGCTGTAGCGCAAGGCGAGCTCCGGGCGCGCGACGTCGACGCCTGCCTCATCCGTGGCGGCGCGCACGTCCCCACGGGCCGAGAAGCGCAGCGCCTCCGTGCGGGTGCGGGTTTCAAGCGTATAGCCGAGACCCACGCGCGCCTCGCGCAGGCTGTCTTCCTCGCCGGTCGAGAGCGACGGGTTCTGCGCCACCTCGACGCCCTGCGAGAGCGTGAGGGTGGACCGGAGGCCGCCCTCTTCGGCGAGGCCAGCCAGGCCCACGAGCGCGAGGACGCTTCCCGCGAGCCCTGCCACACGCCACGTCGCGATCCTGTATCTCATTGCGCCCCGCCCTCGTCTCTGATCCGGCCCCGGCTTCCGGCCCGGCTACTCGAAAAGCCGCCGCGCGGGGACGACGATCACGTCCCCCTGCTCCACCGGCGCCATGCCAAAGCCGCTGCGCCCATCGAGCACGGCCTCGTAGCTGAAGCGGAAGACACGCTCGCGCCCGGGAGCTTCCCGGCGTCGCAGCTGGATGCGCTTGACGGCGGCGAAATCGGTAAAGCCGCCCGCGACCGAGAGCACCTGG
The DNA here is from genome assembly GCA_038533575.1 of Pseudomonadota bacterium. NCBI lineage: Bacteria > Pseudomonadati > Pseudomonadota > Pseudomonadota bacterium. The sequence continues at coordinate 747,610 of JBCAYL010000001.1, read as the reverse complement.
AGCACGGTCATGCCGTCCTCCATGGCGATGCTGCCGGGCTTCTTCACCTCGCCTATGACGAAGACGTGCCGCGGGGCGGCGACGGTGCTCTGGACGCTGCGTGGGGCGAGGCGCATGAGCGAGAGGAGCACCGTAGGAGAGGCGGCGAAATTGCTTTCGATCGCCGCCGTGAGACGTCGCTGCGCCTCCGGCAGCGAACTACCCGCCACGGGCACCGTGCCGACCAGTGGCACCGCGATCTGCCCGTCCGGCGCCACGAGCACGTCGCGGTTGAGCGTCTCGTCCTCGAGCACCTCCACACGGAGCGTGTCTCCGGGCTGGATCCGGTAGTCCTGCGCCGCGAGCGGGACGGCCAGCCATGCCGTGATCAAGGCCGCCATGACGGCCATGACCTGAGCCATGACCCGGGCCATGTGCTCGCCGCGCGGGTCCCCCGCGCTTTTCGTTACCATACCCATGCGCACGCCTCGTCCGTGTTAACCAAAGCCCGTTCCCGCCTAAGTTGTAGGCGGGAAGCGCTTTTCTGGCTAGAGTTTCAGCCACCCGCGCCCGGATGGTGCCAAATGCGCATCACTTCTGGCGCGCCGTACTCGCCCCACCGGGCGCCCCGCTCTCCCCAATCAGAACCGGCGATGGAGGTCTCGTGACCATGATCAGCTTCGACAACGGGCCCCTTCTCGCGCATTTCGGCCTCAGGACGCGGCCCTTCGATCTGCCGCCCGACCCCGCCGTCTTCTTTCCGGCCCCGGGGCACCTTCGCGCGCAGGCGGTGCTCGACCACGGGCTCGCCACGCGCGCGCCTGTGACCCTCCTCACCGGGGATCCGGGCACCGGCAAATCGCTGCTCGTGCGGGAGGCCGTCGCACGGGCGAGCGCCGATCTGAGCGTCGCCGTCCTCGCCACCGCCGCGCCCCGCGGGCGCTGCGAGCTCTTCGAGCTCATCCTCGTGGCGCTCGGCGTCCCGCTGCCCGATCCTGCCGGAGGCGCGCGGTTTGCGGCGCTCTACGCGGCGCTCGAGGAAAGGCTCGTGGCGGAATATGCGCGGGGGCGGCGCGTGCTGCTCGTCTGCGACGAGGCCCATGCGCTCGACGATGCCTGCCTCGCGCAGCTCAGGCGGCTGCTCAACATCAACTTCGGCGGTCACGATCTGCTAGAGCTCGTTCTCGTCGGCGAGACGGATCTGCGCAAGCGGCTGGGCCGCCCGGCCCACACGTCCCTCGCGCAGCTTGTCTCGGCCCATGCCCATCTCCCGGCACTCACGGAAGATGACCTGCCCGGCTACATCGACCATCGCCTCCGGGCTGCCGGGGCGGGACGCGCGATCTTCGAGCAGAGCACGGCGGCACCGCTCCTCGCGGCTTCTGGCGGTATACCGCGGCTCGTCAACCAGCTCTGCGCACACGCGCTGCTCTATGCCTTCGGCGCCGGGGCCGATCACGTGACGCGCAAGACCGTCGAGGCGGTCATCGCCGACGGCGTGGTGCTCGGCGCCGCATGCCCGCGCCCGTCACCCACGCCCGCCCGGGCCCTCGGCTAGCCCAGAGAGAGGTCAACAGAATGGATATGTCTCACAGCCTGCAGATCCTCCGGCGCCGCCTGCCCCTCGTCACGGGCATCGTGCTCCTTGGTACGGCGCTCGGCCTCGCGGCGGCGCTCCTCACGCCCCCCACCTACAGCGCCCGGGCGGTTCTCGTCGTGGAGGCCGCTCAGATGCAAGAGGATCTCGCCCCCACCACCGTGCGCACGAACGAGACCGAGGCCCTCCAGATCATCGAGCGGCGCATCCTGAGCCGTGACACGCTTCGCGCCCTCGCGCGGGACATGGCGATCTACGCGCCGGACGCGGCGCCGAGCCTCGAGGACATGCTCGAGGATCTCCGCGCCCGGATCCTCATCGAGACCGAGGGCGGCCAGTTCCGCCGCGGTCAGCGCGACGCAACCGTCGTCAGCGTCTCGTTCCGCGACCCCGTGCCCGCGCGGGCCGCCGCGGTGGCCAACGAGCTCGTGCGCCTCATCCTCGCGGTCAACGCGGAAACGCGCACCTCCCTCGCGCGGGAGACGCGCGATTTCTTCACGGCGGAGGTGACGCGACTCGAGACGGAGCTGGCTGAGAGCACCACCGCCATCCTCGCTTTCCAGGAGGCCAATCTGGAGGCGCTGCCCGACAGCCTCGATTTCCGCCGGACCCAGCAGACCAACCTGCAGGAGCGCCTCGGGCGGCTGGAACGGGAGGAGACCGCGCTCAAGGATCGCAGGCTCCAGCTCGTCACGCTCTTCGAGGCCACGGGGCAGGTCATGCTCGGCGCAGAGCCGCTGCGACCCACGTCGGGCGCGGCCCGGACGCCGTCGCGGGCACCCCCTGCGGTGGAGGGCTACCTCGCGGAGCTCAAGGCCGAGTACGCCACGCTGGGCGCGGTGCTCTCGGAAAGCAATCCGCGCATGGTGATGCTGCAGACCCGCATCGAGACCGCTCTGGCGGAAAGCGCAGCGCTGCCCGAAGCGAACCTGGCAGAGCCGGGAGACGCAGCCAGTGCCGCCGCCCTGAAGCGGGACACCGCCCTCTTTGAGGTGCAGCGCGCCGATCTCGACGCCCAGCTCGCCTATGTCGCGGGCCAGAAGCTCGCCGCGGCAGAGAAGATGGCCGAGATCGAGCAGAGCATCGGGCGGACGCCCGGAAATGCCGTGGCCCTCGCCGCGTTGGAGCGGAGCCATGGCACCCTTCAGGCCCAGTACGACCAGGCCGTGGCCAACAAGGCGCGCGCCGAGACGGGTAAGATCATCGAGGAGCTGTCCCGCGGGCAGCGCATTTCGGTGGTTGAAGACGCCGTTGCGCCCGAAAGCCCCAGCGGGCCGCCGCGCTCTCTGATCGCCCTGGGCGGCGTCTCCGGCGGTTTCGTCCTTGCCGCCTGCCTCCTCGCGCTGCTCGAGCATCTCAACCGCACGATCCGCACCCCGCGGGACCTCACAGCCGCTCTCGGCATCGATGCCTTTGCCACGATCCCCTATCTCGAGGCGCCGGGCGACACGACGCGGCGCACCTCGCTCCGGTGGGGGCGCGGGCTCCTTGCGCTTCTCGCGCTCGGCGCCCTCCTCTGGGGCGTGGACCGGCATGTCACACCTCTCGGGCCTGAAGCGGCGCGTCTCGTCTCCGCCGCCCGCGCGCTTTTCTAAATCCCTAACGGAGCCGTCCCATGGAGCGATTGCACGACGCCCTCGAAAAAGTCCGCAACGACAGGAGCGGGGCGCGACCCCCGGATCCCGGTGTCGGCGGGAGCGGCGCGGATCGCCCGCGCGCTGCCACGCCCCTCGCAGAGCTCGCCACGCTTTCGCTCGACCAGGCCATGCTCGAGGCCCACCGCATCTTTGCCGCCGAGGCCTCCGAGATGGCCACGTCCTTCGACATCCTGCGCACGCGGACCCTGCGGCTCATGCAGGCGCAGGGCTGGAAGCGCATCGCCGTAACCTCCGCGACGCCGGGCTGCGGGAAGAGCACAATCGCGCTCAATCTCGCCTTTGCCATGGCCCGCCAGCGGGACACGCGGACGCTCCAGATCGAGCTCGACATGCGCCATCCCGCGCAGCAGGCACTGCTCGGGATCGGGCACAGGCATCTGAATTCCGGCGATGGGCCCACGACGGTGGCGCAGTTTTTCCGCGGGGAGCGGGACTTCACCGAGATCGCCCACCGCCACGGCGAGGGGCTCGGGCTCGCAATCAACGGCACCACCGTCCCCGACGCCTCCGATGTGCTCCTGGCGCCCGATATCGACCAGAGGCTCCGGGAGCTCGAGCTGCGCTATGCGCCGGACATGATGATCTTTGACATGCCGCCCGTGCTTGCCAATGACGATGTCATCGCCTTCACCAAGCATGTCGACTGCGTGCTCATCATCGCGGCCGCCGACGCGACCACCTCCGACGAGGTGGACCGCTGTGAACGGGAGCTGGCCGCGATGACGAACGTGCTCGGCGTGGTGCTCAACAAGTCCCGGCTGGGCGCCCTCGAGGCCTACGGCCCCTACTGAGACCCCCTAGAAGGCGGCGATCTCCGCGCGGCCCAGCGCACCGTCGAAGAGGCCCGCGCCGCCGATGGCGCCACCGGTATTGTTGCTGTTGATGTAGAGCATGAGACGACCGCCCGGCTGGTTGGCGACGTGCGCCCAGACCCGGACCCGGCCCGGCCCGACAGGGATCCAGCCGAAATCGGATGGCGCCGTGCCCGCCGCAGACAGTGAGACCTCGCCCCAGATGTCATTGACGGTCACCCGCTGAAAGCCCACGCCCGCCACGTCGCGCGCGGTGATCTGGGTGCTCCGCTCACCGTCTCCGCCAAGGGCGCGGTCCACGTCCATGTAGAAGGTGCAGGTGCCGCTGGTCAGACCGGAAAGATCGACCTCGCCAGGCGCATTGCTGTCAAAGCGGGTGTTGTTCGGCGCGGGATACCAGCCCGCGCCCTGGTCGGTGAGGCCTTTCGAGGCCGCCCAGGCGTGGAGCTCCATGAGCGCGTTCGCATGGCCCGGCGCGGCACCGAGATCGCAGCGCAACACGCCGGCGCGCGGTTGCAGTGGCAGAAGCTCCAGCACGGGATGCGCGAGGCCCGGATAGTCGAGCCAGGTGTCATCGGACTGGTCCTGCGTGTCGTTGGCCCCGGCCGCAGCAGAGGCAAACTCGATCATGTCGCCGCGGAGAAAGCCCGTGCGCCCGGCCCCGAGCGCGGTGAGGAGGCTCGCAGCATCGACCGTGACCGTGCCCGCGCTCAGTGAGATCGCGGCATCGGGCACCTCGTGGAGGGTCTCAGCGGCCTCCGCGCGCCGGAAATAGAGCTGCGCGACCTTGGGCTGCCCGGCGGGCAAGGCGCCGCCCCGGATCCGGCGGGCAGTGGTCAGCGGGCCCGCGCTGCTGGAGAGCGTGAGTGCGGCCTCTGTCCAGGTGACGGAGTCCAGTTCAGGCTTCGGCAAGGCCACCCCGCCGAGGCGCGCGATGTTGTAGGCGATCTGCTGGGCGTATTTCGCGGCGCCGTCATCCGAGATCGCGGGATGCGCCGCGTCGCTGATGTCATAGCCGTTTTCATAGGCCACGGGATCGACGCCGCGCTCGAAGGGCACCGCCCGCGCCGCATTGCGCGCGGAGGCCACCACGCGATCGATGGAGACGCGCACGTCGCGGAAGCGGTCCATGTGCATGGCACCGCCGGAGAGCTGGTCGTAACGGTGCATGAGGAAGGAGAACGGGACCGTCTCGGTGTCCCAGAGCTCGCTCAGGACGTGATCGAAGGTCACCGCGTGGCGCGTGGCGCCGACGGGCACGGCGGACCCGTCCGCGAGGCTCGTGCCGGTGAGCGCCGTCCACCACGCATCGCCCAGCTGGTATTGAAGGAGCGCACTGTCCTCGTTCTGCCAGGCCATGAAGGCACCGTCCGGCGCGCTGATCCCGGTATCGGCCGCGAAGAGGTCGTAGGTCGCCGCGTCATCGGCCCAGAACCGGGCCTCGTCGGCTTCGCCATCCTCGAGGAGCCGGCCGAGCCCCGTGCCGGAGAATGCGAGCAGGCAGAGCTTGTGCGCCACGCCCGGCGCGAGAGCCGCGAGGGCGTTGGACATCTCCACCGCCCAGCGGCTCACCTTGTTGGCATTGGTGATCGGGTCGCGCCGCGCGCCGTCAAAGCCGCCCCCGGCATCGAGATCGTACCACCAGACCTCCAGCGCGTCTTCATCGTCCACGGTGCCGACATTGGCCATGTCGGCATGGATCGCGCGAAAGAGGCGGTGCGGCTCGGACTGTCCGAGGAGCACGATATGCGCCGTGCCCGCGGGCCCGGGCTCCGGCACGGCCTGCCCGGCCTCGCCGAAGCGCGCCTGACCGAGGCCCAGTGTCATGCCGAGACCGATCATCAGATCAGGCCAACGATGCCGGTGGCGGTGGTGCCGGTGTCCCAGACCCGCGTCACGCGGGCCGGGAACGGCGCACCGGCGGCGACGAAGATCGTGGCCTCCGATCCGTCGAGCGCGGTCACGCGCACCGAGCCCGAGGTATTCACGGAGATGGCGCGGAGCACATAGGGCAGATCGGACGCGTCATCGGGAGTGATTGTGACGAGGTCGGTCGCAGGGACGGTCAGGCCCGACTGGGTGCCTTTGAAGGGGTCTATCATGGTCTCTCCTCCTCTCCGGCGCGGGATGCGATCCGGAACGGGATCGGAGTTAACCTTTGGTGTCTTGCGGGAATCCTACTTCGGCGCACGGTGCGAGGGTCGCTGCCCTCAGCGCCCGCGTACCCAGTGCGCGCGCCCCGGCCCGCCGAGCCTTACGGCAAGGATGACAAAGGCATAGACGGCATAGCTCACCGGGCCCGCCGCGAAGAGGCGCGCGTGGTCCCGCGCGCCCAAAGGCGACTTGCCCTCGTTGGCGAGCATGCCCGGGTAGCGTCGCGCGAGCTCGCGCATCCCCGCATCCTGCCGGCGGCGGACGCGCACGAGGCCCCGGAAGCCCTCCACGAGGGGCCAACTGTAGGACGCGGCGACCTGAACACGCTCCTCCGGGCCGAAGCTCAGGCGGGCGAAGCCGTCATCGGAGATGATATCCGGGAACGCGCCCCAGCGTGCCCGGCCCGCCCGGTTGACCGCGAAGAGCCCCGCGCCCGGGGCGGTGCTCGCCATGAAGGGCAGCCGCTGCCAGGTCGCGGAGAAATGCCGGGTAACCCAGCTTCGCGCTTCAGCCACCTCGAGAGTGCCGCTCGCATAGCGCGGGGCCTCGGTGGCGAGCGCCATGTGGAGCGCAGCCACCATGGCGGGATCGAGGATCACGTCGGCGTCGAGGTAGATGCGCGTGGCCCCGCGCGCCACCGCGTCGGCGGCATTGAGGGCGCCGGGCTTGCCCGGCTCCGCGCGCTCGAGAATGCGGATCTCCCAGCCCGCCGCCGCGAGGTGCGGTGCAAGGGCCCGCGCCTCGCGCACGGTGCCATCGGTGCAGGCATTGGCGGAGACGATCACCTCTCCCCGCAGCCTGCCCATCCGCTGCGCGGCGAGGGCTGCGAGGCAGCGGCCGATATAGCCTGCCTCATTCTGCGCGGGGATGATCACCGAGAGATCCATCAGGGCGCGCGCGTCGCGGCACGCTGGATGAGCGCCGCGCGGATGAGGCCGGGAAGAATGGCAAAGCAGGCGAGATAGCGCCCTGCGAGACGCCCGGGGTCGCGCAGGAGGCGCCAGGCCCATTCGAGCGCCATCCGCCGCATCCAGGCAGGCGCGCGCGTCCCCGGAGCCGCGAGAAAATCGAGCCCCGCGCCCACCGACACGAGGCCAAGGCTAGGTGCCACCTGCCGGGCGCGGGCAGCGAGCATCTCCTGCTTGGGCGCGCCGAGCGCAAGGAAGCAGAGCGCGACGCCCGCAGCCTCGAGCGCGGCGAGGTGCTCCGCAGCCTCCGCCCCCAGCGGATCGAAATCAAAGCCCGGCGCGATCCGCGCGCGGATCTCGAGGCCGGGGACCAGCGCCCCCAGCGCGCGCTCGGCCTGCGCCAGCGTTCCAGCCGTGCTGCCGAGGAAGCCCACGGGCCGCCCGAGCTCCGCCGCCAGCCTGCAAAGCGGCACCACGAGATCGGATCCCGGCGCGAGCGCCGCCGGCGCCCCGGCGAGCCGCGACAGCCAGACGATCGGATTGCCATCGGCCGTCACCAGATCCTGCGCCGCATAGGCCGCGCGGAAGGCGGGCGCACGCCGCAGCTTCACCACATGATCGAGATTGAGCGTGGCGAGCGCGAAGCCTTCGCCCGCACGGAGCCTCTCGGCCACCGCTGACAGGGCCATGGGCGCATCGTGCATGTTAACGGCGATGGTTGTCCCGGAGAGGTGAAAGCGCATGTCTCGCTCCTCCTCGGCCGGCCTCAGGGCGCGCTGGACTGCGCCGCGGCGGCCCGTGCCTCGCGCGCATCGGCATCGGGGAAGCGCCCGTAGGGCTCGAGCGTCACACCCGAGCGGATGATGCGTGCCGGGTTCCCGGCGACGACCGATCCCGGGGGAACATCCCGCGTCACCACTGCGCCCGCGCCCACGATGCAGCTGTCGCCGATCTCCACGCCCGGCAAGATGATCGCCCCGCCCCCGATGAAGCAATGCGCGCCGATGCGCGTGTCCACGAAAAGGCCCCGCGTCCGGTCATGGCTGAGCATGCGCACGTCAAAGGCCACGTAGCTCCGCGCGCCCACGTGGATGCCGCGCGGCCAGGTCTTGTCGAACTTCGCCGAGAGCGAGAACTGGCAGGTCGGGTGCAGGTCCATCCGCCAGATGGCCCGGTAGTACCAGCGGCGCGCGGCGACCACCGCGTGGCGCAGCCCGTGGAGGCGGTTGAGGCCCGCGCGCTTCATCTTGGCCAGCGGCGCGCTCCCGTCGCCGGCGTCCGGAGCGGGTATGGTGACGGGGCCGATTTCAACCTCTGGATATTCAAGGCGTGACATGTTCTCGCTATAGTGGCAGGGTTTCCCGAGAAGTATAGTGATTTCAGGCCTATGCCCGCGCGCTCCTCCCCTGGGCTGCGTCGGCGCGCGGGCCACGGGAAAGGAGCCTCGTGCCATGGTCCGAGCTCACCCCAAGGGATGGCCGCCGGAGCAGCGCCCATGACGGCGCCCCGGGCGGCATTGGAGCCCGCGGGCGCGCCAGAGGGGCTGACCGACAACACACGGCACGGCGCGAGCGCGCCCGAGCTCACGGTCATCATCGTCAGTTTCAACACGCGCGCGCTGACTCTCCGCGCCCTTGAGACGCTCCATGACACGACGCGCCACACCCGGATCCGCACCATCGTCTGGGACAACGCCTCCGAGGACGGATCTGCAGAGGCCATCGCCCGCGCCTTTCCCGAGGTGACGCTTGTCTCCAGCGCGGAAAATGTCGGTTTCGCAAGGGCGAACAATCACGCCGTCGCGCACGTCAAAAGCGAGTGGCTTCTCCTCCTCAACCCCGACACGGAGTGTCACGAGGGGGCGGTGGACAGCCTCCTCGCCTTCGGGCGGGCCCATCCCGAGGCGGGGATCGTGGGCGGGCGCACCGTCTTTCCGGACGGCACGCTCAACATCGCCTCCTGCTGGATGCGCATCACGCCGTGGTCAGCCTTTTGCGCGGCCACCGGGCTGAGCTCGACCCTGCCCCGCTCCGCGCTCTTCAACCCCGAGGCCATGGGCCGCTGGCCGCGGGACAGTATCCGCGAGGTCGACGTGGTGGGCGGCTGTTTCATGCTCATGCGCACGGAGCTTTGGCGCCGCCTCGGGGGCTTTGACCTGCGCTATTTCATGTATGGCGAGGAGGCCGATCTCTGCCTCAGGGCAAAGGCCATGGGCTACCGCCCGATGATCACGCCAGACGCGGAGATCATGCATCTCGAGGGCGCGTCGTCCCCCTCCGAGGCGCGCAAGTACCAGATGATCGCCAAGGCCCGCATGACCCTCATCGAGCGGCACTGGCCGCCGCTGCTCGTGCCCTACGGGCGCGCTATGATGGCCCTCTGGGCGCTCAACCGCGCCGCCCTTCTTGGCCTCTTCACGAGGCTGACGGGGCAGAAGCGGGAGGCGGCGCGAAAATGGGTGGAGGTCTGGGCTGGGCGGCGGAACTGGCTTCGCGGCTATACCGCACCGGAGCGGCGCGAGAGCCCCAAGGGCGCGGTCCTCCGGGCAGAGGCGCACGCGGGACATGACGGCATATGAGCCCGCAGATCCCCGCGATGCGGCCTTCGCCATCGCGCATGACCCAGGACGTCACGGCGCGAGGGTCGGCACGGCCTCTGTCGCCGTCCTCGGGCTCTCGGCAGTGAAGACGCTCCTTCTCTTCGGTGGCATCATGATCACAGCGCGCCTCATCCCGCCCGCGGAATTCAGCGTCTTCGCGTTGGCCATGGCCGCTCTGATGATCGCGCTCAAGCTGTCGAATTTCGGTCTGCCCCAGGCGATCCTGCAGCGGCCTGACATGACCCATGGGGCCGCCACCGCGATCTTCTGGACGAATGTGGGATTTGCGGGCCTGGGCGCGGTTCTCGTGGCGGGGCTCGGCCCGCCCGCCGCTGTGCTCTTCGGAGATCCTCGCGTGGCCCCCGTCTTTGCAGCGCTGGCACTCAACGTCGTCCTCGCGGCTTTCATCGGCCAGTTCGGCGCGGTCTTGCAAAGGCGGCTCGAGACCGCGCGGCTCGCGCGCCACGAGACCATGGCAGAGGCGCTGGGGCTCGGCGCGGCGATCGCCGCTGCCTTGGCGGGGTGGAGCTACTGGGCCCTCGTCCTGCAGCAAGTGGTCATGTCTCTCGTTCTCGTGGGTCTGACGGCGCGGAGCGCGGGCTGGCGGCCCTCCCCGCCATGGCGCGCGGATTTCCGAGACGTGCGCGCGACACTCGGCTTCGGTGGCGCGCTGGCGGGCGCGGCCCTCGCCCAGCGCCTGACGCTGGACATGGGCACCCTGATCGCCGGCGCGCGGCTGGGCGATATGGCCACCGGGCTCTTCCAGCGCGCCGCACGCATCGGGAGCCTGCCGGCGGAGCGCGTGACGGTGCCCCTCGCGGCCACGTTCACCTGGTCGCTCGCCCGGCTGCAGGACGCCCCCACCGACTTCCGCCAGAGCTATGTGCGCCTTGCGAGCCGCACCGCTCTCGTCATGTTCCCCATCGGCGTGCTCATGGCAGTGGCGTCGGCGCCGTTGACGGCGGTCCTCCTCGGGCCGGGCTGGGCGGGCGCGGCGCCGCTTCTGATGCTCTTCAGCCTTATGGTGCTGCAAGCGGGCATTTTCGACGGGCTGCGCGCTCTCCTCATTTCCACCGGGCGCACAGATGTGCTGCTGGTCCACGGGCTGCTGCGGCTCGCCTTCGTGACGGCAGCGCTTCTCCTTGCCTCGGGCGCGGGGCTCGTGCCCATGGCCGCGGCGTTCATGGCCGTCGATCTCCTCGTGGCGCTACCGCTCGCGCTCGCGCTCACGCTCCGCGCAACGCCGCTATACCTGCGGGACGTTGTGCGCGCCCTGGGCCCGGCGCTCCTCGTCGCCCTAGCGCTTGCCGCGGTGTTGATGCTTCTGGTCGCGCCCGACCTCGCGCCCCTTCCCGCATTGGCGGAAGTCGCGGTCCTCGGGGCGCTGACCCTTGCGGGCTTTTCCGCCTTCGCGGCCTCGAGCGCCGCCCTGCGCCATGATCTGGCCCGGGTCGGCGCGCTCGTTGTCGCGCAGCTGCGACGCGGACGCACGGCTGCGCGGCAAGGCGACTTTTCCTAGAATCGAGCGCACCGGTGCAACTTCCGCCACGAAGCTGTTCTTTTCGCTGAATTTCTGCTAGACAAACCTTGGGACATTGGCGGGGTGCAGCGGAAGCGCTGTCAATACGTGCGGAGCGCGCCATGCCGATTGTCCGAGCCGGGGCCAAGCTCATCTACTTCGCCCATGTGCCCAAATGCGGCGGCTCCGCCGTGGAGACATACCTCGCCGATCGTTTTGGCGCCCTGGCCTTCCACGATGACGCCTTTCTGAGCCGGAATGGTCAGGAGCGGTGGAGCGCCACCTCGCCCCAGCATATCGACGCTGCCACGCTCGACACCCTCTTTCCGCGCAGCTTCTTCGATGCCTCCTTCGCGGTCGTGCGGCACCCCGTGGCGCGGCTCGTGAGCGCCTATCATTTCCAGCGGGAAATGGAGCGGGCGATCCCCGAAGGACTCGACTTCTCGGCATGGCTCGACACGTTGCCGGCGCGTCTCGCGACGCGGCGCGACGCCTACGACAATCACATCCGTCCCATGTCCGATCTCGTGCCGGGGGGCGCGGCTGTCTTTCATCTGGAGCACGGGCTCGCCGCCCTCGTGCCGTGGCTCGACACGGTCACCGGCGCGGCGACGGGGCCGCGGCGCATCGCCCACATGAACGCGCGGGGCGCCTATGTGAGCGTGAAGGCGGAGGCGGCGCCGAAAGCGGTCGTCACCGATGCCGATCGTGACTTGATTTCAGTGCTTTATGCCGAAGACTTCGCGCGATTCTCCTACGTGCTTCACGAGGCAGCGCCGCGCAGGCGGCCGCCGGATATCGCGCGCGCCGCGCTCACGGGCCGTGGCCATGTGCTGGAGCTGGCCCTTCGTCCCGTGCGTCGCCTGTCGCGCCGCCTGCGCCGTCTCCTCGCATGACGTCTGCTTCCGTCCCACGCGCTCTGTCGCTCCTGCGGGCCCTGTGTGCCGCGCTCTTCCTATCCCACGGCGCGGTCGCGGCACCCTGCCCCGAGGCCGTGGTGCGCGCGGATGCCGGGGGCGGAGAAAAGCTCCATCTCGTCGTCCTTGGCACGAGCCTCAGCGCCGGGCAGCCGTGGCCCCGGGCGCTGGCCTCGGCCCTGCAGACCTGCCTCGGCAGACCCACGCGCGTGACGGTCATCGCCGCCGCGGGTATGGGCTCGGCTTGGGGCCTCGCGCAGGCGGGAGAAGTCGCCGCCGCGCGGCCCGACCTCCTCCTCGTCGAATTCGCAACCAATGACGCTGATCTCCTCGACGGTGTGTCCCTGCGCCGGTCCCGCGCGCAGCACCGCGCGCTCGTCACATCGCTGCGGGCGGAGCGGCCCGCGACACCGATCGTGCTCGTGTCCATGACGCCGGTGCATGGTCTCAGGCAGGCCGTGCAGCGCGGCCGCCTGCCGCACTACAACGCGATATATCCCGATCTGGCCACGGAACTCGACGCTGTCCATGTCGATCTGGGCGCGGCCTGGGCGAGGGCTGCGCGGGCGCCGGACTGGCCCGATGACGCGATGCCTGACGGCTTGCACCCGCGCCCGGCACTGGCGCGGCGCGTCTTCGTCCCCGCGCTCCTCGCGGCGCTTCTGCCGGTGCTGGAATGATGCCCGTGACCCCCGGTCTGACCAAGCCTCCAGCGACGGACACGCCCCGCCCGCTCGTCCATATCGGCTACCACAAGACCGCGACGAGCTGGCTGCAAGTGCGGTTCTTCGTACCGGCGCACGGGTTTCGGCAGATCCTCGATCACGACGATGTCTTCGACCTTCTCGTCCGTCCCCACGGTCTCCGCTTCGACCCCGCCCGGGCGGGCGAAGCCATCGAGGCGCGGCTGCGCGCGGTGGAGCCCGGCGCGGTCCCGGTGATCTCATCCGAGCTCCTGAGCGGGCATCCCTTCTATGGCGGGCGGGAGAGCGATATCTACGCCGAGCGGCTCGCCCGCGTGCTGCCCCGGGCGCGCATCCTCGTCACGATCCGCAACCAGCTCCAGCTCCTGCCGTCGCTCTACATGCAGTATCTCGAGCGCGGCGGGACGTTGCCTTTCGCGCGCTTTTTCGACGGCGCCGAGACGCCCGGCTTTTTCGGCTTCGCGCCAGAGCATTACGAATACGATCTTCTCGTGGCCCGCTATCAGGCGCTTTTCGGGTCCGAGAATGTCTTTGTCCTCCCGCAGGAGGCGCTGCGGCAGGATCTCGATGCCGCCGGCGCCTGCCTCGCGCGCTTCGCGGGAGCGGCGGCCTATGCCGGGCTGCGCGGGGCCGCGCGCGCGCCCCACGCGCCAAGCTATCCCGAGGGGGCGCAGGCGGTCCTGCGCCGCGCCAATCACGTGCGCCAGAGCGTGCTCAATCCCGCGCCCTTCGTCAGTATCGGGGGCCCGCGCATTTCGGCCTACCGGTTGGCCGGCGCGCTCTCGCGCCGTTGGCCCTTCCGGGCGCGCGCCGCGCGGCGGCATCTCGTCTCCGACTACGTGGCGCGCCGCTTCGCCGGTCGCTTTGCGGTGCATAACACGCGGCTTTCGGAGATCGTCTCCCACGCGCTGGACCTGTCAGCCTATGACCGGCTCGCGGAGCCAGTCGACGCCCGGGAGGCCGGCTGATGGCGCACGCGGATCTCGCCCCGCCCGCCTCGCGCGCCGCGCGGCGCGGGGCCACTGAACGGCTCTCGCCCCTCGTGCCACTCTATCTTTTCTGCGTGGTGGTCCCTGTCTTCTTCGAGCTGGGTCCGCTTTACGTGAGCACGCTGCGCCTCCTCCTCTGCCTCCTCGTGCTGCCGCTGGGCGCGCGGCTCGTCCTCGGGCATTTCGGGCAGCTCCGCGCGACGGACATCCTCTTTTTCCTAGCGTTCCTCTGGTCGGTCCTTGCGCTTTCGGTGACGGATCCGGGCCGGACCATCGAGCAGGCAGGCTCCACCGGCGCGGAGTTTCTCGGTGGCTACCTTCTCGCGCGGGCCTGCATCCGCAGCCGGGCGCAGTTCATCGCGTTCTGCCGGCAGCTGTGCGGGGCCGTGCTCCTTCTTTTGCCGTTCGCGCTCTACGAGGCGGTCACCGGTCTGCCGCCACTCGTCTATGCGATCGAGGCCTTGCCCGGCCTGCAATCGGTGCCCGACCTTGACCTGCCGAGCCGCCTCGGCATGAACCGCGTGCAAAACACCTTCGCGCATCCCATTCATTACGGCCTTTTCTGCGCCCTCGCCTTTTCGCTGACCTTCGTCGCGCTGAAGGGCGAGATCCCTGGCATCGCGCGCTGGCTGGCCTGCGCGGGCATTGCACTCGGCTGCGGCCTGACGCTTTCGAGCGGGGCGATCCTCGCGCTCGTGCTCCAGATCGGGCTCATCGCGTGGGCCGTGGGGCTGCGCCGGGTGCGCTGGCGCTGGTGGCTGCTCGTGGCGCTTTGCGTGGCGGCCTACGTGACGGTGGATGTCCTTTCCACCCGCCGCCCGCTGCAGGTCTTCATGAGCTATGCCACGCTCAACGCACAGACCGCCTTCTGGCGGGTGGTGATCTTCGAGCATGCCTGGGCCAACGTGCTGGCACAGCCAGTCTTCGGGGCGGGCTTCCAAGACTGGGCCCGGCCCGACTGGGTCGTCAGCGACAGCATCGACAATTTCTGGCTCACGACCGCCCTGCGCTACGGGCTTCCTGGCGCACTGCTCCTAGCGCTAGGCTATGGTCACGGGCTTCTCTGGATCATGCTTCGAGACTTCCGCGGGCAGCGCGACCTGCACCAAGCCCGCCTCGCGTGGATCCTGAGCTTTGCCGGGCTCACCTTCACGCTCTGTACGGTCCACATCTGGGGCCACATCTACTCCCTCGTCTTCTTCACCTTCGCCGCGGGCCTCTGGCTGCTGGATGAGGAAGACGCGCCCGCCAGGCCTGCGCGTCGGCATAGGCGGACCACGACCTACGCTCGCACTTTCGACAGCCCGCGCCACAAGCGGCCGTGACGCACGGCCGGGCCAATCAAGCTCCGGACCCGGACGGTGCGCTGAGGCGCGCGAGATGGCATCGCGATCGGAGAATGGTGGCATGCGTGCATGCCCTGCACCCGCTCCAAGGCCGCAACGGGGCGAATTTCAGAGGATCACAAAGCCGTTGGAACCGGGCAATTACCGGTATGCAACCGGGCGCATTCTCGGCATAGCTTCGCACACCATGTTCGACGGCCAGCTTCGCCCCCTTATCGACCCGCCACTCAATGCCCTCGGGCATCGCATGGCCCGGACCGGCATCACCGCCAATGGGGTGACACTGGCGGGCCTGGGGATCGGGCTTCTGGCGGCGGCAGCCATCGTGGTGGAGGCCTATCTGGCGGCGCTCGTGCTCATCCTCGCCTCGCGGCTGGCCGACGGGCTCGACGGGGCCGTGGCCCGCGCCACGCGGAAGACGGATTTCGGCGGCTATCTCGATATCACCAGCGATTTCCTCTTCTACGGCGCGATCCCCATGGCCTTCATCTGGGCCGATCCGGCGATGAACGGCATGGCCGGCGGATGGCTCCTCGCGAGCTTCTACTTCAACGGCGCCACCTTCCTCGGCTACGCGATCCTCGCCGAGAAGCGGGAAATGGAGACGGCCGCGCGCGGCTCGAAATCGCTCTACTTCACAGGCGGGCTTCTCGAAGGCTTCGAGACCATCGTCTTCTTCTGCCTGCTCTGCATGCTGCCCGCCTATTTCGCCCCCCTCGCCTGGATCTTCGGGGGCCTCTGCTTCATCACCGCCGCCTCGCGTATCTTGCTCGCGCGGCAGGTGTTCCGGGACGACTGACGAAAGGACCCCGCCATGAAACACTTCCTCACCGCCGCCGCCACCGCGGCAGCCTTCTCCCTGGCCGGTGCGGCCCATGGCGAGCCTGACCCGGCCGATTGGGAGGCCGTGCTGAAAGAGGCGCAGGGCGAGACGGTCTTCTGGCACGCCTGGGGCGGGGCCACGACGACGAACGACTTCATCGCCTGGGTGGGCGAGCGGGTCATGAACGATTACGGCGTCACGCTCGAGCACGTGAAGCTCACCGACACCGCCGATGCCGTGGCCCGTGTGGTGGCGGAAGAGGCCGCGGGCACCGACGAGGGCGGCGCGGTCGACATGATCTGGATCAACGGCGAGAACTTCATCGCCCTGAAAGACGCGGGCCTCCTCTTCGGGCCCTTCGCTGAACAGCTGCCGAACTGGGCGCTCGTCGACACCGAGGGCAAGCCCGTCACCGTGGACTTCACCGTGCCCACCGACGGCTTCGAGAGCCCCTGGGCCGCGGCGCAGGTCGTCTTCATCTATGACAGCGAGACGATGGACACGCCGCCGACCTCCGCCGAGGCCATCGCCGCATGGGCCGCGGAAAACCCGGGCCGCTTCACCTTCCCGCAGCCGCCGGATTTCCTCGGCACGACCTTCCTCAAGCAGATGCTCTATGAGCTCGTGGAGGACCCTGCCCGCCTGCAGGAGGATGCGGGCGATGACTACGCCGAGGTCACGGCCCCGCTCTGGGCCTGGCTCGAGGAGACGACGCCCAACATGTGGCGCTCGGGCCGCGCCTACCCGGCCTCGGGCCCGCGCCAGCTCCAGCTCATCAACGACGGGGAGATCGACCTCGCCGTGAGCCTGTCTCCCGGTGAGGCCACCGCGGCCATCGCCAATCAGCAATTGCCCGAAAGCGCGCGGACCTTCGTGCTCGACAAAGGCACCATCGGGAACGCGTCCTTCGTGGCCATCCCGTACAACGCCAACGCCAAGGCGGGCGCCATGGTGGTGGCGAATTTCCTCCTGTCGCCCGAGGCACAACTCCGTGCGCAGACGCCGGAGATCCTCGGCTACGGCACCGTCCTCGACATGGACAAGCTCGCGCCCGAAGATCGCGCGGCCTTCGACACCCTCGAGCTCGGCATCGCCACGCTCTCGCCTGCCGAGCTCGGCACCGCGCTGCCCGAGCCCCATGCGAGCTGGATGACCCGGGTCGAGCAGGACTGGCTCGAGCGCTACGGCGTTGCCAACTGACGACGCCGCGATCGCGCGCGGCGCTCCACCGGCGAGGAGTCCCCTCGGGGCCGTGCCGGACCGGGGCTTCGCGCTCGTTCCCGGCCTCACCATCGCGCTACTCATCGGGCCCATCGCCGCGGGCCTGATCGGGACACTTCTGCCCGCCGTGGGATACCTCAGGCCCGGCGGGGGCGGCACGTTTTCCCTCGCCCCATGGCAGGTGCTTTTCGCGGAGCCCGGGATCGCGCGGGCGGCGTGGCTCTCGGTCAAGACCGGCCTCCTGTCGACCATGGGCGCTCTGCTGGGCTGTTTTCTCCTCATCGCGGGCTGGCAGGGCACGCGGGTCTTTTCGGCGCTGGAGCGCCTGCTCTCCCCGCTTCTCTCCGTGCCCCATGCCGCCGCGGCGCTCGGCCTCGCTTTCCTCATCGCGCCGTCTGGCTGGCTCGCGCGTCTCACATCGCCATGGCTCACGGGGTGGGAGCGGCCGCTGGACCTGCTCATCATCGGGGATCCGGGGGGCTGGGCTCTGATCGCGGGGCTCCTCGCGAAGGAGCTGCCGTTCCTGATGCTCATGGCGTTGGCCGCCCTGCCCCAGATCAACAGCGCCGCGCGCATGGAAGTGGCGCAGACGATGGGATACGGCCGCACGCGCGGCTGGGCGCTCACAGTGCTGCCCGCGCTTTACGGCCAGCTCCGGCTGCCGGTCTACGCGGTGCTCGCCTATGCCATGTCGAACGTGGACGTGGCGATCGTGCTCGGGCCGTCGACGCCGCCCCCGCTCTCCATCTTCATCCTGCGCTGGATGACGGACCCGGATCTCGCCTTGCGCGGTCCCGCCGCGGCGGCGGCTCTCCTGCAGCTCGCGCTCGTGGTAGGCGCCATCGGTGCCTGGCGCATCCTTGAGATCGCGGTCGCCCGGATCGGACACGTGGCCGTCGCCACGGGCGCGCGCGGCGCAGGCCTGCCAGACTACGCTGCGCGCGGCGTGGGCCTCGCCGTCTCGGCCCTGGCGGCGCTGGCGATCTTCGGCGGGATCGCGAGCCAGATTGCGTGGTCTTTCGCCGGGCGTTGGCGCTTTCCCGAGGCGCTGCCCTCGAGCTTTGGCCTCCGCTCCTGGGACCGACACGGCCCGGCGGCCCTCGACACGACACTGCTGACGCTGTGCCTCGCGGCGCTCGCAGCCCTCCTCGCGCTCATTCTCGTGCTGGGCTGCCTTGAGGCCGAGCACCGGCGAGGCCGTTCGCTGGGCCAGCTCGGCCTCCTCGTGCTCTACCTGCCGCTCATCCTGCCGCAGATCGCCTTTCTTCCGGGGCTTCAGATCTTGCTCCTGCAGCTTGGCGCGGGCATGGGGTTCTGGCCCGTCCTGCTCGCTCACATGGTTTTCGTCCTGCCTTACATGTTTCTCGCCCTCGCGGGCCCCTTCCGTGCCTGGGATACCCGCTATGCCACGCTCGCCCATGCCATGGGCGCGGGCCGGGAGGGCGTGCTCTGGCGCCTGCGGCTGCCGATGCTCCTCGCCCCGATCCTCACGGCCTTCGCCGTGGGCATGGCGGTCTCGGTGGGCCAGTACCTGCCAACGCTATTGGCCTCGGGCGGACGGATCACCACGCTGACGACGGAGGCCATCGCGCTTTCCTCCGGCGGGGATCGGCGCGCCATCGGGGTCTGGACGCTCGCACTCACCGCTGCGGCCTGGCTGCCCTTCGCCGCGGCGCTCCTCCTGCCCCGCCTCGTCTTCCGCAACAGGACGGGCCTGCGCCATGACTGAGGGGCTCGCGCTCGAGGGCGTGGAAATCACCCAGCAGGGCGGCAAGGTGCTGCTCGGGGTCGATGCCCGTGTGGGTCCGGGCGATGTGCTGTCGATCATGGGGCCATCGGGCGTGGGGAAATCCACGCTTCTGGCCGCCATCACCGGGACGCTTTCTGCAAATTTCCGCTGCGCCGGAACCATCCGCCTCAATGGCCGCATCCTGAATGGCTTGCCGCCGCAGGCGCGGCGCGTGGGCATCCTCTTCCAGGATCACCTGCTCTTTCCGCATCTTTCGGTGGGGCAGAATATCGGCTTTGGCCTGCCGCGGGGCACGCGGGACCGGAAGAACCGCATCGCCGACGCCCTCGCCGAGATCGACCTCGCCGGGTTCGAAGCGCGCGATCCTGCTACACTCTCCGGAGGTCAACGCGCGCGGGTGGCTCTCATGCGGATGCTCCTGGCCGAGCCCGAGGCGCTGCTCCTCGACGAGCCGTTTTCCCGGCTCGACGCCGATCTGCGGGTCCGGATGCGGGCGCTGGTCTTCGATCGGGCGCGTGCCGCACAGCTGCCGGTACTCATGGTCACCCACGACGCGGAAGATGCAGCCGCAGCCTGCGGGCAGACGATCGCGCTCAAGGCGCACTGACCCGCGCAAAAGAAAAGGGGCCGCGCAAGGCAGCCCCTTCTCCGTCAAATCAATGGTTTTACCCGTCGACTTCGATCATTTCCATGTCGACGACTTCGCCGTCCACGATGATCTTGGCGACGAGCTCGCCACCGGCCATGACCGGCGTCTCAAACTCGATGCGCAGGTCGGTGTTCGGGCCTGCGGCTGCGTCGGCCGAACCGAGCACGGTGCCGTCTTGGTCTTCAATCTGCACCATGCCTGCAGCGTCGAGCGTTGCGAGCGGCACATCGTAGAACTGTGCGCCTTCTTCGACACCGTCGAGGATACCAAATTCGTTGGCTGCTGCGGCGGAGCCGAGAAGCGTTGCGGTGGTGGCAGCGATTGCGATCTTACGGAACATGAAATATCCTTTCTGGTCGGTTTGGTCGGAGCGGGGCAGTGTGCCTCGCTGTGGGGTGACAACGGGTCGAGGCTGGTCACGTTCCAAGAGTCCGAGAAAAAATTTGGAGCGCCATTCGCTGTGTAGGCTTTCGGATTGATTTTTTCTCCATTCGTTTTCAATGCCTTATCAGGGATCAAATGCAGACCGAGGCGTTGACCTAATAACATTCTCGTGAACTCGCATGTGTTACAGGACATATTTCGCCCCCGTTTTTTACGGTTCGCAGGGCGCAAAACACCCGCGAGGCAGCCACAAAAACGCCAAATTCCCCGAGCATTCTTCTCGGAAGGGCAAACGCCCGGCCACAAAACGCGAAATCCAGGGGGGACAACGCGACGGAGGCGCCCATGGCGGCCCAAAGACCCACCCCTCAGCCGGCTGCGGCCCCGCAAAAGCGGCCCGCGCCCACAAAGACCAACTCCCAAAGCGACACGGACACGCCCAAGGCGCCCCAGCAGAGCTTCCAGTTCACGGATTGGGCCGCGCTCTAGCAGCGCGTGCGGCATTTGCATCGGGTCCGCGCGCGCCTAAGCTGCGCCCATGGCTCCGGTCAACAGCATCCGCAATCTCGACCCTGCGGCGGTCGCCCAATTCGCGCGGGCGGGCATTCACAGCGCCGAAGAAATCCGCGCGCTTGGCGCGGATGCCGCCTATGCCCGGCTCCTCGCCGCGGGCGAGCGGCCCCATTTCATCGGGTATTACGTGCTTCACATGGGATTGCAGGGTCGGCCGTGGAATGATTGCCAGGGCGCGGAGAAGGCCGCCCTGCGCGAAAGCTTCGACGCCCTGAAGGCCGCCGCAGCACGCAACCACGCCGAGAGTGATGCCATGCCACGGGAGCTGGCCCGCGCGCTCGATGCCCTCGGCATCCGCACCTGAGCCCACTGCAACACGCAGTAGAAAAGAAAAAGGCCGCACCCTTCGGCGCGGCCTCGATCCTGTGGCCGGACGTGCCGGGCGTTTAGCCCACAAGCTCCAGCCCGGAGAAGAAATACGCGATTTCGACGGCCGCCGTCTCCGGCGCGTCCGAGCCATGGACGGAATTCTCGCCCACGCTCTCGGCGAATTCCGCACGGATCGTGCCCGGCGCGGCATCGGCGGGGTTCGTCGCGCCCATCACCTCACGGTTCTTCGCGATGGCCCCATCGCCCTCGAGCACTTGTGCCACGATCGGGCCCGAGGCCATGAACTCACAGAGTTCATCGTAGAAAGGACGCTCGGCATGGACCGCGTAGAACACCCCCGCCTGCGCCTTCGTCAGGTGGATGCGCTTCTGCGCCACGATCCTGAACCCCGCCTCCTCGAACTTGGCGTTGATCGCGCCGGTGAGATTGCGCTTCGTCGCATCGGGCTTGATGATCGAAAAGGTGCGTTCGAGGGCCATGGGGCTACTCCGGTTGGTTCGAATTTGCGGCGCGCCCTAACACGGGGCCCTGAAGCTGAAAACCCTTGATCGCCGCGGGCCCTGCCCCACCCTCGCTCCCATGGTAGCCCCGCCTCCCTTCCAGCCGCTGGGCCTCGATCACGCTGTGCTCTGGGTCCGCGATCTTCCGCGCGCCCGCGCGTGGTATTGTGACGTACTCGGATGCCGCCCGGCGGCTGCGTTCCCGGATATCGGGATGGTGCATCTCTGGTTCGGCACGATCACGCTCGGCCTCTGGGATCTCGATGATCCCGCATCCGCCTATGCCCGGCCGTCTGTCGCGGGCGGCACGAACGTGGATCACCTGGGCCTCGCGGTCTCGGCATTTGACGGGGCCGCGCTTCGCGCGCATCTCGCGCGCCACGGCGTGGAGATCGAGAAGGAGCTTCACCAGCACGGGGCGCGAGGCTTCGGCCATGCGATCTACATCCGCGATCCCTGGGGCAACCGGCTGGAGCTCAAGGGGCCCGCACCGTTTCCCGACTAGCTTCGGGTCCCGGGTCGGTGGGCGGGCGCCTTTCGAGCACGCCGCACGGCGCGCGCAGAAACAGAGCCGCGCACCGACTTTCCTCTCGCGCGCAGCCGGGCTAGAGCCTGCCCATGCTCCGCATCGCCGACATAACTTACGCCGTGGAGGGCCGGCGCCTCTTCGAAGAGGCCTGCGCCACCATCCCGGCGGGCCACAAGGTGGGCCTCGTGGGCCCGAACGGCGCGGGCAAGACCACGCTCTTCCGCCTGATCCGGGGTGAACTCGCGCTCGAGAGCGGCGAGATCACACTCCCCCGCGGCACGAAGATCGGCGGCGTGGCGCAAGAGGCGCCAGCGAGCGCCGCCAGCCTCCTCGAGACAGTGCTCGAGGCCGATACCGAGCGGGCCGCGCTCCTGGCCGAGGAGACCGACGACGCCCACCGCATCGCCGAGATCCAGACGCGCCTCGCCGATATCGATGCCTGGTCGGCGGAGGCGCGCGCGGCTACCATCCTGAAGGGGCTGGGCTTCGACGAGCCAGACCAGCACCGCCCCTGCTCGGATTTCTCTGGCGGCTGGCGCATGCGCGTGGCCCTAGCGGCCGTGCTCTTCGCCGAGCCCGACCTGCTCCTCCTCGACGAGCCGACGAACTACCTCGATCTCGAGGGGGCGCTCTGGCTCGAGAGCTACCTGAAGAGCTACCCGCACACCGTCATCATCATCTCCCACGACCGAAACCTTCTGAACCGCGCAGTGGGCTCGATCCTCCATCTCGAGCATCGCCAGCTCACCTTCTATCAGGGCACGTTCGACGCCTTCGCCCGCGCCCGCGCGGCCAAGCGCGCCGTGCAGGCCGCCGAGGCCAAGAAGCAGGAGGCCAAGCGCGCGCATCTCCAGAGCTACGTGGACCGCTTCCGCTACAAGGCCGACAAGGCCAAGCAGGCGCAGGCCCGCATCAAGGCCTTGGAGAAGATGGACATCATCACCGCTCCCGAGGCCGAGGCCCGCGCGCGTTTCTCGTTCCCGGAGCCCGAGGAGCTGAGCCCGCCCATCGTCAATCTCGACGGCGCGGCGGTGGGCTATGGCGGGGCGCCCGTGCTCGACCGGCTCACGCTCAGGATCGATCAGGACGACCGCATCGCGCTCCTCGGCAAGAACGGGCAAGGCAAATCCACGCTGGCGAAGCTCCTGTCCGACAGGCTGGCCAGCGAGAAAGGCCGCGTGACGAAGGCCTCGAAGCTGCGCATCGGCTATTTCGCCCAGCACCAGGTGGACGAGCTCGAGGTGGACCAGACCCCGCTCGAACATTTGCGCGCGCTCAGGCCCGATTGGCTCCCCGGCCGGTTGCGCCCGCTGCTGGCGGGCTTCGGGCTCGGCCCGGAGCAGGCCGACACGGATGTGAAGCGCCTGTCAGGCGGGCAAAAGGCGCGGCTCTCGCTGCTGCTCGCCACGCTCGACGCGCCACACATGCTCATCCTCGACGAGCCCACGAACCACCTCGACATGGAGAGCCGCGAGGCGCTCGTGCAGGCGCTCGCGGCCTATAAAGGCGCGGTGATCCTCGTGAGCCACGACATGCACCTCCTCGGGCTCGTGGCCGACCGGCTCTGGCTCGTTTCTGGCGGGACAGTCGCGCCCTATGACGAGGATCTCGAGGCCTATCGCCGCTTTCTCCTCCAGGTCCCCGCGAAGCCGAAGAAGGAGGAGGCCCCGAAGAAGCCGAAACCCTCGCGCGACCAGATCCTCGCCCTGCGTTCCGAGGTTCGCACCGCCGAGGCGCGGGTGGAGAAGATCACCGAGATGCAGGAAAAGCTGGCGAAGAAGCTCGCCGATCCCGCGCTCTACGAAGACGCGCGCGCAGGCGAGCTTGCCGTGTGGAACAAGAAGTACGCCGAGATCATGGACGGCCTCGCCCGGGCCGAGACGCTCTGGATGGCGGCGCAGGAGAAGCTCGACGCGGTGGAAAATGGGTGATCCGCAGCCCGCAACACGCGTCACGCGCCCCGGACGTGATCCGGGGCCTTTCCCTTTTGAGCAGGAGGTCCCGGATCAAGTCCGGGACGGGTTTTCCTTGCGTCGAGGCGCAGTCCCCTGATCGACGCCGCCTTCTACATCACCGCCTTCACGACGCTTTTCGTCATCATCGATCCGATCGGCCTCGCGCCGCTCTTTGCCGCGCTGACGACGGGGATGACGGCCAAGGCGCGGCGCGCCATCGCGGTGCGGGCCTGCCTCGTGGCGCTGGCGATCCTCCTCCTCTTCGGGCTCGCGGGAGAGGCGCTGCTGGGCTTCGTGGGGATCTCGCTTCCAGCCTTCCGCATCGCGGGCGGCGCGCTCCTTTTTCTCACCGCGCTCGACATGCTCTTCGAGCGCAGGCAGGAGCGCCGGGGCGAACAGGCCGAGAGCCGCGCGGACCCGTCCGTCTTCCCGTTGGCGCTCCCGCTCATCGCGGGGCCCGGGGCGATCGCCACCATCATCCTCCTCACCGGCCAGGTGGCCGGCGACATGGCCGCCACGGCGGGCATCTTCGGGGTCATGGCGGGCGTCATCGCGCTCACCTTCCTCCTCTTCCTGGCCGGTGGCCTGCTCGAGCGAGCCCTGGGCCGCACGGGCATCAACATCGTCACCCGGCTCCTCGGCATGCTTCTGGCCGCGCTCTCGGTGCAGTTCATCCTCACAGGCCTTGCCGAAAGCGGGTTTGTAACGCTCCCCGGCTGACCCCATATTCTGCCCATGACCGGCGACAACATCGCGACCCTGCTCTTTCTCCTCGTCCTGCTCACCGTGATCGGCGGCGGGTTTTTCGTGCGCAACCGGCCCTCGCTTGGCCAGACCGCGCGCACCATGGGCACGTGGTTCCTGCTCTTCGTGGGGCTCATCGTGGCCTATGGCCTCTGGGACGACGTGCAGAGCGAATTCAGCACCTCGCAGGCCCTCGTCACCGAGGGGGAAGTCAGCGTCCCGCGCCGGGGAGATGGGCATTTCTATCTGACGCTCGAGGTCAACGGCGCGCCGATCGAGTTCGTGGTGGATACCGGCGCCACGGACGTCGTGCTGACGCGCGAGGACGCTGCCCGCGCCGGGCTCGACACGGCGGATCTCGTCTTCTTCGGACAGGCAATGACGGCGAACGGCCCGGTGGAGATCGCGCCCGTGCGGCTCGACACCGTGGAGCTCGGCAGCTTTGTCGATCGCGGCGTGCGCGCCTCGGTCAATAACGGGCAGATGCCCGGCTCCCTACTGGGCATGAGCTATCTGAGCCGTTTCGACACGCTCCAGATCCAGGATGGCCGCCTGACCCTGATGCGCTGAAGACGGAGGACGCCCCCGTGACCCTTGCCAGCTGGATCGCCGTCGGCATCGGGATCGGGACAGCCATCGGCGCGGCGATCGGGGAGATCGGGGTGGGCGTGGCCCTTGGCGCGGCAATCGGCGCGGTGCTGCACGTCGCGACCGCCAAAGGCGATGACTAGCTCTCCGCCTTCATCGTCCAGCGCCCATCTTCTTGCGCCCAGTATTGCGCGGCCACGCCCGCGCCGGTGAGCGCCTTCCATTGCACCCGCGCGCGGGCCACCGCGTCACCGTCCTGCCCGTCGAAGAGGATGAAGGTGCGTTCCTTGCCCTCCGTCTCCTCCGCCGCAATCTCTGCCCCGTCGATCGACATCAGGCAGTGCGGATCGTTCGCCGCCGCGCCGGTTGTCAGCAGGACTGGCTGGCGCGCATCGTGGTCGCCCCCCGCCAGGCCGTGAGGCAGAAAGCCCTCCTCCGGGCCGAGCCAGAGCTTTTCATCGAGCCACTTGAGCCGCTCGAGATCGGTGCCGCGAAGCGCCACGCGCCAGCCCGCGGCGAGGGACTTCTCAAGGAGCATCCGCGCCGTGACATCGAGGGGCGACGTCGTCAGGTGATAAAAACGCGCGCTCACCCCGCGCCTAGCCCTCGTAATGGTCCGCGATGAGCCGGTTGAGCGCGCGCACGCCCCAGCCCGTGGCGCCTTTCGGCGCATAGCTCGTATCGGATTTCACGCTTGCCACGCCCGCGATGTCGATATGGGCCCAGGGCATCTCGTCGAGAACGAAGCGCTGCAGGAACTGGCCCGCCGTGATGGAGCCCGCCGGGCGTCCGCCTACGTTCTTCATGTCGGCGATCTGGCTCTTGAGCTGCTTGTCATAGGCCGGTGCGAGCGGCATGCGCCACGCACCTTCATCCTCGTCGCCCGCCGCTTTGAGAAGGTTCTCGGCAAGGCTGTCGTCATTGGCGAAAACACCGGCCATCTCATGGCCGAGGCCGATGATGATGGCGCCCGTGAGCGTGGCGAGGTTGATGACACCCGATGGCTTGAAGCGATCCTGCGCGTACCAGAGCACGTCGGCGAGGACGAGGCGGCCCTCGGCGTCGGTGTTGATGATCTCCACGGTGTCGCCTTTCATGGACGTCACCACGTCGCCCGGCCGCGTGGCGTCAGGCCCCGGCATGTTCTCGACGAGCCCCACGAGGCCCACGACATTGGCCTTCGCCTTTCGCAGCGCGAGCGCGCGCATGACGCCCGAGACGACGCCCGCGCCGCCCATGTCCATGGTCATGTCTTCCATGCCACCGGCGGGCTTGAGCGAGATGCCGCCCGTGTCGAAGACCACGCCCTTGCCCACGAAGGCGAAGGGAGCCTCGTCGCCGCCACCGTTCCACTTCATCACGACGACCTTCGAGGGCGCGGACGAGCCCTGCCCAACAGAAAGAAGCGTGCGCATGCCGAGCTTCTCGAGCTCGGGCTCCTCGAGCACCTCCACCTCGAGCCCGATCTCGGACATCGCGGCGAGCTGATCGGCGAAATTCGTCGTCGTCAGGTGATTGGCCGGGGCATTCGTCAGATCGCGCGTGAAAAAGACGCCCTCGGCCACGGCGAGTGGCGCGCGGGCAGCCTCCGCCACGTCCTCCGGTTTCGAGCACATCACGGTGACCCCGTGGGGCGCGTCACCGGGTGCGCTCTTCATGTCTTTGTAGGCGTAGGCGCGCAGGGCGATCCCCTCGGAGATCTCGGCGGCCCGCCCGATGTTGCCCGCGAGCACGAGAAGCGCGCCGTCGCGCTTCGACTTGCCGATATTGGCGCCCGCGCGGCGCGCCGTCGTCGCATCGGCCTTGCGGCCGATCTTGGCCACGATGACGCCGGAGGCTTCCATGCCGGTGGGATAGGCGAGTTCCCGCGCGTCCCCTTCGGACATGTCCGCGAAGCTGTCGCTCTCGGCAAAGCGCTCGAGCGCGCCTTTCATGAGCCTGTTCACCCGCCGCGCGGTCTGGTCGAGCTTGCCCGTGGCCTCCACGAAACAAGCGACCTGCCCGGAAAAGGCGGCGACGGCGTCGAGGTCGGTCTCGATGAAATCGAAGGCGAGAGGGGTGGTCATGAATTGGCTCCGCTGGGATGGTTTGGGCGAAACCTAGCGGGGCCTCCGGGGATTGGCCACCCGCCCCGGACCGCGCAGCGCGTCTCTTTCCGAGGCGCGGGAAATGGAGTAGACCTCCGCCACTAGGGACGTCGAACGAGGGCCGCGCACGGCATGGCGGAGCAGTATGGCACGCTTTGACAGGTACATGCTTTCGCAGTGCCTGCAGCTCTTCGGGTTCTTCGCACTGGTGCTCGTGATGGTCTACTGGGTGAACCAGGCCGTTGTGCTGTTTGACCGGCTCATCGCCGATGGCCAGACAGCCCTCGTCTTCCTCGAATTCACGGCCTTGTCGCTGCCCAACCTGATCCGCCTCGTCCTCCCCGTGGCAGCGTTCGCGGCGGTGCTTTACGTCACCAATCGCATGATGGCGGACCGCGAGATCGCGGTGATGCAGGCCACCGGCTATTCCGCGCGGCGCATGGCGCGGCCGGTGGCGATGTTTGGCGTCATCACAGCGATTTTCATGGCGGCCCTCATGCACGTGCTCGTGCCCATCAGCCAGGAGCGCCTCGCGGTGCGCAACGCGGAGGTGAGCGAAAACGTCTCCGGGCGGCTCCTGCGCGAGGGCGTCTTCACCCATCCCGGACAGGGCTCCACGCTCTATCTGCGCGACATCTCCGAGGATGGCGAGCTGCTGGACGTCTTCCTCGCGGACATGCGCCCGGGCATCCGGGACCAAATCTTCACCGCCGAACGCGCCTTTCTCGTGCGCACGGAGGACGGGCCCCGCCTCGTCATGATCGACGGGCAGAGCCAGACGCTGAGCCCGGAACAGGGCACGCTCTTCGTCACCAACTTCGACGACCTCGTGATCGATGTGGGCCGCCTCGTCGATCCGTCGGCAGGCCGCCGCCCCGCGCTCAGGGAGCTGTCCACGGGCGAGCTCCTGAACCCGAGCCCGGAGATCCTCGCGCGGACCGGGCGCAACGCCGGTGAATTCGCCCAAGAAGTCCACGAACGCTTCTCGCAGCCGCTCTTTCCCCTCGTGGCCGCACTCCTCGGCTTTGCCACGCTCATGAGCGCGGGCTTTTCGCGGATGGGACTCTGGCGCCAGATCATTGCCGCGCTGGCGGCGCTCGTGCTGCTCAAGGCGCTGGAAAGCGTGGCCGCGGAGCAGATCATCTCCGACCCCGCGCGTTGGCCACTCGCTTACCTGCCCGCCGCCCTCGGGCTCGCCATCGCCTGGGCCGGGTTCTTGCGCGCAGATCGCGGGCGTCGCATAGCGCGAGGCGCGGTCCCGTCATGACGCTCCACCGCTACTTCGCCTGGCGTTTCCTGACGACCTTCGGCGCGGTCTTCGCGATCTTTCTCGGGCTCGCGCTTCTCTTCGATTTCATGGATCAGGTCAGGCGCTTCGCGGGCGACGAGGTGAGCCTCGGCGCGCTGCTCGGCCTCACAGTACTCAACGCGCCGGTGGGCTTCTACCGCATCCTTCCGCTCCTGATGATCATCGCCTCGGTGACGCTCTTCATCTCGCTCGCGCGGTCCTCGGAGCTGGTGGTGGCGCGGGCCTCGGGCCGCTCGGCGCTCCGCGCGCTCGTGGCGCCGGGTATCGTGGCGCTGGCCATCGGCGCCGTGGCGGTGGCGGTCTTCAATCCGCTCGTGGCGCAGATGAGCCAGGAATACGAGGCGCGCACGGACCGGATCGACGAGGACGGCTCCACGCTCTCGATCTCCGACGAAGGTCTCTGGCTCCGGCAGGGCTCGAGCGATGGCCAGACCGTAATCCGGGCGTTGTCCTCCACGCTCGACGGCACCACGCTGCGCCAGGTCACCTTCATCTCCTTCGCGCAGGACGGCACGCCCGTGCGCCGGATCGAAGCCGCAAACGCCACGCTCACGCGCGGCGGCTGGGACCTGCGCGACGCAAAAAGCTGGCCGCTCGATCGCAACCCCAACCCGGAGGCTGCCGCCCGCGCCTACGACACGCTGCGCATCCCGTCGTCTCTTACGCCCGAGGGCATACGAGACAGCTTCGGCTCGCCCTCCGCCATCCCGATCTGGGAACTGCCGGCCTTCATCGACCAGCTCGAGCGCGCGGGGTTCTCGGCGCGGCGGCATCTCGTGTGGTTTCACATGGAGCTCGCGCTGCCGGTCTTCATGGTTGCGATGATGCTGGTGGGGGCGAGCTTCACGGTGCGCCATGCCCGGGTGAGCCGTACCGGCGCCGCCGTGTTGGTCGCGATCCTCGCGGGCTTCGCGCTCTACTTCGTCAGGAACTTCGCGCAGATCCTCGGAGAAAACGGGCAGATGCCCATCCTTCTGGCGGCCTGGGCCCCGCCCCTCGCAGCGCTCGGCCTCGCGCTGGGCCGTCTCTTCAGGCTCGAGGACGGATGAGGCGGCTCCTCGCGCTCCTCTGCGTCGTCGTCGCGGCCTCACTGTCCGCGCCCCTCGCCGCACAGGAAAGCGACGCCCCCGGCACGCCCGCCTCCCTCGTAGCCGACCGTGTGAGCCTCACCGAGGACCGCCTCCTCATCGCCGAAGGCAATGTCGAGATCCTTCAGGGCGACACGCGTCTCACCGCCTCCCGCGTCACCTATGACGGGGAGACGGACACGCTCACCATGGAGGGCCCCATCGTCCTGCGCGACGGGCGCGCGACCATCATTCTCGCGAGCCAGGCCGAGCTCAGCGGCGGGCTGCGCGATGGCATCCTCCTCGGCGCGCGCCTCGTGCTCAACCAGCAGCTCCAGATCGCGGCCGCCGAGATCCAGCGCGTGGGCGGGCGTTACAGCCAGGCGCTGCAGGTCGGGGCCACAAGCTGCCATGTCTGCGACAGCGGCCGGCCGCCGCTCTGGCAGATCCGTGCCGCGCGCATCATCCACGATGAAGAGGAGCGGCAGCTCTATTTCGACGAGGCTCAGCTGCAGATCATGGGGGTCCCCATCCTCTACCTGCCGCGCTTGCGCCTCCCCGACCCCACGCTGGAGCGCGCCACTGGCTTTCTGCGCCCGGAATTCCGCACCTCCTCCCTCCTCGGCTACGGGGTGAAGATCCCCTACTTTATTGCCCTGGGCGACAGCCGCGATCTCACCGTCACCCCTTTCATCACGACCGAAACTCGCACGCTGGAGTTTCGCTACCGGCAGGCCTTCCGGCGCGGCGAGATCGACTGGAACACCTACGTGTCGCGCGACGAATTCGGCGACAGCGCGCTGCGCGGCGGGGTCCTCGCCACGGGCCGCTTCGATGTCTTCCGCGGCTACGAGCTCGCCTTCGATATCGAAACCGCCTCGGACCGCTCCTACTTTTCCGACTACGACTACTCGAACAAGGACCGCCTCGACAGCGCGCTTACGCTGGCCCGCACCACTGGCACGACGGACGCCGAATACGAGCTCGTCGTCTTCCGCTCGCTGCGCGATGGCGAAAACAACAACACCTTTCCCTCGCTCATCTTCGATGCCCGGCGCGACCTCGTCTTCGCGCCCGATCTCCTCGGCGGATCTGCCCGGCTCCGCGCGGATCTCCAGGCCCATCTGCGGACCTCCGACGCCAACAACGACAGCGATGGAGACGGCGTCTCGGACGGGCTCGACGTGGTGCGCACGGGCGTCACGCTCGATTGGGCGCGGGAATGGGTGACCGGGCCCGGCCTCGTCCTCGGCGCACAGGCCATGGTGGGCGCGGATGCGTTCATCATCTCCGATGACACGCTCTTCGAAGACGATGCGAGCCGGGGCGAAGCGGGCCTCGCCGTCTCTTTGGCCTGGCCACTCATGGCGCAAAGCGCTGGCGGCGCGCGCCACGTGCTCACGCCCAAGATCCAGCTCGCCAGCACCGCGCGGAGCGATGCCGACATCCCGAACGAGGATAGCACCCGCGTCGAGTTCGACGAAGGCAACCTCTTCAGCCTCAACCGCGCCCCGGGGGAGGACGTCGTGGAGGACGGCACGCGGATCGATCTCGGTCTCACCTGGACGCGCTCGGGCCCGGCGGGCTGGGAAAGCACGCTCACCTTCGGCCGGGTGGAGCGCCTGAGCGGCGCGCCCGACTTCACCGATGCCTCGGGCCTCTCGGGGGACAGCTCGAGCTGGCTCATCTCCGGCACCCTGGCCACCCAAGGGCGATATGATGTGATCGGGCGCATCACGCTCGACACCGATCTCGCCGTGCAGAAAACGGGCCTCCGCGTGGGCTATGACGGGGACAGCTTCCGCGCGGCGACGTCCTATGCCTATCTGGGCGCCGATGCGGACGAGGACCGTAACTCTGCCGCCTCCGAGCTCACGCTGACGACCGGCTACGACCTGACGCCCACCCTCACCGCCCTCGCCGATTTCCGATACGATTTCACGACCGAGGCCACCACAGAGGCCGGCATCGGCTTCCGGTGGATCAACGAATGCGTGGAGATCGCGCTTTCCGCCTCGCGCAACTTCACCTCATCGGATACTGTCACGCCCAGTACGGATTTCGGCTTCACCGTGGGATTGCGGGGCTTTGGCACCGGCGCGAGCACGCCGCGCGTGGCCCCCCGATGCCGCTGATGACCGAGGCCCGTCAGAACAAGAAAGCAGACCCAAGTTTCGTAGGGAACGCCGCCATGCGCCTCCGTCTCCTCCTCGCCCTTTTCCTCGCCCTTGCGCTCCCTGCAAGCCTCGCGGCGCAATCGCAGTTCCGCACGGTCGCCAGCGTCGACAGTGACGTCGTCACCGCCTTCGAGGTGGAGCAGCGCGCGCGCTTTCTCGCCTTTGTGAACGCCCCCGGCGCGAGCCGCGCGCTGGCGCTTGAACAACTCATCGAGGACCGGCTCAAGATCGCGGCCGCGCGCCGCGCGGGCATCGAACTCACCGAGGAGGGCCTCGCTCGCGGCATGGCGGACTTCGCAGGGCGCGCGAACCTCGAAACAGAGGCCTTCGTCGCCCGGCTCCGCAGTCAGGGCATCGAGGAAGGCACCTTTCGCGAGTTCATCCGCGTCGGTGTCACCTGGCGGGAGCTGGTGCGCGCGCGCTTCGCGGGCCGCTCCGAGATCACCGATGACGAGATCGACCGCGCACAGGGCGCCGTCGCCGGTGGCTCCCGCATCCGCGTGCTCCTCAACGAGATCGTGCTGCCCGCCCGGCCGAACCGGCCTGGCGAGGTGGCAACGGCCGAGGCCAATGCAGAGCGGCTTCAAGCAATCACCTCGATCAGCCGGTTCCAGGCGGAAGCGCGCGACCTCTCGGCCGCACCCTCGCGGGAGCAAGGCGGGCGGGTCAATTGGCTCGAGCTCTCGGACCTGCCGCCCGGCCTCGGGCCAATCCTGCTGACGCTCGCGCCCGGCGAGGTGACGCAGCCCCTGCGCACCGACAATGCCATCATCCTCTTCCAACTCCGCGACATCGAGGAGCGCGAAGGCAGCCCGGCGACGCCCGCGGCCATCGACTACGCCGCGCTTTACCTGCCGGGCGGTGACATCGCTCGGGCGAACCGGATCGAGGCCCGCGTGGACACCTGCGACGATCTCTACGGCGTGGCGCGCAACATGGCGCCCGAGGCACTGGAGCGCGGCGCGCGCGCCCCCGCCGAGATCCCCGATGACGTGGCCATAGAACTCGCCAAGCTCGATCCCGGCGAAGTCTCCACAGCGCTCACCCGCGCAGGCGGGGAGACGCTGGTCTTCCTCATGCTCTGCAATCGCGTGCCAGCGCTCGAGGACGCCGCAAGCAACGATAGCGCAAACCGGGAAGCGATCCGCAACGAACTCCGGAGCCGCCGCCTCAACGGCCTCGCGGACGGCTTCCTCGCCGAGCTGCGCGCCGAGGCCGCAATCACCATCAACTGAGTTTCTGATGGCTCGTCTTCCCATCGCGCTGAGCTGCGGCGAGCCCGCGGGCGTGGGCCCGGAGCTTGCTCAGGAGGCCTGGGCCTCTTTGCGCGAAGAGCTGAGCTTTGTGTGGGTGGGCGATCCGCGCATGCTTCCTCTCCCGCTGCCATGGGAAAAGGTGACGCGACCCGAAGATGCGGCGGAGGTGATGCCACGGGCGATGCCGGTCTGGCCGCTGAGCTTTGCGGGCGACGCTCGGAAGGGCCGCGCCGATCCGCAGAACGCGGCGGGCGTGATCGCGGCCATCGAGACCGGTGTATCCCTCGTGCGGGATGGGCGTTCGACCGCCCTCTGCACCGCGCCGATCCACAAGGCGGCGCTTCAGGACGGGGCCGGCTTCGCCTTTCCCGGCCATACAGAGTTTCTCGCGCATCTCGCCGGGGTGGAGTCGGTGGTTATGATGCTTGCCTGCGCGGAGCTCCGCGTGGTGCCGGCCACCATCCACATTCCCCTGAGCGACGTGCCAGCGGCGTTGACCGAAGAGCTCCTCCGCGAGCAGGTACGCATCACCCACCACGCGCTCCAGAGCGATTTTGAAATCGCTTCGCCCCGGATCGCGATCGCGGGCCTCAATCCGCATGCGGGCGAGGATGGCAAGATGGGCCGCGAGGAGCTCGACTGGATGAACGGGGCCGTCGCGCGTATGGCTGCGGAGGGATACGACGTACGCGGGCCGCTGCCGGCGGACACCATGTTTCACGCCCGCGCCCGCGCGGGCTACGACGTGGCCATTTGCGCCTATCACGACCAGGCGCTCATCCCCATCAAGACGCTCGACTTCGACGGCGGGGTGAACGTCACGCTGGGCCTGCCTTTCCGCCGGACCTCGCCTGACCACGGCACGGCCTTCGACATCGCGGGCCACGGCATCGCCCGCCCAGACAGCATGATCGCCGCGCTGCGGATGGCCTGGGACACCGGCGCCCGCTGATGCAGATCGACCACCTGCCACCCTTGCGCGAGGTCATCGCCACCCACGGCCTCAAGGCCAAGAAGGCGCTGGGGCAGAATTTCCTCCTCGATCTCAACCTCACCGCCAAGATCGCCCGGCAGGCGGGTGATCTCACGGGCTGCGACGTGCTCGAAGTGGGGCCGGGCCCCGGCGGGCTCACCCGCGGCCTCCTGGCCGAGGGCGCGCGGCGCGTCGTGGCGGTGGAAAAGGACACGCGCTGCCTCCCCGCTCTGGCGGAGATCGCCGCGGCCTATCCCGGGCGCCTCGAGGTTCTCAATGCCGACGCACTCGCGCTCGACACGCGCGCGCATCTCACTCCGCCCATCCGCGTGGTGGCCAACCTGCCCTACAATGTCGGAACGGAGCTCCTGACGCGGTGGCTCTCGCCGCCTGCCTGGCCGCCCTTCTGGCAGAGCCTCACGCTCATGTTCCAGAAGGAGGTGGCCGAGCGCATCGTGGCCGCGCCGGGGTCCAAGGCCTATGGCCGGCTGGCTATCCTCGCCCAGTGGCGCGCCGATGCCCGCATCTCCATGACCCTCCCGCCCGAGGCGTTCCAACCCGCCCCGAAGGTGCATTCGGCGGTGGTCCACCTCGTGGCGCGCGACGCGCCGCGCTTCCCCGCGGAGCCCGCCACGCTCTCTCGGCTCACGGCCAAGGCATTTGGCCAGCGCCGCAAGATGCTGCGCGCGAGCCTGAAAGGGCTGACTGAGGATCTGGAGGACAAGCTCGAGGCCGCGGGGATCGCCCCGACGGCCCGCGCGGAGGAGATCGACCTCGAACGCTTCTGCGCCCTGGCGCGGCTCATCTAGGGCGCGCGGAAAGCGCGCCACTCATCAAAGCTGGTCGTCGATGCTTCTGGGGCGCTATTCGGCGGCCTGCGGTGCCTCGCCGCCCTGATCGCCTCCACCATCGGAGGCTTTCTTGCGGCTGCGGGTGCGTTTGGGCTTCGGCGCCGGGTTGCCGTTCTCGGGCGTCTCGACGAGGCCGCTATCGCCGCCCGCGGCTTCCACCACGTCAGGCTGATCCTGCTCGGCTGGGTCGCTGCGGTCACGGCGGCGTCCGCCTCCCTGCCCCTGCTGGTCTCCGCCCTGCTCGTCGCTGCCGTTCGATTCCCGCTCCTGACGCTCGGCGCGCTCGCGGTCGCGCTCGGCCTGGCGCTCGCGGTTCTGACGCTCCTGCTCTTCGCGGCGCGCATCCTGCTCTTTCTGCGCCTCGCCCAAGAGACGCGTGTAATGCTCGGCGTGCTGCTGGAAGTTCTCGGCGTTCACGCGGTCGCCGGAAAGCTGGGCGTCGCGCATGAGCTGGTTGTACTTGTCGATGATCTGCTGGGGGGTGCCGCGCACCTTCCCCTCCGGCCCCGAGCTGTCGAAGACGCGGTTGATGATGTTGCCCATCGACCGATTGTTATTGTTGCGGTTTTTATTCCGCGAACGCGATTTCGATGATCTCATAAAGTGCTTCTTGAGCCTGTGCTTGTGACCGAGATGGTGCCGTATGGGCGGGGGTCACTGAATTTGCGCTGATATCCTGCGGGGAGCGTGCTCACCCTGCGGATGCCGTTTCGTCGCATGGGACGGGCGCGCTGACAACCGTCTTTCTACACTTGGGCGCGATTTTCAGGGAAAATAACCGTCAAAGCGGCCCCGCAACCTCCAAAACACGTGGCCGACCATCGAGATCGGCGTGGGAAACGATGTGTTTCCAGCCTGCATCGCGGGCAATGGCGGCCACGTCTGCGCCCTGCCCCGCGCCGAATTCGAGTAGGACACGCCCGCCGGGGGCGAGATGCGCGCCTGCGCGGCCGAGGATCGCGCGGTAGGCGCCGAGCCCGTCGCCCCCATCGGTGAGCGCGCCGTGGGGCTCGTGATCGCGCACTTCGGGCGCAAGACCGGCCATGTCGGCGGCGGGAATATAGGGCGGGTTGGACACGATGAGGTCGTAGCGCCCCGCCACGGGATCAAACCAAGGGCCCTCCCCAAAGCGCGCCCGCCCGTCGAGGCCGAGCTCGCGCGCGTTCCACCCGGCGACGGCGAGCGCGGCGGCACTGACATCGGTGCCGAGCCCCTCGGCCCCGGGCCTTTCTGCGAGCAGCGACAGGAGGATGCAGCCCGAGCCTGTGCCGAGGTCGAGCACCCGCGCAAATGGCTGCTCAAGCGCGGCGGCCACGAGCGTCTCCGTCTCCGGGCGGGGGTCGAGCACGTCTGGCGTGACGCGAAATTCGTGGCGCCAGAAGGCGCGCCGCCCGATGATCTGCGCCACGGGCATCCGCGCGAGCCGCTGGTCGAGAAAGATGGAGAGCATCTCGAGCGTCACCTCGTTGGGGGCCTCGCGCGTCTGCGCGGGCGCGCCGGGCGCGTTGCCCGCCGCATAGGCCTCCTCGAAGAGCCGTCGCACATCACCGGCCGCATTCGGGATGCCGGCCGCCTCAAGCCGCGCGACGAGCGCGCGCGGGATCACAGCCCCTGCTCTGCGAGAAGCTCCGCCTGGGCCTCGGCGGTGAGCGCGTCGACGATCTCGGTCAGATCGCCCGCCATCACCTGGTCGAGCTTGTAGAGCGTGAGGTTGATGCGGTGATCGGTCATCCGGCCCTGGGGGAAGTTGTAGGTGCGGATCCGCTCGGAGCGGTCCCCGGAACCCACCTGGGATTTCCGGTCCGCGGAGCGCTCCCCGTCGATGCGCTGGCGCTCGGCATCGTAGAGCCGCGCCTTGAGCACCTGCATTGCGATCTCGCGGTTGCGGTGCTGGGACTTCTCCGACGAGGTCACGACGATGCCCGAGGGGATATGGGTGATGCGGACGGCCGAATCGGTCGTGTTCACGTGCTGTCCGCCCGCGCCCGAGGCGCGCATGGTGTCGATGCGGATGTCCTGCGGATCGATGTGGATGTCCACGTCCTCGGCCTCCGGCAGCACGGCCACGGTGGCCGCAGAGGTGTGGATGCGGCCGCCGCTCTCGGTCGTGGGCACGCGCTGCACGCGGTGCACGCCGCTTTCGTACTTGAGCCGCGCGAAGACGCCCTCGCCCTGCACATGGGCCACCACTTCCTTGATGCCGCCGAGCTCGGTGGCCTGCTCCTCCACGATGTCGAAGCGCCAGCCCTGCGCCTCGGCATAGCGCTGGTACATGCGCAGAAGATCGCCGGCGAAGAGGGAGGCCTCGTCGCCGCCCGTGCCGGGACGGATCTCGATCATGGCGGGCCGTGCATCGGCGGCATCCTTCGGCAAAAGCGCGATGCGCAGCGCCCCCTCGAGCTCAGGAAGCCGGGCACGGAGCGCTGGAAGCTCCTCTTCGGCCAGCGCCTTCATGTCGGGGTCGGCGAGCATTTCCTCGGCCTCGGCGATGTCTTCCTCCACCTGCCAATAGGCGCGCACCTGCTCCACCACCGGGCGGAGATCGGCGTATTCCTTGCCGAGCTTGGCGATGTCACCCTCTCCCGCGGCCATGGAGGCCTCGAGAAACTCGAAGCGCTGGGTGATCTGCTGGAGGGTCTCGCGAGGGATCATGGCGGCCTAGGTGCGACGCGCTGGCATTTTGGTCAAGGGGGCGTCCGTGGTACGCTTAACCATGCGTAAACTCATCCTCTCTCTCATCTTCCTGGCCGGATCGGCGACCGCGGAGACCAATCCCGCGCTCGATTGCTGGTGCCGCGGGTCCTCCGGTGAACGGTTTGAAATGGGCGACATCACCTGTTTCACCATCTCGGGCCGCACCTTCACGGCGCAGTGCCAGATGAGCCTGAACAACACCATGTGGCGCGAGCTGAGCGAGGGCTGCCTGAGCGCGTGAGCGCGCCTAGCGGAGCCCCGAGAGCCACCCCTCGATGCGGCGCCGGTTGGCGCCGAAGTCGGCACGCCCCACGACAAGGTGGCTCGCGAGGTGCACGTGGTCGGCCTCCTGCCAGACATGGGTGACATCCGGAAACCCCCAGAAGAGCGAATGGTGGAGGTAGACCCCCTCCGCGAGCTGGCGCGTGCGCGGTGTGGCCTCAATCCGCTCGATCAGCACCGGAAACTCCACGAGCTCCGCCGGTCGCACGGCATAGTGCCCGCCCTCCGAGCTGTAATCGCCGACGTCGCGGATTTCTGGGCGGCCCGGGCCGCTCTCCGGCGTGACGGGCATCAATCGGAAAAAGGCCATGGCAGCACCCACGAGGGCTAGGATCAGGAGGGTCGTCTTCATGGCGTGAGTGTGGGTCTCCCCTGGCCCGGGGCAAGGCTGACGCCGGGACAAGGCAGCGGGAGCAGGCCGCCTAACGGTAGGGCACGCCCGGCAGGACCGAGAGCAGTTCGAAGACGAGGTTCGCGCCCACGAGCGCTGTGTTGCCCGAGGGATCGTAGGGCGGAGAGACCTCCACGAGATCGCATCCCACGATGTTGAGCCCGCGCAGGCCACGGATCAGCTCCATCGCCTGCCACGTGGTCAGCCCGCCGATCTCGGGCGTGCCCGTGCCGGGCGCGAAGGCCGGGTCGAGGCTGTCGATGTCGTAGGTGATGTAGGTGGGTCGATTGCCGATTTTGGTCAGGATTTCAGCGGCAAGCGGGGCAAGGCTCTTGCCCCAGATCTCCGGCGCCAGCGTCATGTTAAAGCCCCAGCCCTGCGCCTCTGTGAAGTCTTCGGCCGTGTAGCCCGTCCCGCGCAGACCGATCTGGAAAACCTTGTCCGGGAGGATCAAACCCTCCTCGTAGGCCCGGCGGAAGACCGTGCCGTGCGTCTCGCGTTCGCCGAACATCTCGTCGTTGACGTCGGCATGGGCATCCACGTGCACGAGCGCGACTGGCCCGTGCTTCCTGGCGATGGCCCGCAGCACCGGGAGGGTCAGCGAGTGGTCTCCGCCGAGGGCCACCGGAATCGCATCATGCGTGAGCACCTCCGCGTAATACTCTGTAATGATGCGAATAGTCTCGCTGAGCGAAAACGTGTTGATCGGGATATCGCCCAGATCGCCGATCTCGAGCCCGTCGAAAGGCGCGGCCCCCGTCTGGATGTTGTAGGGGCGGATCATCGCGCTTTCCTGACGGAGTTGCTTGGGCCCGAAGCGCGTGCCCGAGCGCCAGGAGGTGCCGATATCCATGGGAATGCCGATGAAAGCCACGTCGAGGCCCTCGGCCGTCTCCCGCGCGGGCAGGCGCATGAAGGTCTGCGGGCCCGAGAAGCGGGCGAGGTCGTTACCGGAGATGGGCTGGCTGGGCATGGGCGTGGGGCGCCTTCTGAATTGAGGTATTCTTGGAAAGATGAAGCGGGGCGTCGCGCTCTAGGGGTGCTCACGGCGCTGGCGGAGGTTCCAGCAATAAAGGCAGGCGAGCTCCATGGCGACGTGGGCGCCCGCGATGGCGGTCGCGTTGCCGGCGTCATAGGGCGGAGAGACCTCGACGACATCGCCGCCCACCATGTTGATCCCCCGCAGCCCGCGCAGCATGGCAAGCGCCTGCGCGGAGCTCAAGCCACCCGACACCGGCGTGCCGGTCC
The DNA here is from genome assembly GCA_038533575.1 of Pseudomonadota bacterium. Taxonomy (NCBI): domain Bacteria; kingdom Pseudomonadati; phylum Pseudomonadota; species Pseudomonadota bacterium. Next base: position 708,047 of record JBCAYL010000001.1, on the reverse strand, counting down.
CGGGCGCGAAGGCCGGGTCCAGACAATCGATATCGAAGGTGAGGTATGTGGGCCTATCCCCAAGTATTCTCTTGATTTTCGCCACCGCCTCGCGCCAGTCTTCATGGACCTCCGGCGCGTCAATGATGGGCACGCCCAGCGTGTCCGGGTTGAGCGTCCGGATGCCCACCTGCACGGAATGCGCCACATCGATGATGCCCGCCTTCGCGGCTTTGTAGAACATCGTGCCGTGGTCGATGCGGGTCTCGTCGTCATCGGCCCAGGTATCGGTATGGGCGTCGAACTGCAGGAGCGAGATCGGTCCGAAGCGCGCCGCGTGGGCCTTCAGGATCGGGTACGTGATGTAATGATCCCCGCCGAGCGCGAGGCTGCCCGCGCCCGCCGCGAGGATGCCCGCGATATGGGTCTCGAGCGCGGCAGGAAAGTCTGCAACCTTCGCGTAGTCGAAGGCGAGATCTCCGTAATCGACGAGAACATTATCCACCAAAGGATTGATATCCCATCCATAAGGCGGATCGCAGGGCTGCAGCGTGGAGGCCTCCCGGATCGCGCGGGGCCCGAGCCGCGTGCCAGGCCGGTTGGTCACCGCCTGATCGAAAGGCACGCCGGTGATGGCGAGGTCCGCCCCCGTGAGGTCCTTCGTGTAGCGCCGCCGCATGAAGGAGAGCGCGCCGCCGAAAGCGTTCTCGAAGGAGAGCCCGGTCCGCGCCTCCCGCGTGAACGCGCCATCGACGTCATTTTCGCTATCTTTCAACGCCATGTCAGCCGATCCTCACGTTCTCTCGCGTGAGCCCGTCGGCCACCTCCCGGATCGCTGCGCCCAGCGTTTCGACGCAGAACGCGACCTCGGCCTCCGAGATCGTCAGCGCAGGCGACATGACGTTGAGGTGCCCGAGCGGCCGCACGAGGAGCCCTCGCTTCTGCGCGGACTCCGAGATCCGGCGGCCCACATCGATCTCCTCGGGCAGGAGCGCGAGGGTCTCCTTGTCGGCCACGTTCTCCACGCAGCCGATGAGCGCCTCGCCGCGCACATCGCCCACGAGTGGGAGATCTCGGAGCGTGGCGAGCCCCTCCTGAAAGAGGGTGCCCACTTCGAGCGCGCGGGCGCAGAGGCCTTCCCGCTCGATGATCTCGATGTTCTTGAGCGCCGCCGCGGAGGCAACTGGGTGCCCCGAATAGGTGTAGCCCGACGTGTACCAGCGCGGCTCGGCGGCGAGGGTCTCCCAGATCGCATCGGAAAAGAGCATCGCGCCGATGGGCTGATAGCCGGAGGACAGCCCCTTGGCGCAGCACAGGATATCGGGGCGCGCGCCGTAGCGATCCTCGGAGGCGAAGATGTGCCCGATGCGGCCGAAGCCGGTGACGACCTCGTCGGCGACGAAGAGGATGCCGTGGCGCTGGCAGGTCTCGGCCATGGCCTTGAGATATCCCTCTGGCGGCATGATGACGCCGCCCGAGGCCTGGATCGGCTCGGCGAAGAAGGCGGCGACGCGCTCTGCTCCGATCTCCGCGATCTTGGCTTCGAGTTCGGCCACGCAGCCTGCAACCGTCGCCCCGCCGCGGAGCGTGTCGGGGGCGGAGATGTGGTGGATCGTCTGAGTCTCGTAGCGGAATTCTGGCGCGCGGTCCCCGTCGCGGTTGCCGATGGACATGCTGATATGGGTTGAGCCGTGATAGGCGTGTTCACGCGCGATGATGTGGTGGCGCCCCTCGAAGCCCCGCGCGGCCTGCACGAAGCAGGCCATCCGATAGGCCGAGTCGATGGCCGTGGAGCCGCCTGTCGTGAAATGCACGTGGGTGAGCCCCGTGGGCGCCAGATGCGCGAGCTTGGCCGAAAGCGCCGCGGAGGGCGCGTTCGACATGTCCCCGAAGGTGCTGGAAAAGGCGAGCTTTTCGGCCTGCTGGGCGATGGCCTCGGCCATTTCGCGGCGTCCGAGCCCGATATTCGTGTTCCAGAGGCCTCCCACGGCGTCGAGATACTTCGCGCCCGACACATCCCAGACGCTGCAGCCCTCCCCGCGCTCGATGACGACGGGCGGCTCGCCGCCCGTGAACTGCCATGGGCGCAAGGCATGCGCCATGTCCATCTGCGTGAGGTCGTTCATGGGCTGACGGGCTGCGCGGTTTCGACGAGCTTGGCAAAGAACGACGCGCCCACCGGGGCGATATCGTCATTGAAATCGTAGGCCGGGTTGTGAAGGCCCGCCGCCTCGCCAATGCCGAGGAAGAGAAACGCGCCGGGGCGGGCCTGAAGCATGTAGCTGAAATCCTCCGCCCCCATCTCGCGGCCCGTGTTGTCGTCCACGTTGGCCGAAACCTGCCGCGCGACATCCGCTGCGAAAGCCGCCGCCTTGGGATCGTTGACCGTCGCCGGGTAGCCCTTCTCGTAGCGCAGCGTCGCCTCCAAGTCGTAGGCCGCGGCATGGCCCGCCACGATCTGCTCCATCCGGCGCATGACCATGGCCTGCACCTCGGGATCGAAGGTGCGCACCGTGCCGCCGAGATAGGCCGCACCGGGGATGACGTTGTCGGCCGATCCGGCATGGATCATCGTGACGGAGACGACGAGATCGTCGAGCGCCTTGTGATTTCGGCTCACGATGGTGCCCATTGCGCCCGCGATGGCCACGGCGGCGGCGACCGGGTCTTTCGTTTCGTGCGGATAGGCGCCGTGCCCGCCCACGCCCGTGATATCGACATGGAAAGTATCGACCGCCGCGAGAAGCGGGCCCGGAGCGGTATAGAACGCGCCCTCCTCGATGCCCGGGACGTTATGGATGCCGTAGACCTGCGCGATGTCGAAGCGGTCCATCATGCCCTCCTCGACCATGACGTTGCCGCCGCCCCCGCCCTCTTCGGCGGGCTGGAAGATGAGCGCCACGCGGCCCGCGAAATTGCGCGTCTCCGCGAGATAGCGCGCGGCCCCGAGGAGCATGGTGGTGTGCCCGTCATGGCCGCAGGCATGCATCTTGCCCGGCACCGTCGAGGCCCAGTCCGCGCCAGAGGTCTCTTCCATTGGCAGCGCGTCCATATCCGCGCGCAGGCCGATCGTCGGCCCCTGCCCCTTGCCCTCGATCAGCGCCACGACCCCGCTCGTCGCGATACCTTCATGGATCTCGTCCACGCCGAACTCGCGCAGCCGCTCCACGACGAAAGCCGCCGTCCCGTGGCAGTCGAACCCGAGCTCCGGATGCTGGTGGAGGTGCCGCCGCCAGGCCGTCATGTCCTCGGCGAACTCCGCGATGCGGTTGACGATGGGCATGGGCTGTCCTCCTATCCGGCCAAGCTACAGGCGGCGGAGGAAAGCGCAATGGCAGAGGATCTCGTGCACGATCCGAAGGGCGGCATGCCACGGCTCCTGGAGATCATGCGCCGCCTACGCGACCCGGAGACGGGCTGCCCGTGGGACATCGAGCAGACCTTCGCAACCATCGCGCCCTACACGATCGAGGAGGCCTACGAGGTGGCCGATGCCATTGACCGCGAGGCCTGGGACGAACTCGAGGGCGAGCTTGGCGATCTCCTCCTGCAATCGGTCTACCACGCCGCCATCGGGGAGGAGCGCGGGCTCTTCAGCTTTGCGAGCATCGCCGACAAGATCTCCGACAAGATGGTCGCCCGCCACCCCCATGTCTTCGGCGACGAGAGCCGCGAGAAAAGCGCCGAACAGCAGGTCCAGGACTGGGAGCAGATCAAGGCTGCCGAACGCGCGGGCAAGGCCGAGACGGGCGTTCTCGACGGCGTGGCGATGGGCCTGCCCGCGCTCATGCGCGCGCTCAAGCTCCAGAAGCGCGCGGCGCGCGTGGGCTTTGACTGGACCGATGTGGAGGACGTGCTCGCCAAGCTCACCGAGGAGACGCGGGAGCTCGTGGAGGCGCGCGAGGGCGAAGACCCGGCCCATATCGAGGAGGAGTTCGGCGATCTCCTCTTCGTCGTGGTCAATATCGGGCGGCATCTCGGCGTGGATCCCGAAACGGCGCTGCGTGCCACGAATGCAAAGTTCACGCGCCGCTTCCGAGGGATCGAGGCCGCGCTCGCCGCCGAAGGCCGGACGCCGAAGGACGCCACGCTCGCCGAGATGGACGCGCTCTGGGAGGCCGAGAAGCGCCGCTAGGCCCCGCGCGGTCTGGACATCGCGCGCAAATCCCACCACGTCTGCCCCATGCGCAAGATCATCATCGACACGGATCCCGGCCAGGACGATGCCGTGGCCATCCTCCTCGCCCTCGCCTCGCCCGAGGAGATCGAGGTGCTGGGGATCACGGCCGTGGCGGGCAATGTCCCGCTGGAGCTGACAGCCAAGAATGCCCGCATCGTCTGCGAACTGGCGGGGCGCACCGACGTGCCCGTCTTCGCGGGCTGCGACCGGCCCATGGGGCGGGCGCTCGTCACGGCGGAGCATGTCCATGGCCAGACCGGGCTCAACGGGGTCGAGCACGCCGATCCCACGATGCCGCTGCAAGAGATGCACGCGGTGGATTTCATCATCGAGACCGTGCGCAGCACCGACGGTGTCACGCTCTGCCCCCTCGGCCCGCTCACCAATATCGCCACGGCGCTTGAGCGGGCCCCTGACATCGCCGGGCGGATCGCGGAGATCGTGCTCATGGGCGGGGCCTATTTCGAGGTGGGCAACATCACGCCCGCCGCCGAGTTCAACATCTACGTGGACCCGGAAGCCGCTGAAAAGGTGTTCAAATCCGGCGTGAAGCTCACGGTCGCGCCGCTCGATCTTACCCACAAGATGCTCACCTCGGCGGAGTGGATTGCGGCCATGAAGGGCCTCGGCACGCCAGTGGGCGACGCCGTGACGGGGTGGACGGATTTCTTTGAGCGCTTCGACGTCGCCAAGTACGGCTCGGCCGGCGCGCCGCTGCACGATCCCTGCGTGATCGCCCATCTCATCGATCCGACGCTCTTTAGCGGGCGCGAGATCAACGTGGAGATCGAGGTGGAGAGCCCGCTCACGCGCGGCATGACCGTCGCCGATTGGTGGGCCGTGACGGACCGCCCCAAGAATGCCACCTTCCTCGGCGACGGCGACCGCACGCGCTTTTTCACGCTGCTCTCCCACAGGCTGGCCACGCTATGAGCCCGCGCACCGCCATCCATCGGGCCACTGTCGAGGACTTGCCCATCCTCGCGCCGCTCGTGGCGGCCTTTCACCACGAGGAAGGCATCGACACGGACGAGGCGCACCGGCAGCGCGCGCTCAGCCCCCTGCTCGAGGGCTCCCCGCACGGCGAGGTCTTCCTGATCGGGCCGAGACGTGCGCCCGCAGGCTACGCGCTCGTCTGCTACGGCTGGTCGCTCGAATATGGCGGGCTCGACGCCTATCTCGACGAATTCTACCTGAGGCCGGCTGTCCGCGGGCGCGGCATCGGCGGCGACGCGCTCCATGCGCTGTCGCATTATCTCGGCGAGAAAGGCGCGATGTCACTCGCGCTCGAGGTGGACATGCGCAACGAGGCCGCGCGACGGAGCTACGCGCGCTCGGGCTTCGAGGCGCGGGAGCGCTACAGCCTGATGGTGCGGACGCTGACATGAGCGCGGGAACGATCCCTTTCGACAACAGCTACGCCCGCCTGCCGGAGCGCTTCTACACCAAACTGCCGGCGACCCCCGTGCGCGCCCCGCGCCTGCGCGCCTGGAACGACGCGCTCGCCGCGGAGCTCGGCCTGCCCGACATGGACGACGCGGACAAAGCCGCGATCTTCGGCGGCAACGCGGTGCCCGAGGGGGCCGAGCCGCTCGCCGCGCTTTACGCCGGGCACCAGTTCGGAAGCTGGAACCCGCAGCTCGGCGATGGCCGCGCGATCCTTCTGGGCGAGGTGGTGAAGGGCGGCGCGCGCTGGGACATTCAGCTCAAGGGATCGGGGCCGACGCCCTATTCCCGCATGGGTGACGGGCGCAACTGGGTGGGGCCCGCACTGCGCGAATACCTCGTCAGCGAGGCCATGCACGCGCTCAGCATCCCCACGACCCGCGCGCTCGCGCTTGTGACGACCGGCGAGGATGTGCTGCGCGAGGCACCGCTGCCCGGCGCGGTCGTCACCCGCGTGGCGCGCTCCCATATCCGCGTGGGGACCTTCCAGGTCTTTGCCTCACGGGGTGACGTGGACGCGCTCGAAGCGCTCACCACCCACGTCATCGCCCGCCACTACCCGGACGCTGCTGGCCCCGCTGAGCTTCTCGCCGCCGCCGTATCGGCGCAGGCTTCGCTCGTGGCGCGCTGGATGTCGGTGGGGTTCATCCATGGCGTCATGAACACCGACAATGCCCACATCGCCGGTGACACCATCGATTACGGCCCCTGTGCCTTCATGGACGGCTACGACCCCGCACGGGTCTTTTCCTCCATCGATCAGATGGGCCGCTACGCCTACGCCAACCAGCCCAACATCGCCGCCTGGAACATGGCGCAGCTGGCCACGGCGCTCCTGCCGCTCATGCCCGACAGGGACGCGGCTATCGAGGACTTCACAGAGATCGTGAACGGCTTCGCCCCGGCCTACCAGAGCGCGTGGCGCACGGCCTTCGGCGCGAAGCTGGGCCTGAAGGAGGTGGGCGACGCGGAGGTGGAGCTGATCACCGGGCTCCTGACGATGATGGCCGAGGCGGAAGCTGATTTCACGAATACTTTCCGCGCCTTGGCAGAGGATGCTCAGGCTGTCGAACATGACGGCTTCGAGGACTGGCGCGCCGACTGGCAGGCGCGCTCACCGGACCATGCACTGATGTCTGGTGCGAACCCGGCGCTCATTCCGCGCAACCATCTCGTGGAGCAGGCGATCCAATCCGCGGTCTACGACGATTTCGGGCCCTTCGAGGCGCTCCATGGCGCGCTCCGCACCCCTTACACTGCGCCAGAAGACCCGCGTTTCACGCGGCCTCCGGCCCCCGGCGAAGAAGTCACTCAGACTTTCTGCGGCACTTGACGCGGGCGGCGGTTGATCAGCACGAGCCCGAGCGTCACGAGCGCTAGTGCGCCCAGAAGGCTCGGCCCCACCTGCTCACCCAGAAGAAGCGCGCCCAGCAATACGCTGAAAACCGGCGATAAAAAGCTGAAGGATGCCACCGACGCAGCCGGGTAGATTTTGATCAGCCAGAACCAGAAGAGAAAGCCGAAGCTCACGACGGCAAGGATCTGGAAGGCGAGCGCGGCATAGTGGATCGGCGCCAGTTCTCGCACCAACGGCCCAAAGAAGAGCGCCCCGATAAAGAGCACCGGGATCGAGAGCAGGACCTGCCAGAAAATCTGAACTTCGGCGCGCAAGTCCTTTACATTGCTGCCCTTCACGACAAGAAGGATCGCGGCCCAGCCGATGGAGGCCGCCACCGCGCAGAGATCGCCCGCGAGCGAGCCCCCCGCCACGCCTTGCCCGTCGAGGATGGCCCAGGCCATGCCCGCGAAGGCCACGGCAAGCCCTGCGAGCTTCACCGGCCCCACGCTCTCGCCCAGAAAGATCCGCGCGCCGAGCGCGGCCCAGACCGGCATGGCGTAGAAGATCACGCTGGCCCGGCTCACCGTCGTCAGGTCGAGCGCAGTAAAGAGAAAGATGAACTCGAGCCCGAAGATGGCGCCCATGAGGGCCGCAGTGGGCCACATTTCCCGGCTGAGCCCGAAGGCGATGCCGCGAAAGCGCAGCCAGCCATAAAGCACGATCGCCCCGCCGAGGGAACGCAACGCGGCCATGAAGACGGGCTGCCAGCCATCCCCGCCCACCGCGATCACCACCTGGTTGAACGCGAGTAGGAGCGCGAACGCCACCAGAGAGACGGTGCCGAACGTGTCGAGGTGATCCTTGGGAGCCATGATCCGCATCGCTGACCGCGGGGGCGTGCGATGTCAACGGTTGAGGCTGGCGAGGCGGAGGAGTATGCCCGGCACGGGACGAGAGGCGCATATGTCGGACACGATCATCGAACGCTGCGAGGCCAAGGGCCTGCGCATGACCGGCCAACGGCGCACCATCGCCATGGTGCTCGAGGCGGCTGACGATCACCCCGACGTGGAAGAGCTCTACAACCGCGCCTCGGCCGTCGATGCGGGCATTTCGCTCGCCACCGTCTACCGGACGGTGAAGCTCTTCGAGGAGGCTGGCATCCTCGAGCGCCACGAATTCGGCGACGGGCGCTCCCGCTACGAAGATGCCGACCGGGATCACCACGACCACCTCATCGACATAACCACTGGCGAGGTGATTGAATTCGTCGATCCCGAGATCGAGGCGCTACAGGAGCGCATCGCCGAGCGGCTCGGCTTCGAGCTCAAGGGCCACCGGCTCGAGCTCTATGGAAGGAAGCGCAAGAATGGCTGAGACCGGGCAGACCCGCGACCGCCCCCTCCTGGCCGTGCTGATCGACGCCGACAACGTCCCTGCGCGCCACGCCGAGGCGATCCTGAAGGAGATCTCCTCCATCGGGGAACCCGCGCTGCGCCGGGTCTATGGCGACTGGTCCTCGGGTCAGCTGAAGAGTTGGTCGAGCCGGATCCGCTCGCTGGGGCTCAACGCGCACCAGGAGACGGCCAACACGCAGGGCAAGAACGCCTCCGATATCGGCCTCGTCATCGATGCCATGGACATCCTGCACACCCGCCGCTTCGACGGCTTCGTGCTGGTGAGCTCCGACAGCGACTTCACGGCGCTGGCCAACCGGCTCCGGGAAGACGGGCTCATGGTCATCGGGATCGGCGAGGCGAAGACGCCAGAGGCGCTGATCACCGTATGCAACCGCTTCATCTTCCTCGAGAACATCGCCGAGCCCGAGGCCGGCGCCAAGGCCACGCCCCGCAAGGGCGGCAAGGCCGCTGCCGACGCGCTCCCGCTCATCGAGGCGGCCATGGACCGGCTCGACCATGACGGGGAATGGTACTCGCTCGGCCTCATCGGGCAGACGATCCAGGCCGAGCGGCCCGATTTCGACACCCGCACCTACGGCTACCGCAAGCTCTCCACCCTCGTGGGCGACATCAAGAGCCTCGAGACGCGCAAGGAAGCCAATCACCTGATGATCCGCCTGCGCGAGTGATCGTCTTTCGTGGGTCGCGGGCGGCGCTGTTCCTGCGCGCGGGCCGTTGCCCGTGCTCGAAAGACGCCCACCCACCGACCCGTATACCAGAGCAGCCGTTTTGGCGGTGAGGCGGGTCGAGCCATCCGCCGCCACAGTCCCCGTCCCGCCAGCCGCATGGCGCCACGCACCCGATCGGCGATGGACCCCGCCCCGCGCGCGGCCTAAGGGTCCTCGGGCGGGGGCCTGCGCGGCGCGCGCTTTTCCGCACCCGACCTGATCCGGAGCAAGACCATGGACAATCTGCGCGGCGCGTTCCTCATGACGCTCGCCATGGCGGGCTTTGCCGCCGAGGATGCGCTGATCAAGGCGCTCTCGGCCTCCTGGCCGCCCGGGCAGGTCATCCTTTTCATCGGCGCCCTCGGCGCGCCTGTCTTCGCGGTCATGGCGCGCGCGCAGGGGCTGCCGCTCCTTTCCCGCGCGCTGGCGCATCCCGCCATCCTCGCGCGCTGTCTTATGGAGATGCTGGGCACGCTCTGCTTCGTCTCGGCCCTCGCGCTCATTCCGCTCTCGCTGGCCTCGGCGATCCTGCAGGCGGCGCCGCTCCTCGTGACGCTCGGGGCCGCGCTCTTTCTGGGCGAGGCCGTGGGCTGGCGCCGCTGGACGGCGATCCTCGTGGGCCTCGTGGGCGTCCTGCTCATCCTCCGGCCCGGGACAGATGCCTTCGAGCCCGCCGCCATCCTCGCGATCCTCGGCACGCTGGGCCTTGCGGGCCGGGACATCGCCGTGCGCCGCGTGCCGCCGGCCACGCCATCGATCCAGCTCGCCTGGCTGGGCTTTCTCTCCATCATCCCCGCGGGGCTTCTGCTGATGGCCTTTGACGGCGTGGGCACCGCCGCGCTCGACACCCAAACGCTGCCGCGCGCGCTCGCGGCCGTGGTCGTGGGGCTTCTGGCCTACTATGCCATCGTGCAGGCCACGCGGATCGGCGAGATCTCGGTGGTCACGCCCTTCCGCTACACCCGCCTCGTCTTCGCGCTCGTGATCGGGGTGATCTTCTTCGCCGAGCGGCCCGACGCGCTCACGCTCACGGGCGCGGCCATCGTCGTGGCCTCGGGCCTCTACACGCTGGCGCGCGAAGCCCGGCTCAAGCGACGCGCGGCGTGAGCCTCCTTTGAAACCTGCGCCCGGGCCTGTTAAGCGCTCTCGCAACGGAAATCAGGGAGCCCCGCCATGAGCGCCATCATCGACATCTTCGCCCGCGAAATCCTCGACAGCCGGGGCAACCCCACGGTGGAGGTCGATGTCACGCTCGAGGACGGCTCCATGGGCCGCGCCGCGGTGCCCTCGGGCGCCTCCACCGGGGCCTACGAGGCCGTGGAGCGCCGCGACGGCGACAAATCCCGCTACAAGGGCAAGGGTGTGCTGGAGGCCGTGGCGGCCGTGAACGGCGAGATCGCCGAAGCACTGGCCGGCATGGACGCCACCGAACAGGTCCTGCTCGACGCCACCATGATCGAGCTCGACGGGACCGACAACAAGGGACGCCTCGGTGCCAACGCCATCCTCGGCGTCTCGCTCGCCGCCGCAAAGGCCGCCGCCGAATACTGCGAACAGCCGCTCTACCGCTACGTCGGCGGCACCTCCGCGCGGGTGCTGCCTGTGCCGATGATGAACATCCTCAATGGCGGCGAGCACGCGGATAACCCGATCGACATCCAGGAATTCATGATCATGCCCGTGGCCGCCGCCAATATCCGCGAGGCGGTGCGCATGGGTTCGGAGGTCTTTCACACGCTGAAATCGGAGCTGAAGGCCGCGGGCCTCTCCACCGGGATCGGCGACGAGGGCGGCTTCGCCCCCAATATCAGCTCCTCGCGCGAGGCGCTCGATTTCATCCTGAAGAGCGTGGAAAAGGCGGGCTTCAAGCCGGGCGAGGAGATCTTCCTCGCCCTCGATGCCGCCGCCACCGAGTATCACAAGAACGGCAAGTACGAGATGGCCGGCGAGGGCCTCTCGCTCTCGTCCCAGGAAAATGCCGACTACCTCGCAAAGCTCGTGGCCGATTATCCCATCATCTCCATCGAGGACGGCATGGGCGAGGATGACTGGGAGGGCTGGGTCGCGCTTACCGAGGCGCTCGGCGACAAGGTGCAGCTCGTGGGCGACGACCTCTTCGTCACGAACCCTGCCCGCCTCGAGACCGGGATCGAGAAGGGCGCGGCCAACGCGCTCCTCGTGAAGGTGAACCAGATCGGATCACTCACCGAGACGCTCGCGGCCGTGGACCTCGCGCACCGCAATCGCATGACTTGCGTGATGTCGCATCGCTCGGGCGAGACCGAGGACGCCACCATCGCCGATCTCGCCGTGGCCACGAATTGCGGACAGATCAAGACCGGCTCGCTGGCGCGCTCGGACCGGCTGGCGAAGTACAACCAGCTCATCCGCATCGAGGAAGCGCTCGGCGAGGCGGCGACCTATGCCGGGACGTCGATCCTGCGCGGCTGAGCGGAGGTCCACGGCGGAGGCGCGTGCCGGGACGGCCTCCGGCGGAGGTACGGGGCACAAAGATGCGGGGCCATGCGCACGGTTTCGGGGTTCGCGGCGGGCGTCAGGCCTGGAACCGCGCGAGGCGGTAGGGCGCGAGCAGATCGTGCCCCGTGCCTGTCGTGAGCTCGTCTGCCAGAAGCTCGGCGGCGACGGCGGCGAGCGTTGCACCGGAATGCATCACCGAGAGGGAGAGCCCCGCGATACCTGTGGCCCCGATGACGGGGAAGCCGTCCCGCGGGACCGGGCGCGCGGCGCGCAAGATACGCTCGTAGCCCAGATCCTTCACGGGCAGATGCTTGCGCAGGACGGCCAGCGAGGCCCCGGCGATCTCGTCCATGTCGAAAGCGCGCGCGAGGCCTGTGATACGTCCTTCCGGCGCGGCCGGCGGGGAGGACGGCACGAGGAAGCGGCCCGAAGCGTCCTGCCGGATTTCCCGCTCGGGAGTCACGAGCACATGGCGCAGCATGGCGGGGGCGGGCGCGGTCACGAGGAGATCGCCCGGCCGGGGGCGCAAAGGCAGCCTGAGGCCGAGCGGTGCCAGCAGATCGGGCGCGCCCGTCCCCGCGGCGAGCACGGTGTGATCGGCCAGGAGGAGGCCCGCCTCTGTCTCCACGCCCACGGCGGCACCGTCCCCGGCGAGGACGGAGAGGACCCGCTGGCCGAGGAGGACCTTGGCCCCTCGCGCCACGGCGCGGTCGAGGAGCGCGCGCGCGGCAGGGCCGGTCTCCAGATATCCCTCAGTGGCGAAGCAGAGGGCCGGTCCGCGCGGGAAAAGAGCCGGCTCGCGCGCCGCGACCTCCGCCTCTTCCAGCCGTGCAACCTCGTAGCCCAGCGCGAGGAGCGGCGCGGCATCGCCCGGCACGTCGAGGCTCAAGGCACCGCACCAGCGCGGCGCGGCGGCCCCGAGATCCTGCGCGCGCCGGGCCCAGGCGGCCATTCCCGCGGCGCGCAGCGCGAAATAGGCCGGGTCCCGGGTCGTGCTCGCGTTGATCCAACCGAAGGAGGCCTCGGTCGCCGGGCCCGGCCCCTCGGCCACCACGATCACCTCCTGCCCCGCACCGGCCAAACGTTCGGCCAGCGCGGCTCCCACGAGCCCCGCGCCCACGATCAGAATTCTCGCCATGACTTCCCCATCTTCCCCAGGGGTCTCATACTCACCCGATGACCCGACATTCTCCCAGTGCCCTCATATTCGACGTCTTCGGGACCTGTGTCGACTGGCGGAGCGCAGTCGCGCGCGAGGTCGCGGCCGTCCTCGACGTCGACGGGGCGGCTTTTGCCGATGCCTGGCGCGGGGAATACCAGCCCGCGATGGAGCAGATCCGGTCCGGCGCGCGGGGCTACGTGCGCCTTGATACGCTCCATGCCGAGAACCTCGCGCGTGTGGCGGCGCGCTTCGGTGTCAGCGCGCCGCCGGACCTGACCAGCGCCTGGGAGAAGCTCGATCCGTGGCCGGACGTCATCCCGGGCCTCGAGCGGATCCGCGCGCGCCGCATCATCGCGCCCTGCTCCAATGGCTCCATCGCGCTCATGACGCGGCTCGCCCGCTACGCCGGCCTGCCCTGGGATTGCATCCTCGGGGCCGAGATCGCCCGGGCTTACAAACCGGCCCGGCTCGTGTATCAGGCGGCCTGCGAGGCGCTGCACCTTCCGCCGGCCCGGGTGATGATGGTGGCAGCCCACAACGACGATCTCGCCGCCGCGCGCGCGGCGGGCCTCGCCACGGCCTTCGTGCCCCGCCCCCGGGAGCACGGGCCGGACCAGACAACCGACCTTGAACCAAGCGCGGAATGGGACATCTGCGCAGCAGATTTCGAAGCACTCGCCGAGGCCCTTCCATGACCCCGCATGATATCTCCGCCGTCCGCACCGGACTGACAGCGACCATGACACCCGAGCAGATCATCTCCCGGCTGGAGCTCGCGCCCCATCCCGAGGGCGGCTGGTACAAGGAGACCTGGCGCGAGACCGGCGGCGCGGGCCGCGCGTCTGGGACGTGCATCTATTTCCTCCTGCGCGACGGGGAGGCGAGCCACTGGCACCGCGTGGACGCCGCCGAGATCTGGCACTTCTACGCGGGCGCGCCGCTTATCCTGTCGATGGCCGCGAGCGAGGCGGGCCCGGCCCGCGATCACCAGCTCGGCCCCGATCTCAGCGCGGGCGAAACACCTCAGATCGTCGTGCCGAAGGGGCATTGGCAGGCGGCGCGCACCACGGGCGCTTACACGCTCGTGGGCTGCACCGTGTCGCCCGGCTTCCAGTTCGAAGGGTTCGAGCTCGCGCCCGAGGGCTTCGACATCCTGCGTAGCACCTAAGGCGGAGCGCGGTCCAAGGGACGGCGGCCGGGATTTTGCTTGGGCGAATTGCGCAGCAAGAGCGTTCGTCCCACCGGATCACGCGGGCCGTGAGACGATCCCGCCGCCCACCACGGCCATCACCCCGGTCGTGCCCGGGCAGGTCGTCGGCATCCCCTGCGCCACCCGCGCGGCGAGATAGGCGAAGGCCTGCGCCTCGAGCATGTCGCCATCGAGCTCGATCTCTTCGACCGGCAGGACGGGACAATCTGCCCCCGCCGCGATCATCTCCATCATCGTCGCGTTATGGCGACCGCCGCCGGTGACGAAGACGCGCTCGGGCACGGAGGGGCAGGCCTCAAGCCCCACGCTCACACTCGCCGCCACCGCCGCCGTAAGCGTGGCCGCGGCGTCGGCGTCGCCTAGCCCGGAGACATCGAGCGCCGTTGCGAAGGCATCCCGGTCGAGCGATTTTGGCGGCACCTTGGAGAAATACGGATGCCCGAGGAAGCGTTCGATCAGCGCCATGTCGACCTCGCCCTCCCGCGCGAGCGTCCCGCCCTCGTCCCGCGCCGCGCCGCGCCGCGCGCGCAGGAGGTCATCGAGCGGCGCGTTCGCGGGCCCGGTATCGAAAGCCAGAAGCACGCCCGGCGCCTCGGGCACATCGCTCGCTGGATCCACCCAGGTGAGATTGCCCACGCCGCCGAGATTGAGGAAGGCCACCGGGCGCTCGCAGCCTGCCCAGCGCGCGCAAGCCCAGTGATAGAAGGGCGCGAGCGGCGCGCCCTGCCCGCCCATCTGCACATCCGCCGTGCGGAAATCCCACGCCACGGGCCAGCCCAGCGTATCGGCGAGCTGAGCGCCATCACCGGCCTGGTAGGTGCCGTGCCCGCCGGGGTCATGGGCGAGAGTCTGGCCGTGAAAGCCCACGAGATCGGGCGCCTCGAAATCGTGCAGAAGCTCCTCGTGGGCGGCCTCCACGAGCGCCGCCGCATCATCGGCCCGCCAGGAGCCCAGCGCCGCGCGCAGGACCGCGCGCTCGTCCTCGGCATAGGGCCGGAAGGCGGTGGGCCCGAAGCCCTGGATATCCACGCCGTCGGTCTCGAGCACCGCTGCGTCCACCCCGTCGAGCGAGGTCCCAGACATCGTCCCTATCACGCGCACGCCACCACTTCCCCTGCCCCTTGATCTTTCTTATAGCCATGCCGCGCAGCACCCCGCGGAGCAAGGCAAATGACGTATCACCCGAAATCGGAATTCCTCTCGGTCATGGTCGAGCGGGGTTTCCTGGCGGATTGCACGGACATGCAGACGCTCGACGAGGCAATGGTGGCGGGGACGGTGCCGGCCTATATTGGCTACGACGCCACGGCGCAGTCGCTCCATGTGGGGCACCTGATGAACATCATGGTGCTGCGCTGGCTCCAGAAGACCGGCCACAAGCCCATCACGCTCATGGGCGGCGGGACGACAAAAGTGGGCGATCCGAGCTTCCGCTCCGACGAACGCCCGCTCCTCGGCCCCGAGCAGATCGACGCCAACATCGCGGGCATGAAGCAGGTCTTCGCCAAGCTCATCACGTATGGCGATGGTGAGAGCGATGCTTTGATGCTCAACAACGCCGAATGGCTCGACGGGCTCAATTACCTCGACTTCCTGCGCGATATCGGGCGGCATTTCTCGGTGAACCGGATGCTGAGCTTTGAAAGCGTCAAGAGCCGCCTCGACCGGGAGCAAAGCCTCAGCTTCCTCGAGTTCAATTACATGATCCTGCAGGCCTACGACTTCCTCGAGCTCAATCGCCGCTACGGCTGCCTCCTGCAGATGGGCGGCTCCGACCAATGGGGCAACATCGTCAACGGCATCGACCTCACCCGCCGCGTGGCGGAGACGGAGATCTTCGGCCTCACGACCCCGCTCCTGACGACGTCGGATGGCCGCAAGATGGGCAAATCGGCGAATGGCGCGGCCTGGCTCAACGGCGACATGCTCTCGCCCTACGAGTTCTGGCAGTTCTGGCGCAACACGACCGATGCCGACACGGGCCGCTTCCTCAAGCTCTTCACCGAGCTTCCCGTCGACGAGTGCGACCGGCTGGGTGCCTTGGACGGCGCGGAAATCAATGCGGCCAAGATCAGGCTGGCGAACGAGGTCACGACCCTCCTCCATGGCGCGGAGGCCGCCGCGGCGGCGGAAGCCACGGCGCGCGAGGTCTTCGAGAAGGGCGGCGTGGGCGATGACCTGCCCACCCTCACCCTCTCCGCCGCCGATGTGGGAGACGGGATCTCCATCGTGCAGCTCATCACCCGCGCGGGCCTTGCGAAATCCGGCAAGGAGGCCAAGCGCCTCATCGCGGAGAACGGCGCGCGCCTCGACGACGCGCCGCTCACGGATGCGGGCCTCATGCTCGACGCCGCGGCCCTGAGCTCCCCGATCAAGCTTTCGGCCGGCAAGAAGCGCCACGCGCTCGTGCAGATCGGCTGATCCCAGGGATCTGACGCGGGGCTCTATCGCCCGGCGTCAAAGCGCTGCCGCCACGCCCTGTTCGTCACATCCGCGAGCCGGGCCGTCTGAACCTGCGCGGCTTCGGCGCGCCCGGCATCGAGACCGAGCGCCGCGAGCAGGTCGTGCAGGGTTTTCTTGGGTGCGGCCGCGAGGTCCTCGTAGCGTACTTGGATTGGCATGATCCCTTCCCGGGCGAACCAGCGCATCCACGCGTCATTCTGCGCGGTGATGGCTGTCACATGGGCTTCGATTTCCGCGCGGTCGTAGCCAGGTGGCAGCGTCGGCGCCTCCTGTTCGAGCACGGACCCATCCGCCCGGCGGTGCCAGAGGCCGGTCTGCTCCGCACGCAGGCGCGAGATCGCCTGATCGACCGGGTCACCGCGAAAGAGATGGATGAAACGCGTCTGTCCGAAGAGCTGCTCGAAGCGCGCAGCGTCACCCGCCCGATCTGGGACGAGGCGCGCGAGTGTCTCGAAGAAGAAGGGGAAGCTGTCCCGCTGGAGGCGCAGGGCGAACACGTCACCACCCGCCTTCCCGCGCTCTATTGCAGCCGCGAAGACGGCCTCGCAGGCTGCCGCGTCGCTGGCGTAATCCTCCTGCGCGAGGCCATGATCTGCGAGCCAGGACCCGAGGGCGGGCCGATGGAAATGCGACTCGGGCCACCCCGCCACCCCTGTGGACCGCAAAAGCCCGCAGAGCATCGTGCTCCCACTGCGCGGCGTGGTGCAGATGACATAAGATGTCTCGGAGAAGGCGCGCATCATCCGGGGTCACTCATTCGGGTCAGCCTGCCCCAGCGCCACGGCTTCGTCCAGATTGGCTTCGATCCCGCGCCCACGGGCCATAGTTCCGCCGATTTTTACCACTATTCCACGCGCGAGCACTGACGCGGCGCGCGGGCCCGGACAGCAAGGACCGCGGCGCGCACTGGATGATTGGATGGAGGCACCATGCCCAGCACGGAATTCGCGGAACGACTGGCCCGGATCGAGGCGAAGCGGCCCAGCCCGCAGCAGCCCAAGGCCCACGCTCCCGCCGAGCGGAAACGGAAGGGCACGAACTGGAAGCTCTGGATCGGTGCCGCAGCGCTTCTGGGCGCGGCTGGCGTCTTCGTGATCTTCGGCGACGAGGCGAGCGGCCCGGGCCTCGACGATGTCTTTTCCGGCGAAAGCGCGGCGGCCTTCGACGGCGCACTCACGCCCGTCACGCTGCCCTTGGCCGATGTCGAAATGCAGATCCCCACGAGCTGGCGCGCGATGACACCGGCAGAAATCTCCGCGGCGGGAGACAGCTTCGCGTCCTTGGGCGAGGTCACCAACATCGCCAATTTCACCTCCGACGCCGCGGGCGGCCCCGCGGGGCTGCGCGCCCATGTCTACACACAGGCGACCCAGGCGCCGGACGCTCTCCTGCCCATCTTGGTGATGCAGGGTATCATCGAGGAAGCTCCGCTCATGATGAAGATCGCGGGCTTTGACGTCACCTTCCTCACGGAGCCGGGGCCGATCACCGTGCCGGGGGTCAGCTCCGCAGCGCAGACGGTGGGGCAGCAGAGCTTCCCCGAGGGCGACATGGCGCTGATCTACCGCGCCTATGTGGCAGGCGACGAGACCGTGACCATCCTCCTCCAATGGGCAGATACCGGCATCCATCCTGGCGCGTTCGACGCAGTCCTCGACAGCCTGCGCCAGCTCTAGGTCGGAGCCCGGCGGCCCGGCCGAGGGCTGCCAGATCAAGCCTGCGTCTTGCACCGGACAGGCCCCCTCGCGGCCCGGCTACGACAAGCGCGTTTGGTGCCCAGAATTTGGGCATCTCGAGAAATTCCTTTGGGAACCGATCAGCCTGTGATGTGTTGGCGGCACAACAACAACAGGTTGGGAGTCCGCATGTCCATCAAACCTCCTCTCATGGAGCTCGATATCAAGACCGCAAGTAGCGGTTTTTATTCGGGTTTTTCCAAGAATGTCGCAGTCATTTCAAAGATCATCATCGCGGCCCTCGTCGTTTGGGCCGTGGTCTTCCCGGAGCAGGCCGGCACGGTTCTGAACGCGATCAACAGCTTCATCCTGTCCAACACCGCCTCCTGGTACATCTACATCGTCGCGTTCTTCATCATCCTGTGCTTTGGCCTCGCGCTCTGGCCCGCGGCCGGGCGGCTCAAGCTCGGGCTCGATGGGGACACACCCGAATTCTCCAACTTCTCGTGGTTTTCCATGATGTTCGGCGCGGGCATCGGGGTGGGCATGCTCACCTGGGCCGTGGCCGAGCCCGTCTACCACTTCGGCAACAACCCCGACGTCATCAAGGGCCTCGCGACCGGCGGCGCGGAGGACAACATCCGCAACGCCTACAAGTGGTCCTTCCTGCATTGGGGCCTTGGTGCCTGGGCCTCCTATGCGGTCGCGGGCCTCGCGCTCGGCTTCTTCTGCTATCGCCGCGGGCTGCCGCTCACCATGCGTTCCTCGCTCACGCCGCTCTTCGGCCGGGCGCTTGCGGGTCCGCTGGGCTCGCTCGTCGATATCGTAGCCGTGGTGGCGACGATCCTCGGCGTGGCGCAGACGCTGGGCTTCGGCGTGGAGCAATTCGTGGCGGGGCTTCAGCGCATCGGCATCGGCGGCCTGACCAACGAGGCGGGCACGGCCAATGTGACCGGTGTCCTCGTGGCGATCTTCGTGATCATGGGCCTTTCCACGCTCTCGGCGCTCTCGGGCGTTGGAAAGGGGATCAAGTGGCTCTCGAACCTCAACATGGGGCTCTCGATCTTCCTCCTGCTCTTCTTCCTGTTCTTCGGGTCGACGTTCTTTGGCCTGCAGGCGCTCATCTTCGGGGTCTGGGACTATCTTGTCGCGCTCCCCTCGATGATGTTCACCGTCTGGCAGGGTGACGGGGTGGAAGGCTCGGTCGCCACGCAGCTCGAGGGCTGGCAAGGCGGCTGGACCGTCTTCTACTGGGCCTGGTGGATCGCGTTTGCGCCCTTCGTGGGCCTCTTCTTGGCGCGCATCTCCAAGGGTCGGACGATCCGGGAATTCGTGCTGGGTGCGATCATCGTGCCCTCGCTCATGTGCTTTGTCTGGTTCACCTGGGCCGGCGGTACGGCGATCGACCTGGAGCTCACCGGCGGGGCCAACGGCCTCATCAACAGCGCGCCGGACGGCGACAAGATCTTCGCCGCCGTCGTCTACATGCTGCCGGGCATCCTGGGCTACCTGATGTCCATGGTGATCGTGGTGCTCCTGCTCACCTACCTCGTGACCACGGCGGACTCCGCCGTCCTGATCGTCAACACGATCAACGCGGCGGGCGACGAAGGCCCGAAGGCACGGCCCCACATCTACTTCTGGGGTATCGCGCTCGGCGCGGTCGTAGCGGGCCTCCTTATCGCGGGCGCCACGGAGAGCGACCCGGCGGGCGGCCTGCGCGCGATCCAGACGGCCATGGTGATCGGGGCGCTGCCCTTCTCGGTGGTGATGGTGCTGCAAGGGGTCGCGCTGGTGAAGGCGATCTACAACGATGCCCGCCGCGAGCGGCAAGGCGTGCCGACGACGATGGACCCGGAGGCGCCCGTCGTCGCCGAATAGGCGCCTTCGCCAGAGACAACGTAAACGCCGCCCCAGCCGGGGCGGCGTTTTTCATTTCCGGGCCAGCCTAAGACATCACTCGACGCGGAGCGGCTCTGGGCGGCGGCCTGGCAAAACCGCCCGCCCCGGACCTGTGTTACGGGTCTCGGGGCGGGACCGGCGACCCACCGTGTCCATACGTCTTGCGTACGGGTGGTGGTCGCGCGGCGTACGGTCTGTGCCCCCCGGCACACTCCTGACCCTCCGCCGCTGCCCCCGGGGTGAACGGGCCGCGCGACGCAGTCAGGAGCCCATTGCTTCCTACTTCGCCCCGATGCGGACGAGGTCTCCATCGAAAGTCGGGATGGACATCACGAAGTCATCGGTCGGATAGCACAGGGCTTGTTCCTCAAGCATTCCGATGGCGATGGCCTCGCCCATGCGCAGGCTGTCGTAGTAATCGGAGAAATAGTGCACCCCGGCCATGTTACGTCCGATGGAGATATTGGCGGCGAGCTTGTTGAGCTCCCCTTCCAGCGTGAGCGGGCACGGGCTCGCGCATCGCTCCAGCGCCTCTCCCTTGTCCACGGTCTGAAAATGGATCGCCTCCTCGATGTCGTGGAAAAAGCCGATGCGCCCGGCGCTACACCCGTCGTCGGTCTTCTTCGTGCCGAGCACCGCGCCGGTGTCGAAATAGGCCTTCACGATGGTCGTGCAGGCCCCCGCGACGGTGGCATGGCCCGCGCCGTAGGTCGGATGCATGGGCGAGCCTTCCGCGAAGGCCATCGGCAGAAGCGCGGTGGCCTCTCCACAGGTCTTCTTGTTGAAGTCTTTGACCGCGTGCACCGTCTCCTTCATCTGCTCGTGGAGCTTCTCGAAGGCCCCGCAGGTGGCCGGGAACGCCGCGTCGATCTCGGACGCGCGATGCACGCGACCCGCGAGAGCTTCGGGGCGCAAGCGCAGGTGATTGTTGAACTTCTGGTATCGCACGGCCTTGAGCGCCCGCGTCGCCACCTCCGTCACCAGCGTCAGGATGTGCGGCCCGCCATAGAGCGCAAAGCCCCCGGCATTCTGCGGCACCCGGGCATTGGTGATGGGATTGAACATGTCCCGCATGCCGGAAAGCTTGGCAAAGCCAGGATCGAAGGGCGCGCCGTGCCCGAGCAGGATCAGCGTCGCGTTCAGGTAGGCCTGGTAGAGCGCGTCGTAGTGCACGTAGGTCGCGAGATCCCGCGGTGTGCAGATGAAGCGCGGCGCGTCCTGGAAGTTCTGCCCCGCGGAACAGGGCTTGTTGTTCTTGCCCTTGCCGGCGGAGTTCACGTCGAACCCTTGCTGGACGTCGAGCCAATCCTGCCAGAGCTGCATGTGATCCTGGCCGGGGATGGCCACAGGCACCCGCTGGTCGATCCGCTGCGCGCCGTAGGACACGAAGCCATCGGCCACCGACGACCCGGCGAGGGTATCGTTGCCCATGATCATGAACTGCGACAGGTACGGCCCGAGATCGCAACCCGGGCTCGAGCCGCGGAAAATCGTCTGCCGAGTGAGCTGCCCGCCATCATTGGCGCGCGCACGGCCGGGAAACGCGTTGGCCACATAATCCATGCCATTCAGGCGCCCGAGCGCGGCGTCGATATCGGCCTCCCCGGCCCCGCCGCCCGCGTCAAAGCTCGTCAGCGGCACATCGCGCAAGAGCGCGATCTCGTAGACTTCTGCCATCTCGAAGGCCAACTCGTCCGAACAGAGCTCCGGCGCCGGCGGCATCGTGACCGCCTGCGCATCGGGGCCCTGCAAATCGTAGGCGACCCCGGCTGTGGGCGCTTCCCACTTCCGGCGGCCGCATTCGGGATCAGTGGGCACGGGCACACGAGAGGTGAAGGGCTCCACCCAGCCTTCATCGATGCAAGTGCGGAACGCGTCGAAATGCGTGGGATCGACGACGAGGCCGGTGGTGGCATCATGATCGAGACCCTTGGTGAAAGACATGGCGTAGTGGACGGACGCATAGCGCTGCTCGTCACGGTTGGCCTTGTGGGGGGGATGGTGCCTGTTCTTGGCCGCATTGGCGGCTTCCACACGCACGCGATAGGCGGATTCAATCCGGTCCTTGGGCATGACTTTTCTCCAAAATGAGTTCGTCTGAAAATGTGATCGCGGCAAAAATAAACGCCGCGCAGGTAGCATGCCTGCGCGGCGCTTGACGTGGAAGTCAGGAATACCTGAGGTTGTGATTTCAGGCGGAATTCAGCCTAGGGCAGAAGTTTTTCGTTACATTCCCATGAGTTGGTCGATGCGCGCCCGGGCGATGGACCAGCCGCCATCGGCCCCGATGATGGAGCCTGAGACGTAGCGACCGGCCTCAGACCCGAGAAAAAGGCAGACCTCTGCCACGTCATCTGGCGTGCCCATGCGGTTCATTGGCACCGATTTCTTCACCGCCGCCTTCATCTTTTCTCCCGGCGCGAGGCGCTCCATGCCCTCGGTTCCTTCGATGGGACCGGGGATCACGGAGTTCACGCGGATTCCCTCCGCGCCCCATTCGATGGCGAGGCATTTGGTAATCATGTCGACCCCGGCCTTGGCCGCGCAGACATGGATCTGGAACGGCATCGCCTGCACCGCCTGCGGCGCGGAGATGTTGATGATCGCAGACGGCCGCGCGAGGTGCTGATGGGCCGCGCGCATCACGTGGAAGGTACCGATGAGGTCTATGTCGACCACGGATTTGAAGCCGTTCGGAGAAAGGCCCACGGCGGGGGCCGGGAAGTTGCCGGCGGCGCCGGAGACGAGCACGTCGATCTTGCCCGCCGCCTCTTCGAAGGCAGCAAAGCCCGCGGCGACGTCATCGTAGTTGCGCACGTCATAGGCATAGCCCAGCGCGCCATCGCCGAGCTTGGCCACGGCGGCGTCGACCTTGTCCTGCTTGCGGGAGGCGACGGCCACGCGTGCGCCTGCTGCGGCATAGGCCTCGGCGATGCCGAGGTTGATGCCCGACGTGCCGCCGACGACGAAGACGTTCTTGCCGGTGAAATCGAATGTGGCTTTCGCGTCTGCCATGGTGTCCTCCCGAAATTGACCTGCGCGTCAATTAGCCGGGGCCCCTGCCCCAAGCCAGCGCGCCGTTGCGTCAGACGCTGCCAGCCTCGACGAAGAAGTTCGACGCCGTGCAGGCACTTGCGGCGTCCGAGGCGAGGAACATCACCATCTCGGCCACCTCGGAAGGCTGGATCGGGTCGGGCGTGCACTGGTTGGCGAGATGCGCCTTCAGCGCGTCCTCGGTGACCCAGAGCTCCTTTTGCCGGTCCGTCATGATCCAGCCCGGCACCACGGTGTTCACCCGGATGCGGTGTGGCCCCAGATCGCGGGCAAAGCTTCGCGTCATACCGTGCACGGCGGCCTTCGAGGTCGTGTAGACGGGCATGCCGCCAGAGCTCTCCCACCAGCTGTTGGAGCCCATGTTGACGATGGAGCCGCCCCGCCCGGCCTCGATCATCGCGGGCGCGCAGGCCTGCGTGGCGAAGAACATGTGGCGCAGGTTCGCAGCGATGCGCTCGTCGTAATATTCCTCCGTCACCGTCTCCCAGCCGTGGCGATCGTCCCGCGCGGCGTTGTTGACGAGCACCTTCGGGGGCCCGAGACGCGCGATGAGATTGGCGAAGGCGCGCTTGAGGGCGGCGATGTCGCGAAGATCGGCCACCTCGTAGGCGGCGCCAGTTTCCTCGGCCCGTGCGGCGGCCCCGTCGGCGTCGAAATCGACGAAACCGACACGTGCGTCCTGCTGGGTGAACCCGCGCACGATGTCTGCGCCGATGCCCGACGCGCCGCCCGTGAGCAGCACAGTCTGGCCCACGAGGCTGGGATAGTTGGCTCTGATTTCCATGGGGGCTCCTTCGCGTCGATTGCCGCAGAGCTAAAGGAGCGCCCCGAGAATGCAAGCGAGACTAGGAGCCGAGCATCCACGTCCCATCGGGCCAGAAGGCATGGTAGGCAAAGGCGAACATCACGTCATGGGCGAGGTTCTCGCCGGTCTCGGCATCGAAGACGCGCACCGTGCCCACGTCCCGGCTCTCGGCGATGGAACGGGCGTCGAGCGCAGAGGCCTGGCCTGCGCGCCAGGTCATGCGGATACCCGCCTCCACGATCTCGCCCTCCTCGGAGAGCCGCGTGAGCGGCCAGGCCCGGTCTCCCACGCGCACGACCCGCACGAGGGGGTTGATGCCATGGGGCGGGTTCTCGCCATTGTAGAGGAAGGGCCTGCTGGAGCTGTCGTAGTTCACGTAGGGGTTCTGGCCGTAGGGCCGGTTGAAGCCCGTGGGCCGCATCATGACGGCTCCCTCGGGGTTGCGCTCCCGGAATTCGGCCCAGCTCTCCATCCAGGTCGGCAGCGTTTCGAGCTCCACCCCCGTCAGCTCCCCCACGATGCCTTCGCCCACGGCCTGCTGCCACCAGCTCTGGGTCTGGCGGTCATACATGATCATGTCGGAGTTGCGGAGCTTTCCCGAGACACCGAATTCAAGCACGCGGCCCGCCACGCGACGGTCGAAGGTGATGCCGGAATTGCAGAGCGGGCAGAAGGTGACGGCGATGGGGATGCCGGCCACCTCGTCATTCACGATCTCATGCCAGGTGAGGTAGCGGATCGGATAGGCCCGGGGAACCGCGCCTTCGATCTCCACGGTGATGACGGGCTCCCGGTTGCCGATCTCGGTCTCGTCCGCGACGGACTGAAAGTTGGGGTTCTCGATGGAAGGAATGCCGTCTTTCGGCGGCCCGCCGGACATCACTTCCGTCCAGCTTTCGAGCGTGTTGGTGGAAAAATCGGTGTCGCCCCACTCCACCGACCAGAACTGCGGGGCGGCCTCGGCAGGGGCCTGCGCAAGGAGTGGTTGAGGCAGGATCGGGAGGAACGCGAGCGCGAGTGTGCGAAGCATGCGGGGCATCGGGGGTCTCCTCTAGTACCGGGAGAGACCTGACAGAATGTCGCGGCTCCGCCTAGCCCGCACACGCGCTTGTGACACCCGTGGTGCGCCCCGGCCGCCGCCGGGCGCGCACGCCTTTTCATAATCTTCGAAGGCGTTTGGAGACGCCAATTGCGCAGAGGTTAGTCGGTGACACGCACTGCGGACATGTGATCCGGCTCGCCCGTGACCTGGAGCGTGGAGCCGTCACCGCGCTTGATCCCGTCGAGCACGTCGAGGCCCGCCGTCACTTCGCCCACCACCGTGTACTGCCCGTTGAGGAAGTCTCCCTCGGCGAACATGATGAAGAACTGGCTATTGGCGCTGTCGGGGCTCTGACTGCGCGCCATGCCCACGGTGCCGCGCACGAAGGGCAGATCGGAGAACTCGGCGTCGATGTTGCCGAGATCAGAGCCGCCCGTGCCCGCGCGCCGCAGGTTGCCGCCCACGGTGCCGAATTCGCCGTCTCCGGTCTGCGCCATGAAGCCGTCGATCACACGGTGAAAATACACGTCGTCGTAGAACCCCTGCTCGGCGAGCGCGGTGATCTGGGCCACGTGGTTGGGCGCGACCTCTTCGAAGAGGTCGATGGCGATGGTGCCCTGCACATGGGCGCCGTCGACGTCGATCTCGATCCCCGTGGCCGCGGCGGGCCCGGCGAGGAGGCTCAATGCGAGCGCAAGCCTACGCATCGGCGGCCACCTTGACCGAGATCATCCGGTCCGGGTTCATGGGCGGCTCGCCGCGCGTGATCGCGTCCACGTGCTCCATGCCCTCGATCACCTGCCCGTAGACCGTGTACTGGCCGTTGAGGAAATCGTTGTCCTTGAAATTGATGAAGAACTGCGAATTCGCACTGTTCGGGTTCTGGCTCCGTGCTGCGCCGAGCGAGCCGCGCGCATGGGGCACCTTGGAGAACTCGGCGGGCAGATCCGGCTTCTCGGAGCCGCCCGTGCCGGCCATGCGGATGTTGAAATCCTTCTCCATGTTGCCGTTGGCCACGTCGCCCGTCTGCGCCATGAACCCGTCGATCACCCGGTGGAACGCCACGTTGTCATAGGCGCCTTCGCGCGCGAGCTCCTTCATCCGCGCGACGTGCTCGGGCGCCACATCGGGCAGGAGCTCGATCGTGACGGTGCCGCCCTTCAGCTCCATGAGGATCGTGTTCTCGGGGTCTTTGATCTCGGCCATTTGGCTCTCCTTTATCTGTCGGCGCGGACCCTAGGGCGTGGGCCGGGGGAGGGAAAGGGGCCTTGATGTTTTCGCCGGGATGGTCTGGTAACAATCGCAAAAGGGAGGATGCACCATGGCCTGGAAGACGCTCGACGAGATGGAGATCACGGGGAAGATCGTCCTGACACGGGTGGACATCAACGTCCCCATGCAGGACGGCAAGGTGACTGATGCAACACGGATCGAGCGCATCGTGCCGACTGTGCAGCACATCCTGTCTCAAGGCGGCACGCCCGTGCTCCTGGCGCATTTCGGGCGGCCCAAGGGCAAGCCCGATCCGGCATTTTCCCTGCGCCAGCTCGTGCCCGCGCTCGGCGCGGCCATCGGGGCGGAGGTCCTATTCGTGGAGCGGCCGAGCCGGGACTTTCTCGAAGAGAACGCGGGCCGCGTGATCCTCGTGGAAAACACCCGTTTCACCGACATGGAGGAGGCCAACGACCCGCGCATGGCGCAATTCCTCGCCTCGCTGGGTGATGTCTATTGCAACGATGCCTTCTCGGCGGCGCACCGTGCCCATGCCTCGACAGAGGGGGTGGCGCATCACCTGCCCTCTTGCGCGGGCCGGCTCATGGAGGCCGAACTCAAAGCGCTGGAAGCGGCCCTCGGCAACCCGGAGCGCCCGGTCGTGGCCGTGGTGGGCGGCGCGAAGGTCTCCACGAAGCTCGATCTTCTAGGCAACCTCGTGGAGAAGGTAGACCACCTCGTCATCGGGGGTGGGATGGCCAATACCTTCCTCGCGGCCCAGGGCTTGGGCATCGGCAAGAGCCTCGCCGAGCACGACATGGCCCCGACGGCGCGGGAGATCATGGCGAAGGCCGGGGCCGCGGGATGCAAAATCCACCTGCCCGTCGACATCGTCGTCGCCCGCGCGTTCGAGGCGGGTGCTGCCAGCGAGACCCTGCCCGTCGATCACTGTCCCGAGGACGCGATGATCCTCGATGCCGGGCCCGAAACGGTCGCGAGACTGGGGGAGGTTTTCGCAGGCGCGAAGACGCTGATCTGGAACGGCCCGCTCGGTGCCTTCGAGATCGCGCCTTTCGATGCGGCCACCAACGCGGCGGCGGAGGCGGCGGCGACGCTCACGGCGATGGGCAAGCTCACGTCCGTGGCGGGCGGCGGGGATACCGTCAGCGCGCTGAACAAGGCCGGTGCGGCAGGGCGTTTCAGCTATGTCTCCACCGCGGGCGGCGCGTTCCTCGAATGGATGGAGGGCAAGACACTGCCGGGCGTGGCCGCCCTCGGCTGAGCCCCGCCTGGCCCCAAACCTCATTGAATCTCAGCGCCCGGGGCTCTACTTCGCCTCGAACCCAAGGAGATCCCCATGCCGAACGAGACCCAAGCCGCCAAAATCCGCGCCGGACAAGGCTTCATCGCAGCACTTGACCAGTCAGGGGGCTCCACGCCGAAGGCGCTGAAGGCCTACGGGATCGAGGAGGATGCGTTCAACGGCGACGAGGAGATGTTCGGCCTCATCCACGAGATGCGCACCCGGATCGTCGACGCGCCCGCGTTCACCGGCGAGAAGGTCGTCGGCGCGATCCTCTTCGAGAACACCATGGACCGGCAGATGAACGGCAAGGACAGCGCGGCCTACCTCTGGGAAGACCAGGGCGTCGTGCCGTTTCTGAAGGTGGATAAGGGGCTCGAGGCGGAGGCCGATGGCGTCCAGCTCATGAAGCCGATCCCGGACCTCGACGATCTCTGCGCGCGCGCGGTCGAGAAAGGCGTGTTCGGGACGAAGATGCGCTCCGTCATCAACGCGGCCAACGCGGCCGGCATCGCGGCCATCGTGGAACAGCAATTCGCATTCGGCGCGCAGATCGCGGCCCACGGCCTTGTCCCGATCCTCGAGCCGGAGATCACGATCTCGATCCCCGACAAGGCGGAGGCGGAGGACATGCTGCGCACCGCGCTCCTCGCGCGGCTCGATCACGAGCCGTCCGAGATCATGCTGAAGCTCACGCTGCCGGAGACACCCGGCTTCTACGCGCCGCTCATCGCCCACGAGAAGGTCATGAGCGTCGTCGCCCTCTCGGGCGGCTACTCGCGCGACGAGGCCAATGCGCGGCTTTCGAAGAACAAGGGCATGATCGCGAGCTTCTCACGGGCGCTGACCGAGGGGCTGAGCGCCCAGCAGAGCGACGAGGCCTTTAATGCGACGATCGCTGACACGATCGACTCCATCTACCGCGCGTCCATCGCCTGACAGATACCGCAAAGACTTGTGAGAAAGGGGATTCACAGGGCGAATCACCTGTGGCATTGTGTGCGAAACGGCCCGGGAGAGGCCAAAGAGGCAGACATGACCCCTTCTCGCACCACGCCCGCCCTGGGCGCGCTCGCCTACCTGACGACGTGCCTCGCGCTCGGCGCGTATTTCACTTTTGCAGCGGTCCAGGGGGATTTCGGCCTCTTCAAACGCGCGGAGGTGGAGGCCGAGGCGCGCATCCTGGGAGAGGAACTGTCGGAACTCTCCGCCGAGATCGCCGTTCTCGAGAATAAGACCCTGCGACTGTCGGATACTTATCTTGATCTCGATCTTCTCGATGAACAGGCCCGTGACGTGCTGGGCCTCATCCGCGCCGACGAAATCGTCGTCGAGTAGGGCATTCGCCGCCAATCCCGCCAGAATTCGCCATGAGAGCCATGCAACGGGCGCATTGCCGCGTGCCACATGTCGTGGGTTAACGTCGCGTCGTGAATCGGGTACGGGATAGTTTAACGTTAAACCATCTGGGAGGAGCCGATGGCCACGCGCAAGACCGCCGCAGCCAAGAAGGGCGCCAACGTCTCGAAAGACGAATTGCTCAACCACTACCGCGAGATGCTCTTGATCCGCCGCTTCGAGGAGAAGGCCGGTCAGCTCTACGGCATGGGCCTCATCGGGGGCTTCTGTCACCTCTATATCGGGCAGGAAGCCGTGGTGGTTGGTCTCGAGGCCGCTGCCGATGAAGGCGACAAGCGCGTCACCTCCTACCGCGACCACGGGCACATGCTCGCCTGCGGCATGGACCCGAAAGGCGTCATGGCCGAGCTCACGGGCCGCGAGGGCGGCTACTCCAAGGGCAAGGGCGGCTCTATGCACATGTTCTCGAAAGAGAAGCACTTCTACGGCGGTCACGGCATCGTCGCAGCACAGGTGCCCATCGGCGCAGGGCTCGCCTTCTCCGACAAGTACAAGGGCAACGACCGCGTCACCTTCGCCTATTTCGGCGACGGCGCCGCGAACCAGGGCCAGGTCTACGAGACCTACAACATGGCAGAACTCTGGGACCTGCCGGTCATCTTCGTCATCGAGAACAACCAGTACGCCATGGGCACCAGCGTGAAGCGCTCCACGAAGTCGCCGTCGCTTTGGGAGCGGGGCGCCGCCTACGGCATCCCCGGCGAGCAAGTGGACGGGATGGACGTGCTCAAGGTGAAGGAAGCCGGCGAGAAGGCCATCGCGCACTGCCGGGCGGGCAAGGGCCCCTACATCCTCGAAGTCATGACCTATCGCTACCGCGGACACTCCATGTCCGACCCGGCGAAATACCGGACGCGCGACGAGGTCCAGAAGATGCGCGACGAGCGCGATCCGATCGAAAGCGTGCGCCAGATGCTCCTGACGGGCAAGCACGCCACCGAGGACGAGCTCAAGGCCATCGACAAGGACATCAAGGCCGTCGTGAACGAGGCCGCCGAGTTCTCCAAGGAAAGCCCCGAGCCCGCGCTCGAAGAGCTCTGGACCGATATCTACGCAGAAGAAGCGCCGCAGGAGATGGCGTAATGGCTACCGAGATCCTGATGCCCGCCCTCTCTCCGACCATGGAAGAAGGCACGCTGGCCAAGTGGCTGGTGAAGGAAGGCGATACGATTGAATCCGGCATGATCCTCGCCGAAATCGAAACCGACAAGGCCACGATGGAGTTCGAGGCCGTCGATGAAGGTGTGATGGGAAAGATCATCGTCTCCGAGGGCACCGAGGGCGTGAAAGTGAACGCGCCCATCGCGGTCCTTCTGGAAGACGGTGAGGATGCCTCCGCCGCCGAGGTCGAGGCCCCCAAGGAGGAGACGGCCCCTGCCCCCGCCATGCTGAATGGCGCTGAGGGCAAGGTGGCGCCCTCGGCACCTGCCATGCCGGTGGAGTCAAAAGCCGTGGAGCCCGACGTGCCCGCGGGCACCGAGTTCAAGACGCAGACCGTGCGAGAAGCACTGCGCGATGCAATGTCCGAGGAGATGCGCCGGGACGACGCCGTCTATCTCATGGGCGAGGAGGTGGCCGAGTACCAGGGCGCCTACAAGGTCTCGCAAGGGATGCTGGACGAGTTCGGCGCCAAGCGTGTGATCGACACGCCGATCACGGAGCACGGTTTCGCCGGCATCGCTGTCGGGGCAGCCTTTGGCGGCCTGCGCCCGATCGTGGAGTTCATGACGTTCAACTTCGCGATGCAGGCGATCGACCAGATCATCAACTCCGCCGCCAAGACGCTTTACATGTCGGGCGGCCAAATGGGTGCACCGATGGTCTTCCGCGGGCCCAATGGCGCGGCAGCCCGCGTGGCAGCGCAGCACAGCCAGGACTACGCGGCATGGTATTCGTCCGTCCCCGGCCTCAAGGTGGTGCAGCCCTACTCGGCCATGGACGCCAAGGGCCTTCTGAAGACGGCGATCCGGGACCCGAACCCGGTCATCTTCCTCGAAAACGAGATCCTTTACGGTCAGTCCTTTGAGGTGCCGGTGCTCGACGACTTCACCATCCCATTCGGGAAAGCGCGCATTTGGCGCGAGGGAGACGATGTCACGATCATCAGTTTCGGCATCGGGATGAAGTACGCGCTCGAAGCTGCTGATAAGCTTGCAGAAGAAGGTGTGAGCGCCGAGGTGCTCGACCTGCGGACACTGCGCCCCATCGATTACGGCGCCATCATCGCTTCCGTGCAGAAGACGAACCGCGTGGTGACCGTGGAAGAAGGCTTCCCCGTGGCCTCCATGGGCAATCACCTCAGCGCCTACATCATGACCCACGCCTTCGATTACCTCGACGCGCCGGTCATTAATTGCACGGGCAAGGATGTGCCCATGCCCTACGCGGCCAACCTGGAAAAGCATGCCCTCACCAGCACCGCAGAGGTGCTCGAGGCCGTGCGCCAGGTCACCTACCGCTGAGGGTCTGCGCATGTTCTGGCAGAAGAAAGAGGAAGGGGTCAGCATCCAGAATCCGATGCTGATCGCCCTTCGCGTAGAGAATGCGCAGGAGACGGTGAGTGTTCACCTCGATCCTGAGCAACTGGTCAATCCGGGCGAAGCGGGCGTGATGCATGCAGATATCGGGCGCCACATGGCGCGCGCCCTCGCCCAGACCTCCTTTGACGGCAGTGAAGAAGAGGCGTTCCACCAGATCGCCAATATCTTTAACGCCGAAGCCAATGCCCCCACGCAGCCGCTCAAGCGCGGCCACGTTCAGTAGAGGGAGAAAAGAACATGGCGACTGAAATCCTGATGCCCGCCCTCTCGCCCACGATGGAGGAAGGCACGCTCGCGAAGTGGCTTGTGAAGGAGGGGGACACCATCTCCTCCGGCGACCTGCTCGCGGAAATCGAAACCGACAAGGCCACGATGGAGTTCGAGGCCGTCGACGAAGGTGTGATGGGAAAGATCCTCATCGTCGAGGGCACCGAGGGCGTGAAAGTCAACGCGCCCATCGCGATCCTTGTCGAAGACGGCGAGGACGTGCCCGACAGCGCCAGTGAAAGCG
This sequence comes from Pseudomonadota bacterium, assembly GCA_038533575.1. Classification (NCBI taxonomy): domain Bacteria; kingdom Pseudomonadati; phylum Pseudomonadota; species Pseudomonadota bacterium. The sequence goes on along the minus strand of JBCAYL010000001.1, from coordinate 676,198 downwards.
CGCCGGTGCGCCCGGCGGCCGACGCGCCCACGCCGGCGGAGGTTCAGGCCGTGAGCGAGCCCGCCACTGATGGCGGAAGCACGACGCCGGTCGCGGCGGCGCCTGCGCCCTCGCCTGTCGCGTCTGGCGGTGACCGCGTCTTCGCCTCGCCTCTCGCGCGGCGCATTGCCAAGGACAAGGGCCTTGATCTCAGCTCTATCAAGGGCTCCGGGCCGCATGGTCGGATCATCAAGGCCGATGTGGAGAATGCGGAAAAGGCGCCCGCACCAGCCCCCGCTGCCGAAGCCTCGAAAGAAGCCCCGAAGGCCGCCGCACCCGCTGGCGCGATGCCGACAGGTCCGGGTGTCGATCAGGTCCGCAAGATGCTGGAGGGGCGCGAGACCGAAGAAGTCGCGCTCAACGGGATGCGCAAGACCGTCGCGAGCCGCCTCACCGAGGCGAAGCAGACGATCCCGCATTTCTACTTGCGGCGCGATATCAAGCTCGACGCGCTTCTGAAGTTCCGCAGCCAGCTCAACAAGCAGCTGGAGACGCGCGGGGTGAAGCTCTCGGTCAACGATTTCATCATCAAGGCCTGCGCACTCGCGCTTCAGGCGGTGCCCGATGCCAATGCCGTCTGGGCCGGAGATCGCATAATCAAGCTGAAGCCGTCGGATGTGGCGGTGGCCGTGGCTGTCGACGGTGGTCTCTTCACGCCGGTCCTGCAGGATGCCGACCAGCGGTCGCTCTCCGCGCTCTCCGCGCAGATGAAAGATCTCGCCAGCCGTGCGCGGGACGGAAAGCTGAAGCCGCACGAATATGTCGGCGGTTCTTTTGCCATCTCTAATCTCGGCATGTTCGGCATCGACAACTTCGACGCCGTCATCAATCCGCCCCATGGCGCCATCCTCGCGGTGGGCGCTGGCAAGAAGCAGCCCGTGGTGGGCGATGACGGAGAGCTTGGCGTGGCCACGGTCATGTCCGTGACGCTATCTGTGGATCACCGCGTGATCGACGGCGCGCTTGGCGCGGAGCTCCTGCAGCACATCGTGGACAACCTCGAAAACCCGCTGACGATGCTGGCCTAAAGGTTGAGACTCCACGGCCGGACGTTCAGGCGTCCGGCCCCGCAGAAACGCTGAGAAGATGATCCATGAGCTGGGAGGGCTGATCGCAGCCCGCCTCGCCCACGATGCGTGCGGGTACACCCGCGACGGTCTTGCAGGGCGGCACGGGGTCGAGGACCACGGAGCCCGCGGCGATCCGGCTGCAGTGACCGATCTCGATATTGCCAAGCACCTTCGCCCCTGCCCCGATCAGGACACCGTCACGGATTTTGGGATGGCGGTCGTCATCTTCCTTACCGGTGCCGCCGAGCGTCACCGAATGCAGCATGGAGACATTGTCCCCGACCACCGCGGTCTCGCCGATCACGATGGAATGGGCGTGATCGATCATGATCCCCTTCCCGATCCGCGCGCCCGGGTGGATATCCACGCCGAAGACCTCGGAAGCCCGCGCCTGCACGAAGTAGGCAAGATCCTTGCGGCCTGAATTCCAGAGCCAATGCGCGATCCGATAGGCTTGCACGGCCTGGTATCCTTTGAAGTAGAGGACGGGCTGGATCATCCGGTGGCAGGCGGGGTCGCGTTCGAAGACCGCGACGAGATCCGCGCGAGCGGACATCCCGATGTCCGGTGACGCCGCGAAGGCCTCATCCACGATCTCGCGCAGGATCTGCTCCGACATCTCGGCCGAGGAGAGCTTGAGAGAGATCCGGTACGCCAGAGCGTGCTCCAGCGTCGCGTGGTGCAGAATCGAGGAATGCACCAACCCGCCGAGGATGGGCTCCTCCGCGATCGCGTCATGCCCGTCCGCACACACCCGCGCCCAGACGGGGTCGAGTGTGCTGAGCTTTTGGTCCGTGACAGCCATGGCGATCTCCTCCAGTTGCGCCGTGCCTACACAAAATAAGCACAAGCACGCAAACTTAAACGGAGAAGATCACGTCACGGGGCACACAATGCTAGGCCCTGGCCCGTATTTCTCCGAAATCTGAGACACTTCCACCTCGAGGCTACCCAGAGGGACTTCCCCTGCAGGAAGCAACCATGCCGGCGCGCTGGTGATTACTTCGACCACCAAGACGCCGCCTTGGAGCAGCCTGACGCGGTAGCTTTCATGGGCCTCACCCAACGGGACATCGCCGCCATCCCAGATGTCGCCGTCCACGCGGGTTCGGCGAATCCACTGGGCCTCAAGCGACCCATCGCTCTTTCGCTTGGCACTCAGGTGCACGGGGGCGTAGGGCCGGAGGCCGTTGCCGCGGAAGGCGAGCGTCGTCTCGCGATAGCTCGGATCATCGAAAGGCCGCCCTGATGGCCCGATGCGATAGGTCTGGGAGACGTTCCTGCTGGTGCTCGGCAGATCGAGAGGGCGCACGGCTCCGTCAAGCAGGACGAAGACCGTCCCCGCCGGCCACGTCGGGGGCATGAGGGCATCCGAACCGAGCTGCCCACGCAACAGGATCGTCAGATCATACGTGCTCTCGGCCACGAGCCGCGCCTCCTGGAACTGGATGATCTCCCAAGCATCCGCCGTGCCGTCTCCCAGCGCCGCGAGATTGCCGCCGGCCAGAAGCGCAGCCTCGGTGATGCTGCTCAACATCCCTTGTGTCAGGCGCACGCGGATCGTCGTGGCCCGGTCTTTGACGGCAAGGGGCCCAGCGGGAATGTCTTCCAGCACCTCACCGAGGGTTGCAGGCACATCGATAACATCCAAGAGCTCGAAATCCTCGCCCGAGGGCGATGCAAATAGGGCAGCGACACCCGGCCAGTCGGAGGCCGTCGCGGCAATGCGCGGCGCATGGGGCGGCTCATCTCCGGTGATGAGCGGCAGGTCGAGATATGCCGCGAAGACGGGCAGCGGCGGCACGAAGTCCGACACGACCACCTCGGCCTCGAGATCGGCAGGCCGATCATAAACCCCGGGCTCCACCCGGACAGCCTCCACCAGGCGCGCTTCGGTGTCCTCGACACGGTCAATGCGAAACCGCGCTTCGCCGCCGGCCTCCGGCAAGGCCACCACATCACCCGCCCCCAGATGCGCCAGTGAGGGTGGCAGCGCGAATTCGGCACCGTCGCGCGCCAGTTTCGTCTCCGATAGCCACCGCTCCGCAATGGCGCGCGCTTCTGCCCGCGTCAGAGCCAGCGGAAGCTCGGAGCTCGTTGTCGTGTGCAAGTCCTCTTCGGGGAACACGGCTTCGGCTGCCGCGGTTTCGAAGTCTCCGTCCACGTCCACGAAGGTCACTTGAACGCGCCCGGCGATCTCGGCATCGGCAGCCCGATCCCGTCGCAGGACCGGCTCTTCCCCACCACGATAGACGAGCGCGCCTTCCTGTAAGGCCTCCGTGACCTCACCGTTGCGATTGAAGAAATGCAGGGTGCCGTCCCGCTCCACGGCGTCGAAGCCGTAGGCCAGCATAAGGGGCTGCAACGCAGCCCGCGCGTCGCTCACATCGGTGACGACATAACCGCGGACAAAGCCGAAGAGTCGGCTCACGTCGAATTCCGTGACCCCGGAGCGCATGCAGATCTCGGCGACAACATCCGCAAGCGTCCGACCGGAAGACCGGCCGCTGATCCAATGGCCCCGCCCATGGTTCTCCCCGTCCGCCCAGACATCGCGGCGGCCCGGAAAATAAGGATAGGGCCGGGCATCCCAGCTCCAGACATGGGCCCGCGCGGTGTCGATCATCGGTCCCTCATAGGTGCTCGACACCGGATTGTTCGCGCTGTTCTCCCAGTAGGTCGCCATGGCGCGCAGATACTGAAGCTGGACCAGCGGATCGCGCAGCCCGTTGGAGAAATGCGGCAGACTTGATTCCGAGGATTTGGGATCGAGGAACTTGTTGGGCTCGTTCGTGCCCTTGTCGATCGCCGCACAGCCGAGCTCCGTGAAGCGGATGGGTTTCTCGGCGGGGCGCCAATCCGTCGGAAAGGTCGCCCGGGTCCCGCCGACACGCTCATGGTGATAATTGCCCCACCAGTTGCGAATGTCCTTGTAGCGATAGACCCACGGCTCATGGTGAGCGCCGTCCGTGATGGGTGTCCGGATCTGGGACTCTCGGGCCTGCGGCGAGGCATAGAAGAAGTCGTACCCTTCTCCGCCCTCGATGTTGCCCATCAGGTAGTCGAGGTCATAGATCGCGCCGGCCTCTGCATCGAGGTGGTCCGAGCCGTCCCTCCAGTCGGAGAGCGGCATGTAGTTGTCGATCCCGATGAAATCGATGTCGTCATGCATCCAGAGCGGATCGAGATGAAAGTAGACATCGCCGGACCCGTCCTGGGGCTGGTACCCGAAGTATTCCGACCAGTCGGCGGCGTAGCTGATCTTGCAGTCCGGCCCGAGGATCGCCCGACATTCCGCGGCCAGCGCCATGAGAGCGGTCACGGCGGGAAAGCTTCCCCCTTCGCCGCGGATGGTGGTGAGGCCTCGCATCTCCGACCCGATGCAAAACGCGTCGACGCCTCCAGCCGCGGCGCAGAGATGGGCGTAGTGCAAAATGAAGCGGCGATAGCCGGTATCCGCGGGGCCGGTGTAGCTGACGCTCTTGCCGTTCACCGTGAAATCCGAGGCCTGCGCGATGCCCAAGAAGGCCGCCACTTCGGCCTCCGCAGCGGCGGTCCCGTCGGGGCTACCCGGAGAACCGGGCGCGAGCGAGGTCGTGATCCGCCCGCGCCAAGGCAGGGCCGGTTGGCCCTCGCCGCCCCCATAGGGATCGGTCAGGCTGTTGCCCGTTTGCTGGGTCATCAGGATAAACGGGTAGAACATCACCTCGAGCCCCGCGTCCCTCGTGGCTTCGATCGCCTCCACCACGGATTGGTCCGTGGGTGTTCCGCCATAGACCGGGCGGCCCGCATCATCGAGGGGCACGACCTCTGCCTCGGATCGGCTGATCCCTGCCACGCGCCAGGGCATGTCCGAGGGATCGGCCCCCTTCCGCTCCACGCGTGGGATGAGCCTGCATGCCCCGCAGCGGAGATCGTCGCCGAACCATGACACGATAAGCGATGTCGATCCGCAATTCGGCAGTTCTTCCTGCAGGGTTTGCAAGGACACCGAGAAGTCCGTAAGCGACGAGGCCGTATTCACGTTGGCCAGCGAGGTCTTGCCGTAGCCCGCGTCGTAAACCACCGGCGTCGTGGCGAGCACGTACTCGCCCGAGCCCGGCATCATCGCCACGGCTTGCACGGCATCGCCCATGTCCTTTGGCGCCGCGCGCGTCCCGCCCTGCGCAGGCCGTATCACCTCGAAGCTGAACTGCGGCACCCGGTTGCCGAATGGCGTGAGGTCAAGGTCCTCCATCACGACGTAGGCCGTCCCTCGAAAGGCCGGAGTGTTCTCGGCGCCTTGCACGGCCGCAATCTTCGGGTCCGGCAACTGCGTGAACGAGCCTCGATAGACGCGCATGTTCAGACTTTCGGGGGCGACTTCCTCGCCATCCGCCCAGACGCGCCCCACGCGCGAGATCTCTCCTTCGCAGAGCGCGATGGCAAGGGACACGGAGTAGCTGTAGGTCGTCGTCTTCGGCTGTGGCGGTGCGCCCTTGCGCCCGCGCCCCCCGCCTGTGGTTCGCCGGGTTTCGAGGAATTGCGTGGCCCAGATCACCTGTCCGCCGACGCGCAGCCGCCCGTAAAGCTGCGTCATGGCAGAGCCTTCGGAGGCACCGGTCAGCCGAAACCGGTCGACCTTCCCGGTCTCCACGGCCTGCGCGCCTTGCCCGAGCAGCCGCTGATCGATGGAGCGGCCGATCGTGGCGCCCACAAGCCGCCCGATGGCCACGGAGGACACCCCGAGGACGGAGCCCCCCACGGCACCGCCAAGCGCCGCGCCCGCAGCAGAAAGAAGGAGTGTCGCCATCGATCAGGCCTCGCGTTGGGGAAATTCAAAGAGGGCGACTGCCCGCCGGGACCAGGGAGCACTGAGAGGCGTCTCGACGACTCCGTGCCCTTGGTAGGTATGGATGAAGCAGGGATCGGGCTGCATGCCGGAGATGATGCCGAGATGCTTGGCCACGGTCCCGCGGCGCATCCGAAAGAGGACGAGATCGCCGGGCACAGGAGGCCGCGAGACCTCCCGGAAAAGCTCGCGAGCCGCCTCCCACAAGCGCTCTTCCTGCGCCGTTTCCGACCAATCCGCGCTATAGACCGGGATGGGTACGGTTTCCGCGCCATAGAGCTCGCGCCAGACACCGCGCACGAGGCCGAGGCAATCCGCGCCCACTCCCTTCTCGCTCGCCTGGTGATGATAAGGCGTGCCCAGCCACTGGCGTGCCGCACGGACCACGTCGCATGTCATCAGACGAGCGCGCCGCCGCTGTTGCGTCCGCCCTGCCGAGGCACGGCGGAGAGCCAGTCATCGCCGGGGATGAAGGGAAAGCCGCGGAAATTGACGACGTTGTCGAATTTAAGTTTCGCGGTCTCGAGCGTCCCGTCCGAGCCTGCCTCGAGCCGGACGGTGTCGCCCGGTTTCAGATCGGCGCGCACGGACATCCAGAGCTCGATCTCACGCCCCGAGGGCGTGATCCTGTCCCACTTGATCGCGGCGCTGAGCCCTTGGCCTGCGCCACTCATGACCTCGAGCCGCCCCCGCTCGAACCAATCCGGATCAAAGCCCGGAAGCGCTGCAAAGCGGAGGATGCGCCTGTCTTCGATCTCCTCGATCGGCACCTCGGTGGCATAGCCCGGCTGCGAGAAATCGAAATCGTAGAGGCCGAGATCGGGGCAGGTCCGCAGATAGGTGCGACCCTGCGGCTCGTTGAGCAGTTCCGTGAGGCCACGCAGTTCGGCGGTGAAGGCGCCGTCGCCCCGTCGGACTTCCCCCACCTGCCCGCGAAACAGGACCTTTCGTGCTGTTGGCTCAGCCCAATTCACGAGCCAAGCCGTCACCCACGCACCGTCATAGAGCCCGGCATTGACATCGGCCTCGGTGATGCGAGTGTCGCTCAGGGCCCCGAGTGCCTCGGTATTGTCAATGGAGAGACCCGAGGTCTGCGTCAGCGCGGCCGCCGTGAGGCCACCATTGGCGTCGAAGGTGACGCCTGCGAAGCTGAGCGGCAGATCGTGATCCGTAAAACCGAAGCGCAGCCCGTCGCGACGCTCGAGCAGCCAGGCCCGGGCGACGCTCGTCGCACCGGTGGCGAGATGCGCCTTGAGCGCCTCGGCACTCATACCCGGATCTCCACCACGGGCACGCTCGGCGCATCCCCTGCCCGGAACGAGGCTACGGAGGTTTGGATGGAGGCGGTATCAAATCGGACAGGCACGTCGAACTCGAAGCCCGCAGTGACCTCCGCACCGTCGTCTGGCGGGTGTGCGAAGCTGACGATCCCCGTGGCCGGGTCGACGGTGTAATCGATCGTGTCCTGCTGCTCCACGTTGCCGATGCCGACGCGCACCGAGCCGTCCACGGGCTTCTGAATAGGACGCTCGTAGAGCTCTTGGCCCGACCGGTAGACCTTCAGGAGCTGGTAGTCGGCGCGCACGCCGTCGCCCTCTCCGATCACCTGGTCATCAAAGGCCACCTGCCGGTTGGACGCAACGGAGCGGTAGTCGGACCAGTCCTTCCAGCGGAAGCCGTGGAGCTGCCCGCGCCGCGCTTCGAAGAACGCGATGAGTTCCTCCACGTCATCGAGCGAACGCATGGCCACGCCCGCATCGTAGCGACGCCGGGAATGGGCCCAGGGCGTATTTCGCTCTTCGAACCCGTTGGCGAGCGTCACGATCTCCGTGCGGCGCTCGGGCCCGCCAATGGAGCCAAAGCTCAACGTGGCGGGAAATCTGACTTCGTGAAACATGGGGCCCTCCCTCAGGCGTTCCGCTGTCCGCGGGCCAGCGCGCGGTTCACCTGCGCGGCGATCTGCCCGCGGCTCTTCTGGAACCCCGCGACATCCGGTGTTGTGACGTTGATGGTGACATTGGCGGGCGTGCCGCCCCCGGCGCTGCGCACGCCGAGCCGCCCGTCGCTGCCGCGCGCGAGCGGCATGATCGCCTCGGGCCCGGCCTCGCCCATGAGCCCCACGCCGCCGCGCATGGGGAAGGCCGTGGCCTGACTCACGATCCCACCCCGGGCAAAGGGCGTGACGCGCCCGCTCGAGAACGCCGCCCCCTCGCCGAAGGGTGAGGCCCCGAAGAGCCCGCCGAGGCCGCTCGCGATCGAGCTTGCAAAGCCATCTGCAACGGGATCGAGCGCGGCCTTGTAGACGGTGCGCGAAAGGCTTTCGCCGAGCACCCGCATGGCATCAGACAGCTCGAGCCCCTTGAAGACGACGCCATCAAAGGCGCGTTTCAGGCCCTTCGACAGCCCCTTTTCGAAGGTCGCCACGTCGGTATTCACCGATGCCAGCGAAAGCTTCACGCGATCGATCTCGTGGGTGAAGCTCTGGGTGACGACCCGCGCCTCCTCCACGCTTCCCGTCAGTTGGCCGAGCTCTTCATCAAACCCGCCGAGGCCATCGAAATCAATCATCCTTGGGCTCCTTTTCCAAATCGTCCACGGCGTCCGGGAAGCGCGCCATGAGCACACCGAGATCGGCCTTGCCGAGCCGCGCAGGGCCGCCGGTCCCGGCCATGAGTTGCAGTTCGGCGGGCGTCAGCGCCCAGAATTCCGCGGGCTTCAGACGCATCTGCGTGAGGCCGAGCCGGCAGAGCGCGGGCCAGTCGAGCGCGCTCATTCGCCCACCGGCGTGAAGGCGAGCACCAGAAGTCTGGCTGCCACCCGCGCCGCCTCTCGCAGGCCACCTTCGATCTCGGCGCCCATGAGGTCGCGTTCTGAGCCCGACCATCCACCGCCGCGGAGGCCTGCCACCACGAGGGCGAGGACGTCCCGCGCCTTGTACTGGCCTCCCTCGAAGCGCTCGATGAGCGCGATGAGGCTGTCATCGCCCAGCGCCTCCTCCAGCTCGGCCAGCGCGCCCAGCGTGAGCTTGCAGACGCGCCGCTCCCCGGCGACGACCAGCGCCACCTCTCCTGCCAGCGGGTTGGCCATGCTCAGAATGCCGTGAAGCCGATGACACCCGCCGAGGCGAGGGAAAGCTCGTAGGTCGCCTCGCCGTCATGGGAGCCGGCATATTCGAGCGCGGTGACCTGAAATGGTCCCTCAACGGTGCCGAAATCGGGCACGATGATCTGAAAGCCCGGGTTTTCACCCGCGAAGAAGATCTCGCGCATCCGCGCGTCGGTGACCTCATCCTTGAAGACGCCCGATCCCGTGATCGCCACCGTCTTCGTGCCCGCCCCCGCGAGGAGCTCGCGCCAGCCGCCCGAGCTTTCGATGCTGGTGACGTCCACGGCCTCCGTGTTGAAGCTGACGCGCGTCGCGCGCAGGCCCGCCACGGTCTCGTAGGAGCCCGTCCCGTTCATGTCGACCTTGAGGAGCAGGTCCTTGCCGTTCTGAGCTGCCATGGCTCTTTCTCCATTCTGGAAGGGAAGTGAGGGTCGCGCGTGCAGGAGCCGGGGTCAGACCCCGTCGATCCGCGCGCGGAATGTCAGGTCGATCCGGCGCACGTCGCTATCGCCGGCCCGCGCGGCCTTGGCCTTAAGAAACCAGAGCCCGACGAGACTGCCCCGCGCGAGGGGAAGATCCGCATCGAGGAGGACGTCGCAAATGGCCGAGGCCACGTCCTTGGCCGCCTGGAAGCCGGACGCATCGGTGACGACGGAGACGGTGAAGTCATGGCGCGCACCTGCGCCCGTCTTCGAGGAGGCGTCGATGGCGTCTTCCGGGCCGAGGCTCACGTAGAGCTCGGGCACCACGCCGGAAGGCAGCGCGTCGTAGATGTCGCTGCCCACGAGCGCCGTGAGCGCGGCGTCACCTGTGAGCGCAGTAAACACGGCGGCCTGCAGCCCGCTTGATCCGGCAAAGCTCATGTCACTACCTCTTCGAGCGCGTTGCAGGTCAAAAACCGGCCATCGATGCCCGCTTCCACCACGGCGCGGATGCCGAAGATGCGCGTGCCGTCCACGAAGCGCTGATCGGGCTTCGGGCGCGACGGTGCGCCTTCGGGCGCGGCGCGGACGGTGATCCGGTAGGGCGCGCGCGACCGGGTCGAGAAGTTCTCGCCCGTCTCCCGTCCCGTGCCCGCCTTGAGCTCGGCCCAGAGCGTGCCCAGCGGGACCCAGCTCTCGGTGTAGCCGCCCGCCCCGTCGGGCGTCCGCACCCGCTCTTCGAGCACGAGGGGCCGATTCAGCATCGGCATGGACGTCCTCATGCGAGCCCCCCTCCCGTGCCGAGGCGCACGGGCCGGTAGCGCTCGAGAAGCACGCTGACGCCATAGGGCATTGCGCCCTCGTCCCGGCCCGTTTCTGCGCGGTGTTCGTAGTAGTGCCCGGCGAGCATGAAGACCGCCTGCGCGAGATCGGCTGGCAGATCGCCAAAGGCCACCGCGTAGCCCGCGCGGAAAGAAATGTCCGCCGTCCCGCCCGCCGGGATCGCGGGGAGCACGCCGCCCGCGGCACACAGGCGCGGCGCGTGGTGATCGCGCTCGAGGCGGTAGCTGCTCGCATCGATGGTCGTCTCGTTGCCCGCGGCATCTGCGATGACGAGCTCTACGAGGTCCGTGACCGGCGCCACGGGCAGCACCTGCTGCACGGGATGGCGCCACCGCGTCAGCGTCCAGGCGAAATCCCGGCTCAGGAGGATTTTGCCCGTCCGTCCCTCTATGGCTGCCATGGCCGCACGCAGGAACGACGTGAGCACCGCGTCCTGCACGGCATGGTCGCTAAAGCCCGTGCCGAGCCGCAGATGCGCCTTGAACTCCGCCACCGGCAGTGCCGCGTCGGGCACGCTCGTCTCTTCGATGAGCATCATGGAACGTCTCCCGTCCTAGCTGCAAAAATCCTGAAGGTGATTTGGCAGGGAGACAGGAGAGCGCAGCGCGCGCCCTCCTGCCCCGCGCCTCGGTGCCGCGCTCAGGAGGTGGCGAACTTCAGGATCTTGATCGCCGCAAAGTCGCTCACGTCGCCGCCCACGCGCTTCGTCGCGTAAAAGAGGACATGGGGCTTGGCCGAAAAGGGATCGCGCAACACGCGGAGGTCCGGGCGCTCGGCCACGGTGTAGCCCGCGCTGAAATCGCCGAAGGCGATGCAGTCCGGATTGGCATCCTCGGCGTCGGGCATGTCTTCGGCGATGAGCACAGGATAGCCCATGAGGCGTGCGGGCTCACCGGCGGCGAGGCCGTCCGACCAAAGGAAGCGGCCATCGACGTCCTTGAGCTTGCGCACGAGTGCCGCCGTCTTCGAATTCATCACGAACGTCGCGTTCGCGCGGTACTGCGCCCCGAGCGCATAGACCACGTCCACGATCGCATCGGCGGTCACGTCACCCGCCGCGCCGGATGCGACGTAGCCCAGCGTGTCCCAAGCCCAGGATGCATCGTCGACGATGGCATGGGTGAGGAAGCCCTTGGGCTTGTCCACGCCGTCGCCGTTGATGAAGGCGTCAGCCTCGGCGCGCGCAAACTTGTCGGCGATCCGGCCTGCGAGCCATCCCTCGAGATCGAAGGCGCTGTCATCGAGGAGCCGCTGGGAGGCCTTCGGCAGCGCCGAGAGCTCGTGGAGCGGGATCGAGATGCGGTCGATCTGGGGCGTGGAGGTCTCGGTGACGGCGGACGCCTCCGTGGCCCAGCCTGCGCCCATGTCCCCATGGTCGATGAGGACGTCGTAGGAGGTGGCATCGACATTCACAACGTTGGCGATGGCGCGGATCGAGGCGGTGCTGGAGAGGGTGGACTGCACCACCTCCGCCGTCTGCGGATCCACGAGGTAACCGCCATCGCCGGAGACGGCCAGCGCTTTTTCTTCCATGTCGAGGCCGCGCAGGCCGTCATCGTCGCCGGTCCGCAGGTAGGCGTTGAACGCCTTCTGGTGCGGGGCTTCCACGGGCGCCGCCGACAGCGCCGGGCGGGTGAGTTTGGTCTTCGTGAGCATGGTCAGCTTTTCTTCCTGCTTGTCGAGTTTGGATTGAATGTCGCTCTGGAAAGCCTCCAGATCGCCCATGAAGCCCGCGAGCGCTTGCTTCACGGCCACAGCCGGAGACAGATCTTCCCCGGCCTGAGCCTTCGTCTCAGGTGTCATCAGTGATCCTTTCGGGTGGTTGAGACCGCTGGCTCAGGTATTCGCCAGCCGCGCGCCCGCCGCGTTCAATGCCCGGGCAATGTCGCGCAGAAGGGCGTCGACGGGCTCGCTGCCCTTCGCGCCCACCCGCGCATCCGGAAGCATGGGAAAGGTCACGAGCGACACCTCCCAAAGCTCCAGCTCGTGCAAGTGCCGCTGGCCCTTGCTGTTCTTTTGCGCCTTGAGGGTGCGGTAGCCGATGGAGAGCCCGTCGATCGCCCCCGCCTTGAGAAGCGCCGCCGCTTCCCGCGCGCGGGCCACGTCAGGCAGGAGGCGGCCCTTCACATAGAGCCCCTTTTCGGTTTCACGCACCTCGTCCCAGGTGCCGATGGGCTCCTCGGGGCGGTGCTGCCAGAGCATCTTCACGCTCCGACCCGCCTTCTTCAGTATCTCCAGCGAGGCCGTGTAGGCCCCGCGCTCCACGATATCGCCGCCCGTGTCCTTGACGCCGAAGAGCGACGCATAGCCCTCCACGACCAAGTCATCGCCCAGCGCCACCGACCCCTTGAGGCGGCAAAACTTCCGCTCAAGCCCGTAGCTCTCTGCCATTTGCATCTCCTGCATGTCTGGAATGAAACGGCCTCTCACCGCTTGGCCCCGTTGCGGGCGGGGTAGTTTCGTCCCTGCCGGTCCTCTCGGGCCGACAAGGCTGACAGGAGAACACCCCTCGTTTCTCCGTCGCGCAGGCGCGTCCTTGTGCGCGCCTCGGCGAATTCTTCCATCAGCGCAGAGTTAAAGGCCCAGCAGTCCGCCGCGGATCACGAGCGACATGAAGCCGCCGATGATCGCCGCGAGAATGAGCCAGACGAGCTTGGCGATGTGGCCGTCGATCCTGTCGAGCCGGCCATCGAGCGCGTTGAAGCGGCTCACCATGAACTTCTCTTTCTCCTCGTTCACGGCGCGCTCGGTCTCCACGATGTGCATGGCCCCTTCCACGCTCGCCAGCCGCGCATCCATGGCCGCCACGAGGGCATCGGCGTCGTTGATCGAGGTGACGTAGAGCGGCATCCGGGCGATTCCGCTCTTGGTTTCTGCCTCGGCGTCGATCTCATCAGTCATCGCCGAGCTCCCGGGGTGGTAGACCCAAGAGATGCCGCTTCTCGTCACCGCTGAGGAAATCCGCGCCCGCGATACGGCTCCACTGGGCCTCGCGTTCGGCGGCGAGCGCGGGCACCTGGTCGAGATCGGGGCGCAGCTCCACTGCTTCGCCCGCCATGGCGCCGAGCCACGCGGAGAGCGCCTGGCTGACCTTCGCGGCCAGCGGCAGCACCGTCAGGCGGTAGAAGGCGCGATGCGCTTCCTGGTAGTTGGCATAGGTCGCCTCGCCGGGGATACCGAGCAGCATGGGCGGGACGCCGAAGGCCGTGGCGATCTCGCGCGCGGCGGCGTCCTTGGTGTTGTGGAATTCCATGTCCGAGGGCGAAAAGCCCATGGGCTTCCAGTCGAGCCCGCCTTCGAGAAGCATGGGCCGCCCCGCATTGCGCGCGCCCTGGTGGTGCATCTCCATCTCGTTGACGAGCCGGTCGTACTGGTCCGGGCCCATCTGCCCCTGCCCGTCCGCGCCCTTGTAGACGATGGCGCCCGAGGGCCGCGCGGCATTGTCGAGGAGCGCCTTCGACCAGCGCGTGGCGCTGGAATGGACGTCGAGCGCCGTGGCCGCGGCCTGAAGCGGCGAGAGGCCGTAATGATCATCCTGCGGATGGAAGCTCTTGATGTGGCAAATCGGGCTCGCGCCCTCGGTGACATGGAAGCGGTGCTTCCGGCCCCCCACCGTATAGTCATAGGCCACGGGCCAACCATCGGCGCCGGCCACGAGGCTCATCCGGTCCGAGCGCAACACGTGCAACTCGAGCGGGAAGCCCTCGCCCACCGCCTCCACGTAGCCATTTCCGCTGAGCAGGATCTGGCCGTAGAGCGCCTCGAGAAGGTCCGCTCGCCCCTGCCCCGCATTTGGACGCCTCACGAGGTCGAGGACCGGGTGCGTCTCGTAGCGCCGCTCCGCGTCCTGCAGGATCAGCGGGAGCGCTGCAGCGGCTTCGGCGATGAGTTTGACCGCGCGAAAGCCCACCGGATTGCCCGTGAAGCCCGCCTTCGTCAGCGTCACCGCGTCCCGCGGGGTCCACGCGATACGGCCCGAGGATTGATAGGCGATCACCGGCCCCGTGGCAGAGGCCTTCACCTCCGCGTCCGCGTCGGGACGGGCGGTGTTGAACAGGTTGAAAACCATGTCTTGAGCTCCTGATTGTCTCATCAAAGTCCGCGGACGCGCGGCGCTTTCCAGCGGGCGGCCGGGGTGAGCATCGCGTCGGTCAGCGCCCAGACGAGCGCATCCACCCGGTCCGGGCTCCCCTGGCCCTGAAAGCCCGCGGTCGTCATCTGGCACATCTCGTCTTCGAGGGCTTCAAGGCCCCTGGCATGGCTGACGCGCCCCTGTTCGTAGAGCGCGGCGACGGGCTCGGCCCGCGCCGCCTTCCCGCGCGTCGCGTGAACACCGGAATAGGCGATGAGCGGATCCACCTGGCGGATCATCTGCTCCACCATCGCGCCGCCCTGGTTCACTTCCGCCACGATGCGGTCCGCGCCAAAATCATGCGCCGCGGCCACGGCGGCCTGCGCCCAGCCCAGCGGTGTGCCTTTCTCGACGGTTCGGTCTGCCAGCACGTAGCTCCGCCAATCGACGGGTGGTCCGTCCATGCGGCAGCCGACGACAACGATCCCGCATGCGTCGCCCTGCGTCCCGGCGGGAGGATCGACAGCAACCACGATCCGGTCGAGCTGCGGGCGGATGTCAAAGCCCGCCTCTTCGAGCATCTCCCGCGTCCAGAGCGCGCCTTCCACGTCATCGAGCATGACGCCGTCGAGCTCTTGTCGCGCGAGGCGCGAATGCGCATAGCGCGTCCGCACCTCCTCGAGAAACGAAGACGCGAGGTACGCGCGGTTGGCCTCGGTGGGCGCTTGCGTCTGAACCGTTGACTTCGTCTCAAGGAGCGCGCGCAAGACTTTGCTGTTTCTCGGCGTCGTCGTCACCACGGCCCGCGGTTCGTCGCCGAGCCGCAGCGCGAGTTGCAGGTTTGACCACGCATCGCCATCGGGCCATTTTGCGAGCTCATCGGCCCAGGCACAGTCAAATTGCGGGCCGCGCAGCGCCTCTGCTTCATTGGCCGAGAAGCACTGCGCCTCCGCGCCATTCGGCCAGACGAGCCTGCGCCGCGTCGCTTGCCATTCAGGGCGCCTGTCCGGAGGAGAACAGGCGAGGATCCCGCTCTCCCCGAACACCATCACCTCGCGGGCCTGGTCATAGGTTTGTCCGATAAGAGCTACGCGTCGTGAGCGGCCCGGATCGAGCGGTAAGCTGCCCTCCACTTCCGAGCGGATCCACTCTGCCCCCGCGCGCGTCTTGCCCGCGCCGCGCCCGCCGAGCACGACCCAGCTGCGCCACGTGCCTTTTGGCGGCAGCTGATGGTCATGGGCCCACACTTCCCAGAGCCACGGCAGTGCCGCGAGCTCAAGATCCGTCAGGGACCTCAGCAGCTCTTGCTGGACGTCGTGCGTCGCGGAGGCGATCAAGTCGGCTCCCGAGCGCGTCTCGTGCGGCGTCCATGTCGATGGGGGCGCCGGCGCCGGGCACGCCGCCTTTGTTTCGCTGTCGCTGGTCATCAATTTTGATCTCCGCATCCCTCAGCTGCCGGGCGATGCCGACGAGGTCGTTTTTGGCTTTCGTGAACTGCGCGAGTCCGGAGAAGTCTCCTTCCCTCAGGTTCGCGATGATGGCTGCGATTTGCGTGATGTAGTCCTCGAGCAGGTCGGATAGATG
Organism: Pseudomonadota bacterium; assembly: GCA_038533575.1. Taxonomy (NCBI): domain Bacteria; kingdom Pseudomonadati; phylum Pseudomonadota; species Pseudomonadota bacterium. The sequence continues at coordinate 660,232 of JBCAYL010000001.1, read as the reverse complement.
CACCCAACGCGCATTGAGGTGTTCCGCGCCGTCGGGCGGGTCTCGTGACGCCATAAGGCAAACCTTTCATGGTGCTTTTCACGCCAGGACACAAAAAAAGCGGCGTCGGGATCACCCCGAGGCCGCTTGCCCACGTCTCCTAGTATGTCCGAAGGTATACTTCAGGGCGTTCGATGAGTCAAGTCTGCAATCTATGCGTGCATAGGGTCAGCGCGCGGTCTGCTTAACAAAACGTAAACGATCGCAAGCACTTATTCCGAGTTCGCCCGCTCTGCCTCGATGGCGCGCCAGCGCGCGACGTTCTCATTGTGCTCCGCCAGCGTCTCTGCAAAGGCATGCCCCCCGGTGCCGTCGGCCACGAAGAAGATGAAGGGCGTCTCGTCGGGATTGAGCGCCGCCTCGATGCTCGCGAGACCCGGGTTGGCAATGGGCGTGGGCGGCAGCCCGTCGATGACATAGGTGTTCCACGGCGTCTCGCGCCGGAGCTCGCTCTGCCGGATGCCGCGGCCCAGCACGCCCTGCCCGCGGGTGATCCCGTAGATCACCGTCGGGTCGGTCTGAAGCCGCATCCCGCGCTCGAGCCGGTTCACGAAGACGGAGGCCACCTGCCCCCGCTCTTCGGCGAGCGCGGTCTCCTTCTCGATGATGGAAGCCATGATCAGCGCCTCGTCCGGGGTCTCGTAGGGCAGGCCCTCCTCCCGGTTCTGCCATGCGCCCGCGAGGCGCTCGGTCTGCGCCTCGACCATCGCGTCCACCAGCGCCTGCCGCTCCGTGCCGGGGACGACCTCGTAGCTGTCAGGCGCCATCGCGCCTTCCGCGGGGATCTCGTCCGCCGGGCCGGAGAGTACGTCGATGTCGCGCAGGGAGGTCACGATCTGCCAGCTGGTCACGCCTTCGGCGATGGCGATGCGGTAGCGCGTGTCAGCAGTATCCTTTGCCGAAACATAGACCTCCGGCAAAGGCTCCTCGGCGGGCACGAATTCCGCCCGCTCCACGAAGCGCTGGCTTTCGGGATCGAGCTCGCGCACCTGCACGTTGAGCTCGGTCACGCCCACGCGGTAGACGACCTCGGTCCCGCAGGTGCTCTGCCCGCTCGCGGTGACGAGATCGAGGATCTCGGCCATGGAAGAGCCCTCGGGGATGAGGAACGAGCCCGCTTTCAACTCGCGCGCCTTCTCAGTGTAATCGCCGGCCATGCGAAATATGGCGCGGCTCGAGATCGCTTCCTCGGCTTCGAGCTGTGTCGCCACGCGCGTTAGCGTCGAGCCCGGCGCGACCTGGAGACAGATGGCGCGCGTCAGCGGCCCCTCCGCCTCATAGCGCCCGATGCCCCAGAGGATCAGGCCGCCCAGCAGGAAAAGCCCCACCACGAAGATCGACAACGCGTTGGAGGCGATGTGTCGCCACATGGCTCAGACCTTTCCGAAGATGACGCTCGCATTGGTGCCGCCAAAGCCGAAGGAATTCGACAGCGCATACGTGATCTCGCGGCTGCGCTTGGCGAGCGGCGCAAGGTCGATGGCGGTCTCGACGGCGGGTGTCTCGAGATTGAGCGTGGGCGGGGCGACCTGATCCCGGATCGCGAGGATCGAAAAGATCGCCTCGATGGCTCCGGCGGCCCCAAGGAGATGCCCCGTCGAGGACTTGGTGGAGGACATCGTCACCGTCCCCGCATCCTCGCCCATCATCCGCTCCACAGCGCCGAGCTCGATGGTGTCAGCCATCGTCGAGGTGCCATGCGCGTTGATGTAGTCGAGGTGCTTCGGCTCGATCCCGGCCCGCTTGATGGCCGCGGCCATGGAGCGGCCGCCGCCCTCGCCCGTCTCGCTCGGCGCAGTGATGTGGTAGGCATCGCCCGAGAGCCCGTAGCCGCAGACCTCGGCGTAAATCGTGGCGCCGCGGGCCTTGGCGTGCTCGTATTCCTCAAGCACGACGACCCCCGCACCCTCGCCCATGACAAAGCCGTCGCGGTCCGCGTCGTAGGGGCGGCTTGCCGCGGTGGGATCGTTACCGCGCTTGGTGGAGAGCGCCTTGCAGGCATTGAAGCCCGCGATACCGATCTCGCTGATCGGGCTTTCGGCACCGCCCGCAATCATCACATCCGCGTCGTCGAGCGCGATGAGGCGCGCGGCATCGCCGATGGCATGGGCGCCCGTGGAGCACGCCGTGACGACGGCGTGGTTTGGCCCGCGGAAGCCGAAGCGGATCGAGACCTGCCCGGAAACAAGATTGATGAGCGCCGAGGGGATGAAGAAGGGGGACACGCGGCGCGGGCCGCGTTCCTTCAGGAGCACAGCGGTATCGGCGATGGCCGACAGCCCGCCGATCCCGGACCCGATCATGACGCCGGTGCGCTCCTGCTTTTCGGCGGTGTCGGCCACCCAACCAGAGCTTTCTACCGCCTGGACGGCGGCCGCCATCCCGTAGACGATGAACTCGTCCACCTTCCGCTGCTCCTTCGGCTCCATGTAATCGTCGGGCACGAAGGCGTCCTCACCCTCGCGCGGGATCTCGCAGGCATAGGTCGTCGCCAAATGCGCGGCGTCGAAGCGCGTGATGGTGCCCGCGCCGCTTTCGCCCGCCAGAAGCCGACGCCAAGTCGCCTCCACTCCGTCTGCCAGGGGTGACACCATGCCAAGGCCTGTCACGACAACGCGCCGCATGCTCGCTCTCCTTTTGGTCTTTGGCCCTCCTTACAAGCGCGCCCCGCCTGCCTCAAGGGCAGCGAGAGCGCGCGAGGAGCCGCCAAGCGCCCATCCGCACAAACAAAAACGGCGCCCGAACCGGACGCCGCTTCCACTCTGAAGAGCCGGGGATCAGGTGGCTTCTTTGATGAACTTCACCGCGTCGCCGAAGGTCTGGATCGTCTCCGCCGCATCATCGGGGATCTCGATGCCGAACTCTTCTTCGAAGGCCATTACGAGTTCCACGGTGTCGAGGCTGTCCGCGCCGAGGTCGTCGATGAAGGAAGCGCTGTCCTGTACCTTCGCTTCGTCCACACCGAGGTGCTCCACCACAATTTTCTTCACGCGATCGGAAACGTCGCTCATCGTCTGATCCTCATTCGGTTCTGGGCCCCGCGGGGCGGTCTTATCATTATTGCACCTAGGGGCGCATCCGGGTCCCAGCGCATGCGCATCTGGCTCCCCCGGCGGAAACTGCGCCGCCTATAGCACAGGCCTTGGCGATGGCAAATCCTTTGTCAGGGGCCGTTTGTTAGCGGTCACAGGCGCTTTCTTCATACAACCTAAGCGCGTCAAGACGTCGGAGCGGCTCGAGGATTTCCCTTTGTTTTCTGCGGTCAAAGCATTGCCATGCCACCGTTGACGTGCAGCGTCGTGCCCGTGACATAGCCCGCCTCGGAAGACGCGAGGAAAAGCACGGCTGCGGCGATCTCGTCGCCCGATCCCATGCGCCCCATGGGGATCTGACCGAGGATCGCACCCTTCTGCTCGTCATTGAGTTTGTCGGTCATGGCGGTCTCCACCATGCCCGGCGCCACGCAGTTCACGGTGATCCCGCGGGAGGCCACTTCATAGGCGAGGCTCTTCGAGAGGCCGACCATCCCGGCCTTCGAGGCGGCATAGTTGACCTGCCCGGGATTGCCCGTGACGCCCACGATGGAGGTGACGTTGATGATGCGCCCCCAGCGGGATTTCATCATCGGGCGCACCACGCCCTTGCAGAGCCGCATGGTGGAGGTGAGGTTGATGTCAAGGACCGTCGCCCACTCCTCCTCGGACATCCGCATGAAGAGATTGTCCTTCGTCACGCCAGCGTTGTTCACAAGGATGTCGAGGCTTCCCATGGCCTCGATCGCCTGCTTCGGGAGCGCGGCCACCGCCTCGGCATCTGAGAGGTTGCAGGGCAAGACATGCGCGCGATCGCCCAGTTCCGCGGCCAACGCGGTCAGCGGATCGACCCGCGTGCCCGACAGCCCCACCGTGGCACCGGCGCCGTGCAGCGCCCTGGCGATGGCCCCGCCAATCCCGCCCGAGGCACCGGTTACGAGGGCCGATTTTCCGGTTAGGTCAAACATGTCAGGCTCCTTTCAGCGCGGCGACGTCGTCCGGCGTGCCGATGGCTTTGGTGTCGATGCACCGCTCGATGCGGCGGATCATGCCGGAGAGCGCCTTGCCTGCGCCCACTTCCCAAATCTCGGTGACGCCGTTTGCGGCCATGAAGCCCACGCTCTCGCGCCAGCGCACGGAGCCGGTGACCTGCGCCACGAGCAGCGTGCGGATCGTGGCGGCATCCGTCACAGCCTCGGCGCGCACATTGGCCACGAGCGGCACGGCGGGGTCGGCCATCTCTACTTCGGCGAGCGCTGCTTCCATGGCGCGAGCGGCGGGCTCCATGAGTGCGCAATGGAACGGCGCGCTTACCGGCAGCATCACGGCGCGCTTCGCTCCCTTTTCCTTGGCGAGCTCGACGGCGCGTTCCACGGCGCCCTTGTGGCCCGAGACGACGACCTGCGCGGGATCGTTATCATTGGCGGCCTGGCAGACTTCGCCATCGGCGGCGTCCGCCGCCACGGCCGTGGCCGTCTCGAAATCGAGCCCGAGAAGCGCGGCCATGGCTCCCACACCCACCGGCACGGCCTCCTGCATCGCTGTTCCGCGGATGCGCAGGAGGCGCGCGGTGTCGGCGATGGAGAGCGTGCCGGCGGCAGCGAGCGCAGAGTATTCGCCCAGCGAATGACCCGCCACGAAGGCAGCCTGGCCCACGTTGTGCCCCTCGGCCTCCAGTGCGCGGACGGCGGCGAGCGACGTCGCCATGAGCGCGGGCTGGGCATTGGCCGTCAGCGTGAGCGCCTCGGCCTCGCCCTCCCAGATGAGCGTCGAGAGCTTTTCACCCAGCGCCTCGTCCACCTCGTCAAAGACGGCCCGTGCCGCCGGGTAGGCCTCCGCCAGCGCCCGGCCCATGCCGATGGCCTGTGCCCCCTGCCCCGGAAATACCCATGCCCGCATTTGTCGCTCCCTTGTTGATTTCCGCGGCCCATACAGCCCAGCCGCCCGAAGGAAAAGGGTGCAGCGCGCCGGGAGCACACGCAATGTGCCGTGAGCGAGGATGACGGAGGCGGCCCCGCGCCCTACTCTCCTTTTCAGCTCAAACGGGAGTTCCCGCGCCATGACTACAGCCAGCACCGACCCCTCAGCGCCCGGCCTAACCAACACCGACACGCGCTATGGCCTCGTCACCAAGACCGTCCATTGGCTCACCGCGCTCCTCATCGTCGGTGTCATCGCCACAGGCAGCATCGCCTATGACCTCTCGATCTCCGATCCGGTCGCCCTCGACTGGAAGATCCGGCTCTATGCCGTGCACAAGGCCATCGGCCTCACGATCTTCTTCGTGGCGCTCTTCCGGATCGCATGGGCCATGTCGCAGCCAAAGCCCGGGATGATCGGGGGAGAGAAGAAGGCGCAGAGCTTCATGGCGCAGCTCGCCCATTGGACGCTCTACGCCTCCCTCGTGCTCGTGCCGCTCACGGGCTGGATGACGCATGCCGCCACGGAGGGCTTTGCACCGATCCCCTGGCCGTTCGGGCAAAACCTCTTCTTCATCCCCGAGGATCCGGAGCTCGCAAACACGCTGGCGGGCGCACACCTGCTTTTCCAGCGGCTGATGGTGATCGCGATCCTGCTTCATATCGCGGGCGCGCTGAAGCACCACTTCATCGACAAGGATGCCACCCTGCGCCGCATGTGGTTTGGCCGCCCCCACCTGCCCCGCGTCTCGCCCACGCCGCACACGGCGCTTCCTGCCGTGACGGCCGCGGCGATCTTCGCAGCCGTCGGGACGGCCGCCGCACTCGTGCCTGTGAAAGGCGGCGTGGACGCCGTGGCGCTCGAGGAGGTGGCCTCTGACTGGCGCGTCCTCGACGGCGAGATCGAAATCGAGGTGACCCAGCTTGGCACGCCCGTGACCGGCACCTTCGCAGACTGGACGGCGGCCATCGCCTTCGACCCGGAGGCCGAGGGCGATGTGAAGGGCAACGCGGAGGTCACCGTCTCCATCGGCTCGCTCACGCTGGGCTCCGTGACGAGCCAGGCCATGGGCGCGGATTTCTTCAACGTCGAAGCGTTCCCCACCGCCACCGTGTCGGGCGATATCGTCGCGGTGGGCGACGGCTACGAATTGCAGGGCACGATCCGCATCAAGGAGACGGAAGCGCCGCTGTCGCTGCCCTTCGATCTCTTGCTTGAGGGCGATACGGCAGAGGCGAGCGGGTCCGTAACTCTCGATCGCATGACCTTCGCCATCGGCACGGGCACCGATGAAGGCAGCCTCGGCCTCGGCGTCGATGTCCGCATCGGGCTCACGGCCACCAACGCCGCGGACGACGACGCCGGCACGTCCTGACGCCCGAGACCAAGCCAAGCCTCAGCGCAAACAAATGGGGCGCCTCCCATGGAGACGCCCCCGCCAAACTCGTTCCGTGAGTGAAATTACGAGGCTGGCGAAGCTTCGATGGAGACCTCGACGGCCACCTCGTCGGACACGAACGGCGTGAACCAGTCGATCCCGAAATCAGAGCGCAGGATCGTGGTGGAACCTGTGAAGCCCGCGATCTCGCCGCCGGTGGGGCCAGCGCCGCGCGCATTGAAGACTGTGTCGATCGTGACCTCGGAGGTCGTGCCCGCAATCGTCAGATCACCGGTGACCTCGGCGGTGTTCTCGCCGGTGACGTTCACGGAGGTGGAGGTGAACTCCACCATCTTGCCGTCATAGCCGCCGAAGAAGTTGTCGGAGGCGAGGTGTCCTTTCAACGTCGGGTCCACCACGAGATCCTCGAGCGGAACCGAAATCGACACGGTGGTGTTCTCGGGATTGTCGAAGTCGATCATCATCTCGCCGTTCACTTCGAAGAACATGCCGTAGGTCGAAGAGAAGTCGCCGTGGCCCCAGCTCATCTGGATGGCGGAGTGGGCAGGGTCGAGCGTGTAGGCTTGCAGGTGGCCATCAGCGAACGCAGTGCCGGCGGTGAGCGCGGCAAAGGCGGTGGCAAGGACAGTGGATTTCATGGGTCGGGCTCCAGGACTGAGTTACAGCCCTTGGATATGGCCCGTAGTGTTCAGCCCGGCAATTTCGCGGGCTTCAACAGGATGTGTTCAAGAATGCACCTACGCGGCTTTTTGCTCGCGCAGGCGCACAATTCCGCCGGGTCAGGCGCTGAGCGCGTCGGCCACGCCCTTTTCGAGGGGCACCACCGCGAGGGGCTGGCCCTCCTTGTTGCGGATGAAGAGTGCGCCGTCGACGACGTCGAAGGCGCCGAGCTCCGAGAAGTCGTAGCGCTTGCGGAGCTTCGCCTGGCCGCGGTGCTGGCCCATGACGCGCACCTCGCGCGCCTCGAAATCGACCTCCACCTCGCTGCGCTCCTCGCGCCCGTCGCGCCAGAGCACGAAGCCAACGATGACGAGGCCACAGGTCAGAGCACCCTTCAGGGCCATCATGTCGAGCCCGAGATCGGAGCCCGGCACCAGCCAGAGCGAGAGCGCGGCCGCGCAGGCTGCCACGCCAAAGACCCCCTGGATGATCCGCGTGAGCGCGCCAAACCCATCGGCTTGCTTCCCGGAAAGATGGGCGCCCCAGGCGGCGAAATCCTCCACCTTGGATGCGGTTCCTGTGTTCTCCATCGATGTGTACGTCATCGTCGGTCCCCTGGCCTAAAATTGCGTTAGGATCACCTTAACGAGGACAACGTGGCGGCATCGGGGCGAAGACGTGCCCCGCTTGCGTGCCTGCCAAGGCCATGTCATGACACGCCATCCGCGAGACCACCCCACCCGGCGATCCTCTCGTGCGTTGCCCGCGGAGCTATTGGCAACGCTTTGAAGTCGCTTCGAAAAACTGGAGAACCCATGCCGCTTTACGAGCATGTATTCATTGCGCGCCAGGATCTGTCCTCCGCGCAGGCCGAATCACTCATCGAACATTTTGGCTCCGTGCTGTCCGACAATGGCGGCACGCTCGTGGAAAACGAGTACTGGGGCGTCAAGACGATGGCCTACAAGATCAACAAGAACCGCAAAGGCCACTACGCCTTCCTGAAGACGGACGCGCCCGCGCCCGCCGTGCAGGAAATGGAGCGCCTGATGCGCCTCCATGATGACGTGATGCGCGTCCTCACGATCAAGGTCGACGGCCACGACGAAGGCCCGTCCATCCAGATGCAAAAGCGCGACGAACGCGACCGTGGTGACCGGCCCCGCCGGGACCGTGGCGACCGCGACTGATAGGAGACGAGACCCATGGCAGCCAAACCATTCTTCCGCCGTCGCAAGGTGTGCCCGTTCTCCGGAGAGAACGCACCCAAGATCGACTACAAGGACACCCGCCTCCTGCAGCGCTACATCTCCGAGCGCGGCAAGATCGTGCCCAGCCGCATCACCGCCGTTTCGGCCAAGAAGCAGCGCGAACTCGCGCGCGCCATCAAGCGCGCCCGCTTCCTCGCGCTCCTGCCCTACGCCGTGAAGTAAGGGAGACGAGACATGGATATCATTCTTCTGGAACGCGTGGCCAAGCTCGGCCAGATGGGCGAAGTCGTCTCCGTCAAGGAGGGCTATGCCCGCAACTTCCTGATCCCGCAGGGCAAGGCGCTGCGCGCCAACGAGATCAACCTCGCCCGCTTCGAGGCCGAGAAGGCGCAGCTCGAGGCCCGCAACCTCGAGACGAAGAAGGAGGCCGAAAGCCTAGCCACCAAGCTTGATGGCGAGACCTTCGTTGTCATCCGCTCGGCCTCCGACGCGGGCTCGCTCTACGGCTCCGTCACGCCCCGTGACGCGGCAGACGCCGCCACCGAGGCCGGCTTTACCGTCGACAAGAAGCAGATCGCGCTGACCGGCCCGATCAAGGAGCTCGGGCTCCATGATCTGACCGTGCAGCTCCACCCGGAAGTGGACGCCACGATCACGCTCAACGTCGCACGCTCGCAGGAAGAGGCGGAGCTTCAGGCCTCCGGCAAGTCCATTCAGGACCTCGCCGCCGAGGAAGAGGCAGAAGCCGAATTCGAGATCGCCGAGCTCTTCGAGGATATCGGCGCAGCGACGTCCGACGATGAGGAACTCGCCACGCAAGTGGAGGAGGCTCCGGCCGAGGACGAAAGCGCGGACGACAAGGACTAGGCCCCGGATCCAGCCGGGACGCTATGAAGCGCCGCGCGGGAGACCGCGCGGCGCTTTTCGTTTGTGGTCCCAGCCTCCGGGCTCAGCGAAGGCCGCGAGAGCGGATGCCTCCGGCGGAGGTACGGGGCACAAAGAAGCGGAGTGTCGTACCCCGCTGCGTGCGGCTGCGCTGCTGGAGAGGCGTGGACTGTGGCAGCGCTTCTCCGCCGAAGACAAACTCGCGCATTGCACGGAGGCGCGCCTTTGCGAGAGTGGCGATGCCGAGGCAACCGAGGAGCGATGACCCTTGATCCGCAGTCTTCTTCTGGCGCTGGCCACCGTGCTCGTCACGGCCTGCAGTGCCCCCGCGACGGAGCCCGCAACGCCGCCCGCGCCACCGGCCGCTGCCGCGCCCGCAATCCCGCTGCACCCGAACGAGACGCCGGAGCTGCGTGCGAAGATCAATTTCTGGGCTGATCACTACGCGCTGCCGCGCAGCCTCGTGCATCGTCTCGCCATCCGGGAGAGCACGCATCGTCCGTGGGCGCGCCACGGTCCATATTGGGGCCTTTTGCAGATCCTTCCCGCCACTGCGCGCTCGATGGGCTTCGAAGGCGCGCCGAGCGACCTGCTCGACGCCGATACCAACCTCGAATTTGCCCTCAAATACCTGCGCGGCGCATGGCTTCTGTCCGACGGTGACGAGGCCACCGCGATCAAGTGGTATGCCCGGGGCTATTGGCACGAGGCCAAGCGGCGCGGAATGCTCGAGGAAACAGGGCTTGTCAGCAACTAAGGCCCGTCCACCATGCCCGCGACCTTCCGAAGCGTGTTGAGATTGCGCATCGTGCCGTGCGCCGCGCCGGGAATGCGAAGCTTCGAGCGGCCCATGCCCGAGGGAAAATGGATGAGGAGCGCGCGCGGGCCGGGCACGACCTCTTCATCGGTCTGCCCCGCCAGAAATTGATCTGCTGCGGAGAGTTCTCCGAGCTCCTCGTTGAAGAGCATGACGCCCACGCGGTTCGGAGCGGCTTCGGGAAAGGGCATGGCTGCGAGCAGGTCTTCGAGCTCCGGACCGGTGCGCAGGACGACACCCGCGGGCCGGCCCATATGCACCCTGAGCGCGCGCTCGAGCGCCGCGCGCACGGGGCCCTCCCCGTCGAAGACGGCATTGCCCGATTGGATGTAGGTTCGAACGTTCGTGAACCCGAGTCCCGCACAGAGCGCGCGCAGTTCGGCCATGGGAAGCTTGCCCTGTCCCGCCACGTTCACAGCCCGGAGAAACGCCGCATATCGCATGGGCGGACGCTGCCATGGAACGCTGCCCGCTCCAAGACGGGGCGTCCTAGAGGGGCTTGATCATCAGGAGGCAGGGCGTCTCCGCCCCCCAGAGCGTATCGAGGCGCTCATAGGGCACAAAGCCCAAGGCGCGGTAGAAGGCACGCGTCCGGGCATAGTGCGGATCGGGATTGGTCTCGCCCAGGGTCTTCACACCGAGAAAGGTGCAGCCCTCCGCCCGGCCCCGCGCCTCCGCTGCGCGCAGGAGCGCCCGGCCCACGCCGCGCCTGTGATGGGACGCGCGAACGCCCAGGACATGGATCTCGCACTGCGTCCCGTAGTGGAGCTTCAACGTGAGCATACCGAGCGTCTCACCAGCCTCGCGCGCGGCAAGCATGGTGGCCTCAGGGCTGTCCGCGAAGGCTGCGTAGCGGTCCACTGCCCCGGGATTGCCGAACCACTCCGGCAGGCCGAGAAGCACGTCACGGCAAAGCGCTCCGCACCCCTCGTGTACCTCTTCGACGATCATGCCGGGGACCCTGCCACGAAAAAGGGCCGGCCCCAAGGCCAGCCCTCTCGGCAATGCGCCAGAAGGGACGGCGGGCGGGGCGCCTTCGCCGCCAGGCGAGCAGCGTCCGTCCCGCCGGACACCCTATTCTTCTTCGAGAGCCTCGACGGCCTTCTGCAGGTCGTCCTTCGACACCTCTTTCTCGGTCACCGTGGCCAGCTCGAAGATGTAGTCCACGACCTTGTCCTCGAAGACCGGCGCGCGCAGCTGCTGCTGCATCTGCTGGTTCTGCTGCACGAACTCGAAGAACTGGCGCTCCTGGCCCGGGTATTGCCGCGCGGCATTCATGATGGCCTGCGTCATCTCCGCGTCCGAGACCTCGACCTCCGCCTTCCGTCCGAGCTCCGCGAGAAGCAGCCCGAGCTTCACGCGCCGCTGCGCGAGGCTCTTGTGCTCATCGGTGGGCTCGACCTTGGCATGATCGTGGCCCTCGACCTCCGGGTTCTCCTCGTGCCAGAGCTGGTGGGCGATCTGGCCCGCCTCGGCATCCACGAGGGACGGCGGAAGCTCCATCTCCACGACCTTGTCGAGCTCATCGAGAAGCGCACGCTTCTGCACCGCGCGCGCGGCGCCGGAATACTCCGCCTCGAGGCGCTCGGAGACCTGGCCCTTCAGGGCGGCGAGATCCTCTGCGCCGAACTGCTTGGCGAGGTCGTCGTTGATCTCGGCCTTCTTCGGAGCCTTCACCGCCTTGATCGTGCAGGAGAAGACAGCCTCTTTGCCGGCGAGATGCGCGGCCTGGTAATCCTCGGGGAAAGAGACGGTCACGTCCTTCTCCTCGCCCGCCTTCACGCCCACGAGCTGCTCTTCAAAGCCGGGGATGAAGGAGTTCGAGCCAAGGACGAGCGGGTAATCCTCCGCCGCGCCGCCTTCGAAGGCCTCGCCATCGACCTTGCCGAGGAAGTCCATGGTGACCTGGTCACCGTCCTTGGCCTTGGAGCCCTTCTTGCGGTCCTCGAAGTTCTGCGCGTTCTCGGCGAGGCTCTCGAGCGCCTCGGTCACCGCGGCGTCATCGGCCTTGGCGACCATCTTCTCGAGCTTCAGGCCCTTCAGATCGACATCCGGCATCTCCGGGAGTGCCTCGTAGGACATGGCCACCTCGACATCGTCGCCGGGCTTCCAGTCTTCCTTCGTCATCTTGACGTCCGGCTGCATCGCCGGGCGGTCGCCGCTATCCTCGAAATGCTTCGACATCGCGCCGTCGATCGTTTCCTGCAGCGCCTCGCCAAGCACCCGGTCGCCGAACTGCTTTTTCAGCAGCGCCAGCGGGACCTTGCCCTTGCGGAAGCCCTTCATCTCGATGTCGGGCTGCGCTTCCTTGAGCTTGGCCGTGACCTGATCGTCGAGCTCGCTTGCCGGGAGGGTGATCGTGTAGCCCCGCTTGAGGCCTTCGTTCAGTGTTTCTGTGACCTGCATGTCGTCCTCGCCATTGCATTGGCGCCGCGGAGGCGTCCGCGGCGGTCGTGAGAGATGGGGCGTGATATCAGCGCAACGCGCGGGGGCAAGCGGAAAGCCCGAGCGTGCTACCGCATCGTGCGGAGGACCGCCCGCGCGGCCTCGACCATGGGTGCATGGGTGTCGGCGAGGATCTGCACGCGATCAAAACGGGCGGGATCGCGGGCGATTGCTGCGCGGAGCGCGTCGCCGAAGGCCATGCGCAGCTCTGTGCCGATGTTGAATTTCGAGATCGCCGTCGTCCGTGCGAGTTCCTGGCGTTGCGCGGCTGGCACGCCGGAGCCGCCATGGATGACGAGGGGGATGTCCGTCACCGCCTCGATTGCGGCGATGCGGCCCGTGTCGAGGCCCCCGCTCTGCTCGGTCTGGAGATGTACGTTACCCACCGAGATCGCCATGGCATCGACGCCCGTCTCGCGGGCAAAGATCGCGGCTTCCTCGGGGTCGGTCCCGGCGGAGGCCTCGCCGCCCGTGTAGCCCACGAAGCCGATCTCGCCCTCGCAGGAGAGGCCCGCGCCGTGGGCCAGCTCCACTACCCGCCGTGTGGCGGCGATGTTTTCCGCGAGCGGGAGCCGGGAGCCGTCGAACATCAGCGAGGTGAAGCCCGCGCACAGCGCCGCTTCGCACTCCTCGAAGGTGTAGCCGTGATCGAGATGGGCGACGACCGGCACGGAGGCCGCCTCCGCCAGATCGCGGAACATCGCGCCCAGGACCGGCAGCGGCGTATGCGCCCTGCAGGAGGGCCCCGCCTGCAGGATGACCGGCACACCCTCCGCCTCGGCGGCGGCGACGTAGGCACGCATATCCTCCCAGCCCAGCGTCACCATTCCCGCCACGGCATAGCCCCCGGCGCGGGCCGGGGCGAGGACGTCCGAAAGGGTCACCAGCGGCATTTGAAAGTCCTCCAAGCCCCGGACAAGATCCGGGGCCTCGCGGTTTGGGGGCGGAGGTCCCTGGGCAGGCCCGGGACGTGTTATTTGAACTTCGCGATCATGTCCTTGATGCCCGGAATGGTCTCGATCTGGTCGGCATGGCTTGGCTGGAAATATTGCACCAGTGGGCGCTGGGAGAGCCCGCCCAGGATCGTGAAATAGTACATCTCGTAGCCCGGCAGCACCGCGCAGGGGTGATAGCCCTTGTCGATGCAGATCGTGGAGCCATCGACGATGTGGTAGGCGTCGCCCGCCTCGCCATCCTCCCGCTGGAGCATCTGGAGGCCCGATCCGTGCTTCGGGCGGAAGCGGAAATTGTAGGTCTCGTCGTGCCTTGTTTCCGTCATATCCCCCCCGGGGCCGTCCCGCCGATCCGTGTCGTGCTTGTGGGAGGGAAAGCCCGACCAGCCGCCCTGCCCCACGGTGTAGAGCTCGCTCACCAGCAGCCGCCCCACCCGGTCCGCCTGTTTCTGGCCCAGGATATGCTTGATCTTGCGGTGGGTCTTTGTCTCGTCAGACCCGTATTGCACGAGGTCGAGCTCATCGGCGCGCACGGCGAAGGGCTCCAGAACCTCGTCGAACTTAGCGCCCGCGACGAAGACCTCGCAGGCATCCCGCGCCGTGATCCGCGCCGGCTCACCCGTGGGCACGTAGACGCCCTCCGGCTCCCCGTCCCAGACATCCGCACCACGGCCGCCCAAGGCATCGGCACGGAACGCATCCACCTCCACATCCACCGTCCCGGTCGCCGGGACGATGCAGGTCTCGTAGCCCGGCACCTCGTACTCGAAGGCCTCGCCCGCCTTGAGCTTGACGATGTTGAAATAGTTGAGCGGCACGGTCGCGTCGTCTGCGCCCACGATAGGGACGTTCAGGTTGTCGAAAGGGGGGATGTGCATGGCGGGCCTCTAGGCGTCAGTGGGTCCGGGATGATCGGCGAGGAAGGCCTCGAGCGTGGCGGTGTCGGCCATGGCGGGCGCACAGCCGGGTTTCGAGACCGTGACCGAGGCGCAGGCCGAGCCGCGTAGGATCGCGGCCTTCAGGTCGTGCCCGGCGGCGAGCGAGGTCACCAGCCCGGCCATGAAGCTGTCCCCTGCGCCGGTGGGTTTCAGGGCCTCCACGGGATAGATGCCGGTACGCAGCTCGCGCCCGCCGTGGAACGTGAGCGCGCCCTTCTCGCCCATCTTGTAGATCACGAGCGGGACCGTTGCACTGAGCTCCCGCGCCTTGGCGAGGCCCTGCGCGTAGTCGCCCGCGATGAAACCGAATTCCTCGTCATTGCCCACGATGGCGTCGGAGGCCTCTGCGGCCCGGCTCAGGACATCGGCGGCCACCGCTGCCGAGGGCCAGGAATAGGGACGATAATCGACGTCGAAGAGGATGGGCAGGCCCGCCGCCTTCGCCAGCTCGAAGGCGCGGAAGGCAGCGGAGCGGGAGGGCTCAGCGGCGAAGACGGTGCCCGCCGTGATGAGCGCACCGAAGCGGGCGTAATCCACCGCCTCGACATCCTCGATATCCATCTGAAAATCGGCCGCGCCGTTGCGGTAGAGCACGTTCCGGTGCCCCTCCACGACGCTTTCGTAGATGGCCAGCGAATTGCGATATTCCCCGCCCACCGGGCGCACGTATTCAGTGCCCACGCCATACTGCGCGAGTTGCGCCACGCAAAAGCTGCCGATACTGTCGTCCGAGACCCGCGTGACGAGGGAGGCCTGCCCGCCCAGCTTGCAGATCCCAGCGGCAATATTGGCGGACGACCCGCCCAGCGCCACGCCCATGCGGCTCGAGGCCTCGAGCGTGACGCCGGGATCGGTAAAGATGTCCATGCCCGCGCGGCCCACGACGACGAAGTGGTTCTTCGCGATCCCCTCGAAGAGATCCATCAGACGCCCTTCCGCTGCTCAGCGCGCGTGGCTTCCTGGCTTTCCCGCGCTTTGCGGACACGGGCGCTTTCGGAGACTTCCGGCGTCCCCACCTCCCACCAGGCGTGGCCTTGCGTGGTCCAGCCCTCGTAGGCGTCCACCTGCATGGCGATCACGGTGGTGCGGTGGGCCTCCTGCGCGCGCTTGAAGGCCTCCGCCAGCTCCGCCGGGTTCGCCACCGTTTCCGCAATCGCGCCCATGGCGGCGGCGTGGGCGGCGAAGTCCACGCCCACTTGATGCGTGGCGGTGGGCGTGTCGGCGATGAGGTTGTTGAAGCTCTCGTTGCCGGTGTTGTTCTGAAGCTTGTTGATGACGGCAAAGCCGCCATTGTCGAGGACGAGCACGATCATCTTCTTTTGCGTGAGGACCGAGCTATAGATGTCTGAATTCATGAGGAGATAGGAGCCGTCCCCGCAGAACGAGATGACGTCGCGCCCTGGCTTACGCTCGGCCTGCGCGATGGCCGCGCCCCAGGCACCGGCGATCTCGTAGCCCATGCAGGAAAAGCCGAACTCGACATCGACGGAGCCGACGCTGAGCGTCTTCCAGTTGGCCGTGACCTCTGCGGGCAGGCCCCCCGCGGCCGCAACGACGCGGTCCTCGGCGTGGCAGAGCGCGTTCACGACCCCGATGGCCTGTGCGTAGGAGTTCGGGCCATTCCCCGCGCGGGTGTTGCCCGCGACATAGGCGTCCCACGCCTCCCGCTCCGTGCGCGCGCGGGCCGTCCAGTCGGCGGGGGCCGTGTATCCGCCCAAAGCTGCGCCCAGCGCCTCGAGCCCGAGCTTCGCGTCGCCCACCACGGGCAGCGAGCGGTGCTTGCCCGCGTCGTGGCGTGCGGCGTTGAGGCCGATGACCTGTGCTTCCTTGGCGAAGGCCGTCCAGGAGCCCGTGGTGAAATCCTGCAGCCGCGAGCCCACGGAGACGATCACGTCCGCTTCCTTTGCAATGGCATTGGCACTGTCTGAGCCCGTGACCCCAATGGGCCCGGCGTTGAGCGCGTGGTCATCGAGGAGGTTCGCGCGGCCCGCGATGGTCTCCACCACCGGGATCTGGTGCGCCTCTGCGAAGGCGGTGAGTTCGGCCACGGCACCCGAATACTGCACCCCACCGCCCGCGATGATCATGGGCCGCTTGGCCGACATCAGCGCCGCCGCGGCATCGGCCACCTCGCGGGCGTCGGGCGACTGGCGCCGGACGCGGTGCACCGTCTTGGCGAACATCTCCACGGGGTAGTCATAGGCCCAACCCTGCACATCCTGTGGCAGCGCGATGAAGGCCGGCCCGCAATCGGCGGGGTCGAGCATGGTGGCGAGAGCGGCAGGCAGGCTCTGGATGACTTGCGCGGGATGCGTGATGCGATCCCAATAGCGGCTCACGGCTCGAAAGGCGTCATTGAGCCCGAGCGTCGGATCCCCGAAGTGTTCGAGCTGTTGGAGCACAGGATCCGGCAGGCGCGTCAGGAAGGTGTCGCCGCAGAGCATGAGCACGGGAAGGCGATTTGCGTGGGCAAGCGCGGCGGATGTGAGCAGATTCGCCGTACCCGGCCCCGCAGAGGCGGTGCAGAACATGAAGCGCTGCCGGAGCCAGGCCTTCGCATAGCCTGCCGCGGCAAAGCCCATCCCTTGCTCGTTTTGCCCGCGGTAGAGCGGCAGCTTGTCCTGCACCGGGTAGAGCGCCTCGCCAAGGCAGGTGACATTGCCGTGTCCGAAGATGCCGAAACCCCCGCCGCAGACGCGGTGCTCGGTGCCATCGATCTCGATCCACTGGTTTTCCAGATAGCGCACGATGGCCTGCGCCACCGTCAGCCGGATGATGCGATCGCCCATCCATTCCTCCCGTCATCGTCAGCGGACAGTTGCAGCTTGCACGCGTCTGCTCAAGAGTGATCCGGCAGAGCTTGGGAGGGCACATGAGCGAGATCGGGATCGGCGTCGTGGGTGGCGGCTACATGGGCAAGGCGCATTCGGTGGCCATGGCGGCGGTGGGGGCGGTCTTTGACACGGCGCTCCGGCCCCGGCTCGAGGTTATCGCGGCCACCAGCGAGGCGAGCGCGGAGCGTTACCGCGCGGCCTTCGGCTTCAATCGTGGCACGGCTGACTGGCGCAGCCTCGTGGAGGATCCGCGCGTGGGCGCGGTCATCATCGCCACGCCACAGAGCCACCATCGCGAGATCGCCGGGGCCGCCTTCGCTCTGGGCAAGCCAGTGCTCTGCGAGAAGCCCATGGGCGCTTCCATGGCCGATGCCGAGGCCATGGTCGCCGCCGCCGAAGGCCACATAAACATGGTGGGCTACAATTATATCCGCACGCCTGCCTCCCGCTTTGCCCGCGATCTCATCGCCGAGGGCGCCATCGGACAGCTCACGTGGTTTCGCGGGGAGCATACGGAGGATTTCCTCGCCGACCCCGAGGAGCCCGCCAACTGGCGGACCGAGGGCATGGCCATGGGCTGCATCGGTGATCTGGCGCCCCATGCCTTCAACGCGGCGCTCGCGCTCATGGGCCCCATGGCGCAGGTCAGCGCCTCCCTCGAGACGGTGCACCGCACGCGCCCCGGCGGCGAGGTGACGAATGACGACCACGTGCAGCTCATGTGCCGCTTCCGCTCGGGCGTCATGGGCCACATCTACGCCAGCCGCATCGCGACGGGGCGCAAGATGGGCTACGCCTACGAGATCCATGGAACGGATGGCGCGATCCGCTTCGACCAGGAGGATCAAAACGCGCTCTGGCTCTATCGCCGCGAGGGGCCGGAGGCGGAGCGCGGCTTCAAGAAGATCCTCACCGGGCCCGCCCACCCCGACTACCTCCCTTTCTGCCAGGGCCCGGGCCATGGCACGGGCTACCAGGACCAGATCATCATCGAGGCAAAGGATTTCCTCACCGCCATCCACGAGGGCGAAAACCGCTGGCCGACCTTCCGGGACGGGCTCGACGTGCTGCGGGTGACGGATGCGGCGCTACGCTCGTCGGAGAGCGGCACGTGGGAAGATGTCAGACACTGAGAGCGATCGGCACGCAATGTGCACCTTCCCCGAAGGAGAGACCACATGACACGACTGAACTGGGGCATGATCGGCGGCGGCGAAGGCAGCCAGATCGGCCCGGCGCACAGGCTCGGCGCGCAGGCGGATGGCAATTTCGTGCTCGCCGCAGGCGCACTCGACCACGACGCCGACAAAGGCCGCGCTTACGCCCAGCGCCTCGGCGTGGCCCCCGACCGCGCCTATGGCGACTGGCGCGAGATGCTTGAGGGCGAGCGCGGGCGCGATGACCGCGTGGACCTCGTCACCGTGGCCACGCCCAACGCCACCCATTTCGAGATCACCAAGGCCTTCCTCGAGGCGGGCTTCAACGTGCTCTGCGAAAAACCCATGACCATGACCGTGGAAGAAGGCGAGGAGATCGTGCGCGTGGCGGAAGCCTCCGGCAAGATCTGCGCGGTCAATTACTGCTACTCCGCCTATCCCATGGTGCGCGAGATGCGGCAGATGGTGGCCGCGGGCGCGCTGGGCCGCGTTCGTCTCGTCGTCGCCGCCTTCAGCCACGGTCACCACGGCGACGCGACCGATGCCGATAATCCCCGCGTCCGCTGGCGCTACGACCCCGCGCAGGCGGGCGTCTCGGGCCAGTTCGCCGATTGCGGCATCCACGCGCTCCACATGGCAAGCTTCGTCACCGGCGACGAGGTCCGCACGCTCTCCGCCGATTTCGCGAGCACCATCCCCTCCCGCGTCCTCGAAGACGACGCCATGGTCAACTTCCGCATGGAGGGTGGCACGGTGGGCCGGCTCTGGACGTCGTCGGTGGCCATCGGGCGCCAGCACGGCTTCGACATCCAGGTCTTCGGAGAAAAGGCCGGGCTCCGCTGGGCCTCCGAACAGCCCAACCAGGTGTTCCACACCCCCGTGGGCGGACGCACGGAGATCATGGAAAAGGGCGAGGCGGGGCTCAGCGCGGAGGCGCAGCGCCTCTCCCGCGTGGCCATCGCCCATCCCGAGGGGTTTCCGCTCGCCGTGGCCAATATCTACGTGGATCTCGCCGCCGCCCTGCGTGGAGAGGCCCACGGCGCCTACCCCCGTGCCGTGGACGGGCTCCGCTCCATGGCTGCCGTGCACCAGGCGGTGGCCTCGGCCAAGGCCGACGGTGCCTGGGTCGACGCACGGCCGCCCTCGCTCAGGCATTGAGAATCGTCCTCAGGGGGAATTGGTGCGGATGAGAGGCAACTTACTGCGTTGATTTTGCGGCGCAAAACAGAGGCGATCGTGTTTTTTTCGGAAATGCTTCTCTGATCTCAATTATCTCTTGTCGATTTGCGCGGGGCTTTTTACGCCTTCCCCAGGGCGGGCCTCTCCAATCCCGGTGGAGCACTCCCTTAGCGCCAAAGCGCCGTCGTGGATTCGAACCACGTTCCTTCCCCAGATCTCGGCCAGCGAGCAGGAATCGAACCTGCCTGACTGAAGGAGCATGTTAAGTACTGAATTACTTGCGTCATTGCCGTCTGGCAAGCACGCCGCGCGGCACCAACCGTAAAGGCTTCATGATATACTCCCGGTTCCATACCAGGAACGCGCCACCAAATGTCGTCTGCCGCGTACTTCTGGACCTCCGCGCCGCCAAGTTGATTACAATCGTAATGATCTTCGATGTGCCCTTGACGCACCCTCGTCACCTTCCACGGCATCATTGTTGCTCCTTACTTGCGATTGTATGTCGTAGCTTGTCGCGCCGTTCGAGCGCCGCGCGCAGACCAACCTGCCGAGGCGCCATGCCAGATTGGCGTGCGCGAATGAAGCGTTCTGTTTTGGCCAGTTCCCGCCGTAGGGTGGCAAGCGTCCGATGCTCTGACACGTGCTGCATCACCCCTCGTTTTTTGTGAACGCCTGACAGCCTTTCCCGTCGCGGCGTCTGACCTCTCGATTGGGGGCGGGGCCGAGAAGCGGTCGCGGCGCAGTGCATACCCCTTCGGGCTCGTCCCCGATAATATTAAAATCGATCCATGCAGCGAAGTGCCCACAGTCTCCGCATCGGTGCTTACAGGCGCTCATGATTTCGGCTCCTCTCTATGCGCGCGAAACTGATTAATGGCCTCAGTGATTAGCGCCGCCAGCGCCTCATGCGTCTCTCGCGGCAGAGGTTGATGCATGGCGCGGATGGACACCATCCCCACGCATCGCCCGCCATTTTCGAGAAGCCTCACCGATGATCCCACGACGTATGAATAGGGCACGGTTTTAGCAGTTAGCTTGTTGATGTCTCAGCCTCCTTTTCATGCGCGATCTCGCGCGCCAGGTCCAACCGCGCCATGACCAGATCCCAGCCATCGCGCACGACGCCACGGTAGGTGCGGACGGCGTCAAGGGGCGCGTCGATCAGAGCAACCTTGACAACGGAAAGCCCGGTCACGAAGCAGCGCCAGAATTGTGGCAATCGTGCAAGGCGTTCGGCCTCTAGCTTCTCCATCACCGGCGCCCCTTTATTCGCCATCAATTTCGAACGACGACCCTTCGTCGAACAGAAACATGTATTCATGACAATCGACAGCTTCGCGAACACGGCTAAACGTCCAATCCAGAGCGTCCGCCACGTCGGCCACAGGCCAAGGGCCGACTTCGCCGTCATGCCCCTGAAGGCGAGGATACAACCATCGCTCAAGCGCTTTAGCGTCGTCTATGCGTCGATCCCATTCCGCGCTTCCTACCGTGATGCCATGAGACCAATGCGGCTCGTCGTCCATCAGCCACCCTCCTCATTCTGCGCGAGCAGGGCCGCTTGGAGACTCTGGACCTGCTCGCGCAGTTCCTGGTTCTCCCGCCACGCGGCGTTTCGCTCGTTCATCCCATTTCGCAGATGGGAAACGAGACGAGCGAGGCATTCCTCGGTATCAATTCCCGGCACATGTCCGAACGCATTTCGGGCGCTCTTTCGGATGGCCTCGCCGTCATACGGATCAAGCATCACCTGTTCTCCTCATTCTGCCGAGCTGGCGGCTCACCTTCGTCGTCAAGCGCTGCTGAAAGCACTGCCGCCGCATGATCTCGCCACTTACGCTTGTCGCTGTTTGACAGCTTGCTCCATGGCCGCGTGACCCGGCCTGCCTGTTGGCGCGCACGAAGTGCAGCCGCGCCGCGCTCAATCTGGTTCTCTCGAGTGATTTCACCGATTGTCGGCATTACTTGGCCTCCTTTCTATGCGCCGGGGCGCGGACCGTAGCGGCGCAGAAGACGCCCCCGGACGCGCTCTCGCGCCAAGCGTTGTGACTTGTCCTCGCCCATCGCTTCGCACGCTTGGTCGATGACGTAGCCGCCGTCGATGGTCCAATCGTCGTAAAGCGCGCGGATGCGATCATCATCGGCTGGCGAAGGATTCCACGCAGAGGGGCGACCAGGCGGTCGCTTCGGCTGCTCTTTTTCCGGCTCGACCACCTCGACGGCAATATCGCGTGCGTCCAGTTCAGCACGCATATTTCTGAGCCCCTTGCCTGCGCCAAGATCCGATATTGCCAGCACAACCAACGTGTCGCCGGCCCTCAGATCGCGCAGCAAGTATCGCCGCTCGATCCGATCCGTGCCGGGTCCGTCGAGATAAAACCGATCCGCGTTCAAGCGTCTCAGCGCCTTCTCGGGCCGGTTGAAGCCGTAGGCAATGCGCATGTCGCGAGATATGGGCGCACAATTTCATACGCCGCAACCTATACCCATATTTCATACGCAACAAGATACATTCCATACGTTTCGTGCTTGCACGCACGAAAATATGTCTTTATATCAATTCTTGCGTATGAAACCACGCGACAGAGATAGGACCGAAGCAGATGGCGACGCTACAGCTTGCCGAGTGGGAAATTCGAGAGATTAAAAACGCCATACGCATCGCTGCGGAAGACGGTGCGTATGATGATGATATGTACGGCTTGGGCGCTGAGATGGACAAACTGCAAGTCAAGCTTTCGCGGGCGCTAGAGCGCGCAAAGAAGTAAGCATAGAAAGGACCCAGAAGCATGGATATGATCGAAGCAACCGCGCGCGTGGCACACGAGGCGAACCGCGCTTGGTGCGCAGCCAATGGCGATATGAGCCAGCCGGAATGGGAAGCCGCCCCAGAATGGCAAAAGAACAGCGCCATGGATGGCGTGCGCTTCCATATGGAAAATCCAAACGCCGGAGACAGCGCATCACACGACAACTGGATGCGCCACAAAGAGGGCGGCGGCTGGGTCTATGGCGAGGTAAAAGACGACGAGGCCAAAACGCATCCGTGCATGGTGCCGTTCGACCAGTTGCCGCGCGATCAGCAGATCAAAGATGCCCTGTTTCGGGCTATCGTTCACGCAACCATTTAAGGACGCCCTGATGGCAACGACTGATCCACTGATGGATGATATCCAGCACTTTCGGCAGAAGCGCTCGCGCGAAGAGGAACTGTGCGCCGAAATTCTTGAGGAGCTTGGCCGCGCGCGGGACAAGTTTCCGGGCAAAAACGTCACCTTCGCCGCGCTGGTTGAGGAGGTCGGCGAGCTGGCCAAGGCGACCTTTGAGGAGCCGCGCGCCAACGTCCGTAAAGAAGCCACACAGGTCGCCGTTATGGCCATGCGCATGGTTCTCGACGGCGACCACACATTCGACGACTGGCGGGCGTCTAAGGGCCTAGACGGCCTTACATCATAAAGGACGCTCCGATGCGTTACCTATACCGACGCGGCCAAAGGGTGCGGATGCATATCCAGTATCATTCGCCCGATGGTTCAGCTTGGAATACAAGCCTCTGCGGTCAGGTCATCGACCCCGTCACGATGATCAACGCGCCGTTCACGATGGGGAAAGGTGTCTGCCGTCATTGCCTCGCGGTGCAACGCGGCGAGCGAAAAGGCTTCATGCCGTCTTCCCAGAAATCTGGCGCATAGAAAGGACCTACCATGGAAGAAGCTTTCCCTTTGCAATGGCCAGCGGGTCGTAGGCGGACGCCCGCTAGCGCTCGCGCTTCTGGGCCGTTTAAAAGCACGCCCGAAGTGGTGCACAAGCACATGAAGGGGGGAGATCTCTCGCATGGGAGGGCGAAACGTCGTCGTCTCTACCAATAAGCCTGTGCGGAAAGATGGCGGAGTCTACGCAAACGCGAGAGAGCCGGAAGACCCGGGCGTCGCTGTCTACTTTGAGCGTGACGGCGACCGGGTGTGCTTCGCCTGCGACCAATATGATCGCGTATGGAAGAACATGCGCGCCATCGCTAAGACGATAGAGGCGATGCGCGGCATCGAGAGATGGGGATCAAAGGAGATGCTGGATCGTGCCTTCACGGGTTTTGCTGCACTCCCACCTCCGAGTACTCCGATTGAAATGACAGGACCCGGCGCTCTGCCGAAACCGTGGCATGCTGTGCTCGGCGTGGCTGAAACAGCCGAGTGGTCTGAGATCCGGAGCGCCTACCGCGCAGCGATACGAGACGCCTCTGACGCAGAGAAATTGGCGCTCAATTTGGCTTACGAACAGGCCAAGAAACTTTGCGCATAGAAACGACCAGCTATGACTGACGAGGAAATACTCGCTGCCGCGAGGCGCATCCGCGCGCGTCGCAAAGACGAAGCACGGCTGGCGTCGTTCGGAGAATGCCGAGGCCTAATGATCCGGTGGGACGTTCCCGGCGCGCCGTTCGGTGAGAGCTATGTGAGCGTCGAAGTCACGGCGGATGAAGTGCGCGACGTAGTAGAGAAGAAGTTGCGGCAGCGGATCGCTGCGAACGCGCGATAGAAGGGAAGCGATATCGGGAGGGCCGTACCTGCAGTGAGAAGGTGGTCTGGGCAGGGCTTGAGATCAGCTGTGGTAAAGAAAGGCGCGCCGGTAGTAGCATGCGTCCGGTAGTTTATTTTTGCGAGATCCAAAAATGAAAATGCACACGGATTCTTTCATTCGCACTTTTTCAGATACTCCTTTGAATAAACTGATTACGCGTAGTGACGAAGAAAACGCAGCTTGGTATATGTTCTGGCTGACTGGCGAAAAAAGCATCAAGGCTTGCGTGCGGCAAGGTTGGCCGAGATGGTTGGCCGAATTGACCCTTCTTATTTTTGACGGTGCTGGAGCGCAGCACCTAAACAGCCGGAGCAAGGCATTGGCATTGGCTTTAGACGACGCAAATAGGCGCGACGTCGATTTGAGCGTTAATGGCCCAGTGTGGAGCGCCTTTCGAGTCAACTCAGTTTTACCATTGGCTATAGATGCCATCGGAAACGGTGCCGAGCCGTGGGAAGTCAGGAGTCGTTCTGTTATCCAGCACTCGCTCGATAATGATGGGAAAAGTGCCGGTTTCGCACGCACCACACTTGCGTCTTTGGCTGCATTGCGCGCACGCGACGGCTCTGCTGCCTTGGCTGCTTGGACTGCCGCCCCGCATTGGGTATCGTACGCTGCTGGGGCTGGTGCTGCCGTTCTGGCGACAAGGGGTCATGAGGCTAGAAATAACCAGCGTATCTTCGACGCGTCTATTGCGGCGCTGCATTATTGAACACAAGACGTAACTTTTAAGGGCTTCCGCGCTGCTGGATTGCCACCTTCTCAAATGCCTGCCCCACGACCATGAGCGCGTCGCGAATGTCGCGCCACCAAGCTAGCGTAAGCACTGCTGCCGCCACTGACACGAAGGCGCAGACCGACATCACAATCAAGTCAAGCGCCAAGAACGCTCCGAGCTCGAGCAGCAGACCGGTTAAGTGCGTCGCGCCGCACAGCAAGATGAAAAGTGCATAGATCAGCACGAGTCGACCAAGCTTCTTGAGCCAGAAAAAGAAGCGCCAGGCCCTGAATAACGCGAAGCACAGAAATACGTAGGGCATCGCGATGACCACATCCAGCAGGAACAGGTAAGCTGCGATGTCGGCTGGGATGGACGAGCACAATGGCGCGTAGATGCCAGAGAATAGCGCCCTGACATTGTAGGCGAACAAGCTAAAGCTACCGTTCATTTAGCTTCTCCAATGCTGTGCGCGCAGTGGCGCGCAACCGGTCCATGTCGGGTGAAGGGTCCTGCAGGATCATCATGCAAATCTGCCGCAAGAGCCTCTGGGCTTCCTCAGCCTCTGCTTTTGCATGCGCAGCCATTTCGCTTGATTGCATGAGGCTGGCAGCTAAAGCCGCGACCGGATCGGCGGTGCTTGACACCGCAGGAGCTGAGGGCTTTGCACTTGCCTTGGGGGCGCGCAAAAAGATCCACATGGCCAAAATCAAGCCAGCCAAGACTGCCACGGATACCTGCGCCTGCCATGGCCACTGGATGATGACGTCGCCTACCCAGTCGGGCGCTTCTACTTGGTTAGGCCGCGCCATATCAAGAGCCCTGTGAGAAGGTATCCGGGTCCGTAGTAGAGGCCTGCGCGCACAAGTCCGCCGATTTCTTCGCGGAATAGCAGACTAAGGGTGAACAGCATCAAGCCAAAGAACGCTGTGGCCGCCCAAGCATCGCGTTCAGCGGCTTTGGTTGCGGCTGCAGCTGCGCACATCACGCAGAAGCTCACGCGCAGGAAGTCCAGCACCGCCGGCGGTATGCTGGCGGTGGCGATAAATTCTAGCATTTGGTCACTACTCCGACCTAGGGGTTACACGCAGCGTCGAACTGTCCAAGAACCGTGGCACCGGTGGCAACAGACTTAGGCCCGCCATCTTCGAGAAGCGCTTCAGCGTGAAGTGCTCGGCTCAGCTCAGTCCAATCGCACAGAGCACTTTCCGAGACGG
This sequence comes from Pseudomonadota bacterium, assembly GCA_038533575.1. NCBI lineage: Bacteria > Pseudomonadati > Pseudomonadota > Pseudomonadota bacterium. The sequence goes on along the minus strand of JBCAYL010000001.1, from coordinate 634,247 downwards.
GTAAGGCGACAGAGCAGCCGCCGAGAAGCAGGATCATCAGGGGTAAACAGCGGAACATCATCGATCGCCCTTTTTGTCTGGATTTGGGATTGCCGTGCGCGCTCGTCAGCGGCCCTCTGGGCGTCTTTTCTGCCCTGTAGGTACGGCCCCCCCAAAACCGCCAAGACCGCCACCACCGACACTAAGACGCGCCAGTTTCGCAGGATAAAGCTAAGGGCCATATCGCCCCCGATCCGCGCCAGCGCGCCATGCGGAACTGATCGCTGACTTGGCCGTCCGGTGCGTCTCAGCGCGGCCGAGCATGCGGCCGAGCCAGAACGCCACCACAGCTATAACCAGTGCCGCAATCATCGACCGAGGTGCTTTCCGGTCGCCGCGTCATTCACGCGGATTTCACGGATCGCGGCCATGATCTGCGGGCCGCGGAAGTAGATACCTGCAGCGATCGCCATGACGAGTACGATGGGCCAGTTGGCAAGAAGCGTCTCCTGCGCAGCTGCAAGCATGCCGTCAGTGTCTGCGAGCACCTCAAGGGCCTCTTGGCCAAGCTCGAGACCTGACAGCCCGAACATGCCCGCAGAGGCGACCTTGGCTTGCGCCTCGCCTGCGTCAGCCTGCTTGATCGTCAGCGAGCCTTCCGCGCGCAGTGTATCCTCGGAGTGCGCTCGCATCGGCGCAGCGTGAGCGCTCTCAAGGGCCGCCCAAGTAGCCGGACCGACGATGCCATCAGAAATCAGCCCATTGTCGGCCTGAAACGCCATCACGGCAGCGTGCGTCAGGCGACCGAAAAGGCCATCCGCGCGCCCGCTCGCATAGCCGAGATGCGCAAGGTCTTTCTGCAGCGCGATGACGTCATGGCGCGGTGCCATGTTTCCGCGCTTGAGCGTCGGTCGACCGGCAGCTGGCGCGGCCTCGCCAAGTACCTCCCTGACCATATCCCGCAGGTAATCGCCGACAGCGAGCGCCCCGACAATATCCGGCCTGAAAGGCAGGCGTGTGAGGTCCCACTTACCGCGTTGCTTCACGCCAAGCGTCGGCTCGACCTCGGCATGCGTCAACACGGTCTTTCGCGTTACCGGGATCGAATATTGGCGGCACAAATCAGCCACCATGATGCAGTGAGTGCGAAACTGTTTCTCTGTGATCGGCGAAGGGCCTGCATCGAATGGATGCTCTTTCGCGCCACGCATGCCGCACATCGCAGTGCCGATGCTGTCCGTGTTCAGGTTGCGGGTGTGGGCAGCGTAGTCTCCATCGCTCACCACAATGTTGTCCTCGATCGCGTGTGTGCCAGCGACGATTGTGCCGTCGTATTCAGTCAGGCGATGGTAGTGCTTTCGATCAACGTCAGACGCTCGGCCGCCGCCCGCTGTCCAGTGGATGATGATGCGCTTCATGACATGCTCCTGAGCTGTCAGGTTTCGATGGCGTAGCGAAGTTGGAATTGGCCGCAGAGTTGCAGCACTGGTTCTTGTCCCGCGAGCTCTGACCAGATGTTGTAGTAACCGACCGCGCCTTCAGTGACGGACGCGAGATCCGACGCGGCCATGGAGAAGGTCCACACGCCGCCGAGCTCGTCGGTCAAGACGACTTGCGGGCTCGCGGAGAAGGCCACGATGCTCGAGCCACCCTCGGTCTCAGCGATCCGTAGCGTCACTGCCTGGCTTGCCGGGCTGTCGATGACAGAGCCGTCGCGGTTCTTGAGTGCAGCCGTAAAAGCGACACCCTCACCCTTGTGAAAGTCCCGCAGATGAACTGTGGCGGCCATGCGCGCCTCCTTGTGTGGTCACGGTTGTCCGACGAGATCGGCATGGGCAGGCGCGGCGACGAGCGCGACGGCGACCGCCGGCGAAGCTAGAAGGTGCACGTCATCGGCTGGCAGCGCTGTGATGGTCAGGCGTGGGCTTGGTTGCGCGGTCAGCGCTGGGATCGCCGCGGGTCTTCCAGCGAGCGCTTCCGTGGGCTCGATGAGCGGCGGCTCGCTCTGCACCTCGGCCGTCACAGTGACCGAACTTTGCGCGGCGATGCTGACAGAGGCCACTCGGATGAGAATTGGCGTAGCCTGCAGGGTCGACGTGCCGACCATAGTCGCACTTGCCGACTTGACGATGCCCGGCTCACCGACGCTTAGCACCGCGACCGACGACGCTTGCGCGGTGGCGTGCGCGACCAAGGCACCATTGGCGCTTAAACTACTCGCTCCAGATACGCTCGCACTTGCCCGCAGTATGGCCGCAGACGAAGCCGAAAGGCTTGACGTTGCCGATATTGATACGTTGCGAGCGCCGCCGCCTGTGCTGACGGCCTCCATTCTGGAAACGGCCGCGATGCTTGCGGAAGCTTGGACAAAGCGCGCTGCTTGGGACTGCAGGCTCGACACTGCCGTCACGTTCGCCGACGCGCGCCGCGTGACTGTCGCGACAGCCGACAGATTGCTGACAGCATCTACGCGCGCGGAAGCTGTGGCCGCGCCACTTACTGTGGCCACGACGCTCATGTTCGAGGCCGCAGACATCAAAGCCGAAGCCGCCTTGGTCGCGCTTGCAGTGGCGCTCATAGAGCTCTGAGCTTCAATGCTCGCTGATGCGGTGTTGACGCTCGTCACCGTTCCTACGGCGGTGAGTGTCGATGTGCCTGCGACGGCGACCGCAGCGCGTCGTGTGGCGAACGCCGCGGCGTCAATTGACGAAGTGGCCGCGAACGAGGTGGACGCCCGTCGTGTAACGCTGGGCACGACTGCGACAGCGCCCTGGGCCGCCGTTGCCGACTGCGCCGTTAGTACCGCTGACGCATCCGCAGCCAAAGCGCTTTGCGCTGCGATGGAAACCGCGGCTGCGCGGACAAGAGAGCCTACAACTGTGGCTGTAGAAGACGCCGCGATCGACGCGCTTGCACGACGAATGACCTTCGCGACAGCAGACATGCTCGACTGGGCGCCGACATTGACACTTGCCGCCGCCCGCTTCGCCGCAGTGACCGCTGCAGAGCTCGTTGCAGTGATGCTGGCGGAAGCCTGAATGTCGCCTTGATCCGCGGCGTCACGCGGCAAGTCGATAATCTGTAGCGCCACTCTGAGGTTGTTGCCGGCGCGGTGGCAGTAGTGCTGCGCCGTCGTCAGGTCGGCGAAGTGCGCCGATCGCACGCCACGAAGGTGAGCTCTGCCGCCGCCGGACGTGTGCACCGAGACATCAATCAGCGCTTGCTCGAGGTCTGTCAGCCCAGCGCTTGTGATGTTTGTGTCGACGTTACCTTCCCGGCTGTCTGCGCTGACGAAGCGCGTGACGGTCATATCCGGGTTTTCAAGGGCAAAGGCTGTGTATCGCTGGCCCGCGCTGCCATCATGGCTTGCGTTGTGAGCGAAGTTGACCTCGTTAAGGCCGGTTCCTGGCTCCGCCGTCCACGTGACATCCGCAATCGCAGTATTTCCGCCGCCGTTCTTGCTGAACTGCGAGATGATCCATGCCTTTGACCAGTCTGCGACCGAACCTGACATCGTCATGGTGAAAGAGTCGGACGTGCTGACTTGGCTGCCGTAATGCACCGTCCAATTTGAGCCGGTAAATTCCACGGTCACCACATGCACGGTGGCCGTGCCCTGAGCGCCGCGCGCGTGCACCGTGATCTCGCCCGTCGTGCGGTCAATTTGGGTGGTCGCGGTCTGGTGGTCGTAGTTCGAGTTGCCCGTGAGGTTGCTGTGAATGCCGGTGATAAAGCTGACCAGCTTGTCTGCGGATCCTATGCCGGACGGCGTGAACGAAGTCGTGTCTGCGGAATTGAGCGTTATCTCGCGCCGATCGCGCACGATGAACTCGTTAGCGCCGCCTGCCGCGCCTATGTATTCCCAGACGGACGCGGAAAAGGCTTGGTCTCCTGTCGCCGTCGCTTCGCGCCCGATGGTGAGCTCGTCAACGTCTGTCATCTTCACCAGAAGAGAAGAATTGTTGACGTTCTGATTGCCTGCGCTGCTGGGATCCCCTGCGCCAACGTAGCGGCTATTGTTCAGCAGCCCGACAGCCGAAGACAGGCTCGACACAGGCGTCAGCGCACGCGTGCCACCCGATGCGCCGACAAAGTCGTCTGGCACGTGCTGCACGCGGAAGGCCGCAGTATCACCGCCGCCACCGCCTCCACCCGTGTCATCTACTGCGTAGGTGTTGGTCTCCCCCGCACCCCAGTCGACGGCGTATTGCCCCGCGTCCGTCCATGTGACCGCATTGTCGGAGTATTGGATCGTGATCTGATCGGGGCTGAAGGCAGAGCTCAGCACCGAAACCGTCTCGATTTCTTCTACGGTGGTGGCAGAACCGAAGTCCTGCCCGACCCACTCCTCATCACCTGCGTTGATATTGCTGACTGTCCAAGAGGACGACGCGGTGTTGTCGAACGCGTTGTCGCCACTGCCAGTGCTCTGGATAGCGTTCGCGCTGTCGGTTTGATCCGCGCCGCCGACCGTAGCGCGCATCTCAACTTCCTGAATGCCAACTTGGTTTTCGCCCGCCGCGACGCGGCATAGGATTCGCCAGTAGCGCGCAGTCGGCACAGCAGCGCTCCTTAGTCGAGCGTCAGGTTAATTTGGCCGGTGGCAAGTGTCAGCGTGTCACCATCGTCGATGGTCTTCGGCGTGATCGCGTCGTATGCCAGCATGTTGCCACCTGTGGACGCGTCGAAGATCGCAAAGGCCACGACAGAACCGAAGTTGCCGCCCGAAGCCGTGAAAGACACGTCCGCCGTGCTGGCAATGGCGCCACCGGACGAAGCGCCGAAGCTGATGGCCTGGCGCGCATAGCCACTTCCCGAAACCTCGGTCCCGCCACTGCCCTCCCCGGGTGCGACCGTAAAGATCGCAGCGTAGGTGGTTGCCGGGCTGGTCAGCGCGGAGTTGTTGAAGACGTGATCGAGAAGCGCGTCCTCGAGATAGTTGGTGAAGCTGGCCATGGGTCGTTCCTTTCAGGTCAGGGAGCAGATCACGGGGCGCGGAAGCCGGTGAACATGGTTTCGACGGTCGCGGTCGCCGGGATCGTCGTCGTGAAGTTGCCAGGGATGTGCACGCCGATCGCATATTGGACGTTCGACAGGTCCCAGCCGCTTTCGAGAACGCTGGTATTGTACAGCGACAGGAAGTTGCGGTTATTCGGCGACCCGCCGCCGGTGATGACGCCGCCGAGGCCGCTGGGACTGCCAAGGCTGCCACCAGAGATGTACATCGGCTCATTGGCGGTCCCTTGGACGTGCGCCATTTCACGGCAATTGAGGATCGTTGGCGCGCACAGGTCCGTCTCGTCGCGGAAGACCAGAAAGCTCACGTTCTCGATCAGCATGTCGAACTTCTCGCCAGAGCCGACAATGGTGTTGGGCTTGATCCAGATGCCTGAGTCGTTGCTCGTCGCGGGCTGGGTCGCCTCGATGTTGGCGAGACGGATCACCGGCTTCCCCGACATTATCGCCGTGTCGATGTTCATATTGCCATGGTCGATGAACGCGGAGACGCGGCATGTCCCCGACGATCGGATGCCATCAAATACGATCGAGGACGGCATGTAGACTTCCGTGCCAGCCTTGATTGTCACGTCCATGAGCCGAATGTCGCGGCTGCTGCCTTCATCGATGACCGTGCGGGTGATGTTCTCCGCGGTGATGCTGTAGCAGAGCGGCCCGGCCATGAGCGTGCTGCCGGTTCCGCCGTCCGTGGTGAAGTCGAACAGCGTCGTAACGAACGACTTGTTCTGAATGACGCAGTCCTTCATGTGCAGGTCGCCGTAGATGAACCCGCTGAAGTCCGGTCGACGCGAGAATGGATCGCAGTCGATGAACGTGACGCCCTCGGCGGAGATTTGGCCACCGCCCCATCCCATCCGGATGCCATATGTGCGGATGCTGCCGCCTTTGACGAAGAAGTTGAAACCCGCTCCGTGGAAGTCGACACGGTTGATCTGGCAGTCGTTGAAATAGACGCCGGAGACCTCGTTGCCCGACATGCAGCCCCAAGCCACCTCGCGCAACGCGATCATGCGGTTGATGAAGATCTCGGCACATTCGAACAGGCGCAGAGAATAGGAGCCCGACGTATTGTCAAGGTCGTCGCCTTGCGCTGGAACGAACACGTCCGAGAGATGCACCTGGCCTGCCGTGCTGACGTGGATGATCCTGTTGAGGTTCTCGACCGTCCCGTCCTCGATGCCGTAGATATCGCGGACATGCACCAGGTTCCGGCGCACCATGATGATGCTGGTGTTGTTGAACGTCGAGTAGTCGATCACGCAGTTCTTGAACTCGAGCCACCCGCTGGCCGGGTTGGGCCGGTAGCGGTAAGTATAGCCCGTGGCGGCGCTCACATCGCGCGCGACACCATGGGTCGCGTATCCATCATCCGTGAGCCAGAAGGGCTGCTTGTACTCCTCCAGCGTCGTGTTGTTGCGCTTGGGCACGTCCACGCCATCGAAGAACGCGACGATAAAGCCCGGCGTCGTGACCGAGTCGCGCATGACCGCCCGTGAGCCGCGCGCGCCGTCTGTGATCGACCCCACGTAGGTCGTCTCTGTCACCGGCGTGGCCGCGTCCATGATCTCGAAGCACCAGGTGTCGTTGGCGATGTCGCCGTCATGCGTGGCGGGATCGGTGATGCCGTTGGCAACCTTGATCGTGGTGCCCGCCATGTCAGTGCTTGTGGAGACGAGGATCTTTGCATCGAGGTCAATGAGCATGTCGCCCATGCCGATGTAAGACACCGGGCGCCCGGTCGCGTTGGCGAAGACGTGCGCCGCCCGCACCGCCGCCGTCATGTTCGTCGTGCCGGGAGTGGTGTTGTCGCCGAATGTCAGCGGGTTGACCGTGCCGGGCGCAGGCGACCAGTTGACCGTGCCGCCGTTGCTCGTGATGGCCGTGCCGGCGGCGTCGCGAACGACCCGCTGCTCGATGCCGTTCGAGAAGAACGACGCGGCGAGCACGGTGGCGGGGAATTCGGTCGCGATGAAGGTGGCGCGATCGGTCTGGGCGAACTCGAGGAACCCGCTGGCGCGCACCTCCGCGATCGTCAGGCCAGTGTTCGACACCTCCCATCGCTGGTTCGGTGACGCCCCGGTGAGGCGCAGGTCATACAGGCGCCCGGCCACGAGATCGCCCGCTGCCAGCGCGCTGTCGCCGTTGTCTCGGATCGGGAACGTGTCGCCGCCGTCGATCGTCAGCGTAGGATCCGTCGCCGTGTTGGTCTCCGGCGGCCGATACTTGATCTTGAGCCCGGACTGGATCGTCACGGCCTCTCCGCCGATGACATTGGTGTCTGCGGTCGTGGCCTGCGCCGTGCCGCCGTAGTTGGTGAGGTTGATCACGCCGCCAACGGTCAGCGCGTTCGCGATATCTTGCACCGTGGCGACGTTCAGGGCGTCGCTCAACGTCAGGCCGGTCGAGACCGCCTCCCAGCGAAGGTTGGGCTCGCTGCCGGTCAGGCGCAGCACATAAAACCGATTGCTCGACAGCGCGCCGACGGGTAGCTCGGTGTCGCCATTCTCGCGGATCGGGTACGCGGTGCCGCCGTTCACCGCGAGAGTCGGGTCGACCGCCGTGTTGGTGGCCTGGGCGCGCAGGGATACCTTGAAGCCCGCACCGACAGTGACATCGCCGACGGTGGTGTCAGCTGTTATCGCGTTCGCTGTGCCGCCGTAGTTGGTGAGCTCGGCAACACCAGCCTCGGACGCCGCGGCGACGATATCATCAAAGAGCGCGGAAAAGCCTGCGTCGACATTGGTCTGCAGATCTTCGATGCGCGCGACTTTGGGGTCCGTCCCTGTGAGGGGCAGGGTCAGTGTGGGGGCTGGCATTCGTGGACTCCTACGGGATGATCAACGGGAACGGCCCTTGCGGGGCACCTTCGCTGAGGGTCTGCGTCACCGGCACGACCCAGAAATTGAACTCGCCTTGGCCGAGCATGCCGTCGAGTTCTTCGAAGAAGAGCAGGTCATCGATTGACCCGTCGAAGTCGGCGCTACCAAATACGCCGACCTGCGTGATGTTCGTCGGCGCAGCCTGAAAGTCACCGACATGAACGGCGTTGGTGCTGAACACGATGTCGCCTTGCGTGGTGTCACCCTCGACGATGAACTGCACCGTGCCTGCGGTTCCGGATACCCGGTTGATGCGATAACGGAAGCGCACGCCGCCGGGATCGGTCAGATTCTGGTCTAGCCGCGATCCGTCGCCCGGCGTCTTTGTCGCCACACCATTCGCGATGGTCCAATCCGCGTTCGGGTTCCACACGCTGGCGTCGTCGAAGTCCCCGTTGAGCAAGAGGTTCTCGGCAACTGTATCTCCCGCAGCCACGTCCGACGTTTGCCCTGCCGGCAGGTCCTGAATGCCCGCCACGAGCACCGCATTCCCAAAGTCCGCGTCGCCGGCGTCGGTGCGGTAGATGCGGACGCCGCGGAAGACGTTGGTCGCTGGTGCGGTGACGTTGAACTCGGCGCGGCCCGGTCCCGGTTGGGCGGTGTTGACCGTGATGTCGAAACCGAGCGACACGCCGAGGATCTCAACCCATTCACTTGCACCGTCGGGCGCCAGAGCGCGCACCCTGATGTCGTGCAGCTCGTTCGGGCTGAGCGCCTCGAGGAAGCCGAAGACGTCACCATCGCCATCGACCGTGTCCGTGCTGACGAAGCCTGCCTGTGCCCACTCGTCGCCCTGAAGCCGCGCCTGCGTCTCGTATCGGTCGACGCCCGTCGACGGTGACGGCTGGAACTCGTACCTGAAGCGCGGCGTGATCGTCTGGCCGTTGTCGATGTCGATGCCTTCACCGGTGGTCACGCTGATCGCACCAGGTACAGCTACGCCCGTCCGCGTGCCGTCGTATGGCGGGTGAAAGACGTCCTCCTCGTCGGTCGCGGGGTCCCAGTCGTAGATCGTGTCGCTGTACGAGCGCAGCTGCACCGGGCAGCGCATCGCAAAGCCCTGCTCACCGACGGGATCAAGGGCCGGGTGCATGCTTTCGATCTCGTACAACCCGTCGAGTTGATCGCCGTAGGGAGACGGCAGATCGAGCGTCACGACCGACCCTGACACAGCTTCCATGGTTTCCGGCGGCGCGACGAAGCTCGCCGTCGTCTGCTGCCTGGCACGCGCACCGAAAATCTTGCGTAGACGCTGGGCCTGAGTGTCGGACGACACCATAGACAGATCGAGGGTCTGCACGCTGGGCTGCCCGCCGTCCTGCGCCAGCGCGCCGGGGATGGCATACGGCGTCAGCTCTGCGGGCTCATACCCGCGCGCCCGCGGTGAATAGACGACCCGCACCTCGTTCACGATCTCTTGGTCCGGCCGATACCGCGAGAAGGCCAAACCCTCGAGCGCGTCGGTGATGGTCACGGCCGAAGTCCGCGGTGCCGCCGGGATTATGCCAAGACGCCCGCCGCTGCGTGTCAGCCGGGCGCCGCCAGCCGCAAGCACGGGCTGCATGATTTGCTCGAGCTCCTGCCCGTTGTAGGCCACCACACCAGAAATTGCGTAGCGCCGCTCGCTTCCGCCGGATTTGAGGCTCACCACCTCGTCGGCGATGTCTGCGGCGTCGCTGAATTGATCGAGCACAAGGTTGGCGTCGTCGTAGGGCCGGAACGGATTGCGCCGGAGCACGTCAAGTGCCGCGAGATACGGGTCCTCGGACCACTGCCAAGTGCTTTCGTCGTTGGCGTCCTGCGCGCCGTCACGCGGATCCCATACGCGGGTGAAATTGCCCTCGATCTCGAGGCGCGGGATGACGGAGGGCCAGCGCTCCTGTCGCCGCTCGTTGCCGCCGGCGCGGAGGCGCGCGTAGACGATCGTGCAGCCCTGCGCAGCGTCTGTTGCCCGCCACCGCTTCTCGTCGCCGCCTGGCGTGAACCCGGCTTCGTCAAGGAACGTCTGCGGCGGCTGGGTCTGATCGCCGCGCTGAATCCAGACCCTGACATGGTTGGCGAAGGGCGAATTCGTGCCCAGCGCGCCGTTGCCCTGAAAGTCGTAGGGGTCCGCACCGCCGAGCTCGACCTCGCGATTGTCGAGGTAGATGGTGAACGGCCCTTCGCTGGGGCGACTGCTGACGATCCACGCGCAGTACATGAACTCGCCGACCACAGGCCACGGAACAGGCGTGCCGAGCACGCGGTCGCGGCCGTACACGACCCGCTTCGGCGGTCGGGACGTCGGAAACGCCAGATCGCGCTTCAGCTGTTGCTGCTGCGGCTGCCCCTGCCCGCGCGACGCGAGAGCGTTCGCCGCCGTCGACAGAATAGCGCCGGCGGCAAAGCGGATGGCCAGCGAGCCCGCGACGCCGTAGGTCGCCGTCAGCGCCGCGCCGACGCTGGCACCATTCGCGACAAGGGCAACAAGTGTGCCTATGCCCATGGCAGCCCCCAGGCGCGCGCAGGACCTCGCACGATGTTCAACCCGCTGTAGCCCATGACGGCCCATTCCTCGCCCTGAATGTGGACGCCAAGCGCCCACGGCAGCGGGCTTGTCCCTTCCGGCACGCGAACCGCGCCGATCACGCCGGGGCCCGGCTCGCACGCGACCAGACCCGCTCGGCTGGCCAGGGCGTCGTGACATGCGTCCGCGCCGCCGTAGCGCCGCAGGAAGCGCAGGGCGCCGAGGTGGGTCGTGTAGTCGGCACCGACGACGGGGTTTACGCCCCAGAGCGCCTCGAACGCCGCGCCAGCTGTGCGGCAGCAATCCTTGCCCGCCACGTCGAAAGCGCCGAACATCTCTGCGGCTGCCGCGGCAAGCGCGCGCTCCGGCGTTGTCGTCTTGACCGGCGTCATTCGGGCCACCGATCCGGCGTCGTGTTCCATTTCTCGGCGTTCGCGATGCGCTGAAAGAACGTGTCGCCGGGGAAAAGCGCCTGCTGGTCCTCGTCTGAGTGCACGACCTGCGCCCCGGCGCGCGCGGGCTGCCCCGCCTTCACCTCGATCGACAGCGAGGCGATGCGTCGGCCTTCGCTGAGCTGAAAGGATGAGCCGACGACCGAGCCGGTGAAAACCTCTTCCGGGACACCCTTGAGCGTTGTGCCGCCGGGCGTCGTGGTCAGCCCGACCCACATTCTGACCTCGCTGCCTCGCGCCTGGTCCTCGTCGGCATACGTCAGCAGTCCGGTCGTCTCAGATGCCAGCGCGATGACCGCGCTCTCCGGCACCAGCGACGTCGCCTCGTCCGGTATCTCGATGCGTCCAAGCTCGCCGACGCCGGCAAAGTCCTCGCCTTCGAAGGCCACGGTGCCTGTGTTCGTGTGCGCGCGCACCGGCCCGGTTGGCCAGTCGATAAATACCAGCGCGATCGGGTATATCTCCTCACCCGCGAGCGCGGTCAGAAGCGTCGGGTCGATCAGGCGCTTCAGGTCCACGGGTTGAGCTCCGTGAATGCGCTGGTGAAGTCGCTCTCGAAGCGCTCCGTCATTGTGAAGTTGTAGGAGTAGTTCTCGCTTGCGGGCTGAACCGCACGAGGGAAGCTGTCGATCTCAAAGACGCGGCTCTGGTTGGACCCGATGATGATCGGACCCGATGGAAGCGCCGAGCTCACGTAAATTCGCGCCTCGCCTTGTGCGTTGCTGTACGAGGGGCGTAGAGCGTAAGCGGTGATTGTGCCCACACGCACAGGCTCAGAAGGCGCGGCGATCAGGCGGTTGGCAGGAAGGCCGGAGCAATCGACATAGGGCCAGGTATCGGCGCCCGCTGTCGCCTCGATCGTGTTGCCGAACGTCCAGAACACGACCGCGGGCGGCTCCTCCCATGTCGTCTCCGCGCCGCCGTCCGTCCATTCGACGCCAGGGGTGCCGCGAAGGCCATCAAGTCCATCTGTCACCGGATACCAGTGCTGCGGAAGCGGATTGAGACGCACCAAGGCCAGCTTGCCATCGAGGAGTCGCTTCAGCATCTCGACGTAGCCAGCGCCGAGCCTATCCGGTCCAATGCCGGTGACGACGGCGGTGATGAGCGTCCGCGTGGCCTCCGACTGGCTCAGGCGCGGGCTTCCGGACAGCCCCTCCGAGCGCTGCACCGGACGCGAAATCGTGTGCTCATAGGCCGTCGTATGTACCGGCGGCCATGCGTAGACGTCAGGCATCAGAGGTTCCCGAAACTGCGCGTGGAGCGGAGCGCGCGATCGACCTGACCGACAGACTCGCGCACGATGCTAGGCGTGCTTTCCGCGACCACACGGCCCGCCTGATCGCGCACCATGGCCTTGAGCGCACCATCGCCGTCGACGGACACCGACACATGCAGCCGCCCGCCTGCGCCGCTCATGGCGTGGTTCGGGGTGATGAATCCCGAAGACGTTGGCGTGAAGAGCTCAGGGCCGCGCTCGCCCACGATGTAATCGCGCCCGGCGGTGACCGGCCCGCCATTCGCGCGGAAGCCACCGAATAGGTTGCCGAAAAGCGCCCCGAGACCGCTGCCACCACCAAAGCCGCCCGACGGGCCAGGCACGTTGAAACTCGAAAGCAACGCTTCCCGGATCCCTGACGTGAAGATGTCAGATGCCAGCTGCCGCAGAATGTTGCGGACGCTGTCGCCGAAGTTGTCGAAGTCGACCAAAGCGTCGCCGAGCGTCCGCGAGATATCATCGATGCCGCGGTGCAGCTCCGCAAACTGGACATCAGCGAGCTCACGCTCAAGCTGCGCGATCTGCCGGTTGTAGTCGGCCTGCGTCAGCACTCCCGCTTTCAAAAGACGGTCAGCCTGGGCGACGCTGTCGTTGAAGCGATCTTGCTCGCTTTTCAGGCCCTCGAGGATGCGGTCGCGTTCTTGCAGAAGACGATTGCGCTCGCGATCTGCTTGCGCCGCGCCACCGCCCGACCGGCGCCGACGGGCTGAGGTGTTGACGCTGGGATTTGCAATTTCCTCCGGAACACCGCGGTCACGGAAGATCTGCCCAGAGACACCGGCCTCGTTTCGAGGGTCAAAGAAGTCTACGTTTCCGCCGACAGACTGATCTCTCTGCTGGCCCCTCGCAATCGCCAAGTTCTGCGCAAGCGCGCCCGCCTGCAGTGCTGCGATCGAAAGCTGACCTGCTCCAAAGTCCCAAGAGCTAAGTTCTGCCGCTTCGTTGTTCGCCTTGATCAGCTCTTCGACAATCGCGAGAGCCTCGTCTCGGCCGTCATCGAGCAGGGCGTTGACAAGATCGAGCTCAGCCTGTTGCTCGCGGAGAAGATCCACGTCATCTGATCGCGCCGCCAGAATGTCGAGGGTGGTCTGCAGGATTGCATCTTCTGCGCGACTCCGGGCGAACGCGTCATTCGGATCGCTAATGACATTGCTGGTCGCCGAAGCGATTTCGCGATCGAGATCATCTCTAAGCTCTGCAATGCTGTCTTGTAGGGCGCGGCGCTGATTTTGCAGTCTTGCATCCTCTAGGCGCGCCAACGCATCCAGTGCTCTTGCCTCGCGCGAAAGCGCCTGCAATGTCTGCCCGGATGCCTGCAGGCGACCCTGTGCGCCGAGCATAACCGCAGCGTCGTAGCGCTCTTGCGCCTGTCGTGCCGCATCCGTGGCCTCGACGACAGCGTCGAACGCGGACCGGGCTTCCCCCCTTATGTCTCCAAGCTCGTCTTGAACACCGCGCAGGTTTCCAATGACCGGCAGAATCGCCCCTGCCGCCACACCGGCAGCGATACCGATCGTGCCAAACGCCAGGCCGATATCTGGCAACTGAATTGCCAGGGCCTGCAGAAAATTGCCTGACGCCTGCGTCTGCTGTGCGACCTGCGAGAGCTGCAGGGATGTCTGGCGAAGCGGCGTGGCAAGACCATTGAAAGCACGGCTCGAGTTGTTGGCCTGCCGCCCCATGCCATCGACGCCGCCTGCAAGATTTCTCGCGCTCTTTTCCGCGCGTGCGGCCTGCTTTTCGAAACCACTCAGATCCTGCGTCGCCCTCGCGGCTGGACGAGTGTCGACCTCGACCCCAAGTTTGGCAATGTCCATCACAACCTCATGGGGCTCACATGCGATACGTATTCTTCGCGCTTTTGCTGGCCGCGCCTGTCAGTGCGTCCGACTCTGATCAGGCCTTTTCAGATGCACAGAAGGCGGCAGAAAGATGCCAGTCGGCCTGGCTGCAGCGGTCGCGACTTTCTGCGCTTGAAGACATCGACAGGGCGGCAACCGAACTTGCCCAGCAGATCGACCGTCATTCGCCTGAACTGGAAACGGCCATAAAGCGGCTTGATCTCGTTACGAGCTGGTTCACCGAATGCAGTAAGGCTGCCTATCCCGAGTCAGGATCCTAGTTCGCACCTGCACCTTTGCGGTTGAGACCCATAAGGTCAGACGGTCCAAAGCTCCGGCTCATGTCTACCTTAGGCGCATCGGGGTCACGTCTGGCGATCTCGAGGTACGCCGCATCCATGGCGCGCATGCATCGCATGAACACCGGGCCCTCGGTGCCGTAGCGATCCGCCATGGCCCGCAGAGACGCTGAGGGAATAGGTCCGATATATGGCGCCGACATGCCGGTGTGCTGAACCGAGCGATCAGTCGACAGCTCCTGAAAGTCGTCGAAGAACTGAAGCGCCCCGCCGTCGAGTTTGACTGTGCCGCCCTGCGCAACCGCGCGGACGGCCTCGGTCAGTTTTTTTCAAGCGCCTCGATCGTGCTCTCGGCTTGTTGCGTGACATGCGCCACCGACGCCCGGAGCGCCCCCCAGAAAATCGAGGACTTGATGAACTCCTCGGCTGCCTCCGGCGTGTACGGCACATCCTTCTTGCCGTCCTTGAACCCTTCCCAGCCCTTCAGAGCGCCGAGGAGCGTAAGATCGTCGACTGCGTCCAGCGCGTCGTCCGTGATGCCGCCGTCTTCGTCACGGTGCTCGGGGCCGAGGCCGCGAAGTGCGCGATTCACAGAACGCTGGGCTTCCTTCGATCCGCGGGACATCACGAGCAGCTTTACCGTCGACAGGCCGTGTACGTCGCCATTGACCCAAACCGCCTCGTCGAGCGCGATTGAGGCCTGCTGCAGCTTGGACACGTCCATTACGCCGCCGCCACTTCGACGATGTTGGAGTTGATCTCGACCGTCGCCTGACGCATCCGCGTCGTGTTTGCCGAGCCGCCCTGGTCCTGCCAGGACATGACGATGCCGACGAAGTAGTGCGTTGTGCCGCTCGTGCCGCCGTCGGGAATGTCGTCGTAGACCACCCGGAACGCGAAGTTGCTCGTGCTCTGTTCGGCAGCGATCATGGCCGACTGCCCGGCGTCGCCAGGAATCGAGGCAAAGGTGTTTTCCATCGAGCCTGCGTTGCGGGTGCCCTTCTGCTTGACGTCGCGCCCGCGGTTGATGAGCTGCGTCGTGATGAGCTCGGCGGTGTCGCCCTTGGTGCCTGCCGTCTCCCAGCCGTCCACCTCGACCCATGTGATGGCTGAGAAGTCACCTTCGACGAAGTCTGTCGCTTTGGTGGCGATCGCGTCACCGATGTAGAATTTGGCCCCGGCAACGGGGAAAAGATCACTCATGATAGCCTCCAGAGCTACTGATAGAACCGGCCCCGAATGATGACCGGAAGGTGGTAGACGCCGTCTGACGAGAAGGCGCCTTGAATGCTGGGCGCTTCGATGATCGTCACGCCAGACAGCCGAAGGACCGGCGAGAAGCGCGCAAGGATCTGCACCGCGATGTCGTTTGCCGCACCTGCAAAGCAGTGCTGGTCGACCTCGATACGAGCGATCATTTCCGCGGTGCCCTCGACACAGCCCTTGATGGTGCGCGTCGTCTGCGCCGCCGCCGGAAACTGCACCACGATCCGCGGGCGCAGCTTTACCACCGGCCCGTTCGGGTACGCGATGGCTGGCGCATCAGGCATGCCCTGAAGGCGCGCCAGAAGCGCGTTCTGTGCGTCAATCGCTGACATTGCGTGTCCTAGTCCTTAAATTTGGCAGCTGACGCATCCACGCGCGCCTGCCAGCCGCCTTGGCCGTTGAGCGCTTCACGGACCATGAAGCGGCCCTTGAAGTGCTGCGTGCCGTATTCAATCGCCGGGGCGTAGTCCCGCGTGAAGGCATGCTGAATTTGATCACCGATCTCAAAGCCCGCTAAGCCTGCGATGTAAGCCTCGGAGCCTTCCGCCACAAAAGAACCATTAAGGCTGGTCTGCATGGTGTTTGCGAGAGGCCCGTCATCTACCGGAACCTTGCCAATCTCGAAAGTGCCGCCGGTCTCTTTGACGCTCGGTTGGCGCTCACTCATGTCAGCAAAGACGCCCTGCGCTGCGTCGGCCACCACAAGCCCCATGTTGCGCTTCGCTTTCTGAGACCAGTTGCGGACCTGTGCTGTAAACGTCTGTGCCATCAGCGAGCCAGCCTCACGAAGTCAATTTCATGCCGCACACCGCAGCGGCAGTTGATGAGCTCTTCTGACGGCGCGCCCAAGCTCTCATCTCCCGGGTACATCATCTGTGCCCCTGATGGGCTCGTGAAAGCCTGCCCATATGGCACCTTCTGGCCATTCATCGCCAAGTGCGTGTCCCGCGTTCTTTTGCTTATCGTGGCTTGCCAAGTCAGCGTCACGGCGTCGGGTGGTATGCGCCCGCTTTCGATCATTTGCACGACTGACTCATTCCGCCCCGCTGAAAACGCGTTGTGCGCCTCGGTGCGAGCAATGCGCTGACCTCGGTCGCGGAGAAGCTTGTCGGCGTAGGACCGCGTGATGCGCTCTATCTGCTCAGCCCTCAAAGGCTCCCCGCGTCGCAGGGCCGAACGCACAGAACGCTTCCAAGGCGCATTGGACCGCCGCAGATACGCTGCCATCGCCTCGGGGTCAGACAGCTCCTCTCGAGCCCTCCTGACAGCACGTGCGTCGCGGCTGTGGAGGCCGATCAGGCCACCGACACGCTGGTTTCCGCGTCGCTCGCCGATGAGCCGCCGCGCAATACGCTTTGCGCCCGCACCTTCGCCTATACCCTCCTCGACCGTCTCTGCGATCAAAACGCGCTGATCGGCCTGTGTTTCCGTCACAAAGCGCGCGGCCCTCTCACGCGTCCAGTCTTCGGCGCGCGGGTTACGCTGGTCGAACCGGACGATGAGGTTAGTGCCCTCCGGCCCCGTCTTTTTTGGCAGTTGGTCGATCTGCCATAGCGCGCCCTGCAGGAACGCCTCGTTGATCTGTCTATCGAGCGGAGCCCAGAACTCGCGACCGAGCCGCACCGCCTGAAACACGCCGTCAATGTCGCCGCGCTCGATGGCGGCCTCGATCGCCCGAAGCTGCGCGGTGGACCGGATGTCCTGCACGGCTTCTTCAAACGCCCGCGCTAGGCCCGGCTCAATCTTGCGGAGCTCGCGCTGAAACGCAGAAAGTGTCTGTCGACGGGTCACGTCGGATCCGGCGTGCCAGGGGCGTAGGCCTCGTTATCCGCAACACCGCCGCGCGCATGAATTTTCCACATGAGCGGAACACCGCCCGGCGCGACTGCCTCGAATGCCTCGATCTCGTACCGCACGCCATTGACCTTGATCTTGTCGCTGTTGCGCGGCTCGGTGGTGCCCACAGCAAGCAGGAACTTGACATCACCTGCCTGAACATTGCCAGCCTGCTGCTCTGCGAACGAAAAGCGCGTCTGCATGCCTGTGAACGTGTAGGCGACCTGTGCGCCCTTGGTGGGTGGCGTCGTCGTCAGATCGGGATCCTGCTGACGAATGAGCAACACGGTAAAGTCACCAGTTCCAGCACGCTGCGCCACGCGCTCCAAACCAGCGCGCACCTTGCTTTGAATGGCCGCCCCGCTCATCAGCTGACCACCATCGTGATTCCGTAGCGCCCGCCGCCAATCAGAGGGGCCAGAAGTGACATCACGGCGGGCAGAACCGGACGCGTGTCCACCATCTTGCCGTCGCCGCCTGCGTATTGGAACTCGACCACGTCGAACTTCTCGCGCGTCACCAATTGGTCAGGTGAGAGAGCGCGATTGATGTCGCCGCCGGATAGATCGTGAAAAGCGACCTCGTAGGTTGCGTCGATGACGCGCTGAGGAATGTCGGCATCGCCGAACTCAGCGCCATAGACGTCTGACGCCCCCGTGCGCGGCCATTCTGCGGATTGCCCAGCAACGGCAGGTCTGCCCGGCCACAGAGGCGACTGCACGCCCCGTCCAGTATCGCGGTAGCCCAGACCATCGACGAACGTAGAGGCTCGCACCAGCGCTGCTGTCTGTGCGGTTGCGTCGATGCCAGTGAGGTCATAGCCGCCCACTGAGCAGTACGTCGCAAAAGCCTCCTGCGTTCCGTACATCAGAGACCGCCGCCGCCCAGGATGTTGACGCCGATGCCACCCTGAAGAAGCGTGATGATCGTCTGTTGGTTTGCGATGATCGTCGTGTTCTGCTGAATGGTGGTCGCGGCCTGCTGGCTTGTCACCTGCAGTGAATGCGTGCCGTCATCTTCGTCGATCACAGTCATGGGCACGTCGTCCTCCTGCCCATCGCTTTCATGGGGCACGCCTGAGACCTTACGCATCGTCGTAGTCCTCCACAATGAAGACAAGAGTGGCAGACACCTTTACAGAGCCCGCGCCGTTGCCCTGACCCTTGATCTGGTAGCCGAACGATTGCCCAGGAAGCACAATGCGCGGCACGCTGATCTCGATCGTGTTGCCAGCCTGAAAGTTGCGCTCGATCGCTGCACCTTCCGCGAAAGCGCCGCCGACAGCCCAGCCGAACACACCAGCAGCATTGCCAACACTGACACCGTCTAGCGGGTTCAGTGCGACGTTGGTGCCAGCACCGTCAGGCGTCGGGTTGATGACCAGTCCGCGAGTCAGATGACTCTGTGTGATCCGGCGGTTGTTCGAAAAGCCGCGTTTGACAACGTACAGGCGCTTTCCTGAGCCCGCCGGGTTCTGCAGCCAGTATTTGAGGTACTGCGAGCCCGGAACCGACTCCAGCGGCGTGCCGACTGAGAATGCCTGCCCGCGCTCGATTGCTTGTTCGAGCTTGCCCTCGACGCCCAATTGTCCAATACGGCCAAAGGCGTCGACAGCGACAACGGGCGTGGCTTCTTGCCGCCGCCCGTTGGCACCTTGGATGTCAGGTAGCTGGTCAGCCACCCTTTGCGTCTTTCTTGGCGGCCTCTGCCTTGGCTTTGGTGGCTGCTTGCGCCTCCGCCTCTGCCTTGGCTTTGGTGGCTGCTTGCGCCTCCGCCATCAGGGCACCCGACTTGCGGAACGCCTTCACACCAGACTGCGCGAGGTTTTCACCGCCGATCTTGATCGCACCGCCGGGAAGCACAGTTTTTCGCTTCCCTTCGATCTTAATCGTCAGCGGACTACCGGACGTGTTCGTGAACGTGATCAAGATCAGATCCCCGTCAGGTAGCGCACAGCACCGGGCCGGCGGATGTTGACCGGCGCGAACCGGTACATGCCCAGCGTCACGATGCTCAGTCCGACGGGCTGCGGTGCGATGAACCGAAGCGGCATCGGCATGTGCATCTTCACCACCGCGGGGTCGCGGCGATAGATGACAGCCTTGCCGCTCAGACGATGCGAACCGGTGATGTTCAGTTCGCGGCCCGTCTCAGCCGTGTAGATGTTCGAACGACGCAGGAGGTCGATGATCATCATGTCGCTCTCAGGAGCCAGCTGCGTGGACGACAGGCGGCCCATGATGTCGAGCGGCAGAACGATCGTGTCGGCCATATCGACGCCGAGGGAGCCCTTGTAGATCGCCGTCAGCTCGTCGTTCAGCTCCGCAAGGATTTCCTGCGGCGTCGACGTCGCGAACGTCTTCGATGCGGCCGTCGAAGTGACGCCCGTCATGTCGAAGAAGCCCTCGACGCCGAGCTGGTCTTCACCAGAAAGCGCCACCGCGTCGACGTGCTGCTCGTATGCTTGGCGAGCCGCATTTGCGCCTTCGGTCGAGAGCTTGACGTTTGCGTCTTGTGCCGCGCCGATTTCCTCAAGCGAGAAATCGTAGCCGATGCCGCCCATGTTCACCGTCTGCTCGAACTTCGAGCGCGACAGGTTGACGAGCGGAACGTCCGACCCCTTGCCGTTGATGAACTTGGCTCGACCGGTGTGGTCCTGCGCGAAGAACGTGACGGATGCCGCGAACTCGGGGGCCTGCGTGTCCACCGGAATAAGCGTCGAGTACTTGATCTCGGGGTACTCCCGTTCGAGTACCTCGCTTTCGATGTGCGAGCGCTGCGACGTCACGAAGCCGAGAGCGGCCTGGGCGTCAAGAAGGTAGGATGCCTGCATGATCGTTCTCCTTACGGCAGGTAGACGCGGACGAGATTGCCCGACGTTGCCGTCGTCTCGAATTTCGCGCCTGCGATGGTTGTGGCGAGACCAGCGCCGATGACGCCCGTTGCTGCCGTGAAGGTGACCGGATCGGTCGGGTCGACGTTGGTCGATGCCGTCACCCAGATGGTGCCCTTGCGCATCACGCCAGCCATTTCGCCGACCGCGTACTGGTCGGCATCGGTGTCATCAGCTTCGCGCGATTTGTCTGCGACCGTGATGCCCTCGAAGCCAGTGCCGTCAAGGCGGCAAGAGCCGTCTGCGGTGCCAGCGCCGACTGCGAGTCCGAAGGCAACAGCAGCGTTTTCCACCGAGCGGGATGCGACGTCGCACACCGTGTTGTCGGCCCGCATGCCCGCGTAGCCGATCGTCTGGTCGACGGCATAGCCGCCCTGATAGTCCTGAACCGGCATTAGACCGTCTCCTTCTTGGTGTGGCCGAGGGGCTTCTTCCAGGCGTCGGCGAGGTTCTTCTCGTATTGCACCTGTACGTCACCGACCTTGGCGGGCTGCGGCGTTTCAAGGCCGCCCGCAAGGCTGTCCTTGCTGACGACGAGGGCGGCGAGAGTGTCGAAGGCCGTCGCGATCTGCGCGGAGGTGAAGTCCTTCGCCTTGTCGCCCATCTTCTTGGCAACGGCGGCTTTCTTCATGTCTTCTTCGTCCATGTCGTCCATGTCCTCCTCGACGCCCATCTTCTTGGCTGCATCGATTGTGGCCTGGCGGGACTTGGCGGCGTCGGCGAGCATCTTGGGCGTGACCTTCGCGTCAGTTACCTGCTTGTTGAGATCGGCGATCTTTTCCGTTGCCGCAGTGTCCTTGGCCTCGAGCTCAGCGATGCGATCGCCCATCTCTTTGGCCTCTGCCATCGCCTCGTCGAGGGATGCCTTCATGGCCTTGTGAAGCGCCATGCCTTGGTCGTTGACCGCATATGCCTCGTCGGAGAACACCACGGTCTGCAGTTTCTGGTCCGCCATTGCGGGCTCCTTTTCTGCTGGGTTGTGGGGGTTGAGCCCCGAAAGAGGCAGAGGGCTTGCCCCCCACCGCGAATCTCCGATGCGTGCCGTGCCTGCGCGGCCTTGCGGTACGATGGCGATATGGTTGGCGCGGATCTGCGTCTGTCGCGCGTCGTAGGGCTCTCCGTCCGGCGTGGTGCCAGGGGTTGCGTCGATGATGGACGTGTATCCGACGGAGAGGTCGCGCACCTTCTGTACGCGGACCAGATCGACAGCTTTTGCGTCGGTGATCTTCAGTCCGATTTTGAGGTGCTCGCCATCGCGCAGCACTTCCTGACCCGTGTGGCCCTTGGAAAGGTCGGAGTGCGACGCCGCATCTACCATCTGCGCTGGGTGTCCGATCGTGATCGGCAGTCCTGAGAACGTGTTCAGGCTGTCCTTCGCGAACACCTCGTCAGCATCCCGGTAGACGCGCACAGGGCCGTCGCCGACAAGCCCAAGCTCTGACGGGTGGTAGATTTGGATACCAGTGCGAGCGACCCGTGCGTTGACTTCGAGATAACCTTCATCGGTCAGCTGCAGCGCGTCATTCAGCGTCACCGTGTCTTCAAGCCTGATCATTGGCTATCTCCAATCCTTCCAGACCCACACGTCGCAACGCGCCTTCGAACACAGGTTCCAACTGGTCCTCGCCGAACATCTGCGCGCCTTCGAGCGCGACCAAGGCGCGAACGGTTCGCTCTTGCACCTCTGCGACGTCCTTCTCGGACATCTCACGGACCGGTCGCCATTCTGGCTTGACCGTGTCGTCATCGAGCGCGCCAACCGATGCCTTGAGGCACATATCCAGAGGCCGAAGCGCCGGGCCGAGGTTGTTCTGCTGAAGCGCAGCGACGCTGTCGTAGTAGTTCGCCAGATCGCTTTCGCCTGCGCTGTTCAGGCCGCCTGGGGACGCACCGAAAAGCCGCGTGATGGGTATGTCGCCTGCGCCAGCCGCCATGTGCATGAACCGGTCCACCATGTCGCCCATGCCCGCGAAGCTGTAGGTCGAGCTGACCACATCTTCTTCAGTGTCGAGCGCCGCCCGCCTACGATTGCCAGCGGTACTTTCCAGTATTGAAAGCTGCGCTTTAAGGGCTGCCTCTTCACGCGGATCTTGGACGCGCTGGGTCAAATGCTTGATCTTGAGGTACTCGACCTTCGCCTCTGCTACGAGGCTTCGAATGTGCGCCATCACCGCGTCCATGTCGCGGATCGCGTCAATCTTCGACACGAGGATCGAGTTATCCCATCCGGACAGAAACGCGCCGAAGCTACGAGACGATGGCCGTGACCCCCCAAACAAGCAAAGCCGCGACGGGTGAATCTGCTGCATCGAGCCGCCTACCTGCGCCGTGTAATAGATCGGCTTGCCGAAGCGCTGGCTGGTCACGTCGTTTGAGACGGGACCGGGCGACAGGTCGAACCGGTCAACGACGTTGACGTAGCGAATTTCGGTGACGTCGTCGTAGTTAAGCGGCTGAGATGCATCGGGATCACCTGCGCCGACAATCAGCGCCGCGCCGCCGAACAGACGACCGCTTTTAGCCCCAGCGTCGACTTTTTCCTGAATGCCGAACTCGCGCTCAAGCTCGGCGATTTCCTCACCCTGATCGCCGCCCCATGTCCGCCATTTCTTGGTGGCGTCCTCAACCGGAATGTCGACAATCTGCCGTCCAATCCACGATGTCTCATAGATCACGGTGAGTTCATAATCGCTCGGGATCTGCAGGTGGTGCCGGTTCGATGCGCCCTTGTCCGTCGCGCCACCCAGTCCGGTCAGCGCGTTCTTCATGCCATCGCCGATCGGAATGACGCTTCCCTGCGACGTCAGGCGATAGTGCGGCTTGATCATTTCGACAGGCCCTTAATGGCCGACTCTTCAGGGTAGTCAGCCTCGCCCGGGCGTGCTTTGCGCTCGCTGGCACCCGCCTTGATGCGCTTTCGTTTGGCGCGGATGTTCTCGACCAGGTTGCCGTCTCCAAGATGCGGGCGGATGCTGGACTTCTTGCCCGGCTGTCCCGGTGGCCGCGATCGAACCCACTGCCCTGCCGCGATCTGGCGCTCTTCCTCTGCCGTGGCGCGGCGAGAAGCCACGACTTTACCGCCTGCCGTCTTGCGCCGTTTGGCGCCCACAGCGGTAACGACCGGGGTGCTGCGCCCGGCAAGCCATGTCAGCGTGTGCTTGGCCATCAGGTCAGCCAGGCCGCCGAGTTGTAAGTGGACCCGCCTGCGAGCTCGTTGAACGCACGGCTTGACGCATCCACCTGATCGGCAAACTCGCCGAAGGGGAATGCGCAAAGCTCGTCGACGTACGCTGCGTTCCAAGAGCCTCGAAGGATGTCCAAGTTGCCTGCCTCCGCTTGCGCTGCCAACGGCTCTGCGCGAACCGCTTTGTCTCCGCTCTCTGGCGACGAAGTGAATGAATATCCCGACAAGTCCTTGGCGATCGACGCCGCTTGATCCTTGCCCGCCTGACCGGGGTCCTGCGGGTAGCTGATCCGCACGTCCTTACTGTCTTCCTCGGCAGTCGCGACAATGTAGCGTCGGGGCGCTTCCGTGCGCTCGCGTCGCGCGTCGGCGATGATGAACCGCCCCTCTGGCGTCTTTCCGATCATCACGCCCGCCGTGTAGGCGCTGGTGTCCCGCGTCGAAGCCGCCATGTCCCATCCGCGAACAAACTTTGTACCGACCGGAACCGCGTCGACGTAGTTGAACCAGTGCGCCTTGAACATGCCACCTTCGCGCGGCACCGGGCGCTGCTGGAACTGACCCGCCGTTGCAAACGATCCCATGACCTTCTTGTCACGCTCGACAACTTCGCGCGGGAAGCGCTCAGAAAACAGCAGGTCGCCGTCCTTGGTGCGCGGGTCCTTGAACCCAATCGAAGTGCTGCACGCGCGCTCGGCTTCGTACTCCATAGGCAGGCACAAGTGCTCGTAGCCCAGATCGCGCGACAAGATGTACCCGCTGACATCATTCTCGTGCAGGCGCTGCATGATCACGATGATCACACCCGTGCGCTGATCCGTAAGACGCAGCGGCAGCGTCTCTGCAAACACCCGATTAGCTGTGTCGCGCTCGACTTGGCTGTATGCCTTTTCTGGCGAAAGCGGATCATCCCAGACGACGAAATCGCCGCGCTTGCCGGTCATCGACTTCACGGCGCACGACTGCCTGAAGCCTTGCGCGGCGTTCTCGAAGCCGGTCTTTTCGTTCTGGTCGCTCGTCAGCTGAATCGGCCAATGCGACTGATACCAGTCTAACGCGATCAGAAGCCGCGTCTTGCGGTTGTCACGGGTCGCCAACCCTTGCTCGTAGCTTGCACCGATGAACTTGGCCTGCGGTCGCCCAAATGGCCCCCAAAGCCATGCCGGGAAGAACACCGAGCTTGCCGTCGACTTCGATGTGCCAGGCGGGATGTTGATCAGAAGCCGTGTGATCTGCCCACGGGCACACGCCTCAAGATGCTCACCCAGAGCGTCCATGTGCCAGCCGTGAACGTACGGCTGCGGGTCGATATGTGGCCATGCGCGTTTGACAAAGGAGGACAGGGATCGAGAGCAGTATTCCCGCTCAATCGCTGCCAGATCCGCCTTCGTCAGTGAACGCATGCAGCAGTTCCTCCATGGCGGCAGTGGAGAGCTTGGTGGGATCTAGCGAGAGAGCCACGGGCTGGCCGTCTTTTCCGGTGACCTCGACACGGCTTGGCCGATCCAGTCCGGTGAGCTTGACCTTCTCCTTGATCGCCCCGACAGCGCCTGCAACCTGTCCTACCTTTTGCGCAAGCTGACGCGCTTCTTCGAGCTCCTCCATCGCCTTATGGCGAGTGTAGATTGCGAGCTCTTCCGCCTTTTCGCGGATTTCCTTGATGCGCAGGGCAATCACAGGGTGATCAAGAAGCTGCTGAGCTTCGACGTAATGCCACCGATCTCGGCTGTTTTCGTCGACGTTGTAGGCTTTTCGATAGGCCTCTGCGGCGTTTCCGCTTTCGAAATACGCGACAGCAAAGGCTTCCTGCTTTGCTGTCAGGGCCATGTCGTCACCATGTCGGGATTTTTGACCGCCTCGCCTGCGCGAAGCTCTGCCGATAAATACTTCTGTGCATGTTTTGGCGTCACGGTCAATACCTCAATCGATCGGCGACGCGATCAAGAGCATCTTTCAGGCGCGCAGGTGCACGACGGTCGCCGCGCCGCACAAGCACCGTCATCGGCTCGTTGTGCCAGCAGACCGCCTCCACGATGTCGCGAGCAGATCGCGGCACGCAGTCCATGGCAAGTTTCAGTGTGCTGACCGCGTCTACCTGCGAAGCAACGACCTTGTCGGGCTTTGGGCTGCTCTGCACACGCTCTTTCAGGGGGCCACCAGACGACAGGCTTTGCACCCGACCGTAGGCGTCCTGAATGAAGCGCCCGGCCTGGTGCTGGCGCATGGTGATCCACCCGCGCTTGAGCATCACATCAAGGCGACAGACGCGCTGGCGACGCTTCATGCGGTTCGGGTTCTTGCCGTTCTCGTCGACCACCTCGACGAGCTCCGTGCCCCGCATTGCAGCGGCGGTGGCAGTGCCGTGATCTCCACCCCAAGGCGCCTGCGTTACGGTGACGGATTTTTTGCGCGGACGCCCAGCATTGATGCGGCGCTTAATTTTTTTGGCGCGACTCATCTCATCCGATCCTGTTATCTGAGGTTTATTATTTTCACGCTGATCATGCATCTTCGGTCGACGGAGCGCGCTTTAATTGCACGATTTCTTCCAGAATTTCAGCGTTTGCCTGCTCTTGAAACGCCTTTGGTTTATAGAATCTGTATCGAGTAACCCGCATGTAATTTGGATCAATACAGATCCATTCTCCAAGTCCGAACGATCCCGACCATTTCCATGTCCAGCTAGGGCTGTTAGGATCTACTTTCGGTCGGTTGGCTTCCTCCCACGGCGTTTGAGGCCGACCGTAACCTTCGCTGACGATTGTCATCATTTCAAATCCCCTCCCAGCCATCTGATTACATATGTCGTGCGGAAATCCTTTACCGTCGTGATCAATCCAATTTGTGTATTCGTAATCTTCGCTCATGTCCCACTGTCCTGTATTGGCCCGACTGCCGCGTATGCCGCTTGCTCGGAGAACCCACTGCCGATCAGCAACGCGCGTATGACCGCCTCGGAGCGCGATGCATCTTCGCTGCGCAAGCGCGCCGCTTCGAGCTTTGCTGCTTGGACGCTGTGAATCTGATCCATCAGCGCGATTCCTCGACGCTTGGCGTCAGCGCTGTGAATCTCACTTCGTCTTTGCGCTTATCACGCGCTACGAAGATGCGCTGAATGCGGCCCGCTTCGATGAGGTGTCGGGTGTCTGCCTGAGCCTTGAACAGCGGAATTTTCAACAGCTCGGATATTTCCGCATTGGTCATCGGGCTGGATTGCGAAAGTGTCTGCACGATCCGCTCGCGCCTCTTTTCGGCAGCGACGCTTCGCGCGTGGCAGGCCGCTGGGACCTTGGCCTGGAGAGATTGCCTCGTGAGGTGTAGGGGCCTGTGTCCTTCTGCTCGGGCGAGCTCAAGCATTAGGTTTCTCATGGCTTTTCCTCTGCAAGTTTTCGCGCCTTCTCGTGCAGCGCTTTCAGTTCGTCACCGTCCGGACGGCGAGCTTGCATAGGCTCGCGTTCAGGTGGTTGCTGCGGGCTGAGACGAAACCCCACTTCGGCCAGAATCGCCGCTCGCCGCTCAGGAGTGACGATCTCGCGAGCGGCATCGACCTGAGCTTGTCCATCAGCGATGCGTTGACGATCGCGGCGGTCGATCTCCGCGGTAATCGGCTCTCGAATTCGAGAGCACTTGTTGCGGATGTCTGCCGGTGTCGGGCGGCGATTGTGCTGCTGCTCCCACCGGTCGAAGGCACTTGCAACAATCCAAAGCGGGACGTCAGCAAGCGCTCGGATGAACGACTCAAGCACGTCTGCCCGCGCCTCGATATCGTTGTCCTTCCAGTAGTTGTTCAGGCATCGCTGCACGCGCGCTGCCATCTGCTCCACCGCTTCGGGCGTTGGACACAGCGCAGCGCGAAGATCAGCGGCACTGACCCGCTTGATGTCGGAACCTCGCAGCCACGATGGCGCGGACATCTGCGTCGCTGGCGACTGATCTGGATGAGCTAGCTCGTGTTGCATTCGTGCCTCCTTGTGCAGGGATGACGGTGAGTTTTGGTGCTGCCTTTGCGTTGGCGAGATCCTGCATGGCAGGCGTGAAGTATCGGAATGATCGCGGCGGCCCTCGACCCGTCCTAAGGTTGGCGATTTCGGAAATGACCGTCAGGCATTCCACTTCGGTCAGGCCCAGATCGCCGGTCCAACGGCCTGCCTCTGCCATGTCGGTCGTGCGGCCAAGCATAGTTCCCCCGTGACCGGTCATTCCGGAAATCGGGTCGACACCGATGGCTGTGAGAATGCGCTCCCGGAAAGTCAGATCTGGCGGCGGTTTTTCAGTTGAATTTCCCGCGCGCGCTTCTTCAGCATCAGTATACTCTTCTCTTCTCTTCTCTTCTCTAGGGGAAGCAATTGCTTGACCTAAGTCGTTGTTTTGGCTTGATGCTCGCCTCGAAACGGCAGAAGAAACACCACCTTTTTCCCCCAATTTTGCTCTGGTTTCCCTCAGTTTCTCTCTGGTTTTCGCTTCGTTTCGCGCTCGTTTCTGTGTCAGAAGGCCGTTTTCGCGCTCGATTTTACCCATCTGAACGAGGGCTGAAATCGCCGTGCGAACGGCGGCCGAACCCATGTCGCTGATCCACCCGGAGATCCATTTCGGGTCGTCATTGATCGCGCCGCCGTGTTGGTAGATGAGGTCCAGAACCACAGAATAAACTGCGTGCTCTTTCGCACTCAGACCCTGCACTCCACCTAGGTAAGCGACAGGGTCGCGCTTGTACCAATCCGCTCCTGACTTCATAGGCGCACCTGCGGGCGTAGATGCCAGGCATCCGCGTGCAGCGCCGTCACCTCAACAATTGTCTTTGCTTCGCTGCCGTAGATCTTCTGATCGAAGCCGCTGGCTACCTGGCTATCGTCCTCGTAGGCGATGCGATTCATGCCATCGAGAATGGCCTTGCGGATGTTGTCCGCATCTGGCCGCGATGTGTGAAACCCGTCGACTGCAGCGTCGCGGCGTGCCTTTGACCAGCTTTTTGGGATCTCGAACACCGCACACACCGAGACGTGCACAGGGCCTCTTAGCGGCTCCGAGAAGTGCAGGGCCGCCAGCTGTCTGACCACGCTCTCGAACGACACCGTTGCCTTGGGCGTATAAGCCCGGCCCTGCCGCGTCATGCGTGGCCTTTGCTTGGCAAAGGGCTTGCCGGGTATCTCGAAGCGGACCGTGTGCGTCATGTGCCGTCGTCCGCCTGCTCAACAGCGTGACACGCCCGCCACACAGAGTGCGCTGACTTGCTAAATGCGCGCCCGATCTCAGCCCACGTGTGACCAGAATCCCGTCTCTGCAAGTACTCCAGCACCTCCTCGTCGCGCTCGCGCGGCACATCTCTGACTCGCAACTTTCTCATGCCGCCCTCGCCATGAGCCGCGGTTGACCAATGTGCTTGGCGTCGAATAGGCACCAGCAGGCGTTTGCCTTGCCAGCTACGCCATTCCCCTCCCAAGAGACGCGCCCTATCGGCACAACCTTGACGCAGATCGGGTGCACGCGTGCGAAGTAACGATTGAACAGCATGTCACCCGGAAGAATGGTCCACAGAGGCAGGAGCTCGGCCAAGTGCTCGATCATCGGCACAGTCGGGTCGCCACGCGTGTTGCCGGTCGGGAACGAGAGGTTCGTGATGAACATCTGCGCGCCGCAGAGATCGACACCAAAGCGCCGGATCGCACTGACATTCATGCATTGGATGTCACGCCGAAGCGGCTTGGTATCGCTGGCGCGCACGCATCCTGGCAGAACGTCCATAATCGCACCATCGCCGGCGCACGGCTCCCAATATCTCACCCCGCGAGGCAGATGCGGCACCAGCGGCGCAACAGCCTCGGGCGGCGTGCGATAGAAGCCGCGATCATTTTTCAGTGCGAAGTTTGAGCGCTTGCCCATAGGTCACATCCCAAGGGCAGCTTTATACATGTCGAGGACGGCTTCTTCCTCGGCGATATCGTCCCTGTCACGCTTCCGCAGCGCCACGATCTTGCGCATGATCTTCGTGTCGTAGCCCCGTGCCTTGGCCTCCGCCATAACCTCTTTCTGCTGCTCCGCGAGGTCCTTCTTCTGAGCCTCAAGGCTCTCGAAGTGCTCGATGAAGTGGCGGAGCTCACCGGCAGTGACGCGAAACGCCGTCTGCTCTGCGGCTGCAAAGTCGGGATCGTCTTTCATGTGCTGGCGATCAAGCATCATCATCTCCAAAAAATCGCCCGCGCGCGGCGGGCTGTTCAAGTTTGGCAGCGGCTCATCACCGCCAAGCAGCCCAAAGGCGCGTCAGCAGTCCGTGAGTGGGGTTGCTGAGGGAAAGACACCCCGACCGCGTGTCCGCACCGCAGCCGGGGGCCGTCGCACGTCGCCCAGGATCGACAGTGCGAGCGCTCGATTGACGAGGGCCGGAAGAAAAAAGGCGAGCGCGCAAATGGCGCCCGCCAGTTCACCCGCCAAACGGGACGCTTCGAGCACAGGACAGCTCGCGGCGGGGTTGGAATTGCTGCCCTGCGGACATGCCGCTCTGGCGCGGGCCACGCCCTGTTTCAGGTCTTGAGCGGTTATATGAAGTCGCGTCAGCGCGTCTCCCCGGGGCCACTCGTGCAGATCCTGCTTGTTTAAGGCTGTGCCACGATACACAGCCCGGAAGGGCCCCAGGGCCAACTTGAAATACGTGCCGGTCGTTGCGCCCCCGGACCGGCAACAGGGTACAAAATGACGACCTAGCTCGCCACCCGCGCTTCGTGTGCCATCATGCGTGCATGCGGCAGATGGACGTGAGAGGACCGGCAATGTCATGCCTTCTGCTCCTCCCAGCGATATCCGACACCCCAAACAGTCTTGATATTTGCGGCGATTGAGGGACTCTTGTCCTTTATGCGAGCAAGGAAAACGTCGATAATCCGAAAATGCGGAACATTATCCTGATCGACGCGGTCGAAGTAGACCGCATTCATTATGCTCGCGCGATCCACTGCTCCACCTTTGTGGGCCTGCAAAATACGGATAATCCTGCTTTCGTATTTGCTAAGCCCGTCGATCAAATCTTCGGACGCAAACTCGAGGGCAGATTCCAATTGCTCAATCGCGTGCAGCAACACCTCGACCGCTTCAAGCGCAGGCATATCGGCAATTTTGGACCTGAGGCACTGCTCGCTTTCTCTGGTGACATCAACGCCCAGCATTCTTGCTCGGGCTCTAGCAGCCTCCACGGAAATGCCGAACTCATCGGCAATCTGCGAAAGACTGTCACCCGCAGCGGCGCGCTCTGTCAGTAGCTTATCGTCTTCTGGCTTCCACCTCATTGCGTGGTCACCCCGCGACATGCAGCAGATGGGGTGGGAGAGCTCATGCGAGCGACTTTCCGGTGAATGCATGCGGTGAACACTTTACGCCCCGACGGCTGCACTCCATGAGCACGGCTGCAAAATACATCGCTGGAATTTTTCGGCTCTGACGTATGTGGCGGAAATTGCGATCCGTAATACCGAGCACCTCTACGAAAAAGTCTTTTCCAAGAGCGTCGATTAGCTGTCGCCCTTCAAGCCCTTCTTCTTCAGGCTTTGCCGACTGCTGGACGTTGTACTTCGGCTGCTCAAACGTGATGGCGACATTTTCAAGCGCCAGCGCGTGCTCACGTGACAGCGCATATTCGGTCACAGTACGTGCGACCTCCGACGCCCATTCTGACCGGCTTGCATGTTCAGACGTCCGGCACTCAAGATCGCAGGTGATGCCCACGTACAGAAGCGCGCCCTCAGCGTCGTAGTGGCGGTAGAGAGCGTGTTTCATGCGGCCTGCTCCTCGATGATCGCTCGGATCTTCGCGCGTGTCGCACGGCGCAGCTCTCGGCCCCGCTCAAGGTCGAAAATCAGGTTCGGGTCATTGGCCACCAACTCACCGACAGCACTTTTGGCGAGGCCAGTGCGCTCGGCATATTGCTGCAGCTCGGCGAGAATGGGGTCCTTGTCCATGGCGGCACATTAGGAAACTTCCTAGTATCGCGCAACTGGAAACTTCCTATTGGCGCCATTATGTCGGTCTCGGTATTTTCCTAAGTATGGAGCGAGCACCATTGGCTGGCATATTTGTGGCGAACGTGAAGGCGACTATGGATCGCCGGAACATGACGGCTGCTGCGCTTGCGGAAGCCTCGAAGCTCAATCCGACTGGCATCTACGATATACTGAAGGGCAAGTCCCGAAACCCAAGGCTCGATACTATCGAAAAGGTTGCGGCTGGGCTCAAGGTTTCTGTGCCTTACCTGCTTTCCCAGCGACCGAATGCGCTGTCTGATGACGACAAGCGCGCCGAGATCGTTGAGATTTTTGAGCAGATGGATGCAGAGACACAACTTCGGCTGATCCAGGCAGGCTTGGCTTGGCTGCCTCAGCGCGACAGCGCCTAGCTTCTTTCAGCAGGCAGTCTAGCTCACGACCAGAAAGCTGGCTGACCAGTTCCTCGATTCTCATTTAGCGCCCCAAGAAAACACACCCGTACCGCCTTGTTTGTAGCGCACGCGCGCACCGCAACCAAGGCGATATTGGATTTATCCTATTTTTCTTCTTGCGGTTAGGAAATATCCTATGTATATTCCTCCCCAACGAGAGGAGGCACCGCATGCCCGCACAGTTCACCATCATCGGCGGCCAGCGCGTCTGGAACAACACCGCCGAGATTCACATCGACAGCCATGGCCGCGCGATGATCCAGCGCCGCCCGATCCGCATCTACGGTGTCACGCAACCGGTCATTCACCAGAGCCCGCTGCCGTACTTCAAGCGCGACGACGACGGGGGCATGGTGCCGCCTGTCGCGCCGAAGCTGCCTCCGATGCGTGGGGGTGTGTGATGTACCCCGGCCGCGCGGAAAACCTCGCTTTGCATGTCGCCAAGATGGAGGCGCTGCAGGCCGCGTACACGCAGGCCACGGCTTATGCTGGTGAGAACTGCATGGCGCGGCTGCGCAGCAGCATCTCGCGCCCAGGTTGGCTCGGATGGCAGGAGCTCGTCGAGCAGCTTCAGGACCGGCGCATCTTCAAGATCATGGCAGGCGACGCGCTCGTCAGTGCTCGTCAACAGCGCAAGCTCTCGGAGCTACTCGAGGACAAGGGCGGCGCGAAGATGGCGCGGGTCAGCAGCTTTCGCGCGCTGGACCGTGCCGCGTACTACCGCCGCCGGTTTTTGGAGGCCGTGTGATGGCCGCGCCGATCCGCATCATCGAAATCACCACGCTGCCTGGTGGGTCCAAGATGGCCCGCGTCATGATCGGTGGGCGCGAGGAGACGAACGTCATCGCCGGCACATCCCACCGGCTTGAGGTCGCGCTGCGGCAGC
Organism: Pseudomonadota bacterium; assembly: GCA_038533575.1. Classification (NCBI taxonomy): domain Bacteria; kingdom Pseudomonadati; phylum Pseudomonadota; species Pseudomonadota bacterium. Next base: position 601,506 of record JBCAYL010000001.1, on the reverse strand, counting down.
TCGAGCTTGCGTACAGCGTCGGTGCCAGAGACGCGACCGAGCGCGCCCGCGACCTCCTGACAAAGTGAAAGAGGCTCAAATGAACGACACCATCGCTAAGCCATTCATCTTCGACGACGAGCCGTTCGCGACGACGACGGACGGTCCGATCACATACCACCACAAGCTCATTCAGGGCTCCGAAGAGTGGCTGCAGGCGCGCTTGGGCGTGCTCACGGCCAGCGAGATGAAGTTGGCCCTGACGCCGACGCTGAAGACCGCGCGCAACGACAAGATCCGCGCTCACGTCTTCCAGCTTGCAGCCGAACGCGTGACTGGATTCACCGAGCCGCACTTCGAGAGCTACGACATGGCGCGCGGGCATATCGACGAGACGTTCGCGCGCGCGGCCTACATCGACGAGTTCGGTCCGATTCGCATGATGGGGTTCATCACGAACACACGCCACGGCCCAAAGATCGGCTACTCACCTGACGGCCTCGTCGGCGACGACGGGCTCTGGGAGTGCAAGTCACGGTCGCCGAAGTACCAGGTGCGCACCGCCGTGCAGGCGAAGGATGGCGACTCTTTCGTGCCGCCGGTCGAATACTTCTTGCAGCTTCAAACGGGCCTTCTGGTGGCTGAGCGCAAGTGGATCGACTTCTCCTCCTATTGCGGCGGCATGCCCATGCTCACCATGCGCGTCTGGCCCGACGAGGCCACGCAGGCCGCGATCATCGAGGCCGCACAGACCATCGAAGCCGACATCGAGAAGGTGCTCGCTGATTACCGTCACGCGCTGCCTCACCTCCGGCCCGTCAAGACTGAGCGCGTAAAGTATGAGGATTACATCTGATGCCAGATATTAGCGCATACCTTGTAGCCAAGTCGGACCAGCTGAACGCGCTGGATCTGGTTGGCAAGTCCATGACAATTCACATAACGGAAGTGCGCGTGCCAGGTGGCGAACAACCTGTCCATGTGTATTTTCAGGGAGATCAGGGCAAGCCGTGGAAGCCAAACAAAGGTATGAAGCGCGTCCTTAGTTTGGGGTGGGGGCGTGAAACCGACAATTGGGTAGGAAAGCAGTGCACGCTGTTTTGCGAACCTACAGTCAAGTGGGGGGGCAAAGAGGTTGGCGGAATTCAGGTGTCACACATGAGCGACATACCGGGTCCCCTACAGACCGTTCTGGCGTTATCGAAGTCCAGCCGCAAGCCCTACGTCGTGCAGCCACTTACAGCAGCGCAGCGGCCTGCTGCGGAGCTGAGTTCTGACGATCAGGCTCGTCTGCTGGCAGACGCCCAGCGGGCCGCCGAGAACGGCGTTGAGGCGTTTCGTGCGTTCTACGTGTTGCCAGAAGTGAAGCCGCATCGGGCGGTGCTCGAGCCCAAGCTAGCCGATTTCCAGAAGACAGCGCAGCAGGCAGACGCGGAGACAGTAGACACCCACCCCACACCCGAACAGCTCGCAGCCGCAGAACGCGCCGAACAGACGACCACTGAGGCCCGCGACGCAGAGGTCATGGACTCCGACAGCACTGCGGCACCGGAGGGTCTTTCGTGATGCCCTTCTACGCTGAAACCAAGACCGGCAGCCGATGGACGCCCTGCGTGTTTCCGTACCGGCCTGAGGAAAAGCGCATCAATGGCGGCACACGCCTTGTGCGCGCCGGAAGCGTCGGACCTCGCGTGCGCGCAGTTCAGGAAATCGCCCACGACCATGAGAACCTGACTCTTAGCCAGTTGCGAGAGGTCTACGGCACGGGCGGCAAATTCAACAACAGGGTATCGGAGGCGATTGCATGACGATCTTTGCAGCGAACGACAAGCGGACGATCACGTTCAATAGCGGCGCTGAAATGAGCGCCTGGGCCAACAACGGATATCGAGCGCCGACACAGAGAGAGCGCGCAGTCGCGTACAAGATCATCGATCAGGATGGCTACGTGCCGCTTCGGGTCGCGCAGGTCGCGGGGCACGTCATCAAGGGCGGCTTCGTGTCGGAGGAGGCACTGAAAGCAATGATGGAGCACCACGAGATGAACACGCACCAAGGGCGCGCACGAGCTGCGTGGAGAGCGCAGGAGCGCCGTCGCAAGATGGTGGTTGTGCTGCAGTGGCTTGCCGTCGTGCTGTCGTTTTTTGCCGGCGGTTGGGTGGTTTGATGAGCAGGATTGACGACCACATGGCGCATAGATCGGAGCATTGACGTGGCGGCTTATGAAGCGGCAGGAGAGACTGATGAGTGGTACACACCCGCCTACATATTTCGGGCCATGGGTGTCCGTTTTGACCTCGACGTGTCTTCTCCGCCTACCGGACCCCTACACGTTCCCGCTGACGATTTTATCGCGCCACCCCGCGACGGCTTGTCTCATCCGTGGCATGGCTTTGTGTGGATGAACCCGCCTTTTGGCCATCAGTCAACAAAGCGCGCATGGCTAGCGCGGTTTTTTGATCACGGAAACGGCGTCGCCCTTGTGCCTGATCGCACTTCCGCACCGTGGTGGCAGGAAGCAGCACCGAGCGCGTCAGCAGTGCTCTTCATCTCGCCCAAGGTCAAGTTTCTACGCCCTGACGGCTCGCGTGGCGAGCAGCCTGGAACTGGAACCACATTGCTGGCCGCGGGCGAGTTGGGAGCCAAGGCACTTATGCGAGCTGGCGACCTTGGGGCGCTGTTCCGCCCCTTCCATACAAAAGAGCACAATCATGACCACGATTGAAGTAAAGCTCCCCGAAGACCTCGAAAAGCAGATCCAGAGCCTGCACGCGAAGCTCGATCAGCTCAATGAGAGACTTGGAAATGACAGCCCGTACCTGACGGCCTCAGAAGTCGCAGCAATCGAGGGCGTGACCGTAGACACGGTGCGCCGACGCGCCAGAGATGGCACATACGCCAGCGAACGCGTCGGCGGAAAGAACCTGCGCTTCCTGCGCCAGCATTTCAGTCCAGTAGAGTAGCAATGTCCTCGGCTTGTGCCTCGTAGTAGGTCATAAGCTGCGAGAGATTGTCGTGTCCGACGATGCGCGCCAAGTCGAGAACAGAGACCTTTCTGGCGAGGTCAGTGATCGCTCTATGCCTGCTGTCGTGAAACGTCAGACCTGTAATCTTGCAAGCGTCTCGCACCTTACGAAAGTTGGCGTCTAGCTGGCGGGGCGTGAGATCAAAGCCGTCCCCTGGCAGCGCGGCCCACAGATCGCGTGCATGCGAGGACAGTGGCACACGGCGGCCCTTGCCCGTCTTGGACGTCTGCAGCGTTGCCACCGAGCCATTCACAGACGACGCGTCCAGTGACAGCAGTTCGCTTGCTCTCATGGCCGTGGCGCAGGCAAATCGAAAGGCATGCACAGAGCGTCCGGCAATGGTGTTCAGATCCGGCGCACGCGCTACGAGCTTTGCAATCTCGGCATCCGTGACCAGCCGAGACCTAGGCTGCGGTTTTGGTGGCTTAGACACGTCACGGGCTGGGTTTCTCGGCAGCGCGCCCCACTCTTTGACAGCTACGTTCAGCACGGCGTTGAGGATCTGCATCTCTCGTCTGACCGAGTTGGGGGCCACCTGCTTAAGCCTGCGGTCGCGCCAAGCGGCGATGTCGGCGGGATCGAGGTCTTTTATCCGCACTGCGCCGAGCTCGTCACGGGCCATGTTGTTGAGTCGAAGAACCTCCCAACGCTCGCCGCGCTTCTTGGGGCTCACGGTGCGCGCATAACGACCGAGCAAGTCGCTCACGGTTCCGCCGTCGTACTTACCTTCACCTGAGAGGATCAGCTGCTCTTCGCGCGCGGCCCAGTCCTGCGCCTGACGCTTGGTGGGAAACGTCTTTGAGGTCCTCACGCCGCGCCGCGCCACCTGCGCCTGCCACCCCGACTTGATTTTACGAATCGACGCCATGCGTGTGCGTAAATCGTTCGTAGTGCGCGCGCCAGTTGTTCGTATGTTCACGCCGCGTTTTCGTGATGTTCAAGGTCTTAGGCCACACGAAAACAGCCTTTACTGGCTGCGTTTTGTCCGCTTTTGACGCTTGTCTATGGTGCGGATGAGAGGACTCGAACCTCCACGCCTCGCGGCGCCAGAACCTAAATCTGGTGCGTCTACCAGTTTCGCCACATCCGCACTGCGCTGGCTCTAGCAAAGCGCGCGGGCGCGCGCGAGCGCAAAGGTGCGCTGGGCCTGTGACGCTCAGATTTTTCGCGACACGGTCACGTTTCGTTAGTACTCTCGCGAAAAAATACCGAGCAGGTAACCAAACATGGCGTCAAACGCTCCTCTCTCTGCCGCGTTCAGCGGCGCGTGTCCCGTTCAGGCGATGGCCGCGGCGGTCACCGGCCTCGTGGCCGGGACAGATATCATCACGGCCGAAGGCATCCGCCCCGTCGAAACGCTCGGCGCGGGAGATCGCATCGTCACGCGTGACGTCGGCATGCGCACCCTCGCCAGCATCGAGGAGCGCGTCGTGACCGTGCCCGCGATCCGCATTTCAGCCGGCGCGCTGGGGCAAGGCCTGCCCGAAGCGGCCATGACCCTGCCCGCCGGGCAATGCGTCCATCTCAGGGATTGGCGGGTGCAGAAGCTTCACGGGGCCAGCGCGATCTCGCTCCCCGCGGCGCAGCTTGTCGACGGGCGGTTCATCGAGGCCATGGGGCCGCGGGAACTGCGCCTCTTCACGCTGCGCTTCGCGCGCGCGCACATCGTCTATGCCGGTGGGCTCGAACTGATGTCGGAGGCGGTGCCCGGCCGCGCTCACTGAGCCTCGGCGTCCCGCAGGACGCGGGGCAGCATTTCAGTCAGGTCTTCGGCGATGAGGCCCGGTCCGAAGGCCAGCGCGCAATCAACATGGAGCGCGGCTGCGAGGATGGCGGCATGGTCCGGGCGATGGCCACGCGCCGCGAGGCCCGAGATGAGCCCCGAGAGCACGTCCCCCGACCCCGCCGTGGCGAGCCAGGGCGCCGCCCGGTCCCGGCTGGCGGCGTGGACCCATGCCTCGCCCGCGGGATTGGCAACGACCGTGTCAGTCCCCTTGAGCAGGACGATCGCACCGGAGGACGCCGCCGCCGCCCGCACGGCATCGACCTTGGAATAGGCGGGCCCTGTCTGGGCCGCTACATGCGCGCGATAGGCCTCGGCTTCCTCGCGCGCAGCGACAAGCGCGGCCATGCTCTGCTCCGCATAGCGCAGGCCCGGTCGCGGCGGGCCGGAGAGACGCGCGGCCTCCTCAGGGAAGAGACGCGCGAATTCCCCCATATGCGGCGTCAGCACGACATGGGGCCCGAGGCCCGCGAACGGCTCCGCACGCGCGGCGAGGAGCGTGAGGGCATCGGCATCGAGCACGAGCTTGCGCCCCTGCCCCACATACGTCCCCGCGCCCGGAGGCGGAGCGGCGGCGAGCGCGGCCTCGAGAAGCGCAGCCTCCCGCTCGCCCAGCCCGAAACCGGGGCCGATGCAGACGGTATTGATGCGGATGTCTTCCAACATCTCGCTGAGGTCGGTCGCCGCACGCAGCGACCGGCACATAACACTAGTGGAATGCGCCGCGATCTCGGTGAGGGCAACTGGCGGGACCGCAAGCGTCACGGCACCCGCCCCCACGCGCAACGCCGCGCGCGCGGCGAGCCGGGAAGCGCCCGTGCGGCCCACGCCGCCAGAAAGAGCGAGGACATGGCCGTGCTCGTATTTGTGGCCTGCATACTTGCGCCGCAGCAAGGGCCGGAAGAGCGCATGGGGCTCCTCGGGGCCGACTTCCAGCGGTGGATGCAGCGTGAGCCGCGGCGGGCGCAGTCCGCGGGCGGGCATCCCGTCGCCCGCGGGGAGCCGCTCGCTGCGCGCACGGGTGAGCCCGATGCTCTTGATCGTGAGTTTCCCACAGAGCTCCGGACCATGCGCCAGGAAGTGTCCGGCCTTCGGCGCCTCGAACGTGACGGTGAGGTGCGCATAGGGCGCGAGGCTGTTGAACGGATCGGGCTCCGGGCAGCCCAGCACGCGACCCGAATCCGCGCAGAGGCCGGACGGCACATCAAGGGCCACCATGCGCGGCTGATAATACCCGTAATCGCCGCCGGAGCCCGCGAGGTAGCGTAGAAATTGCGCCAGCTCGCCAGAGGCCGGGCGCGACAGGCCGATGCCGAAGATCGCGTCGATGTAGAGCGCGGTGCCGGGGGCCGCGCGAAACGCCCCCTCCTCGAGCGGTGCTACGGGTCCCAGCACCTCCCACGCGTCGCGGTTCGCGCGCGCATCGGCGCCGGTCTTCTCGCCATGGTCCATGCCGTAGACGGCCACCTGCCAGCCCAGCCCGTGGAGGAGGCGCGCCACCACGTAGCCGTCGCCTCCATTGTTGCCCGGCCCGCAGAGCACCGAGACGGATTGCGGCGCGTCGCGGGAGGCGGGCCATTCCTCGAAGATCGCCTCGACCACCCCCTGCCCGGCGCGCTCCATGAGCGCGAGGCCCGGGACGTCGTCTTCGGCCATGGCTTTGGCCTCGATGGCGCGCATTTGGGCAGCGGTGAGCAGTTCGGTCATGTCAGTCGCCAAATTCGTTCGCAAAGCGCCCATCTGCGCGCCGTGTTGCCTATTTTTTAATCAGCACGTCCCGTTCGCTCCGACGCCGACAGCACCCTCTGGCGCTTCGAATTGTTCCGTTGGGGGGAACATGGTCTCACCCGGAAAAAAGCCGCCTAGGGAGTCGCGCGCAATGAAAAAAGTGGAAGCGATCATCAAGCCCTTCAAGCTTGATGAGGTCAAAGAAGCGCTCCAGGACGTCGGCATTCAGGGCCTCAGCGTGGTGGAAGTCAAAGGCTTCGGACGCCAGAAGGGCCATACAGAGCTCTACCGCGGCGCCGAATACGTCGTGGACTTCCTGCCCAAGGTCAAAATCGAAGTGGTGCTCTCCGACGATCAGCTCGACGGCGCCATCGAAGCCATCATCACCGCGGCCAAGACGGACAAGATCGGTGACGGCAAGATCTTCGTCTCCGACGTGGCCCAAGCCATCCGCATCCGCACCGGCGAGACCGGCGAGGACGCCATCTAGCCACGAAGGACCACCCGCCCCGGATCTGATCCGGGGCCGCTCCGCCAACACCACGAGGTCCCGGATCAAGCCCGGGACGTGCACACCAAGCTCGAACCACAGGGGTACTTCATGAGCAAAGAAGCTGTTCTCAAACTCATCGCCGATGAAGGGGCCGACTATGTCGATATCCGCTTCACCGATCCGCGCGGCAAGCTGCAGCACGTGACCGTCATGTCCACCGAGGTGGACGAGGATTTCCTCGACGAAGGTTTCATGTTCGACGGCTCCTCCATTGCCGGCTGGAAGTCGATCGACCAGTCCGACATGAAGCTCATGCCCGACACCGAGTCCGCCTACGTGGACCCGTTCTTCGCGGAAAAGACGATCTGTCTGCACTGCTCCGTCGTGGAGCCCGACACCGGCGAACTCTATGACCGTGACCCGCGCGGCACCGCCGAAAAGGCCGAGGCCTACCTGAAGTCTTCGGGCATCGGCGATGTCTGCTATTTCGGGCCGGAGGCGGAATTCTTCCTCTTTGACAACGTCCGCTACTCCAACTCCATCAACAAGGTCTCCTACGAGGTCGACGCGATCGACGCCTCCTGGAACACCGACACCGAATACGAGATGGGCAACATGGGCCACCGCCCGGGCGTCAAGGGCGGCTACTTCCCCGTCCCGCCCGTCGATGACGGCCAGGACATCCGTTCCGAGATGCTCTCCACGATGGCGCGGCTCGGGATGAAGGTCGACAAGCATCACCACGAGGTGGCGTCATGCCAGCATGAGCTCGGCCTCATCTTCGACAGCCTCACGAAGCAGGCTGACGAGCTGCAAAAGTACAAGTACGTCATCCACAACGTGGCGCAGGCCTACGGCAAGTCGGCGACGTTCATGCCGAAGCCCATCGCGGGCGACAACGGCACCGGCATGCACTGCAACATGTCGATCTGGAAAGACGGCAAGCCGCTCTTCGCTGGCGACAAGTACGCCGATCTCAGCCAGGAAGCGCTCTACTTCATCGGCGGCATCCTGAAGCACGCGAAGGCGCTCAATGCCTTTACGAACCCGTCCACGAACTCCTATAAGCGCCTGATCCCCGGCTTTGAGGCCCCGGTTCTGCGCGCCTATTCCGCCCGCAACCGCTCGGGCTGCGTGCGGATCCCGTGGACCGAGAGCCCGAAGGCCAAGCGCGTCGAGGCTCGCTTCCCCGATCCCTCCGCGAACCCGTATCTGTGCTTCGCGGCGCTCCTGATGGCCGGTCTCGACGGCATCAAGAACAAGATCGACCCGGGCGAAGCGTCCGACAAGGACCTTTACGACCTGCCGCCGGAAGAGCTCGCCTCCATCCCGACGGTGTGCGGCTCGCTGCGCGAAGCCATCGAGGAGCTCGAGGCCGACATGGACTTCCTCCTCGCAGGCGATGTCTTCACCCGCGACCAGGTCGAGGGCTACATCGAGCTGAAAATGGAAGAGGTCACCGCCTACGAGCACACGCCGCATCCGGTGGAGTTCGCGCTCTACTACAGCTGCTGAGCACAGTTTCGACACGCATGATCTGGGCGCTCCTTCGCGGGGCGCCCTTTTCTTTTCAGGGCCCGTTCCCGACACACGCAAAAATTGTTCTTAAAAGTGCCGCAATCTCCCCCAAGTTATTGCACCGTTTCGTGCTGATCTCCTCCGACGACACGTAACCTCGTGAAAGGAGGTCCGACATGCGGACGTCTAGGGTAATGTGTTTAACGAGTACGTCTGGTGCATCTCTCGACCTGGCCGTGTTGGCCGAGGAATTTCGCGCAGGCTTCGAAGCCGCGCGGCAGGAGCCTGTTTCCCTCACATGGCTGGACCACGGTGTCTGCGCCGTCGACATCGGCGAGACCCGGCTCGGATTTGCCCATGGAGACGCGGGCGCCAGCGACGCGGACGAATCCTCTCTCCTCGTCTCCATAGGCGATGGGGCCGACGATCCCGCGCCCTGCTCTCTCAACGATGACCGCGACACCTTCCTCGCGGGCGTCGCCGAGCATCTGGGGACGCGCCTCTCGCTCCAGGTGAGCCTGAGCATTTCGGCGGACGAGGGATTTGACCTTCCGCTGGTGGCCAAGGCACGCCTGCGGGAGCGTCGTCGAGGCGGCCGGCCTGTGCAGCCTCTCGAGCCCTCCGTCATCACGCATCCCACGCCGCCGGAACCTGAGCCCACCGATCCGTCGCCCGCGGCACCCGCCGTCAGTCCGCGCCGCGTGGCGCGCCGGAGCGAGGGCGCTTGCGAGATGCAGCGCCTCGTGCGCGTGGGCCGCATCCTGCAGCCCGCCGCGGAGACGAGCGGCCCGCCGCTCACGCTCTACTACGACGGGTCGACCTACCGCCCGCTACCCTCGGTGCGTACTTACCGCGACCCGGAAGCCTCCTTTGCCCGTGCGATCTTTCGCGAGCCCCCGGTGCGGCCGCAGCGCACGTCGCTCGCGCGGCAGGTGGCCCGTGCCACGGCGCTGGGCAGTGCGGCCATCGCGGTGGCACAAGGTGCCGCCGCCGGCGTGCTCACGGAGCTCTCCACGCTGCCGCCCTTGCCCTTTTGACGGGCCCTTCTGACGGGCTCCAATCGCGCCCTTGACGGGGCGCGACACGCGCGCGCCAATGGGCCATGCGCGCGCTCGCCGTCCTCATCCTCACGATTGTCCTCGCAGCCCCGCTCCCGGCCCGGGCCGAGGCAGCGTTCCAGCGCTGGCTCGACGGGACGGGCTGGCCCGCCGCCGCGGAGGCAGGTGTGGACCGCGCGGCCTTCGATCGCCTCACCCGTGGCCTCACCCCTGACTTCACCCTCCCGGGCCTCGCCGACGCAGGAGGCGTGCCCGCCCGCGACAGCCAGGCCGAATTCGCCGCGCCCGATCAATACTTCAACGAGGTCAGCCTGCGGGCGCTCGCGACCCAGGGGCGCGCTCTGGCGGAAAAGCACGGCTCCCTCCTCGCGCGGCTCGAGCGGGAGACGGGCGTGCCCGGCCGCATCGTGCTCGCCATCTGGGGCCGCGAGAGCGCCTATGGCCGCGCCGCGATTCCCCATGACGCCCTCCGTGTCCTCGCCACGCGGGGCTTCGCGGGCACGCGGCGCGCGCTTTTCACCGCCGAATTCGCCAAGGCGCTCGTCATCGCCGAGGAGACGGGCCTCTCCCTGCGTGCGTCCTGGGGCGGCGCCATGGGTCAGCCGCAATTCCTCCCGTCGTCCTACCTCGCCCATGCGCGGGACGGGGATGGTGATGGACGCGCGGATATCTGGGGCTCGGAGGCCGACACGCTTGCCTCCATCGCCGGCTACCTCGCCGACAAGGGCTGGGTGGCCGGGTCGGACTGGGGCTACGAGATCACGCTGCCCGAACGCGTCCCGTGCACCCGGAACGGCCCGAACCAGACCAAGCGGATCTTCAAATGGGAGGAGGACGGGGTCGTCCGCGTGTCGCGCCGCCCCTTCCCGGTCAACGAGCGCCGGGTGGACGGCTTTCTCGTGCTGCCCGCGGGCACGCAAGGGCCGGCCTTCATGGCCACGCCCAATTTCACGGTGCTGAAGGCCTATAACGAGAGCGATCTCTACGCGCTCTTCGTGGGCAACCTCGCCGACCGCATCGCCTTCGGAGCGTCCGCCTTCCAAGGCGCCTGGGCGCCCGGGGAGACCATGACGCGGGGCCGCGTGGCGCGCGCGCAGGAGCGGCTCGTGCGCCTGGGCTACGACGTGGGCGGGGCGGACGGCCTCATCGGCAACAAGACACGCCGCGCCGTGGGTCTCTGGCAGGAAAGCCAGGGCCTTACACCCACGTGCTTTCCCGATCGCGCGCTGCTCGAGGCGTTGCTGCGCTAGCCCCCCGGGGGCGGACCCGCATACCGCCGGAACCGCTCCTCGCGCGTGCCGGTATGGAGCTCGAAGAGGTGATTGTCGGCGTCATAGAAGTAGATGGACCGAGCCTCGCCCTCCACCCGGGGAGGCCGTCCCTCACCTCGAGACCCATCGCCCGCACGAGGTGCAGCTTTTCCTCGTAATCCTCCGGCGCGATCTTGAAGGCCACGTGGTTGTATGTCAGCTCTGCGAGCGGATCGCCTTCCATCACCGCCACCCAGAGGCCCGCCACGTCGTAGAAGCGCTCCCTCGACCCGGAAAAGGGTGCGTCGCCGCTGTCGTAGATCCTTTCCGCCCCGAGGACGGTCGTCAGGATCCGCTCCATGACGTCGAGATCCCGCACGATGAAGGTCAGGTGGCTGAGGCCCTCGATCATGGTGCCCGTAGGGTGCGCCTGGAGCTGGTGGGATTGGTCAAACGCATGGAGATCGTCGTCTCACGCTGCCCAACCGAGAGACCCGGTCACAGGCCGAGTTCGGCCTTCTCCTCGTCGGTGAAGATCCGTGACCGTGTCAGGAAGCGCTTCCCCGTTCCGTTGTCGAGCGAGAACATGCCCCCGCGCCCATCGACGACGTCGAGAATGAGCTGCGTGTGCTTCCAGGCTTCGAATTGAGGGCCCGAGATCCAGACCTCCGCCCCGTCGATCTCGCCCAGCTTCACATCAGACGCGCCGGTGCGGAAATCGCCCACAGGGTAGCACATGGGCGCGGAGCCATCACAGCAGCCGCCGGACTGGTGAAACATCACCGCGCCGTGGTCCCCGCGGATCTCCTCGATGAGCGCGAGGGCGGCCGGGGTCGCCGTGACGCGCGCGGTGGCCGAGGTGCCCTCGACCACGTCCGCGTCCGTGGCGCAGGAGATTGTCACGTGTTCTGTCATTTCGTCCTCCAGAAGACACAAGCCAGTCAGCGGTCACCTCCGCCTGAAAGGTAGCACAACTGGTCCGGTTGTCAGGACACGTCGCCGCGCGTGGCGTCAGCCCAGGCGTGCGAGGAACGCTGCCCCTTCGACGAGGGACGCCAGATGCGTCGGCGCGATGGCCTCCGCGAAATGGCAGGTTCCGGGGCTTTCAGCCTGGAGCGCGTTGACGGCAAAAAGCCCAACCGCCGCAGCGAGGATCAACACCGCGCCGATCCGGGCACGGGGCGCCTTCGGCGCGACAACATCGAAGTTCTGAGGATTTGCGTAAGCCATCCGTGCTCATTGACCGGCAATTGCGCCAAAAGTGAGGCTGCGCGACCCGTTTTCACGGATCGCACAGCCAATTTTCATCAAAGGCCCCTTAAAAGAAGCCCAGCTTGTTGGGCGAGTAGCTCACCAGCATGTTCTTGGTCTGCTGGTAGTGGTCGAGCATCATGCGGTGGTTTTCGCGCCCGATACCGGACTGCTTGTAGCCACCGAAGGCCGCGTGCGCGGGATAGAGGTGGTAGCAGTTCGTCCAGACGCGCCCCGCCTTCACCTCGCGCCCGAAGCGGTAGCACTTGTTGGCATCGCGCGACCACACGCCGGCGCCGAGGCCGTAGAGCGTGTCATTGGCGAGATCGAGCGCCTCGGCATCGTCCTTGAAAGTGGTGACGGAGACGACCGGCCCGAAGATCTCCTCCTGGAAGACGCGCATCTTGTTGTGGCCCTTCAGGATGGTCGGCTCGATGTAGTAGCCGCCCTCGAGGTCCCCGGTCATCTTGCGCTCCGTGCCACCGGTGAGCACTTCCGCGCCCTCCTGCTTGGCGATGTCGAAGTAGCTCAGGATCTTTTCCTTCTGCTCGCTCGAGGCCTGCGCGCCCATCATCGTGTCGCCCTCGCGGGGATCGCCTAGCGCGATGGCCTTTGTCCGCTCCAGGCAGCGCTCCATGAACTTGTCATAGATGCTCTCGTGGATCAGTGCGCGCGACGGGCAGGTGCAGACCTCGCCCTGGTTGAGCGCGAACATCACGAAGCCCTCGACGCACTTGTCGAAATAGGCGTCATCCTCGGCGGCGATGTCGCTGAAGAAGATGTTGGGGGATTTCCCGCCGAGCTCCAGCGTCACCGGGATGATATTCTCGGAGGCGTACTGCATGATGAGGCGGCCGGTCGTTGTCTCGCCGGTGAAGGCGACCTTGGCCACGCGCGTGGATTGCGCGAGCGGCTTGCCCGCTTCGAGGCCGAACCCGTTGACCACGTTGAGCACGCCCGCCGGCAGGATGTCGGCTATGAGCTCGAGAAGCACCATGATCGTGGCCGGCGTCTGTTCGGCGGGCTTGAGCACGATGCAGTTACCCGCCGCCAGCGCCGGGGCAAGCTTCCATGTGGCCATGAGGAGCGGGAAGTTCCACGGGATGATCTGCCCCACGACGCCCAGCGGCTCGTGGAAGTGGTAGGCGACCGTGTCGTGGTCGATCTCGGACATCGTGCCTTCCTGCCCGCGGATGACACCGGCGAAATAGCGGAAGTGGTCGATGGCGAGCGGCAGGTCAGCGGCGCGGGTCTCGCGGATGGCCTTGCCGTTGTCCCAGGTCTCGCAAATGGCGAGGAGCTCGAGATTGTCCTCGAGGACCTGCGCGATCTTGAGGAGCATGTTGGAGCGCTCGGTGACGGAGGTCTTGCCCCAGGCATCGGCGGCCTTGTGCGCGGCATCGAGGGCGGCCTCGATGTCCTCCGCGCCGGAGCGCGCGACCTGGCCCATGCTCAGGCCCGTGAGCGGGCTCACGTTGTCGAAGTAGCGGCCCGATTTGGGGGCCACGAATTTGCCACCGATGAAGTTGTCATAGCTCTTGGCGAAGGGTGCCACATGGGTGCCCCCGTCGATAAGGGTCATGTCGTTCATTGCTATCCTCCCAAAGGATGTTTGCGGTTTTCGTCCTGGTGCCGCTTATGGTGCGGTGTGGCGCCACGTTAGGTCGCCGGTCGGCGCCCTGCGAAGAGGCCGCCCAAGTCACGCGCCGCGGATGTGTCCCGCGGCTGATACACCCTGTCCCTCAGAGCGTTCTTGAAATGCCCAGTCGCTTCATGCGGCGGTAGAGCGTGGCCCGCCCGATGCCGAGCGCCTTGGCGGCCGCCGAGGCATTGCCGCCCGCGCGGGTGAGCGCGCGCACGAGCGCCGCCTTCTCGGAGCGGTCGAGCCCCGTGAGCGCGCCGTCGCGCCCGAAGATGTCGGTGGCCGCCACGGGCTCGAAGGCGCCCTCCGCGCGCCAGCCGTAAAGCTGCCGCGCCGCGCGCGTGGCCCCGATGACGACGTCATCGCCGTTGATCGCGAGAAGCGCGTTGCGATCGGCATCCTCGCCGCCTGCAAAGACGACGCGCGCGCCCTCGAAACTGGCCTTGAGATTGTCCGCCTCGATCTGCCGGGCGGTCTGCGCGACCATGGCCGCCATCATGGAGTTCATCGCCGCGGTCTGGTCGGCCCGGGCGGAGGAGACGTCGAGTGCGCCTAGGATCGCCCCATCCGCGCCGTAGATCGGCGAATCGATGCAGCTCATGGCCACGTTCTTCGAGCAGAAGTGCTCGTCCCGGTGCACGATGAGGCTCCGCTTCTCGGCGAGGCAGGTCCCGATGCCGTTGGTGCCCTCCTGCGCCTCGCTCCAATCCGCGCCCTCGATGAGACCCCAGGAGGCGAAAGCCCCGGCCTCACCATCCGACACGCGGCGGTCGAGGATGACGCCGTCGCCGTCGGTGAGCACGACGGCACAACCTGAAATGGAAACAAGCCCGTAGAGCTGGTCGAGCTTGGACGCCGCCACCCGCGTAAGGCGCTCGCTGGCCTCCAGTCGCGGCCGCATTTCCCACGCGCTCAGCACCGTCGCCTCGCCCTTGCGTGCTGGGTCGAGCCCGTGACGCCGGTGCGACCGCGCCCAGGAGGCGACGATGCGGGAGCGCGCGGCTTGCTCCGATGTGATGGCGGAAAAGACGAGGTCTGCGTGACGCATGCGGAACGCTACCGCAGCGTGTGCGCGGAGTCCCGCCGCGCTGCAGCACCTGCGCGGGGCTTTGCCTCGCCGCGCCGCAGCAATGTGTCTCGCATCCGAGACACCGGCCTCAGCTCTCTTTCACATGGGCCGCGAAGGCCTCGGCATAATCGGGGTGCCAGCGGCTCAGGGCCGGGCGGTTCTCGATGAGGTCGCCCATGGCCCAGGCGATGCGCTTTTCGTCGAGCGCGCGCGGCACGTCGTTATCGGGGCACAGGATGTAGAAATCACCGCGTGCGAGGCTTTTGAGGAAAAACGCCGCCGTTTGTTCCGCCGTCCACGCCGCCGGGGGCTTCTCGGCCCGTCCGGTCATGCCCGTATGGACGAAGCCGGGGACGAGGAGATGCGCCGTCAGCGCCGCGCCCTCGGTGGTCCTGAGTTCGTGGGCCAGCGCTTCGGTATAGGCTTTGAGGCCCGCCTTCGACACATTGTAGGCTGGGTTCCCCGGCGGCGTGGTGATGCCCTGCTTTGAGCCCGTGTTGACGATGAAGCCGGGCCGCCCGCGGGCAATCATCCGAGGCACGAAGGCCTGGCAGCAATGCACTGGCCCCCAGAGATTGACCCCGAGTGTCGCCTCCCAGGCCTCGCGCGTGCCGAGACAGGACGAGCTCACGCCGATCCCGGCATTGGCCATGAGAATGTCGGTGCCGCCGAAGGCCTCCGCCACACGTGCCTCGAGCGCCTCCACGGCGGCGCGGTCGGAGATGTCGGTCTCGGACGTCATTACCTCCGCCGCCCCCGCTGCGCGCAGCCGTTCTCCCGCCGCAGCCAGCCTGTCGGCCGCGAGGTCCACCACCACCACGCGCATCCCAAGCCGGGCGTACTCGCTGGCGATCGCGAGCCCGATCCCGGATGCGCCGCCGGTGACGACGGCCACGGAGGCGGATGTGAGCGCGGGATGGGTCATGGCGGTTCTCCGTCTTGATCAGTCCCGTCAGCCTAGGCGCGCAGGCAGGCGCTGGATAGCCCCTTCCCGTAAGCTGGCCACGCGCCTGCCCCGCGCCCGTGACCTCACGTTTCCCTTGCGCGCGCGCGTCCTGCGCATGACACCTGACGCGCGCGTCAAGGAGCCAGACCATGTCCACCCCCGCCCCCACGATCGCCAACGATGTCCTCACGCTGGAGCGGCGCGGCAAGGTGGCCGTGCTCACGCTCACCAATGGCGAGAACAAGCAAAACCTCGCCTTCGCCGAGGCGATGAAAGCGGCCCTCGCGGAAGTGGAGCGCGACGCTTCCGTCAAATCCCTCGTCATCACCTCGAGCGACGAGAAGAACTGGTCGCAGGGCGTGGATCTCAATTGGCTCATGGCGGCCATGCATGGCGGCAAGCAGGACGACATCCGCGCCTTCATGTACGCGATGAACGACGTCTTCGCCGGGCTCCTGACGCTGCCAGTGCCGGTCATCGGCGCGCTCACCGGCCACGCCTTCGGCAATGGCGCCATGCTCGCCTGCTGCTGCGATTTCCGCGTCATGCGCGCCGATCGCGGCTATTTCTGCTTCCCGGAGGTGGATATCTCGATCCCCTTCCTGCCCTCCATGATCGCCTTCACCCGCAAGGCCATCCCCGAGCCGCGCTTCAACGACCTCATCCTGTCGGGCCGCCGTGCCACGGCAGAGGATCTCCTCGCCGACAAGGTCATCACCGCAGCCTTCCCCGACGCCGAGGCCACCCTCGCAGGCGCCCTCGAGCTGGCCGAGGGCTTCTCGAAGAGCCGCGCCATCTTCGGCGAGCTCAAGCGCCGCATGCACCGGGACATCCTGCGCGTGATGCGCGAGGAGGACCCGGCCTATATCGATCCGCTCAACCTCACGGTCTGAGCTCTTGAAGCCGCCCCGGGCCGAGGCCATTTTCCGGCGATGCGGGCCGGTGTCCCGCGCCATGAAAGTCTACGCCCATGGGCGATATCCTCCTCGTCATCTTCGGTTTGGCCGGGCTCATCCTTGGCGGTGAGCTTCTCGTGCGCGGCGCCGCCACCGCGGCGCGTGCCTTCGGTGTCTCTCCCCTCGTGATCGGGCTCACGCTGGTGGGCTTCGGGACCTCCGCGCCCGAGCTCGCCACGAGCGTGCAAGCGGCGCTGGCGGATGCACCGGGCATCGCGCTGGGCAACGTCGTGGGCTCAAATATCGGTAACATCCTCCTCATCCTTGGCCTAGGCGCGCTGCTTGCCCCCATCGCGGTGGACCGCGCGGCCTTGCGCGGAGACATGATAGCGCTCGCCCTCGCTACCCTCGCGGCCACGGCGCTCATCGCCACGGGCGGCGTTTCCCGCGGGGCGGGCGCGGTGCTCCTCGCGGGCCTCGCCGCCTATCTCTGGCGCACGCTCGCCACCTCGCCCAAGGTGCCCGGCGCGCGGGAAGGCACCGCGTTCGGCCCGCTGCTTCTCGCCCTCGCGGGCCTTGCCATCACCATCGCCGCCGCGCGCGCCCTCGTCCTCGGCGCGTCTAGCCTCGCCGCGGGCCTCGGCGTCCCCGAGGCGGTCATCGGGCTTACACTCGTGGCCATCGGCACCTCGCTCCCGGAGCTCGTCACCACCCTGATTGCTGCCCGCAAGCGCGAGATGGACCTCGCCCTCGGCAATATCGTGGGCTCGAACCTCTTCAACATCCTGGGCATCCTCGGCGTCACGGCCCTCGTCGCCCCCATTCCCGACGTCGCCGCCATCCGCGGCTTCGATGTCTGGGTCATGCTGGCGGCCACCGCCGTCCTGCTCGTGCTCCTCGTCACACGCCCGGTCCTCGCCCGCATCTCGGGTGCGCTCGCGCTCCTCGCCTACGGGGCCTACCTCGCGGCGCTCTTCTCGATGTAAATCGCCCGGGTCGGTGGGCGGGCGCCTTTCGAGCACGCCGTATGGCGCGCGGAGAAACAGAGCCGCACGGCGACGCACCACACTAGAGATCGTCGCGATGCACCACGTAAGTGTGGATCGTGAAGA
The DNA here is from genome assembly GCA_038533575.1 of Pseudomonadota bacterium. Lineage (NCBI taxonomy): Bacteria > Pseudomonadati > Pseudomonadota > Pseudomonadota bacterium. Next base: position 583,755 of record JBCAYL010000001.1, on the reverse strand, counting down.
GAAGCGCGCCCGAGGGCATCCGCACCAGGCACTGGCGCTCCGTGCGCAGGTAATCCCCCGCCTTGTGACCCCGCGGATCGTCTTCGCGCCGCGGCTGGAAAAGTGCGGGATCCCGATACCAGAGCTGGTTGTAGCGCCAGAGCGGACGCGCGGGCGTCACCGCCGCGAAGACCGCCTCGATCATCGCGTCCATGCGCGCGTCGATCGCGGCCACGGGCGCGTGGATGCGCGCCATGGGTCGGCCGATCTTCTCGGCAAGCGTCCAGGACGCCGGGAAGCAGAGCAGCGCCGCCGCCATGACATGGGCCCCGTCCCGCTTCTCGAGGATGATCACATCCTCCTGGATCGCCCCCGCCAGATCCTCGAAGCGCGCGACGCCGGGCCGTCCGTGATCGCGCGCGAGATGCTCCGAGATCACCGCGCAGGCCTCTGACATCAGCGCCTCCGTGCCCCGCATCGCCGCCAGCACCTCCGCGCGCCGCTCGCCCAGGAGCCTCCGCCTCAGCGCGCATTGCGCCGCCTCCGCCTCGTCGAAGACCAGCCAGTCCCGCGGGGCGAGCATCTGCATCCCGGGCAAACGCCGCGCCTCCGTCGCCGGGTATGGCACGTGCCGCTGGAGCACCGAATCCGACATTTCGCTTCGCATTCCTTCCAGACGCCGCGCGCCGCGCCTTCCACGCTGACCCGAAAGGCAGACGCGCATGAACCGGCCCTACCGAGATATCCGCAAGATAGACCCGTTGAAAGCGGGGCTGAAGGGCGACAACACGCCAGACGACAACGACCGGATCGAGATCGGACCCACCGCGCTCGCCTACGCCGAATGGGGGGCGGCCGGCCTCGCCCTTCCGGACCTCCAGGCCATGCGCCGCTACCGCCACGGGCGGCTCGTCGAGGCCATCGCCGCGCGCGATTACGGCGCACTCCTCGTCTTCGACCCGCTCAACATCCGCTACGCCACAGACAGCACCAACATGCAGCTCTGGAACACCCACAATCCATTCCGGGCGCTCATGGTCTGCGCCGATGGCTACATGGTTCTCTGGGATTACAAGATCGCGCCCTTCCTGAGCACCTTCAATCCACTGGTGAATGAGCAGCGTTCCGGCGCGGACTTCTTCTATTTCGACCGGGGAGACCGGATCGAACCCGCCACGGACGCCTTCTCCAGGGAGGTCCGCGATCTGATCAACGAGCACGGCGGGGGCAACATGCGCCTCGGCGTGGACAAGATCATGATCCACGGCCTCCGCGCGCTCGAAGCCCATGGCTTCGAAGTATTTCCGGGCGAGGAGCTCACCGAGAAGGCCCGCGCCGTCAAAGGCCCGGACGAGATAAAGGCCATGCGCTGCGCCTCCCACGCGTGCGAGGCGTCCTGCCGCGCCATGGAAGACTTCGCCCGCGCCCATATGGGCGACGGCACCACCTGCGAGGATGATATCTGGGCCGTGCTCCATGCCGAGAACATCAAGCGCGGCGGCGAATGGATCGAAACCCGGCTATTGGCCACCGGCCCGCGGACGAACCCGTGGTTCCAGGAATGCGGCCCGCGGATCCCAGAACGCAACGAGATCCTCGCCTTCGACACCGATCTCGTTGGCAGCTACGGCATCTGCGTGGATATCTCCCGCACCTGGTGGATCGGCGAGGGAAAGCCCCGCCCCGACATGATCGAAGCCATGAAGTGCGCCTTGGAACATATTGAAACCAATATGGAATTGATCCGTCCGGGCCTCAACATCGAGGACTGGATCGCCCGCTCTCACCGTTTGCCGGAGAAGTACCAGGCGCGCAAATACGGCTGCCTCGCCCATGGCGTTGGGCTCTGTGATGAATGGCCCCTTGTGGCCTATCCGGACAAGATGGTGCCCAGCGCCTTCGACTACGAGCTCGAGCCCGGCATGACGCTCTGCGTGGAGGCGCTCGTCGGCGAGGATGGCGGCGATTTCTGCATCAAGCTGGAAGACCAGGTGCTGGTGACAGAGACCGGCTACGAGAACCTCACCACCTACCCCCACGACCCGGCCCTCCTCGGCACGCTCTAACCCCGCGCCCGCCCGGCGCGGCTGCAACACGCATCACCTCCCCGTGCCTCGGGCGTAACAGGGCTTGGAAGACACGCGCGGTCCTCCCATCCTCGGTGCACCACAAGGAGGCCCCCATGCCCACCGAACGCTTCACCTTCGAAGGCCATGACGGCTCCAAACTCGCCGCCCGCCTCGACATGCCCGACGGGCCGCATCTGGGCACGGCGCTCCTCGCCCATTGTTTCACCTGCGGCAAGGACATCCCCGCCGCGCGGCGCATCGCGTCACGCCTCGCCGCGCTGGGGCTCGCGGTGCTGCGTTTCGATTTCACCGGCCTCGGGCATTCGGAGGGCGAATTCGGCAATACGACCTTCTCCTCCAATGTGGCCGATCTCCGCGCGGCCCATGCCGCGCTCGAGGCGCGGGGCATGCCACCCACGCTTCTCATCGGGCATTCGCTCGGGGGCGCGGCGGTGCTCAAGGCCGCCGCGGACCTCCCCGGTATCCGCGCCGTCGTCACCCTCGGCGCGCCGTTCGAGCCCGCCCACGTGACGCACAACTTCGAAGGCGCGCTCTCCGATATCGCCGCCCACGGCCGGGCCACGGTCAATCTCGGCGGCCGTCCCATCACCATTGGTCAGGCCTTCGTGGATGATGTCGCCTCCGAGACCCTCGCGGACGCCATCGCCGCAACCCGCGCAGCCCATCTCATCCTACATGCCCCGAAGGACACCATCGTGGGCATCGAGAATGCCGAGGCGATCTTCCGCGCCGCCAAGCATCCGAAGAGCTTCGTGACCCTCGACAGCGCCGATCACCTCATCACCGACGCCGACGATGCCGAATACGCCGCCGAGGTCATCGCCGCCTGGGCGACGCGGTACCTCGCGCTGCCCAAGCTCGCAGCCCCCATCGGGGCGCCGGAAGGCGTTGTCCGCGTGGCAGAGGCTGATCCCAAGGGCTTCCTGCAGGACATCACCCACGGCCCCACGCACCACGCGCTCGCCGACGAACCTGTCGCCTATGGCGGCACCAACCGGGGCATGTCGCCCTACGGCTTCCTCTCGGCGGGGCTCGGGGCCTGCACCTCCATGACGATCCGCCTCTATGCGCGTCGCAAAGGCCTCAAGCTGCGCCACGTCTACGTCGACGTCACCCATGACAAGGTCCACGGGCAGGATACCGAGCCCAGCGCCTCGGCCAAGCTCGACCATTTCGTGCGCCACATCCACCTCGACGGGGACCTCACGGAGGCCGAGCGCCAGAAGCTCCTGGAGATCGCCGACAAATGCCCGGTGCACCGCACCCTCGAGGCCACGAGTGTCGTGAAGACCAAGCTCATCGACGGCCCGGTGGACCGCGTGGCCTAAGCGCTCGCGCTCCGGGCGCATTCAGGCTAGCGAAGCGCGATGAAGATCGCCGCCCTCCTTTGTGCCGCCCTGTTTCTTGCCTCCCATGGCGGCGCGCTCCACCCCGCGCTCGACAGTCTCGCCGTGCTACGCGTGCCACTGGGAGTGGGCGTTCTCGGTCTCTGCCTTTGGCCCTCCCTGCGCAGGGCGCGCTGGGCCTGGGCGGCGGCAGCGCTCACGCTCGCGAGCCTCGCCCTCAACCAGCTTCTCTGGGATCGCAGTCCGGACCATCCGGGCGAGATCGTCCTCTACCAGAAGAACCTGGGTTACTGGAACCGCGCCGTGGAGGACCTGGCCGCCGATATCCGCGCCGCGGGGGCAGACATCGTCACGCTCCAGGAGCTCTCTCCGCAGAACGCGCGCCTTCTCGATCTCCTCGCGGAGGATTTCCCCGTCAGGCAGCGCTGCGATTTCGGCGCGCTCTATTCCATGGCGGTGCTCTCCCGGCTTCCTGCTGGGCCCGAAGGCGGGCGCTGTAGCCGCGCGCGCGGGCTTGCCGCGCTGCAGGTGGTGGGTGAAAGCGGGCCCGGCTGGGTCGTCTCCGTGCACCTGCATTGGCCGTGGCCCTTCGCGCAGCCCGGCCAGCTCCCGGAGGTCCACACCGTGCTGGAAAACCTCGAGGGCCCGATGATCATCGGCGGAGATTTCAACCAGATGCCGTGGAGCCATGCTGTCAGGTCCACGGCGCGGGTGGCGGGCGTGTCCTATCGCGGACCCTCCGCCGTGACCTTCGCCCATCGTGGGCTGCGGTTGCCTATCGACCACGTGCTCGCCCCTTCAGGCACGGTGGAGCGGCTGGGCTTCCTCGGCTCCGACCACCGCGGGCTGCGCGCTCGCGTGTCCTTCAAATGAAAACGGGCGCCCAAAGGACGCCCGTCACCGAGATCGCGGTTTGCGCCAGACCTTCTCAGGCGCGCGCGTCGCCGATCAGCTTCCAGAGCCCCGGCACGAGGAGCGCGGCCAGCGCGAGCTTCAGCGCATCTCCGACGAGGAAGGGCGTGAGGCCCCACTGAAGGATCGGCTGATCCCAGCCGTAGAGCTGCCCCAGCCAGAGGAGGCCAGGGATGTAGATGAGCGCATTGCCGACGAGCATGGCGGCCGCCATCTTGAGCATGGAGCGATCCCAGCCGAGGCGCGCGAAGTAGCCCAGTGCCAGCGTCGCCAGCACGTAGCCCACGAGATAGCCGCCCGTGCCGCCCATCATGTAGGTGAGGCCGAAATTCTCGGCCGAGGACGAGGCGAAGACATCAAAGCCCAGCGCGCCGATGACCATGTAGCCGAGGATCGTCGCAAACCCGAGACGCGGCCCGTAGGCGGCGCCAATGGTGAGGACGGCGAAAGTGCCCATCGTCACCGGGACGGGCCACATGGGCACCTTAACCTTGGCGAGGATCGCCAGCGCCGCGATGCCGAGCACCACGAGCACGATCTGCTTGATGAGCTTGGCCGCCCCCTCGCTCGGCCCCACGGCCTCCGTCAGGACTTTGTCATATGTGGTGGCCATGGGCCCCTCCTCTAGAACTTTGAGCGCCAATATCCCCATGGTGCGCGCCGCTGCAAGGGCGCGCTCACATCTTGAGCGAGTTCATCGCCGAGAAGGGCGCATAGGTGGAGGACATCTTGTAGTCCTTGCGAGGGCCGGAGACCTCCCACGTGCAGCGCCAGGTGGGCCATTCGCTGAAGTCGTAGCGCACGAGGTAGGTGTCGGGGTCGCAGTCGTGGCGCGCGGAGGGACGGTCGAAGGTGAACTTGTGGAAGGGCTCGCCATCCTCGAAGCAGACATCGAAACCGCCCTCCATGGGCTTCCACCAATAGCGCCGACCGGCGGTATAATCGCGTCCGCGCACCTCGAGATTGCCCCATTCGAGATAGGTCCAGCGGCGGGTGATCCGCGCGAGCCCCTCAAATCGGTTCGGCGGCTCGGCCTTGTGGACGATCTCCCGTTTCAGGAGCCAGACGCGCTTGAAATCGGCGTGTTCGAGGGCGCTCATCGGGCGATCTCCCCGGCGCTCACATCCCCGCTCTCGCCTATGAAGCGCAGCACCTCGCCCGCGCCATCCATGGCATAGCAGGCCCAGCCGTCGGCGGGCGGCCATTGCGAGCAGTACTCATCGCCCCGCACGGCCCATGTTCCCCAGCTCGGGCGCCCGTTGTCGTAGAGCGTGCGGCCCGAGGCGTAGAAGGTCTGCACCGCGCCGTCTTCGTAGGTGAGCGTGACCCCGGTGAGGGCCGCTGAGATCTCCGCGCCGCTCAGCGTCGAAAACTCCTCGGCGCAGGCCAGCGTGGGCAGAAGGGCCAGGACGGCGATGGGGCGCATGGGCGTTCCTTGTGTCTTCGAGGGCCGTGACCTAAACGACGCGCGCGCATCGTCCAGAAAAGGCTTCTCCATGATCCCACGCTACTCCCGCCCCGACATGGTCGCCATCTGGAGCCCCGAGACAAAGTTTCGCATCTGGTACGAAATCGAGGCCCATGCCTGCGACGCGCAGGCCGCGCTGGGCGTGATCCCCAAGGAGAACGCGGCGGCGGTGTGGAAAGCCAAGGACGCGGAGTTCGACGTAGCGCGGATCGATGAGATCGAGGCCGTCACGAAGCACGATGTCATCGCTTTTCTCACGCATCTGGCCGAGATCATCGGCAATGACGAGGCGCGCTTCGTCCACCAGGGGATGACGAGCTCCGACGTCCTCGACACGACGTTCAACATCCAGCTCGTGCGCGCCGCCGACATCCTGCTTGCCGACATGGACGCGCTCCTCGCCGCGCTGAAGCGCCGCGCGATGGAGCATAAGATGACCGTGCGCATCGGACGCTCCCACGGGATTCACGCCGAACCCGTCACGATGGGCCTCACCTTCGCGCGCTTTTACGCGGAGATGGAGCGCAACCGGAACAGGCTCGAAAAGGCGCGCTTCGAGATCGCAACAGGCGCGATATCGGGCGCGGTGGGCACCTTCGCCAATATCGACCCCGCCGTGGAGGCCCATGTCTGCGAGAAGCTCGGCCTCAGGCCCGAGCCCATCTCGACGCAGGTCATCCCCCGCGACCGGCACGCCATGTTCTTCGCCACGCTGGGCGTCGTGGCCTCCTCGATCGAGAACATCGCCACCGAGATCCGCCACATGCAGCGCACCGAGGTGCTCGAGGCCGAGGAGTTCTTCTCCAAGGGCCAGAAAGGCTCGAGCGCCATGCCGCACAAAAGGAACCCGGTGCTGACCGAAAACCTCACAGGCCTCGCGCGGCTCGTCCGCATGGCCGTGGTGCCCGCGATGGAAAACGTGGCGCTCTGGCACGAGCGCGATATCTCGCACTCCTCGGTGGAGCGCAATATCGGGCCGGACACGACCGTCACCCTCGATTTCGCGCTGGCACGGCTCACAGGCGTCATCGACAAGCTCGTCATCTACCCCGACACCATGCTGGCCAACATGAACAAGTTCCGCGGCCTCGTGCATTCCCAGCGCGTGCTGCTGGCGCTCACGCAGGCGGGCGTGAGCCGGGAGGATGCCTACCGCCTCGTCCAGCGCAACGCGATGAAGGTCTGGGAAGAGGGCGCCGATTTCCTGACCGAGCTGAAGGGCGACACGGAGGTGACGGCAGCCCTGAGCGTGGCAGAGATCGAGGAGAAATTCGACCTCGCCTACCACACCAAGCATGTCGACACGATCTTCGCCCGCGTCTTCGGGGCGGCGTGAGGTGAGCCACCTGACCCCGGAGGAGGCGCTCTCCCGCGGCAAGGCGCTATCCGAGCACGGGCGTCAGCAGGACGACGGCGTCGTCGTGATCCGCACGATCGCCATGCCCGCCGACACCAATCCCTCGGGCGACATCTTCGGCGGCTGGCTCATGTCCCAGATGGACCTCGCCGCGGGCAATATCGCCGCCCGCGTGGCCGGCGGGCGCTGCGCGACCGTGTCGGTGGAGGCGATCCAGTTCCACCACCCGGTCAAGGTCGGCGACGAGGTCACGCTCTACGCCACGCTGCGAAAGGTCGGGCGGACCTCCATGGCGATCCATGTCGATGCCTGGGCGCGGCCGCGATACGCGTCGGCCGGGCGGAAAGTGACGGACGCGGATTTCGTCTTCGTGGCGCTCGACGATGCTGGGACGGCCCGTCCCGTTTTCGGATCCTGAGCGCGGCGGCGATGCGTTAGGACGGCATCGCGCGTGCTGGTGCCGCGGATGCAATCTGTCACGGAGCTTTCATTTTCCTTCCCGCGGCGGGGGCTATTTCCTACGCAAGGCGAGCACAGCCCGCCGTCCTACTAGGAGCCACCATGACCCGACCCCTCGTTCTCACCCTTGCCTTCGCCGCCGCCCTGCCCGGCCTCGCCTTCGCGGCCGGTGGCATGAGCACCACGCCGCCCACTCCCACGGAGACCACGACGCAATGCGCCGAGGGCCAGGTCTATGACGAGGACGCGCAGGCCTGCGTCGCGATCCAGCAGGATTCGAACGCCGCGCCGCAGTTCGACCAGGAGCGCGCCTACGCTCTCGTCCGCGAACTCGCTTACGCGGAGCGTTATGAAGACGCGCAGATGATCCTCGCGACCATGGATCAGGCCGATGACCGGACGCAGACCTACTGGGGCTTCACCCATCGCAAGCTCGGCCAGAGCGACCGCGCCATGGCCGCCTATTACAGCGCGCTCGCGGCAAACCCCGACAACCTCCTCGCCCGCTCCTACATGGGCCAGCACTACGTGGAGATCGGCGCGATGGACATGGCGCGCCTCCAGCTCACAGAGATCCGCGCCCGCCGAGGCCGCGAAAGCTGGCCCGAGAAATCGCTCGCCTGGGCCATCGAAACGGGCCGCGGCGAAAGCTACTGAGCTTTACGGGCGGGCGCCGAGCGCCTATGCAAAGGGCTCCGATCAAGGGGCCTTTTCTACGTCCATGGCCGACCGCCCGCTTCAGCTCAGCCTCTGGCTCGAGAATGCGCTCTTTCGGAGCGTCATCGGCGCGCTGCGTATTCTTCCCTACGACCAGCGCATGGCCACCATGGCCTGGACTTGCCGCAGGCTCATCGGGCCCGCCGTGGGCTACCGCAAGCGCGCCCTCGCCAATCTCGAGTTGATCTATCCTGACCGCACCGCCGCGGAGCGCGCAGCCATCGCCGACGCCGTGCTGGAGGGCTTCGGGCGCACGGTGATGGAGAATTATTCCCACGACGAGTTCCGCGCCCGCATCGCCGAGCACGAGATCACCGGCCCGGGCCTCGCCGCAGCCGAGGCAGCACTGGCCTCCGGGCGGGCGATCATCTTCAGCTCCGGCCACTGGGGCAATCACGAGGCCACGCGCATCGCGCTTGACCAGCGCGGCTTCAAGGTCGGCGGCCTCTACAAGCCCATGGCCAATCCCTACTTCAACGCGCACTACGTGGAGAGCATCGCCCAAGTCTCCGGGCCCGTCTTTCCGAAGGGCAAGGAAGGTACGAAGGACTTCCTCCGCTTCCTCTCGGAGGGTGGCCACGGGTTCTTGCTTCACGACGTGTTCTTCCATCGTGGCGCCTGGATGGATTTCCTGGGCAAGCCGGCGCGGACCGCGCTTTCGGCCGCCGAACTCGCGCTCAAGTTCGACGCGCTCCTCATCCCCTACTTCAACACGCGCCGCAGCGACGATCCCACGCGTTTCGAGATCGAGCTGCTCGAGCCCATCCCCCACGGGCCGCCGCGCGATATGATGCGCGCCCTCGTGGACCTGCTCGAAGACCGGGTCAAAGAGGCACCGGGGCACTGGATGTGGATCCACCGCCGCTGGAAAGGCTGGGAAAAAGCGAAGACCGCCTAGCGCAGACGCGCGGCGCCGATTATTTCGCCGTGATCCGGACGTTGAAAAATGATCACGGCAGGCTCGGAGGCTGGCACGCTCGCGGTGAGCGTGTATTCGCCCCGCCCGCTCCAGGGCCGCGCTTCCTGCCAGGACGTCACGACATTGGCGTAATCTAGCGTGCGGCCCGCATTCTCGCCCCGCTTGATCTCCACCCGGCTCGAGGGGCGGTAGGTTACGACCTGCACGACCACTTCGCCATCAATCCGCGTCACCGGGATTGCCCGCACGCGCACGCGCTGGCCCGTTCGCTCGGTCTCGATCTCCACGAGGGCGGGCTTGGCCATATGATTGACGAGATGCGTGGCAACTTCGTTGGGGCGGGTGCCGATCACGTGATCCTGCCCGCCGATGATCATCTGCGGCGTGTAGACGGAGCGCGCGCCAGCGGCGCGGGCATAGCCTTTCTGCCGCTCGGTGAAGGCCGGCTGGGCGAATTCGTCCTTCCAGCCGATGTAATCCCAGTAATCCACATGCAGCGCGAGGGCGATGATATCGTCCTGCTTGGCCATGTCATGGAGCATGGCGTCAGCCGGCGGGCAGGACGAACAGCCCTGCGAGGTATAAAGCTCGACCACGGTCACGTTCTCAGCCACGGCCCCTTGGGCGGAGGACATGAAGAGCGCAGCGATGATGGCGTAGAGCTTTCGCATGGTCGGATTCCCTTGGTTACCACGATGATCTAGGCGATCCGCTCGACGGAAGCCAATCAACGAAACGAGAGAGATTGTCATGGAAACATGACCACACGGGCCGCGCACCGCCGCGCTACACGCGACGGGATCAGTTTTCTGCGCCGCTTGGATGCCCCTCAATGCGCGCCCGTCCCGGACGCTCACCCACACGCTGGCGTCGTTTCGCGGATGCGCCCGCCGTGCCCCAACGGCGCTCCCGCCAACCGCTGCGATGATCATGCGGTGCGCGCCCATTTTTGCGCCCTCGCCCCTGGCGAACGCCCCATTGGCATCGCGCAAGGTGCGCCATAGCATACCGCGCTCTTGAACCCGCCAACGCACTCCTACACTTTGACTAGCAACTCCCAGCTCCCAGACCACGCAAGGAGGCCACCATGACAGTCCAGGTCGGCACCGATACGGCCAAGACCCGCCGCTCGCTCACGGTGGGCGATGAGACGCTCGCCTATTACTCCATCCCCGCCGCAGAAGAGGCCGGTCTCGGCAGCTTCACGAAGTTGCCCGCGGCGCTCAAGGTCGTGCTGGAGAACATGCTACGGTTTGAGGATGGCGGGCGCACTGTCAGCGTCGATGACATCAAGGCCTTCGCGGAATGGGGCGAGAAAGGCGGCAAAAACCCACGGGAGATCGCCTACCGCCCCGCCCGCGTACTCATGCAGGATTTCACGGGCGTGCCTGCCGTGGTGGACCTCGCCGCCATGCGCGACGGGATCAAGGCGCTGGGCGGCGATCCTCAGAAGATCAATCCGCTCAACCCGGTCGATCTCGTCATCGACCACTCGGTGATGATCGACGAATTCGGCAACCCCCGCGCCTTCCAGATGAACGTGGACCGCGAATACGAGCGCAACATGGAGCGCTACACGTTCCTGAAATGGGGCCAGTCGGCGTTCAACAACTTCCGCGTGGTGCCGCCGGGCACCGGCATCTGCCACCAGGTCAATCTCGAATACCTCGCGCAGACGGTCTGGACCGACACGGACCAGAGCGGCCAGGAAGTGGCCTACCCCGACACGCTCGTGGGCACGGATTCGCACACGACGATGGTCAACGGCGCTGCCGTCCTCGGCTGGGGCGTGGGCGGGATCGAGGCGGAGGCCGCGATGCTGGGCCAGCCCATCTCCATGCTCATCCCGGAGGTCGTGGGCTTCGAACTCACCGGCGAGATGGTCGAGGGCACGACGGGCACGGACCTCGTTCTCAAGGTCGTCGAGATGCTGCGCAAGAAGGGCGTCGTCTCTAAGTTCGTGGAATTCTACGGCGCGGGGCTCGATACCCTGCCGCTCGCGGACCGCGCCACCATCGCCAACATGGCCCCCGAATACGGCGCGACCTGCGGCTTCTTCCCCATCGACGGCGAGACGCTGCGCTACCTGCGTACGACAGGCCGCGACGAGGCGCGCATCGCGCTTGTGGAGGCCTACGCCAAGGAGAACGGTTTCTGGCGCGACGCGGACTACGCGCCGATCTACACCGACACGCTCCATCTCGACATGGGCACGATCGTCCCCGCGATTTCGGGCCCGAAGCGCCCGCAGGATTTCGTGCCCCTCACCGGCGCGGCGGATGCCTTCTACAAGGTCGTGGCCGATCACCGCGGCGTGGATATCTCGCTCGAATCAAAGGACATGGCCGCCGAAGGCCCCGCCCCCACCACGGCCAGCGAGCCGCACAAATCCGTGCCCGTCGAGGGCGAGGAGTTCGCGCTCCGCGACGGCTCCATCGTGATCGCCTCGATCACCTCCTGCACCAACACGTCGAATCCCTATGTGATGATCGGCGCAGGGCTCGTGGCGCGGAAGGCGCGCGAGCTTGGCCTCAACCGCAAACCGTGGGTGAAAACCTCGCTCGCACCGGGCTCGCAGGTCGTCAGCGCTTATCTCGAGGCGGCGGAGTTGCAGGACGACCTCGACGCCATCGGCTTCAACCTCGTGGGCTATGGCTGCACCACCTGCATCGGCAATTCCGGCCCCATCCAGAAGGAATTCTCCGAGGCGATCGCCAAGGGCGACCTCGTGGGCGTCTCCGTCCTGTCCGGCAACCGTAACTTCGAGGGCCGGATTTCGCCCGACGTACGCGCCAACTACCTCGCGTCGCCGCCCCTCGTGGTGGCTTATGCGCTTGCAGGCGACATGAACATCGACATTGCCCGCGATCCCATCGCGCAGACGCCGGACGGCAAGGATGTCTACCTGAAGGATATCTGGCCCTCCCAGCAGGAGATCGCCGAGCTCGTGGAGAAAACCGTCACGCGAGAGGCGTTTCAGGAGAAATACGCCGACGTCTTCAAGGGCGACGAGAAATGGCGCGGCGTGGATGTGCCAGACCAGGAGACCTATGACTGGCCCGCCACCTCCACCTACGTCCAGAACCCGCCCTATTTCCAGGGCATGACGATGGATACGAAAGCCATCGAGAACATCACCGGCGCCCGCGTGATGGCGATCCTGGGCGACATGATCACGACGGACCACATCTCTCCGGCCGGATCTTTCAAAGAGACGACGCCCGCGGGCAAGTACCTCACCGAGCGCCAGGTCGCCCCGCGGGAGTTCAACTCCTACGGCTCGCGGCGCGGCAATCACGAGGTCATGATGCGCGGCACCTTCGCCAATATCCGCATCAAAAACGAGATGCTCGACGGCGTCGAAGGCGGCTATACGCTGGGCCCGGATGGCGAGCAGATGTCGATCTACGACGCCTGCATGGCCTACCAGGACAAGGGCATCCCGCTCGTCGTCTTCGGCGGCGAGCAATACGGCGCGGGATCGAGCCGCGACTGGGCCGCCAAGGGCACCGCGCTGTTGGGCGTGAAGGCCGTGATCGCGGAGAGCTTCGAGCGCATCCACCGCTCTAACCTCGTGGGCATGGGCGTCATCCCCTTCGAGTTCACGAACGGCGTCACCCGCAAGACGCTCGGCCTCAAGGGCGACGAGACGGTGGACATCACCGGCCTCGAAGGCGTCAAACCGCTCCAGATCGTGCCTGCGACGATCACGCGCGCGGATGGCACCACCGAAGAAATCGAGCTCAAGTGCCGGATCGATACCGGGGTTGAGATCGAATATATCGAGAATGGCGGCGTGCTGCATTACGTGCTGCGCAACCTCGCCAAGGAGCCGGTGGCCGCCGAATAGGCCCGGGCTGACACGTCCTACCGGTGGCTCCCTTGGGATGCTTCCGGAAATGACGCGCGATCTGGGGCACAGCCCCGGTCCGCTCTGCTAATTCAGCGCCTCTCGCAGGACGGGAAGGAATTGCTGCTCGTACTGGCTGCCCACGAGGGGGCCGATGTAGCGGTGGAGCACGGTGCCGTCGGGGGCGAGGATGAAGGTCTCCGGCGGAGCCGACACGCCCCAATCGAGCGAGGCGCGGCCCGACGGGTCCACGCTCGTGGCCGCGAAGGGATTGTCATCATCGCGCAGGTACTGCGCTGCGGCTCCGGGATCATCGCGGAAATTCACGCCCACGATGCGCAGCCCTTCGGCCTCCATCGCGAGGAGGTTCGGATGCTCGGCCCGGCAGGGCGGGCACCAGCTCGCCCAGAAGTTCACCAGCGTCACCTCCCCTTCGGTGAGGCTATCGAGCGGCGCCGTACCAGCCACCGCCTCCGGCGGCAGCGTGTCGGGCGCCCCGCGCCCAATGAGCGCGGAGGGCAGCGCGTCCGGGTCCACTCGCTGCATCCCGATGTAGAAGGTCGCTGCCAGCGCCACGAAAAGGATCGGCGGCAGGAAGGCGAGCCATCTACCCATCGCGCGCCTCCGCCTCCCCAAGGAGGCGCTTGACCCGCCGCGCCCGCACGACGGTGATCCCCACGATCGCACCGAGGAGGACGAGCGTGCCTGCGTAGGCGGCGAGCACCTCGCCCGCATATTGCCCGAGCGCCGTCACGCCGAGGCCTGCGCGGTGAGCACCTGGAGCCGGCGCAGCCGCACCTCCGTCCGCGCCCGCACGAGCGTGAGCGCGAGAAAGAGGAAGAAGAAGCCCGCCATGGCGATCGCGAGCGGGACAAAGAACGTATCGTCGATCGTGCGCCCGCCCGTGGCCACCGGCACGCTCGTGCCCTGGTGGAGCCCCTGGTTCCAGAACCGCGCGGCGTAGCGCGAAAGCACGGCGAAGACCGAGCCCACGATGGCCAGCATCGCCGTGAGGTCGGCGGCAAGCTCGGGATCCGAGATCGCCTCCCAGAGCGCGATGTAGCCGAGATAGAAGAGCGCGAGGATGAGAAATGAGGTGAGCCGCGGATCCCAGGCCCACCATGTCCCCCACATGGGCTGGCCCCAGATGGCGCCGGTGAGAAGCCCGATGAGCGTCATCACGAGCCCCACGGGCGCCGCCGCGCGGCCCACGAGCGCGCTCACGGGCTGGCGCCGGATGAGCCAAAGCAGTGCGCAGGCGAACATGAGGAAATAGCCGTTGATCGCCATTAGTGCGGACGGCACGTGGATGTAGAGGATCTTCACCGTCGATCCCATGCGGAAATCGTCGCCGGTGAAGAAGAAGCCCCAGCCCACGCCGAGCAGGGTGAGCCCCACGCCCAGCGCCCAGAGCCACGGCAGCGCGACCCCGGTCCACCCCATGAACTTCCGGGGATTGGCGTATTGCCAGAGATTGACCATCGGAAGGGATTTAGCGTCTCGGCCCATGGTTCAAAAGGCCTAGCGCAGGGAGGCGCGCAATGCCGCAGCGCCCGCGAAAGGCAAAAGCGCCACCGCGCCGAGGCTCGTAGCGCCGAGCAGCGCGAGCGGCGCGTCGTAGGCCAGCGCCTGTGCCCCGCGCCGCGCCACCTCCGCGCCGAAAATGAGGGTCGGCACGTAGAGCGGCAGGACGAGAAGCGATAGAAGAAGCCCGCCGCGCTTGACCGAGACGGTGAGCGCCGCGCCGAAGGCCCCGATGAAGCTGAGGGCCGGTGTGCCAACGGCCAGTGCGAGGAAAAGCGGCACCATGCCCCCCGGTGGCAGCGCCAGGAGGATCCCCAGGGGCGGGCCGAGCACAGCGAGGACAGCGCCCGTCGTGAGCCAATGCGCCAGCGCCTTGGCAAAGAAGATCGCCTCCGCTGGAAGCGCGAGGACAAGCTGCTCGAGACTGCCATCCTCGGCATCGAGCGCGAAGAGCCGGTCGAGCGTCAGCAGCGTGGCCAGAAGCGCCGCGAGCCAGAGGACCCCGGGGGCTATCGTGGCCAGCCCCGTGCGCTCGGGCCCAACGGCGAAGGGCACGAGGACGATCACGATCAGAAAGAACGCGAGCCCGAGACCGAAGCCCCCGCCCGAGCGCAGCGCCAGCGCCAGATCACGCAGGAGCAGCGCGATCATTCGAGCGGCTCCGCGAAGGCGCCCGCGCGCGGGGACCGCGCCGCGAAGGAGCCAAGATCGAGGCGCGGGCAATCGATGGGGGGCGTCCCATGGGTGACGAGGAGCGCGCTTCCGCCCTTTGCAAGATGCGCCTCGAGCGCGTCGGCGAGCTGTCCCTGGCCCTCGGCATCGAGAGCGGCGGTGGGCTCGTCGAGGAGCCAGATCGGCCGCCCGCTCACGACGAGCCGCGCCAGCGCGCAGCGCCGCCGCTGCCCGGCGGAGAGCGCGGCACCGGGCCGGTCGGCCAGCGCCGTGAGCCCGTAAGCCACGAGCGCCTCGGGCACGCGCGCCGTGCCGTTGACCCGGGCCCAGAAGGAGAGCGTTTCAGCGACCGTGAGCGTGGCCTTCAGACCGTCGGCATGGGCGGCATAGGCCACCGTCTCGGGGTCATGGCGGAGCGTGCCGGCGAGCGGCGGACAGAGGCCCGCGAGTGTCCTCAAGAGCGTCGTCTTGCCCAGCCCGTTCGCCCCGTGGAGCGAGAGCGCCGTGCCGGCGGGCACATCAAAAGTGACCCCGCTCAGGAGTGGCTGGCCCGCACGGCCTATGCCGAGCCCCGTGACGGAAAGCGCAGTCGCGGAGAGCCCCGCTGCGGCGCGCCCCCCAGCGCTCAAGCCGCCCCTCCCGCGGGGTGCGCGCGGCGGGGCGATCCGGGCATTGCTAGTCTTCCTTGTTGGCGCCGCCGAACTGCGTGCCGCCCGCTGCCGCGCCGAATTGCGTGCCCGCGCCCGCATCGGGCTTCGACCAGTCGCGCTTCACGCCGAGATAGAGAAGGATCGCGGAGGCCACGAAGATCGAGGAATAGGTGCCCACGATCACGCCCCAGATCATCGCGAAGACGAAGCCGCGGATCACATCGCCCCCCAGCACGTAGAGCGAGAAGAGCGCCAGGAGCGTCGTCACCGAGGTCATGACCGTGCGCGAGAGCGTCTCGTTGATCGAGAGGTTCAGCACCTCTTTCAGCGGGCGCTTCTTGTATTTGCGCAGGTTCTCGCGGACCCGGTCGAAGACGACGACGGTGTCGTTGAGGGAGTATCCCACGATGGTCAGGAGCGCCGCGATGATGGCGAGATCGAAGCGGATCTGAAGCTCGCTGAAGATGCCGATCGTGAGGATCACGTCGTGGACGAGGGCCGCCACGGCGCCCAGGGCGAATTGCCACTCGAAGCGCAGCCAGATGTAGATCAGCACCGCCCCGATCGCGAGGAGCACGGCGATGATCGCCGTCTGGATGAGCTCGCCCGAGACAGTGGGACCCACCGATTCCACGCTTGGAAAGGGAAGCTGCATGCCGGGATCGATGGCCGAGAGCGCCTCGGCCACGGCGTTGATCGTGGCGGCGGTGACGCTCTCCTGCCCCTCCTGCGCCTGGATGGAAATCTGGGCCACGTTCTCGTCGGGCCCGAAGGTCGGATCGAACACCTCCGAGATCGAGACATCCCCGAGCTCGAGGGCCTGAAGCGCGTCGCGGTAGGCGCCCACGTCCACGGGCTGGGTGGATTCGGTGCGGATCGCCGTGCCGCCGCGAAAATCGATCCCGAAATTCAGCCCCTGGATCAGGTAGGAGCCGAAGGCGAGCACCATCAGGAGTGCCGAGATCCCGAACCAGAGCTTCCAGCGCGAGAAGAAATCGATGGAGGTTTCCTTGGGAACCAGTCTCAGGCGCATGGATTGGAGCTCCTTACGTCCCGGACATGATCCGGGACCTCTACCTCGGGATTGACCAGGAGGCCCCGGATCAGGTCCGGGGCAGGATGCGCTGGGGGCTTAAGCGGCACGGAGAGCGGCGACGTCATACCTCGAGCACCTTCGGCCGCTTCCGCTCGAACCACATGATCACCAGCACCCGTGTCACGAAGATCGCAGTAAAGACCGATGTCAGGATGCCGAGGCCCAGCGTGATCGCGAAGCCGCGCACGGGCCCCGAGCCCATCAGGTAGAGGATGAGCGCGGTGATGAAGGTCGTGATATTGGCGTCGATGATGGCCGAAAGTGCCTTTTCGTAGCCCAGTTCGATGGCTCTCGCGGGGCCCTTCGCGGTCTTCAGCTCTTCGCGGATCCGCTCGAAGATCAGCACGTTGGCATCCACCGCCATGCCGATGGTGAGCACGATCCCCGCGATGCCGGGCAGTGTCAGCGTGGCGCCCAGCGTGCTCAGAAGCCCGAAGATGAGGCCGACATTGATCACGAGCGCGACATTGGCGAAGAGCCCGAAGAGGCCGTAGCTCAGCGCCATGAAGACGAGCACGAGCGCGAAGGCGACGATACAGGCGATGGTGCCGGCGTCGATCGAATCCTGCCCAAGCTCCGGGCCCACGGTGCGCTCCTCGAGGAAATCGAGCCCCGCGGGCAGCGAGCCCGCGCGCAGTAGGATCGCGAGATTGGTCGATTCCTCGATCGTGAACGCGCCGGAGATCTGCCCCGCCCCGCCAGTGATCGCGTTGCGGATCGTGGGCGCGCTCACGACCTCCCCGTCGAGCACGATGGCGAAGGGCGAGCCGATATTTGCGCTGGTATACTCGCCGAAGGCCCGCGCGCCGGTGGTGTTGAAGCGGAAATCGACACTCGGATTGCCGTTCTGATCGAAGGAAGGCTGCGCGTTCACGAGCGTTTCGCCGGTCACGACCGCGCCGCGCTCGAGGATGTAGAAGAGCCCTTCGGCCTCCTGAGCGGGCAGGAGTTCGTTGCCCGGGCCGGGATTTGCGTTGGCGTCGGAGGTGGAGCCGACGACAGGCTGGAAGGTGAGGAGCGCCGGCCGCCCGATCAGTTCCTTGACCTCTTGCGCCGAGCCGATGCCCGGCACCTGGATGAGAATGCGGCGCGCGCCCTGGCGCTGGATCGTGGGCTCGCGCGTACCGGCCTCGTCAATCCGGCGGCGGATGATCTCGAGCGATTGCGCCATGGTGCGCTCGTCGGTGGCCTCCTGCTCGGCCGCCGAGAGGCGCACGATGAGGATGTCGCCGTCGCTGGCCACCTCGATATCGGTCTGGAGTGCGCCCGTGAGGGTCTGGAGCGGGTTGGCGAGGCTCCGCGCCACTTCCATGGCCCGCGCCATGCCGGCCTCCTCGCTGATCCGCACGCGCAGCTCGTCGCCGCCGCCGGGCTGAAGCCGGATCGTGCCGATGGTGGCGCGCTCGGGGCGCAGCGCGTCGCGCAGCTCGGGCCAGAAGCCCTCGAGGCGCGTCTCATAGACCTCCTCGAGCCGGACCTCGGCCAGAAGATGCGCGCCGCCGCGCAGATCGAGCCCCAGATTGACGAGGGAGGACGGCATCCAATCGGGCCATTGCCCCGCGGCTTCGGCGTTTTCCTGCGTCTCGAAGCCCGCTTCGATGCGCGCCTCGGCGTCGTTGGATTGCTCCACGCGGTTGTAGAATGCGTTGGGCAGCGCCAGGAGAAGCCCCCCCAGCACCACCGCCCAGATCAGGACCCGTTTCCAGCCCTCGATCTTGAGCATGCTATTTCTCCGCCGGCTCGGTCTTGGACATCACGCGCGCGATCGTGTCCTGCACCACGCGGACCTTCACGCCCTGCGACAGCTCCACCTCGAGCTCGTTGTCTTCCTTCACCTTGGTGACCTTGCCGATGAGGCCGCCCTGCGTGACGACCTGGTCGCCGCGCCGCAGTTCGGAGACCATCTTGGCATGGGCTTTGATCTTCTGTTGCTGGGGCCGGAACACCAGCAGGTAGAAGATGGCGATGATTAGGAGCGGAAAAAGCAGCGATCCAAAGGTTTCCATGGGGCCCTCGAGTAGTGGTTAGGGGGGACGTAACGACGCCCGCAGGTGATGGCAAGAAACCGCGGATCAATTTGCGCGCGTGATCCGCCTCTCCGGGCGCTCTCGCCCCCTTCAGCGGCATCCCCGGGGCACGGTATGGCCCACGGGCAAGCGCCTCGGACGGGCATCTCTCTGAGGGCGTGGCCCGGCCCAGTGCCCCGTTCTCCCCCGATCTTCCCTCGCCGCCGCCCGAAAACGCGCCATTTCCTTCTGGTACAGCTGCACTGGAGGCTCCCATGGACGTGCTTCACCTCTTCGGTTCGACGCATAACAGCTTCTATTACGACCTCTCGAAGATGTACGCCTCAGAGGTGCTGCGCCCGCCTGGCATCTCGCACCGCTTCACCTCGGTCTCCCCGGACGGCAGCTGGCGCTTCGGGCCTGCGCCAGACGATCTGGGCCCGGCCCTTCCGCTCGGAGAGGCGCTCGCACAGGTGGGGCGCCCCGATCTCCTCGTCCCGCACATGTTCTGCAAGAAGGGCATGACGAGCTATCGCGCGCTCTTCGAGGATCTGCTCGGCATCCCAGTGGTGGGCGCGCCCGCCACTGTGGCCGGGCTCGCCACGAGCAAGCTCTGGACGCGCGACGTGGCTGCCTCCGCCGGCGTGGAGGTGGCCACGGCAGAGCGCCTCTTCGGCGCGGCCCGGCCCACGCTCGCGGTGCCCTACGTCGTCAAACCCGATGACGAGGACAATTCCATCGGCATCTCCGTGGTGCGTGACCCCGCGGAGGCCGAGGCGGCGCTTGATCATGCCCGCGCGCAATCCCCGCGCGTCTTCGCGGAAGCCTATATCCCCGGGCGCGAGATCCGCGCGGCGGTGGTGGAGCGCGACGGCGCGCTCCACGTCCCCGCCTTCATCGAATACCCTGTGAGCGAGGCGCGCCCGATCCGGGAGGTCGAGGACAAGCTCGAAGCTCAGGGTGACGGCAAAATGCGCCAGTCAGTGCGCGAAGACGCGCAACCCATCTGCCCGGCCGAGGTCTCGCCCGCCCTCGCCGAGCGGCTCGTCGAAGCCGCTCGCACCGCCCATGTGGCGCTCGGGGCGCGGCACTATTCGCTTTACGATTTCCGCGTTCACGAGGATACGGGCGTGCCCCACATGCTCGAGGCCGGGCTCTTCTGGTCCTTCAGCGCCATCAGCGCGATCTCGAAGATGCTGGCCGCCAGCGGCGCCGACCCCACCGAGATCACGGGCGAGATCTGGCGCGCCGCCGCCGAGGACGGCCGCGCAAGGCTCTCCATGGCCGCTGAGTAGACCGCGGGCCGGGTCCCGGCCCTGCGCGAGCTTGGGGGCTCCGCGCCTAGTAGTAGTGCCCGTGGCGGTAGTCCCAGCTGATGAAATGCTCCGAGAGAAGCGCCATGATCTCGGTGCAGGCGAGGCCCTTGCGGATGAGCACCGGCCCCGGGCTCACGTCCCGGTCGCCCTTCTGGAGGGGCACCAGCGCGCCTGAGGCATCCACCATGGAGACCATCACACCCTGCTCGTAACGCGTCTCAGCGCTGGCGTCGGGCTGGATCGAGGCCACGTAATCATTGGCTTCCACGATGAGGTCGGCTTCGTTCTCGATGCGCTCGCCAATGCCTTCCACGAGGCCACGGTTGCCCTTGCCGGACGGGTTGGCGGAGGAGGCGAAGACGAGCTTGCCGTGCTTCTCCCAGAGCTCGCGGGCGACCATCTCGGAGGGCACACCGAACTTGATGACGAAGCAGGAGGTGCCGCGCTCGTCCATCATCAGCTCTTCCGCGCCGGCGGGGATGTGGGTCTTGGCCTCATCTTTCCAGGGAAGGATGCAGCCCAGCAGGATGTCGCCATCCCAATGCGCTTGGTAGAATGCGTCGATCTCGTCGTTCATCTCGGCCAGTGCGCGCAGCTCTTCCATGGAGCCGCAGAGCACCACGCCTGGCTTGTTACGCTTGCGCACCTTGGCGTCGAACTTCCGCTCGAGGCCACCGGCATCCGAGGTCATGATGATGTAGCCGACCTTCGTGGGGCTCACGATGCATCCGCCCTCGCCGAGCAGGATCTCCATCGATTCCGGCTGCACGCCCCCGTTCCAGCGGATTTTCTTCTCTGCGCCCATCGAGCCCTCCGTTCACTGCGGGGGCGGAGTGGGTCAACGCGCGCGCGGTGTCAAGCGATAGGCCCCTCAAAGCCAGGGCGCGGCGGCCTTGGCCTGCGCTTCGAAGGCATCGATCGCCTCCGCCTTCTCCAGCGAGAGCCCGATATCGTCGAGCCCGTTGAGCAGGCAGTGCTTGCGGAACGGGTCGATCTCGAAGCCGATCACCTGCCCGTCGGACGTCGTGATCTCCTGCGCGGCGAGGTCCACGGTGACGCGGGCATTGGCGCCCTTCTCGGCGTCGGCCATAAGGATATCCACCTCGGCCTGCGGGAGCGTCACCGGCAGGATCCCGTTCTTGAAGCAGTTGTTGTAGAAGATGTCGGCGAAGCTCGTGGAGATCACGCAGCGGATGCCGAAATCGAGCAGCGCCCAGGGGGCATGCTCGCGCGATGAGCCGGTGCCGAAATTGTCGCCCGCCACGATGATCTGCGCCGCGCGATAGGCCGGGCGGTTCAGCACGAAATCGGGCTGCTCGCGCCCCTCCATGTCGTAGCGCATCTCCTCGAAGAGATGGACGCCGAGCCCGGAGCGCTTGATCGTTTTCAGGAATTGCTTGGGCAGGATCATGTCGGTGTCGATGTTGACGAGCGGCATCGGCGCCGCCACGCCCGTAATTTTATCGAATTTTTCCATGGGCCTAGCCTCCTTGCCCGGTCGATACCACGGGCATGGCGGTGCGTCCATCACGGGGCGCTGACCCAATCGTGCATTGAGCGGATGACCGTCCCGGCGGATGCTCCGCGTACGTCACGAGAGGCCGCCCATGACCCTTGCCCGCATTTTCTTCGCCCTCGCCTGCCTGCTGGCCACCCCCGCCCACGCGCAAAGCGCGTCCGGGGACGCACCCGCCCTGCCCGACTACATCGTCGAGCGCTTCGGCACACCGCCGGCCATCCCCACGGGCCCACTCTCCCCCGAGGTTGAGGACGCGATCCGCGTCGTCTTCGTCGACAGCCTCGAGCGCTCGCGGTGGGGTGAGCCGGAGCAGGAAGCGCTCGCCGTCATCGCGGCATCGGGCGACCCGCGCCTCGCCTGGATCATCGCCGACATGATGCGCTTCACCTGGCGGCTCGGCTTTGACAACGCCCTGGCCCAGGCCGCGAGCACCCTCACCGGCCTCGAGTTCAACCGCCCGCGCCGCTGGGGCATTCTCACGGACCACCTCATCGCCTGGGACATCCCCGCCCCGCCCGATTACCTCGACACGAAGCGTGCCATCTTCACGCGCTTTCTCCCCGGCCTCGAAGGCATCTTCGTGGAGGGTGATCTCGACTGGCGCATTGTCTCCTGGGGCGGCGTGCTCATCGATGATCGCGTGTTCGGCGACCCCGAGATCTGCAATTGCATCCCCGCCGCCGACAACCCGGAAGTGAGCAGCGCGGCCGATGCGGACTGGCTGGCCGACGAGGCCATCGTCTTCGGGCTCGTCATCAATGGAGAGGCCCGCGCCTATCCGCGGCGGATCATGGAAGTGCGCGAGATGGTCAACGACACGCTGGGCGGGCGCGACCTCGGCATCCCCTACTGCACGCTCTGCGGCGCCGCGCAGGCCTATTTCACCGACGCGGTGCCCGAAGGCGTGGCGCGCCCCATCCTGCGGACATCGGGGCTGCTCAGCCGGTCGAACAAGGTGATGTACGACCTCAACACGCGCTCCGTCTTCGATACCTTCCTCGGCCATGCCGTCACCGGGCCGCTGGCGGAGGCTGGCGTGGCGCTGCCCCGCGCCGGGCTTGTCACGACGACCTGGGGCGACTGGAAGCGCGCGCATCCCGAGACCACCGTGCTCGTCGAAGCTCTGGCACTGGGCCGCGATTTCAACTTCCGCGAGGGGCGCGACGCCGCCGGCCCAATCTTCCCGGTGGGCGACGTGGACCCGCGCCTCGAGGTCCAGGACGATGTCATCGGCGCGCTGACCGCCTCCGGCACGCCGGTGGCCTTCCCCCATGGCGCGGCGCTCCTCGCGCTGCGCGACGGGCGCGAGGTCCGCTTCGAGGATATCGAGATCGTGCTGACGGCCGGCGGCCTCAAAGCGCAGCGCACCGACGGAAGCGATCCCGGCGGGCATGACGCCTTCTGGTTCGCGTGGTCGCAGTTCCACCCGGACACGGCGGTCTGGCAGCCGCTCTGAGCCTCAGCGGACATCTTCCGCGACCGGAGCGCGCGCGGATCGCGGGCATGGCGCCTCGCATGATCGAAGCGCGTTCGGCACGCGCAGTCCACATCGCCGGTTTCGGCCCCTTTTCCTCCCCTGCGCCCCGCGCTAACAGGCCGCACGGAGGACAGAGCCATGCACGACATCAAGCTCATCAGGCAGGACCCGGCCGCCTTTGACGCGGCCCTCGACCGGCGTGGGGATGCGCCCGTTTCCTCCGAGATCCTCGCGATTGACGAGGCCCGCCGTGCCAAGATCCTCGCCGCCGAAACCGCACAGGCCGAGGCCAACAAGGCCGCAAAGGAGGTGGGCGCCGCCAAGGGCCGGGGCGACGAGGCGGAATTCGAGCGCCTCCGCGCACTTGTCTCTGAAAAGAAAGCGGAAATCGCGAAGCTGAACGACGAGGCCAAGGCCGAGGATGCTCGCCTCACGGACGCCCTCGCCCGCATCGCAAACCTCCCCGCCGATGACGTACCTGACGGCGCGGACGAAGACGCCAATGTCGAGATCCACCGCTGGGGCGAGCCTCGCCGCATCAACGACGCGCGCGAGCATTTCGACATCCCCGCCGTGAAGCCCGGCATGGATTTCGAGACCGCCGCCAAGATGAGCGGGGCGCGCTTCGTGCTGCTGAAGGGCACCATGGCCCGCCTGCACCGTGCGCTCGCGCAATTCATGCTGGACAAGCACACACTCGAGCACGGCATGACGGAGACGAACACGCCCGTCCTCGTGCGCGACGAAGCGATGTACGGCACCGACAAGCTGCCGAAATTCGGGGAAGACAGCTACCAGACGACGAATGGCTGGTGGCTCATCCCCACCTCGGAAGTCTCGCTCACCTATTCCGTGGCGGGCGAGGTCCTCGAGGAGGCAGCGCTGCCCATCCGCCTCACCGCGCACTCGCTCTGCTTCCGGTCCGAGGCGGGCAGCGCGGGCCGCGACACAGCGGGCATGCTCCGCCAGCACCAGTTCGAGAAGGTGGAGATGGTCGCCATCACCCATCCCGAGCAGTCGGAGGCAGAGCAGAAGCGCATGCTGGGCGCCGCGCAAGCCATTCTGGAAGCTCTGGAAATTCCCTATCGCACGGTCGTGCTCTGCACCGGCGACATGGGCTTTGGTGCGCGGCGGACCTACGACATCGAGGCTTGGCTTCCGGGGCAGAACACCTACCGCGAGATCAGCTCGGTGAGCACCACCGGGGATTTCCAGGCGCGGCGCATGAATGCCCGTTTCAAGCCCACCGGCGGAGGCAAGCCCGCCTATGTCCACACGCTCAACGGATCGGGCGTCGCCGTGGGCCGCTGCCTCATCGCCGTGCTCGAGAACGGACAGGAGCCCGACGGCTCGGTCGCTCTTCCCAAGGCTCTCGCCCCCTACCTTGGCGGCGCGACGCGCATCACCGCCGAGGGGTCGCTTGCATGACGCCCATGGCCTGGCTGACATTCCTGCTGTCGGTCACCTTCGCGGTCTCGCCGCTCTTCACGGACCCCTTCACCGGCTTCCGCGCCGATCAGCTTCCCGTCCCGCAGGTGACCCCCCCGATCCAGCCCGCGGGCTATGCGTTCGCCATCTGGGGCGTGATCTACCTCTGGCTCATCGCGTCCGCGGGCTTTGGTGCACTCAAGCGCGCGCAGGACCCGGCCTGGCAAGCCACGCGGCCTTGGCTCATCGTCTCGCTCGGCATCGGCACCTTCTGGATCGCCATCGCCAATGCGAGCGTGCTGTGGGCCACGGTGACGATCTGGATGATGCTCGCCACGGCGCTCATCGCCCTCGTGAAGAGCCCCGTGACAGATAGGCTCTGGCTGCGCGCGCCGCTCGGGCTCTATGCCGGTTGGCTGAGCGCGGCATCCTTCGTCTCGCTCGCCGCGCTATTGGCCGGAAATGATTTGATAACAGATGGTTACGGCTGGGCGCTCATCCTCATTCCCGCCGCCTTCCTGCTGGCGGCCACGGTGCAGTTCAGCCAGGCGCGGGCCTTCGAGTACGGCCTCGCCGTTGCCTGGGCATTCCTCGCGATTGTCGTGGCCAATCAGGGGCTTGTGGAGATCCTTGCAAGCATCGCCGCGGCTTTCATCCTCATCCTAGCCATCCGCTCGGCCCGCGCTCAGACCGGCGAGATCTTGTAGGGCCGCACGCCGCGCAGGGATTGCGGCCTGTAGGCGGGCACGCCGTCGAGCCGCTCGTCCACGCTGGGATGGAGATCGGCGTCATCGCCGGGCCCCTTTCGCCACGCTAGCAGCGACGGGACCACGTCATAGAGCCCCGAGGCCGATCCCGGATTGCCCGGTTCCGCGGCATTGGGCAGCGTGAAGGCGGCGTCGTGGGAAAGCTCGAGACCGCGGTCGAGGGCTCCTTCGAGGATCCAGTCCCGCGAGATCGCGGCCAGACCGCTCATCTTGCTGGTGCCCCCCACCGTCCCGTGATTGCCGATGAACCAGAGCTGCTGATAGGGCCGCTGATCGCCCGTCGTGCCCTGGTTGAGGCCGAGGCTCTCGGAGCCGTCGCTCTTCTTGTGCGGACCAAGATTGCTCCAGAGCGCGGGCTCGAAGAGCTTGCGCTTCTCGTCGATGGCCACCGCGTGCCGCGCCGCCTTCACGAGGCTCGAGAGCTCCGTGTCATGGAAGCGGTGCCGCCAATTGACGATGTTCGCCAGCGCCCCGAAGACGGAGACGGGTATGCCGAGCGCCCCCACCGTGTCCCAAACGCCGAGATAGGAGATCGACACCAGCTGTGCATCGCCATCCCGCGCCGCGAGATCTGCCTCGGAGGTCGCGAAGCGCGGGCTGATCTTGCGGCGCTTTTCCATGATGTGGGGCGCGTCGGGATGGTTCTCGGCGCCTGGCGTGCGGTAGAGCCTGAAGGCGTCCTGCAGCGCGTAGGGCGCGAGCTTCGACCGCTCCATGATCCCGCATTTGCGGATCATGCCCACGAGGGACCGCGCGGTGTATGCGCCCCGGGAGAACCCGAACACCATCAGCCGGTCGCCGGGCTCGTAATTCTCGACGACGAAAGCATAGGCCTCGCGAATACGCTGGTTGAGGCCCCAGCCGAAGATCCCGCCGCCGTATTTCCAGAATTGCGTGCCGGCCCAGGTGGACCGGGTGCGCGCGCCGACGCCGCTGAAATAGGCCGCCACCTGCGTGTCTGTCTGCGCGCAAGCCTGGGCGCATTTGCGGACATGGGTCGGGATATCAATGGATTCGTTGTTCCACGTCCCGTCGCAGAAAACGGCGATGATCTTGGGCATGAATAACCTCAGGTTGAAATGCCCGAAGCTTAACTCCCGTGGGGTTTCTTGCCTAGGTGCTTGCGCAGCCGCGAGGGGGTGGATTTCTTGCGGTTCTTGAAGGGATTGTCGCGCCCCTGTCCGCGCATCGTGAGCCGGATTGGCGTGCCTGGCATGTCAAAATCCTCGCGCAACCCATTGATAAGGTAACGCGAATAGCTGGCGGGGATCTTGTCAGGCGCGGAGCACATGACGACGAAGCCCGGCGGGCGGGTCTTTGCTTGCGTGGCATAGCGCAGCTTGATGCGGCGGCCCGCGGGCGCGGGCGGCGGGTGTGCTTCGACCATGGCCTCGAGCCAGCGATTGAGGGCTGCGGTGGGCACGCGGCGGTTCCAGATCTCGTGAGCCCGGATGACAGCGGCCTGCAGGCGATCGATCCCGCGCCCCGTCTTGGCGGAGACCGTCACGAGCGGCGCGCCCTTGAGCTGCGGCAGCAGACGCTCAAAAGCCTCCTTCAGGCCCGCGAGCTTGGCCTGCTTGTCGCCCTCGAGGTCCCACTTGTTGACCGCCACGACCACAGCGCGCCCCTCCCGCTCGGCAAGGTCCGCGATGCGCAGGTCCTGCTGTTCGAAGGGGATCGCGGCATCGAGGAGAACCACGACGACCTCGGCGAACTTCACGGCGCGCAGGCCGTCGCCGACGGAGAGTTTCTCGAGCTTTTCCTGGACTTTCGCCCGTTTCCTCATGCCCGCGGTATCGAACATGCGCACCGGCGTGCCGGACCAGTCCATGGTCACGGAAATCGCGTCGCGCGTGATCCCCGCCTCGGGGCCGGTGAGCAGGCGGTCCTCGCCCAGCATCTGGTTGATGAGCGTCGATTTGCCCGCGTTGGGGCGGCCCACCACGGCCACCTGCAGCGGACGGTCGGGCCCCTCGGCCTCCACGTCGACATCGGTGACGGCCTCGTCCGCGGCCGCGGCGAACATCTCCTCGAAAGGAAGAAGGGCGGCGGCGAGATCGGCCATGCCCTCCCCGTGCTCGGCGCTGAGCGCCAGGGGCTCGCCCAGGCCCAGCGCGTAGGCTTCCATGAGCCCGTCTTCGGCGGCACGGCCCTCGGCTTTGTTGCAGGCGAGCACGACATGCTTGGCCCGCTTGCGCAGGATCTCGGCAAAGGTCTCGTCGGCGGCCGTCACGCCCGCGCGCGCATCCACGATGAAAAGGCAGACATCGGCCATGTCCACCGCGCGCTCCGTCAGGCGGCGCATCCGCGCCGGGAGGCTCTCGTCGGTCGCCTCCTCGAGGCCCGCCGTATCGATGACCGTGAAATGGAGATCGCCCAGCCGCCCCGCGCCCTCGCGCAGGTCGCGCGTCACGCCGGGCTGATCATCGACAAGGGCGAGCTTCTTGCCCACCAGACGATTGAAAAGCGTGGATTTTCCCACGTTCGGACGGCCCACGAGGGCCAGGGAGAAGGTCATCGGATCACTCGCCGGCAGCGTCAGGCGCGTGCCTTACACCGCCGGGCGCGGGAGGGAAAGCGCCCTCAGCGGTAGGCGAGGAGCGTGCCGCGCTTGGAGACGACATAGAGCGTCCCGCCGGCCACGATGGGCGCCGTTGCCGCGCCGCTCGGGATGGCGGTGCTGAAGGTCTGTGCGCCACTCACCGGGTCGAAGGCGCGAAGCTCGCCATCGGACGACGCGAGCCAGAGCCGCCCGCCCGCGAGCACGGGCCCGAAATGCGCGAATACCGTCTTCTGACGCCGTACGCGGCGCTCCTCGAAGAGCGGCAGCGCCACGCCCCAGATCCGCGCGCCTGTCTGCGCGTCGAGGCGGAGGAGCTCGTTCTGGTCGGACACGAAGAAGACGGAGCCCCCCACCACGACGGGCGTGGTGAGCGCGCCTTCCTGCGCCGTCCAGAGCCGCTCGCCATTGCCGAGGCTGATGGCGGCGAGGCGGCCTGCGGGATTGGCCACGAAGAGGTTGGAGCCGGCCACGACCGGGTCGGCGGAGATGTCGGAGATGCCGGAATAGGCCACGCCCGAGCGCGCACCGAGCACCGTGGCCGTCCAGCGCTGCACCCCGCCGCGGCGGAAGGTGGCGACAAGCTCGCCGGAGATGAAGGGGAAGATCGCCAAGTCGTCGGTGACCGCCGGACCCGCACCGCCGAGATAGCCCGAGGCTGACGGGGTTCCGCTGATCTGCCAGTCGATGCGGCCGGTTTCGGTATCGATGGCCCAGCCGACGCTGTCGCGCGCGGCCACGTAGAGGCGGCCGTCGAAATAGGTGGCAGACGCGCCGGCGAGGGCGTCGATGTCCTGTGTCCAGAGCTCGCCGCCCGTGGCGGGATCGAGGGCGATCACCTCGCCAAAGCCCGAATTGACGTAAAGCGCGCCACCGCCGAAGGCGAGGCCCGCACTGCCGCCCTGTCCCGCGCTCTCACCGGGCGGGATGATCCCGCGGCTCCAGAGCGGCGCCCCGGCGGTGGAGGTTGCGCTCACGCGGCCTTCGCTGTCCACGGTGTAGACACGGCCCTCGGCCACGACGGGCGTCGCGCTGATGCGCTGCCTACGGCCATCTCCCGCGCCGATATTGGCTGTCCATTGCAGCGCGGCGGAGGTGTTGAACTGTGCATGGGGCAGACGGTGAAGCCGGTTGCCGCCGGGATGGGTCCAGCTGGCATTGGCCTCTGGAGCAGGAAGCGAGATGGGCTGCGGCGCGTTCGCGGAGGCGACCGACGCGCGCGCAGCGTCGCGCCCGAAGGTCTCACGATCGCCCAGCAGCACCTCTTCCGGGGCACCGCACGCTGCCATTACGAGAAGAGACAGGGCCGCGCAGGTGCTGCGCACCGCGGAACCGGCCCGCGGACCACCCAACGGACCACCCAACCGACGAAAACGTTCCACCACCCTGCCCGCTCTCTCTTTTATTCTGAAGGCACAAACCCACTAGCACCCGGGAGGGCACTTGCCAACTCGGGCGTACCGCCGAGAGCGATGACCACCTCCGAGAGTCGGCGGCGTTGAACCTGCGAGGCCTCCGCGTCCTGAATGATCGCGTTAAAGGCGTCGATGGCGGCCTCAGTCTCCCCCGCGGCGACGAGATCGAGCGCTGAAAGCTCCAGAGCCACGGTCCGGTAGGGCGCGCCTGGCTCTGACAGCGCCGACAGCGCCAGCGCGCGATCGGCGCCGGAGACGTCGGTGTCGATCGCCAGCCGCTTGATCTGGGCGAGATCGCGGTAGAGCGCGGGCGTCTCGGGGTCGGAGGCCACGCGCCCCAACACCTCGACCGCCTCGGCGGTGTCGCCGGCCGTCTGGAACTCGGATGCCGCGAGGAACGCCTCCACGATGCCGTCACTGGCGGCGAGCGCTGCTCCGCGCGCGGCGGCGTCTGGGAGCGTGAGCGCCGTATTGATAGCGTCGCCGCGCGCCTCCGCTTCGGCCTCGGCCTGCGCCTTGCGGTATTCGTTCCAGGCCGTGCCGCCCACGAGCACGATCACCGCCAGCGCGGCGATCCAGCCATAGCGCCTGAGCAGCGCCGAAAACCTGTCGCGGCGCAGTTCTTCTTCGACCTCGGCGATGAACCCGTCGGTGTTGCTCACGGCGCATATCCCCTGATTGCCTGTTCGGTGGGTCCATATCCCGGCAAGACCGCGTGCCTCAAGGCGAAACGCGCCGCCAGCCCGGTCACGCGCGGCTTTGCGCAAGCAGCGGCGGTTTGGCGCTTTTCCTTGCGCTGACGCACGGAGACGCCTAATTCAAACCAAGGAGTTTAGCCTGTCACATGACACCTTTTGCGGTGCAGCATTGGACAGGTCTTTGAGAAAGTCTAACAAATGCGCCTTTTGCCGATCCTCACAGCGCTCATCGTTGTGGCCGTGCTCTACCTTCTCGTCTTCGAGCGGGACCTGATCACGGGAGCCGGCGAAAGCGCCGAGGCACCCGCCGAGGTCGAGGACGCGGTGGCCGAGGTCGCCGAGGAGCGCGCAGAGGAGGACGCGCGCATCGCGGTCGTGGTGCAGCCTTCCACGGCCCGCACCATCGACAGCGCGGTGGCCGTGCGCGGCCGGACCGAGGCCTCCCGACAGGTGGATGTGAAAGCCGAGACGACCGGGCAGGTCATCAGCCCCCCGCTCCGCCGCGGCGCCTTCGTGGAAGCGGGCCAGATCGTCTGCGAGCTCGACCCCGGCACCCGCAACGCCAGCCTCGCGGAAGCCCGCGCCCGGCTGGCTGAGGCTCGCGCAGGCGTCCCCTCCGCCGAAGCGCGCGTCATCGAAGCCGAGGCCGCGCTCGAAGAGGCGCTCATCAACGACAACGCCGCCTCCCGGCTCAGCGTGGACGGCTTTGCTTCCGAGACCCGCGTGGCACAGACCCGCGCACGGGTGCAGGCGGCGCGCTCGTCCGTGCAATCGGCCGAGAGCGGCCTTTCGGCGGCGCAAGCGGCCATCGAGAGCGCGCAGGCCGCCGTGGCTGCCGCCGAGAAGGAGATCGAACGCCTCAGCATCAAAGCGCCCTTCTCCGGGCTCCTTGAAAGCGACACGGCAGAGCTCGGCTCGCTGCTTCAGCCCGGCCTTTCCTGCGCCACCATCATCCAGCTCGACCCGATCAAGCTCGTTGGCTTCGTGGCCGAGGCAGACGTGGACCGCGTCGAAATCGGCGCCGCTGCCACGGCGATCCTGGTCTCGGGCCGCGAGGTCGCCGGTGCTGTCACCTTCACGTCCCGCCAGGCGGATCCGCTGACACGGACCTTCCGCGTGGAGATCGAGGTCGCCAACACGGACCTCTCGATCCGGGACGGGCAGACCGCTGACATCCTGATCCGCGCGGAGGGTACAGCTGCACATCTTCTGCCGGGCTCCGCGCTGACGCTCAACGCCGCGGGCGATCTTGGCGTGCGCATCGCCGACGCAGAGGACATCACCCGCTTCATCCCCGTCTCGCTCCTGCGCGACACGCCGCAAGGCGTGCTTGTCACAGGGCTCGCCGAGACGGCCCGTGTTATCGTGCTGGGGCAGGAATTCGTGACCGAGGGCGTCCCCGTGGCGCCCACTGTGAGAGAGGCCGAGTAAATGACTGGTATCGTCGATTGGGCCGCGTCGCGCGCGCGGATGATCCTGGCCTTCATCGTGCTTTCGCTCGTGGTGGGGGGCGTGGCCTATGCCTTCCTTCCCAAGGAAGGCGAGCCCGACATCGACATCCCCGCCGTTGTCATCTCCGTCCCGTTCCAGGGCATTTCGGCGGTAGATTCCGAGAAGCTTCTCGTGAAGCCCATGGAAACAGAGCTCTCCGATCTCGACGGGCTCGACACCATGAACTCCGTCGCCGCGGACGGCTACGCCAACATCGTCCTCGAATTCGAATTCGGCTGGGACAAGAGCCAGACGCTCTCGGACGTGCGCGCGGCCATGCAAAGGGCGGAGTCGAACTTCCCCGCGGGCTGGGACGGCTACACGATCGACGAGCTCAATTTCTCGGAATTCCCCATCATGATCGTCTCGCTCTCCGGCCCGGTGCCGGAGCGGACGATGCTGCGCGTGGCCAAAGACCTGCAGGACCGGATCGAGAGCATGGATGCGGTGCTCGAGGCCGCGCTCACAGGCCAGCGCGAGGAGATGCTCGAGGTCATCATCGACCCGCTGAAGCTCGAGTCCTACAACGTTACCGCCAGCGAACTGGTGAACGTGGTCGTCAACAACAACCAGCTCATCCCCGCCGGCGAGGTCGAAAGCGCCAGCTCCGCCTTCGCCGTCAAGATCCCCTCCTCCTTCGACGAGGCCACGGATGTCTTTTCGCTGCCCGTGAAGATCAACGGCGACAGCGTCATCACGCTGGGCGATATCGCCGATATCCGTCCCACCTTCGAGGACGCCACCGGCACGGCCCGCTTCAACGGCGAGACGACCATCGCGCTCCAGGTGGTGAAGAGGAAGGGCTTCAACCTCATCGACACTGCCGACGCCGTGCGCGCCGAGGTCGAGGCCGCCGAGGCGGCGTGGGAGCCCACGCTGCGGGAGGCGATCGACGTCACCGTCTCCAACGACCAATCCCGCGTGGTCAAATCCATGGTGAGCCAGCTCGAGGGCTCGGTGCTGACGGCTGTCGCGCTCGTCATGATCGTGGTGCTCGCCGCGCTCGGGACGCGGCCGGCGCTGCTCGTAGGCTTCGCGATCCCCACCTCGTTCCTGTTGTGCTTCGTCTTCCTCGCCATCATGGGAGTGACCGTGTCCAACATCGTCATGTTCGGCCTCATCCTCGCGGTGGGCATGCTCGTGGACGGGGCCATCGTCGTGGTGGAATACGCCGACAAGCGCATCCGCGATGGCGCGGGCCCCATGGAGGCCTATACCGACGCGGCCAAACGCATGTTCTGGCCCATCGTCTCCTCAACGGCGACGACGCTCTGCGCCTTCCTGCCCATGCTCTTTTGGCCCGGCGTACCGGGGGAGTTCATGGGCATGCTGCCGGTGACGCTGATCTTCGTGCTCTCGGCCTCGCTCATCGTGGCGCTCGTCTACCTGCCGGTCTTGGGGGGCGTGACGGGCCGCTTCTCCCGGGCGATCACCAACATCTCCGAGGGCCTGCGCGGCGGGCTGCCCTGGGTGGTGCGCGCGGCGCTCGTGCCGGTCACGCTCATGATCACCTTCCTCGGGGCGATGCAGCTCCTCAATCCGAGCTACCTGCTGGGCGACGGCGCGCCCGAGGGGATCACCGCAGCAATCCCCGGCGCGCTGATCTTCCTCCTCGGCGCAGTCACCACCTCCATCGCCCTTGGCGCCGCCGAGCTCCGGGGCCGCGAGCGCCGCGTCCGCTCGGGCCACCAGCGCACGCCCTTTGGCCACTTCATCAAGTTCATCGCCGGCAATCCCATCATGCCCATCGTCACCATCGGGACAGTGGGCTTCATCGTCGTCTCCGTCTTCGGCTATTTCGGGCAGAACAATAACGGCGTCGAGTTCTTCGTGGAAAGCGAGCCCGAGCAGGCGATCGTCTATGTCCGGGCCCGCGGGAACCTCTCGCTCGAGGAAAAGGACGCCGTCCTCAAGGACGTCGAAGAGGTGCTGCTGCGCCACGAAGGCGTGGACAGCACCTTCGCCTTCGCCGGCGAGGGCGGGCTCAATTCCAATACCGGCGGCGCTTCGAGCCCGCTCGACACCATAGCCCAGGCCCAGATCGAGCTCATCCCGTGGGAGGACCGCCCCGTCGTCACCGGCCAGACCGAGATCCTCGGCGTGGTGCCGTTCCAGACGAATGCCGTGGATCCGAATTTCGACGGCGACCGGGTCCTCGAGGAGCTCGAGGCCGATCTCGCGCGCATCCCGGGCATCTACACCGAGACGCTGAACCTCGCCCAGGGCCCAGCCTCCGGCAAGCCCGTCCACCTGCGAATCCGGGGCGACAGCTTCGAGGAGCTCACCGCCGCCATCAAGGCCGCGCGCGCGCAGTTCGAGGCCACGCCAGGCCTCATCCTCATCGAAGACAGCCTGCCCCTTCCGGGCATCGACTGGCAGATCAACGTGGACGTGGAAAAGGCCGGCCGCTACGGCGCGGACGTGGCCACCGTGGGCGGGATGGTCCAGCTCGTCACGCGCGGCATCCTCCTCGATGTCTACACGCCCGAGGGCTCGGACGACGAGAACGAGATCCGCGTGCGCCTGCCCGCCGAGGACCGCGTGCTCTCCACCCTCGACACTCTCAAGGTCCGTACCAATCAAGGCCTCGTGCCGCTTTCGAACTTCGTCACGCGGGAGCCGGTCGCCAAGCTCGGCCTCATCAACCGGATCGACCAGAAGCGCTTCTACAACGTCAAGGCCGACGTGGAGCCGGGCCTCGCCAAGATCATGGACGGCGAGGAGACGTTGGGCCTTGTCCCCGCAGAGAGCCCGGAGGCCGAGGAGGCCCGCGCCAACGGCCTTCAGGTGATCCCGGTGACGGCGAACGAGCGGATCGCCGAGCTCACCAAATGGCTCGACACGCGTCCCTTCCCCTCGACCCTGCAATGGGAATGGACCGGCGACCAGGAGGATCAGGAGGAATCCGGCGCCTTCCTCAGCCAGGCCTTCGCTGGCGCGCTCGGCCTGATGTTCATTATCCTGCTCGCGCAGTTCAACAGCTTCTACAACGCCACGCTCGTGCTTCTGGCGGTGATCCTGTCCACGACCGGCGTCCTCATCGGCATGCTCGTGATGAACCAGCCCTTCTCGATCATCATGACCGGCACTGGGATCGTGGCGCTCGCAGGGATCGTGGTGAACAACAACATCGTCCTCATAGACACCTACCAGGAATATTCGCGCTACATGCCCCGGATCGAGGCGATCGTGCGCACGGCAGAGGCGCGCATCCGCCCCGTGCTCCTGACCACGATCACCACCATGGCGGGCCTCGCGCCGATGATGTTCGGCCTCTCGCTCGATTTCATCGGCGGCGGCTACACGATCGAAAGCCCCACCGCGCTCTGGTGGATCCAGCTTGCCACGGCAGTGGTCTGGGGGCTTGGCGTGGCCACTGTTCTCACCCTCGTTTTCACCCCCTCGATGCTGGCGCTCCGGGTCTGGGCCACGACCTATGTCCGCTGGTTCGCGCGCCTCCTCGCGCGGCTCTCCTTCGGCCGCGGCAGCCGCGCGGCGCAGGACTGGGCGCTGAAGCGCGAGGCGCGGCGGATCAAGGCCCCCGAGATCCTCTGGGACGAGACGCCGGACACCCGCCCGGACGGCACGGATGTGCCGGGCGTTCCCGGCCTCACCCCGCTCAAGGCCGCCGAGTAAAGCGCGACGTCGCCTGCCGAGGGCGGCGGGGGGTTCCAGGCGTAGTCTCCGAGGCCAGAGCCGCTGGGGGTGGGCGGGAGCCGTCCGAGGCAGGCGGCACCGGCCTCAGGCCACCTCTTCATTGAGCTGCAGGTGCCAGAGGCTCGCATAGCGCCCCTCCGCGGCGAGAAGCACCTCGTGGCTCCCCTCCTCCACCACGCGGCCCTCTTCCAGCACCACGATCCGGTCGGCATCGATGACCGTGGAGAGCCGGTGCGCGATTGTGATCACGCTCCGCCCCTCGCCCATGGCCTTGAGCGCGCCGAGGATGTCATGCTCCGTCTCGGTATCGAGCGCGGAGGTTGCCTCGTCGAGGAGCAGGATCGGCGGATCCTTCAGGAGCGTGCGCGCGATCCCCACGCGCTGTTTCTCGCCGCCCGAGAGCTTGAGCCCCCGCTCCCCGACGCGCGTCTCGTAGCCCTCCGGCAGGCTCACGATGAAATCGTGGATCTGCGCGGCCCGCGCCGCCGCCTCGATCTCGTCCTGCGTGGCGCCGTCTTTTCCAAAGGCGATGTTGTAGCGGATCGTGTCGTTGAACAGCACCGTGTCCTGCGGCACGACCCCGATGGCGTCATGCAGGCTCTCCTGCGTGACATCGCGGACATCCTGCCCGTCGATGCGGAGCGCGCCGCCGGCCACGTCGTAGAACCGGAAGAGAAGCCGCCCGATCGTGCTCTTGCCCGCTCCCGATGCGCCCACGATGGCGACCTTTTCGCCCGGTGCCACGGTCAGGCTCACGCCCTTCAGGATCGGCCGCGCCGCCTCGTAGCCGAAAGCCACATCATCGAACACGATCTCGCCGCCATTCACGGCGAGAGCAGGCGCGCCCGGCGCATCCTCCACTTCCGGCTTCTCGTCGAGGAGCAGGAACATGTCGCCCATGTCCACAAGGCTCTGACGGATCTCGCGATAGACGAAACCCAGCATGTTGAGTGGGGCCATGATCTGCATCATGTAGCTGTTCACGAGGACGAAATCGCCGACGCTCATGCCCCCCGCGCGCACCTCGAGGAGCGCCATGACAAGGACGGTCAGGAGCGCCACGTTCACGATCAGCGCCTGCCCGAGATTGAGCGCGGCCAGCGAGTAGCTCGTGCGGAGCGCCGCGGCCTCGTAGCCTGCCATGGCTGCGTCGTAGCGCGCGGCCTCGCTCGCCTCTGCGCCGAAATACTTCACCGTCTCGAAGTTCAGGAGGCTGTCGATGGCCTTCTGGTTGGCATCAGTATCCTGAGCATTCATCTCCCGCCGGATCTTCACGCGCCACTCGGTCACGATGGTCGTGAAGAGCACGAACGTCACCACCGCCGCGAGGAGCACGAAGAGGTAGCGCACGTCGAAGAACGCCCAGAGCACCGCGGAAATGAGCACGAGCTCGAGGAGGAGCGGCCCGATGGAAACGAGAAAGAAGCGCAGCAGGAACGACACGCCCTTCACCCCGCGCTCCATGATCCGGGAGAGCCCGCCTGTCTTGCGGCTGATGTGGTAGCGCAGGCTCAGGCGGTGGATGTGGCGGAAGGTGGCGAGCCCGAGCCGCCGGAGCGCCTGCTGCGCCACGGGCGCGAAGAGCACCCCTCGCAGCTCCTGAAAGCCGATATTGAGAAAGCGCAGCGCCACGTAGGCCACCGTGAGCCCGAGCGCCCCCGCCGCGAGAAGGCCCACAGGGTCCGGCCGCTCCCCCGCGAGGCTGTCCACCGCGTTCGCCATGAAGATGGGCGTGGCGACCGAGACGAGCTTCGCGGCCACGAGCGAGACGATCACGAGCACCACGCGCGCCCGCATCACGGGCTCGCCCGCGGGCCAAAGATAGGGCAGCACGCGGCGGATGACCCCGATCTCGGCCCGAGTCTGCTGGCTATGCTGGCTGGCCCCGGCCGGGGCTGACTCGGCCACCGGGCGCTACTCTGGCATGTCGAAGACCTGACCGGGATAGATCAGATCGGGGTCGCGGATGCGGTCCCGGTTGGCCTCGAAGACCTTCACGTAGAGGATCCCCTGCCCGTAGGTCTCGCGCGCCATGGCCCAGAGCGTCGATCCCGGTTGCACGGTCATGACGTCGGGGCGGAGCACGCCCAGCGCGACGGCCCCTGTCTCCAGCGTCTCCGTTGCGACGGTCGCCGTCTCGATGATGCCGGTCTCGGTGGGCGGGTCCTCGGCGGCGAGCTCGGCCACGACCCCGGGATCCTCGCGCTTGAAGGGGGTCTCCACCCGCGAGGTCACCACGCCCTCGGTCGAGACCTCGTCGACCCGCAGCGTGTAGATGCCAGTATCGACATCGGGGAGCGCGGTGCGCCAGCTGCCGTCCGGGGCGATGCGGGAGGTCGTGATGGGCTCGTCATCGAGGTAGATGCGCACGAAACCCGCGCCCTCTCCGCGTCCGCCGAGGCTCACATCGCCCGCGTCGTCATAGGTGATCGTGTCGAGGGCGACGTTGGTCATGGCGTTCGGGCTCTGGACGACGCGGAGCCCCTCTTCATCGGCGAGGAGGACGCGCGGCTCAGCCGTGGCGGGGGCCGCGGAGGTCAGGGGCGCCGCTGCCTGCGAGGCGATCTCCGGGGCGTCGCCCGCCTCGAGGCTGGCCAGCGCGTCCGGCGCGTGGGGCTTTCTCACGCCCGTGGGCGCGGGGCTCGACTCCTCCGGCATCGCCGTGGCCGCGGGGCCGGTGGCCGGGACGGTCGTGGCAATTTCATCTGGCGCGTCCGACTCGATCGTGGGCTCGGCCATGGCGATGGCCTCCGGCGCAGCAGCCACGCGCGGCACGACAGGCTCCACGAAAAGCGCGTTGAGCGAAGCGAGCTCCTGCCCGCCCTTCCGCGCCATGAGCGTGAGCGATTGGGTGGCTTCCGAGGCAGGAACCGTGACGAAGGCCGCGAACCGCCCCCCGCCATCGGCGGTCACAGCGGCCAGAAGCGCGCCATCGAGAAGGATGTCGATATCCGCGCCGGGGGCCGCGCGGCCCGCGAGCAGCGCCGCGCCGTCAGCCTCCACGCGCACCGTGTCAAAGCTCGGGTGCGCCATGTCAGGCTCCAGCTCGGTCCCATCCGTATCCGCGTCTGCGAGCGCGGTCGGCTCCGGCTCCTGCGACGCCGCCGCAGGCGCTTCCGCCATGGTCGCCGCCTCGGAGCCCGCTTCCGGCGTCGCAACGGCAGGAGCGGTCTCTTCGGGCGCCATGGGCACGGCCTCTCCGACCTCGGGCGCATCCCGTTCCGGCTGGAGCAACAGCACTGCAAGGAGAGCCGCCGCACCCACGGCCACGCCGCCGAAAATCAGCACACTGCGCTGTGATGAGCGTCCGCTCGCTGCCATGCTCTGTCTCCCCCCGACGCGCGGGGTTGCCCTCCAGAGCCCCCGCCGTCATGTTGCTGCGAAGCCTAGACTTTCTGCCTTGCAGGGTCAAAGCCCCCACACCTTGATTTGAGGACGACTGCGCCATGGCTGCCACTCCCGTCTCGCTCTGTGTCTTTTGCGGCTCCCGGCCTGGCGCGGACCCGGCCTATGTCGCTGCCGCACAGGCTTTGGGCGCGGGGCTCGGCGCACGCGGCTGGCGGCTCGTCTACGGTGCGGGAGATGTCGGCCTCATGGGCGAGGTCGCGCGCGCGAGCATCGAGGCCGGGGCCGATACGTTCGGCGTCATCCCCGAACACCTCGTGCGCATGGAAGTCGGCAAGGTCGACCTCGGCAAGTACATCGTCACCGAGACGATGCACGAGCGCAAAAAGGTCATGTTCATGAATGCCAACGCCATCGCGATCCTGCCCGGCGGGGCCGGCTCGCTCGACGAGTTCTTCGAGGTGCTCACCTGGGCGCAGCTCGGCCTTCACGGCAAGCCCATCGTGCTCATCGACATCGCGGGCTACTGGCAGCCCCTCGTGACGCTGATCGACCACGTGATCGAGCAGGGCTTCGCGGCGGCGAGCCTGCGCGATCTCTTCGATGTCACGCCCGACGTCGACAGCGCGCTCGCGCACGTGGAAAAAACGCTGGCCTAGCCATCCTCCCCACGCACGGTCACCACCGTGATCTCGGGGGGCATGTTGAAGCGCACGGGGTATTCGGAACAGCCGATCCCGCCCGAGACGACCATGCGCTGCGCACCGTGGGCGTAGACGCCGTAGGCATACTTCTCGCAGCCCACCCACCAGATGACCGGTGACCTTCCGAAGAGCCGGATCTGTCCACCATGGGTATGGCCCGACAGCGTGAGCGCGACCTGCTCGGGAATGTCGGGGAAGATGTCGGGCTCGTGGGCCAAGAGAATGGCGGGCGCATCATCGCTCACCTGCTCCAGCGCGGCGTCGAGATCGTCGAACCCGTCAACCTTGGGGTCCGGCGAGAGCGGGCGCTGATCGGCGAGGCCCAGAAGCCAGAACGCGTCGTCGCCTTCGCGGAGCCGCACCGCTTCGTTGTCGAGATGGGGGATCGCGTGATCGCTCAGCGCCTGCGCCGTCACGGTGGGCCGCCCTTCCGGGTAGGCCTGCCTGTCCTGCCACCAATCGTGGTTCCCGAGGACACTGTAGGTGCCAAGCGGGGCCGTGAAGGCCCTGAGCGCGCCGATGATGTCTGGCACGGGCAAATGCCCGACCGTGTAGCGGTGCGCGGCCGCGTAGTCGCCGAGGAGCACGGCCACATCCCCCGCCTCCGCCTGTGCGCGCCGCACGATGCGGTGCACGCGGCGCAGCGGCAGGTGCGGCGCCCCGGCATGAAGATCGGAGATGATGACGATCCGGAGCGGACGACGCTTGCCCCACCCCTTTAGCGGCAGGTCGTAGCGCACCACCCGGAGCCGCCATGCCGGCTCGATCCAGGCCGCGTAAATGAAAAGGGCCAGCAGCAGAACCGCCAGCCCAATCAGGATGCTCACGGAACACGACCTTACATGCGGGAGGCGACGTTTTCCCAATTCACGAGGTTGTCGAGGAAATTGGCGAGGTATTTCGGACGCGCATTGCGGAAGTCGATGTAGTAGGAATGCTCCCAAACGTCGCAGCCGAGGAGCGCCGTCTGCCCGAAGCAGACAGGGTTCACGCCGTTCTCCGTCTTCGTGACCTTGAGCGCGCCGTCCTTGTCCTTGACAAGCCACGCCCAGCCGGAGCCGAACTGCCCTGCGCCCGCAGCGGAAAACTCCTGCTTGAACTGGTCGACGGAGCCGAACGTGTCCTTCAGGGCGGCTTCAAGCTCGCCGGGCATCTTCGAGTCGCCCGGGCCCATCATCTCCCAGAACTGGTTGTGGTTCCAAAGCTGGGACATGTTGTTGAAAATGCCGTTCTGCGCCACGGCGGTCGCGTCGTAGGTGCCGACGATGATCTCCTCGAGGGTCTTGCCCTCCCACTCGGTGCCCGCGATCGCCTTGTTGCCGTTGTCGACATAGGCCTTGTGGTGCAGGTCGTGGTGATACTCCAGCGTCTCCTTCGACATGCCCTTGTCGGCAAGCGCGTCGTGGGCATAGGGAAGATCGGGAAGCTCGAACGCCATGGGAGGCTCCTTGAATGCTTTGATAGTCGTGCGCTTCTATGTCGCCGCGATTTGCATAAGGTCAAGGGCAGCGGCAGGCCTCCGCCCCTGCACTCCCTTCGCCCTTCGGCGCGCGCGTGTGGTCAGAAGTGCCCCACCGGGGCCGCGGCGTCATTGGCGTTTTCAAGCACCGCCCAGACGTAATCTGTCACCGAGCGGAAGGCGATGAGCTCTGCGCGGTCCGCCGCGACCATGCCGACGGCGCAGGGCACCTGCGCAAGGCGCGTGCGCCGGAAGCGGCCCACGTCGAAATCGCGGAAATCCACAGGAGAGAGCTTGGCCAGCACCTCCCGGATGTTGGCGCCAGTGAGTTCCATGACACAGCGCGCGTCGGAGACGTCCGCCACGAGGTGATGGGTGCCCGCGAGCGCGGCCTTGAGCGCGGCGATGTCCTCCGTCACAGCCCCATGCGGCGCCATGAGGAGGAGTTCATCGGGGGACATCCACGCCGCCATGCGCGCGCCTGCCACCGTGAGGCGCCCGCGCTCTGGCATGGGCACGCCCGCCTCCACCGCTTTGCGGAGCGAAGCGTCGTCCAGATCGCCGCGGAGGGTGATCATCCCGCGTGTCGGCATCTCGCGCAGTCGCACGAGCCCCGCGTGGATCCGTTCAGACATTCTGCTTCTCCCCGTCCGGGTCGTAGAAGACTGGGCTCACGATCCGGGCCGTGACCTCCGTGCCGTCGACCTTTGGGAAGGTCAGCGTCTCGCCCATGCGGTCTGGCCCCTTGTGCACGAGCCCCATGGCGATCCCGCGCCCAAGCGTGGGGGAATGGTAGGTGGAGGTGACACGCCCCTGCATGTTGCGCTGCCCGTTCTCGTTTGTGCCGTCGGCCACGGCATAGGCGCCATCGGGCAGGACCGAGCCATCGAGGGTCTCGAGCCCGACAAGCTGCCAGCGGTCGGGATTGTCCATGTGCGTCCGCGCCTGTGCGCGTTTGCCGAGATAATCGTCCTTCTTCTTCGAGAGCGCCCAGTGGAGGCCGAGATCCTGCGGGATCACCGTCCCGTCGGTCTCATCTCCGATCATGATGAAGCCCTTCTCGGCGCGCATGATGTGGAGCGCCTCTGTCCCGTAGGGCATGACGCCGAAGGCCTCGCCCGCCTTGAGAAGCGCGTCCCAGAGCGCGCGGCCCTGCCCGGCGGGCACGGCGATCTCGTAGCTGAGTTCCCCGCTGAAGCTGATGCGGTAGGCACGCACGTCGAAGCCGCCGATCGTGCCGTCTGCCCAGGCCATGAAGGGCAGCGCCTCCGCGCTCACATCCATGCCGCCCAGAGCCTCGAGCACCTTGCGCGCGTTCGGGCCGACCACGGCAATCTGCGCGTATTGCTCGGTGACGTTGGCGGTGTAGACCTTCCAGTCCCACCACTCCGTCTGAAGCCACTCTTCCATGTGCCCGTGGATGCGGTCCGCGCCGCCCGTGGTGGTGTGGCAAAGCCACGTGTCCTCGTCCACGCGCGCCACGACGCCGTCGTCGATGAGAAAGCCGTTTTCCGAGCACATGAGCCCGTAGCGGCAGCGCCCGGGCTTCAGGGTCGACATCATGTTGGTGTACATCATATCGAGGAACTTGCCCGCATCCGGGCCGGTCACGATGATCTTGCCCAGCGTGGATGCATCAAGCAACCCAAGGGCTTGCCGGGTGTTCTTCACCTCTCGCGCCACGGCCTCTTCGACGCTCTCACCCGCGCGGAGGAAGGTGTAAGGCCGCCGCCAATGCCCCACCGGCTCCCAATGGGCACCGTTCGCCTCGTGCCAGTCGTGCAGCGGCGTCTTCCGCAAAGGCTGGAAGATCTCGCCCCGCGCCTCGCCCGCGATGGAGCCCATGGAGATGGGCGTATAGGGCGGGCGGAATGTCGTGGTGCCCACGGCGGGAATGTCGGTGCCGAGCTCATTCGCCAGGACCGCCAGCCCGTTGATATTACTGAGCTTCCCCTGATCGGTGGCCATGCCGAGCGTGGTGTAGCGCTTGGCGTGTTCCACGCTCTCGAAGCCCTCCCGCGCCGCGAGCTGCACGTCCGAGACCTTCACATCGTTCTGAAAATCGAGCCACGCCTTGGAGCGGAGCTTGTAGCTCGCCCCCTGCGGCATCATCCAGACGGGCTCCAGCGGTGCCGCTGCGGGCTCCTCGGCGAAGGGCACGTCGCCGCCGCCCGCCGCCTCCGTGGCATCCGCAAGCACGCCGGCGGTGGTCAAAGGCCCCGACGCCGCGCCCGCCGTCGTCACGAAGGGCATGCCATCCGCGCCCGTGGGCCCCCGCGCGGGATCTGGGCGAAACATCGCGCCCTCCTCGTCCCACAGGAGCTTGCCGCCGCAATGGCTCCATAGATGCACGACCGGGGACCAGCCTCCCGACATCGCCACGCAATCGCAGGCGATCTCCTCGAGCGCCGCGCCCTCGCCCGCCTGCGCGCAAAGCGACACGCCCGTGACGCGCTTGCCACCGTGGACAAGGGCGATGCCCTTTCCTGTCTCGATGCGGATACCACGCTTGCGCGCCTCATCGGCCAAGGCACCCCCGCCGCCCGCACGCGCATCGATGATGGCGGGCACGTCGAGGCCCGCCTCCTTGAGCGCAAGCGCGGTGCGGTAGGCATCATCGTTGTTCGTCACGATCACGGCGCGGTCGCCTAGCGAGACGCCCCAGTTCACCACGTAGTCGCGCAACGCCGAGGCCAGCACTACGCCGGGCAAGTCATTGCCGGCAAAGCTCAGGGGCCGTTCGATGGCGCCCGTGGCCGCGATGATGTGGCCCGCGCGGATGCGCCAGAGCCTGTGCCGCGGGCCCGCCGCCCCTGGCGCGTGATCCGAAAGCCGCTCATAGCCCAGCGCGTAGCCATGATCGTAGACCCCAGCACCCATCGTGCGCGCACGGCGCTTGACGTGAGGCATGGCGTCGAGCTCTGCGAGCGCCGCGCTCACCCAGGCGTCCGCAGGCTGGCCGTCGATGACCGCGCCGTCGACCACGGCACGCCCGCCCCAATGGGCGGTCTGCTCGAAGAGCAGCACCTCGCGCCCCGCACGCCCCGCCGTCAGGGCGGCCTGCAGCCCCGCGATCCCGCCGCCCACGATGAGCAGGTCGCAATGGACGTGGAAATGCTCGTAGGTGCTTGCGTCCCGCGCCTTCGGCGCTTTCCCGAGACCGGCGGACTGGCGAATAAAGGGCTCGTAGATGTGCTTCCAGAAGGGTCGCGGATGGATGAACATCTTGTAGTAGAAGCCCGCCGGCAGGAACCGCGCGAGGCGCGCATTGATGGCGCCCACATCGAATTCGAGCGACGGGAAGTGGTTCTGCGAGGCGGCCTCGAGCCCGTCGAAAAGCTCGGTCATCGTGCCCCGCGCGTTGGGCTCGAACTGGCCCTCCCGCCCCAAGTTGAAGAGTGCATTGGGCTCGGAGGCGTCCGAGGTCACCACGCTGCGCGGGCGGTGATACTTGAAGGACCGCCCCATGAGCATCTGGTCATTGGCGAGCAGCGCGGAGGCGAGGGTATCGCCCGCGAGCCCCTTCAGCCGTTTGCCATTGAATGTGAATTCCACCGGCTTGGCACGGTCGACGAGGCGCCCGCCGGTCTTGAGCCGCGTGCTCATGAGGGCACCTCCCAGTCCGGGCGGCGCGCCGCGATGGCCTCGTGGATCTCCCTGGGGGGCGCCGTGACTTGCGCGGAATAGGTCCCGAAGACCTCGTTCGTCGCCGTGCAGCGCGCGGCGTGAAACCACTTTCCGCAGC
The DNA here is from genome assembly GCA_038533575.1 of Pseudomonadota bacterium. Taxonomy (NCBI): domain Bacteria; kingdom Pseudomonadati; phylum Pseudomonadota; species Pseudomonadota bacterium. The sequence continues at coordinate 539,129 of JBCAYL010000001.1, read as the reverse complement.
CTGACGCGCAGCGCCAGCGCTCGAAATGGACGCCCTTGGGGTTCTGCCGGTGGAAGAGGTAGGCCTCGAACTCGCTCTCGGAGCTTCCCGGGCCGAAGCGGGTCAGATGCGCCTCGCCTCCGGGCGCGAGTTCGGTTTCGTCTTTGGCTTCACCGCAGGACGGGCATGTGAGGATCAGCATGTCGCACCCCCGTGAGGCGCGCGCGGGCCCGCCTCAGAAGTTGGTGTAGACCTGCACGGGCGGTTCGCCGTCGCTGCCGAGGCCTTCGCCCGTGAAGATGACGACGCCCAGCATGATGGCCACGAGGCCGCCGAAGATGCCTGCGCCGAGCCCGGCGAAGGCAGGTGCGTTTCGCGTGATGAAACCCATGGAATCCTTCCTCGTTTCCCTGACGAGAGAGATAGGCGCGCGAGACAAGACATCAATGTGCCACCCCCGCCGCCACGGATTCATCGATGAAGCGCCCTTCGCGGAAGCGGTCGAGGCCGAATTCGGCGGTGAGTGGCGAATGCCCCTTGGCCATGAGCTCTGCCATGCCCCAGCCGGAGCCCGGGATCGCCTTGAAGCCGCCCGTGCCCCAGCCGCAATTGATGAAGCAATTCTCGAGCGGTGTTTTCGACAGAATCGGCGAGCGGTCTCCGGTCATGTCCACGATCCCGCCCCACCAGCGCAGCATCTTGAGCCGCGAGATGATGGGGAAGGTTTCGATGAGCGCGCGCACGGTCTCCTCCACGTGGTGGAAGGAGCCGCGCTGGGTGTAATTGTTGAAGCCATCCGCGCCGCCCCCGATCACCATCTCGCCCTTGTCTGACTGGCTCATGTAGCCGTGCACGGTGTTGGCCATGACAACGACATCCATGCAGGGCTTGATGGGCTCGGAGACGAGCGCCTGCAGCGCGACACTCTCGATGGGCAGCCGGAAGCCCGCCATCTCCGCCAGAACGCCCGAATGCCCGGCGACGACGATGCCCAATTTCGAACATTTGATGGCGCCTTTGGTGGTCTCAACGCCCGACACCTTTCCATTTTCCGACATCACGCCCGTGACTTCGCATTTCTGGATGATGTCCATGCCCATGTCCGAGCAGGCGCGCGCGTAGCCCCAGGCGACCGCGTCGTGGCGGGCCGTGCCGCCCCGCGGCTGCCAGAGCGCGCCGAGCACGGGATAGCGCGGCCCGTCGATGGAGATGATCGGGCAAAGCTCCTTCACCCGCTCGGGCCCGATATATTCAGTGGCCACGCCCTGCAGGGCATTGGCATGGGCGGTGCGCTTGTAGCCGCGGATCTCGTGCTCCGTCTGGGCGAGCATCATGACGCCTCGCGGGGAGAACATGACGTTGTAGTTGAGGTCCTGGCTCAGGTCCTCGTAGAGCGACCGCGCCTTCTCGTAGATCGCCGCCGATGCATCCTGAAGGTAGTTCGAGCGGATGATGGTCGTGTTGCGCCCGGTATTGCCGCCGCCGAGCCATCCCTTCTCGATGACCGCGACGTTGGTGATGCCGAAATTCTTGCCGAGGTAGTAGGCCGTGGCGAGGCCGTGCCCGCCGGCGCCCACGATGACGACATCATAGGCGGATTTTGGCTCCGGCGACCGCCAGGCCCGCTCCCAGCCGCTGTGAAAGCGCAACGCCTCCCGCGCGATGGCAAAGGCTGAGTAGCGTTTCATCCATGTCCCTCCTCAAGGCTCACCCGTTGTAGCCGCGCGTGCCCCTGCCCCATGACTATGAGCGTCAGGCCATCGCGTGGATGCGACATAGGCGCGTCGGGCGCTGCTCTTTCGGTTCGCGGATGCGTGGCTTACATGGGCGGCAACGGGAGAAAGCCACGCGTGTTTGCATTCTGGACCATCGTCGGAGCCCTCACCGCTGCGGTCGTCGTGATCGTGGCGCTCACGGGCCTGCGCGCGCGCCCCGCCGACGTGGCCGAGAGCCAAGACGTGGAGATCTACAAGGCGCAGCTCGAGGAAGTGGCCCGCGATCTGGAGCGCGGCACCATCACCGAGGCCGATGCCGAGGCGCTGCGGAGCGAGATCGCCCGCCGCCTCCTCGCGGCCGATGCCGAAGCGAGCGGTGCGCCCGGTGCACGCCAGGGCGGCGGGGCGCTCCTCCTGGGGGCGGGTCTCCTCACCGGGGCGCTGGCCATCGGCGTCTATCTCCTGATCGGCGTGCCGGGCTACGGGGACATGCCTCTCGAGGCGCGCATGGCCGCGATGGATGCTCGCGCCGCCGAGCGCCCGAGCCAATCGGCTGCCGAGGCGCAATTCCGTAGCGTGGTGCCGCGGCCCGAAATTGACCCGGCCGATGCCGAGATCATGGAGCGGCTGCGCGGCGCCGTAGCCGCCAACCCCGAGGATCAGCGCGGCCTCGCCCTTCTCGCGCAGAACGAAGCGCAGCTTGGGAATTTCGAGGCCGCCATCGCAGCACAGCGCCGCCTCATGGCGGTAAAGGGCGAGGACGTCACCGGGGCCGATATCCGGGATCTCGCGGAGCTGATGATCGTGGCCGCGGGGGGCTTTGTCTCTCCCCAGGCGGAGGAAGTGCTGCGCCGCGCCGCCGCGGCTGCGCCCGAGGACGCACCTACGCGGTACTATCTCGGCCTCATGTACAACCAGACCGGACGCGCCGACGCGGCCTTCGCCCTTTGGCGGCCGCTTCTCGAGGAGAGCGCGCCGACCGACCGATGGTATGCCGCGATCCGCGAGCAAATCCCCGAAACGGCCGCCGCCGCCGGGATCCGCTACGTTCTGCCCGAGGGGCGCGGCCCCTCGCAGGAGGACATCGCCGCCGCAGCAGAGCTCGACGCCGCCGACCGCGCGGAGATGATCGCGGGCATGGTCGAGGGTCTCGCCGACCGTCTCGCCACGCAAGGCGGCCCGCCCGCCGACTGGGCGCGCCTCATCCGGGCGCAGGCGGTGCTGGGCGATCGGGCGCGCGCGCAGGCGATCCTTGATGAAGCCCGCGAGGTCTTTGCCGACCGCGCCGATGCGATGCGGCTCTTCGCCACCACCGCCGTGGAGACGGGCCTCGAATGATCCTCGACGACATCGCCGATTTCCGCGCGGCGCTGCCCCCGGGCGCGCCCATCGCGGGCCTCGACCTCGGCACACACACCATCGGCATCGCGCTTTCAGACAGGCGGCTCAGCGTGGCCACCCCGCTCGACACCGTGCGGCGCAAGAAATTCTCTCAGGATGCGGCCCGTCTCCTGGCGACGCTCGCCGCGCGCGAGGCCGCGGGCATCGTCCTGGGTCTGCCGCGCAACATGGATGGCAGTGAAGGCCCGCGCTGCCAGGCCACCCGCGCCTTCGCACGCAACCTGACTGCGCTCACCGATCTCCCGATCACCTTCTGGGACGAGCGGCTGAGCACCGTGGCCGCGGAACGGGCCCTCCTTGAGGCAGATACGACACGCAAACGTCGCGCGGAGATCATCGATCAGGTCGCCGCCGCGTATATCCTGCAAGGAGCGCTGGACAGGCTACAACATATGGGCAAAGAAGGGGCATGAGCGACGATATCTTGAATCAGACTGACGCTGTCTGGACCCGCGACACGGTGGAGAGCCCCTGCGTGAAGCTCTGCTCCATCCATCCCACGGAGCGGATCTGCGTGGGATGCCTGCGCTCGCTCGACGAGATCGGGTCCTGGGGCACGCTGACGCCCGAGACGCGCCGCGCGATCATGGCCGAGCTTCCCTCCCGCGCACCTCGCCTCAAGGTCCGCCGCGGGGGCCGGGCCCAGCGCGCGCGCTGAGGCTTACGGCGGAGAGAGCCAGTCCTCTCCCGCGAAGTCCGGCCTGAAATAGACGATCATTCTGCCCTCTGACGGGCCCGCCTCCCACGGCGCGACGCCGTGGAGCGTGAGCCTGTGGAGCCACGTCGCCTCCCCGGGCGCGGCGGGAAGCGTGACGCGCTTGCACGTCTCGAAGCAATAGCGCCGCGCCGCGTGGTAGGTCTCTGTCAGGTCCACCGTGCTCCAGCGCTCGGGCGGCACGCCCTCCAGCGCCGCAGTGAAGGCCGCGCGCATGATCTCGTGGCTCCCCTCCCAGACGACGAGCGGGCTCGCCCCCGCCGGGCAAGTGTTGAGCGGCAGCCCGAGCACGAAGGCGTGAGGTTCCTGCATGAAGCGCCGCCGCTCCGGGCCCACGGGCAGGAGCCCGTCCACATGGGCCGCGTCCCTGAGGCGGCGAAAGCGGTGCGCGGCCTCGCTCTCGTCCGCGTCGCGCTGCGGATAGCCTGGATAAACGATGGAGAGCTGCCCCGCATCCCAGTCGTGATCGCCTAGACTGTCCGGCAAGGGCGGCCCGCCCGGAACGGCCCCGCGCGCATCGTTGCGCAGCACGTTGACCCCGGCAAACCATGTCTCGCCGTGCCGGAGCCAGGCTGCGCGCGCGTCAGGGTCCTCGGCGATGGCCTCGGCCACGGGGCGCACGGCGTCGAGCCAGGGGGCGAGACCCGGGATGGTGAACCGCTCCCAGCCCGGCCCGCTCACGGCGCGAGCACTTCGAAGACCATGTTGCCCGCGACGAGAAGCAGAAAGGCGCCGAAGACGCGCTTGAGCTGCCCGGCGGGGAGGGCATGGGCGATGCGCGCGCCGTAGGGCGCGGTGAGGACCGTCATGGGCACGATGATGGCAAAGCCCACAAGGTTGATCGCGCCCACGGTGAATGGCGGCACGGGGCCCGAGACCTCGATGAAGAGGAAGCCAAGCACAGCCGGCGCCGCGATGGCCACGCCAAATCCCGCGGCCGTGGCCACGGCGCGGTGAATCGGCACACCGAAGAGCGTCATCGTGGGCACACCGAAGGAGCCGCCGCCGATCCCCATGAGCACCGACAGGAGCCCCATCACCCCGGCGGCCGCGCGCCCGCCCCAGCCCAAGGGGAGCACGGGGCCGAGCCGCCAACTGCTCTGCCCAAGCGCCATGTAGAGGCCCACGAAGGCCGCGAGCCCGCCGAAGATGAGCTGCAGCGCCCCGGAGCCGAGCTGCGCCGCCGTCAGGACGCCAAGCGCCGCGCCCACCACGAGCCCCGGCGCCCAGGCGCGCAGGATCTCCCAATCCACGGCGCCCTTCTTGTTGTGGGAGGCCGCCGAGCGCCAGGACGTCACCACGACGGTCGCCAGAGAGGTCGCCACGCAAAGCTGCATCACGTCAGGCCCGTCGAAGCCCAGCGCGCGGAAGCTGTAGAGAAAGGCGGGCACGAGGACGATCCCGCCCCCCACGCCCAGAAGGCCTGCGAGGATACCCGCGAAGGCACCGATCGCCAGAAGCGCGCCCGCGATGGGCAAAAGGCTCGTCCAGTCCATGGATCAGGCGGCCGCGTCAGCCTGCGCGCCGGTGACAGCGTCCCGCGCCTGGGCCAGGAGCGCGAACCCCGCCCCCTCCCGCGTGGCGCCCTCTGACAGGATCCGCCGCCAGGCCCGCGCGCCGGGCTGGCCCGCATAGAGCCCGAGCATGTGCCGCGTCACCTGATGGAGGCTGCCGCCGCCCTCGAGGTGCCGCGCGATATAGGGCTCCATGGCGTCGAGCACCTCCTCGCGGCTGCGCTGGAGCCCCGCGCCGAAGAGGCGCGTATCGGCGTCCATGAGGAGATCGGCAGGCCTGTGATAGGCTGCGCGGCCCACCATGACGCCCGCCATATGCGCGAGATGGGCCTCGGCCGCGTCTAGGCTCTCGATGCCGCCGTTGATCGCGAGCGAAAGGCCCGGGAAGGCGCGGGCCATCGCGTAGACCAGATCGTAGTCGAGGGGCGGGATGTCCCGGTTTTCCTTGGGGCTTACCCCTTTAAGCCACGCCTTGCGCGCATGGATCGTCACCTGCCGCAGCCCCGCCGCCTGCAGCGTTTCGAGGAAGGCCGGCAGCACGTCCGCGGGGTCTTGATCATCCACGCCAATCCGGCATTTCACCGTCACCGGGATCGTCACGGCGGCGGCCATGGCAGCGACGCAGGCGGCCACGCGCGCGGGTTCTTTCATCAGCACCGCGCCGAAAGTGCCCGATTGCACGCGGTCGGACGGGCAGCCGACATTGAGGTTCACCTCCGCGTAGCCCGCCTCCTCGGCCATGCGTGCGGCCTGGGCCAGCTCGCCGGGCTCGGAGCCGCCGAGTTGTAGCGCCAGCGGATGCTCCGCGGGGTCATGGTCAAGGAGCTTGAGCGCCCCGCCCCGCACGAGGGCGGCCGATGTCACCATCTCGGTGTAGAGCCGTGTGTGAGCCGTGAACTGCCGGTGAAACATCCGGCAATGCCGGTCCGTCCACGCCATCATGGGCGCGACGGAGAGGCGAGCGACGGTCTCCTCGGGTGGATCTACAGGCACAGTGCGGGTCATGACGCGGCGGGGTAGCGGATCGCGGCTCTGAAGGGAAGTCCGCCGCGCTCAGGCCACCGCTGCGGCGTCGCCGAAATCGAGGGCGATCGCGCGGCCCTCGAGCGCCGATTGCTGCGCGGCAAGCCCCATCTCCACGGCGCGCGCGCCGTCGGTGAGCGTCACCTCCACCTGGCCCTCCCCGCGCACCACGGCATTGAAGCGGGCATGCTGGTAGTAGGTGGAGCCGTTGTGATCGCCGGCCTCGAGCAGCGTCGGATCCACCGGGATGTCCCGCTCGGTGGGGCCCTTGGGCGAGCGTGGCGAGACGACCACACGGGGCACCGGCGCGGGCCCCAGATGCGCGGCCCAGAAGCGGCCCGGCCCCGGCACCTGGCATTCGATCTTGCCGTCACGCCCCACGGCGGCGATCTCCTCCTGGTAGCGGGAGCCTTCGGCGAACATGCAAAGCTCGAGCATCGCGCGCTTGCCGTTGGCGAAATCCACGATGACGTAGCCGTTGTCCCAGACATCGGGGACCTCACCGCCATAGCTCTCGCCCGTATGGTTCACCGCCTGCCCGGCGGAGGCCATGACGCGCACGGGCTCGGATTTCATCGCGAGCCGCATGAGATCGAAGAAATGGCAGCACTTTTCGACGAGCGTGCCGCCGGTGTTGCGATTGAAGCGGTTCCAGTTGCCGATCTTGGGCAGGAACGGGAAGCGGTGCTCGCGGATCGTGAGCATCTCGATCCCGCCGGTGGCCGCGTTTACCTCGTTCAGAAGCGCGGCGATGGGCGGCATGTAGCGGTATTCCATCGCCACCCACACGGGCGCCTGGTAGCGCTCCTCGAAGACCTTGAGCCGCCCGGCCTGGTCCGCGTGGGTGTAGAGCGGCTTTTCGCAGAGGATCGGCAGGTGCCGGATGCGGGAGATCTCGAAGAGCTGATCGACGTGCAGATGGTTCGGAGAGACAATGACGAGCGCGTCGACGTTCTCGTCCCGGACCATGTCCTCCATCGTGGTCGCGATGCGCGCGCCGCCCGCCATGGCGGAGGCATGCTCGGCGATCTCCGGCACGAGATCGAGCACCGCGCTCACCTCGCCTTGCGGCAGGAGCCCGATATTCTGGATGTGTTCCTGCCCCATCATGCCGCAGCCGATGATGCCGTAGCGGACCTTCTTCATCGCTCTCACCTCGTGCGCGAGACGAACTGCGCCGCCTCGCTGTCAAACCATGTCTCGGACGCCTCCACCACGCGCCCCCCGGCCCAGCCGCGCCGCGCGACATGGCCCACGATACTGCCGGGCGCGGGGCCAAGCGCACCCCAATCCGGCAGCGTGCCCGTGCCCACGCGATCTTCTGTGCGTGCAATCGCGATCCCGAGACGCTCTTGATAAGTGAGGTAGAGGCTTTCGGAAAGCTCTTGGCGGGCCAAATCGGCGGCGCCGGGCGCGTCGAGCCAGATTTCCTCCAGCGCCGCAGCCACGCCGTCGAGCCGCCGCAGCCGCCGGACCCGCAGCACGCGCGCTTCCCGGCCATCTGTGGGCAAGTATTCAGGGCGCGACACGGCCTCGGCCGAGATCACCTCCGCCGTGGGAAGCCCGCCCCCCTCAGGCCGCTCGAGCCGGAAGAACGCGTAAACCGATCGCGCATCCGCGCGCTGGCGCACGTAGTTGCCGGAGCCCTGCACGCGCTCCAGCAATCCCTGCGCCGTCAGGTCATCGAGCGCGCGGCGCAGCGTGCCCACGGCCACGCCGAGCCCCTGCGCCATCTCTCGCTCGCCGGGCAGGCGCGCCCCGTCGGCGAGCCGCCCCGCCGCGATCTCGCGCACGAGCAATTCGCTGATCTGCATGTGTTTTGGCAGGCTCCCGCGGGCATCCATGGAGGAAGACTCGATTATTGATACACTATTGATGCACCCCGTCCCGGCTGTTACGCAAGCGTCAAATGAATAGCTCCACGCGGAAGAATCGATGAGCGTCGTCCCCATCACCTCCCCAGACCTGACCGGTGCCGAAGTGAGCTGGTTCTCGGCGCTCTGCTCGGACGATTACCAGTTTCTCGGTGTGCCCGATGGCGCCCTCCGCTCGAGCTGGGCCCATTGCCGGGACATCGTGCTCGAGGCCGAGCGGCAGGGATTTCGCAATATCCTGTGCCCCTCCTCCTACCAGGTCGGGCAGGATACGCTGAGCTTCGTGGCCGGCTGCGCGCCGCTCACCGAGAAGATCAACATGCTCGCCGCCGTCCGCTGCGGTGAGATGCAGCCCATCATGCTCGCTCGCACCATCGCCACGCTCGATCACATGATGGAGGGGCGGCTCACGGTGAATATCATCTCCTCGGACTTCCCCGGGGAGAAAGCCGAGAGCGGCTATCGCTACCAACGCTCCCGCGAGGTGGTGGAGATCCTGAAGCAGGCCTGGACGCGGGACGAGATCACCCACCACGGCGAGGTCTACCAGTTCGACGGCGTCACGACCGACCCCGCACGCCCCTACCAGACGGGCGGGCCGCTCCTTTATTTCGGTGGCTACTCTCCCGCCGCGCTCGATCTCTGCGGGCAGCATTGCGACGTCTATCTCATGTGGCCCGAGCCCAAGGAAAACCTCGAAGGCCGCATGAAGGACGTCCACCAAGTCGCTGAAAAGTATGACCGGACGCTGGATTACGGTCTCCGCGTGCACATGATCGTGCGCGACACCGAAGCCGAGGCCCGCGAATACGCAGACTACATTGTCTCGAAGCTCGACGACGAGTACGGCACGCTCATCCGCGACCGCGCGCTGGACAGCACCTCGCTCGGCGTCTCCCACCAGGCCAAGGCCCGCGAGCTCGCCGACAAGTATGGCTACGTCGAGCCCCACCTCTGGACGGGTGTGGGCCGAGCCCGCTCCGGCTGCGGCGCGGCACTTGTGGGCTCCGCCGACCAGATCCTCACGCAGATCGAAGAATACAAGAAGATGGGCATCCGCGCCTTCATCTTCTCGGGCTACCCCCATATCGACGAGGCCAAGCATTTCGGCCGCCTCGTGATGCCCGAGCTTGAGACGCTCAGCCTGCCCCACGCCTATGGGCGCGTGCCCGCCACGACGCCCGCCACCCCCCTCGGAACCGGAGACCGTCGCTGACATGGACCGCATCACGCTAGCCAAGGGCGAAGACGCCCCGCTCGAGCTCAGCCGCATCGTCTACGGCATGTGGCGGCTGGGCGACGACGACGATACCTCGCCGTCGCACATCGAGGCCAAGATCGAAGCCTGCCTCGCCCAAGGCATTACCACCATGGACCAGGCCGACATCTACGGCGGCTACGAGGCCGAGGAGCTACTGGGCGCGGCGTTCAAGGCTGCGCCTGCGCTGAAGGACAAGGTCGAGATCGTCACGAAATGCGATATCGTGGCGCCCGCGGGCCGCTACGCCGGTGCGCGCGTGAAGTATTACGACACGTCCGGCGCCCATATCACGGCTTCCGTCGACCACTCGCTGCGGCTCATGGGCGTGGACAAGATCGACCTCCTCCTCATCCACCGCCCGGACCCGATGATGGACGCAGCGGAAACGGGCGCCGCCCTCGACGCCGTCGTGGCGGCGGGCAAGGTCGCCCATGTGGGCGTGTCGAACTTCAAGCTCCATGACTGGAACCTCCTGCAATCGGCCATGGACACGCCCCTCGTCACGAACCAGATCGAGATCAGCCTCCTCCACCACGCCCCCTTCACCAACGGGGACATCGCCTACCTACAGGAGCGCGGCGTGCCGCCCATGGCGTGGTCGCCGCTCGCGGGCGGTGAGCTCTTCCGCAACGCGGCCGTCATGACGGCGCTGGGCAAGGTGGCCGAGGCGCAGGGCGTCGACGAGACCGCCGTCGCCGTGGCATGGCTCCTCGCGCATCCCGCACGGATCATGCCCGTCATGGGGACCAACAATCTCAAGCGCATCGCGGGCTTCTCCGACGCGCTCAAGGTCGAGATGGACCGCCAGACGTGGTTTGAGCTTTACACCGCCGCCCTCGGGCACGAAGTCCCCTAGACGCAAGCACCAGAGGGCAAGGCATGGGTCAGATGGAGACATTCGCACCGACGAAGGACAACAGCCGCAAGCTGCGCGATGCGCTCGGCCGTTTCGCCACCGGCGTCACCGTCGTCACCGTGGCGAGCCCCGACGGCCCTATGGGCTTCACGGCCAACAGCTTTGCTAGCGTTTCCCTCGATCCGCCCCTTGTCATGTGGTGCCCGGCCAAGAGTTCCAACCGCTTCGAGGCCTACACTTCTGGCAAGCCCTTCGCGATCCACGTCCTGAGCGCCGCGCAAGAGGAGATCGGCAATGCCTTCGCCAAGGAGCCCCACGCCTTCGACGGGCTCGACTGGGAGGCCCATCCCGATGGCACGCCGCTCCTGAAGGCGCCCCTCGCCCGCTTCCACTGCGCCGAGCACGCCATCTACGACGGCGGCGACCACGTCATCACGGTGGGGCGGGTGCTCTCGGTGACGACGCAGCCCGGCGAGCCGCTTCTTTTCGCGTCCGGCACCTATGGACGCTTTACGCAGGGCTGAGCCCTGCACATAGTGACGACAGAGGCCGGCCAACGGTCCACGTCAATGACACGGGGAGGGTAGCGCGATGCCGCTACTGCTGGGGCTCTTGCGGCCCCTGGAGAAGCTGAACGATGTGCTTCTGGCCATCGGTCGCGCCTTGGCCATCGCGGCGCTGGCGCTGATGGTCTTTTTCATCCTCTACCAGATTTTCATGCGGCTCTTCTTCGACGCGCCGAACTGGACAGAGGAAGCCGCGCGCTTCCTGATGCTCTGGATGACCGGCCTCATCGGGCCGCTGGCCTACCGCCAGGGCGGCTTCGTGGCCATCGACATGCTCGAACGCGCGCTCAGCCGGGTCCTCTCCTCGCTCCTGTCGCTTCTCTTGCTCGGCTGCGCCATGGCCGTCATCTGGACCTGCGCGCAGCTCGGTTGGGAGAATGTGAACAGCTTTACCGCGCGGGGCAATTCCGCCTCGCTCCGCCTCCCGCTCGACTGGTTCGGGGGCGAGCGCATCCGCTTCAAGAACGCCTGGGCCTTCGCCTCGCTTTTCGTGGGCTTCTCGCTCCTCGTCCTCGTGAACCTGGAGCTCATCCTCCGCCAGCTCATCACGCTGCTGGGTGGGCAAGAGCGCCTGAAACCCCTCGCCGAAGCGGCCCCGATCGACTGATGACGGGCGCGCGCATCCATATCCACAGGCGCATGAATTTTTGCAAAAATTCGTGGCCCGGTTCGAGAGGCACGCGGAGATGTTGATCTGGTTCCTGCCCGTCTTCCTCTTCCTGCTGATGATCGGGCTGCCCGTGGTGTTCGGGCTTCTGCTGGCTCCGGGCGCGCTCCTTGCGCTCGAAGGGCAGACCCGCGATCTCGCGGTGCTCTACCGCAACCTCTATAACGGTATCGACAGCTTCCCGCTGATGGCGCTGCCCTTCTTCATGCTGGCGGGCGAGATCATGAACCGGGGCGGGATCACGATCCGCCTCGTGGAGTTCTCCCAGGCCATCATGGGCCATCTCCGCGGCGGGCTTGCGCAGGTCAACATCCTGAGCTCCATCCTCTTCGCGGGCCTCTCGGGCTCCGCCGTCGCGGATACCTCCGCGCTGGGCTCCACGCTCATCCCCGCCATGGAGAAGAACGGCTATACCCGTCGCTTCGCGGCCGCCGTTACAGCGGCAAGCTCCGTCATCGGGCCCATCATCCCGCCCTCGGGCATCATGATCATCTACGCCTACGTCATGGGCGAAAGCGTGGCCGCGCTCTTTCTCGCGGGCATCGTGCCGGGCATCCTCGTGGGCGTGGGGCTCATGATCATGGTCCGCGTCACCGCGGACCGCTACGACCTGCCGCCCGCCCAGCGCGTGGTGCATGAGAACCAGACGATCAGCCCGGTGGAATTCTGGACGTCGCTCATCCTTCTCCGGGTGACCTTCGGCTTCCTGCTCTTCCGGATCATCGGCGGGGCGGCGGGCTTCTTCGGCGACGACGCGCCCGCGAGCCAGGCCTGGATCAATCTCGCGCTCTTCGTCGCTTGCTGCGTGACGATGCATCTTCTGCTCGTGCAGTACAGGGGCCGCGTGAGCCACGATTTCCGCCTTGTCTGCAAGAAGGCCGTGGCGCCGCTGCTCACGCCCGTCATTATCCTTGGCGGCATCCTCGGGGGCTTCATGACGCCGACGGAGGCTTCCGCCATCGCCGTGGCCTACGCGCTTTTCGTCTCGGTGGTCGTCCTGCGCTCCATGAAGGTGAGCGATTTCTCCGGCGTCCTCGCCCGCTCGGCGCTCGCCTCCTCGGCGGTCCTCCTGCTCGTGGGCGCGGCGGTGAGCTTCAAGACGGTGGTGGCCCTGTCCGGTGCGCCGCAGATCCTGGCGGAATTCATCCTGAGCCTCTCGGAGAACCCGCTCGTCCTGCTGCTCCTCATCAATCTCCTGCTCTTTATCGTGGGCATGTTCCTCGATGCGGGCCCCGCCATCATCATCCTGGGCCCGATCCTCGGGCCCATCTTCGTCGATCTCGGCGTCCACCCGGTGCATTTCGCCATCATCATGAGCGTGAACCTCACTGTAGGCCTCGCCACGCCGCCCATGGGTCTCGTCCTCTTCGTGGCAAGCTCGGTCTCGCGCGAGAAGGTGGAAACGATCGCCAAGGCGATCCTGCCCTTCCTCGCCGTGGAGGTCGCGGTGATCTTCCTGATCACCTACGTGCCCGCGATCTCCATGTCGGTGCCCTATCTCACCGGCTTCATCGCCTGTCCGCCCGAGGCGGGCTTCTTCGAATGCATCAGCCCGCCGCCACCAGCCAACTAGCGCGCGGGCACCACCGAATTCCGGGGAAAACCCGGAGAAGACCTCAACAACATGGGAGGAACACATGCTCAAAGGTCTCACCAAGGCGGCACTGGCCGCCGCACTCCTCGCCTCTTCGGCGATGGGCGCCTACGCGGCGGGCCACGCGGAGTTCACGCTCCGCGCCACCGCGAATTCCAACGAGAACGACGAGGATTATGACGGCCTCATCGTCTTCAAGGACTATGTCGAAGCGGCCTCCAACGGCGCTATCGCCGTAGAGCTCTTCATCGGCACGCAGCTCTGCTCGGGCGGCACGGAATGCCTTCAGGGCGTCTCCGACGGCTCCATCGACATCTTCGTGACCACCTCGGGCGGTGCCTCGGGCGTCTTCCCCTACGTGCAGGTCTTCGATCTGCCCTACGTGATGGCCGATGACCGCGTGGCCGAATACGTGCTCACGCAGACCGACTTCACCCGCCAGATGCGCGCGCGGATGCTTGAGGATTCAGGCGACACGATCCGCCTCATGACCATCGGCAATACGGGCGGCTGGAGGAACTTCGCCAACACCCAGCGCCGCCTTGCGGCACCGGCTGATTTCGACGGGCTCAAGCTCCGCACCGTCGTGGCCGACCTGCCCCAGGAACTCGTGAAGGCCCTCGGCGCCTCGCCCACCCCGATCCCGTGGCCCGAGCTCTTCACCTCGTTCCAGACCGGCGTCGTCGACGGCTCCAAGAACGGCATCACCGACATCATGAACATGAAGTTCCCCGATGCCGGCCTCCAGTACGTCACGCTCGACGGGCACGCCTACATGGGCGCGCTCTGGGTAATGAACAACGAGACGTTCATGTCCATGGACGGAAGCCTGCGCCGCGTGGTGGTGGATGGCTTCTACGCGCTCCAGCAGGCCACCTTCGCCTCGCCCAAGCGCAAGTCGATCCAGGCCTATGCCGATTTCGTGGCGGGCGGCGGTGACCTCTACGTGCCCACGCCGGCCGAGAAAGCCGCCTTCGCGGAGGCCGCCGAGCCGGTGCTCGGCTGGTTCAACGACAACATCGACGGTGGCCCCGAAACGCTGGAAAACCTCCAGGCCGCCGTGGCCGAGGCCGAGGACTTCCTCGCAGAGGGTCGCGCCGCAGATCTCAACTGATCCCGGCGCATCGTCACCATCATCTGGAGGGGCGTGCCTGCGGGCGCGCCCCTTTTCTCTGGCCGAGCGTGCCGGTGCGGTCACTGGCCGATCGTGCCATGGGGGACACGCCCCGCCCTTCCCTAATCCGCCCATCGCGCCAGATCACAACACGTCATTGGACATTCACAATTCCCTGTGATTTTCCGTCCCAAACGACATTGAGAGAGCGAGCCCCATGACGAACTTTCCTGACGTCCACCAGGCAGAACCCATCCCCGAGGCCGCCCGCGAAGAGCTGGCAGCGCTCATGCAGAGCGCGGATCTCTTCCGCTACACCTCCGAAAACAGCCCCGTATCGCGCCTCGAGGCCCGCTTTGCCGAGCGCATGGGCGTCAAATACGCCGTCGCCGTGGCCTCCTGCTCCGCCGCGCTCTTCCTGTCGCTCAAGGCGCTTGGACTTAAGCCCGGCGCGCGCGTGCTGATCCCAGCCTTCACCTTCGCCGCCGTCCCCTCCTCCGTGGTCCACGCCGAATGCGTGCCGGTCCTCGTGGAATGCGGCGAGAATTACCGCATCGACTTCGCGGATTTCGAAGCCAAGCTCCCCAGCGCCGATGCCGTGCTCATCTCGCACATGCGCGGCCACACCTCCGACATGGACGCCATCATGGCGCTCGCGGATGCCGCGGGCATTCCCGTCGTCGAGGATGCGGCCCATTCCCTCGGCACGCTCTGGAACGGCAAGCGCATCGGCACCATCGGCCGCGTGGGCTGCTTCTCCTTCCAGTCCTACAAGATGCTCAATTCCGGCGAGGGCGGCATGCTCATCACCGATGACGCGGACCTCGCCGCCCGCGCGGTGATCATGTCCGGCGCCTACGAGCACAATTGGAAGAAGCACCCCGTCCTGCAGGAGCCCTTCAAGCGCTGGCAGAACAAGCTCCCGCTCTACAACACGCGGCTGAGCAACCTGTCGGCCGTCGTTGTAGACGCGCAGCTCGCCGAGCTCGACCGCCGCTGCGCGCAAGGCAAGCGCAATCACGATCACATGGCCGCCATCCTCAACGAGACCGAGTTCTTCGACGTGCCGGCGCCGCTGCCGGGCGAGCACCGCGCACCGGACTCCATCCAGTTCAATCTCACCGGCTTCACCGATGACGAGGCACGCGCCCTGGTGGCAGAGCTCAAGGCCCGCCACCTCGGCGCGCAGGTCTTCGGCCTCTCCACCGACAATGCCCGCGCCTTCTGGAATTGGGCGTTCCTGCCGGAGGCGTCGATCCCCGGCGGCGACCTGCCCAAGACGCGCGCCATGCTCGAACGCGCCTGCGACGTGCGCCTGCCCGCGCGCCTTTCGCTCGAGGAGGTGGAGATGATCGCGGAGGCCGTCATCGCGGCCGCCTACTCTGCGAAGGGCACCGGTCGACAGGTGGCAGCCGAGTAACGGCACGCCCCATTTGACCCACAGTGAAGACTAAGAGTGAGGCCAAGTCTCACCCAAGTTCGCGCGCGGCCGGATTTCACCAACCAAACTCCCGGCCCTCTTCGCGGCCGGGTACACGCTGTGCTAACGTATTGTACCCGCTTGTTTTGACCGCCCGGCCCGGTAAGCTCACCGAAACGGGTACATCCAGACCCGGTAATCATCCACGAGGGCTTCGGCATGGGCGATCTCTTCGGGGGTCATCTTCTTGACCACCTCCTCCTTCGAAATCGCCGCGTCCGGATCGCCTCCGATGGCCGAAAGCACGTACCACATGTAGGCCCGCGTGAGATCGGGGGCCGGCATACCGAGGCCGACCTCGTAGTACCAGCCCACACCAGATTGCGCGCCGGGATGTCCCTTCATCGCCGATCGCAGGTACCACTCGAAGGCCCGCACGTAGTCCTGCTCGACCCCGAGCCCCAGCGCGTACATGACCCCGATGAGCTCCTCGGCATCGGCATTGCCGGACCGCGCCGCAGGCCAGAACGCGGCATAGGCTTCCTCGAAGCGCCCGGCCTCCATCAGATCGCGCGCCTCTTCGATCTCGGCCGCAGCGGGCACCGCAAGGCAGGCAAGCGCAAGCCCAAGCGCAAGCTTCTTCATGGTCTCGTCCTTTCGCTCCTCGCGGGTCCCGCGCTGGCAAGCGAGCCCATCACCTCGGATGATTTTCTGCCCTTCGACGAAGATCAAGCCAAGATCGGGCAGCTGCTCTTCTACGACAAGGTTCTCTCCGGCAACCTCAACATTTCCTGCGGCACCTGCCACCATCACACGCTCCATGGCGGCGATGGCCTGAGCCTCGGGATCGGCGAAGGCGGCGTGGGGATCGGCCCGGAGCGGGTCTCGCTCGGCGGGGCCGACCGCATCCGAAAGCGGATCCCGCGCTCGGCGCCGACGCTGTGGAACCTCGGCCACCGCTCGGTGCGCGTGCTCTTCCATGATGGTCGGCTGAGCATCGATGATCTTTACGGCAACGGCTTCAATTCCCCGGCCGAGGAATGGCTTCCGCAGGGCCTCGACAACATCATCGCCGCGCAGGCCGTGCTGCCGCTCACGGCGCAGTTCGAGATGGCGGGGAACCCGGCGGAAAACGAGGTGGCGGGGGCGGTGCATGACCGGATCGACGCCGCCTGGCCGATCCTCGCCAAGCGCGTCCGGGTGATCCCGGAATACGGCGAGATGTTCGTGGCCGCCTTCCCCGATGTTGGGTCTCCCGAGGAGGTGACGATCGTGGAGATCGCCAACGCGCTCGGGGCCTTCATCGGCTCGGAATGGCAAAGCTACGACAGCCCCTATGACGACTGGCTCCGGGACGGGACGCCCCTGCCCGCCGCCGCCGAACGGGGCCGAAAGCTCTTCTTCGGCAAAGCAAGCTGTCATACCTGCCACTCGGGGCCGCTCTTCACCGATCAGGACTTCCACGCCCTCGCGCTCCCCGCTTTCGGCCCGGGCCGCACGCGGCGCTTCGATCCCATGCCGCGCGACGTGGGACGGATGGGAGAGACGGACCTCCTCGAGGATGCTTACCGCTTTCGGACGCCCTCGCTCCGCAACGTGGCGCTCACCGCGCCCTACGGCCATAACGGGGCCTATCCCACGCTGCGCGGGATCCTCGAGCATCACCGCGATCCCCGCGCGGCCCGTGCCGCGTGGCGTCCGACGATGGCAGAGTTGCCCGACGCAGCATGGCTGGAAGCCATTGATTTCGTGATACAATCCGATGCAAGGGAAATGGCTCGGCAAGAGGCCGCGCTCGATCTCGACGGCATCCCCCTCAGCGACGCGGAGCTCAGTGATATCGAGGCCTTCCTTCACGCGCTAACCGGGAAAACGGCGCACACGCGCCCCCTCGGGCGGCCCGACGCCGTGCCCTCGGGCCTCCCCGTCGACTGAGCCAATGGCCGGGCTCCGGCCCCGCGCCTCTAGCGGATCAGGACCCCGAGATCGGCGACATTCGTCCCCGTGGCACCGGTCACGAGAAGCGCACCGGCCGGCTTGAGCGCATGGTAGGCATCGTTGTTTTCGAGCTGCGCGAGGAGGTCTCCGCCCTGCTGCATCGCCGCGAGCCGTTCCGCGTCCACGATCGCGCCAGCGGCATCCGTGGGCCCATCGCGCCCGTCTGTCCCCGCTTGCAGATAGACCCAGTCCCCGCGCCTGAGATGGAGCGCCGCGCGCAGCGCAAGCTCCTGATTGCGCCCGCCTTTTCCGCTGCCGCGCAGGGTCACGGTCGTCTCCCCGCCAAAGAGGTGGATGCCGGGATCGGTCGTTCCCGCCACGCGGCGCGCGGCCTCTTCCACGTCGCCCGTGAGCGCCGGCGCGTGGACATGGACGGGCAGCCCGTAAGCCCGCGCGGCCCCTGCCATGGCCATGACCGACGCGGTGTTCGAGCCCACTAGCTCATTCTCCGCCGCGGGCCCGTCCCAGGCCTCCTCCGGCGCGGCGAGGACCCGGCGCACGGCCTCCGGCACCCGGTTGATGAGCCCTAGCGCCTCGAGCACTTGGGCTGCGTCTGCCCGCGTCCCGAGGGGGGGCGCCGTGGGCCCCGAGGCGATGGTGGAGAGGTCATCACCCACGACGTCCGACAGGATGAGCGCCCGCACCGGCGCGGGCGCCGCCGCCCGAAGGAACCCGCCGCCTTTGAGCCGCGAGAGCGACTGGCGCACCAGGTTCATCTGCGTGATGTCCGCGCCCGAGGCGAGGAGAAGCTCGTTCACCCTGATTTTGTCATCCAATGTCAGGCCCTTGACCGGCGCGGGCAACAGCGCCGAGCCCCCGCCCGACAGGAGCGCGAGCACGTGATCAGCGCGTCCCAGCGCCGCCTCCACCGCCTCCGCGGCCCGGAGGCCTTGCGCGTCCGGGACGGGGTGAGACGCGGCGAAGACCTCCGCCGCTGCCATGTCGCGTGCATTCTCGGGATTGGTGACGATGAGGATCTCGCGCGGGTTCTCGACCTCTGCCCGCACCGCCTCTGCCATGCGGAGCGCCGCCTTGCCCACGGCGATGATCGTCGCACCCGAGGCGACGGGCCGCGCCTTGAGCGCGCGCGCCACCGCATCGCCGGGATCGGCGGCGGCCACGCCAGCCATGAAGATCTCTTGCACCGCGGCCCGTTTTTCTTGCAAGTTCAGTGTCATACGCGATTGAGCTGATGTCGTTTCAGGATGTCGACGAGGAGCGCTCGCGCGCGGCTCCTGTGCCGCCGGTGGAGCCGCTCGGCCTCCGCCGCCTCTCCCCGACGGATCGCGGTGAGGACGGCGCGGTGGTCGGCATTCGAGCCGTGGGGCGGCGGGCGCAGGCGCAGCGTTACGGACCGCGCCCGCCGTACTTGATCGGTGTGCAACGCCACCGTCTCGGCCAGCCGCGCATTGCCCGATGCCGCCACGAGGGCGGTGTGGAAGGCATCGTCCGCATCCGCCCAGGCCTCGAGGTCGCGCCGCGCGAGCGCATCCTCCATGGCATCAATGGCCGTCTCCATGGGCGCGAGTTCCGAGCTCGAGAGCCGCCGCGCCGCGGCCCGCCCCGCTGCCGCAGCCTCTAGCACCGTGAGGACATCGTAGATCTCGTCCATGTCCTCCGGCGAGAGCCCCACCACGCGTGCGCCCCGACGCGGACGTATCGTCACGAGCCCCTGCGCCTCGAGCTTGGTCAACGCTTCGCGTACGGGCGTGCGCGACATGCCGAGCTGGTCCGCGAGCTCCGCCTCGAGATGATCGGATCCCGGCGCGAGTTCCCCCCGAAAGATCAGCTGTCGCAGAGCCTCGGCGGCGCGGGTGGCGGCGGTCTCGCTCATGTGGCCACCCAGCGTTTTTCTTCGTGGGAGAGGTAGATAGCCTCCTCCACTTCGCGAACGGTCACGTAGTCCTGCGCCTCGTTCTCGAAGTGCCCATGGCCCAGAAGCGCGGAGACGACATGGGCCTGCAACGCGTAGACACAATCACCCGCGAAGCCCGGCCAGCTGTTGGGCGGAAAAATGATCCGGGCCTCCCGCGTGCCGAAGTCCCGCTGGGATAGCGCACCGTCCCCCGTGAGCGTGATCGTCCCTTGCGTGCCCTCCAGCAGCGCTTCGCCGAAGGTCAGGCGAGGATCGGGCGTATCGTGGTCAAGGTGGCGGTCGCCATCGAAGACCCCGCGCACGCCGCCGTCGAAGCTGAAGAGCACGTGACCGGCATCCTCGCCCGTCACGGCGGGGTTGAGGTGCCGCAGGTCAGCATAAACCCCCTCGATCGGACCGAGCAGGAAACGAAACGTGTCGATCCAATGCACGGCGGTCTCCTGAATGAGCAGGCGTGGCATCGTCTGGAAATAGGGCTGACGGTCGAGATAGGCGCGCGGCCCCTGCCCGTCGCCGGTGCGAAACCGGAAACTGAGCTGGTGAATGTCGCCGAGCTCGCCCATGGCCTCCTTCATCCGGCGATACCACGGCTGGAAGCGGATATTTTCGTGCACGATCAGGGGGATCCCGGCAGCGTCGGCCTCCCGCGCGAGCGCTGCGGCCTCGGATGCGGAGGTTGTGAAGGGTTTCTGACAGATGATCGCCCGGGGCCCGGCTGCGATGGCCTCGCGCACGAGCGCGGCGTGCGACGGTGGCGGCGACGCGATGTCGATGATGTCGGGCTTGGTGTCGAGGGCCGCGCCGAGGCTCGTGAAGTCGGCCTTTTTTGCCGGGTCCGCATCGACCACGCCCACGAGCTCCGTCTGCGGGTGCCGCCGCCACGCCTCGTGATGGAAGGCGGCGAAGTACCCCGCCCCCACGGTCACGACGCGCAGCATCGTCACAGCGCGGCCTCGACCGCGGCGAAGACATCGGCCGTACCTGCCGTGCCACCAAGGTCACCGGTGAGGACACGGCCCTCTGCAATGACTTTGTCCACCGCGCGCTCGAGACGCTCCGCATCGGCAAGGGGGGCTGTTGCGCCATGGGTCTCGCCGAGCCAACGGAGCATCATGGCCGCCGAGAGGATCATCGCCATGGGATTGGCGAGGCCCTTGCCCACGATGTCGGGCGCGGTGCCGTGGCAGGGCTGGAAGACGGCGTGCGTGTCTCCGATATCGGCGGAGGGGGCGAGGCCCAGCCCGCCCATGAGGCCCGCGCCGAGATCGCTCAGAATATCGCCGAACATGTTTTCGGTCACCATGACGTCGAACCGGTGCGGCTGGTCCACCATCCAGAGCGCCACGGCATCGACATAGCCGTGATCGGCCCCAACATCGGGGTAGCCCTCGGCCACGCCGTCAAAGATCTCCCGAAACCAGGCGAAGGCGCGGAAAACATTGGCCTTGTCCACGCACATCACCCGCCCGGGCCCTTTCCCGGCGGCCTTTCGCGCGCGCGCGAGCTCGAAGGCGAATCGGGACACCCGCTCGCTCGTCCGGCGCGTGAGGCGGAGGGTTTCCTCGGCGTAGTCGTCCGTGACGCGGCCCGTGCCCTTGGTGTGAAAGAGCCCCTCCGTGCTCTCGCGGACAAGGACAAAATCCAGCGCCTCGGTGGCGGCGACCTTCAGGGGGCTCGGCTGCCCCGGGACGATGCGGACCGGGCGCACCCCGGCATAGAGATCGAGCGCGATGCGGAGATCGATCTGGGGGACGATCTCCGTCCCGTCCGGGTAGCGGATGTGGGGAAGCCCCATGGCGGAGAGTAGGATCGCGTCAGCGTCCCGCGCCTGGGCGAGCGAAGCTTCGGGCAGCGCTTTCCCGGTATCTGCATAGCATTGCGCCCCGGCCGGCAGCGTGACGGTGTCGAGGGCATAGTCGGACGCGAGGCGGTCGAGGAGGGCCAGCGTGGGCGCTGTGATCTCCGGCCCGATGCCGTCACCCTCGAAGACGGCGATCCTGAAAGTCTGCGCCACTGGCCTGCCCTCGTTGACGGTTAAATTACGTATACGTTATGAGATACCAGAAAACGGGACAAGGCGGAGCGCGATATGTTTGCAGTGGTGGTCACCTTGGAAATCGCGCCTGGCAAGATGCCGGATTTCCTCACATCCATCCGCCCGAACGCAGCCGCCTCCCTGCGCGATGAACCGGGCTGTCATCGCTTTGACGTGTGCCATGATGATGCCCGGCCCAATGAAGTGTTTCTCTACGAACTCTATGATGATGCCGCGGCTTTCGACGCGCATCTCGCGACCGAGCATTTCAAGATTTTCGACGCCGAGACGGCGCCGATTATCGTCGGCAAGGACGTTCGCACCTATGCGCAGGTCTTCCCGTGAGCTGGCATGTCCACGCGGTCAAATACGCAGAACGCAACGCGCGCACGCGCGCCGACAGCTTCCTCTTCGATGACAATCACGACGCGCCCCATGCCATGGATTATTTCCTCTGGGTGCTTGAGAAGGATGGTCGCCACATCCTTGTGGATACAGGCTATGACGCCGCCGAAGGGGCGGCACGGGGGCGGCCGATCTCGACCGATCCGAGGGAGGCCCTGAAACCGCTGGGCCTCGCGGCAGAGGCCGTGGACGAAGTCATCGTCACGCATCTCCACTACGATCATGCCGGCGGCCTCCACCTTTTTCCGAATGCCACCCTTCACCTCCAGACCGCGGAGATGGCCTTCGCCACCGGGCCCTGCATGTGCCACGACACGCTGCGGGCGCCCTTCACGGCCGATCACGTCTGCGAGGCGGTGAAGCGGGTCTATTCCGGGCGGGTCATTTTTCACGACGGAGACGCCGAGATCGCCGAGGGCGTCACTGTCCATCGGATCGGAGGGCATTCGCGGGGCCTTCAGGCGGTGCGCGTGTTGACCGAAGCCGGATGGCTTTGCCTCGCCTCCGATGCCGCGCACTACTACGAGAATGCGTTTGATCGCAGGCCCTTCCCCATCGTCATTGATGTCGAAGACATGCTCAAGGGCTTCGAGACGCTGCACCGCCTCGCCTCCAGGCCGGGCCTGATCGTGCCGGGCCATGACCCGCTCGTTCGCGCGAATTTCCCGGAGGTCGCGCCCGGGGTCCATCGCCTCGATCGCGGGCCCGATACCGAGCCGGGATGAACCGCCGCGCCAAGCGCTTCCCTTTCGTTTTCGAAAACGGCAACCTCCGCGCATGACCCACCGGCGCTACGCCCTCTACTACACCTGCCCCGAGGGGCTTCTCGCGGACATGGCGGCGGCGTGGCTTGGCTGGGACGCCGCAAACCGTGAAGAGAGACCGCACCCGGAGCTCGGTCTCAACGCGGCCGAGATCACCGAGCGCCCGCGCAAGTACGGCTTCCACGCCACGCTGAAAGCGCCGTTTCGGCTGGCTGTTGGGGCGTCCGCCGCGTCGCTCTCGGAGGCGCTCATTGCGTTTGCGCAAACGCAGGAACCCGTTACGCTCGAAGGGCTGCGGGTTGCCACGCTCGGCAGTTTTGTCGCGCTTGTCCCTGAGATGCGTTCAGACGCATTGGACGATCTCGCCGCGTCCTGCGTCACGCAGTTCGACAGCTTTCGCGCACCCCTCACAGCCGATGAACTCGAGCGACGGAAGCGTACGCGCCTAACGGCATCGCAAGAGGCGCTTCTCGGCAGATGGGGCTACCCCTACGTGCTCGAAGAATTCCGCTTTCACATGACGCTGACCGGCCCGTTGCCAGGGCCCGAGCCGGTGGCCGCGATCCTCAGGGCCCATTTCGCAGCGGCTCTCCCCAGCCCCTTTGTCATCGATGCCGTGAGCTTGTGCGGCGAGCGCGAAGACGGCCGTTTCGAAGTCATCGAACGGGTGCCGCTGAAGGGCTAGACCGCCCAGATTTGGCCACAATTCTGCGCGAGCGTGCCGCCAATCAAGAAAGAAGGCACGCGCAGTCATGAAAGCCACCTTTGCCCTGCTTGCCGCCCTGGCGGCGAGCCCCGCCGCGGCGGATCCCGATGCTGTCTCCGTGCTTCTCGGGGCGCATCACCTCGGTGCGGACGGATTTGAGGAGTTTGTTCCCGGCGTCTTCCTGACATGGCGCGGGACGGTGGATGTCAGCGTCGGCGCCTATCGAAATTCCTACGCCGAACCGTCGGTGTCATTGACCGGCGCGGTCGATCTCTACGAGTGGCAGAACGGCGCGGCACAGGTCTTTGGCGGTCTCGCTTATTATGAGAATGCCGACATCATCACGGATTTCCGCGCGGGCGATTTCGTCCCGCTCCTCGGATTGCAACTCAGGCAGGGACCGGTCTTCTCGCAGATCATTCCGCTCGACGGCAGCCCCGTGGACGGGATCATCACGGTGGGCCTGACCTTCCCGCTCGACTAGGCGCGAAGTCCGGCGATCTCCTCTTCCGAGAGCTGATCGAGCCGCGGCATGAGCTCGAGCAGCTCCCTAGTATAGTCGGATTTCGGGCTCTCGAAGAGCGCGCTCGTTTCCTGAAGCTCCACCAGCTTGCCCTGCCGCATGACGCCCACACGGTCGCACATCTGGCGCACCACCGGCAGATCATGGGAGATGAAGAGCATCGATAGGCCAAGATGCTCCTGCAAATCCTTGAGGATATTGAGAATCTGAGCCTGGATGGAGACGTCGAGCGCAGACGTGGGCTCGTCACAGATGAGAAAGCGCGGCTGCGTGGCCAATGCCCGCGCGATGGAAATGCGCTGCCTTTGACCGCCAGAGAACTCGTGCGGATATTTGCGATGGGCATCCGAGGCGAGGCCCACGCGGTCCAGCAGCTCGCGCACGCGCGGGCCGACCTCCCCGCTCGCCAGGAGCTTGTGGTGAATGAGCGGCTCGGCCACGATGTCACCCACCGACATGCGCGGATTGAGCGACGAAAACGGGTCTTGGAAGATCATCTGGATCTGGCGCCGGTAGCGCGCGATGCCCGCGGCATCGAGGCCCGTCATCTCCTCCCCGTCGAAGATCACCTTGCCATCGTCCACCGGGTAGAGCGTGGCGATCATCCGCGCGACGGTCGACTTGCCGGAGCCGGACTCGCCCACGAGGCCGAAAACCTCGCCGTCCTTGATGTCGAAACTCACCGCGTCCACCGCCGTGAAATACGCGCGCCGGGACGGGATGAGGGAGCCCTTGGACAGGAACCGTTTGGTGAGGCCCTCGACCTCGAGCAGGGTGCCTGATTTCGAGGCCGTTGAGCGGCCCCAGTTGCGCGCGAGGTCCTCGATCTTGAAGGTCGTCTCGCGCCCGCCATAGCTCACCTGTGGGAAGCGGTGGAGCTTGACCTGCGGTCGCGGCACGGCGGCGATGAGGCTCTTTGTGTAATCATGGCTTGGCGCGCCGAGGATCTGGGCCGTGGTGCCCTGCTCCACCACCTTGCCCGCATACATCACCGTGACCTCGTCGGTCGTGTCGGCGATGACGCCCATGTCATGGGTGACGAGGATCACCCCCACCTGCCGCTCGCGCGCTAGCACCTTGATGAGGTCGAGCACCTGCGCCTGAATGCTGACATCGAGCGCGGTGGTGGGCTCGTCGGCCACGATTACGGAGGGCTCCGAGCAGAGCGCGAGCGCGATCACCACGCGCTGCCGCATGCCGCCGGAGAACTGGTGCGGGTACTGATCGAAACGCTCGGCAGGGTTCGGGATGCGTACGCGATCCAGTAGCTCGATCGCGCGCGTCTTCGCGTCAGCCGCCGAGAGCCCGAGATGGAGCTGGATCGTCTCCACGAGCTGCTGACCCACCGTGAAGAGCGGATTGAGGGAGGTGAGCGGGTCCTGGAAGATCATCGCGATCTCCTTGCCCCGGATGCGCCGCTTCTCTTCGGCGTCGAGCCCGTCGATCCGCCGCCCGTTGAGCCAGACCTCGCCCTCGGCGATGCGCGCGGGCGGGTCGAGCAGGCCTATGACGGCGTTGCCGGTCATGGATTTGCCCGCACCGGACTCGCCCACCACACCCCGGATCTCGCCGGGGCGGATGTCGTAGGAGACGTTCTGGACCGGCTGAAACAGGCCGTGCCGCGTCGGGATGTCGACGGTGACGTTGCGGATGGAGAGGACGGGCTCGGTCATGTTTCGCTCCTTCAAAGCGCGGAGGTATCAGCGCTCCGGCGCGCAGGCGCCATGCCCGACCTCCCCCCCGGGAGGGCATACGCCGATGTCGCACCACGAACGGTTGCCCGACTGGCGGCAAGAAGTGCGCATCCATCGTCCGAAGCGATGCCCACCCGAGGTCGGGCATGGCGCCTGCGCGCTTGCGAGTGCAGTGCTTGGGTCATCTGAGCCTCGGGTTGAGCGCGTCGCGGAGCCAATCGCCCAGGAGGTTCACGGCGAGCGCGAGCATGAGGAGCGTCATGGCGGGAAAAAAGAGGATCCACCATTCGCCCGAAAAGAGGAAGCCCTGCCCGATGCGGATGAGCGTGCCGAGCGACGGCTGCGTGGGCGGTGCGCCGACGCCCAGGAAGCTCAGCGTCGCCTCCGCGATGATCGCGAGCGCGAGCGAGATCGTGGCGATGACGAGCACGGGCGACAGCACGTTGGGCATGATATGGCGGACCATGATCGTCATAGGCCCGCGCCCGATCAGTTGGGCCGCGGCCACGTAATCCTTGGACTTCTCCACCAGCGTCGCACCCCGCACCACGCGCGCGAACTGCACCCAGTCGGAGAGGCCGATGGCGAGGATGAGCACCCAGATCGCCATCTGGTCCCGGTATTCCACGGGCGTAATGCCCTTGGCGATGCCGAAGATCAGCATGGCCACGAGGATCGACGGAAAGGTCAGCTGCACGTCCGCCGTGCGCATGATGATCGTCTCGGTCCAGCCGCCGACATAGCCGGAGAGGAGACCGAGGAAGATGCCGAGCGTCATCGCGAAGAGCACCGCGGCCACCCCCACGAAGAGCGAAATGCGCATGCCGTAGAGGATCGTGGAGAAGACGTCGCGGCCCTGGTCATCGGTGCCCATGAGAAAGCTGTCGCCGGTGAACGCATTGGGCGCCATGGGCGCGGTGAAGCCGTTCATGAGATCTAGGCTCGCCGGATCGAACGGGTTCGTGGGCGCGATGAGCGGCGCGAGCACCGCCGACAGGACAAGAAGCACGGTCACGATGAACGACACCACGGCCACGGGCGAGGTGCGAAACGCGTAAAAGAGATCGGACTCGAGGAACCGCGTCATGCCGACACCCTCAGGCGCGGGTCAATGAAGGCATAGAGGATGTCCACGAGAAGATTGATCCCGACGAACATCACCGAGATCAGCATGAGGTAGGCGGCCATGACGGGAATATCGACGAACTGGATCGCATTGATGAAGAGGAGGCCCACGCCGGGCCATTGAAAGACCGTCTCAGTGATGATGGCGAAAGCGATGATCGAGCCGAGCTGGAGGCCGATGACAGTGATGACCGGGACCATCGTGTTCTTCAGCGCGTGGCGGAAATTGATGACGCGGTCCGAGA
The DNA here is from genome assembly GCA_038533575.1 of Pseudomonadota bacterium. Taxonomy (NCBI): domain Bacteria; kingdom Pseudomonadati; phylum Pseudomonadota; species Pseudomonadota bacterium. The sequence continues at coordinate 512,059 of JBCAYL010000001.1, read as the reverse complement.
GGCCTCGGGCTTTCGCGAAGCGGATGTAATCCTGCCTCAGAACCTCGAGCATCTCGGATCGCACCAGGCGCATGATGAGGGTCATTTGATAGAGGCCCAGCGTGATCGACGGCAGGATCAGCGCGCGGAGGCCGGACTCCGTGAGAAAGCCCGTCGACCATCCTCCCACATCGACCGTTTCTCCACGGCCGAAGGACGGCAGCCAGCCGAGCTCCACCGAGAAAAGGTAGATCAGGAGGATGCCGATGAGAAACGTCGGCAGCGACACACCGATGAGCGAGGCGGACATGATGAAATTGGCCGTGAAGCCGTTGCGGCGGATCGCCGTGAAGACGCCGAGCGCGATGCCGAGGACGATGGCGAAGAGGCCAGAGACGGCCGCAAGCTCCAGTGTCGCCGGCGCACGCTCGAGGAGGATCTCGGCCACCGGGCGGCCCTGCCGGAAGGAGACACCGAAGTTCCCCTGCAAGGCCTGTTCGAGGAAGCGGTAATACTGGACAACGAAGGGCTGATCGAGGCCGAGCTGCGCGCGCAGGCGCTCGACATCTTCCATCGTGCGCTCCTGGCCGAGCATATTGTCGATCGGATCGCCGACGAAGCGGAACATCGAGAAGGCAACGAGCCCCGTGATGAGCAGCACGAGGATGGACTGGCCGACGCGTCTGATGATGTAGGAGAGCATAGGCCCGACCTTTTGCGCTTCACGTCCCGGGCCTGACCCGGGACCTCCACCTCAGCGCTCGCAGGGGCAGAGGCCCCGGCTCGAAGGCCGGGGCGCGTATTTCCCTTGAGCAGCCTTAGTTCACCGTCACCCAGCGAAGGATGAAGAAGTTGTCCGGGCGCTGCGTGAGCTCGATCCCCGCGCCGGCACCCCAGACAAGCGGCTGCACATAAAGCGGCACGTAAGCCACCTCGTCCTGCATGATGCCCGCCACCTCATCGAGCATGGCCTGGCGGGCCTCCTCATCGATCTCGGACTGGATCATGGGCAAGAGCTCGTCGATGCGGGCGTTGGAATAGGCGCCGAAGTTCCAGCTGCCGAGGCGCTTTTCCTCGTTGGGCGTGGACGCGAGGAAGCGGATCGGATGCTCGGCATCGAAGGTCCCGGGCGACCAGCCGAGGAGGTACATGTCGAAGTTGTCCGCGCGCAGCTCGGGCCAGTAGTTGGACACGGGCATCGCATCGAGGGTCACGTCCATGCCCGCCTGCGCGAGCATGCCTGTGATGGCCTGGCACACGGCCTCGTCATTCAGATAGCGGTCGTTCGGGCATTTGAACTCGATGGTCTGCCCTGCGAGGCCCGCCTCTTCAACGAGGGCGCGCGCGGCATCCTGGTCAAAGCCGTAAGGCGCGGCCTCGGCATCGGAGTAGCCGCGCATGGCGGGGCTCACGAGCTGGCTGGCCACCTCGGCATTGCCGCGCATGATCGTCTGCAGGATCGCAGGCACGTTCACCGCGCGGGCCACGGCCTCGCGCGCGGCGGGGTCGAGGAACATGTCGTTGGTGGACGGGCCGCCCTCCTGCTGGTCGAAGCCCAGCATGATCACGCGGGCCTCGATGCCCTGGATCACCTGCACATCGGGGTTGCCAGCGAGCCGCGCGACATCCTGGATCGGGACAGGATTGATGAAGTCCACGTCGCCGGACAAAAGCGCGGCCAGCGCGGTGGCCGGGTTCTGGATCGGCGTCATCTCCACGCGCGTCAGGTTATGCTCCACATCCCCCCACCAGCCGGCATGGGGCTCGAGCACTGTCGACAGGTCGGGCTGACGCGAAACGATCTGGAAGGGCCCCGTGCCATTGGCGTTGAGCGTGGCGAAGTTGCCCTGATCCTTGTCGGGGCGCACGGCATCATTGGCCTCGGCCCAGCCGCTGTCCATCATCATCCAGTTGGCGATGCTGTCGGGAAAAATCGGGTTTGGCGCGGTGGTCATGATGTCGACCGTGAAGTCATCGACCCGGATCACCTCGCTCACCGGCGCGAACCAGCTCGAGGTATCAGCCTGCTCCGAGGACGCGCGCTCGTAAGAGAAAATGACGTCATCGGCGTTGAATGCCGAGCCGTCCTGGAAAGTGACGCCCTCGCGGAGGTTGAAGCGCCAGCCCTCTCCGTCTCCGATGGGTTCCCAGCTCACGGCCAGCGAAGGCTCGATGGACATGTCCTTGCCGCGCCGGACGAGGCCTTCGTAGACATTATTCAAGAAGCCGAGCACCGGCGCGGAGTTGACCGCGTGGGGATCCATGGTCTGCGGATCGGTCGTGACGGCGAAGTTGAATTCCTCGGCGCTGGCCGGAAGGGCCAGAACGAGGGCGAGCGCTGTGGAGAAGCGAAGCATGGGACGTTCCTTGGTTGTTGCGGACCAAAGGGAAGGGCCGCCCGGAAACCAGGCGGCCCTCGGGACTTAGTTCATGGTGCTCATGGTGAAATACTTCACCTTGGGCTGATCCTCGGGATCGACCTCGATCCCCACGCCCTCGGCCATGCCCCAGTTCAGCACCTGGTGGTGAATGGGGATGTAAAGCGCTTCGTCCTGCACAACGCGCCAGATATCGGCGATGTCGGCATTGCGCGCCTCGAGGTCGGTGTTCGATGCCAGCGACCTGATCTTGGCGTCGATCTCGTCGTTGTCGAAGCCCGTGCCGTTCCACGTGCCGATGTCGCTCTCGCGGCCATGGACGAGGAAGTTGAAGACGTACTCGCTGTCATAGGTCGGCACGCCCCAGCCCAGCATGTAGAAGTCGGTCTGCCCGTCAGTGATGAGCGGGAAGTGCTGTGCCTTGGGCTTGGCGTCGAGGTTCACCGTGACGCCGATCTGGCCCAGCATGCCCACGGCCGCCTGGCAGATCGCCTCGTCGTTGATGTAGCGGTCGTTGGGGCAATCGAGCCGGATGGAGAAGCCATCGCCATAGCCTGCCTCGGCCATGAGCTCTTGCGCCATGGCGATGTCGGTGGAGGACTCGGCGTCCATCTCCGCGGTCCAGCCATTCACGAAGGGAGGCGCGATCATGCCCGCGGGCTCGGACTGGCCGCGCATGACGACCTGCTGGATGGCATCGCGATTGATGGCCATGGACATGGCCTTGCGCACGCGCACATCGGCGAGCGGGTTGGCCCCGTCGACGTTGTCTGCCTCGATATCGGCCGCGCCCTGGTTCATCCCGAAGAAGATCACCCGGTTCTGCGGCGCCTGCTTGACGACGAGGCCCTCGGCGTCATCGACCCGGGCGAGGTCTTGCACCGGCATGTCCTGAAGGAAATTGACCTCGCCTGACAGGAGCGCCGCCACGCGGGTCGCGGCGTTCTGGATCGGCGTGTAGACGATCTCCGTCACTTCCATGGGGAACTCGTCGATGCCCCAGTAGTCGTCGTTGCGGACCATGACCGTGCGCACGTCGGGCTCACGGGATTGGAGCATGTAGGGCCCGGTGCCGTTGGCGTTCGTGGTGGCAAAGGTGATCTCGCCGCCCTCGAAATCCTGCACGTTCACGGTGTTGTTCGCCTCGGACCAGCCCTTGTCCATGATGAAGAGGTTGGTGAGGTTCGAAGGAAGGATCGGGTTCGGCCCGTCGGTGACCATCTCGATGGTGAAATCGTCGACTGCGCGCACCTCGGTGATCGAGCCGATCAGTTCTTTCATGTCGGAGTTCGGCTGCTTCGCGCGCTCGTAGGAAAACACGACGTCCTCGGCGGTGAACTCTTCGCCCCCGTGGAAGGTCACACCCTCACGAAGTTCGAATATCCAGACGTTTGGATCTTCCTCGCTGGGGGACCACGACGTGGCAAGGGCGGGCTCGAAGGCTCCGGTCGTGTCGCGGATGATGAGCGGCTCGTACATCTGGTGCCGGATCGTGTGCGTCGGCCCCTCGTTCTGCGCGTGGGGATCGAGCGTCAGCGCGTCGCCCGCGCGCGCCCAGCGCAGTGTCTCGGCCGTTGCCAGTGTCGTCGTCGACAAAAGCGTGGCCATGGCCATGAAGCCTGTGAGCTTGGTCATGGTGTTCTCCCTGATCGTGTGTCGTGCCGCCTTGGGACGCGGCCTATCACGATACCTCATCATGCCGCGCGTCGGAGGGAAAGGCCAATCCGATGAAAAACCGGGCACACGCTCGCGCGCTCTTGCATCGATGATCTATTGGCGGGCAGAGCGCCCGCAGGGTGCCGAATTGTCATGCGACATGAGGAGCTTGCCGATTGTTTCTTCCAGAACATTGATTTTTGCCGCGCGATAAATTGTAATCTGGTCCCATTCAAGCGGGTGCCGGAGATGACAAAGACGAGAATTCGGAACATGGAAGAGTTCGCCGCCGTCAGCGGCATCTCACGCCCGACCGTCTCAAAATTCTTCAACGATCCCTCGAGTGTTCGTCCAAAAATTCGCGAGCGCATCGAGGCTGCCCTGCGGGAGCATGAGTATCGGCCCAACATCTACGCGGTGAACCAGAACCGGAAGCTGACGAAGACGATCGGCATTGTCGTGCCTCTTCTCGTCGACCCCTATTTTGCCGAGATCGCGCGCACGCTCGAGGAGCGGTGTATCCACGCGGGCTACCGCCCGACGCTCTTCAGCGCCCATGGCAGCGCGTCTCACGAGGAGGAACTGCTCGACAATCTTCGCGCCCTCAAGCCTGCGGGCGTGCTGCTTGCGCCGCTTGGCCGAACGTCGAACAAGGAGGCCCTCCGCCGCTTCTGCGAAGACGTGCCGACGCTGATCTTCGACAGCTCCGTGGACGAGCTCGGCCTCGCATTCGTGGGCTCCGACAACGCCCAGTTCACCACGCATATCGCCGACTACCTCTGCCGCACGGGGGAGCCCCCTTGCTTCTTCGAGATGAAGACCCCCGCCAACCCCAACGCCCACCGCCGTCGCCAGGCCTACATCAACGCCATGGAGAGCTTCGGCCACGACCCGCAGGTCGTATCGATCGACGGAGAAGGCTGGGGCTTCGAGGAGATCGGGCGCGTGGGCGGCCATGAGGCCCTGGCGAAGGGCCTTTTCAGGACCAACACGGTGCTTTGCAGCAACGACCGCCTCGCCATCGGATTGCTCACAGCCTGCTATGAACGGGGGCTGAAGATCGGGCGCGATCCGGACTGCGCGATTCGTGTGGCAGGCCAGGATGGGCACCCGCATTCGCGCTATACGTGCCCACCGCTGACAACCATTTCCCACGACTATGACACCGTCTCCAAGACCGCGGTCGACACGCTCTTCCGTGCGATCGAGGGCAACGTAGATGCTTGGAAAAGCACGCGAATAGAGGGCAAGCTTCTCATGCGCGACAGCGCCTAGGACCGTGTATTTTTAACGCGCGTAAATAATTCATTGACGCCGCGGCAGTTCCTCCACTAGCGTTGAGAGATCATCCAGTTAGGGAGGAAAACGGATGCGTAAGATGACTGCACTCTGTGCGGCCAGTTCGCTTGCAATCATTGCCAGCTCGGCTGCCTTCGCAGATGGCCACAGCGCGACGATCACGATCGCCACCGTCAATAACGGCGACATGATCCGCATGCAGCGATACACCGACCAATTTACGGAAGAGAGCGGGATCGCGGTCGAGTGGGTGACCCTCGAGGAGAACGTCCTTCGCCAGCGTGTCACCACTGACATCACCACGAATGGCGGTGCTTTCGACATCATGACGATCGGGATGTACGAAGCCCCGATCTGGGGCTCCAATGAGTGGCTCGTGCCGCTCGATGATCTTTCCGCCGAGTACGACGTCGACGACATCCTGCCCGCCATGCGTGGGGGTCTGAGCCACGACGGCACGCTCTTTGCGGCACCGTTTTACGGCGAAAGCTCCATGGTCATGTTCCGCACCGACCTGATGGAGGCAGCCGGTCTGGAGATGCCTGACGCGCCGAGCTGGGAATTCATCCGTGAGGCAGCGGCGGCAATGACCGACCGCGACAACGACATCAACGGCATCTGCCTGCGTGGCAAGGCTGGCTGGGGTGAAGGCGGCGCCTTCATCAATGCCATGGCCAACTCGTTCGGCGCACGCGTGTTCGATGAAAACTGGAACGCGCAGCTCGACAGCGAAGAGTGGAACAACACCCTCACCTTCTTCGTCGACATGATGAACGAGAGCGGCCCGACGGGCTACGCCACGAACGGCTTCAACGAGAACCTGTCGCTCTTCAATCAGGGCAAGTGCGGCATGTGGATCGACGCCACCGTGGCCGCGTCCTTCGTGACCGGCGATGACAGCACCGTGGCCGACAGCGTGGGTTTCGCGCTGGCACCCGACAACGGTCTGGGCAAGCGCTCCAACTGGCTCTGGGCCTGGGCTCTCGCAATTCCTGCGGGCACCCAGCAGGAGGCCGAGGCCAAGCAGTTCATCGAATGGGCGACCTCCAAGGACTACATTGAACTCGTCGCGGAGAACGAAGGCTGGGCCAATGTCCCTCCGGGCGCGCGGCAGTCGCTCTATGAGACGCCGGAGTATCAGGAGGTGGCCTTCGCCCAAAAGACGCTCGACTCCATCCTGTCCGCTGACCCGAACAATCCGACCGTGGACCCTGTCCCCTACGTCGGCATCCAGTTCGCAGCCATCCCGGAATGGGCCGGCTTCTGGACCGAGGTGAGCCAGGAGTTCTCGGCGGTCTATGCCGGGCAGCAGTCGGTCGACGAGGCACTCGGCAAGGCGCAGGCCATCGTGAACGACGCGATGGAAGCGGCGGGCTACCGCTAGAAACGGGTCCTCCCAGTCCGGGGGCGGCGCAAGTTGCCCTCGGATTTCCCTTTCGAGCCAACACGGCCACCGCCACGAGCGCTGGTCTGCATGTTGGACGCTTCCCATGAAGCCGATCGAAACGCCTGATCCAGAAAGCTGACCGATGGCAACCAAAGCCTCCCGATCTGCAGCCCGCGTGATGATGGCCCCGGCGGTCATCCTGCTTCTCGGCTGGATGCTCGTGCCGCTCACGATGACGCTCTTCTTTTCGTTCAAGCGCTACCTGCCCCTGCGCGGGGACAGCCTGGAGCGCGGCTTGGACTGGGTCGGCTTCGAGAATTACGCCCGCTTCCTGTCTTCGAGCTCTTTCTGGCCCAGTGTGCAAACGACGCTTGTCATGGTCGGCGGCGTGCTCCTGATCACGGTGGTTCTTGGCGTGCTGCTCGCGATGCTCCTTGATCAGCCGATGTGGGGTCAGGGAGCCGTGCGGATCCTCGTCATCGCACCGTTTTTCGTGATGCCGACCGTCTCCGCGCTGGTCTGGAAGAACATGCTCATGGACCCGGTGAACGGCATCTTCGCGCATCTTTGGCGCTTCTTCGGGGCTGACCCGATCTCCTGGCTCTCGGACGTGCCGCTCGGCTCCATCGTCCTCATCGTGTCCTGGCAATGGCTGCCGTTCGCGACGCTGATCCTGCTCACGGCGATCCAGTCGCTCGACAGCGAACAGCTCGAAGCCGCCGAGATGGACGGGGCACCGCCGCTCAAGCGCTTCTGGCACATCGTGCTGCCGCATCTGAGCCGCGCGATCACGATCGTGATCCTGATCCAGACCATTTTCCTCCTGTCGATTTTCGCGGAGATCTTCGTGACGACGGGCGGCGCCTTCGGGACCCGGACGCTCACCTACCTCATTTTCCAGCGCGTCATCGACAGCCAGAACATCGGACTAGGGTCCGCGGGCGGCGTTTACGCAATCATCCTTGCCAACATCGTGGCGATCTTCCTCATGCGCATTGTCGGGAAGAACCTCGATGCCTGATCGTTGCCCCTCCCCTGCCCCGCGCACCGCCGCGCGTCCCCCTCTGCACATGAGGGCCACGCGCCCAACGGGAAGGACCTGACATGGCCCGCGCCATCACGCCCCGCCGCAAGATCCTCACCACGGCCGCCGCCTGGACGATCGCGCTCATCATCTTCTTTCCGATCTACTGGACGATTTTGACCAGCTTCAAAACCGAGGCGCAGGCGATCAACGACCCGCCGCTCTTCTTCAACTTCGATTGGACGTTGGAGAACTACGCGGTGGTGCAGGACCGCTCCGACTACATGCGCTTCCTTTGGAACTCCGTCTTCATCGCCGGGGGCTCCACGCTCCTTGGCATCCTCATCGCGGTGCCGGCCGCGTGGTCCATGGCGTTCGTGCCCTCGCGGCGCACGAAGGACATCCTGCTCTGGATGCTCTCCACGAAGATGCTGCCTGCGGTCGGGGTTCTTTATCCGATCTCGCTTATCTTCGTGGAGTTCAATCTTCTGGACACGCGGGGCGGGCTCATTCTCGTGCTGATGCTGATCAACCTGCCGATCATCGTTTGGATGCTCTACACCTACTTCAAGGAAATCCCCGGCGAGATCCTCGAGGCCGCGCGCATGGACGGCGCGCGTCTGCGCGAAGAAATCCTCTACGTGCTGACCCCCATGGCCGTGCCGGGGATCGCCTCCACCGTTCTCCTGAACTTCATTCTCGCCTGGAACGAGGCGTTCTGGACGTTGAACCTGACAGCCGCGAGCGCCGCGCCGCTCACCGCCTTCATCGCGAGCTATTCGAGCCCCGAGGGCCTCTTCTTCGCCAAGCTCAGCGCGGCCTCCACCATGGCCATCGCGCCGATCCTCATCCTCGGCTGGTTCAGCCAAAAGCAACTCGTCCGCGGCCTCACCTTCGGTGCCGTGAAATAAAGCTCTGCCGAAGCCAGGCCGACGCGCAAAGGAAAACGCATGGGACAGATCCAACTCAATCAGGTCACCAAAAGCTTCGGGGATGTGGAAGTCATCCCGCCTCTCGATCTCACCATTGAGGACGGGGAGTTCACGGTGTTCGTGGGCCCGTCCGGATGCGGCAAGTCCACGCTTCTCAGGCTCATCGCGGGCCTCGAGGACATCACCACCGGCGCCATCGAGATCGACGGCAAAGACGCCACATCCGTCGTCCCGGCACGGCGGGGGCTCGCCATGGTCTTCCAGTCCTATGCGCTCTACCCGCATATGAGTGTCCGCAAGAACATCGCCTTTCCGCTGCGCATGGCCAAGCTCGACCCCTCCGAAATCACGAGGCGGGTGGAGGGTGCCGCAGCCGTCCTCAATCTCACCGACTACCTCGACCGGCGCCCGGGCCAGCTCTCGGGCGGCCAGAGGCAGCGCGTGGCGATCGGGCGCGCCATCGTGCGAGAGCCCGCGGCCTTCCTCTTCGACGAGCCCCTCTCCAATCTCGACGCGGCCCTGCGCGTGGGCATGCGGCTCGAGATCAGCGAGCTTCACGAGCGCCTCAAGACGACGATGATCTACGTGACCCACGACCAGGTGGAAGCCATGACGATGGCCGACAAGATCGTCGTGCTGCAGGCCGGGGTCATCGAACAGGTCGGCAGCCCGCTGGAGCTATACCGGACGCCCCGCAATCTCTTCGTCGCCGGGTTCATCGGGTCGCCCAAGATGAACCTCATCACCGGGGAGGCGGCAAAAAGCCATGGCGCTCAAACCATCGGCATCCGCCCGGAGCATATCGACGTCGTGCAAGATGGCGGGGAATGGTCGGGCACCGTGGGCGTGGCCGAGCATCTCGGGTCGGACACGTTCTTTCACATCCACAACACTGGCCTCGCCGAGACACTCACCGTGCGCGCCATCGGGGATGTGAGCCTCCGCCATGGGGACACGATCCACCTCTCACCGCGCCACGACGAGATCCACCGCTTTGGTCCTGACGGGCTGCGGCTCGCCTGATATGCGGCTCGCTGGAAAGACAGCGCTCATCACGGGCGCCGCCCGCGGCATCGGTCGAAGCTTTGCGGAAGCCTATGTGAGGGAAGGCGCGCGCGTCGTGATCGGGGATATCGACGTGCTCCGGGCAGAGGCAACGGCCGCGGAGATCGGCGAGGCCGCCCACGCGGTGGAGATGGACGTCACGGATCCTCGGAGCATCGAGGCCGCGATCGCGCAGAGCGAGGCAACGTTCGGGCCCGTGGACATTCTGGTCAACAATGCAGCGCTCTTCACGGCGGCGCCGATCGTGGACATCGAGCGCGCCGATTATGCCCGCGTCTTCGACATCAATGTCGCCGGGACGCTTTTCACCCTTCAGGCCGTCGCGCGGCACATGATCAAGCACGGGACCAAGGGCACGATCATCAACATGGCGAGCCAGGCAGGCCGAAGGGGAGAGCCCCTCGTCGCCGTCTATTGCGCCTCCAAGGCCGCCGTGATCTCGCTCACGCAATCCGCCGGGCTCGACCTCATTCGCCACGGCATCAACGTCAACGCCATTGCGCCCGGCGTCGTGGATGGCGAGCATTGGGACGGGGTCGATGCCTTCTTTGCCAAATACGAAGGCAAGGCGCCCGGTCAGAAGAAAAAAGAGGTCGGCGCGGCCGTGCCCTTCGGGCGCATGGGTACCGCGCAGGACCTGGCAGGCATGGCAGTCTTCCTCGCGACCCCGGAGGCCGACTATATCGTCGCCCAGACCTTCGGTGTGGATGGCGGTAATTGGATGAGCTGATGGCAGAGGGCCCGGTCAAACTCAGCGACGCGAACCTCGGCAATCTGCCCGCGGAGGTCCTCGTACCGCGCTACGATCGCTCGCGCCTCACACCGGGCATTGTGCATATCGGCCTCGGCAATTTTCACCGGGCGCATCAGGCGTGGTACCTCCACCGACTCATGCAGGAGGGCAAGGCGCTCGACTGGGCGATCATCGGCGCCGGTGTGAGACCCGCTGACGCTGCCATGCGCGAGCGCCTCACATCTCAGGATTGCCTGACCACGCTCATCGAGCTCGACCCGTCGAGCACGTCGACGGAAGTGACGGGCGCGATGATCGACTTTCTTCCGATCGAGGAAGGGCATGGCGCCCTGATCGACATGATGGCACGCTCCGAGATCCGCATCGTGGCGCTGACGGTGACGGAAGGCGGATACTACCGCGATGGGCATGGCGCCCTCGACACCACGCATCCCGACATCATGCACGACGCGGAGCACCCGCGGTCACCGCGCACCGCGTTTGGCGCCATGGTGGAGGCCCTCAGACGCAGGCGGGACGCGGGGGAGAGCGCCTTCACCGGACAGTGCTGTGACAATCTTCAGCACAATGGCGACGTGCTGAAACAGACGGTCGTCGGGCTTGCCCGGATGGCCGATCCGGATCTTGCGGGCTGGATCGAGGCCAACGCATCCTTCCCCAATGCCATGGTGGACTGCATCGTGCCCGCCACCGGTCCCAGTGAGCTCGCTCTCGCGCGGGACCTCGGGATCGAGGACGCAGCCCCGGTCACGCACGAGAACTTCCGGCAATGGGTCATCGAAGATCGCTTTTGCGCGGGTCGCCCCCCTTGGGAAGACGCGGGCGCGACACTCACGAATGATGTGCATCTCTACGAGACGATGAAAATCCGGATGCTCAATGCCGGGCACCAGATGCTGGCCAATGTGGGAGAGCTCCTCGGCGCGCCCACCATCGCCGCCTGCATGGCCGACGACGACATCGCCGCCTTTTTCCGCAAGGCACAGTCAGAAGAAGTCGCGCCCTATGTGGCCGCCGTCCCGGGGATGACACCCCTCGAGTACCTCAAGCTGATCGAGCGCCGCTTCGCAAACGACAAGATCCATGACACCACGCGGCGTGTGGCCTTCGATGGCTCCTCGCGGCATCCCGGCTTCGTCCTTCCGATCCTGCGCGACGCCATCGCAGCCGGGGGCTCTGTCGAAGGTCTCGCGCTCACCGAGGCCCTCTGGGCGCGCATGTGCGCGGGCACCAGCGAAGATGGCCGCGTGATCGAGCCCAATGACCCGCATTGGGATGCCCTGCAAAAGGCCGCCGAGCGTGCGCGTGGCGCTCCTAGAGCTTGGATCGAGCAACGGCATGTCTACGATGAGCTGGCAAAAAACCGAGGCTTCGCCGACCACTTCTGCGACTGGCTGGAGATGATTTGGAACGACGGCAGTCGCGCGGCCATCACGCGGTATGCGCAGGCGGGCTCGGCCTGACATCGCCCAAAGAGCCGCAATGGTGCCCCCAGAGAGACTCGAACTCCCGACCCACTGATTACAAATCAGTTGCTCTACCAGCTGAGCTATAGGGGCACGGCAGGGCAGATACGCGGTGCCGTGAGAGCACGCAAGCCCTTCGCGCGGCTTCGGCTGTGGTTGCGCGCCATCCGAAATCCGGAAATAACATCGATGCCGTCACCACGAGCCAAGAAAGCCTCCCTAGGCCCGAGCAAGCATGGAAATCGTTTACCATATCGGCGCGCACGAGACCGATGAAGACCGGCTCCTGAGGTGTCTCCTCAAAAACCGAGAGAGCCTTGCCGAGCGCGGGATCGCGGTCCCCAATCCGGGGCGCTACAGGAAACTCGTCCGGGAAACGCTTCAGGCCATGGCCGGCGGCACGCAGCCCGCGGTGAGCCGCGACGAGATGCTCGACGCCATCCTCGGAGATGACGAGGCCGACCGCGTGGTCATGAGCAATCCGAACTTCTGCTGCATCTCGGCACGTGTGTTCGAGAACAGGGAATTCTACAGCCTCGGCCCGTCGCGCGTGGAGGCCTTTGGCCGGCTCTTCGAGCGCGACAAGATCGAGCTGCACATGGGCATCAGGAACCCGGCGACCTTCGTGCCCGCGGTGCTCAAGAGCCTGCCAGAGAACGTGCGGGACCAGATCCGGGCAGAGATGGATCCGTTGGCACTGCGGTGGTCTGACGTGATCCTGCGCCTGCGCGAAGCGCTGCCGGCGGCGGAGCTCACGGTCTGGTGCAACGAGGATACGCCACTGATCTGGTCACAGGTCGTGCAAGAGGTCTCCGGGATCGAACACGGGGTGCCGATCGTCGGCGGCTTCGACCTCTTGAGCGAGATCATGACGCAAGAAGGCTTCCAGCGCTTCTTGAGTTACCTAAAGAGCCATCCACCCCAGACGGAGATACAGAAGCGCCGCATCATCGCGGCCTTTCTCGACAAGTTCGCGCTCGAGGAAGAACTTGAGGAAGAGCTCGACATGCCTGGCTGGACGCACGAGGTCGTCGACGCCATGACGCAGGCCTACGAGGAAGACGTCTACGCCATCGAACGCATCCACGGGGTGACGCTGATCACCCCCTGATGCGGGGGTCGGCTCACATGCCGAGCGCGGCCTTGTACATGTCGAGGACGGCTTCTTCCTCGGCGATATCGTCCTTGTCACGCTTCCGCAGTGCCACGATCTTGCGCATGACCTTCGTGTCGTAGCCCCGTGCCTTGGCCTCCGCCATGACCTCTTTCTGCTGCTCCGCGAGGTCCTTCTTCTCTGCCTCGAGGCGCTCGAAGCGCTCGATGAATTGGCGCAGCTCACCGGCAGTGACGCGATAGGAGTCTGATGCGCCGTCGCTGGAGGGATCGGTGGAGAGGTCTGACATCGATGGCTCCTGACTGATGCGTGAGCCGCTCGGATAGTGCGCTGCCGCGCGCGCCGCAAGCGGATTAGAAGGGGTTGGCGCGGACGCCTCGCTCGGTTATCGGGCGCAGGACTACTCAGGAGGTCGCCATGATCATCTCGGCCCTTGCTCCCATTGGTGTGGTGATCACGCTTGTCGGTCTCTCGGGCCTTGGATACTGCATCGCGTCCGCTGCCCGCGCGAAGGCGGCAAAGCTCGACGACGAGGCCATGCGCGCGCGCCTCGCGCAACTGATCCCCTGGAACCTCGGGTCCCTCGCCGTCTCCGCGCTCGGCATCGCGATGCTCGTGATCGGGCTTGCGCTACGCTGAACGCTCAGAGGACGGCGGAGAACCTGTTGCCGTTCTTCACGGCCTCCCGCAGCGTTTCCGACGGTGTCCAGAAGGGATCTCGTCGGGCCAGGTCTTCGAGGCGGCGCAGGTGCCTGAGGAGGCCTGACAGCTCCGCCGCCTTCATCGGACCGCCCCGGTGACGCGGGAACCCGAAGCCGAAGATCATCACCACGTCGATATCCCCTGCCCGTTCCGCAATGCCTTCGTCCAGAAGCCGCCCGCCCTCGTTCATCATCGCCAGAAGGCAGGCCTCCTGAATCGCGTAAGGTTTGAGGCTTTGAGCCTCGTATCCTCGGCGCTCTCGCTCGGCGTCGATCATGGCAAGGAGAGCATCGTCTTCCCTACCCCGGCGGGGATCTTTGGCATCGTCGTAAATGTAGAAGCCGCGTCCGGTCTTTTGGCCGAGCCGGCCCTCCTGGCAGAGCAAGTCGGCGATGTCGAAACGGCGGCCACCGCGAAGCTCCGCGTAGCTCGCGCGAAATGCGGCCGAGATGTCGAGCCCCGAGAGGTCGAAACTCTCGTAGGGGCCAATGCCAAAGCCGTAGGCGCGCATGGCTTCATCGACCTCGTAGGGCGTCGCGCCCCGCGCGAGACAACCGTCCGCGGCGAGCCGGTATGCCGCGAGGAGGCGATTGGCGAGGAGGCCCTCGGTGGCGGTCACGCGGATCGGTTTCTTGCCCAGCGCGGTCGCAAAGGCCATGGCGGTCGCTTCGACCTCGGGCGCGGTATCCGAGCCGACGCCGACTTCCACGAGCGCCTGCACATGGGCGGGCGCGAAAAAGTGCAGGCCCACGAAACGGTCCGGGCGACCGCTCGCCTTCGCCAGCATGTCGATGTCCGAGTAGGAGGTGTTGGAGGCAAGGATGGCGTCCGAGGCCATGACCGCACCGGCGTCGCTCAGCAGGCGCGTCTTGAGCGCGGCGTCTTCGTCCACGCATTCCAGGACCAGCTCGCACCGTGCGATATCCGGGAGGTTCGCAGTGCAGTTCAGGCGCGCCAGTCGCGCATTTCGCGCGGCCTCGGTCAGCCTGCCACGGGCGATGGCGCGATCATAAATGCCCTCGACGCGGGTCCGCGCCGTGACGGCGGCATCAGCGCTCTTCTCGAGGAGCTGGACGGAGCAGCCTGCGTCGAGACAGGTGACGGCGATGCCTGCGCCCATGAGACCGCCTCCGATGAGCCCCACCTTCTGGATCGCCCGGCCGGCCGGCAGCCCCTCGCGGGGCTTCACGGCTTCTCGCACGGCCAGGAAGGCATGACGCAAAGCTGCTGCCTCATTGGTCTCCCGGAGCTCCAAGAAGAGGTCGCGCTCGAGCGCGAGCCCTGCGCGAAACGGCAGCAGGGATGCCGCTTCCAGGCAATCGACAATGGCCGCGGCGGCGCGGGTGGGATGCGAGCTCACGCTCGAGCGGGCCCGGGCAATCGCGGCCTGATACGCCATGCCGTCGGCGAAAGCCTCCCTGCGGTCCTTCGTGGGCTTCAAAGGGTCTTCCCTGAGGGCATGGGCCAGCGCGATACCGGCGGAGAGCAAGTCTCCCTCGACCAAACCGTCGACGAAGGAATGCTCCATCGGCTCTTTCAGCGTCACGGGCTTGCCGCTCAACATCAGCTCAACCGCCGCGTCGATCCCGGCCACGCGCGGGAAGCGCTGCGTGCCGCCCGCGCCGGGGAGAAGTCCGAGGTTGATCTCCGGAAAGCCGATACGCGTGCCTGCGAGCGCCAAGCGGCCATGCGCGGCCAAGGCCAGTTCGTAGCCGCCCCCGAGAGCGGCGCCATGAAGACAGGCCACGACGGGCTTCGTACTCGCTTCCAGCGCGTCGCACAGTTCCGGCAGGGACGGCTCGGCGCTCGGCTGGTCGAATTCGCGGATATCGGCCCCCGCGGAAAAAGCGCGGCCCGTCCCGATGAGCACGATCGCATGGACCGACGTGTCGTCGGACGCCCGCTCGAAAGCCCGAAGCAGCGCCTGGCGCACGGCCTGTGAGAGTGCGTTCACCGGTGGATTGTCGATTTCCAGCACCGCCACGCCGTCTCGCGCACGGTAGCCTACATACTCTGCCATGACGTGCCCCATTTTCCTGGCGGCATCCTTGCCTGCTTGTGGATAACTCTGCGGAAAAGCCCGCCGCGCCGCAAGCCTCGCCGCGCCTATTCAACTTTACGCGCAGAGGCGCGCGCAGTAGGCAACAGCATGGATATTCGTACCATCACCCCCGACTACGCCGTCACCCCGCAAATCGAGCCGGAAGACATACCGGAAATAAAAGAAGCTGGTTTCACGACGGTGATCTGTAATCGGCCGGATGGCGAAGTGCCGATGGAGTTGCACGGCGAGGTTCTAAAAGCCGCCGTGGAGGCCGCCGGGCTGACCTTTGTGGACAACCCGCTCGTCCATGCAGAGCTTTCGATGGGTCACGTCGAGAGACAGGCCGCCGCGCAGAAGGAGGCGACGGGGCCGGTTCTCGCCTATTGTGCCTCGGGCACCCGGTCCTCAATCCTCTGGTCGCTGTCGCAGGCTGGGCATAGGACGACGGAGGAGATCCTCTCCGCCACCGGGAAAGCCGGCTACGAGCTCTCACATCTCGCGCCTCAACTGGACGCGCTCGCAAAAAAGTAGCCGCCTATTCTGCCGCCAGTGCGATGCTGCGCGGGAGCGTCACGCGGAACGCGGCCCCGCCCTGCCCCGGCAAGTAGCTGATGGTGCCCTTGAGCGCGGTCATGATTTCCCGGCAGATGGCCAGGCCGAGACCGGCGCCGCCCGCGCGCTGGGTGTCCGAAAGACGCGCGAACTTCTCGAAGATGACATCGCGCTCGGATGCGGGAATGCCCTTTCCATTGTCGATGAAATCGATGGCCACTTCACCGTCGAGCTGACGCACGCGGATAGAGAGCTGCGGGGCCTCGGCATCGCAGTACTTCTCGGCATTGCGGATCAAGTTGATGAAGACCTGGGACAGGCGGCCCACATCCGTTTCGATCACGATATCCGCACCTTGCCGCGGCCGCACCTTGAGCCGGGTGCCGAGGGTTGCCGCCGCGAGCGATCTGTCGATCACGGCCCCGAGGGACGCGGTCTGTGTCTCGAGGCTGACCTGCCCGTTTTCCAAGACGCTGAGGTCCAAGAGATCATCGAGGAGCCGCGTCAATCGGGTGGTCTCGTCGTAGATCACCCGGGCAAATTTCTGGCGCTCTTCGACTTCGAGGCCTTCGTCACGCAAGATCTCGGAGAAGGCCCGGATGGAGGTCATCGGGGTCCGGAGCTCATGGCTGATCTGGCTGAGGAACGCGTCCTTCTGCTGAGAGAGCGCGGTGAGCTTATCGTTTGCGCGGCGAAGCTGCCGGGCGGTGCGCGCCTGCTCGTCAGACTTGGCCTCGAGCTGGCTCGAATACTCCATGATCTGCGCGGTCTCATCGGCCACGGCGAGGAGCTCTTCCACTGTCACGGCGCTGCCGCCGGTGATCTGGTTGACCATGGCATGGGCGGTCGCGGCGCCCACGGAGCCCGCCAGCTCTCGCTCCAGACGCGCGAGAAACTCAGGTGTCGGATCGGGCAGGAAGCCGAGCTTGCCCTGCCGCATCGCCTCTCGCTGAAAGAGCTTCTGCGCATCGGAGGAGCCTACGATCCGCTGGGCCATGATGAGGAGATCCTCACTCTCGACCGTGTGTGATTGCGCGCGACCGGTACCGCCAGCGAGATCGAACACGTCGACGATCTGCGCCCCTTGGAGGCGCTCGAGCGGCGTCGGGAACGTCAGGAGCGAGACGAGGACAAACGCCCCGGTGTTGAGAAGCATCGACCAGAAGACCGCGTGAACCACGGGATCGAGGCCGCCGATGCCGAAAAGCGCCTGGGGCCTGAGCCACGACACGCCCCATGGCCCATTGGCCAGCATGGTCTCTGAGAAGACAGCGCCCGCCCCGAAGGACGGCAGGAAGAGCGCGTAGACCCAGATGGCACTTCCGAGAATGAGGCCAGCGCCTGCCCCAAATCGCGTGGCACCCCGCCAGAAAATTCCGCCGAGCATCGCCGGCAGCGCTTGGGCGACGCCGACAAACGAGATCAGGCCGATGGCCGCGAGCGCCTCTGAGCCACCCGACAAGGAATAGTAAAGATACCCCAGAAAGAGGATCGCCACGATCGAGATCCGCCGGGACAGGATGAGCACGTAGCGCACATCGCCGGTGACACTTGCCTGCTCTCCCTGAACGCGCAGCCAGATGGGCATCACGATGTGGTTCGACACCATCGTTGCGAGCGCGATGGCGGCCACGATGACCATGCTGGTGGCCGAGGAAAACCCGCCCAGGAAAGCAAAAAGGGCAAGGCCGCCCTGCCCTTCGCTGAGCGGCAACGTAAGCACGAAGAGATCGGGGTTCGTGCCTTCGGGCATCCGCTCAAGTCCCATGACCGCGATGGGCACCACGAAGAGCGACATGAGCAGAAGGTAGCCCGGGAAAGCCCAGCTGGCCGTGGCCATGTGATGCTCGTCGGCGTTTTCGACGACCAGCACCTGGAACATGCGCGGAAGGCAGATGAAGGCCGCGGCAGACAGGAACGTGAGCCCGATCCAGCGGCTCTGGCTCGTCTCCCATTGAGAGATCGCAGAGGCATCGATCCGGGCGGCCATGTCCGCGATGCCGCCCCCGAGGCCCCAGACGACGAAGACACCTACGGCAAGCAGGGCCAGAAGCTTGACCACGGCCTCCACCGCGATGGCCATGACCACGCCATGGTGGCGTTCATTGGCGTCGAGGTTGCGAGTTCCGAAGAGAATGGTGAAAACCGCAAGGCCTGCTGCCACCCAAAGCGCAGTCTGCGCCGCGCTCTGGCCGGCGAAGCCGCCCTCGGCGAACACGGATATTCCAAGCACCACTGATTGAAGCTGCAGGGCGATGTAGGGCGTCGTTCCGATGACCGCCAGAAGGGTGACGAGGACGCCCAGCGACGTCGATTTGCCGAAGCGGGAGGAGATCAGGTCCGCCACGGATGTGATCTTTTGCGCCTTCCCGATCCGCACCAGCTTTCGCAGAACGAGCCACCACCCGATGAGGACCCCCGTCGGGCCGAGATAGATGGTGAGGAATTCCAAGCCGGACCGCGCGGCGAACCCCACGGCACCGTAAAACGTCCAGGCCGTGCAGTAGACCGACAGTGAAAGCGTGTAGATCCACGGAGAGTGCAGCCAGGCCACCTGGCCGCGGGCGGCGCGGCGCTCGGCGAGTGCGGCCACGGCAAAAAGCAAGGCGACATAGCCGAGGCAGACGGTGACGAGGAGGTTGAAGCTCGCCAAAGCCCTAGCCCCGGCTGATGCGCTTGAGCAAAGGCGACATGAACGCTGCGAGCCCCACCATGATGGCCCAAATGCCGAAGATGTAGAGGAACGCCTGCACGGTCGTGATGCCGCCCTCGGGTCCTTTGACCCAGATGAGCGGGACCATGATGAGGATGCCACCGAAGACGGGCACGATCCGCGCGGCGTCTGCAATCCGCCGGCGCCTGTAGCCGTCGCGCTCGAGGAATATGGGTGGCTTTTCAGACGCCATGGCTAGCGGCTCGACAGCGTGCGCACCCGCTCCAGCATCTCTGCATTGGAAAAGGGCTTGGTCATGTAATCGCTGACGCCCGCCTCCTCGGCGCGCTCGCGATCCTTGGCCTGCCCGCGCGCCGTGAGCATCAGAACGGGGAGATCGGCTGTCTCCGGCTGGTCCCGCAGATCGCGCAGGATTTCGAAACCGGACCTGTTGGGAAGCATGGCATCGAGGATGACAACATCGGGCATCCGCCGCTCCAAGGCCGCCAGAGCCGTCGCCCCATCCGAATGCGTGTCAACGGCCCAGCCGTCCCGGCTGAGGATGAAGCGCACGGCTTCGATGATGTTCGGCTCGTCCTCGATCAAGAGAACGCGCTTGCCCGTGCTCATCGCAAAGGCCCTCCCAAAACGCCGGTTTCCGGCTGTTCTTATATGCGCAGCATTCCGCGCTGCGGCGCAGTTGTCAAAGCCTAGCTTGGCAACAGGAGGAGCGTGCCACGCAGGAGCGGTTCGGCACCATAGGACACAGGGTCTCTGGTGGCCGCATAGGCGAAGGCGAGCATCCGCGCGCCCTGACCGTCCACCACCTGCAGTTCCGCGCGGATCGGAACGTGCGGCCGCGCCAGTGCAGAGAAGAGCGGCCAGAGCGCCCGGCCAACACCGGTGCGCGGGATGGGAAATCCCTCCGGCGCGCGCCGGGTAATCAGAGTGCCATCACTGTCGCATTCCGCGAGCCCCACCCCCTCGCCGACGCAAGGACACTGGCCCATGCGGCGAAGCAAGACGTCGAGCGGCAAGCCCATGTCATGGGCGAGCGCGAGGGGATCTGAGCCGATCTCGGCCATCCGCGCGGCGAGGCGCGCCTCGGGCAGCATCCCCGCCTCGTCGGTGTAGCGCGCGATGTACTCCCGCGCGAGCTGCGTCGCCGGAGTGGAGAAATCCGGGAGAGCGACGTCCCGCCCCTCCTCGATCTCAGGCAGGTAATGTCGGCGATGCTCAAGCCAGGCATCGAGCTCGTCCTGAGGGCTTTGCTTTGGGTCCGCGCCATCGGTCTGGGTGTCGAGATACGTCACCAGCGCTTCGGTTGCGGAGGTCAGGCGCAAGGCGTCCTCGCGCAGGTTGCCGTGAAAACGATTGCGCCATGTGGGCTCGATATCGGGATCGTCCGCGAGAATGGCGGCTGTGGATCGGATCGCCGTGATTGTCGACAGCATCTCGTGGACCTGCGCCGACAGGAACGGATCGTGGCTCAGCCGGTCATTGAGCTCCTCGAGCGTCTCCTCCAGCCGTTCGATGCGCGCGGCCTGCTGTGCGATGAGCGAGGCCCAGCCGGGAAACCGGCCCGCCAGCTCCTCCACCCGGTCGATTTCCGCCGGGCGCGCCGTCCCCGCCATCGTGTTGGCTGCCTCCGCCAGCGTCTGCAGCAGAGACGCCTCCGCGCCTTCCGAGAGCGCGGCAGGCTCCACATCGAGGGCCGTCGCGATCGACAGAAGGACCTTGCCTCCGATTCTGCGGCGATTGTGCTCGATGAGGTTGAGATAGCTTGCCGATATCCCGACTTCCCGCGCCAGATCCGCTTGCCGCATCTCGATGGAAAGCCGGCGCTCCCGAATTCTGGAGCCGGTCAAGGCGGATGGCTGCGGGTTAGACGACATGGAAATTTCTTTTTCGATTCAGCGTCTTTCTGCACTGCGCAGATAAGAAGTTTACAGCACCACAGGAGCAGATGTGGATTTATTTACAAAAAAGTTCAGCGTTTCAAGTGGGTTGTTGCTTTGTTTTCGATCGAGCGGCGATAACAGCAATACACTCGCGAGAGAGTGTGTCCGGGCGCGCCGCGCAAACGATGCGTGCCTCAATCCAATTGGGAGGATTACATGTCCAAACTCAACCTCACCCGCCGTGGTGCCCTGAAAGCAGGTGCCGCCGCTGGTGGTGCGCTTGCTCTGCCAACCTATCTGCGCGCCGATGGCCACGCCGGCTTCACCAACGCGCCGGGCGACAGCTCCGTCACCCTTGGCTTCAACGTGCCGCAAACCGGCCCCTACGCTGACGAAGGCGCGGACGAGCTCCGTGCATTCGAGCTCGCAGTCGAGCACCTCAATGGCGAGGGCGACGGCGGCATGCTCAACACCTTCTCTTCGAAGGCGCTGGACGGCACCGGGATCCTGGGCCGGAAGGTCGAGTACGTCACCGGCGACACCCAGACGAAGCCCGACGCGGCGCGCGCCTCCGCACGCGGCATGATCGAGCGCGATGGCGCGATCATGATCTCCGGCGGCTCGTCCTCCGGTGTGGCCGTGGCCGTGCAGGCCCTCTGCCAGGAAGCCGGCGTCATCTTCATGGCCGGCCTCACGCACTCCAACGACACGACGGGTAAGGACAAGAAGGCCAATGGCTTCCGCCACTTCTTCAACTCCTACATGTCCGGCGCTGCTCTCGCACCGATCCTCGCCGCGAACTACGGCACGGACCGCAAGGCCTATCACCTGACGGCGGACTACAACTGGGGCTACACGACCGAGGAAGCCGTCCGGACCTCCACCGAGGCCATGGGCTGGGAGACGGTCGCGACCGTGCTCACCCCGCTCGCACAGACGGACTTCTCGTCCTATGTCGCGCCGGTCCTGAACTCGGGCGCCGACGTGCTCGTGCTCAACCACTACGGCGGCAACATGGTGAACTCCCTCACCTCCGCCGTGCAGTTCGGCCTCCGCGCCGCGGAAGCCAACGGCAAGAACTTCGAGATCGTGGTTCCGCTCTACTCCCGCCTCATGGCGGCGGGCGCCGGCGAGAACGTGAAGGGCATCTTCGGCTCCACGAACTGGCACTGGTCGCTGCCCGATGAGGGCTCGCAGGCCTTCACGCGCTCCTTCGGCACCAAGTACGGCTTCCCGCCGTCGCAGGCGGCGCACACCTGCTACGTGCAGACGCTGCTCTATGCAGACGCCGTGACCCGCGGTGGCTCGTTCAACCCGTGCTCGGTTGACGAAGCGCTTGCCGACTTCGAGTTCGACGGCCTTGGCAACGGTCCGACGCTCTACCGCGCCGAAGACCACCAGTGCTTCAAGGACGTGCTCGTCGTGAAGGGCAAGGAGAACCCGGACAACGAGTTCGACCTGCTCGAGATCGTGGAGGTCACCCCGGCCGCACAGGTCACCTACGACGCCTCCATCTTCGGCGGTGATCTGGGGACCTGCAACCCGGGCGCATAAGCTCAAAGCTGGGGCGCGACGTGTCGCGCCCCACGCTTTCCTAGCCGCTCCATTCGATCAGTGCGCCCGGCGCACCACCCGCATGCTCCAAGGGGAGAGCCATGGACCAGATCATTCTTCAAATCCTGAACGGGCTCGACAAGGGCAGCGCCTACGCGCTGATCGCCCTTGGTCTCACGCTCATTTTCGGAACGCTCGGGGTCGTGAACTTCGCCCACGGCGCGCTCTTCATGCTGGGTGCCTTCTGCACGGTC
Organism: Pseudomonadota bacterium; assembly: GCA_038533575.1. Lineage (NCBI taxonomy): Bacteria > Pseudomonadati > Pseudomonadota > Pseudomonadota bacterium. Next base: position 489,345 of record JBCAYL010000001.1, on the reverse strand, counting down.
ACGCTGAGCCGCTTGCTCAGCCTGTCCCATGAAGTGGTCGACGAGACACGGACCGACTTCCTCGGAAACCCGCTCAAGGTGGATGTTCCCTACATATACGATTGGTTCGGAGAGGCCGCGGGAGCCGCGATCATCGATTGGTCGGTGCCGCTCTCGATCCTCTTTTCGATCCCGATCATGATCGCCATCGGCGTGGCCATGGAGCGTGGCCTCATCAAGCACTTCTACAAGCGCCCTCACGCGGACCAGATCCTGGTGACCTTCGGCCTCGCCATCGTGCTGCAGGAGATCATCAAGTACTATTTCGGTGCCAACCAGATCCCCGCACCCGCGCCCGACGCCTTCATCGGCTCGTTCGACTTCGGCGCCGCCATCGGCATGGATCCCGGCGCGATCATCTATCCCTACTGGCGGATCGTCTACTTCCTCTTCTCGATGATCATCATCGCAGCGGTCTTCGCATTCCTGCAGTTCACGACCTTCGGCATGGTCGTCCGCGCGGGCATGGCTGACCGCGAGACGGTGGGCCTCCTCGGCATCAATATCGACCGCCGCTTCACCATCATGTTCGGTATTGCCGCCGCCGTGGCAGGACTCGCTGGCGTGATGTACACGCCCATCGTTTCGCCAAATTACCACATGGGCATGGATTTCCTCGTGATCTCCTTCGTCGTGGTCGTGGTGGGCGGCATGGGCTCGCTTCCGGGCGCTGTCCTTGCCGGATTCGTGCTGGGCATTCTCGAGAGCTTCGCCTCCATGCGCGAAGTGATCAGCATCCTGCCGGGCATCAACCAGGTCGTCATCTACCTGGCCGCAATTCTCATTCTACTGACGCGTCCCCGTGGCCTGATGGGCCGCAAGGGCGTGATGGAGGACTAATCCATGCTTGGTCTCGACAAGAAAGACTTCCGTCTCCTCCTGATCGTCACGGTGCTGGTGATCGCGGCCCCGCTCCTGCTGAACCCCTTCCCCGAGGGCTCTGCGATGGCGCAATTCAACGCGGGCTACCCGGACCTGATGCAGCGTTTCGTGATCTTCGGGATCTTCGCGATCGGCTTCAACATCCTCTTCGGCCTCACGGGCTACCTCTCCTTCGGCCACGCGGCCTTCCTCGGAGCAGGCTCCTACGCGGGCATGTGGATGCTGAAGCTGCTTTCGATGAACGTGATCCCCGCGATCATTTTCTCGACGCTGATCGCCGGGGTGATCTCGCTTGCGATCGGATACATCTCGCTGCGGCGCTCGGGCATCTACTTCTCGATCCTGACGCTGGCCTTCGCGCAGATGGCCTTTGTGCTCGCAGCCTCGGTGCTCACCCCGATCACAGGTGGTGAAACCGGCCTCCAGCCTGCCCTCGGCGATCCGCGCATCCTACCGGAAATCCTCGGTGGCGGGTCCGTGACGGCAGAGGGCAACATCCCGAAGCCCAGCCTCTTTGGCATGGAAATGACGGCGAGCACCGAGGTCGCCGTGGGGAACTGGCTCTGGACGTTCAACTGGGGCTACTACCTGAGCGGCCTCGTGATGTTGATCTCGTTCTATATCGCGATCCGCATCTTCCGCTCGCCCTTCGGCCTCATGCTCCGCGCGATCAAGTCGAACCAGAACCGCCTGAGCTACACGGGCCTCAACACGCGGCCATACATGCTCGCCTGCTTCGTGATCTCGGGCATGTATGCGGGCCTCGCCGGTGGCCTCATGGCCGCCATGGACCCCCAGGTCGGCGCGGAACGCATGCAGTGGACAGCGTCAGGCGAGGTGGTGCTCATGACCATCCTCGGCGGGGTTGGCACGCTCATCGGGCCGGTCCTCGGCGCGGGCCTCATCAAGTACTTCGAGAACATCTTCTCGAAGATCAACAAGGCCACGCTGGAAGGCTGGTTCGCCTTTGCACCTGACTGGCTCGAGGGGGTCATGGTCTCCATGGTCTACCCCTTCATCGGCAAGGGCTGGCACCTCACGCTTGGCCTCATGTTCATGGCCGTGATCATCTTCCTGCCCGGCGGTCTCGTCGAAGGCGGCAAGCGGATCGGCGACTGGGTTCGCGGCAAGCGCGGCAAGGAAGAGGCCGAGGGCGGCCAAGTGAAACCGGCAGAGTAAGGAGCTGACAGATGGGAATTCTCGAAGTCAAAAATGTCGGCAAGCGCTTTGGCGGCCTGCAGGCGCTGAGCGAAGTGAACCTCAGCGTCGCCGAAAACAGCGTGCATGCCATCATCGGGCCGAATGGCGCTGGCAAGTCCACCCTGCTCAACTGCCTCGTGGGCAAGCTGATCCCCGACACGGGCTCTGTCATGTTCGACGGAAACTCCGTGCTCGGCCGCTCGCCTCACGAGATCAACCAGATGGGCATCTCACGCGTCTTCCAGACGCCGGAGATCTTCGGCGATCTCACAGTGCTCGAAAACGTCATGATCGCCTGCTTTGCCAAGCGTGACGGCTCCTACAAGCTCTCCGCCTTCGGTGCGGTGCGCAAGGAGAACGACATCCACGAAATGGCGCAGCACATCCTCGACGACGTCAACATGCTCGAGAAATCGGGCATGCACGCGGCCTCCCTCTCGCGCGGTGACAAGCGGCGCCTCGAGATGGCCATGTGTCTGAGCCAAGAGCCCCGCCTGCTCCTCCTCGACGAGCCCACCGCGGGCATGGCGCGCGCCGATACGAACAACACCATCGACCTGCTGAAGACGATCCGGGATCGCCGCAACATCACGATGTGCATCATCGAGCATGACATGCACGTCGTCTTCAGCCTCGCCGAGCGGATCACCGTCCTCGCCCAGGGCACGCCGCTCGTGGAAGAGACCCCCGACAACATCAAAGGCCATCCCAAGGTGCGCGAAGCGTATCTGGGTGAGGCGCAAGTCTGAGGACCGGCACGATGAACCAACCGTTCAACCCCAATGCCAACCACGCGGCGACGGCCCCGGCCTTCTTCAGCGTCTATGACATGCACGCCTATTACGGCGAGAGCTACATCGTGCAGGGCATCAGCTTTAACATCCACGAAGGCGAGATCCTCGCGCTTCTGGGCCGCAACGGCGCGGGCAAGACGTCCACGCTCCGCGCCATCGCGCGCACCGGCTCGCCGATGGTCACGCAAGGCGAGATCTGGCTCGATCACCAGCCACTCCACGAGATGGCCTCGCATGAGGCCTCTCAGGCGGGGCTCGGCCTCGTGCCCGAGGATCGCCGGATCATTCCGGGCCTCACGGTGGAGGAAAACCTGCAACTCGCGCAGATCGCCCCGCCCAAGGGCTGGGGGCTCGACCGGGTCTATGACCTCTTCCCGCGCCTCGGTGAACGCCGCAAACAGGAGGGCGTGACGCTTTCGGGCGGCGAGCAGCAGATGCTCTCCATCGCCCGCGCGCTCTGCCGTGACATCAAGGTGCTCCTCCTCGACGAGCCCTATGAAGGCCTCGCGCCCGTCATCGTGCAGGAGATCGCCAAGACGCTGAACCACATCCGCGACCAGGGCATCACGACCGTCATCGTGGAGCAGAACGCCGTGGCGGCCCTCAAGCTCGCTGACCGCGCCGTGATCCTCGATACGGGCACGGTCGTCTATGACGGGTCTGCGCAGGAGGTGCTCGACGACGAGAAGCTGCGCGCCGAATACCTGGCCATCTGACTTTCTAAGGGGGCCTCCACGGCCCCCTTTTTACGACATCAAGGAGCGCCGCCATGCTGGATGAGAGCCAAAAGACCTACGCCCCCTCCCCCGATTTCGTCGCAAAGGCCCACGCGGACGAGGCGACCTACGAGGAAATGTATGCCGCCTCCATGGCCGATCCCGATGCCTTCTGGGCCGAGCACGGCAAGCGCGTGGAGTGGATCAAGCCCTTCACGAAGGTGAAGAACTCGACGTTCGCGCATCCGAATGTTTCCATCAAATGGTTCGAAGACGGCACGCTCAACGTCGCGGCCAACTGCATCGACCGGCATCTGGAAAAAAGGGGCGACCAGACGGCGATCATCTGGGAGGCGGACGACCCGAACCTCTCAAAGCAGATCACCTACCGCGAGCTGCACGAGCAGGTCTGCAAGCTCTCGAACGTTTATAAATCGCTCGGCGTGCGCCGTGGTGATCGCGTCGTGCTCTACATGCCCATGATCCCCGAAGCGGCCTATGCCATGCTGGCCTGCGCGCGGATCGGTGCGATCCATTCCATCGTCTTCGGGGGCTTCTCCCCTGATGCCCTGGCGGCACGCATCTCCGGCTGCGAAGCCTCCCTCGTCGTGACCGCCGATCAGGCCCCGCGCGGGGGGCGGAACACGCCGCTCAAAGCGAACGCCGACAAGGCCATGGAAAGCTGCGGTGACGTGCCGATGCTCGTCGTCGCGCGCACCGGCGAAGGCCCGGGCATGAAAGAGGGCCGCGATCATTCATACGAGGCGCTCATGGCGGACGCCTCCGCCGAGTGCCCGCCCGAGGAGATGAACGCCGAAGACCCTCTCTTCATTCTCTACACCTCCGGCTCAACGGGCCAGCCCAAGGGCGTGCAACACTGCACGGGGGGCTACCTCGTCTACGCGTCGATGACGCATCAATACACGTTCGACTACCACGATGGGGACATCTTCTGGTGCACCGCTGATGTGGGCTGGGTGACCGGCCACAGCTACATCGTCTATGGCCCGCTCGCCAACGGCGCCACCACGCTCATGTTCGAAGGCGTGCCCACCTATCCCGATGCGGGCCGTTTCTGGGCCGTCTGTGAAAAGCACAAGGTCAACCAGTTCTACACCGCGCCCACCGCCATCCGCGCGCTCATGGGGCAAGGCAACAGCTTCGTGGAGAAATACGACCTCAGCGATCTCAAGATCCTGGGAACGGTGGGGGAGCCCATCAACCCGGAAGCGTGGAACTGGTACAACGACATTGTGGGCAAGGGAAAATGCCCCATCGTCGACACGTGGTGGCAGACAGAGACAGGCGGGCACATGATGACCCCCCTGCCCGGCGCCCACGCGACGAAGCCCGGCAGCGCCATGAAGCCCTTCTTCGGCGTCAAGCCCGTCGTGCTCGAGCCCACCACGGGCGAGGTCATCGAAGGCAACGGCGTGGAGGGCGTGCTTTGCATCGCCGATAGCTGGCCCGGGCAGATGCGCACCGTCTATGGCGACCACGAGCGCTTCGTGAAGACCTACTTCTCGGACTACAAAGGCTACTACTTCGCCGGTGACGGGTGCCGCCGGGACGAGGATGGCGACTACTGGATCACGGGCCGGGTGGATGACGTCATCAACGTCTCGGGCCATCGCATGGGCACCGCGGAAGTGGAATCCGCACTCGTGGCGCACAAGAAGGTCTCCGAGGCCGCCGTGGTCGGCTACCCGCACGATATCAAGGGACAGGGCATTTACTGCTACGTGACGCTGATGTCAGGCGAAGAGCCTTCGGACGAGCTTCGCGCGGAACTCCAGACCTGGGTTCGCAAGGAAATCGGGCCCATCGCCAAGCCGGACCTGATCCAATGGGCGCCCGGCCTGCCGAAGACACGTTCGGGCAAGATCATGCGACGTATCCTGCGCAAGATCGCGGAGAACGATTTCGGAGCGCTCGGAGATACCTCCACCCTCGCGGATCCTGCCGTGGTCGACGACCTGATCGAGAACCGCCAAAACCGCAGCTGAACTCCCGAAGCTGCGGCGACCACATCCTGTGGTCTCAAGAAGCCCCTTCCCGTCCCCTGGGAAGGGGCCTTTTCTTTTCCGCAGACGTGCTTGCCCGGGGGTGCGAGGGCTTTGGGACCACGATGCGCTCCGGCCCTTCCCCTCAAGTGCACCTTGTTCTATAGCGCGAAAAACGCCACGTAAGGCCAAGAAGAACGCGTGAGGGGCAATGACCAAGGACAATCTCGACGGCGATGTCGCCTTCATCAAGGCGCTGGCAGAGCTCCTGAAGGCCAACGAGCTCACGGAGCTCGAAGTGACCCGCGCCTATGGCCAGGATGACAGTCTCAATGTGCGTGTAAGCCGCGCTGGCCTCGATGTCGGTCGCGCGGGCGGGGGCGAGAACGTGGGCGCCCTTTTGGCCGCGCTGAATGCTGCGCAATCGTCCGCGCCAGCGCCGGCCGCAGCTGCCGCGCAAGTCCAGCAGGCACCAGCGCCGGCTTCAACCGCATCGGGCGGAAACGAGGACCCGGCCAGCCATCCCGGCGCCGTCACCTCCCCCATGGTCGGGACCGCCTATCTGCAGTCCGAGCCTGGCGCACCGGCATTCGTGGCGCAGGGTCAGACGGTGAAAGAAGGCGACACGATCCTCATCATCGAGGCCATGAAAACGATGAACCAGATCCCGGCACCGCGTTCCGGGAAGGTCACCCGCATTCTCGTGGATGATGGCGCCCCCGTGGAGTACGGCGCGCCCCTGATGATCATCGAGTGATGTTTCAGAAAGTCCTGATCGCTAACCGAGGCGAGATCGCCCTTCGCGTCATCCGCGCTTGCCGGGAGATGGGCATCGCCTCGGTCGCAGTCCATTCCACGGCCGATGCGGACGCCATGCATGTGCGCATGGCCGACGAGGCGATTTGCATCGGGCCCGCGCCATCGCCCAAAAGCTACCTGAACATCGCGGCCATCATCTCGGCAGCCGAGATCACCGGCGCGGATGCGATCCATCCCGGGTACGGCTTCCTGAGCGAGAACGAGGCGTTTGCACAGGCGCTCGAGGATCACGGCATCACCTTCATCGGTCCCAAGGCCGAACATATCCGCGTCATGGGTGACAAGATCACCGCAAAAGACACGATGAAAGCTCTCGGTGTCCCGTGCGTGCCGGGCTCGGACGGCGGCGTGGCCGATGTCGAAGCGGCGCTGAAGATCGGCGCGGAGGCGGGGTATCCTGTCATCGTGAAGGCCACCGCCGGCGGTGGTGGGCGCGGCATGAAGGTGGCGCGCTCCGAAAGCGAGCTCGAGACGGCATTCCGCACCGCACGCTCGGAGGCAAAGGCCGCCTTCGGCAACGACGAAGTCTACATCGAGAAATACCTGACCACGCCACGCCACATCGAGATCCAGGTGTTCGGCGACGGAAATGGCGGCGCCGTGCATCTCGGAGAGCGTGACTGCTCGCTGCAACGGCGGCACCAGAAGGTCTTCGAGGAGGCTCCCGGCCCCGCCATCAGCGCCGACGAGCGGGCGCGCATCGGTAAGATCTGCGCCGATGCCGTGGCCAAAATCAACTACACCGGCGCGGGCACCATCGAATTCCTCTACGAGAATGGCGAGTTCTACTTCATCGAGATGAACACGCGCCTGCAGGTCGAGCATCCCGTGACGGAGGCCATTTTCGGCGTGGACCTCGTGCGCGAGCAGATCCGCGTGGCCGAGGGCCTGCCGCTTTCGTTCACGCAGGACGACCTGACAATCAATGGCCACGCCATCGAGGTGAGGATCAACGCAGAGACGTTCCCCGCCTTCGCGCCGCGACCGGGCCGCATCACGCAGTACCACGCGCCGGGCGGGCTGGGCGTGCGCATGGATAGCGCGCTCTACGACGGCTACATGATCCCCCCGCATTACGACTCGCTCATCGGAAAGCTCATCGTTCACGGGCGCGACCGGCCCGAGGCCCTTGCCCGTCTCAATCGCGCACTTGGTGAGCTGATCGTCGATGGGGTGGAGACGACGGTGCCGCTCTTTCACGCCCTCCTCGCGGAGGACGATATCCATGCCGGTGACTACACGATCCACTGGCTGGAGAAGTGGTTGGAGAAGGTCGGTTAGGCTTTAGTCGCTTTTCAAAATAATCTGAGCTACGCTTTCCGAGTGCCAATTGTCCGCTCGGCCCACAGACATGCGTGATGACGTGCTCCTGACGCCCGACCTCTTGTTGCGGGCCTATCAAGTTGGGATTTTTCCCATGTCGGAAGCGCGCCATTCCGCCACCCTCTTCTGGGTGGATCCGGAGCGCCGCGGCGTGATGCCCCTCGACAAGCTGCACATTTCCCGGAGCCTGAAGCGCACTTTGCGTCGGGGCGGGTACGACATTCGTGTGAACACGGATTTCTCCGGGGTCGTGGAAGGCTGCGCCGACAGGCCGGAAACATGGATCAACGAGGAGCTGCGCCTTCTCTACCTCGATCTCTTCCTGAGCGGGCATGCCCATTCCATGGAAGTCTGGGATGATGAAGGGCTGCGCGGGGGCATCTTCGGCGTGGCCATTGGCGGTGCGTTTTTCGGAGAGAGCATGTTCTCCGCGCGTACGAATGGATCCAAGATCGCGATGGTGTACCTCGTGGACCGGCTCGTGCGCGCGGGCTTCACCCTCTTTGACACGCAGTTCATTACCGATCACCTCGCCTCGCTCGGCGCGATCGAAATCAAGCGGAGTGCCTACCGGCGCGCCCTGACCAGGGCCTTGTCAACGAACGCGGATTTCATGGCCGTGCCGGGGCCTACAAGCGCTCAGGACGTCCTGCAGCGGATGACCCAGACGTCGTAGCGGCCGTGATCCATGGCGTTGAGGGCCGGCGAGGAGGCGATCATCCACCCGGCAAAGATCTCCTGCGCCGCGGCTTGGTCTTTTACGCGCAGGAACGCATAGGCATCACCGGCGGGGTTGCCGGTGGGATACCGGCACTCTTCCAGCAGAATGTCTATCTGTCCGAGCCGTGCCGATTGCCCGATGCCGAGATCCACGTCGGAGAGCTCGCCCGTCACCCGGTCAAGGAGCCGGATGGTGGCGCCCTGCCCCAGGCTCGCCTCTTGCCCGGCAGCGCCGCTGGCGAACCACAGGGCCGCCACGCCCACGAGACGCGACCATGATTTGGCTTGGGGCGGTTTCGTCATTCCCGACACCTGACCTCGAACGCGGAACGGCCGCAGCGGATTAGCCCGCCGTTGCGGGCTCCTTGGCGTCCGCGTAGATCATCAGGGGCGCGGCCTCTGCCGTGACCGCTTCCTCGTTCACCACGACCTCGGTCACGCTCTCCATGCCGGGGAGATCAAACATCGTGTCGAGGAGGATACCTTCGAGAATGGACCGCAGGCCACGGGCGCCGGTCTTCCGCTCGATCGCTTTCTTGGCAATGGCACGCAGCGCATCCTCGGTGAAGGTCAGTTGCGTATCCTCGAGATCGAAGAGGCGCTGGTACTGCTTCACAAGCGCGTTCTTCGGCTCGGTGAGGATGGTGACAAGCGCATCTTCATCGAGGTCTTCCAGCGTCGCGATGACGGGCAGGCGGCCGACGAATTCCGGGATGAGGCCGAACTTCAGGAGGTCCTCGGGCTCGAGGTCCTTGAAGAGGTCTCCGGTGCCGCGGTCGTCATTGTCCTTCACGTCCGCGCCGAAGCCGATGGACGTGCCCTTGCCGCGCTGTGCGATGATCTTGTCGAGGCCCGCAAAGGCACCGCCGACGATGAAGAGGATGTTGGTCGTGTCGACCTGCAGGAACTCCTGTTGGGGATGCTTGCGCCCCCCCTGCGGCGGCACGCTCGCAACGGTGCCTTCCATGATCTTGAGCAAAGCCTGCTGCACGCCCTCGCCGGACACATCCCGCGTGATCGACGGGTTGTCGGACTTCCGCGTGATCTTGTCGACCTCGTCGATGTAGACGATGCCGCGCTGCGCGCGTTCGACGTTGTACTCCGACGCCTGCAGAAGCTTCAGAATGATATTCTCCACGTCCTCGCCCACATAACCCGCCTCGGTGAGCGTCGTGGCGTCGGCCATGGTGAATGGCACGTCAAGGATGCGCGCGAGCGTCTGAGCGAGCAGCGTCTTGCCGCAGCCCGTGGGGCCCACGAGCATGATGTTGGACTTCGCGAGCTCGATGTCCGTGCTTTTCTGCGCGTGGTTGAGGCGCTTGTAGTGATTGTGCACGGCCACGGAGAGGACCCGCTTCGCGACCGGCTGCCCGATGACGTAATCATCGAGCACTTCGCAGATCTCCTTCGGCGTTGGCACACCATCCGCGGATTTCAGGCCGGAGGACTTTGTCTCCTCGCGGATGATGTCCATGCACAGCTCAACGCATTCATCGCAGATGAACACCGTCGGCCCGGCGATGAGCTTGCGCACCTCGTGCTGTGACTTCCCGCAGAAGCTACAATACAGGGTGTTTTTGCTGTCGCCCGAATTGCTTGCCATCGCTCTTGTCCTTCCGGGGAATGCCCGCTCCCCAATGCGTGTGAACCGCGTAATTCTGAAGAGGAAGCCTATGAGCATCCCGCCGGAGCCACAATGGCAAAAAGCGGGATCAATCCTCGCTCAGGGCCTCTGCTTTTTCGACAATTTCATCAATGTGGCCCCACTCTTTCGCTTCCTCCGGGGTCATCCACTTGTCGCGGTCCAGAGCGTCACGGACCGTCTCATAATCCTGCCCGGAATGCTTCATGTAGAGTTGGTAGAAGCGCTCGCGCGTTTTCTCGATGTGGCGTGCGGAAATCAGGATGTCCTCGGCCACGCCCTGCATCCCGCCCGAGGGCTGATGGACCATGATCTCCGCGTTGGGGAGTGCAAAGCGCATGCCCGGCTCCCCGCCGATGGCGATCATGGATCCCATGGACGCGGCCAGACCGCAGACCAACGTCGACACCTTCGGGCGGATGTACTGCATCGTGTCGTAGATGCTCATGCCCGCCGTCACCTCGCCGCCCGGCGAGTTGATGTACATCGAGATCTCTTTTTTCGGGTTCTCCGCCTCGAGGTGAAGAAGCTGCGCCACCACCAAGTGGGTCATGCCCGAGTGGATCGGTCCGTTGATGAAGACGATGCGCTCCTTCAGGAGCCGCGAAAAGATGTCATAGGCCCGCTCGCCGCGGCTGGTCTGTTCGACCACCATGGGCACGAGGTTCATGTAGGTTTCACGTGGGTCGATCATGCGCTTGCCTGTCTGTGCTGAATTGGGCCTTAGCCGAAGCGGCCTAACGGAGTCTTAGTTCCGCGCCCTAGGGGCTACAAGGGCGACCGCTCCGCGCTCTGGGATGAATATGTAAGTCAGCACTTACGCAATGATGACTTATTGTCAAGATTGGCTTATAGTGCCGCCATGTCTGACTGCACGGTCTTCGCGGCTCTCGCCGACACTAACAGGGCAGCCCTCGTCGAGCGGCTGCGCCACGGCCCCGCGCCGGTCGCGCAACTCGCCGAACCGTTGCCCATTTCGCGGCCTGCCGTCTCGCAGCACCTCAAGGTGCTTGCGGAGGCGGGCCTCGTCACCTGCGTGCGCCAGGGGAACCGCCGCATCTATCGACTGTCTGCAGGCAGCCTCGCGGCACTCAAAGCCTATGCCGACGCCCTGTGGGAGGATGCCCTCGCCTCCTACGCCCATGAAGCGCAAAACCGCGCGAAGGAGCTTGCCATGTCACTGGATCCTGTCGTGAAGATCATCACTGTCCCTTTGCCTCCCGAGGAGGCGTTCGACCTCTTCACGAATGGCCTCCCCACATGGTGGCCCGTCGAAAGCCATTCCCTGTCCGCCGAGGATGACGCAACCCCCACACGCGTCACGATCGAAGACAGGGAGGGCGGCCTCATCGAGGAAACCAAGCGCGACGGAACGCGACACCCTTGGGGCAAATTCACCGCCTGGGAACCGGGACGCCGCGTGGCGATCCGGTGGCATGTCGGGCGGCCCGAAGACGAGGCGACCTTCATCGATGTCCGTTTCGAAGCGCAGCCCAACGGCACGCGCGTCACGCTCATCCATGATGGATGGGCAGCCCTCGGCGAGACCGCCGAGAAGATCCGCGGCGGCTACTATGTGGGCTGGGACATGGTGCTCGGCCAGCGCTACATGCGCGCCTGCCAGGGCGCCCTGGCATCGGCCGACTAGGCGGAGGTCGTGGCTTGACTGGGTAAGGCGGGGCCTACCTCCCTTGCCATGACACAATTTGCACCGACCCGCACCGCCGCGCTCGAGCGATTGAACGGCTTCATCCCTAAGGCCGGGCGCGATTACGCCGCCAAGCGCAACTACGACCTGCCGGGGCACCCGCATGTCTCACAGCTGTCGCCCTATATCCGCCATCGCGCGATCACCGAGGGCGAAGTGATCGACGCCACGCTGTCGAAATACGCCCCGTCGACCGCCGAGAAATTCATTCAGGAAGTCTACTGGCGCACCTACTGGAAAGGCTGGATGGAACGCCGCCCGGAGGCATGGGATCGCTACCAACGCGACCTCGATGACGCCGTAACAGCTCTCGAAAAGGACCGCCGCCTCCGAAAGGACTGGGAGACGGCGTGCAACGGCGAAACCGGCATCGACTGTTTCGATTACTGGGCCAACCAGCTCACCGACACCGGCTATCTGCACAACCACGCGCGCATGTGGTTTGCGTCGATCTGGATCTTCACCTTGGAATTGCCGTGGGAGCTCGGCGCTGATTTCTTCCTGCGCAACCTGCTCGACGGAGACCCGGCCTCCAACACGCTGGGCTGGCGATGGGTTGCCGGTATCCAGACACGGGGACGCGTCTATGCCGCCAAGGCCGACAACATCCACAGGTACACCGAACGCCGCTTCAAGCCCGACGGCCTCAACAAGGACCCCCAACCGCTCGAGGATGCACCTTTCGACGCGGCAGGCCCCGTGCCGGTGACAGAGCCCACGACACCGGGGAAGGCAACGGCGGTATTGCTGCACTGGGAGGATCTGAGCCCGACCGACATCATGCGCATGGACCACAAGGAAGCCCTCGTCCTGAAGCCGCACAACCACGGCACCCCGCTCGACCCGGCAGAGCGCGTCGTCGCGTTTCGGGAGGGGCTGACCGATGATGCGGCCGCGCGATACGGGATCGCCGATGCGCCGCAGATCCTGTCCACCGATCTGGCGGCTTGGGCAGAACGGCACGGGATCGAGCAGATCGTGACGGCCCATGCACCGGCAGGGCCCATCGCGGACGAGCTCAAGCTCTCCGAGCGGCAGCTTGCGCAGAAGGGCGTCGATCTTTGCCGCCAAGTCCGCGCCTATGACGCGGCAGCGTGGCCTTTCGCCGACAAGGGCTTCTTCAAGTTCAAGGAGAAAATCCCTAGGCTTCTGAAGGAACGGCAAAGCGCCCAAGCTGCCTGACGGAAGGGAGACGGGGGCCACGGCCACGCATGGCAAGGAGGCCCCCATGACCGCACCCCTCGAGGGATTGAAAGTGATCGAGCTTGCCCGGGTCTTGGCAGGCCCGATGATGGGCCAAACGCTTGCCGATCTCGGGGCCGAGGTGATCAAGGTCGAAAGCCCACAGGGAGACGAAACCCGATCTTGGGGGCCGCATTACATCGACCGCGACGGAGATAGATCCGCCACCTACTTCTTTTGCTGCAACCGGGGAAAGCGGAGCCTTGTCGCAGACTTATCGGACGAAGCTGACCTAGCCCGGGTCAAGGCGCTCATCGCCGATGCCGACGTCGTCATAGAAAACTTCAAGGTGGGCGGTCTCGCAAAATTCGGCCTCGATTACGCCTCGCTCGAAGCCGACCACCCCGCGCTCATCTACGCGTCGGTGACGGGTTTCGGGCAGGACGGCCCCTATGCGCAGCATGCAGGCTACGATGCCCTCATCCAGGGCTTTTCGGGCATCATGGACGTCACCGGCGAGGCCCATGGGCCGCCGCAGAAGGTAGGCGTCGCCTTGGCCGATCTCTTCACAGCGCTTTACGGGGTCATCGGGATCCAAGCAGCCCTCGCGGACCGCGCGCGCACCGGGAGAGGCCAGCATATCGACCTTGCCCTCATGGACTCGATGGTCGCGATGATGGCCAACCAGGCGTCCTCGTGCCTCGCCACGGGACAAAGCCCGAAGCGCATGGGAAATGCGCATCCGTCCATCGTACCCTACCAGACCTTCGACGCCGCTGACGGCCCCATCATCATCGCCTGCGGGAACTCGAACCTCTTCACGAAGCTCTGCACGGTGATCGAGCGCCCCGATTGGGCCGCCGACCCGAGGTTCAAGACGAACCAGGACAGGATCGAGCATCGCGACACGCTTGTGCCGATGCTCGCCGATGTCATCGCGAGATGGCCGCGCGACGATCTCATCGCAGCCCTCGTCGCCGTCGCGGTGCCAGCCGCGCCGATCAACACCGTGGCCCAGGCCCTCGCGGATCCCCAGATCGACGCGCGCGGGCTCAAGATCGCGCCGGGCGGCATCCCTGCCTTGCGCACGCCTCTCAAGTTCTCCCGCTCCACGCTCGCGCTCGATCTGCCAGCGCCGAAGCTTGGCGATTACGACGCCTAGCGCGCCAGACGGAAAGGAATACCGTGCCCAAGGTTCTCATCACCGGCGGATCGGATGGCATCGGCCGCGCGCTCTGCGCCCATTACGCTGCCCAAGGCTGGCAGGTATTCGCAACCGGCCGCCGCGCGGAAGGAGATATCGAGCCTCCCTTGCCATCGGGATGCGAGTATATCCGCCACGATGCGACGGGGGATCCTTCAGAGCTGCTCAATGCCCTACCGGAGACACTCGATGCCGCGATTCTCAATGCCGGCGCAGGCAAAGTGGGGCGCCCGGAAGAGCACACGGGAGAGGAGATCGCGCAGATGATCGCGCTCAACACGCTCGCACCGCTCCTCTTGGGGCAGGCTCTCCTCCCGCGGCTGAGGGGCGGCACCCTGGCGTTCATCGGATCGACCGCTGCGCGCGGGGCCCATGGTGACTTCAGCGTATACGCCGCGACGAAGGCGGCGCTCGACGGTGCCGCCCGGGCGCTGGCCCTTGAATGGGAGGGGCGCGTGACCGTGCTCATGATACATCCCGGCCCTACCGCCACGGGCATGCATGACAAGGCGGGGCTCGGTGACATCGCGGCACGGCGGTTTTTCACGTCGCCCGCGATCGTGGCTCGCAGCATCGCCGCGAGCGTGGCCCGTGGGCGCAACGCGCGCATGGGGCCCCTTTTTACGCTGCGGCACGCTTTCGGTGGCAAGCCATGAGAACGGTGATCACCGGTGGGGCCAACGGCCTCGGGCGCGCGCTCGCCCTCGCGGCCATGGAAGATGGCCGAGATGTCGTCGCCGTCGATCTGTCGGAGGCGGACCTGGCCCTGCTGCCCATGGAGACACTGTCGCTCGATCTGACGGATGCCGAGGCTCCGGCGCAGATCGCAGCGCTCGGGCCCATAGAGCTCATCATTCACTCGGCTGGCATTTCGGGCACCGGCCCCTTCGAGGACATCCCCGCCGAGCACCACAAGCGCATCCTTGACCTGAACTTTCGTGCACCGGTCGCCATCACGGCGCATCTCCTCGCCACAGGCGCCATGGCAGCCAACTCCAAGCACGCCTTCATAGGTTCGCTGTCGACCTTCACAGGCTACCCCGGCGCCGTGTCCTATGCCGCCTCGAAGGACGGTATCGCCAGCTTTGCGCGATCCCTCGACAAGGCGCTTCCACCGGGCCAATCCGCGGCGATCGTCTTTCCGGGGCCGCTCGCCACGGATCACGCGGCCCGATACGCGCCGGAAAACGATGCGAAGACGGTTGCCGCACGGCTTGCGCCGGAAGACGCCGCGCGCATCATCCTGGCTGGCCTCGCTGCGGGAAAGAGGTCCATCATACCGGGTGGGAAGGCGAAGCTCATGGCTGCTGCGGGCCGCATCGCGCCGGGCCCCGTGGGGCGGCTGCTCCGCAAGGGCCTCTACGAAAAACTGACGCGCCCGAAGCTCTAGTCTGGTAGGCGTCCGTCAAACCCGCGTCACAGCTCAATCGGCTGGCCGTGGGGCGTGGCCCGAGCCGCGGCCTGCCAGGCGCGCGTGAGATCCGCGATCTCCGTGGCGTTGGCGAGCTTGGCTTTGGCGAGGATCGCCTCGAAGGCTCGGAGCCACGCCTTCCAATACGCGTCATTGCCAGAGCGCGTTTCCCCTGCCAGCTCTGCGCCCAAGGCGTCGGCCCATTGCGCCGCTGAGAACGCGCCTTTTTCCTGCAAGGCCACGGTGATCCCGAAGAGTTGCGCCTGCCATGGCGTATCAAAGGGGGGCGCGGGATCAGTCATGGCAGAGGTAAGGCTCGAACGCATCGATCATCACGTCATCCTGCGCATTCTCCGCGCCCGCACCCCAGAGTTCGCTGGCGGTGAAGGCGACGGCATAGAGCCATTCCGGCTCGTCCCCCCGGCCATGCGCATGAGCGTCCGGGAAGACGTGACATCCTCGGATGGCGACGATCTCGCCCGTCTTCCCCATGGCGTATCCCGGCAAGCGCGTGTGCCCGGGCGTTCGATCGTGCCGAGTGATCACCTTGTCCCCAACCTGGAAGCGCGCGGCATGACGCGGCTCTCGATCCACCGGCCCGCCCCGACGAAGGACCGCTGCGACGTCCGACGCTTTCAGGCGCCGCTCCGGCCGCAGCCCGGGGCGATGGCATTCCCCGCGCGCGCGTTCCTCGGCGCTCACCTCGCCGTGGCGTTCAAGGAGCGCTTCGAGAGCCGTGAGCCAGATGTCGTAGTAGGAGGCGTCGAGGTAGAATGCGGGTGGCAGGCACTCTCGGGCATGGCGGCTTTCATCGAGCGTCCAGTGACCCAGTGCACCAGCGGTGAGCGTGAGGCCCAGCGCCCGCCCCTCCCACGGAGCATGAAAGACCGGTTCGTTTTCCTCGGGCCGCACAGGGCCGAAGCCGCCGCGCCCGCCGAGGTCCTGGGGGCCGATCACGCGCCCGGGGCGAGGGCAAGCCCCGTCCCGATCATGGCATCGCGCGTGACGAGCGTCGCCAGTTTCTCCGAGGGCCAGCCGTCTGTCCCGTCCGGACGTTCCGGAATGACGAGATACCGCACTTCCGCGGTCGAATCCCACACGCGTATCCGCGTGCCCTCGGGCAGCGTGACGCCGAATTCGGAAAGGACAGCGCGCGGCTCTGCCACGGCGCGGGACCGGTATGGGGGAGACTTGTACCAGACCGGCGGCAGCCCCAGCACAGCCCACGGGTAGCACGAGCACAAGGTGCAGACGACCATGTTGTGAACGCCGGGCGCGTTCCAGAGCACCTCCATGTGCTCGGCTTGCCGGCCTTCGAAGCCCATGCTCGCAATGGCTGTCGTCGCGTCTTCGCGCAGTGCTGCCGCGAAATCCGGATCTGTCCAGGCGCGGGCGACGACCTGCGCGCCGTTCTTGGGCCCGACCCGCTCCGCATAGGTCTCGATGATCTCGTCAATGGCCGCCGGATCAACGAGGCCTTTGTCCACCAAGATGGTTTCGAGCGCCTTGACCCGCGCCTCGATGTCGCTCAGCGCATTGTCGTGGGGATGGTCGTCATGCATGCCTCACTCTGCTCAGATGCCCGCTCCCGCGCAAGCCGTGAGGTCACGGAGCGGGCAGCCCGAGCGCGGCGCGCCCCTCGGCTGTCTTCATGGAGAAATCGCCCCCGGCATGCGCGGCACCGTCCGGCCCGGCCAGATAGGCAATGGCCTGCGCCACCCATTCTGGGGGAATGTGGTCTTCGGGGTCGAGCTGGCTCACCGGATTGATGCCCGAGGCTTTGATCTGCACCTGCATCTCCGTCGCAACCGTCCCCGGAGAGAGGCCGACGACCGTGATGCCACTGTCTCCATGCTCCTTGTGCCCGCACTTTGTCAGGGAAAGGACCGCCGCCTTCGTGGCGCAGTAGTGGGACCATCCCTCCAGCGCCCCCGTCGCAGCGCCCGAGGAGATATTGATGATCGTCCCGGATCCGGCCATCGCGGGGATCGCGAAGCGCATCCCGTAATAGACGCCCTTGAGATTGACATCGACGATCATCGACCACGCGTCCGGGTCGCTGTCTTCGAGACGGGCGATCGGATCGATGAGCCCTGCGTTGTTGACGAGCAGATCGAGGCCGCCATGGGCGGCTGACGCTGTCTCGATGAGGGTTTTCACGTCATCGGGATCGGCGATGTTGCAGGGATGGGCCAACGCGGTGCCCCCCTCCTCCCGGATGTCCTCCGCGATCTGGCCTAGGGCATCAGCGGATCGCGCTGCGAGCGTGACCAAAGCACCTTCCTTGGCCAGATGGCGTGCGGCGGCCGCTCCAATGCCGCGGCTTGCTCCGGTGATGATGACGCTCTTTCCTGACAGATGGCTCATGAAACGGTCTCCTTCGCCGCACATGGCTAAAGGCAGGATCGTTGCATGAAAAGGCAGAAGACGCCGGGCTCAGCCCGAGGCGTCAAATGTGTCAGCCCACGTTGATGTCGGCCCCATCGAGAAGCTGCTGCAAGCGATTGAAGTCGTGGATGTGAAGCGTCTTGCCCGTCCAGCTCGCGATATCGTCTCGCTTCAGCTTGGCCAGCGTCTTGTTGGTGTGCACCAGGGAAAGGCCCAGCGCGTCTGCCACATCCTGCTGCCGATAGGGCAGCGGAAGACCGACGTCCTCGTCCATGCCGATGCTCGTGAGACGGTCGTGGATCTTGCAGAAGAGCCACGCCAAACGGGCAATGGCCTCGCGCTGTCCCACGGTCGCCAGAGCCTCTCCGAGAGCACTCTCTTCCTCCACCGCAAAGCGCGTGATGGCCAGGGCGCGCTCCGGATCGTCTTCGAACGTGCGCTCGAGATCCTGCGTCTTCAGCGTGCGCAATCGCATCTGGGTGGTCGCCTCGAGAGCGTGGCCCATTTTGTCCGAGAAGCCCGCTTGAAGCCCGACCATATCGCCCGGAAACATGAAGCCCACGACCTGCCTGCTGCCGTCGGGCAGGGTCTTGTAGCGCAGCCCCATCCCTTCGAGCACGATGTACATCAGCGACGAGGTGTCATGCTCACGCAGCACCACCTCTCCGGGCCGCGCGATCCGCTCCTCCCCGGGCATTTCCTTGATGCGAGAAAACTCTTCACGCGTCATCACTGGTCTCCTTCCGCCGGTTTTCCGGCATCGCGCCGCGCTGGGGCGGGCAAGTCGCGCACATCGACGATGGCGCTAAAAAACTCCCAATCGCTATGTCGCAGTTAAATGCGATCAGGAAAGTAAACGCGCACACCCGACGCTACTTCATGGCGGGACACGCTCGGTGAACAGCGACCTCACGATGCGTCCAGGTGCGACGCTGATCCTTACAAACAACATGGTCGAAGCCTCGGACCTCAGCGAAACGCTCGAGGGCTGCGGCTTGGGCCCGATACACATCTCCCGGGTGCCGCCCTTGGAGGAAGGCGCTTGCGAGGACGTACAAGAAGAGGATGCTCTTCTGGTTGGCTACAGGCTTGTTGTTTTCGGGCTGGATGCGAGCACCGCTATCGCCCGTTTATTCTTGTCGACCCTGAGTGCGCATCAAACCCATCTGATCCTGATAGACGGCTCTCCGGATGTCGATCTTGGCACTCCGCGCGCGGTGCTCACGCGCCCGTTTAGCTCCTTGGATGTCGAACATGCGCTTCGGTTGATCGGCCTTCTGAAGAAAGACGCGTAGCGCGTGCCGTGAATGCCGCACGGTCTTCGGCCGGGTCTAAAGGTCCTGCGCTTTCTCAAATGCCCGGTGACACAATGCGTACTGCGACATAACGCGCAGGGGCCCATTGCGTTCCATCCAACTGGACTGCGCGGTGAGGTCCTGCATGAGCGCCTTCTGCAATCGATGCGCCCGCAAGCAAGCTGCTGAATTGTCAACGGAACTTGACAAGCTAAGCGTAAAACTCTTTCTGAGCTTGGGGAGCACGCTTTCAACACTGGCGACGCGCGCTATTATGTTGTATACGCATCAAATGTTCCGCAAAAACACGACGCGACTCTCGGGAAAGCCGGTAGGGTTTCCCTAACCTTTAATGTGTGAGGCCTCCATGAAGGACGGCGCCGGAACAACGCATCAGGACACCTACGGCTCCGCGGAGCGCAAGGGGGTGACGAACCCCGCGCGCCTGGCGTCTCTGCACCGCAGCGGAATGATGGATTCTCCGGCATCGGCGGATTTCGACAGGACAGCACGCCTCGCGGCACGTATCTTGGACGCGCCTGTCGCGCTGGTCTCATTCGTCGATGACGTCCGGCAATTCTTCAAAGCCCAGCATGGTCTTTCCGGTCAGGCCGCGGAAGACCGTGGCACGCCACTCGATCAATCGATGTGCCGTTACGTGGTGGATACGGGCGAGCCCTTCATCGTCAGCGACACGGCGAACTTCGCCGGGCTGGAAGGCCATCCCGCCATCACCGAGCTCGACGTCGCAGCCTATGCCGGCGTCCCGATCTGCGCCCCGGATGGAAGCGTCCTGGGATCCTTTTGTGCCATCGACGACAAGCCCCACGACTGGACAGACGAAGACCTCGCGACCCTGAAGGACCTGGCGAAAGTGGTGGAGGCCGAGCTCGCGCTCCGGGCGACCGTTGCGCAGCGCGAGCTTGTGCTCGATGAGATGACGCACCGGATCAAGAACCTCTTTTCCATGATCAACGGCATGGTGCGCATCGACAGCCGCCACGCCAAGACACCTGCGGAGATGGCAGAGAGCCTCGGCCAGCGCATCAGCGCGCTGAACGACGCTCACCAGCTCATCGTGCCCGTCGTCGCGGCCGATAATGTCAGCATCCCCAGCACGGATTTGGCCGCCCTCATGCGGCGACTTCTCGCCGCGCATCTCGCAGGGCCCTCGGCCCAGCTCAGCCTTGAAGGCCCCCATGTAAACGTCGGCGAGAAGGCGGTGATCTACGTGGCGCTCGCCCTCCACGAGATCGCCACAAATGCCAGCAAGTACGGCGCGCTTGGCGCCGTCGATGGCCGTGTCACCGTTGCCTGGGACATCGAAGGGGAAGAGCTCGTGATCCGCTGGCTGGAAGAAGCGGAGCCTGAAAGCGAGAAGGATCGCCCAGCGCCGAAAGGTGAAGGCTTCGGGTCACGCCTCATGGAAATGGCGGTCACCTACCAACTGGGCGGGCGGGTCGAGACGGAGCGCCGAGGCAATATCTTCAGCCTCCACCTCGTGATCCCGCTCAACACCCTCGTTCACTAGGCTTTCAACGTCTCCGTGGACGAGAAGAACATCGCCTGGCTGATCGCCGAGCGGACTTGCTCTTCCGTGTAGGGCTTCGTGATGAGGAAGGCCGGCTCCGGCCCCTCCCCGGTCAGAAGCCGCTCCGGATAGGCGGTGATGAAGATCACCGGGATGTCACCCGCTTCCGCCAGGATCTGACGCACGGCATCGATGCCCGAGGACCCGTCCGCGAGGTGAATGTCCGACAGGATCAGGCTGGGCCTCTCCCGGCGGAAAAGATCGATGGCGCCCGTCTCGGTGCGTGCGATGCCGGTAGCCTTGTGCCCCATCTCGGTGATGATCGCCTCTAGATCGAGCGCGATGATCGCCTCATCCTCGATGATCATGATGGCGCCTGTCAGCGCCTTCGACATCTCCGAATAGGCAATGTCGATCAACTGCTGCGCCTCCGCGGGGGACACATCGAGCACAACCGCAACATCCTCGAAAGCCATCTCCTCGATTGTGTGGAGAAGCAGCGCCTCGCGGGTGTCTGCCGTCAGGCGGGACAGATGCTCCTGCGCCTTCGCCTGCAAGCCAGATTCCTCAGCCTCGAAGGTGGCACCCGTGCTTTGCCAGATCGAATTAAACACACGGAAAAGCGCAACCTTGCTGTCGAGCGATTGATCAAAGATCGAAGGACGCTCGAGGACAGCTTCCAACGCAGCGATCGCATAAGTGTCCCCGCGGGGCTGGGAGCCCGTAAGAGCGCGCGCATATCTCCGGAGATAGGGAAGGTTTTGCGCAATAATCGCCGAGAGATCATCGGCGTGAGAAGTCGTCATGATGGGGCTTTCTTAATATGTATCCTGCTACGGAACTTAACGCCGCCACGCGAGTTCTGTTCCAGTGGGCGTGCAGCGACGCGGTATAAAGAATGTTTGATGATCACATGACGGAAGAAGATCCCTCCAAGGCGAACGCAGAGATCGACGCGAATTTGCGTCGAGCGTACGATGAGATCACACAGCAAGACATTCCCGACCGCTTCAAACAACTCCTCGCTGACCTACGCGCCGGTAATGATAGCGTCGTCTCCAACGATAACGAGGGTCCTGCAGGCCGAAAGACGAGCGAGGACGCGGATGGCGAAAAGTGATGTACGCGACCAGCTCGTAGAGCATCTGGGCCCCATGCGCGCCTTCGCATTGAACCTCACTCGAAACTCTGCCCTCGCCGATGACATGGTGCAGGATGCGCTCGTCAAGGCCTGGACCAAGATCGAGACGTTCGAAGAAGGCACCAACATGCGTGCCTGGCTCTTCACCATTCTTCGCAACACGTATTACTCGCACCACCGCAAGGCGCGGCGCGAAGTGGCAGATGTGGATGGCACATATGCTGCAAGCCTTGCCACGAAGCCAGACCATGATGGCCGCTTGCAGATGATGGACTTTCAGGACGCCTTCGAACTTCTCAACGATGAACAACGCGAAGCGCTCACGCTCGTTGGTGCAGAAGGCTTCTCCTATGAAGATGCTGCGCAGACCTGCAACGTCGCCGTCGGCACGATCAAGAGCCGCGTGAACCGGGGCAGAGCCCGCCTCGCCGAGCTCATGGGCCTCGAGGACGACGAGGCCCTGGAAATGACAGACGCTGTCACGAGTGGCATCGTGGGATCGCAGAAACACGTGGCCTGATCTACTGGCCCGGAATGAATGGGCAGCGCCGACGTGCTTTCAATCGACCGCCTGAGACAATCGCTGCAAAGCCTGTCTGCGCGCATCATTCTGCTCATGACGCTCGCGCTTTTTCCGCTCGGGCTCATCTCCATCTATCAGACCCGGGCCGTCATCGGGGAAGCGCAAGAGCTCACGAATGCCGCCCTGACTTCGCAAACCATCGCCGCCGCCGCAGCGGAGCGCGAGCTCATTCAGGAAGCCGTTGGCGCCGCCGCCGGATTGGCCGCGTCAATTGCGGGCGGCGTCAGCGATTGCCCTGCGCTCCTCCGGGAATTCGTCTCGGGCAGCAACCCCTACATCTTCGCCGGTTACACGGAGCGGGACGGCATCATGCGATGCTCCTCGACCGGCGACATCGTGGACTTTTCCGACGAACCAGGGCTCGCGGACGCATTGGCTCTCGATGGTCCGACCATCTCCATGAACACCGAGGGCCGCGTTTCGCGTCAGTCCGTCGTCCTCGTCTCCCACGCGGCGCGCTCCGGCGGCGAAGCCTTGGGGCTCGTGACGCTCTCCATCCCGCATTGGATCGCCAATCCCCTGCTCGAAGATGCCGAGGCAGGCCGCGATGGTCTGCGCCTCGCATCGGTGAATCCCGCCGGGACGATCATCTCGTCGAGCGGCCCCCTCGAAGGGGCGAGCGACTTCCTTCCCGCGGACATACCCCTCGAAGAGGTTTTCGCGCGTAAGGGCAGCACGTTTTCGGCGCGCGCGGCGGACGGGTCCTTCCGGTTCTATACGGTGAGCCGCATGATCGAGGATCAGCTGGCCCTCGTCGGATCCTGGCCCGCGGCGGCCAGCAGCCTCGGCGCGATCAGCGGAGCGCAGGCCTGGGCCATCGGATTCCCGGTCCTGATGTGGTTTGCGGGTGTGGGTGTCGCCTATTTCGGCCTCCAGCGCCTGGTGGTCCGCCACATCAAGCGCCTGCGCTCATCCATGCGCCGGTTCGCGCTCGGTGACCGGGAGGACGCCTTTCTCGAGCTCGTGGACGCGCCCGAGGAGCTTGAGGAAGCTGAACGCGCGTTCAATCGCATGGCCGTCATCATCACGGAAGCGGAGAACCGGCAGCTCAAGGACCTCCGCGACAAGGAGGTGCTGCTCAAGGAAGTCCACCACCGGGTCAAGAACAACCTTCAGCTCATCGCCTCGATCATCAACATGCAGGCCCGCGAGGCAAAGCAGGGCGAAACGCGGCGCATGCTGTCGAATTTGCAGCGCCGGGTGCGCGGCCTCGCGATGCTGCACCGCTCGCTTTACACCACACCGGACGAAACACAGGTCAATTCCGCCGATCTGGTCGAAATGGTCGTGGCAGATACCTCCGCGCTCGCCCGGGAGCAGGAGATCGAGGTCAGTTCGCAGCTCTCTGCCGCGCCTCTCTTCCCGGACCAGGCCGTGCCTTTCTCGATGCTGGTATCCGAGGCGATGACAAACGCCTTCAAGCACCATGGGAAGTCCTCAGACGGTAAGGCCTTTATCGATGTCAGGCTGACCACGAGCGGCAAGGATCTGCGGCTCACGGTGGCCAACAGCGTCGCGCCCCCGGGCCAGAAGAGCGAGTTGCCGGAAGACGGTGTGCTGAGTTCGGACGGGCTCGGGCGACGGCTGATGACGGCATTCGTCAGCCAGCTGGAAGGCGAACAGAGCGTGGAAGAGACGCCCGACAGCTACGCGCTGAATATCACAATCCCCCTGCGGAATTTCGAGGCTGCGGAGTAAGCGGTGGACCTTGGCATCGGTCGGCCTCGCTATCGGGACGGGTGCCATCAAAGAGCGTGCTGACGCCTAGGGTACCGCGCCCGACCGCGCGTATTGCAGCCCCGAATCCCCCTGCCAGCCCGTCACGCCCGTCGGGCATAATGCACTGAAGTTCAATGCTCTTCTCGCGGGCGGCACTTGTGTGCGGCAGGCGGCCCTCCTAGACCGAAGCCATGGATTGGGACGAATTCGAAACCTATGCGCGCGATATCGCATCGTGGTCCGCAAACTATCACCGCATGTTATCTGATCGCCCGGTTCGCGCGCAGACCGCGCCCGGAGACATCGCAGGCAAGATCCCCGATCATCCGCCGGAAACAGGGCAGGACATGGCGCAGATCCTCGCGGATTTCGAAGAGATCGTGATGCCCGGCATGACCCATTGGCAGCATCCCCGCTTCTTCGCCTATTTCCCGGCCAACGCCGCGCCCCCTTCAATCCTTGCCGAGCTCCTGGTCACGGCCATGGCGGCGCAGTGCATGCTCTGGCAAACCTCGCCCGCGGCCACGGAGCTCGAGGGGCGGATGGTCGACTGGATGGCACAGGCGCTGGGGCTCGACGGCATGACGGGCGTGATCCAGGACAGCGCGTCCTCCGCGACGCTCTCCGCGGTCCTCACCATGCGGGAACGCGCGACCGGCTATACGGGCAATCGCGATGGACTGAGCCAGAAAGGCGCTCTCCGCATCTACTGCTCGGAGGAATGCCACAGCTCCATCGATCGCGCGGTGTGGGTCGCCGGCATCGGGCAGGCCAACCTCGTCAAGATCCCGACCAAAGGCCCCACTTACGCGATGGATACCGAGGCGCTCGCCGCTGCGATTTCCGCCGATCGCGACCAGGGCCATATCCCCGCGGGCATCATCGCCATCACCGGCGGCACCGGCATCGGGGCCTGCGATGACCTTCCCGCCATCGCCACCCTGGCCGCGAAGGAAGACCTCTACACCCATCTGGACGCCGCATGGGCCGGCTCCGCGATGATCGCGGACGACCTGAGAGAGCCAATCTGGCGCGGCGCGGAGCGCTTCGACAGCGTGGTGATGAACCCCCATAAATGGCTCGGCGCACAGTTTGACTGCTCCTTGCAATTCCTGCGCGATCCGGTGCCTCAATTGAACACGCTCAAGATCGAGCCCGAATACCTCAAGACGTCGGCGTCGGTGACGAATTACAGCGAATGGACGATCCCGCTCGGGCGTCGCTTCCGCGCGCTCAAGCTGTGGTTCCTGCTTCGCTCCTACGGCCTCGAGGACCTGCGGCAGCGGATGCGCAACCACTGCCTCTGGGCGCGTATGGCGTGCGACGCGCTCCGGCGTGGCGGGTTCGAGATCATCACCGAGCCTCAGCTCTCGATCTTCACCTTCCGCCGAGACGGCGACGACGACGCCCAGCAGGAGTTGGTGGACCGGATCAACAATGACGGTCGCATCTACCTCACGCAGGGCGCGTTTCGCGGCCGCAAGGTTATCCGTTTCCAGGTGGGGCAATTCCACACGACGGAAGAAGACGTGAGCCTGGCCGTACGTGTCATCGAGGAGCTGGCGACCTGACGCCCGATCCACGCGCGCCCCAACTGGTGCGGCCGCGAGGAATGTGATCTGTGCTCGCCCCATGCTGCATCTCAATTGCCTGACCTGGAACGTGCACCGATGCCGCGGGCGAGACGGTACAGTCAATGCGGACCGGACCCAGACCGCGCTCACGGGCCTCCTCCGGACGCGCGACATCGATCTCCTCGTCCTGACGGAAGCAGATGGCGAGCAGCGCCCGTACCGCTCGCTCATGGATATCGAGCGACTGGAGAAAGACACGGGGCTTCTCTCCGCGCACCATTCTCCAACCCTGCGCTGGGGCGCAGAAAGTGACGGCTTTCTCGGGACGATCGTCCTCCATTCCGAGCGGGTGAGGCTCATCGACGGCGCGCTGTTGGACCTACCCGGTCACTACCCGCGCGGCGCGGTGGTCCTGACATGCGAGGGGGCTGATCGCGGCTTCCGGGTCGTGGCGACCCATCTCTCGCTGGCCCAGGTGCTGCGGGTGGCGCAGATGCGCGCCATTGGTCAGCACCTCGATCGACGCGAAGGGCTCCCCACTCTCCTGATCGGTGACCTCAATGAATGGCGGCCGTGGCGCGGTCTGGCGTTCTCGGGTCGCGTGGCGGGGCGCGCATTCGCTGGCCCGCCACGGCGGAGCTTCCCCGCGGCCTTCCCCCTTTTGCCGCTCGATGGGGCGCTTACCGCGGACGGGGCCCGGGTACTGGAGGCCGCGGTGATCCGGCAGGACGACATGAGGGTTGCCTCGGACCACCTGCCGCTCTTCGCCCGCATCGAGATCGCCTAGGGCCCCCCATCCCGGCCCGGTGTCCACCGATGCAGCCAAACCGGCGATTTCGGGCTTTGCCCCTGATCGCGCAGGACGAGCCGAAGCTCCGCGACCGGTGCCAGGCCCGGCTCGAATTGGAACCCCACGCGCAGGTGGCCCCGATCCGGGATCTGGTAGGCCGACACGCCGTGAACATCACCGGCAGAGGCCTGTAGAAATGGGGTGAGCGTCTCCGCGCCCGGGCCTTCGAAATCCACGACGTATTGCAGCCGACCAGGGCGGTCATGGACCAGCCCGGAACGGCTTTGCACGATGCGGATTCCCCCTTCCGCGCGCGGCATGGGCTGCGCTCCGATGTGAACGCGGTAGGAGAAGCGATAGGTCTCGCCCGCCGCGAGCGGTGCATCAGGCCGCCAGAAGGCAACGATATTGTCGAAGAACTCGTCGTCCGTGGGGATCTCCACCAGCATCACTTGGCCCGCGCCCCAGTCGCCCCGTGGCTCAACCCAGGCAGAGGGCCGGCGATGGTAGGCGGCTTCTGGGTCCTCGAACGCGGCAAAACTCCGGGGGGATTGCACGAGGCCAAATCCCGACGGCCCGTCGTCGACAAAGCTCGACGTCTGAAGCGCTGCCGGATTGGACAGGGGCCGCCAAAGGCGTTCCCCCGCTCCGTTAACGATCTCCAGCGCGTCGCTGTCATGGACACGCGGACGGAAATCATCCGAGACCGCGGCCCGGAGCGGGCCCTTCAGGTACATCGAGGTCAGTGGTGCAAGACCGACGTCTAGGATCGTCACGCGCGGAAACAACACCAGATCGACATCCACGATGGTTGGCTCTCCCGGTGCGATCCTGAGCTCCGCGGCCCCGGTGACCGAGGGGCTTTCAATCAGCGCATCGAGCCGCGCGGCTCCGCCCGAGGCTTCGCCGAGCCGCAGCCGGGTGAACAGCGGGAATTCCTCTGGACCGTTTCCTCCTGTCCCGATCGCCAAGGCCCGGCAGGACAGACCGTAAAGCGTGTCTCGGGACACAGCGCGAAAGTAGCTGGCGCCTTGCGTGACGAAGAACTCATCGGAAATACCCGGTGTGCGATAGGGCGCGCGCAGCCTCAGCCCCGAAAAGCCCATTTCGCCGCGCTCTTCGTCAGAAAGCGCTGGGGTTCCGTCGAAGTAGCGGGCCCCGTAGGAGAAAAGGCCCGGGTCAAACCCGACAGCCTGAAGCCCGCCGCCCTGCGCGATCTCGATGTCCACCTTGTCCCTGAAATAGAAGCCCGGCGGCAGGAGGTCGGCGCTGTAGCCGCTTCCGAGGGGGATGCCTGCGGCACCGCCCTCTCGTGGTCGGATGGCCCGAAAGCTGTCGTATGTAAGGGCGTCAAAGGGCGGCGCGAGACGCATGGAGGGGTCGCGATGCGGGGCCCTCGACATCCGTTCGGCGATGATTGCAAGGCTCTCTGGGGCCTCAGACGCCCACCCGCCGATGGGCAACGCCCCCGAGGCCAATGCTCCTGCAAGAAACGTGCGGCGGCGCATCAGCGAGCAGGATCCCGGTCCAGCCACGGATAAAGCCACGGCGCACCGATCAGCGGACCGCAGATGAGGGTTAGCCACAAGGCCTGGTAGGCCGTTTCACCACCAAGAGCGGCCAAAGCCACTAGGGCCAGCCCCGCGGCACATTCGACCGACCCGTCCGGAAATGCCGGGCGCGCAACACGCCGTGGGCCCTTCCAACCGCAATCCCGGCCAAGGATGACTGCACAGACGGCAAGGCTTTGCCTGACCATGACAAGTGGCGACACGAGCGTGCTCAATAGAAGCTCGGCCATGCTCGCACGGAGAAAGACGCGGCGCCGGCTCCTGCGGCGCGTCCTGCGCAGGAAGCCGATCATCGCGGTGATCTTCGGCACGAGGAGCAGGGCCAGAGCACCCGACAGGATCGGCACGGCCCCCGGGGCCATACCCGCAAGCAAGAAGAGCAGAATGACGATGAGCCAAATCGGGGATGAGAGGTAGCTTTGGATGCCGAAAGCAAGGTGGAGGCGGCTCAAGGGATGGAGGCCACGGGTCAGCAACGCCCGGATGTGCTGCAGATTGCCCTGACACCAGCGCCGGTCTCTCCGGTGGAATGTTTCGAGGCGGTCGGAGCCGTCTTCGAAGCTGCCGCGCATGTCCGGCGAAATCTCGACCTTCCAGCCCGCCCGCACGAGCCAGGCCGCCTCGATGAAATCGTGGCTCAGAAAATCCCCGCCATAGGGCGCGGGGCCGTTGAGTGCTGGCAGATCCATGGCCGTCCGGAAGGCGGCGACACGGATGAGCGCATTGTGCCCCCAGTAATTCCCGGCCTGCCCTGCCCAGGCGCCGAGCCCACGGATAAAGGCGGGCCCGGCGAGCCGCGTGGAGAGGCGCTGGAGGCGCGTGAAGCGCGACCCGCCCGGGCGCAGGCTGATCCCGCTCTGGACGAGGCCCAGGCGGGGATCGGCCTCCATAGCCAGTCGAAGGTCTTTCAGTCGCGCCGCCGTCATGCCGCTGTCCGCGTCCATGACCAACATGCTTTGATAGGCATGGCTGTGCTCTTGCACCCAATCGGCGAGGTTCCCCGGCTTGCGCCTCAGGTTCTGCACGCGGCGGCGGTACCTGAGCAGGCCCGCGGCGAGCAGCGGTTCAATGGCCTGCTCTTCGCGCTTCGCGGCCGCAGGCCCCGTATCGGACAACAGCCAGAGATCGGTGTCCCCTGAGGTCTCGTCTCGCGCAAGATCGGCGGTGAGCGCCTCGATGCTGCGGGCGACGGCCGCAGGGTCCTCGCCGCAGATGAGGAAGAGGACAGCCGTCCGTTCACGCGGCCCCGCGCTTGTGGGGCGTGGCGCGATCTTCTCTTGTTCTATCACCATCGTGCCGAGGATCGCCGTGGCAGCAGCTGCCGAGACCCAGAGCGTATTGAGCGCAAAGAGAGACACCAAAAGGACATCAATCGCTTCGAGCGGCGCGAGCACGGCAGCGAGCCCGATCACGAGGGGAACCGAAAACGCCAAGGTTATCGCCGCAAAGACCCAAAACCGCGCGGGCACCGGAATGCGACGGCGTGCCGTTCGCAGAACAGGCCTGACCGTGCGGACCGGGCTGAGGTCACCTTCAGGGAGCGAGGCGTCCGGTGCGCTCATGGGCGGGGCGCGTTCAGTGGCCACATCCGCGTGAAAACGCCGTCGCGCTTGATCAGGCCGTGCTGCAGGGCCGCACCGATGTGAAGAAAGATGAACGCCGCCAGGATGAAGCGCGCCGAGGAGTGGATCCATTGCGCCGTATCAGCCAGCGGATCAGAGCGCGGGACGAGCTTCGGGATGCCCAGCGCATCGAGGGACTCGATCGGAAAGCCGCCCGCGGCCACGCGGACATAGCCTGAGATCGCCATGACAAGGAGCAGGACATAGAGCGCCGCGTGGCTCACCGAGGCCGCGGTCTTCTGCCAGGCCGGTGTCTCCGCGGGCAGCGGTTCTGTGCGCGTCGCGCTTCGAATGAGGAGGCGCGCCGCCACGAGGAGAAAAATGATGACCCCCACGTTCTTGTGGAAAATGAAGAGGGTGTTCTGCACGGTGCGGGGCAGCCCTTCCGTCGTCATGATCACGCCGACGGGGATCGTCGCGAGGACAACGAGCGCGGTCAGCCAATGGAGCCAACGAGAGGCCGTGGGATAGCCGTATCTTTGCGTTGATGTTTGAGCCATGAATGAAAGCTCCTGCTTTGGAATTTGAATTAGAATGAGGGCCGCGTGGTTCAATCGATCTGCTTGACGGCGCAGGGGCCTCGCTTAGCTGCGAAATGATGAGAAGCTTCCTGAGCCAAGTCTATCAGCCTTTCGCCCGCGATACAGCGCTCTCGCCGTTGCATCCGGTGTTGCGCGATTTTCTCATCGCGAGCCTTGTCTGCGCCGTGTTCGTGGCGGCGATGGGTCTGCGGCTGAGCAGCGAGACGGGCGCCCTTGTGGCCACCCTGCTGTTCACGGTGGGCGCCGGGGTGGCTGGCATCGTGATGCTCCGCACGTATCCCCATAGATCGCTCGGTCTGTGCAATGTGATTACCGTCTTTCGGTTGGCCCTGACCGCCGTCCTCGCCTCCCTGCTCTTCTCGGGATCCGCCGTGTCTCAGCCTGTCCTCTGGGCCGCGTTTGCCATGGCCGCATTCGCCCTCATTCTCGACGGGGTGGACGGAGCCGCGGCGCGTCATGCGCGGCTCACTTCTGGCTTCGGGGCGCGGTTCGACATGGAGGTGGATACGCTCTTTGCGCTCGTTCTTGCGCTCCTAGCCTGGAATACGGGGCAAGCAGGGCTCTGGGTCCTGGCGCTCGGCCTGCCCCGCTACCTCTTCGTTTTGGCCGGCACCATCTGGCCGCGGCTTACGGGCGACCTGCCCGAGCGCATGAGCCGGAAGGTCGTGTGCGTTATCCAGGTCGGGACGCTCGTGGCGTTGCTCATTCCGGTCCTGCCGCTGTGGCTCAAGACAGGCGCCGCGGGCATTGCCGCCGTGGCCTTGGCGTGGTCGTTCATGCAGGACATTCGCCACCTGCTCTCACGCCCCGAATGACCACGGCCCTCCACGGCAGCGGCACGCAGTCTTACCCCAGCTTGATGTCATTGGCGGCCAGCGCGCTGCTCTTCTATCTCGTTCTGGCGGCACCGAACCATCCCGAAGCGCTCGCATGGGATATCCTGCTGGTCTTCCCGCTCGAGCTTCCGGTGATCCTCGGCGCGCTCGCCGTCGTGGGTGTGACGGGGCGCGGAGCAGTTCTGATCCGCGGTGTCATCGTCATCTCCCTCACGCTTCTGACCCTGACCAAGCTCGCCGATTTCGCGGTGTTCTCCGCCTACAATCGCGGGTTCAATCCGCTCGTTGACCTGCATCTCATCCCGGCAGCGTGGAATCTGGGATCCGGTGCAATCGGCACGGCACGCGCGCTCGGTGCCGTCATCGGGGCGCTAGCGCTCTTGTCGGCGCTTGCGCTCGCCCTGTGGTGGGCGGCGACGCGATGGTCGAAGGTCGAGCTTCCTCAAGCCCCCAGACGACTGACGGCGATTGCCCTCTTTCCTGCTCTCCTTCTCGCCGTCGCCGAGATCGGCGATGCCATGCGGAAGTGGCAACTGCCATTTGAAGCGCCCGGGGCGGCCTTCACGGCGCGCGTGGCCGTCGAACGGGCGGAGATGCTCGGCCAGACGGCGCGCCGGCTCAGTGACTTCAAAGAAGCCGCTTCGACGGACCCCTTTGCAGACGCGACCCCGCTCCTGGACGAGATCGGCGCGAGAGACGTCCTCTTTCTCTACGTGGAAAGCTACGGTGCATCGAGCCTCACGAACCCCCGCTACGCCCCCCTCCATCTCGACACGCTCGATGCCATCGAGGCCGAGTTGGCCGCGCGCGGCCTCTCCATGCGCTCGGGGTGGCTCGAGGCGCCTATGATCGGTGGTCAAAGCTGGCTCACGCACACAACGCTCGCCACGGGCCTCTGGTCACCGGACCAGCGGACCTACGGCGCGGCGTTGGTGAGCGGGCGAAAATCGCTTTTCCACCTCGCATCCGAGAACGCCTTCGAGACGGTCGCCGTGATGCCTGCCATCACGATGGATTGGCCGGAGGCAGGCTTCATGGGGTTTGATCGGGTCCTTGCCGCGGCAGATCTCGGCTATGAAGGGCGCCCTTTCAACTGGGTGACCATGCCCGACCAGTTCACCCTTGCCGCGTTAGACAGGCTGGTGCTGCCCGGCGCGCCGGGCGTGGACAGATCGCCCGTCTTCGCGCAGGTGGCCCTCATCTCATCCCATGCACCCTGGACGCCGGTGCCACGCCTCATCGCGTGGGAGGACGTCGGAGACGGGCTCGCGTTCAACGCCATGGCCGCTGAGGGCGATGCGCCCGACGTGGTCTGGCGGGACAGAGATCGCGTCAGGGCGCAGTTTCGAAAGGCCGTGGATTACAGCCTCAGGACGGCCGGAAGCTACGTGGCACGTCTGGCCGACGCCGAGCCGCTCATCGTCCTCTTGGGCGATCACCAGCCCGCAGCCTTCGTGTCAGAGGATGATAGTTTCAACGTGCCCGTCCATGTTATCGGGCCGGCGCACCTCGTCGAGCGCTTCGCATCGTGGGGCTGGGTGGACGGTATGCGCCCTTCTCAAGCGACCCAAGCGGTCAGGATGGACGCCTTCAGAAACCGGTTTCTCCAGGCTTTCAGCTCCCTCAGCCCTTGACCGCCCCGGCCATGATCGCGCCGACGATGAGGCGCTGAAGCGCAAGGAATGCCGCTATGGCGGGCAGCACCGTGATGACGCAGGCGGCGGCGAGAAGCTGCGTCGTAGAGGCGCTCGTCGATCCCGCGAAGTTGAAGATGGCGACGGAGATGGGTTGCAGCCGATCCTGCGAGAGCAGGATGAATGGCACGAGAAACTGCGACCAGCCCATGAGCATGTTGAGAATGAAGGCCGAGGCCATGCCCGGCGCGGCCAAAGGCATCGTCACGAAGAAGAGAACTGCCGGTGCCGAGCATCCATCGATCGCTGCCGCGTCCTCAAGGGAGCGTGGAATGGCATCAAAGCTTGCCTTCAGCATCCACACCGAGAGCGGCACGCCCAGCGCCATGTAGACCCCGGCTGCGGCGGCGTGCGTCTCGAGAAGGCCCAGTCTCTCCATGTACCGATAAAGCGGGATGAGGAGGACGAGCGGTGAGACCATCTGCACCGTGAGGATCCCGAGCATCAGGATGGACGCGCCCCGAAACTGCCGCCGCGAGAAGACGTAAGCGGCTGGAATGGCCGTGATGAGCGCGCCCAGCGCCCCGAGGGCGCAGAGCTTGATCCCGTTCCAAAGGTAAAGACCAAAGGTCCGGTCCGTGAGGATCTGTTCGAAGTTGGCGAGCGTCGGGTCCTCCGGAATGAAGCGCGACGCGCCGAGGAAGATCTCTGCCGGGGTTCGAATGGCCAGCGACAAGAGCCAGAGTAGCGGCGCCGCGAAGAGCACAAAGAGAAGCAGCGCGACGACATAGGTCGCGATGTCTCCGATCCGCTCTGAGGACCACCGGGTCATGAGCTTCGGTCCTCCCGGTCGACGAGAAGCCGGATGTAGAGAACCGTGAGCAGAAGCGCGATCAGAACGAGGATGACCGCCAGAACGGACCCGCCAGAGAGATCGAAGTTGAAAAAGACGGTGTTGAACGTGAAGAGCGATAGCACCTCCGTGGACCGCCCCGGGCCGCCACCCGTCAGCGCGAGGATGACATCGAAGGTGTTGAGCGTCTGGATCGTCACGAGGACCGTCGAGACAAGGATCGCGGGCCGCATCTGGGGCAGCGTGATAAAGACGAAGCGTGCGGTGGGGCCCGCGCCGTCAATGGCCGCCGCGGAATAGAGGTCCGGCGAGAGGCCTTTCCGCGCCGCGTAGAAGACGATCATGGCGAAGGCCGTCCCTTGCCACACATTGGCGATGACGGCGGAGATCATGGCGTTCGTGGGATCCGAAAGCCACCGGACCGGCGAAATCCCGACGAGCGCGATGGTGGAGTTGAGCGCGCCAAAAGGCGCCTCGGAAAAGAGCATCTGCCAGATGAGCCCGTTGGCGATGCCCGGCACCACCCAGGCGGTGAGCACCACCGTCCGAAGAAGCCCCATGCCGGGGAGCCGCCGTCTTTCGCCTCTCACGACGAGGAGCGCGATCAGGAGACCGAGCCCGAGGATGCCCAGCACACTCGCGGCGGTGAAGAGCGCCGTCACCCAGAGAACGCCCGGCAGAGCAGGCTGCGTGAGAACCTCCGAGACGCCCTCCATGCCATACCGCGTCGCCGGGCGCAGGAGCGTGGCATCGCCGAAAGCGAGCCGGAGGACATCGAGGATCGGGACGAGATAGAACGCGCCGAGCAAAAGAAGGGCGGGCGCCAACCATGGCCAGACGGAGCGGCGGGCCCTCGCATGGGCCCGCCCGGCGCTTTCTTGGTGCGGCACGCTTGGGCCTAGAGGCGCTCGAAGGCCGCCTGCACGGCCTCATCGGCGGCGTCGAGCGCTTCCTCGGGCGTGGCCGCGCCCGAGAGGACATCCCCCATCAGGATCTGGATGGCGTTCGACAGCTCGGGATAGATCGGCACGCCGGGCCGCGCCTGCCCATCGACGAGCGCCTCCGAGAACACGTCGTATTCGGGCCCTTCAAAGACATCGAACGCGTCGTATTGCGCGGCTGACGTGGGCAGGAGGCCCTGGATCGCGTTGCTTTGGCCGGAATAGATCTCGCGGACCATTTCTGCGCAGATCCGCACGGCCTCGGCATCGTCGGAGAGCGCGGCGATCGTCCAGCCTCCCGTGCCGGTGGCGCGCTGATCCGCCGTCGGCCCGGGAATGGCCGACACGGCCCAGGCTGCGAAATCCGCCTCCGGAAGGGTGCCGCGCAATTGCCCGTACTGCCAATTGCCCCCAATGAAGAGACCGGCTGTCCCCGCGGCGGCGGCGGCGTTGAACTCATCGTAGTTGACGATGGAGGTGACCCGCGGCGGCGCCGCACTGGCATCCACGAGCCCCTTGTAGAAGCCTATGGCCGCGAGGAACTTTTCGCGGTTCTCCCCCTCGGCAAAGACGGGACGGCCCGCGTCATCGACGAGACGCCCGCCCTGCGCCCAAAAATGCGCGAGCCAGTCAAAGGTCGTGCCTTCCCAACGGCCACCATTGAAGAGCAGCCCTTCCCTTCCGGCCTCGACGGTGGCAAGCGCGGCGCTCTCCAGGTCTTCCCATGTCTCGGGAGCATCGGGGACGAGGCGCGTGTCACGGTAGAGCACGCGCAGATCGGTGAACCACCACCACGCCAGAAGATCCCCCGCCTCGTTGGTCACAGCCTCTCGGACAAAGGGAAAGAGGTCGTCGATCTCCGCGCTGCTCCAATGTGAATTCATGGGCTTGAGCACGTCAGCGCTCTTGAAGAGCGCGAGTTGGGAGCTGTCCACCATCGCGCAATCGGGCCCCCGCCCGGCCCGGGTCTGCTCGAGCAGGCGCGCTTGCTCCTGTCCGATGTTGTCGGTGACGATCTGCGTCTCGATTTTCCAGTCCGGTCGCGCCTCGATGAAGTCGGTAAAGAGCGCCTCGAAGGCCTCCCGCGTGGCAGGATCCGAGGAATAGAGATCGAAGGCCGTCAATCGGAAGGTCATCGTGTTGGGCGCATCGGGCAGGCCGACCCGGTCCCGGGTGATTAAATCCTGCGCCGCGAGGCTCGTGGGAAGCCCGAGGGCACAGGCGGCGCCGACAGCGCCGAGGATGCGGAGGAAACGATAGGTCATGGGACACCTTTCTAAATGGTGGGGATGAAACTGCGGGATCAGCACGCCGTGGCGAGAGCCTCGCCGGTCGTCTGGTCAAAGACATGGGCCTGTCGGGCATCGAAGGTGACGTTCGCCTGCGATCCGACGCGAAGCTCGGTCTCCGGGGGAAGTCGGCTCCAGAGCCGCCCTGCCCCGGGCAGCGAAAGCTCGACGATGATCTCCTGCCCGATGGGCTCAACCGCTTCAACGCGCGCCGAATAGCCGTCATCACCCGTCGAAAGGCTCACGGCTTCGGGCCGAAGCCCGAGGAGGACGGGCTGCCCGGGCCTGCCGCCTCGCAGGCCGTCCCTGAGGGCAAGCGTTGCGCCGGCATCGAAGGTCACGCCGTCCTCGCTCAGGCGCGCTGCGATCAGGTTCATCGCGGGCGAGCCAATGAAGCGGGCCACGAAGGTATTCGCCGGGAACCGGTATATCTCCATGGGCGGGCCCGTCTGCTCCACGCGCCCCTCGTTCATGACCACGACGCGGTCCGCCATGGTCATCGCCTCGGTTTGGTCATGGGTGACGTAGACCGTTGTGGTGGGCAGCTGGGATTGAAGCCGCCGCATTTCCGCACGCATGGATACTCTCAGCCGGGCGTCGAGATTGGAGAGCGGCTCGTCGAAGAGAAAGACCTTCGGCCTGCGGACCATCGCGCGGCCCATGGCGACGCGTTGCCGTTGTCCGCCCGAGAGCTTGGCAGGACGCCGCTTGAGGAGTGACCCGATCTCGAGCATGTCGGCCACGTCTCGAACCCGCCGCGCCACCTCGTGCTTGGGCAGCCCCCGACGCCGGAGGCCGAAGCCGATATTCCGCGCCACGTCCATGTGTGGGTAGAGCGCGTAGTCCTGAAAGACCATCGCGACGTCGCGCGCGCCCGGGGCCAGATGGTTGACCCGCTCTCCGCCGATGAGGATGTCGCCGCCCGTCTCTTCCTCGATCCCGGCGATGAGCCGGAGCGTGGTCGATTTCCCGCAGCCCGAGGGACCGACGATGACGACGAACTCGCGGTCGGCTATATCGAGGGACACGTTGTGCAGCGCGACGTTGCCGTCTGCGTAAGACTTGTGCAAATCAACGAGTGAGAGTTCAGCCATACGCGCTTCCTCGCGCACCGATCCGGCAGCCTCGTGCTGCGCTTCGGGCGCGTTGGTGACATGCACAATGACTTGAAAGACCTATAGGAAGACCGATTTCCAATCGATGCGCTTCTCTAACATCAAAGGCCAAAGCCCGCGTGGTGTCAAAGCTTTCGCCTACCGCGCTTTGCACGTCGTCGTGCCGGTGGTGCTCATCGCCTTCGTCGTGTGGAGCGTCGGCGCCGGTGACGTACTGGCCCGCCTCGCTGGCGCGCATCCCGGGTGGGTTCTGGCGTCCCTCGTGGCATGCTCGGCGCAGATGGTCCTCTGCTCCTATCGCTGGCGTCTGACAGCGGCTCGGCTCGGCACCGATATCAGGCCCGGGGCCGCGATTTCGGAATATTACCTCTCCAGCCTCGTGAACAGCACGGTTCCGGGCGGCGTGCTCGGTGACGCTCTTCGCGCTGTGAGGACAAAGGGCGCAGCGGGGCTCGAGCGCGCGGCGCAATCCGTCATCATCGAACGGTTGGCAGGTCAGATCGCCCTGGGCGCCGCGCTTCTCCTCGGTCTCTTCCTTTCGGGACAGCCGGCGCTCCAGAACATCGCACTGATCGCCTCCATCGCGCTCGTCGTCACCCTGCTCCTTCTAAGGCTAGCACGCGGGCCTTTGCGCGCGCGCTTGCTACCAGGGATCGTGCGCCGCTTTCTCTCGGCCATGCGGGTGAGCTGGCTCCATCGCTCCGCCGCCGCCCCGCAGGTCATTCTCAGCGTCCTCATCGTGGCGGCCAACCTCGCAGCCTTTGCATTTGCCGCCCGCGCGACCGGGGCGGTCATGGGCTTCCCGGACGTGCTCTACGCGGTCCCGCTGATTCTGGCCGCCATGCTGATCCCGTTCTCCGTCGCGGGCTGGGGATACCGGGAGGGGGCCGCGGCCGCGGTCTTCCCCCTCATCGGCGCGAGCGCGGCGGCGGGTGTGAGTGCAAGCGTCGTCTTCGGCGCGGTCATTCTCGTGGCGAGCCTGCCGGGATTGATCGTCGTCTTCTCTCGAAGCGCCGAGATCAACGATGCGTACGATGATGCTCCCGAGGCGCACTATGACGCGGCCGAGTGAGGCAGATCCTCACGCGCATCTGCGCACCTGACGTGAGGCAGCAGCTAATCTCGGCCCAGGGTCTTCTCCGATCCCTTGTGATCTATCACAATCCGGCCGCCATACGCCGTTGGGCGCGCTTCTACAGAGGATTGCTCCGTCCCGGAGACCTCGCCTTCGATGTTGGGGCCCATGTGGGTACGCGGGCGCGCGCCATGCGGGCTGCGGGGGCAAAGGTGGTGGCGCTGGAGCCGCAGCGCCCGTTCTCGACCTTTCTCGCGCGGACCATGCCGAGAGACGTCACCGTGCTCGACATGGCCGTGGGCCGCGCAGCCGGAGAGGCCGACATGGCCGTCTCATCCCGGCACCCGACGGTTTCCTCCCTCGCCTCCGACTTCGTAGAGGAGGCACCGCAGGCAACCGGCTTCGAGCACGTGCGCTGGGATAGACGGCAGGCCGTGCGCGTCACGACCCTCGACGCGCTCATCGCGCGATACGGATCGCCCCGCTACATCAAGATCGACGTCGAAGGACATGAGGAAGAGGTGCTCGGCGGCCTCTCGGCGCCCGTGGATATTATCTCGGTCGAATATCTTCCGGCCTATCCAGCCCTCGCTCTCGGCCTGGTCGAGAGGCTCAGAGCCATGGGCAACGACGCCTTCAACGTGGTGAGCGGGGAAACCGGCAGGTTCCTCTGGGAGGGCTGGCGAGATGCAGAGGCCGCGCGGGACTGGCTCTCCCGGCAGGAGAGCTCGGCACCTTCCGGTGACCTTTTCGCCCGCCGCGGCGCACCGGAGGCGCCCCTGCGCTGAACGCCTCGCTCCGTCGCATCGGCCCTCGTCGGTTGCAGCGGTGGCGGGAGGCGCTACCGTCCGGGGATGACTAAACGATCGATCCTGCGCCTCCCCGACATAGACCAACACGATCTCGAGCGCTTGCTCACCGGAGAGCTGGACGACCCCTTCTCAGTGCTTGGTCCCCACCGTCTGCCAGATGGCGGGTACCATCTCGTGGTGTACCTGCCCGACGCCGCAGCCGTCAGCGCCATCACCACCCGGACAGGCGAGGTGAAGCTTCAGCCCGTGCCAGATGCCCCCGGGGTCTTTACCGGAGAAATACCAAGCGCTGAGGATTACAGGCTCAAAGCCACGTCGGAGGACGGGCATTCCTGGGAATACGATGACCCCTACCGGTTTGGCGCGGTCCTCGGCGCGGCGGCCGCAGACGTCTCCTCGCGCGACGGTAAAGATCCCCTCTGGCGCCGATTGGGCGCTCATCCCATGCAGCGGGAAGGCGCGGGCGGCGTCCATTTCGCGGTCTGGGCGCCCAATGCACGCCGCGTCTCGGCAGTCGGCGGGTTCAACGGTTGGGACGGTCGGCGGCACATGATGCGCCGCTGCGGGGGTACGGGCCTCTGGGAGATCTTCATTCCCGGTCTCAGGGAAGGCGAGGCTTACAAGTACGAGATCCTCGGCAAGGACGGTGTGCTTCAGCCTCTGAAGGCCGACCCCGTGGGTTTCGGCTCCGAGCACCCGCCCGAGAACGCGTCCATCGTCCGCGATCTCTCCGGGTATGGATGGCGCGACGAGGAGTGGATGTCGCGACGCCACACACGCAATGACGCGACGCAGCCCATCTCCATCTACGAGGTTCACCTCGCCTCCTGGCAGCGCGCGTCAGACGGGCGCCCCATCTCGTACCGCGAGGCGGCTGAAGATCTCGTCGCCTATGCCGCGGATATGGGCTTCACCCATATCGAGCTCATGCCCATGAGCGAGCACCCGTTCGATGGGTCATGGGGCTACCAGCCCGTCGGCCTCTTCGCCCCGACCGTGCGCCACGGACCGCCACATGAGTTCCGGGATCTCATCGACGCCGCGCATCGGAAGGAGATCGGGGTCATCCTCGACTGGGTCCCCGGTCACTTTCCGACGGACGACCATGGCCTCGGCCAGTTCGACGGGAGCGCGCTCTACGAATACGCCGACCCGCGCGAGGGCTTTCACCAGGACTGGAACACCTTCATCTACGATTACGGTCGGCCCGAGGTCGCGAATTTCCTGATTGAGAACGCGCATTACTGGCTTCAGGAGTTTCATGTCGACGGGCTCCGCGTGGATGCCGTGGCCTCCATGCTCTACCGGGACTATTCCCGCGCGCCGGATGCGTGGATCCCCAACACGGACGGCGGGCGCGAGAACTACGAGGCGATCGCCATGCTCCGCGAGATGAACGCCAGCACCTACCACAGCCATCCCGGCATCATGACAATGGCGGAGGAAAGCACGTCCTTTCCGGGCACCACGACGCCCGTCAGCGGGGGAGGGCTCGGCTTCGGCTTCAAATGGAATATGGGGTGGATGCACGACACCCTCGAATACATCAAGGTGGACCCGCGCGAGAGAGCGTCCCACCACCACCAGATGACCTTCGGATTGACCTACGCCTTCTCGGAGAGGTTTGTCCTGCCCATCAGTCATGACGAGGTGGTCCATGGCAAAGGCTCGCTTCTCGGCCGGATGCCGGGCGCGGGCGAGGAGCGCTTTGCCAACCTACGCGCCTATCTCGGCTTCATGTGGGGGCACCCCGGCAAGAAGCTTCTCTTCATGGGGCAGGAATTCGGTCAGGTGAGCGAATGGGATCACGCCGGCACGCTCGATTGGGCAGCGCTCGAGACGCAGGCCCATGCCGGTGTCCAACGGTTGGTGCGCGATCTCAATACGCTCTACCGCGGTGAGCCCGCGCTCTATGCCAAGGATGCCGATCCGTCCGGCTTCCAGTGGATCAACGCCGATGACACGCAAAACTGCGTCTATTCGTGGCTCCGGCGTTCGGGCGACGGCGGGGGCGATGTGGCCGTCCTTTGCAACTTCCACGCGAAGGAGCATTCCAGCTACAAAGTCGGTCTTTCTGCGGAGGGTACCTGGCGCGAGGCATTGAACACCGATGCCGACATCTATGGCGGGCACGGGCGCGGCAACATGGGCGCGGTCACGGCGCACGGGCATGGCATGCACGGCCAACCCGCCTCGGCGGAGGTCTACCTCCCGCCCCTTTCGGCGATTTTTCTGGTCCATTCCGGTTGACGCTCGCCGCGTGCCTCGCGAGGAAAGGCGCAATTTCGCCCGGCACGACACAGCAGGACACCGAAAGGAAGACCCGATGAGCTTTGAGGACACGATCAGCTTCGTCGAAGATGCAGCCCTGGCGGAGGCCTCCGCTGCACGCGACGCCCTCACCACCTCCGAGACGAGCTTTGAGGCAGGGCGCACGATCGCGAGGCGGCTTGGGGCACGCATTGAAGGCGACACCGCCGTCTTCGGCTTCTGGACACCGGAACTTCTCGACCTGCGCGTGCCGTCCGGGGACATCTTCCTTGAAGTCCTGAGACCGAGCGCACCGCTCGACCTGACCCGCGCGCATCAAGAGGTGAGCTTCGAGCGGACCTTCGTTCCTGTCATCCGCGATGAGGCGTTCTGCTTTTCGGCGGCAAAGGGGCTCCGCGCAGGCACGCGCGAGGAGATCGGTGATTTCTACGCGCTCACATGGCGGGATGCCGAGGACACCTGGCATCGCATCCTCGATCCTCTCGCCATGTCTCTGCCCTTTGGTGCCATGGCCCCGGCGGAGCTCTATGACGTGGCCGCCATGCAGGCCGCGCGGGGCGATGCCGAGTACTGGGCGGCGCTCAAGGGCGAAGGAACGCACAAGTTC
Source organism: Pseudomonadota bacterium (assembly GCA_038533575.1). Taxonomy (NCBI): domain Bacteria; kingdom Pseudomonadati; phylum Pseudomonadota; species Pseudomonadota bacterium. The sequence continues at coordinate 447,513 of JBCAYL010000001.1, read as the reverse complement.
GGCCCGCCGACGAACATCCTGCAGGTCCACGTTCCCACAGCCACGGCAGGCGGCACGCTTGCCGCGCTCAATCGGCACTACGAGCGCCTCGCCGAGCGCGTCGCGCGCGATCTCCCGCTCGAGCCCGCCGATCAGCTTTTCCTAGGATACGATGCAGTGCAGCTCCTGCCCGTGGAGCCCACGACCGTCTATGAGACCGGCCCTGACTTCTGGCAGGAGGATCACGCGGAGGACACGAAGGTCACCGTCTCGCTCCTGCGTCCGAACACGACGAACTGGGGATATGACGTCGTCATTTCCGGCATGGCCACCGTGAACCCGGTGCTTCTCGAGTCCGGTCGGCCAGACGAGCTCGTGGACCTCGCGGCGACGCTCCACACCTTTCCGTCAAAGCCCAAGACGCTGATCTTCGACGTAGTGTTCGGCCATTCGGACAACCAGGGCCTGAGGGCGCTCAATGGGCACTACTTCGCAGGGCCCAACATGTATGGGCAAAACCTCGACTACCAGAACCCCACCGTGCGCGCGATCCTGCTCGAGATGCAGCGGCGCAAGGTCGATTTCGGAGCGGACGGTGTCCGCGTGGACGGGGCGCAGGACTTCAAGTGGTGGGACGCGGCCGCGCAGGTTCTGCGGCACGACGACGACTACCTCCAGGCCATGGCGGACCTCGAGCAGGAGGTGGCGGGGGCACGATACCGGCCCTGGTTCATCTTCGAGGATGGCCGGCCGTGGCCGGAAGAGGATTGGGAGCTCAGCTCCACCTACCGGTCCGTCATCGAGATGCAGCGCGACGATGACGTCTTCCAATGGGGCCCCCTGACTTTCGCCCACAACACCCCGTTTCTCTATACGTTCTGGCTGTCGAAATACTGGCGGATCCGCGAAATGGTCGATGTGGGCGCCAACTGGATCTCGGGCACCTCGAACCACGACACGCTCAGACGCGGCACGCAGGTATCGCCCAAGCTCAACATCAACACCCGCCTCGGCCGGACGCGGATGGAGATCCTCGACAAGGCCTATGACAATCCCGCCGTGCACGTGTTGACCTATGTCGCGATGCCAGGCGTCCCGATGGATTTTCTCAATGCCATGGCGCGCTCATCCTGGGGGTTCATCCGCAATCAAGATGACCGCTACGGCGTGAAGGTCGTCTCCGAGGAGGCGATCAGCCTCAAGTGGCAGGTGGATGAGTACAGCTACCTCGTCTCGGGTAATTTCCGCCGTCTCAAGGAGATGGGCTTCGAGACGCGGGAGGAACTCGCGCGCTTCTTCGAGTTCCTGCCGGCGCTCGTGGAGGTGACGGAATACGATCTGGAAGAGATCGCGCGCCTGCTCAATGCCTCCGAACCAGAGCTCGCCGGAGGCCCCTTCTCGGTGGCGAGCCTGAAGCAGATCGCGCGCGCCTGGATGGACGACATGCATGATTACTGCAATCTGTCGAATTCCCTGTCGTCTCTCGACCCGGAGCAGGCAGGCTTCAGCCTGCAGGTCCGCAATTTCCGCCGCGCGCGGCCCTGGCTCCGCGAGAACTACGGCGACAAGGACGTCTTCGAGTATCTGCAGCCCATAGAGGGCCGAACTCTCTTTACCTCCCTCCGCCACGGGCCGGATGGAGAGCAGGTGTTCATGCTGGCCCACATGGAAGGCAAACCCACGGAAGAGATCGATCCATTGACGCTTCCGATCGCGGGCCTTGAAGGCAACGGCTGGGAGCTGGCGCTGAGAACGCCATCAATCGGCGCGGAATACACCGGCGGCCCCATCACGATGAAAGACGCCATGGCGCTGGTCTTCGTCAGAAAGCCTTGAGCGGTTCGGCCTAAGCCCCGGTTTCGCGCCGCGCGGCTTCTTCCAACGGCAGCACCGGCACGTGCGGCTCGACGCATTGCGCCACGATGGATCGCGCCGCTTCCGCATCGTTTTCCGCGATCGCTTCGCGGAGCTTGCGCAGCGCATGGGCCATTTCGATCTCGGAGAGCTTGCTCTCGTGGGCGCAGAAGATCTTCGGGTGCCGGGTGCGCACGTGATCGTCCGTAATGGTCAGCTCTTCAGCGAGTTTCTCGCCGGGCCGCAGACCGATGATTTCGATCTCGATGTCCCCGTCCGGGCTGTCCTCATCGCGCACGGTGTACCCGGAGCTCTCGATGACGTCCTTCGCAAGATCCATGATCTTTACGGGCTTGCCCATTTCGAGGACGAAGACCTCTGAACCTTCGGCCATGGCCCCTGCAGTGATCACGAGGCGTACGGCCTCCTGCACGGTCATGAAGTACCGCGTGACCTCCGGATCGGTCACGGTGACCGGGCCACCCCGACGGATCTGATCCTTGAAGAGCGGGATGACGGAGCCCGAAGACCCCAGCACATTTCCGAAGCGCACCATGGAGTAGATGGGGCCCGATCCGGCGGGCACCCGGCTCGCGATATCCTGAATGATCAGCTCCGACAGCCGCTTGGACCCGCCCATGACGTTGCACGGGCGGACCGCCTTGTCCGACGAGATCAGGATGAAGCGCTCCACCCCTGCGGTATGTGCTGCTCGCGCGAGGATCTGAGTCCCCATGACGTTGTTGGCCAGGCCCGCAATCGGGTTGGCCTCGACGAGCGGCACATGCTTGTAGGCCGCTGCGTGGAAGACGATCTCCACGTCGAAGTCTTCGAAAACCCGGGCCACCTGCGTCTCATCCGAAACCGACCCCAGCACGGGCACAAGGTCGACGCCGAGCTTCGCCGCGATGCCGCTGAGATCCATGTGCAGAGTGTAAAGGGCGTATTCGGACAGTTCGTAGAGAACGATCCGCGAGGGGCGGCAGGCCAGCACCTGCTGGCTCAACTCGGCCCCGATCGTGCCGCCTGCCCCGGTGATCAGGACGCATTTGCCAGCGTAGCTGTTGCTGGTTTCGTCCCAGGACCCAAGCACTTCTTCGCGGCCGAGAAACTGGGAGGCCGGGAGGGCTGTCAGAGTATCGAGAATATCCTCCGTCCCCACGAGCTGTGCGAAGGAGGGCAGCGTCTGCACTTCCAGCCCGAGGTCTTGCACGCGTTGCGCGATCTGCATCTGCTTTGGCAGCGAGAGCGAAGGCGTCGCGATGAGCACGCGATCGATCTTCTTCTCGGTGACGATGTCCTGGATATGCGCGGGCGAGAAGACTCGCGCTCCGGCCACGTCGATGCCGTGGAGGCTCGGGTTATCGTCCACGAAGGCCGCCGGTACGATGCCGCCGTCACTGCGGAGCGCGTGCGCAAGTTGGCTGCCGGTTTTTCCGGCTCCGTAGATGAGCACGCGGCAGCGTGGCGCCGCGCTTTCATAGAGCGAGATGATGGCCTGACGCGCCAGGAGACGCAGACCCACCGAAGCGATGAAGTATGTGGTGCCGAAGATCACGACCGTTCCCAGCGAGATCGACCGAGCCAGAACCTCGTCGATGCCCCAAAGCAGGACGCAGAGCCCGACCGCGTATCGGGCCGTGCGGCCTACCGCGCGATGCTCGAAGTCCTGTAGCCTCACCTTGCCGATGCCCATCCAGAGGGCCAGCGCCAACGCCCCGATGAGCAGGTAGGCAAGCATGGGGACAAGGACGTCACGGCTCCACGCCGCGATATCGCTCACATGGCCTTGAGTGATCACTGTGAACACCAGCGCAACCGGCACGAGAGCCAAGTCAATCGCGAGGAAAATGCGTTGCTTTTGCTTGTGCGTCAGCGACTTCACCCAGTCGAGAAGCAGGTCTCTCGGGCGCATGTCACGTAGTGCAATCAATTTTCCCAAAGCAGCGGGATCTTTAGGTTTCATAGTACACACTCGATCACTGTGCGCGCAGGAATCGGTTTAATCCCCCCGCCACCGGGGAAGCCTATCCCCAAAATATCCATGCTGCACCTGCGAAATTTCGACCGGTCACGCAACAGGCCAAATTTTGCCGGTCATTTCAGAGATTTAGTTTCCGAATGCGTCAAGGGAGTGAGCCTGTGCTTGGAGACGTGCAAGCTAGAAACGTGTGAAGTGGCCGAATTTTACTCGCTTTTTACGAGAGTCAAGCCAGCCCGACTCTCCTTCTTCAGCCCATATAGCTCAGTGGCCACCGCACAGGATTCCATTGCTCGATGGGACAATGCAGCCCGCCTTGGCCACAAAATCACATCAAGCGCGATGCGCTTTTGGGCCTGCATTCGAGCGCCTGACATCGCCGCACGCACCGGGCGTGCCCGCGTAGGCTTGGCCCCATCCCCATTCGGCCCCATAACGACCTCACCCGAGGAGGGCGCTGCATGCTGGTGAACAAGGGATCGTTCGATGCGATTTCCGACGATTTCGAATGGACCATTCCCGAGCGCTACAACATCGGGGTCGACATCTGCGATAAATGGGCCGCGGTGGAGCCGGACCGCCTGGCGCTGATCGACGTATCTGCGTCGGGTGACGCCACGCAACATGCATTCGGGGACCTGCGCCGCGCGTCCAACCAGCTTGCCCATGCCCTCGCGCAGGACGGTGTTTCACGGGGCGCGGGCAACGTCGGCGACCGGGTCGGCGTGCTACTGCCGCAATGCGTGGAAACGGCCCTCGCCCACATCGCCGTCACGAAGATGGGCTGCATCTCGATCCCGCTTTTCACGCTCTTCGCACGCGACGCTCTCCTTCACAGATTGCGCGACTCCGGTGCGAAGGTCGTCGTGACGAACCGCGAAGGCGCGGCGAAGCTCGCGGAGATCCGGTCCGAACTGCCCGACCTCGAGGTCATCTACTCGATCGACGGCGCGGCTGCGGGCGCAGTCGACTTTCACGCCCGCTGCGCCGCCCAATCGAAAGAGTTCGCGCCGGTCGATACATCCAGCGAAGACCCGGCTCTCCTCATTTACACCTCCGGCACCACCGGCAATCCGAAGGGCGCGCTTCACGCTCACCGAGTCCTTTTGGGCCACCTGCCCGGGGTGGAGCTGAGCCACGATTTCCTGCCGCAGAGTGACGACCTTTTCTGGACCCCGGCGGATTGGGCCTGGATCGGCGGGCTTCTCGATGTGCTGATGCCTGCACTGCACCATGGCATCCCGGTCGTCGGCTGCCGCTTCGAGAAGTTCAGCGCTGAAGCGGCCTTTGACCTCATGCGCAGTCAGTCCGTACGCAATGCTTTTCTCCCACCCACCGCGCTCAAGCTCATGAAGCTCGCCCCCAACGACGCCGGCGCGGGTATCGCTCTCCGATCCGTTGGCAGCGGCGGCGAGTCCCTTGGCACGGAGCTCATCGACTGGGGAGAAATGATCCTCGGCGCCACGATCAACGAGTTCTACGGCCAGACCGAATGCAACATGTTCATCTCCTCCTGCGCCGCGCTCGAGCCGCCGGTGCCGGGCGCCATGGGCCGCGCCGTTCCCGGCCACGAGGTCGAGATCATCGACGGCGACACCGGCGACGTGCTCCCGGCTGGTTCCGAAGGCGCGATTGCCGTGCGTGGCCCGGACCCGGTCATGTTCCTCCGCTATTGGAACGACCCCGAAGCGACCGAGGAGAAGTTCGTGTCCGGCCCGAAAGGCACATGGCTCCTGACCGGAGACCGAGGCACGAAGGATGCGGAAGGACGCTTTTACTTTCTGGGCCGCGACGATGACGTCATCTCCTCCGCCGGCTATCGGATCGGCCCGGGAGAAATCGAAGACTGCCTTCTCAAGCATCCAGCGGTCAGCCTCGCCGGGGTGGTGGGCCAGCCCGACGCCATAAGGGGAAGCGTCGTGGCCGCCTACCTGGTGCTCCGAGACGGGTTTGAACCGACGGCTGCGCTGGCCAAGGAGATCGCGGAATTCGTCAAGGCGCGGCTCGCCGCCCACGAATACCCGCGCGTGGTGCGCTTCATCGACGACATGCCCATGACCACGACGGGAAAGATCATCCGACGACACCTTCGCACCTGGGCTGCCGAGGCGGCCGAAGCCGTGCAGTAGACAGCCCAGGGGAGACTTTTCATGGCGTCTTCGACCTCAGTGCTTTTCGAGCACGACGGCCCCATCGCCACGATCACGCTCAATCGACCGTCCCGACGCAACGCGATCGACGCGGAGATGGGCGCGGCCCTGCGCGCCGCGATCTCCGAGTTGGAAGGGGATGGCGGTCTGCGCATCGGCATATTGCGCGGCGCGGGCCCCGCCTTTTCCGCCGGCATGGATCTCGCGGCCTTCGAACGCGGGGAGGCAGAGGACATCCTGTTTGGGCCCGGTCACCTCGGCGGCTTCGTGAGCCGCCCCCGCCGCAAGCCCTTAATCGCCTCCGTCCATGGTCCCGCGCTTGCCGGCGGGTTCGAGCTTGTCCTCGCCTGCGATCTCGTCGTCGCCGCCCAAGAGGCGGTGTTCGGACTGCCCGAGGCCAAGATCGGGCTTGTGGCAGGCGCGGGCGGTGCTCTTCGCCTCGGACAGCGCTTACCGCACGCGATCGCCAACGAACTGCTCCTGACCTGAGGCACCATCGACGCGCATCGCGCCGCCTGGCTCGGGCTCGTCAATCGCGTGGTGCCCGCAGGCGAGTTGGAAGACACCGCCCGGGGCCTGGCGAGGGAGGTCGCGTCAAATGCCCCGCTGGCCCTCGAAGCCAGTCTTGCGCTCGCCGCGGCGTCCAGAAACATCGGCAGCGATGCACTTTGGCAAGAGAACGACAGGCACCTCCGTGCCCTTCTCTCAACCGATGACGCGACAGAAGGCGCCCGTGCCTTCGCCGAGAAGCGTGCGCCGGTGTGGCGGGGCCGCTGAGGATCACGCCGCGCCTGTCGTGAAGGACGCAGTGGCGAGGCAAGTATCAAGCCCAGCTCTGCCCTGCTTTGTCAGGCACCGCCTGTCGTGGCGCCGTTAACCACGATGTCCTGATCGATGGCGAGGACCGCCAGCACTTCGCTGTTGGCGCCGGTGAACTCGTAGACATCGTAGGACGTGCCATCGTGGGCCACGGTTCCGGTGCGGGTGATGCTCTCGGCGTCTCCGCTGGCTGCCGCGCCGTCGAGATTGACCGTGTCGCCCGCATCCCCGTCGATCATGATCCCGGCATCGAGCACCTGTCCCAAGAGCTGCTCGAGCGTGGGATCAGCCTCCCCTTGCATCTCGAGGACATCGCCGAGGCTGATCTCGAGCACATCGGCATCCGCGTTCGTGAGGCTGATCGCCTCGATGGATTTCGCGTCGATGAGCGGGAGGAGATCCTCGGCGCCTTCTGGCGCAATCAGGGCGAGCGTATCGCGGCCCGCCCCACCATCGTACACATCTCCGGCCTCTGGCACCCCACCGGCGACAAGGACGTCATCCCCTGCCCCGCCGAGCAGGCTGTCGGCCCCGCTGCCACCGGTCAGTGTATCGTCACCGGCGCCACCGATGAGAATGTCGGCCCCGTCACCGCTGGAGAGGGCGTCATCGAGGACGCTGCCAAAGAGCAGGTCCGCCTGGTTCGTGCCCGCCTTTGCGACAGCCTCGTCCCCGATCCCCAGCGTGCCGCCCGTGCGCAACGTCTCGCGATCCTCCACCGTGGTGACGTCCCCGTCGAGGTCGAAGACCGCCTCTGCGAAAAGGAGGTTCTGATCGCCCAGGATATCCACGAGCCCGGAGACTTCCGCGAGCGCTACGCTGTAGTTTAGCCCGGACACGGTGAATGCCGGCTGCGTGTCCTGCGTTACGATCACGCCCCGGTCCTCTCCATCGGCCACGAGCTGCAGCGAGAAGGCCACGAGCTCTGCGCTGAAAAGCGGGGTGTTGATGAAGGCATCCGCCAGCGCGGCCGAGCCGTTGACCGTCACGGCGTCGTTGCTGTCGATGGCGTTCAGCTGGTCGACATCGACATCCCCGCCGATCCCGAATGCCTCGACGGTGACCTCGTAATCCCCGGTGCCCTGCGGGCTGCGCCCGCCGAATGGGCTGTTGATGAGGTTCGCGAAGGCCTGCTCCCAGTTGTCGTCGCTCGGGCGGCCATCGGTGGCGAAATAGACGAAGCTGTTCCCCGCGCCATCTGCGTTGGCCGCGTCCAGCAAGAGCTCCGCGGCCGAGAAGGCCTCGCCGAAGTTCGTAATGCCACCCGTGAATGGCGCAGTCGAGAGCGCGTTGAAGAGCGCTTCCCGATCAGAGAGCAGATCAAACGTCGTCTGCCCGCCCGGCCCCTCGAGCACGGTGGCCTCACCGGCATAGGTCACGACGCTCACCTGAACCGAACTCTGAGACCCTTCGAACCGCTCGAAGAGGGACGTCAAACCGGGGTCTGTGGTATCCGTGAGCGCGTTCGCGAGGTCGAGCCGGAGCGTTTCCCAGTTACTCTCGCCGACGCTGCCGGACCGGTCGAGAATGATCACGAGGTTGTCTGTGGTCTGCTCCGGCGCGGAGGTCAGGATCTGGACGCTCCCGGCGCCGGCATCCGTGGCCGCGTCTTCCTCGATGGAAATCGAGAGGTCCTGCCCGTTCTCGATCGAGACCGCGTCGTTTCCGACGGCAATCCCGATGGTGGCGGTGGTGACCGCACCGCCTGCATCGCGGACGCTGACCTCGAACCGATCGAAACCCTCGAAGCCTGCATCGGCGGTGTAAGTGAAAGCGCCCGTGGCTGCGTCGATCTCGACGCTTCCGTTGGACGGTCCCGCTCCGGAAACGGCGAACGAAAAGCCCGAGGCATCATCGACATCCGCAACCGAAAGCTGGCCCGAAGCTGCGCCCGCCTCGGCGACGAGGCCGAGGGCCGTGGCCTCCGGCGCATCATTGACCGGCGCGACCTCGATCGTGGCCGTTTCAGCGGCGGTGAAGACGCCGTCGGAGACGAGGTAGGTGAAGCTGTCGGTTCCCGAGAAATCAGCGTCGGGCGTGTATGCGAAGCTGCCATCGGCGGACACGATCACCGTGCCGGAGGCCGGGCCATTGACCAAGGCGAAGCTGAGCGCATCACCATCCACGTCCGTGGCCTCGAGCTGCCCCCGGATCACCGTGTCTTCCGCCCCGGCGACCTCCGCCGCCTCCGGGACCGGGCTGTCATTGACTGGGGCAATCGTCAGATTGGCGGCGGCCGGAACACTCGCCCCGTTCCCGTCGCTGATCGCGAAGGAAATGCGCACCGGCCCGGTGATATCCGCATCCGGTTGGAAGGTGAACGTGCCATCCTCGTTGGCGACAACCGTGCCGGTGTCAGCCACGGGGACACCCGTGACGCTCAGCACGTCACTCTCGTCCACATCGGTCGCCGCCGCGAGGAGCTGCGCCTCGGTGATGAGGAGTTCGAGGTCCTCGGTGCCCCCCGGAAGCACCACCGCACCGGAGACCTCGGGCGCGTCGTTTGCGCCATTCACCGTGATCTCGACGACCTGCTCGGTCCCGTCGACCGTCGCGACGGCAAAGCTGTCGGTCAGCTGATCTCCGATGCCGAGGGCCTGCACCGCCGCGTCCGAGGCAAAGAGCGCGTAGGACCACACGCCTGCCGCGCTGATCTCGAATGTCCCGTAGGATCCGCGCACGTTCGATTGCGGCGTGATCGCGTCCTCTCCGGCATCGGCATCCGAGACGATCAGCACCCCCGTCGCGATCACCGCGATGTCCTCGGTGACGGTGCCGCTGATCTGCCCGGAGATGACGGCGGCGTCAGGCTCTCCCGTGACGGAGAGTGAAACCGTCCCCTCCGTGCTGAGATCGCCGTCCGAGACGAGATAGGCAAAGCTATCGTCGCCCACGAAATCGGCAGCGGGCGTGTAGGTGTATGATCCGTCCGCCGCAAGCGCGACAGTGCCGTTCGCGGCCTGCTCTGTGAGCGTGAATGTCAGCGGGTCGTTCTCGATATCAGTGGCTTCGAGCGTCCCGGCAAGGACGCTGTCCTCGGCCACTTCGCCCACGGCGGCGGTCACCTCCGGCGCGTCATTCACCGGGCGCACGACAAGCGTCACGGTGTTGACGGTCTCTCCCTGTGGTGTCTCCGCCGAGACGACGAAACCGTCGGTGCCCGCAAAGTTCGGATCGGGGATGTAAGAGAATGTCCCGTCATCCGTGAGCGCGAGAGACCCATTCTCGGGGCCGGTGATCACGGTCAGATCCGATGCATCGCCCAGATCGGCGAGGGACAGCGTCCCGTTGACCGGCGCGTCCTCGTCGGTGTCAAAGCGAATGGGCTCCGGCTCGGGCCCGATGAGCGGGTTCGAGCGCTGCTGATCGGGTGCGTCCGCGTCATCCGATTGGCTGTCATCCGCTTCGGTGCCGTCCTCGAGCGTGTCCAGCGTGTCCCCGAGCTCTCCGGGATCCGTGGCAAAGCCTTCGCCGCCATCGCCTCCCTCCCCGGCGCCGCCGATGAAGCTGCGCGATCCCCCCAACGGGACCAGCGCCTCACCCTGCTCCTGCGCCCGCAGTGCCGCGCCGAAGGCGGCCGCGGCCTCCACGAGGAGCGCTTCCACGGCGTTCGGTGCGTCCGGCGAGCGCGCGATATCGGTCGTCACGCCGTCGATGGTGACTTCCCAAACGGACTCGCCCGTCTCGATCAGCGCGAGTTGCTCTCCAGTGATCCGAGAAAAAATGCCGATCTTGCCAAAGCCGCCCCCGGGCACCGGGTCTTCTTCGAGCGTGACCTGAAGCAGCAACTGCCCGCCATCGTCCTCGGTCACGCGGACGGTGCCGGTGGTCCCCCGAATCCCGAGGGTTGCCGCGGGCGTCTCGATGTCCATGCCACCCGTGCCCGCGACCTTTCCGGCAATGAAGACGAACCCGCCCTTCACGAGGCCGAAGGAGGCGCTGTTGCCGTCTTCCGCACCCGCCGTGTAGACGAGCTCATCCAGCGTCATGCGCGCGTCTTCGTTGAGGGTGAACACGGTGCCATCGACGAAGAGCAACGTCAGAACAGACCCCTCACCGGTGCTGACGACATCGCCAAGCTGCACACGCATGCCCTCGGTGAGCTCTTCGAAGGAGCCATCCGTGCGCTCGACGGTCGCGGAGCCTTCGATCCCTTCCACTTGGCCTATGGGCGCGCCGGAGACCGTCGCGAGGACGAGGTCGTCCTCCTGCCCGGCCTTGGCGAGGGTGGTGACGGTGCGCGCGCTCAGTGAATTTCCGTTGGGCGCGACCAATGCAGCCGGCCCTTCGGAGAAATAGCCCGCGATGACGGTCAGGCTTCCATCAGGGCCCGTGATGAGAAGATTGTCCGCATCCCTGGCGAAATCGCCAGAGAAAATGATGTCTCCGTCCGGGAGATCGATCTTCCCGTCCGATATCGCCCTATGGGCATCCACAAACCGATCGACATGCCGTCCCACCACGGTGGGACCGCTATCCATCAAATAAAAACGCATCGGACTACCCCTGATCCGAAGCCGAAGAAAATACCTTTGACGCCTCTAATTAGACGTGGGCTACAACGACCTGCCGAGTACCGTAGCGTAAAGATATGATTCGAAGCAAAGACGAAGGTTTTAAGGCGCGGAAATGAATACTCTTTCGGTGAAGTCCTAGCGCCTTGCCCGTCCTCCGCGGCACCCGTCGACATCGATGCACCCACAGGGCAGGCCCGTGCGCGGGGTGATGGCGTGGCTGCGGCGCGGTCGCGCGGCGGGGCTTGTCGTCATCGCGCTGCTCGTGACCTTGCGCATTCTGGACCCGACGGTCGTCTCCTCGCTGCGCTTTTCCGCGTTCGATCTCTTCCAGCAGATGAGCCCGCGGGAATATGCCCCGGCCCCTGTCGCGATCATCGATATCGACGACCCGTCCATCGAAGAGCTGGGGCAATGGCCGTGGCCGCGTACCCTCGTGGCGGAGATGGTGACAAGGGCCGCCGAGGCCGGGGCCGTGGCCATCGGCTTCGACGTCATCTTTGCAGAACCCGACAGGCTCTCCCCTGACCTTTTGGCCGCCGACAATGCCGCGATCCCCGATGACATCCGGAGCGTGCTGAGCGCCTTGCCCAGCAATGACACCACACTTGCCGCGGCCATGGCCCGCACCCGCGTCGTGGTGGGTCAGACCAGCGTGCGCAGCGCCCGAACCGGCATCGCGCGCCTGCGCCCTCCTGCGCCGGTGCCCCATGCCATCATCGGCGAGGATCCCACGCCCTTCCTGATGTCGTTCCCGGACTTGCTCGAGAACCTCGATGAACTCGAGGCGGCTGCGCTGGGCCGCGGTGTGTTCACCACGCGGCCGGACCCGGACGGCACCTATCGCCGTGTCCCGCTCGTGATGTCCGTCGATGGTGCGATCCGTCTGGGGCTGGCGCCGGAGCTCCTCCGCGTGGCCACCGGGCAGGACGCGTTCGCGATCCGCACGAACGAGGCGGGGATCGATGCCGTGATCGTGGCGGGGCAAGCCATCGAGACCGGCCCCGACGGCACGGTCTGGCCGCATTTCACGCCCCATGTGCCAGCGCGCTACATCTCCGCCGCCGACCTCATCAAGGGCCGCATGGATGCCGGGCGTCTGCAGGGGCAGATCGCATTCGTCGGCACGTCCGCGATCGGGCTGGAGGATTTCCGGCCCATTCCCCTGGGCTTTTCCCTGGCCGGCGTAGAAATCCACGCGCAGGTGCTGGAGGGCATCCTCCTCGACGCCATGCTCAACCGGCCCAATTACGCCATTGCCATAGAGCTCGTGGTCCTCGCCTGTCTCGGTGTGCTCGTCGTGACGCTGGTCCCGATCCTCGCCGGTCGTTGGGTTATCATCGGCGGTCTGTTGGTACTCTCCGCCTATGGCGCTTTCACGTGGTGGCTCTTCGAGGCGCGGGCGACGCTCCTCGATCCGACATGGCCCATCCTCTGCACGCTCGCGATGCTCATGCTCATGTCCACCGCAAACTACCTCCGCGAGGAGCAGGAACGCGCCCGCATCCGCAGCGCCTTCGGGCAATACGTCTCGCCGGATCTCGTGGCGCAGCTACAGGACGAGCCGGAGATGCTGACGCTGGGCGGTGAGCGGCGCGAGCTCACCATCCTCTTCTCCGACGTACGCGGGTTCACAACGCTAGCAGAGAGTTTTAAGGACGACCCCGCCGGGCTGACCCAGCTGATCAACCGCTTTCTCAGCGTCCTGTCCGATGCGATCCTCGATGAAGGCGGCACCATCGACAAGTTCATGGGCGACGCGGTCATGGCCTTCTGGAACGCGCCGCTCGATCACGAGGGCCATGCGAGAGCAGCCTGCCACGCGGCGCTCCGCATGCAGGCCGACATCGCCACGCTCAACAAGATCCGCGCGGAAGAGGGTGGCGGAGACATCGAACCTATTGATGTCGGGATCGGGCTGAATACGGGCGAGTGCACCGTGGGCAACATGGGCAGCGACACGCGCTTCGACTACACCGCCCTCGGCGACGCGGTGAACCTCGCCTCGCGGCTCGAAGGTCAGTCAAAGGCCTTCGGCTTTCCGATCATCGTGGGGCCGTCCACGGCAGAGGCCGTGCAGGATGCCTTTGCGCTCCTGCGGATAGACCGCATCAGGGTGAAGGGGAAGCTCGAACCCGTTGAAGTCTCTGCGCTTATTGGCGGTGAGGATATGCGCATGAGCCCGGAATTCGAAGCGCTTCGGCAAGCCAATGACGCGCTGCGCTCCGCCTACCTCACGCGGGACTGGTCCGCGGCCAGGGATGCCCTTCAGCATCTGGAAGTGGCCGCCGCCTCGGCGGGCGTCGATGCGACAGCGTATGTCGCGCTCTACCGCGGCAGGGTCGAGAGCTTCATGGCCCATCCACCGGGCGTGGACTGGGACGGGGTGACCGTCGCGGAGACGAAGTGAGCCTAGCGCTCGCGCAGCGCCTCGGCGCGCGCGCGGTCGATCGGACGCAAGAGGTATGACATCACCGTCCGGGAGCCTGTCTGGATGTCGACCTGCGCGACCATGCCGGGGCTGATGGGAAGCGCCTCGCCGCCCGGTCCCGTGAGCGCGGTGCGCTCTGTCTCGATCTCGACCTGAAAGAAGGCACGCCCGTCACGGTCCGTGACCGTGTCGGCCCCGACGCGCAGCACCTCTCCCGCGAGGGAGCCGTAGACGAGGAAATCGTAAGCCGTGATCTTCACGGATGCCGGATCGCCCGGCCGCAGGAAGGACACATCCTCGGGCCTGATCTCCGCTTCGATGAGGAGCCGGTCATCGGACGGTACGATCTCCATGACCGGCGCGCCCGGCTGGACGACCGCGCCCACCGTCGTGACGTTGACGCGGTTGACCGTCCCCGCCACCGGTGCGCGCAGGCTGGTCCGCGTGACACGGTCTTCCGCGGCGCGCAGTTCCTCGCGCACAACCGCCAGCTCCACCTGGATCCGTGCCGCGCGCTCCTGCGCTTCGAGCGAGTAGGCCGATTGGGCCGCGGCGATCCGGCTCTCCGTTTCGCGGATCGCGGCATCCTGCGCGGGGAGCCGCGCCGCCATGACCTGCGCCTCCCCGTCGATCTCGGAGACGCGCCCGCGCAATCGCAGCAACTCTATGCGCGGCAAGGCGCCGGTCTCCGCCAGCCGCTCGGAGAGCTCCAGTTCCTCCCGGAGTGGTACCAACTGCCCCTCGAGCTTGGCCTCGGTCGCCGCGAGTTCCTCGCGGGCGGCCATCCGGCCGGCGAGCTGATCCTCGAGGATCGCCAGCTCGGCAGAGAGCTGCGACCGGCGAGACAGGAACACCGCGCGCTCGGCCGCCACCGGGCCCGGCACCCGCGCCTCGAGCCCCGCGGGAAACGTGAGGGCGTCAGCACGTTCCGCCTCGGCCACCACGCGGGCCTGTTCTGCCAGGAGCGCGGCCTCGCGCTCCAGGAGCTCTCCGCGCCGGGCATCGGCGCCCACATCATCTATGCGCATGAGCACGTCCCCGGCCTCGACAACGTCGCCGGAGCGCACATCGAGGCCCGCGACGATGCCGCCCTCGAGGCTCTGGATGACCTGCAGCTCGCTCGAGGGCACGACCCGTCCCGTGCCGCGTGTCACCTCCTCGATCTCGTACTGGGAGGCCCAGAGGCCAAAGCCAGCCAGCCCCCCGAGGATAACCGCGACAACCCAGAAAAGCCCCAAGCCGCCCGTACGCACACCGACCGGGTCGTTGATGAAATCCTCTTCGATCGGCGGGCCAAACATCAGGTCACCGCCTTGATGCCCGGCGTCTCGCCCGCGGCCTTTCGCAGCTTGGCATAGACCGCCTCGCGCGGCCCATCGAGGATCTTTTGGCCCTGCTCAAGGACCACGACACGGGGCGCGACGTCGGCGAGCGACGGGCGGTGGGTGCAGAGGATCAGCCCCGTTCCTTCGCGCACCAGCTCCCCGAGGTTGCGCGCGAGGCTCGCCTCCATGTCCCGGTCCATGGCGCTCGTGGGCTCGTCGAGGAAAAGGAGGCGGGGACGGCGGAGAAGAAGCCGCGCCAAGGCAAGCCCCTGACGCTGTCCGCCAGAAAGGCGTGCGCCGCGTTCGCCGAGGAAGAGATTGAGCCCCTCCGGCGCTTTCGCGACAAACTCGTCCATGGCTGCGAGGCGCAGCGCCCGCGCGATCTCCGCCTCTGTTGCACGCGGGCGCCCGATCACGAGGTTCTCCCGGAAAGTACCGGTGAAGAGTTCAGGCTCCTGCGGAAGATAGCCCACCGCCGCGCGCAGCTCCGCCGGATCGTAATGCGAGATCCCCCGCCCATCCAGAAGCACGGTCCCCGCATCCGGCGCCGTCAGCCCGCTCAGCACCTTCCCGAGCGTGGATTTGCCGGACCCCACGCGGCCAAGCAGGGCGAGGGTTTCGCCCGGTGCGACCTCGAGCGAGATCTCCTTGAGTGCCTCCGAGGAGGCCCCGGGATAGCGCACCGTCACACCCTCCAAGGACAGCGCTCCCGCTTCCGCCCGCAGGGAAGACTGGGCATCAGAGCTGCGCTCCACGGGCTGATCCATGAACTCCGAAAGCGCGGCAAGCGCGCGCATGGCGTATTGCGCGCGGAACACGGTCTGCGCGATGGTGGCAAGCGGTGCGAGCGCCCGGCCCGCCAGGATGTTGGCCGCGATGAGCGCCCCGATAGTGATGGCGCCCTGGGCGATGAGATAGATGCCCCAGACGATGATCGACACCGAGACGGTCTGCAGGATGACCTGCGTGGCGTTCGTCGCGAATTGCGCCCAGAACCGGGCGCGCCCCGCGACCCGCGCCGCCGCCGCGCTCGCCGCATCCCACTCGCGCTGGAGGACAGGCTCCGCCCCCACGCTCTTGACCGTCGGCAGTGCCGAGAGCGCCTCTACGAGGACGCTTTGGCGGCGCCCGGCGAGCGCTTGCGTCCGCTCGAGGGAAGGCCCCACAGTGATGCGCGAAATGAGCGCGATCAGAAGCACGACGGGAACGGCCACGAGCGGCACGAGGGCCAGCGGCCCCACGATCCACCAGAGCACGCCCAGAAAAATGCCGATGAAGGCGAGATCCACCACGGCCACGAAGGTCGCCGACGCGAAGAATTCCCGCACCTGCTCGAAATCGCGGATGTGGCTCACGATCATCGCGGAGCCCTGCGCGCGGTCGACCGAAGGCAGGGCCATCGCCTGCGCGAAGAGCGTGGACGAGATCGAGGTATCGAGACGGCGGCCCACGCGTTCGAGGATGATCGCCCGCACGCTCCTGAGCGCGAGATCGAGGCCGATGGCGATCGCTACGCCCAGCGCGAGGGTCCAGAGCGTGACGTAAGCGAGGTTGGGGATCACGCGGTCATAGACGTTCATGACGAAGAGTGGCAGCGCGAGGCCCAGTGCGTTGACGCCGAGTGCTGCGACAACGACGAGCCCGAGGCTGCCCGCGTGGCCGCGAACCGGCCGCCAGAACCAGTGCCCGCGCCTGCCTGCCCGCGGCTCCGCTAGGCGCCGCTCCGCGAGATCATCTTTCACCGTGGCCAGGAGCACGTCGCGCGACGTGCGCCGCGCGAGGGTCCGAAGCGGCTCCTCCCGCTCGATCCCTGTCGCGGGGTCATGAATGCGCGCATTGCGACCGTCGTCCGACAGGCCCGCGAGGATCAGGGGCTGACCGCCACGCTCGAACAGGACGGCCGGCAAGACGGCCGGATCAAGCCGGCCCGGACGGCGCAGTACGAGACGGCTGCGAAGGCCGACGGCCGCGAGACCCTGCGCCAGATATTCAGGTTTCGAGAGATCTACCGCGTCGGGGAGCCGCGAGAGAACCGAAAGCTCGGTAAAGGGGCGCGCGTGATGCGCCGCCAGCCACGCGATGATGGCCAGCCCTGCGCCCTTCTCTTGCGTCGCCCCGGTCATTCAAGGGCCTTGATCTCGGTGCGGAAGATCGCGGCCGGTCCCCTACTGCGCGCGCGGGCCTCAAAGGCGGGGTCGAGCGCGATATCGGACGGGCTCACACCGAACTGCGCGGCGAGGCGGCTGCTCGCCGCAAGCAGCCGGTAGCCGGAAAAGGTCAGGGCTGCGCGGGCCGAAATCACCTCGAACTCGACGTTGAAGAGGCTGCGTTCGGCATCCAGCAGATCGATGAGGTTGCGATTGCCGGTGCGGAACTCATCGGTGTATTGCGTCACGATCCGCCGCGCCGCGTTTCGCTGCACATCGAGCAGCACGAGCTGCGCCAGCGCGTTCTCGCGACCGTTCCAGGCCAGGGCCGCGAATTCCTCCACCTCCCGCTGTGCGAGCTGACGCCGGGCCATGGCTTCGCGCACGCGCGCCTGCTCCGCCGCGCCCTGGGCCTTTCGACCGCCCGCGAAGAGCTCCCAGGTCATCGTCACGCCGACAAAGCCGCTCCCGCGGTCGCCATCGAGCTCAAAGTCATCCCATTCCCGGCGTGCGCCAGCGCTGGCGGAGATCGTCGGCAGACGCGCGCCGAGGGTCTCGGCGAGCTGGTATTCCTGGGCCCGGATGTCAGTCTCGGCGGAGCGCAGGCGGAAACTGTTCTCGACGGCCAGTTGCCGCGCCCTGGCCTGAGAGCCAGGTAGCCCGCTGGCATCGGGCGCGCGGAAGCCGCCATGGGCTTCGATCCCGGTGATGATCTCGAAGCGGGCATTCGCATCCGACAGCGCCCGACGCACCTCGAGCCGTGCGAGCCGGGCCGCAAGCAGCCGTTGCTCAACCTCGAACGAGGCCGAGGCCGGGAGCCGCCCACCATCTACGAGCTCGTCGACTTGGCCCTTGATCTCTTCGTGCCGTGCCACATTGGCGTCAGAGGCAGAAAGGAGCTGCTGGTGGCGCGCCACGTCCACGTAGGCCTGCACGACCGACAGGGTCAGCGTCTCGGAGGCATCGAGCAAACGAAAGAGAGAGCCGTCGAGCCGCGCCGCCCCCCGGTAGACGCGGTTGGCCCGCTGGTATCCGTCGAAAAAGACGTATCGCGCGGCAAGCTCCACGCGGGCCGTCGTCCCATAGCTTCTCGCTTCCGATGCGGAGACCGTGATGTCGTCGGAATAGGACTGGGCCTCGCCATCGACGGTGAGATCGAGGCGCGGAAGAAACTCCCGCTCGAGCGACAGAAGGTCAAACGCCGCGGCCCGCACGATCTCGGACGCGGCCTTGGCTGCCGGATCTTCGGCAAGCGCCGCGCGCACCACTTCGGAGAGCGTGTGGCTCGACGCGGAGACGGGCACAAAAAGGAGCCCCGAGACGAGGGCAAACACGCTCCAGCGGGCGTTTGCTCGCGCAGCCGTCATACTCGCCCCTTCCTCTCTACCCAACGACAACACCATGCGCGGAACGCGCTTTTCGCGCAACCTTCGGTGAAGAGGCGGTTTTTTGGCCCTTTTCGCGAGGGTCATCCATCGGCCCCATCAGCAGGTACTCCAGCCGACCCTCGCCCGTTCACCGCGCTGCGGCGCCCTGCAGCTCCGCACCCGGCGGCAGCGCGTGGGCCTCACCGCGGTGATCACGCGGCTTGACCTGTGATGCACACCCATGCTGCATCGCGGGAGACAATATGTGGCGTACAAATGAAAAACTGGACCCCGGGGAGCGAACCAGCTCGCGTGCCGGGCATGGGGCGGGGGCGGTGGGACCGATGAACTCGCCTGCAAACAAGAGCCCCGATCCGGTGCACTCAAAAGCTGTGACCCTCGTGAAAGGAGCAAGCACGGGTGGCGTCGTCGGTCTCGTGCAGATCGCCCAGGCCGCGGCTCTCGCCTCGCTGATCTTCGCGGGTCCCTTGGCTCCGGGCCTCGCCACCGGGACGTTTCTCGTCCTTCTGTCCAGCGTCATTCCCAGCCTGCTCTGGATCGCCATGCGCGAGGTCCCCGAGCCGATATTCCTGACGCTCCAGAATGCGCCGCTCGCTGTGCTCATTCCCGCTTTGATTGCCGTTGGCGCGGCGGCTGCCGATGGCGCGGCGGTCCCGACGGTCTTCGCTATCTTTGGCATCACGGCCCTTGGGACGGGCCTGTCGTTTCTGGCCATCCGTGTCTTTCACCTCGGGCGGTACCTGAGGATCCTGCCCTATTCGGTCGCGACCGGCTTTCTGGCGAGTTGCGGTGCGCTGTTGGTCGTGGCCTCGCTGCAGGCCAGCTTGCCGAGTGCCCCCGGCGCGATCGGGCTGACAGCCTACGTGCCAGCGGGCCTGGCCGTGGTCTTTGCCGCCCTCCTCGCCGTGGCGCGCCGAATCGACTCCAGCCTCGGCATCGCCATGGGGCTCATCCTCGGTATTCTCCTCACGCACGCCGTCATATGGGCTGCGGGGATCGACATCGCGACCGCGCGTGAGCTGGGCATCCTCCGACCCGAACCACTGACGCAAAGCCCGCTGAGCCTGTCCGACCTGGCCCGCGTGGACGTGGCCCTAGTGCTCGATGCGGCGCCGGTCATCGCGGCAGCCGTGATCATCGGGCTGGTGGGCGCCATGCTCAACCTGTCGGGATCGGAGCTCGTGCTGGGCCGGGATCTCCCCGACCGACGGATTTTCGGGCGCATGGGCTTGGCCAATCTGACGCTGGGCGCGATCGGCGCGCCGCCGGGCTACATCAGCGCCACCGCCACCAGTATCGGCAAGGAGATCGGTGGCGAGGGCCGTTTTCCAATCCTCGCGTGCTGCGTCGTGATCGGTATCGCTGGGCTCTTCCTCACCCTGCTGCTGGATGTTCTGCCGCCTTTCGTGCGGTTCGGGCTCCTCGTCTTCGTGGGGGCTGCCCTGATCGAACGCTGGTTCCTACGAGAGCGGCGCAGCATGACGGGCCTCGATTGGATGATCAGCGGCAGCTTCATCGCGATCACGCTCGCCTTCGGCATCGTTGTCGCGATCCAGGTGGGCTTCGTGGTGGCATCCGTGACTTTTGCCGTCAGCTATGCCCGTCTCAAGGCTGTGCGATCCCAGTTCGACCTCTCCACCCGGCGCAGCCGCGTGGATCGTGGCCCGCGCCAGAGCGCGTGGCTCGACAGTCATGGCGGCGAAGCCGTGGTCCTCACCCTTCAGGGCTTCCTCTTCTTCGGCTCGGTGGAGCAGGTGGTGGACCACGTGCGCCAGCTCCTCGGCAGCGCACCTTGCAAGCGTCATATCCTCCTCGACTTCGCCCGCGTGCGCAATGTCGACGCCGCGGCCAGTGCGGCGATGATGAAACTCAGCCTCATGGCGCGACAGCACGGGGTGCGCGTCGTCTTTTGCGAGCTCTTGCCCGAGGTCTTCGAGACATTCGACCGCGCGGGGGTCTTCAAGGCCGCGTCCGGCTTGCAGCATGTCGACACGCTCGACGCGGCGCTTGAAGATGCCGAGGAGGCCATCCTCGCGGGCCTCTCGGCGCAGCCCCCACGCGAAAACGCGCCCGCCGCACTGCGGGAGCTCCTCGGGTCCCCTGCCCTCGCCGAAAAGCTCCTCGCCGCCATGTCGCGCGTGGATCTCCGTCGGGGCGAGTACCTCATCAGGCAAGGCGAGGACGGGTCCGAGATCTACATCGTCGATACCGGCCAACTGGCCATTCAGGTGCCGGGGTCAGACGGCGCGCCGCTGCGCCTGCGCTCCGTCCGGTCCGGCGCATTCGTGGGTGAAATGGCCGGCTATATCGGTGGTCCGAGGGGCGCGGACGTGGTCGCCGAAACCGATGCAGTCGTTTTTGGGATTGACGAAGACAGCCTCGAGCGACTTCGTGCGGACGACCCAGCGCTCGTCGCGGAGTTTCATCGGACGATGGCCGCGGCGCTCGCCGAAAAGCTGCTCAGGACGAACAGATTGCTGCAGGACTTGAACTGATGGAAATCTGGGACCTCGGGCTTCTGCTCGGCCTCCTGCAGACCAAGCACCTGCTTGCCGACTATGTCTGGCAGACGGCGGCGATGGTGCGCACCAAGGGCATCTATGGGCACCCCGTCGGGGCGAGCCACTCGGCGCTCCATGCCGTCCTGTCGGGCCTGATCCTCCTCATTGTACCGGGGGCCGGGATCGGACTGGCCGGCGCCATCGTGATCGCCGAGTTCATCGTGCATTACCACACCGACTGGGCGAAGGATCAACTCTCGAGCAGGCTCAACCAGAACCCCAGGCAGAAGGGCTACTGGGTTCTCGTGGGGCTCGATCAGTACCTTCACCAGCTCACCTACCTCGCCATCGTCGTCGTCGCGTTCCCGGCCTAGGCCGCTGACCCGCGTCAGAGGGTCCAGACGCCCAAATTGTTGCGCTGAAAGGCCTTTCGCGCAAAGGTCGCTCCAGCGGCTAAGCCGCGAGGAGGATTAATGATTGAAGATGTTGCCTTTGCCCGGCGCGCGCTGGGGGATGTATTTGGTATCCCCGCCGACGCCGACACACTGCTTGATGACCTGTCTAAAGAGCTCGAGATCCTGCACCTGAACGTGGAGGACACGCTGGTGACGGAGGGCGAGGCCTCCGACGCCATCTATGTGCTCCTGCGCGGACGGCTCACCGCGCACGCAGCCACACGAGAGGGCGGCGAGAGCTTCCTCGGCGAGATCCGGCGCGGCGAGACCATCGGCGAGATCGGCGTCATCCAGGGCACGCCCCGGGGCGCGACAGTCCGGGTCTCGCGCACCTCCACGGTGGCGCGGATCAGCGCCGACGCCTTCCAGCGGATGCTCACGGCCCATTCCGGCCTCGGGCTCGCCATCGCGCGCACGCTCATCAGCAGATCAGAGCGCGCCGCGGGGCCTAGGCATCCGGGCTTTGTCCCTGAAACGCTCTGCCTGATGGCGGTCACCGGGGGGATCGACCTCGCCGCGGTGGCCCAACGCCTTGCCGACACGCTCCCGGGCGCCGTCACGGTGATCGCGGAGGGCACGGACCTCGCGCGAGCGCAGCACGAGATCCACGAGGCCGAGCAGGAGGGGCATCACGTCTTCATCCTGTCCGAGGGCGGCAATGCCGCGTGGCAGTCGATGGCTGTCGCCGAAGCGGACGAGGTCGTCCGCATCGCGGATGCCACGCACGACCCCGCACCGGGACAGTCGGAGACGTCAGCGGAGCGACCGGCAAACGCGGTTCTGCCCCGCCACACCCTGCTCCTCATTCATCCAGATAGCACCCAGAGCCCCCGCGGCACGGTGCGGTGGCTCGCGTCACGCAAGATCGACCGGCATCTTCACATGCGTCTCGAGCGTGACGATGACGTGGGCCGTGTGGGGCGTCTCCTGACGGGCCGCGCGGTGGGTCTCGCGCTCGCGGGCGGGGGTGCCCGTGGCGCGGCGCATATCGGTGCGATCCGCGCCCTCGAAGAAGCCGGCATCGTGCCCGACATCGTGGGCGGCACCTCCATCGGCGCGGCCATGGCCGCCTGGTACGCGATGGGCCTCCGCTCCACGGATCTCGAAGCGGCCGCGCGCACCGTCTTCGTCGACAGCGGCGGGCCGACCCGCGACTGGAACCTCCTGCCCCTCATCTCGCTCGTCAAAGGGCGCCAGACCCGTGACCTCGGGATCGAGGCCATCCGCCGCGCCACCGGCACCGATATCGACATCGAGGATACCTGGACGCCGTTCTTCTGCCTGACGGCCAACTACACCGCGCAGCGGCAGGTCGTACATCAATCCGGCCCGCTCTGGCGCGCCCTCACGGCGACCTATGCCATCCCCGGCGTGCTTCCCCCCGTGCTGATCGACGGGGAGCTGCACGTGGATGGCGGCGTGGTCAACAACTTGCCCGTGGACGTGCTCGAAGAGGTGGGCGCGGCGCGCACGATCGCGGTGGACCTGCTCGGCGAGGCGCGCAAGCCCCTCGCGATCACCGAGATCCCGAGCAACGGCGCCCTTCTCATGGACAAGCTCCGCCCGAGGCGGAAGCGCCGCTACAAGCTGCCGGGGCTCATGTCGACGCTTCTGAACTCCACGGTCCTGAGCTCGCTCAACCGACAGCGGGACATGTCCGAGCGCGCCGATCTCTGCCTGAGGCCGGAGCTGCCCCGGGTGGGTCTCCTCGACTGGAAGAAGTTCCCCGACACGATCGAATACGGCTACCAATCGGCCACCGAGCAGTTGGCAGCCCTGCCCGCCGAGATCCGTGACACCATGCGCGCGGCCTGACCGCGCCTCGGCCCGCGGCCTAGATCGGGACCACGGTCGCCTGTCCGGAAGCCACCGACACCTCAACGAGGGATGCGGCGACCGCGAGGTCCTGAAGGCCGACGCCCGTGCCGTCGAAGATCGTGATCTCGTCGTCGGCGGTGCGTCCGGGGTGGTCTCCGTTGATGACGCTCCCGAGCTGGGAGATGTCCGCCTCCGCGATCAGGCCCTCCTTGATGGCGTGCTGTGCCTCGCCCAACGTGACCGACTGCGCGATCTCGTCGGCAAAGACGGTGGCCTTGGCGAGGAGGTCGGCGGCGATCTCCTGCTTGCCGACCGTGTCGGTGCCCATGCAGGCGATATGGGTCCCCGGGCTCACATGCTCGGCGAGGAGCGACGGGGCGAAGGAGGACGTGATCGTGATGATGGTGTCCGCTTCCACCATGCCCGGCAGGTCCACGGCCTCGAAGGGCACACCCATCTCGTCGGCGACTTTGGCGAGGTTGGGCAGCATCTCCGGGTGGTAGTTCCAACCGATCACCCGCTCGAAGGCGTGGGTCTCGAGGGCGGCGCGCAGTTGGAAGGTCGCCTGGTGCCCGGCGCCGATCATCCCGAGGACCTTGGCATCCTTCCGCGCGAGGTGGCGAATGGAGACGGAGGAGGCCGCGGCGGTGCGGAGCGCCGTGAGGAGGTTCCCGCCCACCATGGCCACGACCCGGCCCGTTTCCGGATCGAAGAGGAAGACCGTGGACTGGTGATTGATCACCCCGCGCCGTTCGAGATTGTGCGGCCAGTACCCGCCCGCTTTCAGCCCTAGGACACCGCCCGCGCGGTCGAAGCCACCCTTGAAGCCGTAAAGCGCATCCTCATGCCCGATGGCCTCCCGCACCACTGGAAAGTTGTAGGCGTCGCCCGCCGCCATGGCGGCGAAGACCTTTTCCACGGCCGCGAAAGACGCCTCGCGCGTGATGAGGTCGGCCACCATGCCCTCCGGCACGATGACCAGCTCTTGCTTGCTCGATTGCGCGCCGTCCATCAGTAGGCTTTGCCCCGGGCAGAGACGGGCCACAGCGTCTCGACCTTGCCGTCACGCAGCCCGACATACCAGTCGTGGACGTTGCAGGTCGGGTCGCAATGCCCCGGCACGAGCTTGAGCTTTTCGTTGATCGCAAGGACCTTGTCGGGATCGGCCACAACGCCGTGCTCATCGGAGCATTTGACGTATTCCACGTCGGTCCGACCATAGATCACCGGCAGACCGCTATCGACGGACTGCGCCTTCAGACCAGCATCCACGATGGCCTTTTCCGGCTTCGCGTGGCTCATGACGCTCGTCAGGATGAAGAGCGCGTTTTCCCATTCGCCCTGGTCGATGCGCTTGCCGTCCTTGTCGAGGATGCGGCCGTAATCGGCGTCCATGAAGGCGTAGGAGCCGCATTGCAGCTCGTTGTACACGCCCGAGGTGGACTCGAAGTAATAGGAGCCGGTGCCGCCCCCGCCCACGATATCGCAGGCGAGCCCCTCGGCTGCGAGCGCGTCAACGGCGTCCTTCACCATAGCGACGGCCACCGCGATCTTCGCCTTGCGGTCCTCGTAGCTGTCCATGTGCTGCATGGCGCCTTGGTAGGCCTGGAGGCCGGCGAATTTCAGGCCCGGCGCCGCGTCGATGGCCTTGGCGATGGCCACGACCTCCGGCGTCGTGGTGACCCCGCAACGCCCCGCGCCGCAATCGATCTCCACGAGGCACTCGATCTCGGTGCCGTGCTTCTGCGCACCGGCGGAGAGATCGGCAATGTTCGACACGTCATCGACGCAGCAGATCGTGCGCGCGCCAAGCTTCGGCATCCGGGCGAGACGGTCGATCTTGGCGGGTTCGCGCACCTGATTGGAGACGAGCACGTCCTTGATGCCGCCGCGGGCGAAGACTTCCGCCTCCGAGACCTTCTGACAGCACACGCCGCAGGCGCCGCCAAGCTCGACCTGCAGCTTCGCCACGTCGACGGATTTGTGCATCTTGCCGTGCACGCGGTGCCGCATGCCGTGGGCCTTGGCGTAGTCGCCCATCTTCTTGATGTTGCGCTCGAGCGCGTCGAGGTCGAGCACGAGGCAGGGGGTCTGCACATCCGCCTCGTCCATGCCCGGCAACGCCGGGACATCGAAGCCCACTTCCAGATCGCCAAAATCGGTCACGTCTTTCATGTCGCTTGTCCTCGTTCAGGTGGTCCAGGGCAGCCGGTCGAAATCGACGTTGCCGCCCGTGATGATGACGCCGACGCGCTTGTCGGCGAAAAAATCGGGGTTCTTGAGAATGCACGCCAGCGGGACGGCGCAGGAGGCCTCCATGACGATGCGCAAGTGCTTCCAAGTGAGTTTCATCGCGTCGATGATCTCCTGCTCAGAGGCCGTGAAGATCTCCGTCACGTGGTTTGATACGAAATGCCAGGTGCGCTCTTTCAACGGCACAAGGAGCCCGTCGGCGATGGTCTTCGGGGCATCGTCGGCGATGATGTGGCCTGCCTTGAAGCTGCGATAGGCGTCGTCGGCCTGCTCGGGCTCGGCGGCGATGACCTGGGTCTCCGGCGCGAGGGTGGAGAGCGTCAGGCAGGTCCCCGACACCATGCCCCCGCCCCCGATGGGCGCGATGACCATCTCGAGGCCGTCGGTCTGCTCCATGAACTCCTTGGAGCACGTGCCCTGCCCGGCAATGACGCGCGGGTCATTATAGGGGTGCACGAAGTCTCCGCCCGTGGCCGCCTGCACCTCCGCAAAGGTCGCCTCGCGGCTCGTCGTCGAGGGCTCGCATTCCGTGATCACGCCACCGTAGCGGCGCACCGTGTCCTTCTTGGCCTGCGGCGCCGTCCTCGGCATCACCACGTTGCAGGGGATGCCCCGGCGCATGGCGGCATAGCTCAGGCAGGACGCGTGGTTGCCCGAGGAATGGGTCGCCACGCCGAGCTTGGCCTGCGCCTCATCAAGCCCGAAGACGGCGTTCGCCGCGCCGCGCACCTTGAAGGCGCCGGGCTCCTGAAAGTTCTCGCACTTGAAGAAGAGGTCCGCGCCGGAAAGCTCGTTGAGATAGTCTGACGTCCGGACCGGCGTGCGGCGGATATGCGGCTTGATCCGTTCGTGGGCCGCGAGCATGTCCTCGTAGGTGGGAATATCGGGTATGATGTCCTTCATCAGGCAGCCTCCGACAGGGTCTTTGCGTTTTCTCTGCGATACACACATTGCGCGGCCGCGACGCCCGAGCCGAGCGTGATGTCGAGCCCGAGATCGACCATGGTCATTTCCGCCGTGGCGATCCCGCTCAGCGTCATCACGTCCGTCAGGCTACCCAGGTGGCCGATGCGAAACACCGCGCCCGCGACCTCCCCCAAGCCCGCGCCGAACGAGACGCCATAGGCCGCCTCGGCATGCGAAACGATGCGGTTGGCGTCAAAGCCCGCGGGCGTCTTGATCGCCGTGACGGTATCAGAAAAGAGCTCCGGGCGGGAGGCACAAATCTCGAGGTCCCAGGCCCGCACGGCCGCGCGCACGCCCTCCGCGATCCTGCGGTGCCGGGCAAAGACCGCCTCGAGCCCCTCCGCCAGAAGCATGTCGCTGGCTTCCTTGAGTCCGTTGAGCATGCCCACCGGGGGTGTGTAGGGATAGCCGCCCTGCGCGTAAGAGGCCGCCATGTCCTGGATGTTGAAGTAGCCGCGCGGCAGCGTCCCCTCTGCGGTGGCCCGCATGGCTTTCGGGGAGAACGCCGCGATGCCGAGACCTGCCGGAAGCATGAAGCCCTTCTGCGACCCCGTGACGGCGATATCGACGCCCCAGGCATCGAAGCGGAAATCCATGGAGCCGATGGAGCTCACCCCGTCGACGAAGAGCAGCGCGGGATGACCGGTGCTGTCGAGGGCGCTGCGCAGGGCGGCCACGTCCGAAAGCACGCCCGTGGCGGTCTCGTTGTGCGTGATCAGCACGGCCTTGATGCGGTGGTCCGTGTCCTGCGCGAGCTGCTCTTCGGCCCAGTCGGCCGGGAACCCCTCGCCCCAAGGCACGTCCTTCGACACCACGCGAAGGCCGAAATCCCGGCACATCTTGATCCACTTCTGGCTGAACATACCGTTGCGCACCGCGAGCACGGTATCACCGGCTTGAAGCGTGTTGGCGATGGCCGTCTCCCAGCCGCCGGTGCCCGACGACGGAAAGATGAAGACCTCCGCCACACGCGACTTCATGACCGCCTGCACCCCCGCGCGGGCCGCGTTCAAAAGGCCGGGGAACGCCGCCGAACGATGATCGATCGTCGGCAGGTCACAGGCGCGACGCAGGGCTTCCGGCATGTTGGTGGGGCCGGGAATGAACACGGGATTCTGCAGGCTCATGGTCTTTCCTCCCAAAGGATGCCGCACCCTATGAGGCGTGACGCGTGGGAGCAATTTTTTTGAAAGCGTTTTTCAAAACCGTCCAACGACCGAAAAGTCACTTATTTACAGCGGTCTATATTTTTTCATATGATGAAAAAGCATTTCACAACTTAGGATGAGGCCCCTGCATGGAGCAGTCTTCCCCCCGCCGAAGCCGTGGCCGCCCCAAGGCCTGGGTCGACAAGACGGAGCAGAACACCATCAAGTCCCTCGATCGTGCAGTGGACGTTCTGGAGCACCTCTCGACGCTCTCCGGCGCGACCCTGTCGGACCTCGCCAGCGATCTCGGCCAGTCCCCTGCCACGGTCTACCGCATCCTCGTGACGCTGGAAGGGCGGGGCCTCGTGGAGTTCGACGCCGACGGACAATTCTGGCACGTGGGCGCGCAGGCTTTCGTCATCGGAGCACGCTACCTGCGGCGGACATCGCTGGTGGATCGCGCGGCCCCCATCCTGCGGCAGCTGATGGCCACCACCGGCGAGACCGCCAACCTCGCGGTGCCGCGCGACGGCACGGTCGTCTTCCTGAGCCAGGCCGAATGCCACCATTCGATCCGCGCGTTCTTTCCCCCGGGCTCGGCTTCGCCCATGCATGCCTCCGGCATTGGAAAAGCGCTGCTCGCGGAGATGAGCCCCCAGCGGCTCGAACACTTCCTCGGAAGCGGGCGCCTCGAGCGCTTCACCCCTCACACCATCGCAGACCCCGACGCCCTCGTTGCAGAGCTCGCCCGCATCCGTCAGCGCGGCTTCGCGGTGGACGACCAGGAGAAGAACCTCGGCATGCGCTGCATCGCCGTCCCCGTCCTCAATTGGACCGGCGAAGCCGTTGCCGGCCTCTCGATTTCAGGACCCGTGGCGCGCATCGGCGATGATGACATCCCGGCCCTCGCCCAGGCTGTCCTGCAAGCAGCGACGGCCCTGTCAGCCGCTCTCGGCGCACAGACCGTGGGAGGCGAAACGCCAGCGCCCGATCAGCCACGGCCCTGAGACGCGCCCATCGATCCACGGATCACTGGCCGAGCGGCGCCATCACGAAGTCGAACTCGACGTCCCAGAAATGCGCGCCATCGAAACCGGCCGCCGCGATGCGCTCGGGATCGGTCACCTTCTCGAACTCCGCGATCAGGCTCTCCTTCACGCCGAAGACGGCATCACTGTCGATGTAGGGATCGTCCGGATCGAAGATATGGGTGGTGACTTCGTCATACCCGTCCTTCGAGACGATGTAGTGAAGATGCGCCGGTCGGAACGGGTGCCTTCCCATATCGGTGAGAAGCTTGCCGACCGGTCCATCCGTCGGGATCGGATAGTATTTCGGCTTCACCGCGCGAAACCAGTAGGAGCCGTCCTCACCGGTGCGAAAGACGCCGCGCAGATTGAAATCGGGCTGATGGCCCTTCTGTTGCACGTCGTAGAAGCCTTCGTCATTGGCTTGCCAGACGTCGATCTTCACGCCCGCGAGGGGGGTGCCCGACACGTCGTAGACATGCCCTCGCACGACCATGTCCTCGCCCTTGGCATCGAGGCAGATATTGGTGCCCATCGGGTATTCCGGCGCATCTGCCACGTGGAACGGCCCCAGCACGGTATTCTCGGACGCGCCCTCGGGCCGCCGGGAATTGATGGCGTCCACGAGCATCGAGACACCGAGCACGTCCGAGAGCAGGATGAATTCCTGCCGCCAGTCATCGCACATGTGGCCCGTGGCGGTCAGAAACTTGATCGCCTCCATCCATTCGGCCTGCGTGGGCTCCACCTCTTTGACCACTTCGTGGAGATGGCGCACGACGCTCTCCATCACCTGTGCGAGCCTGGGGTCAGTGTCTGGGCCCATCTGGGAAGACACGATCCTGTCGCTGCCCTCCTCCGCGAAGTGGGCGGCGCGGCCCTGCGCGGCAGCGCTTTCCTCGAGTGTCACGGTATCGCCCATCATTCTGCCGCCATGGCTTGGGCTTCGCCCCGTGCGAGGATCTGGCTCAGCACGCGGCGCAAGTCGCCCGTGGGATCGCCGGTCATCGCCTCGGTGCGCCAGGCGACGTGGTGATCTGGGCGCACGAGCACGGCGCCCGTGTCCGAGATTTCCGACGCCCGCGCCCAATCGCCGGTGTGGTCAACATGGCTGCGCCGCGGGCCGATGATGTGAACAGCAACCTCGACGCCGAGCTCCGCCGAGAGCGCCTCCGCGGCGCCGACCCAGGCCTCGCCGCCGATGCCGGTGAGGATCGTGAACTTGCCACCCCCGCAAAGATCGAGCGTGGAGACCTTTGCGCCCGTGTCGTGATCGTAGACCCAGACATGGGGCAGCCGCGCCCCCGGCCAGGTGGTGGGCTGGTAGTGAAGCTCCGCGTCCAGATCGAAGGCGGGCTCGACCTGCCCGTCGGTCACCACCGCCGTGGAGCTGTAGCGCTGGTTCATCTCCACGCCATGGGCATCGAACTCGTACTTCTTGAAAGCGATGGCCTGCCGGAGCGCCTCGCGCTGTTCGGCGGCCTCGGGCGTCGCGTCGCAGCGGGCATCCATGTTGGCCTTGATGGTCTCGATATCATCGCCGCCAGTCATGCCCAGCGCCTCGAAGATCGGGCCGAACTCCCCGATCGACTGGTTCGCGCGGGTCACGATCTGCTTCGCGACCGGCGCCCGCTCTTCGGAATAGGTCTCGAGCAGCCCGGCGCCCGCCTGCCCTTTCAGCACGGCCGCGAGCTTCCATGCGAGGTTATAGGCATCCTGGATCGAGGTGTTGGACCCGAGCCCGTTCGAGGGCGGGTGCCGGTGCGCGGCATCGCCCATGATGAACACGCGATCCTTCTGCATGTGCGTGGCATAGGCGTCATTGACGGTCCAGACGCTGGCACTGATGAGCTCGATATCGAGCTCGGGATCGCCCACGAGCTGCCGGGCCACCTGCGTGGCAAACGCCTCGTCCACTTCGGGCGCCGGCTCGTTGATGTCGTAGCCCCAGACGATGAGCCATTCGTTCCAAGGGCGGATCATCCGCACGAGGCCCATCCCGATCCCTCCCACATCCGCACCGGGCTGCATGACCCAGTAGAGGACGCTCGGGCGGTGCGCGACGTAGCGGCTCAGATCCGCCTTGAAGAGGATATTCATGGAGCCGCCGACCCCCATCTTGCCCTCGATGGGGACCCCGATGTGGTCAGCCACCATGGAATTTCCACCGTCAGCGCCCACGAGATACTTGGAGCGCACCTCGAAAACCCGCCCCGAGAGCCGGTCCTTCAGCGTGGTCGTTACCCCCTCGGCATCCTGTACGTGGCTGAGATACTCGGTGCTCATGCGGCTCTGGGTGCCTCGCTTGCAGGCGGTCGTGAAGAGGAGCGGCTCCATGTAGGTCTGCGGCAGGTCGTTCATGTGGGCGGGCGAGCTGAGCTGGTGCTCCGCGCGGCTCAAGGGGTGCGTCCCCCAGGACTTCATGCGCCCGATCTCTTCGCCCGTCAGGCTCTCGCAAAAGACGTTCTCGCCCATCAGATCCTGTTCGGTGGCCTGCATGTAGGCCTCCGCCTCCACGTCCTGGCCGAGATCGCGCAGCACCTCCATGGTGCGCTGGTTGGTGATGTGGGCGCGCGGCGTGTTGGCCAGCCAGCGGTAGCGGTTCACCACCATGTTCTCGATGCCGTAGGTCGAAAGCAGCGCCGCCGTCGCGGAGCCCGCTGGCCCGGTGCCGATGATGAGGACGTCAGTCGTGATTTCTGCCATGGGAGGTCTCCTTTCTGGATGGGAGGAGCACGAGACGCCGCCGCGTCGGAAATAGCTCTATCCCTGTCTTGTCGTGGAAAAGGCCCCAGAGCCCGCGCGGTGCAAAAAGCATCACGGTAATCCCGATGAGGCCGAGAGTGATGAGGTACCAGCTGCCGAAATCCGCCAGCAGCGCCTGGAGGGCGAAAAAGATGAGCACCCCGAGTATGGGGCCCTCGATGGTGCCGATCCCGCCGATGACGACGATGAAGATGACATAGGCGGTCCAGTCGAGCACCGAGAAGCCGGCATCGGGCGAGATGCGCGCCTTCTGCAGGTAGATGAGCCCCCCGGCGAGCCCGGTGCCGAAGGCTGCTGACAGGTAGACCAGCCACTGCGAGGCGGCGGCGTTGACGCCCACCGAGCGTGCCGCCTGAGGATTGTCGCGTGTGGCCGAGAGCGCGAGGCCCCGCCGGGTGCGGAGGAGCCAGTAGATCGCGCCCACCGTGGCCACCGCGAGGATGAGGGCCAGCCAGTAGGCGAGGATGTCGCGCGCAGCCGCCGAGCGCACCCCGAAGAGATCTTCGATGGTACCGGTGAACATCATCTCGCGCGTGGCCGACCTAGGCAGCGAGGTGCCCGTGCCGCCGCCCACGGCCTTCCACTGCGCCACCGAGAGGCGCACGACCTCGGCGATCACCCAGGTCCCGATGGCGAAATACGCGCCTTGCAGGCGAAACGCGAAGAAGGCCGTGGGGACGGCGAGGATCAGCGCCGCAACGCCCGCCACGAGGATCGAGGGCACAGGGTCCATCCCGAGCAGGATGACGACACCGAAGAGCGCGTAGGCCCCTGCCCCAACGAAGGCCTGCTGCCCCACGGAGACGAGGCCGCCGAAGCCCGCGAGCAGGTTCCACCACTGCGCGAGCACGAGCATGGTCAGGATGAAGAAGAGATCCTGGATGAGCGAGCGTCCCGCGAAGGCTGGCAACAGAACGCCGAGGAGGAGGAGCACGGCCATCACGAGCGCTGCGGCGCGCGATGCGCGGGTGCGGGTTTCGACACGGAACTCCATCAGTCGAACGCCCGCGGCAGAAGGCCCCGTGGCCGCACGAGAAGCACGAGGAGAAAGGCGACGTGACCTGCGAGGATCTGCCATTCGGGATTGATCGCGGCACCCACGGTCTGAGCCACCCCGATGATGATCCCGCCGAGGAGCGTGCCCCAGAGCGAGCCGAGGCCTCCGATGATGACCGCCTCGAAGGCATAGATCAGGCGCGCGGGCCCGATGGACGGGTCGAAATTCGCCCGCATGCCCAGATAGAGCGCGGCGATCGTCACCACGACCATGGCGAGCCCTGTGGCCGCCGCAAAGACACCTGCGGGCTTGATGCCCATGAGGCTGGCCGTGGTGGGATCGTCTGAGGTGGCCCGGAAGGCGCGGCCCAGAGCCGTGCGGTAGAAGATCTGGTTGAGCGCCACGATCACGGCCACCGCCGACAGGAACGTCAGGAGCGGCAGGACACCCACGGTCACCGGGCCCAGGGGGAGCGACGCCGTCTCGAGCGCGCCCCCGCTGATCCGCTGGCTGTCAGCGGAAAAGCCCTCGAGCAGCGCGTTCTGAAGCACGATGGAGAGCCCGAACGTCACCAAGAGCGGCGGCAGGATATCGTCGCCCAGCGTGCGGTTGAGGATAAAGCGCTGCAACACCCAGCCCGCGCCGAACATGACCGGCGCGGCGATGGCGGCGGCCAGAAAAGGGTTCAGCCCCGTGAGCGAGACGAGAAAGAGGATCAGGAACGCCGCGAAGACGATGAGGTCGCCATGGGCGAGGTTCACGAGCCGCATGATCCCGAAGACGAGCGACAGCCCCGCGGCAAAAAGGGCGTAGAGCCCGCCCAGAAGCACGCCTTGGACGATCGTGTCGAGCCAGATCATGCTGAAGCCCCCAACTCGCGGGGTGCAGGATCGTGCATAAGCGGCACCGGCAACGTTTCGGCGCGCAGGCCCCTAATGGAATGATTGCTCACGCCGCGGCTCCTCCGAAATAGGCCTCGTGGATGGCCTCTCTGGAGAGATCGCCAGGCGCCCCCGAGAGCGTCACGCGGCCCTCCATCATGCAATAGACCCGGTCGGCCACCTTCATGGCCTGCCCGATATCCTGTTCCACCACGATCACGCTGGCGCCCGCATCCTTGATGCGCGGCAGCGCGGCGTAGATGTCCCGGATCACCACGGGCGCGAGACCAAGGCTCAGCTCGTCGCAGAGCAGCACCCGCGGGTTTGACATCAGCGCGCGCCCGATGGCCACCATCTGCTGCTGCCCGCCGGAGAGCGCGGTGCCCGGGTTCAGACGTTTCTCCCTGAGGATGGGGAAGAGGTCGTAGATGGTCTCAAGCGACCAATGCCCGCCGGTCTTGCGGCTATGGGCCCCGATGAGAAGGTTCTCCTCCACGCTCAGTGACGGAAAGAGCTTGCGCCCCTCGGGCACCATCGCGACGCCGAGCCCGAGCACTTCATCGGCGCTGGCCGCCCCCACATGCCGGCGGTCGAAGCTGACGGCCTCGGCGGTGTTGCGCAGCACGCCTGATATGGAGCGCATGAGCGTCGTCTTGCCCGCGCCATTGGCGCCGATGATGGCGACTGTCTCGCCTTCATGAAGCTCCAGATCCACGCCGAAGAGCGCCTGGAAATCTCCGTAATGCGCCGTGAGGGACTGGGTTCTGAGCAGGCTCATGCTTCGATCCCGAGATAGATTTCCTTAACCTCCTTGGAGGCCATGATCTCCGCCGGGTCCCCGATGCCGATGACCTTGCCGAAATCAAGCACGAGCAACCGCTCCACAACCGAGGTCAGCGCATGGAGGACATGCTCGATCCAGACGATGGTCACACCCCGTGCATGGATCGCCTTGATCGTGGCAATGAGGGATTGGCACTCGCCCTCCGTCAGCCCGCCCGCGATCTCGTCGAGCAGGAGGAGCTTGGGATCGGTGGCCAGCGCCCGGGAGAGCTCGAGCCGCTTGCGCTCGAGAAGCGAGAGGGACTTGGCGGGCGTGTTCGCGCGGTGCAGCAGCTCCGTCTGCTCGAGGATCTCGACGCAGGCCTGCGTCACCTGCGCCTCGGCCATGTCGCGCCCGAAGGCACCGGCCACGACGAGATTCTCGAAGACGGTCATGTTCTCGAAGGGCTGCGGGATCTGGAAGCTGCGCCCGATGCCCGCGAGTGTGCGTGCCATGGGCGGCGTGCGGGTCACGTCCCTGCCGAGGAATTCCACGCGGCCGCCATCCGACATCAGGTTGCCCGTGATGAGATTGAAGAGCGTGGATTTCCCGGCGCCATTGGGCCCGATGATGCCCAGCGCCTGCCCCTCCGGCACGTCGAAGGTGACGTCATCGGCCACCGTGAGCGCGCCGAAGGACTTCTGTATGTTCTGGAGGGTGAGAATGGCCATGACGGAACCCGTGCGCGCTCCGGAGCATGGCCCCGGAGCGCTTTGCGATCAGGTGATCGGTTCCATCACGCCGCCCGTGGGGATGTTCGGGGCGGTGGAATTGTCCACGATCACGAGGTCATAGCTTCCGTCGCCTTGGAGCCGCCACTGCCCGCCCACGAGGGGGGTCTTGGCCACGTTCTTGGCGGCAAAGGGCGGCAGGCCCGCGCCGTTCCAGGCGAGCGGCCCGACGATGGTGTTCATGTCCGTGGCGCCGATCGCCTCTGCTACGGCGAAGCCGTCCCGCGTGTCGCTGACCCGGCCCATGACATTGACCGCGACCTCGAAGAGCGCATGCACGAAGCCGATGGGCTGCGTCCATTGCCGGCCGGTGGCCACCGTGTAGGCCGCGGCCACCTCGCCCGCGCTCTGCCCGGTGAGCGAGGAGGAGAACGGATGGGACGGCGACCACCAGACCTCGGAGCTTAGATTGTGACCGGCCTCGCCCAGCGCCTCGACGGCCACCGGGAAGAGGATCGCCTTGCCGATGGAGGCCGCCTTGGGCGTAAAGCCCTGCTGCTTCATCTGCGTCCAGAATGTCGTGAAATCGGGCGGGATCGGGACCCCGGTGACGATATCCACGTTGGCCTGTTTGAAGGCGTTGATCTGGGCTGTGAAATCGTCCGTGAGGTTCTGATAGCGCCCGGTATCCGTGATCGTGTAACCCCCCGCCTCGAGGACCGGCGGGAAGCCCACCTTGGGATCACCCCAGGCATTGCCGTCACCGTCATTGGGCCAGAGCGCCCCCACCTGCTGGTTGGTGTCGAGCTGCCCCCACATGGCATTGAAGACGGCGATGATATCCTCGAGCCCCCAGAAGAAGTGATAGGAAAAGTCGAACGGCTCCCACGAGGCCGGATCGCCGGGATTGCCCTGCTGGCCGATGAACCACGGCTGCCATGGCGCGACGGTGGAGAGGCAGGGAATTTCCTCGGATTCGCAGGTCGTGGCCACCGGGTTCGTCGTTTCGGGAGTGGAGGCGACGAGCATCATGTCGATCTCGTCATCGATAATGAGTTCGCGGGCCACATCGGCGGCGCGGTTCGGGTTGGACTGGCTGTCCTTCACGATCACTTCGAAATCGCTCGAGGCCCCGGCGAAGCCATCGAGGATGAACTGGTCGGCCTCCGAGAACGCGGCCAAGGGGCCCGATTGCGGGCTCACATAGCCGAGCTTGATCTTGGCGCCTTGGGCCAAGGCCGGGGCGGCGAGGCCGCTCGCTGCCATGAGGCTCGAGGCCGCGCTGGTCTTCAGCAGGGTACGACGAGTGATCATTTAGGTGGTCCTCCCATTCTTCGTCATGTGTGTGTTCCGGGGGCCGCGCCGCTCCATGCGTCCTGCAGAAGCGCCCGCAAGGCGGCGCGATCTATATCGCGGGGGTTCCAGTAGGGATTGGCGACGGCGAGATCGGCGGCGCGGTCGAGATCAGCCTCCGCCACGCCAAGCGCCCGGAGCGTGGTCGGCGCGCCGAGCGCCTGCGCGAAGTTCCAGAGCGCCTGCCCGGGCGTGTCCCCGCCGAGAAGCTCGGCCACCGGCGCGAGGAGCTCCGGCACCGCGGCGGCATTGAAATGCACAGCATGGGGCAGGATGATCGCGTGCGTGTCAGCGTGGGGCAGATCGAAGGACCCGCCAAGCGTGTGACAGAGCTTGTGATGGAGCGCCATGCCCACGCGGCCGAGCACTGCCCCGCAGGCCCATGCTCCGCGCAAGGTCTCTTCTCGCGCTTCGAGATCGTCTGGCGCCTCGAGCACGCGTGGCAGTGCTTCGATGAACGCGGCGAGGCCGTCGAGGGCCAGCTCGGTCGTCTCTGGCGTGCGGTCCTTGGCGTAAAGCGCTTCGGCGGCGTGGGCCATGGCGTTGAGCGCCGATGTCACTGTCATGGCGCGTGGCAGGCTCACCACCAGCTCGGGGTCGTACAGGACCGTCTCAGGCAGGACGCGTGGATCGGTGAGCGTCTTCTTAACGCCGTCCATGGTCTGGCCGAGGATCGGCGTCGCCTCGGACCCGGCATAGGTCGTGGGCACGGCCAGCTGGCGCAGCGCGCTGCGGTAGGCCATGGCCTTGCCGAGCCCGATGGTGGAGCCCCCACCGATGGCCACCGTGCAATCGGCGCCGACCTCCCCGGCATGGGCCAGCGCGTCCTCGGTCACGGTGACAGGCGTGTGCATGGCGGCCTTCGTATAGACACCGGCGGCATGGGAGCCGAGCGCGCCCGCAAGATCCATGGCCATCGATGATTGCGCTGGCGTCGAGAGCACGAGGGCGCGTTTTACGTCCAGATGCTCGAGCTCCGCGCGCACCGTGTGGCGCAACCCTGCCCCGAAAAGGACCCGCTGCGCTTCGAACTGACCTGCGTGTAGATTCATGCCGCTCCCGAGAGTTACCGCGACGCTACGCGATCCTGGGCGCCTCAAAATCGAATTATCTTGAATCAATATAACGCGGGGGTATGTTTTCCCTGCCCATGAAGATCGATCCCCGACATCTCGAAATCCTGGCCGCGATCGTGGATTGCGGCGGGCTGTCCGAAGGCGCCGCCTCCATCGGCAAGTCGCAGCCCAGCGTCTCCCGGTCGCTCGGCATCCTCGAGGAGCGCCTGGGAACGAAGCTTTTCGCGGCGGGCAAGCGCCCGTTGCAACCCACCGAGCTCTGCCTCGCGCTGGCCCAGCACGGGCGCGCGGTGCGCACGGCCAATCGGGCCGCGGGCGAGACTGTGGCGCAGTTCAAGACGGGCCGCAGCGGGGCGGTCCGCGTCGCGGGCACGCCGATCTTCATGGACGGTGTCGTCTCTCCCATGCTCGCGGGCTTCCAGGCGAAGTTCCCCGCCATCCGCATCGACACGAGCTACGGCTACGTGGATGACATCCTCGCGCAGCTCGAACAGGGCGCGCAGGACCTCGGGATCGTCCCGATCACGGAGGCACGGCTGCCCCCCGGCATGATGGTGCAGCGCATTCTACCCGGGCGGAACGTCATCGCCTGCCGTGTCGGGCATCCGCTCACGCGCGGCACATCTCTCAGGGTCGCCGATATCGCCAAGTTCCCCTGGGTCGCGCCCCCGCCCACGAGCCCGCTCTACCAGGATCTCCGCGATGCGCTGCAGCGGATCGGCATGTCCGACTTCAAGGTAAGCTTCTCAGGCGGCACGCTGTCCTCGGTGGCCAATGTGATCCAGGAATCCGACGCGCTGACGGTCCTCCCCTACTCGGTCGTCTTCAACATGCGGCGGCGACGGCAGCTCGAAGCGCTCTCCATCCGCATCGGGGATCCGGACAGGCACCTCTATCTCATCGGGCCGCTGAAGGGGCAGGCCCCGCCCCCGGTCGAGCGCCTCTTCAAGTTCGTAAAACGCGAATTCGATGTCTTCTCGGATCTCGTGGTGCGCAAGGAGCGCGGACTGCTCTGGCAAGGCTGAGCGTGGTTTCCGGGACCTTATGCCCGCAGGATCAAAGCTCTCTCCCCGCCCGGCGCTCGGACCAGCGCAGATAGGCAGCAGCGCCCAGCTCAGCGACCGGGGCCGGCGGCAGCTTGCTGGGAGGAGGCGCGGCGCGCGCACGTGCCAGGGGCGCAGATGCGATGCCGAGGGCGAGATCGGCCGCGAGCCCGCCCGCCAGGGTGCCCTTGGCGGTCCCGAGGCCATTCTGGCAGCAGGCGGCAAAAAGCCCCTCCTCCAGCTCCGACACCACCTGCACGTTGTTCCGGCTCAGGCAGAGCCGCCCGCCCCAGCGATACACCATCCCCACGCCCGCCAGCATCGGGAACCGGGCGCGGAAGGATCTGTCGTGATCCCGCGCCATGCGCGCGACGCGGGCCTCGCTGACCTCCATCGCGGGGTCGAAGGTGAAGCGATTGCGCACGACGATGCGCTCCCCGCCCGTGCCGGATATCCGGCGCACCGTGGTCCCCATGGGATCGGCGGAGGTGACGCCCCAGCGCGCGGCGCCGCCAAGCGCCGCGACCTCCTCTCCCGTCAACGCGCGCGTCATCGACGCGTAGGTGAAGACATGCATCAGACGGCCCTCGTGAAAGCCGAAGCTGTTGAGATGCCCGTTCACGGCGAGGATGACCTTGGGCGCGTGCACCTCGCCCTTCGGGCTCGTCGCGGCCCAGGCCCCCGACCGGCGCGACAGCCCGGTCACCGGGCTCTCCTCGTAGATCGAGAGCCTGTTGGAGCGCAGCCCCGTCGCGAGCCCTCGCACGAACATCGCGGGCTGGATCATGGCCGTCCCGGGCGTGAAAAGGCCGCTCTGGTAGTAGCCGAGCCCGGTCAAATCGCGCATCTGCGCGGCGTCGAGCATCTCGTGAGGTTCGTCGAGCGCCGCAAGATGCCGCGCGAACCGCAGATTGTGGTCGTGCCCTTTCTCCGTGGCGGCCGCGTTGATCTTGCCCGAGAGCGTGAAAGCTTCCTCCGTCAGGCCGAACTCCTCGGACATGGCGCGGGCATGGGCGATGCCTGTCCTGTTATCCTCGATCTGCGCGCGATCTTCCTCCACCGCGCCACTGTAATCATCCGACGTCAGGTCATGGGGCAGATCGATCATGAAACCCGTGTTGCGCCCGGCGGGCCCCTCCCCCACGCGCACGGCATCGAGCACGACGATCCTGTCGCCCGGCGCGCGCTTGGAGAGCCTGTGCGCCGCTGCGAGCCCGGCGAAGCCCGCGCCGATGACGAGCCAGTCGGCGGTCAGGGTGCCCTCAAGGCGTTCGGCCGCGGCGGGCTCCGGAAGGAGCCTGTTCCACCCGGCCGGGCCCGGGTCGACAGGGAGCCGGCGCACGCGGACCATCAATAGTCCTGGTTCAGCGCGTCGGCGGCAGGGATCTCCCGCTCCCTGCGCGCGATAAAGTCGCGCAGCGCCTCATCGGTCGCCACGTCGAGCTTGGGCTCTTCGTACTCGTCAAGGAGCGCCTTTGCCCGCCTCAGCGCGCGCGCTGTGATCTCGACGGCGCCTTCCGCCTGCCACTGCTCGATGGAATTGTTGTCGAACATCTCCGGCATGAAGAATGCCTTCTGGAAATGATCCAGCGGGTGAGGATGCCCGAGAAAGTGCCCGCCGGGCCCGACATCGCCAACCGCCGCGAGCGCGGCCTCGAAATCCGTCCAATCGACGCCCTCGGCCATCCGGTAACCCATGGCGCACATCTCCGCATCCACGACGAACTTCGCCATCGAGCAATGCATGCCGGCCTCGTTCCAACCGGCCGAATGCCAGATGTAATTCGCCCCGGCCATCAGGACGGCGTTCAGCGTCATCGCGCTCTCATAGCCTGCCTGCGCGTCGAAGGTCTTTGCGCCGCCGAGCGTGTTGGAGGTGCGCCAGGGCACGCCATAGTGCCGCGCCATCTGCCCGATCATGAAATTCATCAAGCTGATCTCCGGCGTCCCGGCCATGGGCGCGCCGGATTTCATGCTGACGGTGGAGAGGTAATGGCCGTAGATCGCCGGCGCGCCCTTGCGGATCACCTGCGTGTAGGCCAGCGCGCTGAGCGCTTCGGCGTTGAGCTGTGCCACGGTGGCCGGCACGCTCGCTGGCGTGTTGGCCCCGCCGAGCACGAAGGGCGAGCAGAGCACGGGCTGGTTGCGCCGACTGAAGGCACGCAGGGCCCCGAGCATCGTCTCATCCCAGACGAGCGGCGAGTTGCCATTGCAGTTGCCGGTGACGACGGGGTGACTGTCGATGACGTCGTCACCGAAGAGGATGGCAGCCATGGCGATGACGTCTTCCGCGTTCTTCGGGCTCGTCGTCATGCCCATGAAGGTCTTGTCGGAGTACTTCATCGACGAATACGTGATGCGCAGATGCCGCTGGCTGATCGGGTGATCGAACGGCTCGACGATGTGATGCGCGCTGGAATGGATCGCGGGCAGCATGTGGCTGAGCTTGTGGAAATTCGCGAGATCATCAAGCGTAGGATTCCGGCGGACATCCTCGAGATCGCGCAGGTAGGGCGCGCCCGTCATCGGCACGAAGATCGCGTGATCGCCGCCGAAGGGCAGCGCATTGGCTGGGTTGCGTGCGTGGATGGTAAAGCGCTCTGGAATGGTCGCGATGAGCTCGCGCACGAGGCCCCGGTCGAGATAGACCCGCTCCCCCGAAACCTTGGCCCCGGCCCGCCGCCAGTCGTCGAGCGCGACCGGATCCCGGAACTGGACCCCGACGGTCTCCAGGATATCCATGGAGGCGGCGTCGATCCTTTCTACCTGCTCGGGGCTGAGCGGCTCAGTGAGCGGCAGCTTGCGCTTGAGCGCGGGCAGCATCGTGATGTCCCGCGTCTGCCGCGCCGCGCGCCGCGCGCCCCGCCCGCGCCGGGCCGTTCCCACCGCATCGACACTCATGAAAGGACGTCCCCGTCGGCGGGATCGGTCAGGTCGATCCAGATCGTTTTGACTTCGGTGTACTGGTCATGGGCGTGAAGGCCGTTGTCGCGCCCGCCGAAGCCCGATTGCTTGTAGCCGCCGAAAGGCGTCGCGATGCTGCCCTCTCCGTAACAGTTCACGGTGACGGTCCCGGCGCGAAGATCGCGGGCCGCGCGGAGCGCGTTACGCCCGCCCCCCGAAAAAACGGACGCCGCCAGTCCGTAGGACGTATCGTTGGCGACCTGCACCGCCTCGTCGTTGCTGGCCACCTCGATGACACTCAGGACCGGGCCGAAGATTTCCTCACGCGCCACGGCATCCGATGGCGTGGCCTCGAGGATCACGGGCGCCACGAAAGGCCCGTCCCCGTCTCCGCCCAGATAGCCGCGGACCTTCGCACAGTGGCTGGCATCGATGAGGGCGCCGATATGGGTTGCCGGATCGAGCGGATCTCCCACCCGCCAGTCCCGCAGCCACGCCTCGATGCGCGCCATGAGCGCTGGTTTCACGTCTCGGTGGACGATGAGGCGTGAGGTCGCCGAGCAGTTCTGCCCCGCGTTCCAGAAGGCTGCGTTCACGATGTGCCCGGCGACATGGTCGAGGTTCTCGGCGTCGTCGAAAACGACCGCCGGGTTCTTGCCACCGCATTCGAGGACGACCTTCTTCAGGTTGCTCTCGGCGGCATGCTTGAGAAAGAGCCGCCCCGTATCCGTCGAGCCCGTGAAGCTCACCATGTCGACATGCCCATGGCGCCCCAGCGGCTCGCCCACGGTGGGACCATCGCCCGGGAGCACCTGTAGGACGCCGCGCGGCACGCCGGCCTCATGGGCAAGTTCGGCCACGCGAAGCGCCGTGAGGCTCGTCTGCTCGGCGGGTTTCACGATCACGGAGCATCCCGCTGCCAGGGCCGGCCCGATCTTCCAGGCGAGCATCATCAGCGGGAAATTCCATGGCAGGATGGCCGCGACGACGCCGATGGGCTCACGCACGATGATCCCGAGCGCCCCGTCGCCAGTGGGCGCGGTCTGGTCGTAGAGCTTGTCGATGGCCTCCGCGTGCCACTTCAGGCAATGGATTGTCTCGGGTAGGTCGATGGTCTCGCAATCGAGGATCGGCTTCCCGGACTCCACGCTTTCCATCACCGCCAACGCACGACGCTCGCGCGTCAGGAGCTTGCAGAGGCGGATGAGCACGTCCTTGCGCGCCTCGGGATCGCGCTTTGACCATAGCCCCTGGTCGAAGGCCTCCCGCGCCTTGGCGACGGCGAGGTCCACGTCCGCCGCGCTCGCGGTCGCGATCGTCGTGATCTCCTCGCCCGTCGCCGGGTTGAGCGTCGCCATCATGGGCCCGCGTCCCCGCTGGAACTTGCCGTCGATGAACGGGCTCCGCGGCAGGTCGAGGCTCTGCGCTAGGGCCCGGTATTCCCCGTGGGTCAAGAGATCGGTCATTGGGCGCTCCCCATGATATGTGCGATGGCGGTGTCCATGGTGCGGATCACCTCGGCGAGTTCGCGTTTGTCGTCCTTGTTGAGCGGCTGAAGCGGCCGGCGCGGCGGCCCGGCCTCGATGCCACGCATCGTGAGCCCGTACTTGATGCATTGCACGAACTTGCCGCCCTGCTCGAGCACGCGCATGAGCGGCAGCATGGCCGACATGATGGCACGGCCCTTGGCGAAATCGCCTTCCACCGCGCAGGCTTCGTAGAGCGCGATATGCGCCTCGGGCGCGAAGTTTGACCCGGCGCAGACCCAACTGCGCGCGCCCCAGGCAAAGAACTCGAGCGCCTGGTCGTCCATCCCGCAGGACAGCGCGATCTGCGGATAGTCGCGCGCGAGCATGTGCAGACGGTTCGGGTCGCCCGAGCTTTCCTTGATCGCGCGGAAATTCGGCGACCGTCCGAGCCGGTCGAGGCAGGCCTCATCCATGTTCACGCTCATGCGCCCGGGATAATTGTAGAGCATGACGGGGAGGTTTGCTGCCCGGTCCACGGCCAGAGCATGGAGCGCGATTTCCCGGCCCGTCGGATAGGCATAGGGCGGCGTGGCGACGAGGAGCGCGTCCGCGCCGATCTCGCGGGCGGCGCGGGCGTAGGCGATGCTGTCTTCCGTCCGGATCGCGCCCGTGCCCACGATCATCGGGACGCGCCCTGCGATGAGCGCCCTGCAGCGGGCCATCATGTCGATGCGTTCCTCGCTGGACTGCGCGTAGTATTCGCCTGTCGTCCCGGCCACGATGATCCCATGCACCCCCGCGCCGACGAGGTGCTCCACAATCCGCGCCAGCGCCGCCTCGTCGAGAGAGAAATCCGCGCGATAAGGCGTCACCAGCGGGGTGTAGATGCCTTCAAACTGCATGGCCGTCATCCTTGGGTGCGGGCAGGTCCACGGGTAGCGGGTCCGGCCGGACGAACTCTTCCATGCGATCCCGGCTCAGATCCCAGTGCTGGAGCGTGAGATCGACCACCATCTCCGAGTCCTGCGCTGCGATAGCCGCGATCATCGCAGCGTGCTGCGCGACCGCCCGGCGCACCATGCGCGCCTCCGACGGGGCGGCGGGCCGGTAGAACGTCTGGCTCATCCGGGTGTGATCGATCTGGAGGCGGGCGAGCGCCGCCGAGAGGTAGGGATTGTGGGCCATGTTGCCGATCAATGCGTGGAAATCGTGATTGGCAATGGCGGCCTCGGCCGGATCCTCCTCCAGCGTCGCCGCGGTGAAGCGGGCCTGCGTGGCCTTCAGCGCCTCGAGCTGGCGCGTCGTACGGTTCTCGGCAGCCAGCCGCGCGATGTTGGCATAGACCATCGGGGCGGTCTGGAAGAACGTCCGCAAGACAGCGAGATCCATGGAGGCCACTTTCGCGCCCCGGTTCTCGCTTATGACGACGTACCCCTCCCCCTGTAATCGTTGAAGGACCTCCCGCAGGGGCGTCCGCGACATGCCATACCGCGCGGAAAGCGCGACCTCGTCGAGGTCGAGCCCCGGCGCGAGATCGGTGGACAAAACGCGCAGGCGCAGATCTTTCAGGCAGTCGGCTTTGTTGGTCTTGGGCATGGGTGCACTAAATTGTATGCAAGTTGTATACATATTCCTCGCCGTCACACCAAGCCTTCATTCGGGCCGTCGTCGGCAATGACGAGTTGCGGGACAAAGGGCAGTCGGCACTCGGCCGCAGAACGGCTGCCCGCGTCCATCGATGAGCTCTCCATGATCCCGGCTCAGTCGTGCTCCAGCCGATCACGCCATCCCCGTTTTCGACGCCTCGGATCCCACTGCGAGGCTCAAATTCGTTGCGCCGCGG
Source organism: Pseudomonadota bacterium (assembly GCA_038533575.1). Lineage (NCBI taxonomy): Bacteria > Pseudomonadati > Pseudomonadota > Pseudomonadota bacterium. The sequence continues at coordinate 402,930 of JBCAYL010000001.1, read as the reverse complement.
CGACGCCCCTGTCTAAGCTTATCCAAGCGATTTTTAAGACACGTTTAGCAGCCCAGGCTGCGGGGTGATGCTTCGATGATGAGATTTGTTTTCGGATTGATTTGCGCGGCGTTCATGGCCGTGGGAGGTGCCTCGACACCCTCCAGCGCACAACAGGCCCCGACCGGGAGCGGGTTCGCGACAAAGCTCGATATCCTCGGGCTCGCGCGCTCGCAAAACCTGCAGGCGCCCTATCCCCGTGCGCTCTATGCCTGGATCCAGGCCAATCCCCAGCGCTTTCAGGATCCCAATTTCTACGTCAATTTCATCGCCTACCTCCTGTCCACCGCCGATGGCATCAGGTGCGACCGGGCGTTTGCCAATGAATTCGAGCGCAATGACTTCTTCAACGGGGTCTTCCAGTACCAGCAGGCGCTTGCGGGGATCATCTCCTCGGCCCGCCTATCGCAGCGCTACGACCGGCATTTCGGGATCGATACCGGGCAGTACGTCTTCGAAACCCAGACGCTCCCGATCCAGCGCGTGCGTGGGCTCGACGCAGGCCTTGGCAGCAACATTTCCGCCACGAACGGGAGAACGACGCCCAGCAACTGCGCGCGCCAGATCTTCCAAGGGACGCCTGTGGACGCCGAGGCCTTCCCCTGGCGCTTCACGGTCGTCGATGAGAATATCCGACCCAACGCGCCCAGCTTTCCGTTCCCCGACAAATTACAACTGCCCGCCAGCGACGCGCGGACGATATTCGAGACCTTCGGGCGCGATCTGTTTGCGATCGTCAGCTACCAATTCGTGGCGGCCAACAACGGCGAGTACAAGATCCAGGCCTTCCCAACAGACGCGACGCTCTTCGGCCTGTCGGCCTCCTCGGTGGTGCGGATCCTCGAGTTCCGCCATCCGCAGGTCGGCGGTGCGCCGCGCCTCGACATCACAACGCCCATGAAGCTGCGAGCCTCCTCGATATCCCTCGCGGCCACCATCAACTTCGAGCAGCAGGATTTTCGCGCCGTGGGGACGGGAACCCGCACGCAGGCGGCCACAGGCTTCGCGCCCGTGTCCAGCGTTCCGCTATCCGGCACGGCCGCGGTGGGACACTCGTCCTTCATCCTGCGGCTTGAGTTGCCGGGGTATAACGCTGAATTGCCCGGCCTTCTTCCTTACTGGGGAGATGAAACGCCCACGACGCGCTACGCGACCGTGTTCGGAAAGGTGGATTTGGGCGTGGAAGGCGTGGGGCAGCAGCGCTTCCGTGGCACACTCAAGATTCTAGAGAACGTGCCCCAGCGTGGATGGACGACCTCCCCCGCTGTCCCCTTCAGGGGTAGCTTCGAGCCAGAACCAGTGGCCTCCAACGAACCCGCGGCACCTGCAGCTCCAGCAGCGCCCCTCGTTGAAGACGCGGCGCCGGCCCCGGCCGCCGCAGGCCAAGACGGCTGAAAGGAAAAAGCGCCGCTCGGTGGCGGCGCTTTTCAAGCTTTAAGGAAAGATCAATTGCTCGGCGGCGCGAAGAGCATTTGCCCCGTGGGCTGCTCGGGGACACCCCCCGTCGCCGGCGCTCCAAAGACCGGCTGCTGCACACCCGCCCCGGCCTGACCGCCCACGAGGATCTGGGGCGCGGTCGATTGCGGGACAGCAGGTGCCGGCGCTGCGGGCGCGGGCTGTTGCCCCGCGCCACCACCGCTGAAGATATCGAGGGTCGATGCCGGAGCTTGCTGCTGCATCGGAGGCTGCGCGTTCAGTTGGCCGCCTTGCGGGGCAAACTGATTACCCTGTGCCTGCGGCGCCACGCCGAAGGTCTGCTGCACAGGAGCCTGGCCGGTGCCAAACGTCCCGGCCTGCTGCCCCTGAGGAACACCGAATGTGCCCTGCTGCATTTGAGCGGGCGGTGCTGCGCCGAAGACCGGCTGCTGCCCGCCTTGTTGCGTTGCGCCGAAGCCGCCCTGCTGGGGCACTGTGCCGAAGGCCGCCTGCTGCCCCTGTTGTGGAGTCCCGAAGCCGCCTTGCTGAGGCACCGCGCCGAACACGGCCTGCTGCCCTTGCTGTGGTACTACGGCGCCGAATGTGCCCTGCTGCTGTTGAGGCGCGCCGAAGAGGGCCTGCTGGCCTCCCTGTGGCGCCCCGAACCCTTGCTGAGGCGTTCCAAACCCCGCTTGCGGCGCGGCTCCGAAAGTCGCTTGCTGCGTGGGCGCTGAACCGAATGGCGATTGCTGCTGCGGCGCGCCGAAGGGAGAGGCGGCCATCTGCCCCGAGGCCTCGGTCTGCAAGTAGGTCGGAGACCCGAGCCCCGCCGCCTGCCGTGCAAGCACGAGCGTCTGGACCGGGGTCAGCTGCCCTTGGGCGAAGCCTTGGGACGCCAGAAAGGCCGTCGTGCCGCCCCGTGTGCCGGGGCCCTGCTGGCCGTCGATGCCACCGCGATAGTAGCCGAGGCGCTGGAGCCCTTCCTGCAGCAGCACGACCTCGTTGCGGTTGAGCGGGCGCGCCGCGAAGGTCACGGGTGCCCCGGCGGCACCACTCACGAGTGCCACGTATTGCGCTCGGGTCAACTGCCCGGTCTGCGCCTCACCCCGGCTCGCCTGCCACTGACCGATCACGCGCCGGCTGTTCTGGCCGAGAATGCCGTCGATGGTGCCGATCGCATAGCCCTGGTTGGCAAGGGCGGATTGGATCTCGACACGCTCGGCCCGCGAAAACTGGCTGTTGAGGCTGGGGGCCTGCTGCCGCACGACGCGCCGGGTGGTCTGCTGGTTGGATTGTCGATTGCTGCGGACCGCCTCGCTGGCAATGGCGCCGAGAACCGCGCCGAGGAATACGTCCTTGCCATCCGCATGGGCCGGCGCGCCGTCGAGCCCTGACACAAGGGCGGCAAAAGCCGCGACGCTCAGATATTTCTTCATGAGAACCTCCGAAACTCAAATAACTTGCCCTTGGTTACCATCCCGCCCTCACTCTGGTCCAAGACTTTCATCGACGTCGGGGGCATCCAATGCGTCCCTCTTGGTCCTGCCGCTTTGCTGGGCGCGCGCCTGCTGCCCCTTGTCCGGCAGATACGTCCTGAGGATCGCAAGGATCGTAGCCACGAGGCCGAGCACTGTCGCCACCGCCACGGGCACCGCATCCGCCGCAAGGCGCGCGGTCCAGGGTGGGATGATGTCGGTGGGCTGTCCCCCCACCCGCGTGAAGACGACCGCGCCGAAGAAGGGCTCCGTCGTGACGACGACGTCGAAGGCTCGGTTGCGGAGATCGAGATCGGTCAGGAAGGCACGGGAGACCGGCGCGTCGCTGTCATCCTGGGCTGAGGTCACACCGGCGATCCGCGCCCAGAGCGGCGGCGCATGGCGCTCGAAGCTCACCCGGTCTCCCGGCAGAAAGGTGGCGTTGGCCACCACCGGGGGAGACTGACCCGGCCGCAGTGTCTGACGGCTTTCGTAGCTGCCCGCGCGCAAGAGATGCGTGTTCGCCGTCGTGGAGGGCCCGCCCACGATCACGTAGCCTCGCAGGGCCAGAACCGTGCGCTCGCCCTCCGTGAAGTAGGGTATGCGCAGAATGCTCCCGGAGAGAACGAGCGCCTGCTTTGCACGGCCACCATCCTCGAAATCAATTGCAACTTGCGGTGTTTGTTCCGTCCCCTGCCCGTCCTCCGATGGTACGGTGGGAGGAAAAGTCACCCCGACTTCCACGTAGTCGTCGTCAAAGGCCCGAAACTCCAGGCGATAGCCCTCGGGCCAGGCCACCGTCGCGGCGCGCAGCTTTTTTATCCCCTCGCTGGCGTCTTGCTCGTCCGCTTCCGTAGATGCACCGCCTGCGGGCGCATCATCGCATTGGGGAACAACGGAGCGGGATTCTATGGAGTCGTCGTTCGACGTTCCTGCGTCCGCCTCGGACGCTTCCTGCTGGGTAGGCGCATTCGCCAAGAGACCTCCGGAGGACACGGCCGCCGCTTCGGGCGGATGACAGATCAGGATTTCCGGCAGATCCCAGACGAGCTGGTTGGAGGTCACCTCCACCACGAGCCGCTCGGTCGATGCGGACACGGAGATCGCCTGCTCACGCTCCGGCACGTAGTAGAGAAGGATACCGAAGAAGGCGAAAAGCGTGATCAAACGCGCCGCGCCGCCGGTGATCGGCCACCGCAGGAGATCGAGGAGAAGCCTCCGCCCGTCCCCCACCAGTTTGGCGACGGGATTAGCGATCGGGTCGGCCCAAATGGAGGTTGGCCCGCCGCACGGCGGAGGGCTCTCCCCGGTAGATGCGGGTATAGGAGAACTCGATGAGGTTGCCGTGCATGCCTCTGATCACGTCCGGGGACATGATCAGGCGACATTCGAAGTTGTAAGCCAGCGCCTCCGGAGCGTTGATCTTGCTGCAGGGCACCGCCGCGCTGACAGGCGCGCCTCCCGGAGCACTTGGCAGCAGCACTGCCTGGGCCTGCAAGCTGTCCGCACGGGACACATTGATCAAAAGGACGAGTGTCGCGTTTTGATCTGCGTCCAGTTTCGGCTCGCCCGCCTGGTTCCAGAAATTCACGTAAAAATCGCGGGGCTTTCCCGCCAACTGGGGAACGTCGCCCTCGCAGGGGCCGCGCTCAACGACCACGCCGCCAGTCTCAGGCGTGTTGGCAAGGGCGAGATCGCTCTGCTGATCGTACGTGAGCATGCGCTGCGTCCCGGCGTTCGCGTTCGCCTCAATGTCGAACTCGACCATCGCCGAATAGTCCCCGGCCATCGAGGTGATCCGGGCGCAAACCAATGGCACCTCGGCGCCCGCGGGCAAGAACGCGTGGATTTGTGGCTTCTCGAGCGTCTGCAGGGTTGTTCCGAGCACGTGGAGCCCGCGCAACCATCCCGCTTTCGAAATGAGCGTGCGGTCCTGCTCCGCCTCAGCCACTACTTTTCCAGAGATCGCTTCCACCTGCTGGGCCTGCGACACAGCGGAGCCGGCAAGGACGCAAAGAAATGTTGCAATCAAGGCGCGCATTTGCGGACATCCTCAAAATACTGAATGGAATATGCGCATTAAGGCCGAAGCCATGGGATTACGGAAGCATTTTCTTGCGATAGCCGTGGCTACTGCCATGGCCGTGCCCGGCGCGCGGGCGGCGGATGTGGCACTGGTGGATGACGGCCTCGGTCAGGCGCTTCTCTTTGTTCATAATGGCCTCTGTTACGCGGCCTTGCCCAATCATGTCTCTGTCCAGCGGGACCGAGTGGCACTTGCCGTGCCCAATCCGCGCCAGGCCGGTGCGGCAGAGATCTTTTGGCGCGACCCCGAGACCGATCTTGCCCTCGCCTTTGTTGAGGGCGATCTCGCCGGGCGATGCACGATCGAGCTCAGCGCGCTGGGCCGCGATATCTCAGGCATCCTGCAATCCAACGAGACCGGGCTGGTGAAGAGTGTCCATAGCGGCGGCGGCTTCTTCGACCGCATGGGCGTGTCGCTGGTGGATGTGCGGGCCAACGCCTTCTACACCGTGATGAACGATGCAGGCGTCGAGGGAGAGCTCACTCAGGGTTTTTCCGGGTCTGTCGTCAGCGTCGGCGGCGTCCTCGCGGGGATCGCCCTTTCCAATGATCCCGACACGCAACAGGCGAGGTTCTTGCGCATGGACAGGGTCTCGGCGCTCGCCCGCGCCAACCTCTCCGGAAATCACCCCGCCACACGCGCCATACCGGATAGCGGGACGGGCGGCGCGGGCTTCAGGGTCACGGCCTTCGAGGGGGGCGGTCAAACCGGCGCGACCGCGCTCGAGCCCGGGTCCCTGACCTCACCTTGGATCGCGGACTGGCCCGGACGCCCCATTTCATTCGAGATCACGCTGTCGCAAAGCGCGCTCGTGCCGGTCAACCTCATCGCGCTGCGGACCCAGCCCGCGGAGGCCACGACACCGCCGCGCCGCATCGTCATCGAGGTGGACCGTGGCCTGCCCGGCGCCGCCTTCTGGACGCCGCTCGCCGCGCCTGACATGTCGCCCACCGGCACATTTGATCTTCGCACCGGCGGCACGGTCGCCCGCCGCGTGCGGGTCTCGATCATGGACGTGTGGTTCGCGGACCGCCCGCTCAGGCTCGATACGCTCTGGGTCGAGTGATCACTGCTTGAGGTCGATCTGAATTTGGACCGTCTCGTTTTGCTCGTGGGTCATGGTTCCACGGAGCACGCCGTCATTTCCGAGAGTGGAGGTCGCGTTTATGCTATTGTACGACCCGCCAGACAGTTCGATCTGAACGGTATTACCCACTTGGCGAAACGCGCATGCACGCTCAGTTCCCCAACATGAGTCATTGACTGCTGCTGGGACGGGGATCAGGAACTCACCAACTCTCCCGGTGAATACGCCGCCGTATTCCTCCACGAACTTTGTCATTTGTTCATAGGTTTCGCCGGTCCCTGCCATTTGCACCCGCAGCGTGGTCCCGGCATCGAAAATCGCCTTGATCGCTGCCTCACGCATGACGGGGTTGGTTGAAAAGAGCGCGTGCTCCTTCGCGATCCTCTGGAGCGCCGGATCGGGGTTCTTCAGCATTTGCTGGATCATCGCGTATTGGAACCGGGGGTCCGGGTTCTGGAGCGCCTCCTGGTAGCGCGCGATGTCGCCCACCGCTGCCTGGGCCGCTGCCACCGTCTCCTCGAAGGTCTGGGACGACGCGCTCCCGCATGCGAGGATCGCGATCACCAAGAAAAGTTGACGCATCTTTTTAATCATCCTTTCGCTTCAATGGACTGTGCCGGGGCGAATGACGCCCATGCGAGCAATGGCCTCACTCTGCCGACGTCTCGCGAGAAATCCTACCCCGTTTTCTTAGTCCGGGCCTGCCCTTGATCCTTGCGCCTGCCGGGCCAAGCCCGCCGCCCGAAAACATCTTTGGCGAAGAGGGCGCGATGGGGCGGGCGCTAGGGCTTGCGGAAGGTCCGCTCGAGGCCATCCCACACGTCGGGATAGGCGGTGTCGATCAGGTCGAGGTCCGAGGCGTAGGCCGTCGGATTCTGGACGTAGCGGGTCTCGAACATGAAGGCCATCGTGCCCGAGAGCTTCTCAGGCGCCAGCTCCTTCGTGCTGGCGGCCTCGAAGGCATCGGCATCCGGGCCATGGGCCACCAGCGCGTTGTGCAGCGACATGCCCCCGGGTTGGAAGCCTTCAGGCTTGGCGTCGTAGACGCCGTAGATCAGCCCCATGAACTCCGACATGACGTTCATGTGGTACCAGGGCGGGCGGAAGCTGTCCTCCATCACGAGCCACCGGTCCGGGAAGATCACGAAATCGCAATTGGCGGTGCCGAGGGTCTCGGACGGCGAGGTCAGCACCGTGAAGATCGACGGGTCCGGATGATCGAAGAGCGTCGCTCCCATGGGCGCAAAGCGGCGCAGATCGTACTTGTAGGGCGCGTAGTTCCCATGCCAGGCCACCACGTCGAACGGGGATTGCTGCAGCACCGTCCGGAAGAGCCGCCCGCCGGTCTTGCAGAAGAGATGGTGCTCGGTCTCGAGATCCTCGTAGGCGGCCACGGGAGAGAGAAAATCGCGCGCATTCGCGAGGCAGTTCGCGCCGATGGGGCCGCGCTCGGGCAGCACGAAGGCCTGCCCGTAATTCTCGCAGATATAGCCCCGGATCGGCCCCGCCACGAGCTCTACGCGAAAGCGGACCCCCTTCGGGATCACCACGATCTCGCCCGGCTCCGCGACGAGGATGCCGAACTCGGTGACAAAGCGCGCCGGGTTCTCCTGCGGGACGATCAGCATCTCGCCGTCCGCGTTCATGAAGGCGCGGTGACCCATGTCCTTGTTGGCGACATAGACGTGGCTCGCGATCCCGGCCTGCATGGCGGCATCACCGCTGGTGGTGATCGTGGCGAGCCCATCGAGGAAGTCGGTCGGCGCCTCGGGGATGGGGAGCGGCTGCCAGCGCAGCTGCATCGACGGCAGATCGCTTTCCCGCGCCGGGGCGGTGCGCAGGTTGCCCATGGGCACTTCCTCGAAGCCCCGGCCATGCTTGACCGAGGGCAGGATGCGGTAGAGCCAAGAGCGCTTGTTCTCGGCGCGGGGGGCGGTGAAGGCAGTGCCGGAGAGCTGCTCGGCATAGAGCCCGAGCGCGGGGCGCTGGGGCGAGTTCCGGCCGATGGGCAGCGCGCCCTCCTCGGCCTGGGTGGAGTGCGTATTGCCGAACCCGCTGAGGTAGCCGTAATCCGGCGCGGCGTCCTTGATCTCGCCACCCTTCAGGATGTGTTCCTCGATCTTGTGGTCAAAGCGTGACGTGTCGCTCATGGCAGCCTCCCGTGGCTGAAGGTTGGGCTCAATGATAGAGACAGGCTGTCTCTTTAGCCGGCCATTTGTCAAAGGCGGCGCGGGTCACGCTGCTGCGCGGTCTCGCTACTCGCTCGCTGAAGACGAGCACCGCACCAGAATGCCTAAGCGCGTGATTGACCTCTCCGGCAGCACAGGCGAGCGTCGCCCCATGAAGAAAGTCCCCTGCCCCTCCCCGCACGCACTCCTCAAATGCGCGCCGTGGTCGCTGCGCCCCGTTCGTTTCGCCCCCTGCAGAGGCGGCGCCGGCCGCGGGCCGCTGCATGCCGGGCGGGTCTAGCGCCATGAAGGCCTCCGTCGCCATCCTCGGTGTGAAGGGCGGCCCGGCCATCCGCCCGGGCTCCAACATGCCGACATCGATCCTGCTCCAGGTGGCGGGCCAGACGATCCTCGTCGATGCAGGCCTCGGGGCCGCGCGGGCGGTCTGCGATCAAGGCGTCTCCCTCGTGGACCTCGACGCGATCTTCATCACCCACCTGCATTCGGACCACTACCTCGAACTCGGCCCGCTGATTCACACGGCCTGGACGGCCGGTCGCCGCACGCCACTCGTGGTCTTCGGCCCCTCACGCCTCCCGCAGTACTGGGAGGGGTTTCTTGCCTCCATGCACGATGACATCGCCCTCAGGATCGAGGACGAAGGGCGCGTGGACCTCGCGGGGCTCATCAGCTTTCGCACCCTGCGGGACGGCGAGACCGTCCCGCTCGAGGGCCTCTTGGTGGACGTCATGCGCAATGTGCATCCCCCCATCGTCGAGAGTTTCGCCCTGCGCGTCTCGTGGGGCGCGCACGCGGTGGTCCTTTCCGGCGACACGGCTTTCATGCCGGAGATGGTGGACTTCGCCCGCGACGCCGACCTCCTCGTGCACGAGGCCATGCTGACCGAGGGCGTGGACCTCCTGATGGCGCGCATGACCAACGGCGACGACCGGCTGAAGGCGCACATCCTGCGAAGCCACACCGCCGCCGAGGATGTCGGACGCATCGCCAGCGCAGCCGGGGTCAAGGCGCTCGTACTCAACCACTTCGTGCCGGACGGATTTGCGGAGTTCACGGACGAGGCATGGGAAAAAGCCGTGAGGACAACGTGGGCGGGGCCACTGACGCTCGCCAAGGACGGCACGAGGCTCGTGATCGGCTAGCCCGGGGGCACGACCCCGGCCCGGCTCTCCCGGTCGAAAGCAAGGTGTTTCCAGCGGTCGCTCTCGAGGCTGGCGATCTCCAGCCGGCCCACCGGCACGATGACGCGCGCTATGTCGGCTGGCGTGGTCTCGTCCACCGTGCCCGTTTCCCAATCGTGGAGCGCGGATGAATAGCGCACGGCCGCGCCGCTCGCGGGCAAATCGAGCGTATCGCCTTCGGCGTAGAACCTTAGCCCGTCGCCCATCTCCTCCCCTACGATCGTGAGCTTCTTCCCGAGCCGATGCTTGAGGATCGCGACAAAGACGATGGCCGCGGAGAACGTGAACTTGTCCACGAGCACGGCGACGCCAGCGGGCCCCGCGCTTTCGACCACGGCCTCGATGAGCGGCATCGTCAGGAGGAAGTCGCCCCCGGTGTTGCCGCGCACATCGAGCACGACGCGCCTGTCGCGGTGGGCGCGGATCCAGGCGGCGGCTTTCCCGATGGCATCCGGGAGCGCGCGACGCCCCGGATCGAAGAAGCTCGGCAACTCAAGGATCACGCCAGCCTCTCCGCGCTCGTGGATCTCCGCGAACGCGCGCGGGCTCCAGCCGGGATCAGAGCGGCCGTGCTCGTTCCTCGGGTAGAGCTCGGAGGCCGGAACGGTCTCACCATGGCGCAGTTCGAGGGTGGTCTCCGCGCCGCCCGCGTCTTTTAGCCGGTACTGCGTGACATCGCCCGTCGATACTGCGCCCAGATGGGCCAAGGCAGCGGGCCAGGCCAGGAGAATGGGCCCGATCACGCGCTGTCTCTGTGGCGTTCCCGCAAGGAGCGGTGCCGCCGCGCGCTCGAACTCGGCCACGTCCATGCCGTTAACGGCGATGAGTGTCGACGGCACGGCATGCGCGCGCTGCCCCGCGGTCCGTGTCAGGACAACCGATGCGCCGATGGCCACGAAGCGGACCGGCAGCACCGAGATCGCGTCATTCGGAATGAGGCGCGTGTGGCCGTTGCCCGCGAGGGCCAGGAGTTGCATGGCAGACAGAAGAAACGGCTCCGTCGCCCCCTCTGCGGCCCGGGCCCGCACGTCCTCCATACTCGCGTCTAGCGTCGCCCGATCGACGCCGGCAAAGCTCGGATCGGTCTGTGTGACGACGTCCCGGACGCGTTCGAAGTCTTGCATGAGCGACACCTGTCGATCCTTGCGCGCGGGCCGCCCCCGAGTCCACCGCGTCGGTGCCACGCGCGAGATCGAGGACAGCGAATCTTGCGCGCGCGGCCCCAAGGCGCTTTGATGGCGGGATAAACTGGGAGGAAAACAATGATCCGTCGCTTTTTAGAAGCGGGCGCAGCGCTTGCCTTGGCCCTGCCGGCATTCGCTGCAAACGCAGACACGATCCGCTTTTGGACCACCGAAGAACAGCCTGAACGCCTGGCACGGCAAGAGGCCCTCGCTGCTCAGTTCGAGGCGGCCACGGGCACGTCCGTCGAGGTCATTCCGGTGACCGAAAGCGATCTCGGCACGCGTGCCACGGCAGCCTTCGCGGCAGGTGACCTGCCGGATGTCATCTACCACACGCTGCAATACGCGCTGCCCTGGGCAGAGGCGGGCATCCTCGACACCGACGCCGCCTCGGATGTCGTCGAAGCCCTGGGAAGCGGCACCTTCGCGCCCGGCGCGCTCGAGATGGCCGCCTACGAGGGCGGATACGCGTCCGTTCCGGTGGACGGCTGGACGCAAATGCTCGTCTACCGAGCGGACCTCTTCGAGGAAGCGGGCCTCGAGCCCCCCACCAGCTATGCCAACGTGCTTGCGGCCGTGGACGCACTCCACAATCCGCCGGAGATGTACGGCTTCGTGGCCGCGACGAAGGTCGACGAGAACTTCATGAGCCAGGTCCTCGAGCACGTGTTCCTGGCCAATGGCGTGTCACCGGTCGGGCCCGACGGGTTCCAGGCGCTCGATGAAGCCGCCACGACGGAGGTACTCGAGTTCTACAAGGCCATCGCCGAGGCATCGCCCCCGGGCGAGCTCTACTGGGATCAGTCGCGCTCGCTTTACTTTGCGGGCGACGCGGCGATGATCATCTGGTCGCCCTTCATCCTGGACGAGCTTGCGGGCCTGCGCGACAGCGCGCCGCCGACGATCAACGATGATCCGACGTCCTCCGAGCTGGCCAGCCGGACGGGGATCGTCACGAACTTCTCGGGCCCCTCGAACCCGGACGGCGCGGCATGGGCCGATATCCGGTATTTCGGCATCACCGCTGACGCGGACACCGATCTGGCCATGCAGTTCGTCGAGTTCTCGATGTCCGACGGCTACACGGAGACGCTCGCCATCGCGCCGGAAGGCAAGTTCCCCGTGCGGAACGGCACCGCCGACAATCCCACGGCCTTCGCCGATGCCTGGGCGCAGCTCGACGTGGGCATCGATCGCCGGGCCCCCCTCGGGGATCTCTATGAGGCCTCCATGATCGAAGAGATCGTGGGCGGCCTCGACGTGGCGCAGCGCTGGGGCGTGGCCGACGGGCAGCTCGCGCTGGCCAGCCGCATGATCAACAGCCAGGCCGTTAACCGCATCGTGCGCCAGTTCATCGACGGCGACATCGATGCCTCGGCGGCCGTGGCCGCCATGAACGAGGAACTGGGCGCGATCGAATAGCCCCTTCCCGGAATGGCCCGGGCGCTCGATGGGCGCCCGGGTACCATCCTTCGCTGTGAAAAGGGCGGCACCCCATGAAAGCCGCAACATCACCCGCACCGCCGAAAGGGCGCACACAGCTTGCCAAGCGCGAGGCGCGCCTTGCTTATGGGCTCCTCGCGCCCACGCTGATCAGCGTTTCACTCGTCGTGATCCTTCCGCTCCTCGCGATCTTCTGGATCAGCGTGAAGCCGGTGGGCCTCTCCGATCTCAGACCAACCGCGCCGGTGGTGCGCGAGGCGCTCCGCGGGAACGGCGCGGACATGCGGATCGAATACCGGCTGCGCAACTCGAGCCAGGACGACGTCATCACCGACGTGGTGCTCACGGACACCCTGCCCGAGGGCATCGAGATCGCCGGGGACCTGCCGCCCGAATGCGCGATCGCCGAGCGCGTCATCACCTGCCGCCTCGAGACCATGGAGGGCGGCTATAACGAGCGGCTCATCATCCCGGTCTCGGCCCCCGACGCCGACGCTGCCGAGGACGCCGCCGAGGGCAGCGAGCCGGAGGTCTCCGGGACCGCCGACAACATCCTCTTCAACACGACCTTCACGACCGAGAACTTCACCGATGTCTTCGACGGGGATGAATTCTGGGGCGTGCTGGGGGTCACGCTCTTCTACACCCTCTTCGGGACCATCGGCGCGATCGTCCTCGGGCTCTTAGCGGCGCTGCTCCTCGACCGGCAGTTCAAAGGACAGGGCATCCTCCGGGGGCTCTTCCTCTTTCCCTACGTGGCACCGATCATCGCGGTCGCATTCACGTGGATCATCCTCTTCGATCCCTTCTCGGGCAGCGTGAACGCGCTCCTGATCCAGATGGGGGTCACCGAAAGCAGCATCAATTTCTTCGGCCAGCGCCCCTTCGCGCTGATCATGGTGACGGTCTTTGCCATGTGGGGCTACTTCCCGCTCTGCTTCCTCTTCATCCTCGCGCGGATGCAGTCGATCCCGGAAGACATGTACGAGGCGGCCCAGATGGATGGCGCGAGCCCGTTCCAGCAGTTCTGGTTTCTCTCGATCCCGCAATTGATGGGCATCCTGTCGGTCCTGTTCCTGCTGCGCTTCATCTGGACCTTCAACAAGTTCGACGACATCTTCCTTTTGACCGGCGGCAACGCCGGCACCCGGACGCTCACCGTGAACGTCTACGAGCAGGCCTTCGCGATTTCGAATATCGGTGCGGGCGCGGCGGTGGCCGTGGTCATCTTCGGCTGCCTCATCATCTTCAGCTTCGTCTTCTTTCGGTTCCTGAGCCGGGAGGAAGGGCTGTGAGGGCGTTCCATCACGGCCTCGTCTCTGCGCCGATCCTGGGCGCGCTCTGGATGGTCATCCTGTCGACGACGGTGGCGGTGGCGATGTCATTCACCACCGGAGAGGCTTTCCGCCCGTCGATCCTCCTGTCGCTCGTCTGGGGCGCGGTGCTCGGCCTCGGTGTGCTGCAGGGGCTTCTCCGGGGGCCGGGATCCTGGATCGGCGCCGCTGCGGTCGTGGCGGCCATCCTCGGGGGGCTCGGGCCCATGGTCGCCGAGGCCCCGTTCGTGCCCGCGCTCATGGGCGGCGCTCTTCTGGGCATCGTCTTCGCGCGCACCATGGTGAGCATCATCGGGGACATGCCCCGCGGCGCGCTCACACGGCACGAATTCGAGGCCGCGGTGCTGCGGTTCCTCACCGGCTCGGGCTACATCTTCTTTGTCGCGATCGTGCTGATCCCCTTCTACGTAATGGTCATGACGAGCTTGAAGAACCAGTCGGAACTCATTCAAAACCCTCTTGATTTCTCAATCGACCTCAGCCTCGGCTGGGAGCTCTTCCGGAGCTACCGCGAGCTGCTCACCCAGTTCAACTTTGGCAGCTACCTCTGGACCTCGTTCTATGTCTCGGTGCTGACGGTGCTGATCACGCTGCTCTTCTCGATCCCCGGCGCCTATGCCATCGCGCGGCTGCGCTTCAATGGGCAGGCGATCATGTCCCGGTCGATCCTGCTGATCTACATGGTGCCGATGATCGTGCTCGCCTTACCGATCTACATCGCCTTTTCCATGACCGGGCTGCGCAACACGATCATCGGCATCGTCCTCATCTACCCGGTCACGACGATCCCCGTGGCCCTCTACATGCTGCAGGGCTATTTCCGCGACCTGCCCCACGAGATCGAGGAAGCCGGGCTCATGGACGGGCTCAACCGCCTGCAGGTGATCTGGAAGATCACGCTGCCGCTCTCGCTCCCCGCGCTGGCCTCGGTGGCGCTCTATGTCTTTATGATCGCGTGGAACGAGTTCCTGCTGGCCTTCATGCTGCTCGACGACCCGTCCAAGTTCACGCTCACGCGCGGCATCGCGAGCCTCAATTCCTCGGAAATTCCGCGCCAGCACCTGATGGCGGGCTCGGTCATCGCCACCGTCCCGATCATGGCGATCTTCCTGGGACTCGAGCGGTTCCTCACCAAGGGCATGACCGCCGGCGGCGTGAAAGGATAAAGCCATGGATCTCGACGAACAGGCCCGCACCATACTCAGGGAAAACGACCGCGGCGGCTACACGATCCCGACGCGGGGCCTTTACCCCTACCAATGGAACTGGGACAGCGCCTTCGCTGCCTGGGGCTTTGCGACCTTCGATATCGAGCGGGCATGGACCGAGCTCGAAAAGCTTTTCTCGGCGCAATGGGAGACCGGCATGGTGCCCCATATCGTCTTCTGGAAGCCCGATCCGGGATACTTCCCCGGCCCGGATGTCTGGGGCACCCACCGGGAGCCCGCCACTTCCGGCATCAGCCAGCCGCCAGTGGCGGCGATCCTCGCGCGCAAGATCTACGAAGCCGATCCCGGCGCGGGGGAGGCGCGGCTGCGGGCCCTCTGGCCCAAGCTCTTGGCCTCCCATCGCTGGTGGCGCGCCCACCGCTGCCCGTCGGGCGTGGCCGCGGTGACGCATCCTTGGGAATCCGGCCGCGACAACTGCGCCGACTGGGATCCGGGCATGGCCAACGTCGACGGCTCGGGCGTGGGCGACTACAGACGCCGCGATACCGGCCATGTCGATGCCTCCATGCGGCCTTCGAAGGAGGATTACGACCGCTACCTCGCGATCCTGCAATTCGGGCGCGCCTGCGACTGGGACCAGGGGGAGATCGTGAAGAACGGCCCGTTCCTCATGGCCGACCCCGCCATGACCTTCATCCTCATCCGCGCGCATCGCGACCTGGCGGAGATCGCGCGCATCCTGAGCGAGGATCCCGGCGAACTCGACGCCTGGGCCGATGAGATGGTGGCGGCCCTCCCCACCATCTGGAACTCGGAGATCGAGGCCTATGACGCGCGCGACCTCCGCACCGGCGCGTTTGCCGGATGCCTCGGCTCCGGCGCATTCCTGGCCTGGCTCGCCGGCGTCGAGCGCCCCGAGATGGAGGTGCGGCTCAAGGCGGTGTGGGATGGCGTGCGCTTCGGCATCCCCTCGAACGATCCCGCGGCGGGGAACTTCAACCCGCGCCGCTACTGGCGGGGGCCGACATGGCCTGTCGTCAATTCCCTCATCGCGATGGGCTTTGCCGATATGGGCCGGCACGCGGAGGAGGAGCGCCTGCGCCAGGAGACGGTGGATCTCATCACAGCGGGGGGCTTTTTCGAGTATTTCGACCCCATGGATGCCACCCCCTGCGGCGGCGATCATTTTACATGGACGGCTGCGATCTGGCTGGCGTGGGCCAGCCCGACGGCCAAACGGAGCTAGGTCATGGGCGCGATTTCACTCGAGACGGTCGAGAAATGGTTCGGTGAGGCCCAGGTCATCAAGGGCGTGGATCTCACCATCCGCGACGGCGAATTCGTGGTGTTCGTGGGTCCCTCGGGATGCGGGAAGTCCACTCTCCTGCGCATGATCGGGGGCCTCGAGGATATCAGCCGCGGCACGCTCACCGTCGATGGCCGCAACGCGACGGCGGAGCCGCCCTCGAAGCGGGGGCTCGCCATGGTCTTCCAGTCCTACGCCCTCTACCCGCACATGACGGTCCGCGAGAACATGGGATTTCCGCTCAGGACCGCGGGCGCGCCCAAGGAAGAGATCGCCCGCAAAGTTGGCGAGGCCGCCGACGTCCTCAAGCTCAACGATTACCTCGACCGGCGCCCGAAGGATCTCTCGGGCGGGCAGCGGCAACGCGTGGCCATCGGGCGCTGCATCGTGCGGGCGCCCACGGCGTTTCTCTTCGATGAGCCGCTCTCCAATCTCGATGCCGCGCTGCGCGTGGAGATGCGCTACGAGATCGCCAAGCTGCACCAGCGGCTCGGGGCGACGATGATCTACGTGACGCATGACCAGGTCGAGGCGATGACGCTGGCGGATCGGATCGTGGTGCTCGAATTCGGCAAGATCGCGCAGGTCGGCACTCCGCGCGAGCTCTACGAGCGTCCGGCGAACCTCTTCGTGGCCCAGTTCATCGGCAGCCCCAAGATGAACATCCTTCCTTGCGAGACGGGCTCCGGCAGCTACCGCCTCGCAGGGGCGCGGGGCGGCGCGTATCCGGGGGATCGCGCCGCCGCGCAGCTGGGGATCCGGCCGGAACACATCCGCCTCGGCGCGGCGGGCGAGGGCCAATGCGATGGGACGATCGAACTCGTGGAATATCTCGGCGCGGACAGCTTCCTCGTCGTCGATTGCGGTGAACTCGGCCAGATCACAGTGCGAACGACAGGGGATACCGGGCTCTCCGCGGGAGAGACGGTGGGCCTCGTCTTCGATGAAGAGCGGCTGACCTTCTTCGACGAAAACGGACAGAGCATCTAGCGCTTGCGTCCCCTGCCGCGGCCCGGGCGAAGCCGCGAGACGATGTCAGGCAGAATTCGCCAGGGCCGAGCGCGCCTCCGCGGCGGTGCCATAACTCGGCAGGTCCGCCGTCGTCTTCCCATGGCTCGCCAGGAGCGTGTCGCGGACATAGGCGATCTGCGCGGTCTCCTCGATGATCTCGGCAAGGTATTGCGCGGCCATGAGGGTCTTGCCGACGCCGATGGTGCCGTGATTGGCGAGGACGGCGGCGCGGATGCTCGGATCCTTGAAGACCGGGCTGATCTCCACCTCGGTCTGCGGCCCGCCATTGGGCGACAGCGGGATGAGCGGCATGCGCCCGATCTTCTCGATGGTCTGGACCGTGAGGCAAGGGATCTCGATCCCCGCGCTGGCATAGCCTGTGGCCCAGGGGCTGTGGCAATGGACGATGGCGTTGATGTCGTCGCGGATGCGGTAGAGGTCGAGGTGAAAATCGAGGTCCTTCGACGGCTTGAGATCCGAAGGCTCAATGGTGCCGTCGAGATGCACGACCTGAAGGTTGTCGCGCGTGCACTCGGCAAAACCCACGCCCGAGGGCTTGATGACGATGGAGTCGCGCGAGGCCAGCCGGATCGAGAGATTGCCGCCCGCATTGGTCTGCAATCCGAGGTCGAAGCATCGCCGCGCAGAGGCGATGAGCGCGTCTTTCTTTTCGGTGAGATCGGCGGCGTCAAACATGGGTCGGGTCCTTGGCGAAGGTCT
This sequence comes from Pseudomonadota bacterium, assembly GCA_038533575.1. NCBI lineage: Bacteria > Pseudomonadati > Pseudomonadota > Pseudomonadota bacterium. Next base: position 385,290 of record JBCAYL010000001.1, on the reverse strand, counting down.
GGGGAAGGGCGGCGCAGATAGCGTCCGTCACCGCGGGCGCAAAGATGTGCTCTTTCATGACTTTGAGCGTGACCTGCGGCGAAAGCTTGGCCTTCACCGCGCTGAGGAAGGTCTCGCGAAGCTCGGCGTCTTCGATGGCCCCGCCCGGGCGATCATGGTGCGAAAAGCCACCCATGGGCACGATGAGCGTCTGCGGCGCGGAAAGCGCGCTCAGCGATTTCGCGAGCGCGGTGGCCACTTCGTACATCTCGCCATGGGTGAGCTGGGCATGGGTGAACATGCCCGAATGCTCGTAATGCGGCCGCTCGAGATAGCGCGGCGGCACAAGGCGCTTTTCCCCGAGGCCCACGAAATTGAGCGCGCCCGGCAGCGTCACGCGCGGGACATCGCCCCCCGCACTGAACCGCTTGGGCATGTCCACATGGGCGCCGTTCACCTTGATCCGGGTGAGTTCATGGGGGGTGAGATCGATAATGGTGTGAAACGCGCCCCGCTCGGCAAACCGCGCAAACGCCGCGCCGCCATAGCCGTTGGCGTGAAAGACGGTGGCCTCGTGACGGTGGGCGCGGATGCGCGCGACGAGGGGCGCCACGGCCCCGTCTGTGGCACCGAGCCCGGTCACGGCGACCGAGGGCTTGGCGACGCAGGCCGCCGCGCGGCGGCGGGTGGCGCAGAGCCCCGCCGTCATGGCCGCGGCGTTTTCGAGCACCTCGCGGAGCGTCGCGTTAAGCCCGCACATGTCGACGAGCGTGGGCACGAGGACGATGGAATTGTCAGCGATGGCCACGCGCGGGTCGAAGGGCAGCGTGGTCACGAGCAGCTTTGGAAAGGTGATGGGGAGCGCGCGCATGGCGCGCAGGATGATCTCGCCGCCCGTGCCGCCGCCGAGGCCCACGACCGCGTGGGCAGGCTCCTCCAGCGCGCGGGTCAACCCCGCGATGGCCTTTTCCACGGCGCGGTCCATCGCCTCGAGCTTTCCCGGGCCGCTGAGGACAGTGCCCTCGGTAAAAAGCGAGATGTCGAAGACCGACCACGTCACCCCGTGAAAATCGAGCCGCTCCTGGAAGTAACGCAGCTCCTCCTCCTTCGTCGCGAAAGTGGCGAGGAGGAGGACCTGGGCCTTGCTCGTCTCCGGGCGCGGCGCCTCACCGGGTATGAGGCGCGGCGGCTTCATCCCTTCACGGCACCCGCTGTCATGCCGGTGATGATCTGGCGCGAGGCGAAAAGCGTGAAGAGGATGGGCGGGATCGCGAGCAGCATGCCCGTGGCAAAGATCGTGCCCAGCCCGTCGAACTCGCTCGCGTTGTTCACGATGAGGATCGGCACGGTCATCGTGTCCCGATCCGCAAGCGCGGAGGCGAGGAGGTATTCGTTCCACGCGATGCGGAAGGTGAAGATCGAGGCCGCCGCGAGGCCCGGCTTGATGAGCGGGAGCACTACGATGAAGAAGGTCTGGAAGGGCCCTGCCCCGTCGACCCGCGCGGCCTCCTCAAGGGAGCGTGGGACCTGCACGATGAAGCTCTGCAGTATCCAGATCACGAAGGGCAGGTTCATCGCGACGTAGATCAGGATTATGCCCGAATGCGTGCCCGCGAGGCACACATCGCCGCGCCCGCCGAACGTATCGCGGATCCACATGCCGAGGCCATAATCATTGTCGAGGCAGAACGCGTTGTTCCATAGCCCGAAGACCGGGACGAGAAGCACGGCGGGCGGGATCATCCGCACGGCGAGCGTCGAGAGCGAGAGCGTGTCGCGGCCCATGAACTTGAACCGCACCAGCGCGTAGGCGGCCATGCAACCGAAGACGAGCGTGAGAACCGTGGAGACGAGCCCGATGATGAGCGAGTTGATGAACGCCCCGCCGAAGCGGATCTGGCAGAAGCGCAGGTGATCGGGCTCGTACCAGAGGATATCGCAGAGCGCGGTCTCGTAATTCTGGATGGTGGGCATGAAAAGGAGGCCGCCTGCCCCGCTGGTGATATCGACATCGAGCTTGAGGGAGTTCGTGAGGAGCAGCACCACCGGCCCCACCGACATGAAGATCAAAACGAAGATCAGCGCGTAATAGGCCGGGTTCTGGCGGTCGTAGGTGTTGTCGGCCATCAGCCCTCCTCCTCGGCGGCAAAGCGCAGGCGGCGGGCGCGCGCCTCCTGCCAGCGGGTGAAGGCGAACATGCCGAGCGTGAGCACCATGAGGAGCATGAGGAGGTAGTTCGACATGGCTGCGGCCTCCCCCAGCTCGCGGAACTCGCGGGCGGTGCGGGCGATGCGCAATGCGAGGATCTCCGTCGAGAGGCCAGGGCCACCCCCGGTAAGGACGAGGATCACCTCGAGCACCTTGAAGGCATCGATGAGGCGCAAGAGCATCGTCACGATCAGCACCGGCATCATGAGCGGCAGCTTGATGTGGATGACCTGCTGCCAGCCCGTGGCGCCGTCGATGCGCGCGGCCTCGAGCGCCGAACGCGGCAGCGATTGCAGCGCCGCGAGGGACAGGATGAAGATGAAGGGCGTCCACTGCCAAATATCGGCGATGATGACGCTCAGAAGCGGGTTCTGCCCCAGCCAATTGACCGCGGGCAGCCCCACTGCCTCGAGCGCGCGGTTGAAGGTGCCATAGGTCTGGTGAAACATGTAGCGCCAGACGAGGCCCACCACGACGGGCGCGATCATCATCGGCAGGATGAACATCGTGCGCAGCACCGACATGCCGCGGATGTTGCGATCAAGAAGAAGCGCGAGGCCGACGCCGAGCACCATCTCCACCGCCACGACCGTGAAGGCAAAGACGAGCGTCACCCAGAAGCTCGTGTGAAAGGCCGGGTCCACGAGGAGCTTGGCGTAGTTGGCGAGTCCCACGAACTCCGTCTCGGAGATGTTCTGGCTCGGGTCCCAGTCTCGGAAGCTGCCCCAGACCATAAAGAGGATCGGGTAGAAAAGCGCGATGATCATGACAAGTGCGGCGGGCGCGATGAACATGTAAGGCGTCGCGCTGCCCATCCGCTCGGCGAGCCTGTCGCGGAAGGAGGGTCTCAGGACGGGGGCGGTGGGACGAGCCATGCGTCAGCGCCTTTCGCGGAGATCATGGATGCAGAGAAAGAGGGTGACCCGCGCCCTGAGAGGAACGGCGCGGGTCCTTGGCAGGAAGGTCACACAGGGCCTACTGCCAGATGTAGTAGCCTTCCTCTTCCATGAGGGCGCGGGTGCGCTCGGCCACGCCATCCAGCGCTTCCTGGATGTCGAGATCGTCGGTGAGCACCTGGCTCATCGTCGTGCCGATATCGGCGTTGATCCGGCCCCAGGCGGGGATGATCGGGCGCCAGTCCGGATCGGCATCGGCGAGCGCTTCGCCGAAGGTGGCCGACCACGGATACCGCTCGTTGAGCTCGGCATTCGCATAGGTCGAGAAGCGCGAGGGGTTGCCGCCGGCCATCGCCGTCATGAGGTCGCCCTCCTTCGAGGTCAGCCACTGCATGAGCAGGAAGGCCGCTTCCTTGTTCTCGGCATTCGACGGGATCGCGATACCGAAGCCGCCGGTCTGGCTGGCCGCGCGAACACCCACGGGATGCGCTGCCCAGCCCACATTGCCGGCCACGGTGGAGCGGCTCTCATCCTCGAAGGTCGCAGCGAAGGCGATAGAGTCGAGGAACATGGCCGCCTGACCTTGGGCAAAGGCATTGGCCGCTTCCGCCGGACCGAAGGCCGAGGAGCCCTCGGGCCCGCAATCCACGATGGTTTTCAGCGCCTCGGCCGCTTCCACGCCCGCCGCGTTGTTGATGATCGGATTCCATGCCTCGTCGAAGACACGTCCGCCGAGCGGCGCGAGGTGGAGGAGGAACGCGTGGCTCGCCTGGTGACCGGAGGCCGCGCGCGACGCAACGCCGCCCATGCCGGGCTCGAGCTCGGGGATCTGGCAGGCCAGCGTCAGGAGCTCGTCATAGGTCTCGGGCACTTCGAGGCCGTGCTTCTCGAAGATGTCCGTGCGGTAGTAGAGAACGGACGTCTCGGAGCCGTAGGGGATGCCAAAGAGAGATCCCGTGGGACCGGGCAGATAGCCCTTCTCACCGCCGGCGACGCCGATGTTCTGGACGTAGCCGTCGATCAGGTCTTCGGGGTCGTAGTTCGGATCGGCCAGCGCCGGGTTCATGAAGTAGCGCGCGAGGTTCTCGATCTGATCGGCAAAGACGTAGTCGGCCTTCGAGAAGACCACGTAGGAAATCAGGTCATAGGCGCCTTCGTCGAGCGCCAGTTCGAGCGTCTGCCGCTCGCGCATGTCGAGATAGGGCAGCATGTCCACCTCGACCTCGATGCCCGTCTGCGCCGTGAATTCCGGCAGCACCTCCATCACCGCATTGTAATGCGGGTGCGCGGGGAAGTTCACGATGAGCGTCGTGCCCTCGTAGGCCGCGTAGGGATTGCCCGCATGACCGTCCGCGAAGACGGCCCCACCGGCAACGAGCCCCGTGAGGAGTGTCGTTGTCTTGAGTAATTTCAGCATTTCATTCCTCCCTAATGCTGCAGGTCAGGCGTCAGAGCGCCTGTTCTGATTGAGCGTCGAATAGGTGCAGCCCTTCGGCGCGCACCGCGAAACGCAAAGTCTTTCCGAGGGCGATGGGGGTCTCCGATTTCACCTCCACCGTGACGCGGGCCCCGCCGCAATCACAGATGAGGACGGATTGTGCGCCCACGTATTCAGAGACGACGACGCGCAGATCGAGGGCGCCGTCCTCGGGCGCGGCGTCGTTAAATTCGAGATCCGAGGGGCGGATGCCCAGCACGACCTTCCCTGCTGCCTGCGCAGCGGCGCGCTGCGCCAGCGCCTCGGGCAGCGCGATGGAAAAGCCGTCGCCTCGTGCCTTGAGACCGCCCTCGTCGATGAGCTCGGCATCAAGAAAGTTCATCGGCGGCGAGCCGAGGAAGCCCGCCACGAACTTGTTGGAGGGCGCCTTGAAGAGCTCCTCCGGCGTGCCCTGCTGTTGAATGTGCCCGCCATGCATGACCACGATCCGGTCCGCGAGTGTCATCGCCTCGATCTGGTCGTGGGTGACGTAGATCATGTTCTTCTGGACGCGCTGGCTCATGAGCGCGAGCTCCGCGCGCATCTGCCCGCGAAGCTTGGCGTCGAGGTTCGAGAGCGGCTCGTCGAAAAGGAATGTCCCCGCATCGCGGCAAAGCGCGCGCCCCATGGCCACGCGCTGACGCTGGCCGCCCGAGAGCTCCCCGGGCTTGCGGTCGAGGAAGGGCGACAGGCCGAGGATCTCGGCTGTCTCGCGCACCTTCTTGTCGATCTCGGCCTGCGGACGCTTCTGCAGGCGCAGCGAAAAAGACATGTTCCGCGCCACGTTCATGTGCGGGTAGAGCGCGTAATCCTGGAACACCATCGCGATGTCGCGGTCCTTGGGATCGAGCGCCTTCACCGATTTGTTGCCCATCAGAATGTCGCCGTCCGAGACACTCTCTAGGCCGGCCAGCATCCGTAGGGTCGTGGACTTGCCGCAGCCCGACGGCCCGACAAGCACGGTGAACTCGTTCTCCGCCATGTCGAGGTCGATGCCGTGCAGCACCTCGACGGAGCCGTACCGCTTGACCAAGCTTTGCAACTGTATCGCGGGCATCGATTCTCCCAATCCGTTCCCGCGAGTATTGTGTATGCAAAATACCAAGTAAATATCCAAAATTGCCAAGATGGCCTTCGGATGGTATCGATCTCCCAGAAGAACGAGGACGAAATGCCAGATACCGCAGCCAAGGGAACAAGCACCCAGCGCATAGAAGCAGCCCTTAGAGACGATATCGCCGCGGGCGCCCTCTCTCCCGGGGAGCGGCTGGATGAGGTGTCCCTGTCAGAGCGGTTCGGCGTGTCCCGGACGCCCATCCGCGAGGTCCTGACCCGGTTGACGGCGCAGGGGATCCTCGTGCCCGGCGAGAAGCGCGGCGTGCGCGTCGCGCAGTACAATCGCGAAGAACTCGCGCAAATCTTTGAAGCCATGCATGAAATCGAAGCCGCATGCGCACGCGTAGCCTCCCAAAGGCTGACTTTGTTGAGCCGCGCCGAGATCGAAGCAGCCCAGGCCGCCTGCATCGCCGCCGCCAAGGAGGGTGATCGGGAGGCCTACCTGAAGGCCAACGAGGCTTTTCACGACGCCATCTACCGCGCCACCGGCAACCCCTACCTCGCGGGGATCGCCGCGGAATTCCGCCACCGGACCGGCCCCTTCCGGGCCAAGAAGTTCGGAACCGAAGGCGATCTCGTGGCCTCCGCGGAAAGCCATCTCGACCTGATCCAGAGCATCTTCTCCGAGGATTCGAAGGCCGCCTCTGACGGCATGCGCGCCCATATGACAGCCTCTTTCCTCCAGACACTCGCCGCCAACACGCCCTGAGCCCCCGAGAAAGCGCTTGCGTTCGCATGCTGAAACGTAATTCTGTATGCAAAAGTGAGTCACGCCACGGGAGAGGACGACATGGGTGTCCAGGAGACCAAGATTTATCCAATCAATACCGGGTGGCTCGAAGCCGATCTTGGCACCTACACCTTCTGGAAGGGTCCGGCGGGCAAGAAGTTCTGGAACCCGGTCTACTGCCACTACGTCGACACCGGGGAGATGAAGATCCTCGTGGATACCGGGCTCTGCGACGAGGAGCGCGCGACGAAGTATCACCACAAATGTCAGAAGCGCGGCTGCCTGCAGGTCCACGAGCACCTTGAGCAGAAGCTCGGCGTCCACCCAGACGAGATCGACGCCATCGTCTTCACCCATCTGCACTGGGACCACGTGCAGAACATGAAGCTCTTCAAGAACGCGCGCTACATCGCGCCGAAGGCCGAGATCGAAATGGCCTACAACCCCCTGCCCCTCTATTACCGCACCTATGAGAGCGGCTATCTCGGGATCGAGCCCGCCTATGCCGGCTGCGTTTTCGAGGCCGTGGAAGACGAATGCGAGGTCCTCCCCGGCATCACGATGTTTCATACGCCCGGCCATTCCGTGGGTCACATGGCCGTCACGGTCGCCACCGCCGCGGGCGATATCGTGCTGGCGGGGGATGCCATCTTCCAGGAACGCAACCTTGAGCCCTGCGCGGCGGAGGGCTGGCGGTACTGGGTGCCCGCGCGTTTCGTGAACAGCTACGAGGGCTGGAAATCGGTGGAGGAACTCGACAAGCGCGCCGACGTGATCCTGCCCTGCCATGACGAGGCCGCCAATGCGCGCTCCGACGTCTTTCCCTACGCGGGCATGCCGCTCCGCAAGCGGCGGCAGTTCATCCCGGGCTTCCAGTTCTACTTCGGCGACATGCCTCCCGGCACAGCGCAGGAGTCCGCGCCCGCCATGGCGCCCGAGGAGGTGGAAGGCTACCTTGCCGCCCTCACCGATCCCAAGGACATGGCCGAGAGCTAGACGATGGTTCAGGCGATCGCCTCACTGGCGGACGTGGCCGCCTCCTACGACGCCATCGTGCTCGACCAGTGGGGCGTCCTCCATGACGGCACACAGCCCTATCCGGGTGCCATCGAGGCGATCAGCGCCTTGCATGGCCAAGGCACCCGCTTCGCGATCCTGTCGAATTCGGGCAAGCGCGCGGCCCCGAATGCCCTACGCATCGCGCGGATGGGCTTCTCATCGGCGCTCTTCGAGGCGGTGATGACCAGCGGAGAGGCGCTCTGGCAGGATATCTCCGCGGGCCGCGTCGCGGCGCGCGTGCTTTTCCCCATCGAGCGTGCGCATGGCGATGCAGCGCTCTGGGCCGAGGGGCTCGACATTGCGCTGACCGACGAGATCGAGCAGGCGGAGGCCGTGCTTCTCATGGGCCTGCCGGATAACGCGGCGGGCGATGCCTTTGGCGATGTCCTCGACCATGCTATCAGCCGTGGCTTGCAGGTCATCTGCACCAACCCGGACAGGGCCTCGCCCCGCGCGGGCGGCCACACAGTCACCTCGCCCGGGCAATTGGCCCAAGATCATGTGGCGCGGGGCGGCGATGTACGCTTCTACGGCAAGCCCCATCGCCCGATCTTCGAGGCCGTCGCGCGCGATCTATCTACGGCGCCCGGGCGTCTCCTGATGGTGGGTGACAGCCTCGAACACGACATCGCCGGCGCCGCGCATGCCGGTTGGGACAGCGTCTTCATCCAGTCGGGCCTCCATGCCGGTTATTTCGCGCGGGGGGGCACGGTCACGGCCCTCGCGGCCCAAGAAAGCGCGTCGCTGCCCACCTACACGCTCGCGAGCCTCGGCGCCACGGAAGGACAAGCCGCATGACCGAGCCCGCCGCGTTCACCAGTTTCCGCGCCTTTTCGGCCCGCCTGGGGCAAGACCCGCTGCGCGTCCAGGGCCCCGGCGGAAACACCTCGCTCAAGGATGGCGCGCGGATGTGGATCAAGGCCTCCGGCACCGAGCTCGCCGATGCGGAGGACTGGGATATCTTCGTCGCCGTCGATCTCGACGCGGCCCGCAAGGAAGCCCGGGAGGAGGCCGGTGACGGGTCCTGCAAGACCACCGTGCTCGACCCGGCCCAAACCCTGCGCCCCTCGATCGAGACCACATTCCACGCGGCCCTCGATTGGCCCGTTGTGGCACATACCCACTCTATCGCCACGCTCTGCCACGCCATCAGCCCACAGGGCCGCGCAGCTGCCGATACCAAGCTCGCCGGTCTGCCCTTCGCGCGGGTGCCCTATGCCAAGCCCGGCCTTCCGCTCACGCGGGAAATCCTGCGCCGCGCGGCACCCGGCACGCAGGTCTTCGTGCTGGAGAACCACGGGCTCATTTGTTGCGCGGAAAGCGTGGAGGCCTGCGCCACGCTCATGGACGAGGTGGAGGCGCGATTGGCCCTCCCTGTGCTTGCGCCCGCGCGCGCCGCGCCCGCGCAAACCCCGCCGGACGGGTTCCATTGGACCGCCGAAAGCTGGCTCGCGCAGGATGCCGGGCGCGCGGGCCGCGCGCTCGCGGGGTCCTACTACCCCGACCATGTCGTCTTCCTCGGCCCGGCCCTGCCCGAGCGCGATCACGATGGACACCCGCCAGCCCTCCTCGTCCGCGGGGCAGGCACGGCGCTGCGAGACGGCGCGACCCCCTCGCAGACGGCGATGCTGGCTTGCCTCGCGGACGTCATGGCGCGGCTCCCCGCGGAGTGGGAGCCCGCCCCGATCGGCGCGGCGGCGGAGGGCGAATTGCTCGATTGGGACGCCGAGAAGTACCGGCAGGCCTTGGCCGCGCGCTCATGAGCCGCCTCCCGGGCCGACCATGAGCCTCTCGCTCGGCATCGATCTGGGCACGTCCGGGGTCCGCACGGCTGTCCTGTCTGAGAACGGCGCGCTCCTCTCCCAGGCCAGGGGGACCTACGGCGCGGGCCAGGCCTCCCGCGAGCCCGAGGCCTGGTGGGCGGCCGCCGAAACCTGCCTCACCGATCAGATCGCCTCCTTGCGGGCAGCCGGGCATGACCCGCGCGAGATCGCGACGGTCTCGGTGGACGGCACCTCGGGCTCCATGGTGCTGGTCGATGACAGCCTCGCCCCCGTGACACCGGCCCTCATGTATTCGGATGCGGGCTTCGAGGCCGAGGCCGCCGCCATCGCGGCCCTGGCCCCCGATCCGCACATCACGCGGGGCAGCGGGTCCTCCCTCGCACGCCTGCTCCACCTGCAGAAAGATCCGAATGCCGTGCGCGCCACCCATGTGCTGCATCAGGCGGATTTCATCCTCGCGCGCCTGAGGGGACAGGGCGGCGTCTCGGACGAGAACAACGCGCTCAAACTCGGCTACGATCCGGAGACCGGGGCCTGGCCCGCGTGGTTTGCCGAGGCTGGCGTGCGCCCAAGTCTCTTGCCGAGGGTCGTGGAAGCCGGGGCGCATCTGGGGCCCGTGGATCCCGCACTCGCGCTCAGGCTCGGGCTCTCGGAGACGTTGCAGGTCCATGCCGGCACGACCGACAGCCTCGCCGCCTTCCTGGCCGCGGCTCCCCTCGAGACCGGCTGCGCCGTGACATCGCTCGGGACCACTATGGCCATCAAGATCGTCAGCGACACCCGCATCGACGCCCCGCAGATGGGGCTCTACGCGCACCGTCTTGGCGGGCGCTGGCTCGTAGGCGGGGCCTCCAACACCGGTGGCGGCGCGCTGCTCGAGGTGTTTTCCGGCGCAGAGCTCGCGGCGCTCTCGGAGCGGATCGACCCGGACGCGGCCAGCCCGTTCGACTTCTACCCGCTCTCGCGCCCCGGCGAGCGCTTCCCGGTCAACGATCCCGCGCTGCCCCCCCGCCTGACCCCGCGCCCGGAGGATGACGTGGCCTACCTGCACGGTCTCCTGGAGAGCATCGCCCGCATCGAAGCGCGCTGCTACGCGCTAATCGCCGAACTGGGGGGCCCGAGCCCGAAGAGGATCATCACCGCCGGCGGGGGCGCGCAGAACACAGCCTGGACACGGATCAGATCCCGGGTCCTCGCCAAGCCGGTGACCGCGGCCACCCATGCCGAAGCCGCCATCGGAGCCGCCCGCCTGCCCCTCTTGGCAGCGCAAGTGGGCTCCGGGGAGCCCTGATACAGCCGCTCCTTCGAGACAGCAGGTGAGCGGGCATGCGGAATGCTTCGGTTGTCTAGGCGAAGAAGAGTTCGCCCTCGCCAGCGGCTTGATCAACAACTATACCACGTCGGTCCAACTTCCTCATCACACGACCAAATTCGTTGGTGGCGACCATGTCATCATATGTCGTGGCTTTGCTGTGCCGATCCGAGTAGTCCGGCCACAGGTCCTCGGCCGCAATCGCAGTCTGTTGCGCCAGAAACGCTTTTGCGTGACCCTCGAAGAATGGCGTGATCATCGCTTCGATGTCACGGGTCAAAAGCGACGCGTCCGGCCGTGGGTCCAAATTCGTCGCCACTTTCACGATCCGCTTCTGCGCCTTCAAAAACGCCCGTCGGTTTGTGGTCTGCGCGGCGACGAGCGCGGTCAAAACGAAGGCTGAAGGCGACTGGTTGCGCCGAGGCACGGTGCGTTCTGCCTCGGTCAATGCAACGCCGACGGCATTCAAGAACTGATCAACCACTGACGCAAAGCGGGCTCCAACGAAATGCACATGCACATTCTCCCCGCCCAGCCGTTCGGACCAGTAATCGACATGCTCCGCGAAACGGAGGTTCGACACGACGTGATGCGCGAACCAGTCGGACCGCAAGAACGTCTCGAGTGATGATCGGTATTTGCCGGTCTTCACACCTTGGGCATAGTGCGACACCACCCACTCGACCCAGGGCCGAAAGACGATATGGAGCTTCACCGATTCAAACCGGTCAGTCAGTTCGCGATATTCGTTTATGCGCCTTTGATGAGACGCCCCTTCCGCAGAAAGGATGATATTGGGCGCACAAGAAGCGTCTATTGCAGCGAAGAGGTTTTCGCGCGCAGTGTCCAATGGCACCTCGCTGCTGAAATGCTGAAACGCGACATTGCCGCCTCCGCCCGACAAGCTCTTCATGTAGGGTGTTAGATTGCCAAAGCCGCGGTCGGACACGCGCACATAGTCGAAACCCTGTTCAAGCAACCGCGAGCGATTAGCTTTCAAAACAGCTTGCAGCGTGCTGGAGCCGCACTTTGGCAAACCCACGTGCAGATGCAATGTCTGGCCCAAGTTCGAATACTCCAGTCGGGCATGGCCACGATGGCAAGAAAGACGCTTTTTATTCTCTTTGCAACAGGCCCAGCTGCACGCAAATCTGCCGCGTCAACCTGATCACAGACCTCGATAACCAGTAGAAGCCTCAATGTCCGTTCGCTCGAACCCGCTGAGAGCGCCCCAACCGCTACTTCAACTAGAGGTTCCCACTCTTGCTGGCCGCTTTGCCACCGTTGCACGAAGCAATCGCGGCCAAGCAGCTTCCTGAAGACGAGTTGGGACCATTTTGAGCAGGGCACCCAAACAGAAGCACGACGTTCTCATCGAGTTCCGCGAGACTCAGTGCGCGTCAGACCGCCTTCAAAGCTCCACCTCGGCCCACGTAATGATGAGCAGAATGATCAGAAAAAAGCCGGCTCCGTGCCAATGCTGCTTCGACGTTCTTCTAAACGATCGAGCGCTTGTAGGTCGTTGCGCGTGGCAGGCAGGGTAAGACTTGGCGGAGGCTGTGGGATTCGAACCCACGGGACGCTCTCACGCCCAACGGTTTTCAAGACCGCCGCATTCGACCACTCTGCCAAACCTCCGGTGGCTTCCCGATAGCCTGCAGGCGGGACGGTGGCAATGAGCGGCGTCCCAGCCGCGGACATCTGCCCCGATCTCGGCCCCAAACTCGGCCTTGATCTCGACCCGGGCCGCGGCCCCTGCCCTCGTGCAGAGCCCCCGAACGCAAAGCTTTGCAAACGAGGCGGGATTCGCTATCTTCGCGTCAGACGGGGTCAACCCCGCATCGAGCAGCAGCGAGCGCCCGGGACAATCCGGGGCCGGAAACCAGTGCGGGGGCACCGCATGACGATGAGGCAAGCCATGACGGGACCTTTCTCCACCTCCTTGCGACTGCGCAGCAGCACACTCCTGGCGGGCATCGCCTGCCTGGCGCTCGCCGGGTGCGAGACGATGCCGGACTTTCTCAGCCCCGCCGAGGGCACCGGCGCCGAGGTGACACGCGCCGCGCAGACGACCACGCTCGTCGAGCGCGACGTGGAAGCGCCCGAGGTCTTCCAGGTCTCCGAAGCCGGCCTCTGGGACGGGCGCCCCTCGCTTGGCGGCGTCTGGGTCGCGCATCCCACCGTGGACGAGCCCGAGCGCGTCATCATCCGCAACGATGCCAATGGCTCCTTCGTGATCGGCGCGCTCTTCCGCAAGGAGCGCGAGACGCCGGGACCGGCGCTGCAGGTATCGTCTGATGCGGCCGAGGCGCTGGGTGTGCTGGCAGGCGCGCCCACCGTGCTCGACGTGACAGCGCTCCGCCGCGAGGAGATCGAGGAAGCCCTGCCCGGCTCTGACGGTGCGACGGATGCCGAGCCCGCCGTGGCCACGCTGCCCGACAGCGCGGATGTGGAGACAATGGAGCTCGACAGCGATCCCACGATCATGGCCGCAGCCGCAGCCATCGAGGCCGCGGCACCAGCGGCCCCCGCCAATCCGGAGCTCGTCGCCGCCGCTCCGGCACCGCAGCCCATGCCCGGCGCAGGCGCCATCACGCCCGCCGCCGCCGACACCACTCCGGCCCCCGCGCCGCGCCCCAGCACGGGCCGCCCGGCTTCCCCGCTCGAGAAGCCTTTCATCCAGATCGGCATCTTCTCGGTTGAGGGCAATGCGCGGCGAACCGCCGACCTCATGCGCTCCTCGGGCATCATTCCCACCGTCTATGACCAAGAAAGCAGGGGCAAACGCTTCTGGCGCGTTGTGGTCGGGCCGGTCAATACAACCGGAGATCGCGCCGAGGTCTTGAAAACCGTGAAATCCCTTGGTTTCACTGACGCATATTTCGTCACTAACTAGCGCGCCAGTTGGGCCCCACGCTCCGCATCGGGGCGCGCAAGGAGACATCCCCCATGTTCGCGCGCCTCGCACTTCTCTCAGCGCTCCTCGCCACGCCGCTCGCGGCTCAGACCTTCGACACGCGGGCCGAAGCCGCCTACGTGGTCGACCAGCGGACAGGCGCCGTCCTGCTCAGCAAGAACGCCGAGACCCCGCTCCCCCCCGCCTCCATGTCAAAGCTCATGACACTGCTGATGACCTTCGAGGCCATCCAGCGCGGCACGCTGGCGATCACGGACGAGCTGCCCGTCTCGACCTACGCGGCCAATCGCGGCGGCTCGACGATGTTTCTCGACAGCCGGGACCGGGTCAGCGTGGAGGATCTCATCCGCGGGATCATCGTGCTCTCGGGCAATGATGCCTGCATCGTCCTCGCCGAGGCGCTCAGCCCCGACGGCACCGAGGCAGGTTTTGCGCGGATGATGACCGCGCGCGCGCGAGAGCTTGGGATGGAGAATTCCACCTTCATGAACTCCACCGGCTGGCCCGCGGCAGGACACCTGATGTCGATGGAGGATCTCGCGATCCTCGCCAACCGGCTCATCCTCGACTTTCCCACCTTCTACCCGCTCTTCGCCGAACAGGAATTCGCGTTCGACGGACGCGCGCCCTCCAACACGCGCAACAGGAACCCCGTGCTGAGCCTCGGGATCGGCGCGGACGGGCTCAAGACCGGCCACACCCAGGAGGCGGGCTACGGGCTCACCGGTTCCGCCCGGCAGGGAGATCGGCGCATCATCTTCGTCGTCACCGGGCTCGAGACCCCCGGCCAGCGCGCCGAGGAGGCCGAGCGCATCGTGAACTGGGCGTTCCGGCAATTCTCGGAGACGGTCGTCGCCCCGGCGGGCACGCGGCTCGCCGAGGCGGAGGTCCACATGGGCGCGAGCCAGCGCGTGGGGCTGACGACGTCGGAGGACGTGGCCCTCCTCATCCCGACCATCGGCGCGGGCGACATCACGGCCCATGCCAGCTATGACAGCCCGCTAGAAGCCCCGATCATCGAAGGCGATATCGTGGGCGAGCTCGTGGTGGAGATCCCCGGCTTCCAGCCCATGCGGCGCCCCCTCATCGCGGCCGAGACCGTGGAGGTGGGGGGCTTCGTCCCGCGGCTTCGCACGGCCGCTGACGCGCTTCGCCGCCAGCTTCTCGAAGACGGGACAATCGGCGGCGCGGACGCCGCGGACCCGGCCTCTTGAGCGCCCGCAACGGTCTCTTCATCAGCTTCGAAGGGATCGACGGCTCCGGTAAATCCACGCAGGCCCGGGCGCTCGAGACCGCGCTCAAGGCGGAGGGCCGCGCTGTCACGCGCACGCGGGAGCCCGGCGGCTCCCCCGGTGCGGAGGAAATCCGCAGGCTTCTCGTGGAGGGGGATCCGGACCGCTGGAGCGCGGAGACGGAGCTCCTGCTCTTTACCGCCGCGCGCCGGGACCACCTCGAGACGCTCATCGGCCCAGCGCTGGAGCGTGGCGAGATCGTCATCACCGACCGCTTCGCGGATTCGACACGCGTCTACCAGGGCGCCACGCGGGGCGACCTGCGCAGCACGGTGGACAGCCTCCACGCCCTTATGATCGGCCGCGAGCCCGACATCACGCTCGTCATCGACATCGACCCCGCTGTTTCGCTGGAACGCGGGCTGGCGCGGGGCTCGGGCGAGGACCGTTTCGAGGAGTTCGGCCTGCCCTTCCAGCAAAAGCTCCGCGCGGGCTTCCTCGCGCTGGCCGAGACGGAGGCGCGCTGTCACCTCGTGGATGGTAACCGCAGCGCCGAGGCGATTGCAGAGGATGTGCTGGCCCTGATACGCCCCGCCCTATGAGGCCCGTGGATATCCCCGCCGAAGAGGCGCCGCCCGAACCGGACAAGCTCGACGCCGCGCCGCATCCGCGCGAGGCCGCCGCCCTCTACGGGCAGGCGGCGGCGGAAGCGGCGTTTCTCGAGGCCTTCATCACGGGCCGGCTCCACCACGGCTGGATGCTCACCGGCCCGAAGGGCATCGGCAAGGCCACCCTCGCCTGGCGCATCGCGCGCTTTCTCCTCGCCACGCCGCCCCAAGACGACGGTGGCCTCTTCGGCGCGCCCCCGCCGCCCGAAAGCCTCGAGATCGGCCCCGAGCACCCGGTCGCGCGGCGCATCCTTGCGCGCGCGGAGCCTGGGCTCTTCTCGCTCACCCGCTCGGCGGTGGAGAGCACGGGGCGCATGAGCCGCGAAATCCGCATCGACGACGTGCGCCGCCTGCGCGGCTTCTTTTCCATGTCGGCAAGCGATGGCGGGCGTCGGGTCGTGATCGTGGACGCTGCCGATGAGATGAACATCTCGGCAGCCAACGCCATCCTCAAGCTCCTCGAGGAGCCACCGAAGGACGCCACGCTCCTCCTCGTCACGCACCAGCCGACCCGGCTTCTGCCGACCATCCGCTCGCGCTGCCGGGTGCTGCCCTGCCAGCCGCTCTCGCCCGCCGATCTCGGCTCCGCCCTCACGCAGGCAGGCCTCGCGCCGGAGAACCCGGACGCGCTCACCGCGCTGGCGGATGGCTCCGTCGGTGCCGCTGTCCGGCTCGAGACCGAGGGGGGACCGGCGCTCTACGCGGCGCTCCTCGCGCTGCTGGGGACCCTGCCCCGCATGGACCGCGCCGCGCTGGCCAAGCTCTCGGGCGCCATGGCGGGCACGGGCGGGCAAGACCAGCTCGCGCTCACGCTCGATCTCCTCGACATCCTGCTCGCCCGTCTCGCGCGCACCGGGCTCCTCGGCGCGCCGCAGCCCGAGGCCGCCCCGCGGGAGGCCGAGACGCTGCGCGCGCTCAGCCCCGATGCCCGCGCCGCGCGCCGCTGGGCCGAGCTCGCCGCCCGGCTCACCACGCGGGCCCGGCAAGGCGCGGCGGTCAACCTTGACCCCCAGTCGCTCATCTTCGATACGATGCTCAAAATCGAGACCGAGGCAGCCTGAGCCCTGATGGAACCCCAAATCGTCGACAGTCACTGCCACCTCGATTTCCCGGATTTCGAGGGTCAGGTGCCGGAGCTCGTCGCCCGCGCGGCGGCGGCGGGCGTGACGCGCATGGTCACGATCTGCACGCGGCTGAGGCTCGAGCCGCAGGTGCGCGCCATCGCGGACGCCCATGCAGGCGTCTTCTACGCAGCGGGCACCCACCCGATGCACGCCGCCGAGGAGCCCATGGCCAGCGTGGACGCGCTACTCGCGCTCGCCCAGCATCCGAAATTCGTGGGCATCGGCGAGACCGGCCTCGATTACCACTACACCTCCGAGAGCGCCGCCGTGCAGCAGGAAAGCCTGCGCATCCACATCACCGCCGCGCGCGAGAGCGGACTGCCCCTCATCATCCATGCCCGCGCCGCCGATGACGACATGGCGCGCATCCTCTCCGAGGAGCATGCCGCGGGTGCCTATAGCTGCGTGATGCACTGCTTTTCCTCGGGGGCGGCGCTGGCGCGTACGGCACTCGATCTGGGCTTTTACCTCTCGATGTCGGGCATCGCTGCCTTCCCGAAGAGCCAAGAACTGCGCGATATCTTTGCCGCCGCGCCGGTGGAGCGCATCCTGACAGAGACCGATGCGCCCTACCTCGCGCCCCCGCCCTATCGCGGCAAGCGCAACGAGCCGGCCTACACGGCCCATACCGCCCGCGTGGGGGCCGAGGTCTTCGGCATGGATTACGCCGATTTCGCCGCGCAGACCTCCGCCAATTTCGACCGCCTCTTTGCGAAAGCTGCCGCATGAGGCGCTTCACGATCCTGGGATGCGGCTCCTCGGGCGGCGTACCGCGCCTCGGCAATCAATGGGGCGCCTGCGACCCGGATAACCCGAAGAATCGGCGCCGCCGATGCTCGCTCCTCATCGAGCAGGAGGGCCCGGGCGGGACGACGAGCGTCCTGATCGACACGTCCCCTGACATGCGCGAGCAGCTCCTCGATGCGGGCACCGCGCGTCTCGACGCGGTCGTCTACACCCATTCCCATGCCGACCATGTCCACGGGATCGACGACCTGCGCATGATCGTCTTCAACATGCGCGCGCGGCTGCCCGTCTACGCCGACGCCGCCACCGAAGCGGATCTGCGCCAGCGCTTCGGCTACGCCTTCGAACAGCCGCCGGGGAGCGATTATCCCCCGATCCTCGACGTGAACCCTTTCGAGGGCCCGATCGAGATCAGCGGGCCCGGCGGAACGATCGACATCGCGCCTTTCGACGTGGAGCACGGCTCCATCATCGCCAAGGGCATCCGCTCTGGCGACGTGGCCTACCTGCCCGACGTCTCCGAGATCCCGGAGGCCTCTTGGGCCGCGCTCTCGGGCCTCGACACGTGGATCGTGGACGCGCTGCGCCTCACACCCCATCCGAGCCACAGCCATCTCGACAAGACCCTCGCCTGGATCGAGCGGGTCGCCCCGCGGCAGGCGGTCATCACCAACATGCACATCGATCTGGACTACGCCGCCACCGACGCGGCCACACCGGGCCATGTCATCCCCGCCCATGACGGTCTGACCATTGAGCGGCCCTGAGGGGCATCGGGGCGCGCCGTGAACGCGCTCCTCGATGTCATCGTGCCGGTCTTCATCGTCATCGGCGCGGGCTACCTCGCGGTCTGGCGGGGCTATTTCTCGGACGCCGCTGTCGACACGCTCACGCTCTTTGCCCAGCGCTTCGCGATCCCGGTCCTGCTGTTTCAGGCCATCTCGGGGCTCGACCTCTCGCAGGTGCTGTCCTGGCCGCTCCTTTTGAGCTTCTACATCGGGGCGTTCACGGGCTTCTCGGCGGGCCTCTTCGGGGCGCGCTTCCTCTTCGGCCGCCCCTGGGAAGACAGCGTTGCCATCGGCTTCGTCGGGCTTTTCTCGAATTCCGTCCTCCTCGGCCTGCCCATTACGGAGCGGGCCTACGGCGCGGACGTCCTGTCCTTCACTTACGCGATCATCGCCTTCCACGCGCCGTTTTGCTACGCGCTGGGGATCACGGTCATGGAGATCGTGCGCGCCGAAGGCAAAGGACCGCTCGGCATCGCGCGGGCCGCGGCGAACGCGATGTTCCGCAACGCGCTCATCGTGGCCATTGCGGCGGGCTTCGTGGTCAATCTCACCGGGCTCCCCCTGCCCGGGCCGGTGGCCGACGCCGTGGAGATCGTGAGCGTGGCTGCGCTCCCCACAGCACTCTTCGGGCTGGGCGGGGTCCTCGTCCGCTACCGCCCGGACGGCGAGCTCCGCATCGTCTTCTATCTCTGCGCGGTCTCGCTCGTGCTCCATCCCGCGCTGGCCTTCGCGCTGGGGACGGTCTTCGGCCTCACCCAGGACGCGATCCGCGCCGCCGTCCTCACCGGGGCCATGGCACCGGGGGTCAACAGCTTCATCTTCGCGAGCATGTACGGGGTGGGCAAACGCGTGGCCGCCACGACGGTGCTCCTCGCCACCGCGTTCTCGATCCTGAGCGTCTGGCTCTGGCTTCTCATCCTCGGCTGAGCGCGTCCTCGAGGGCAGGAAGGAAACGCGCGTCAAGGCCCAGATCAGCCACGCTCACGGTCACCCCCGCTACCACGCGGCGCCCCAGCCCGGCATCGGCGTAGAGCGCGTTGATCGCCTCCTCGAAGGCCGCGTCGTCTGCGCGCGTGAGAAACATCGCCTGCCCGAGCACGGCCCAGTCGCCGCCCGGGATGGGCGACATGCGCAGCGCCGTTCCCGCGAATTTGAGCCCGTCCACGGTGACGTTGAAGGCCCCGTCGCAATAGCTCCCCTCCACAGCCCCGGTGCCCGCGGTGACGCCGCAGGCGGCGAGAGCCGCGATGAGCGGCGCGCAGATCGCGGCATAGGCCTCCTCGATGGCATTGGCCGCCTTGGCACTTTGCCGGAAGGCGAGGCCCATGCTCACGACGCCTGGGCCCTGGGGCGTCACGTCGCCGCCCGTGCTGCGGAAATGGCAGGGCCAGCCCCGCGCCTCGGTGGCCGCAAGCCCGGCCCGCAGCCGCCCCGACATGGCGCGCGGTGCCACAAGACACCGCGCCTCGGCCTCCCAGAGAAGCGCCGCGCCCGGGGAGGCTTCGGCCTTCACCTCGGCGGCGGCGGCCGTTTCACGGGCGAACGCATCGTGCAGGGGAAGGGTCAGGAGCGCCATGGCGCTTGTCTGGAGCGTATGACCGGGCGGCGCAAGCTGGTCCGTTTGGAGAACGAGTGCCCTGTGGCGGCGGGCCCGTCTCTGCCGTGCGGCAAGGGCCAAATGGTGCGGTTGAGAGGACTCGAACCTCCACGGGAGTTACCCCACAGCGACCTCAACGCTGCGCGTCTACCAGTTCCGCCACAACCGCACGCTAACTGGTAGCGCGGCGTTTAGCGAAGGCCCCCGGTCGCCACAAGAGCATTTTTGCGCTTCCCGCGTGGAAGACCGCGAAAAAGGATTTCCTGCCTCGGGGCGCGTGCCGGGCCGCCTGCGCCATGGCGTGCCCTTCCGCTCGCGGCGCCCCGCTGTTAGGCCACCCCCATGGTCGAATGGCGCATCTCAGACAGGCTCGTCCCCTACGAGGAGGCGCTCGCCGTCATGGAAGAGCGGCAGGTCGCCGTGCGTGACGGCCGCGCCGATGAACTCGTCTGGTTTCTGGAGCATCCACCGCTCTATACCGCCGGCACTTCCGCGGATCCCAAGGACCTGCGGGAGCCGGACCGCTTCCCCGTCCACGCCGTCCATCGCGGTGGACAATACACTTATCACGGGCCCGGACAGCGCGTGGTCTACCTGATGCTCGACGTGGCCGCGCGGGGCCGCGACGTGCGCCGCTTCGTGGAAGGGCTCGAGGCCTGGGTCGTGGACACGCTCGCGGAGTTCAACCTCGTGGGCCATATCCGCCCGGGCCGGGTCGGGGTCTGGATCGAACGGCCCGACAAGCCCCCTCTCTTCGATGGGCGCCCCGCGGAAGACAAGATCGCTGCCATCGGCATCAAGATGCGCCGCTGGGTAAGCGCCCACGGCATCTCGATCAATGTGGAGCCAGATCTGGCGCATTTCGACGGGATCGTGCCCTGCGGCATCGCCGAACACGGGGTCACGAGCCTTGTCGATCTCGGCCTGCCCGTGACGATGGCCGACCTCGACGCGGCCCTCATGAAGACCTTCGAGCGTGCCCTTCCTGCCTCTGCCGCAGCGTAAATTCCAAGCCACATTCCCCGGGCGCGGGCGGTGCTATAAAACCCCCGCAACAAAAATGAAAAACGGGGAGAACAATGGGGACCACCGCCAAGCCTTGGACGTCCTATTACGGGCCCGGTGTCCGAACGGATATCGACGCGGCCTCCTACCGAAATCTGGCTGATCTGATCAGCTCCGCCTCCGACACCTACGGCAAGGCCAAGGCCTTCACGGCCTGCCTGCCCAACGGGATGAACGGATCGCTGAGCTTCCGCCAGATCGATGCGATGTCGGATGCCTTCGCCGTTTACCTGCGCGAGGTGGCGGGGCTCTCGGCGGGCGACAGGGTCGCCGTGCAGATGCCCAATTGCCTGAGCTTCCCCGTGGCGGCTTTCGGCATCTTCAAGGCAGGCTGCGTGCTGGTGAACGTCAATCCTCTCTACACCACTGAGGAGATGGCCAAGCAGTTCGAGGATGCCGAGCCCCACGCGCTCGTCATCATGGACCTCTTCGCCGACAAGATCCCCGGCGCCACGAAAGGCCACCCGATCCCCAACGTCATCGTCACCCGCGTGGCCGAGTTCTTCCCCGCCGCGCCGCGCGGCATCGTGGGCCTCGTGCAGCGTTACTGGGATCGCTCGATCCCCGAAATCACGGTGGCCCACATCCGGCTGCCAGCCGCCCTCGCCGCGGGCCGCGCGATCATCAAGGAAGGTCGCGTGGAGGCTCACGCCTACCATCAATCCGTCGCGCTCGAAGATCTCGCCGTGCTGCAATATACCGGCGGCACCACCGGAGTCGCCAAGGGCGCCATGCTCACCCACGGCAACCTCATTTTCAACATGGAGCAATCCATGGAGCTGCTGGCGGGCGACATGGAGAAGGGCAAAGAGATCATCCTCACCGCGCTGCCGCTCTACCACATCTTCGCCTTCACGGTGAACATGCTGGCCTTCTACTGGCTGGGCGCGCGCAACATCCTCATTCCCAATCCGCGCCCGCTTTCGAACCTCAAGAGGGCCTTCGAGAACTACAAGATCACCTGGATGAGCGGCGTGAACACGCTCTTCAACGGGCTGACCAACGAGGTCTGGTTCCAGGACACGCCGCCCAAGCACCTGAAATTCGCGGGCGCGGGCGGCATGGCCTTGCAATCCTCGGTCGCCAAGCGCTGGGAGGAGGTGACGGGCACCGAGGTCGTGCAAGGCTACGGCCTCACCGAGACCTCGCCGGTCCTGACCTTCGAGCCGTTCGGCAAGGCACGCGAGGGCACGATCGGCGTGCCGGTGCCCTCCACCGACGTCGTGCTCATGGATGAAGAGGGAAAGCCCGCAGCCAAGGGCGAACGCGGCGAGATAGCCGCCAAGGGCCCCCAGATCATGAAGGGCTACTGGAGAAAGCCCGAGGAGACCGCCAAGGTCATGGTGGGAGACTACTTCCTCACCGGCGATATCGGCACCATGGACGAGGACGGCTATTTCCGCATCGTCGACCGAAAGAAAGACATGGTCGTCGTCTCCGGCTTCAACGTCTACCCCAACGAGGTGGAAGACGTGCTCGCCGCCCATCCCGGCATCCTCGAGGCCGCCGTCATCGGCGTGCCGGACGGGGCCACGGGCGAGGCCGTGAAGGCATTTCTCGTCGCCTCCGACAAGGGCCTCACGCAAGACGCCATCCGCACTTACTGCAAGGAGCACCTCACCTCCTACAAGGTGCCCCGCATCGTGGAATTCCGCGATGAGCTGCCGAAATCCAATGTCGGCAAGATCCTGAGAAAAGACCTGCGCGCCGAGGAACTCGCCCGCGCCGCCAATATCGCCGCGGAGTGACGCAAGATGGTCGATGAAACAACACAGACCCTGCTGGGGATCATGGTAGGCGTCATCATGCTGGGCCTCGGTGCCTCGCTCACCCCGCGGGATTTTCTCCTCGCACTGAAGCGCCCGCAGGGCCTCCTTATCGGGGTGGCCTCGCAATACGGGATCATGCCGCTTCTGGGCTTCCTCTTCGTGACCTTCCTCGTGGTGCCGGAATCGATCGCTCTCGGCATCCTGCTCATGGCCTGTATGCCGGGCGGGACGACATCGAACGTCTTCACCTATTTCTCTAAGGGCAACCTCGCGCTTTCGCTCCTGATGACGGTGACCTCGACGGCCACGGGGATCTTCCTCATCCCCATCGTGCTGCTGATCTACGCGGCCGCGCTCGATATCGAGATCCCGCGCGAGGATATCATCTCCGTCCTCGCCGTTCTCCTCGTGCCCGTGGCGCTGGGGATGACCATCCGCAAGCTCAACGCCAATGTGGGCGCGGTGATGGAATTCTGCGGCTCCATGCTGGGCGCGTTCTTCATCATCTTCATCGCGGCGACGTGGATCCCGCAGAACTGGCAGTTCCTGCTGGGGACGAGCGCGGCGACCTACACGGCCGCCATTGGCCTCGGCGTGGTGGGGATAACGCTGGGTTACGTCTTCGCCACGGCGCTCCGGCTCCACCCGAGGAACGCGCGGACCGTGGCGCTGGAGACAGGCATCCAGAACGGCCCGCTCGCCATCGCCATTGTCGTCTTCACCTTTCCGCCCGAGGAGCAGCAGGCGATCATGGCTGTGCCCGCGCTCTACTCGCTCTTCATCGTGATGGTCTCGACGGCGGTCACCTTCATTTTCCGGCGTGCCAATACCGCGGCGGAGCAAAAGATGCCCGATAGCCTCCTATAGGCTGTGGCAAGATGCGGGGGCTCACGGGTGTGAGGGCCCCCGCATCACATCGAAAGGGGCACCATGCTCTGCAGGATCGGTGAGGTCGAGGTCTGGCGGCTTTTGGATATCCTCGGGCCGTTCCTCGCGCCCGAAGAGCTCTTTCCCAATGCGGGGCCGGACGTGGCGCGCCTCATCGAGGAGGACGCGCCCGGCAGTATCTGCCCCGAAACAGGGCGTCTCATCCTCCCTGTTCAGGGCTTCCTGCTCAAGACGCCGACGGCCAACGTCCTCGTGGATAGCTGCGTGGGCAACGACAAGGACCTGCCGCGCCTCCCCGCCTGGCACAAGCGCGCCGATGACCGCTTCCTTTCAGCGCTCACAGCCGCGGGCCTTGCCCCGGGCGATGTCGATTACGTGCTCTGCACCCATCTCCATGCCGATCACGTGGGGTGGAACACGCGGCTGGTCGACGGGCGGTGGATCCCCACCTTTCCCAATGCGCGCTACCTGATGCCGGAGGCCGACGAGGCCCATCATCGCGAGAGCGGGAGCAGCCTCTACACCGAGAGCGTGCTACCGGTCATCGCCGCGGGCCAGGCGGAGCTCGTCTCCGGGCCCCACGCGCTCGGCGCGGAGATCACACTGCACCCCGCGCCGGGGCACACGGCAGGGCATTGCGCGATCCTTGTCCGGAGCGGCGGGCGCGAAGCGCTCATCACGGGCGACGCGCTGCATTCCACCGCCCAGTGCCGCCACCCGCACTGGCACTTCAAGTTCGACAGCGACCCGGAGAAAGCCGAAGCCACCCGCAAGACGCTGCTGGCCGAGACGGCGGAGGCGAGACGCCTCGTCCTCGGCAGCCACTTCACGCTGCCCTCGCTCGGTCATGTGGAGGCCAAGGGCGACGTCTTCCGCTGGAAACCGCTTTAGGCGGGGCCCAGCGGCCACGATCTCGCCGCACCAGGGCGGCAATTTGGCCCTGCTCTCCACCTAGCGTTGCGCCGGCCGGTGGACGCAGGAGCCCCCGCGCCCGCCGCAAGCAGCATTGGAGCAGGCATGTTCGGACCCGTCGTCGTGACCGTACTGGTCGTATTCATTCTCGATATGTTTTTTCCGACCATGGAGATCACCGTCTCGGGCTTCACGGTGCAGGCCTCATACCTCTTCGTGCTCTTCATGGGCGGCCTCTGCGGCGGTGCGCGCTTTGTCTACCTTCGAGCCCGCCCCATGGAGATCGGGGAAAAGGTCTACGCCGTTGTCCTCGCCTATCTCCTCGTGACCCTCATCCCGCTCGCGATCTTCGCCCTCTTCGTCTACATCGCGCGTGACGAGCCCTCCGTGGCCCGACTCTTCGAGATCGACACCACCGCGGGGGACTGGATAGGCTTTCTCGTCGGGTATGTGGGGGTGGATATCGTGCCCAACCTCGTGACCCTTTACATCGCGATGTCGCTGCCGAAGCTCGTCTCCCCCGCCCGTCACTACAGCTAGGCGGCAGGGCCAAAGACAGTCGCGGGGACAGTCGCGGCGACAGACGCTCGACTTACGGGAAACGTCTCGCGCTTTTCTGGGCGGCAGTCCGCGCGGAAACTGCGCGGTTCTGCCGCGCTTGAGGCGGAACGCCGCGTTGCGTGCCACAGCATACAGCCGCTAGAGGTGTCTTGACGAAGTTGGGTCGCGCCCTAGCGAACCCATCCGTAAGAATCGAGGGAACACGAATGGCAGACGCAGCCGTCCACGGACACGAGCACGAAGACACGCGGGGCTTCTTCACCCGCTGGTTCATGTCCACCAATCACAAAGACATCGGCATTCTCTACCTGCTGGTGGGCGGCCTGACGGGTTTCATCTCCGTCGCCTTCACCGTCTACATGCGCCTGGAGCTCATGGATCCCGGCGTGCAGTACATGTGCATGGAGGGGGCTCGGTTCTTCTCCGCGGCATCCATCGAGAATTGCACGCCCAACGGCCACCTCTGGAATGTCATCATCACGGCCCACGGGATCCTGATGATGTTCTTTGTCGTGATCCCCGCGCTGTTCGGCGGATTTGGCAACTATTTCATGCCCTTGCAGATCGGTGCGCCGGACATGGCGTTCCCGCGGCTCAACAACCTGTCCTTCTGGATGTATGTCGCGGGCACCTCGCTCGCCGTGGCCTCGGTCTTTGCGCCGGGCGGCAATGACCAGGCGGGTTCGGGCGTGGGCTGGGTGCTCTACCCGCCGCTTTCGGTGAACGAGGGCGGCATGTCCATGGATCTCGCGATCTTCGCCGTGCACCTCTCGGGCGCGTCGTCGATCCTCGGCGCCATCAACATGATCACGACCTTCCTGAACATGCGCGCGCCGGGCATGACACTCTTCAAGGTGCCGCTCTTCGCGTGGTCGATCTTCATCACCTCGTGGCTGATCCTCCTCGCGCTTCCCGTGCTTGCTGGCGCCATCACGATGCTGCTCACGGACCGGAATTTCGGCACGACGTTCTTTGACCCCTCGGGCGGCGGCGACCCGGTGCTCTACCAGCATATCCTGTGGTTCTTCGGGCACCCTGAAGTCTACATCGTCATCCTGCCGGGCTTTGGCATCATCTCCCACGTGATCGCCACGTTCAGCCGCAAGCCTGTCTTCGGCTACCTGCCCATGGTCTGGGCGCTCGTGGCCATCGGCGTGCTCGGCTTCGTCGTCTGGGCGCACCACATGTACACGGTGGGCATGAGCCTCACGCAGCAATCCTACTTCATGCTGGCGACGATGGTGATCGCGGTGCCCACGGGCGTGAAGATCTTCTCCTGGATCGCGACGATGTGGGGCGGCTCCATCGAGTTCAAGACACCCATGGTCTTTGCCATCGGCTTCGTCTTCATGTTCACGGTGGGCGGCGTCACGGGCATCGTGCTCAGCCAGGCGGGCGTGGACCGCGCCTATCACGACACCTACTACGTCGTGGCGCATTTCCACTACGTCATGGCCATCGGTGCGGCCTTCGCCATCTTCGCGGGCTGCTACTTCTACGTGCCCAAGATGTCGGGCCGGATGTATCCGGAATGGGCCGGTCACCTGCATTTCTGGATGTTCTTCATCGGCACCAACCTGACCTTCTTCCCGCAGCACTTCCTCGGGCGTCAGGGCATGCCGCGCCGCTACATCGACTACCCGGAGGCCTTCGCCTACTGGAACTGGTGGTCCTCCATGGGCGCGTTCCTGAGCTTTGCCTCGTTCCTCTTCTTCATCGGGATCATGGCATACACCGTCTTTGCCGGCCGCCGCGTGACCGAGAACAACCCGTGGAACGAATGGGCAGACACGCTCGAGTGGACGCTGCCCTCTCCGCCGCCGGAGCACACCTTCGAGACGCTCCCGAAGCAATCGGATTGGGACAAGGGCCACGCGCACTGAGCTCTCAAAACAAGGCCCGGGGCGCGACCATGCCCCGGGCCTTTTTCATTCAACACCTTGCCGGCCTCGCGAGGCCTGATCGATGCCCTACCGCTGGTCCCACACCGCCCCCGACACCGAAGAGCTCGAGCTCTGGCCGCACCGCTCGCTGACAAAGCGCGGCTTCGTGTGGTTCATGGCGGCGACGATGGTGCTCTGGTCGGTGCCGCTCCTCTCGGTGCTGGGCACAGCAGCGCTTTGGTGGATGCTGCCTTTCATCCTGCTGACAATCGGCGCGCTCTGGCTGCTGGTGAAACGCAACTACCGCGACGGCGACATGTCAGAGCGGCTCTCGATCACCCATGACGACTGCCACCTGCACCGGGAAAACCCGCGCGGCCCCGCGCAGGACTGGCACTGCAACACGCACTGGGTCAGCGTCCAGATGCACGAGACGAACCCGCAGGTCCCACACTACGTGACCCTGCGCGGTGCGGGACGGGAGGTCGAGATCGGGGCCTTCCTCAGCGAGGACGAGCGCCTGACGCTCTTCGACGATCTTCAGCTGAGGCTGGCAGCGGCGAAGACGCTCGCGCCGTGAGCGCCTAACCGAGCTTGGCTTTCACGAGCGGGCCCACTTTGCCGAAATCCATCCGACCGGTGAACTTCGATTTGAGCGCGCCCATCACGGGGCCCATGTCGCGCAGGCTTTCCGCGCCCACCTCTTCGATGGCCTCGGATATGGCGGCCTCGGTCTCCGCCTCGTCGAGCTGGCGCGGCAGGTAATCCTCGATGATGCCGATCTCCTGCAGCTCCTGCTCGGCAAGCTCGATGCGACCGCCCTCCTCGTAGACCCGCGCGCTCTCCTGGCGCTGCTTTACCATCTTGCCGAGGAGAGCGAGGATCTCGTCCTCGCCCACCTGCTCGCCACGGCCTTCGGAGCGGGCGACGATGTCCTTTT
This sequence comes from Pseudomonadota bacterium, assembly GCA_038533575.1. NCBI lineage: Bacteria > Pseudomonadati > Pseudomonadota > Pseudomonadota bacterium. The sequence continues at coordinate 357,638 of JBCAYL010000001.1, read as the reverse complement.
CCTTGAGGGCGGCGTTGATGAGCCGGAGCGTGCTCAAGCGCTGGCTGTCCTTGGCTTTCATGGCGTCTTTGACGCCGTCACTGAGCCGGGAGCGCAGGTCCATGGGTCTATCCTTCGATGCGGGTTGCTCGAGGCCGGAACATAGGGGTCTGGGCCGCGTAAAACAACGCAAGCGGCACCTTGACCCCACCGCGCCTCTTTTCTACTCCCGTCCAAGTTTGCCCGCGGCGCGCCTCGCCCCCTGCCCGAGCGCGTGCGCCCCGCGAGACAGGAGCGCCCGATGTCCACACCCGCAAAGCCCACCGCCTGCCTCGTCCTCGCCGACGGCACGATCTTCTACGGCCAGGGCTTCGGCGCCACGGGCCAGACCGAGGCCGAGCTCTGCTTCAACACCGCCATGACCGGCTACCAGGAGATCATGACCGACCCCTCCTATGCGGGCCAGATCGTGACCTTCACCTTCCCCCATATCGGCAATGTCGGCGTGAACCCCGACGATGACGAGACCGCCGATCCGGTGGCAGCCGGCATGGTCGTGAAATGGGATGTGACCGACCCGTCGAACTGGCGCGCCGCCGAAAGGCTCGATGCCTGGCTCGCCAAGCGGGGCCGGATCGGCGTCGGCGGGGTGGACACCCGCCGCCTTACCCGCGCCATCCGGAACCAGGGCGCGCCCCACGTCGCCATGGCCCATGATCCAGACGGTGAGTTCGATATCGAGGCGCTGCTCAAGGCCGCCCGCGCCTTTCCCGGGCTCGAGGGCCGCGACCTCGCCAAGGACGTCACCTGCGCGCAATCCTACCGCTGGGAAGAGATGCGCTGGGCCTGGCCCGAGGGCTATGCCCGCGTCGCCGACCCTAAGCACAAGGTCGTCGCCATCGATTACGGCGCCAAGCGCAATATCCTGCGTTGCCTCGCCTCCGCGGGCTGTGACGTGACGGTGCTGCCAGCGACGGCCACCGCCGAAGACGTGCTCGCGCTCGAACCCGATGGCCTTTTCCTGTCGAACGGCCCCGGAGACCCCGCGGCGACGGGCGTCTATGCCGTGCCGATGATCCAGCAGGTGATGGAGGCCTCCGACATGCCGGTCTTCGGCATCTGCCTCGGGCACCAGATGCTCGCGCTGGCCCTCGGCGCGAAGACCATCAAGATGAACCACGGCCATCACGGCGCGAACCATCCCGTGAAGGATATCGAAACCGGAAAGGTTGAGATTACGAGCATGAACCACGGCTTCACCGTGGACAGCCAGACCCTTCCCGAGGGGGTGATGGAAACCCATGTGAGCCTCTTCGACGGATCGAATTGCGGGATCCGGGTGAAGGATCGCCCGATCTACTCCGTGCAGTACCATCCCGAGGCTTCTCCCGGGCCGCAGGACAGCTTCTACCTTTTCGAGCGCTTTGCGGCTGCCATGGATGGCGCGGACGCCTTCGCCCGCTAACGCCTGATTAACCATTAACGTCCCATTAACCCGCCCTGCGCTACGAAGGCGCAGGAAGAGGGGAATGGATCATGGCTCACGTCCGGTCGCTGGGCGGCTTTTCCGGCGCTGCCTCGGAGGCCCGCGCGCCGCGGCGCGTCGGCGCCAAACCGTGGGACACGCTCGACGAGCTGACACGAAGCGGGATCATCCCCCTGGATCGCGCCGAGAGCGCGCGACGCGCCGCAAAACGCACGGGTTCACGCCCCGAGGACATCATCCTTCACCGACGCCTCGCCACCGAGGCCCAGATCGCAGCGGCACGGGCCAAGGTCCTCGGCGTCCAGCTCGCCGACCTTGATAGGTATCCACCCGAACGCCTCCTGCTCGACGCCCTGGGCGCCACGGAGGCCATCCGCTTCGGCGTGCTGCCCTGGCGCCGGCTGGGGAACACGACGCTCGTGGCCGCTCCCTCCCAGGAGGCATTCAAGGCTGCCGGGCCCGCCCTCACCGCGTCTCTCGGCCAGTGCGCGCTCGTCATCGCCGAGCCCAACGCCATCACGCAAGCGATCCTGCGCAAGAAGCGCACCTACCTGACGCGCCTCGCAGAAACGCGCGTGCCCATCCGCGAAAGCTGCCGCGCGCTGTTCGGCGCACGCTGGGAGATCGGCATCGCGGCGCTCGCCGTCGCTGTGCTCATCGCCCTCGGCTTCGCCAGTGGCCCCGTGCTGCTCGTAGCCACGTGCTGGGCTCTCCTGACGCTCGTGGCCACGACACTTCTCAAGATCGCCGCCGCCGTGATCTCGCTGACCCGAAAGGTCCCTGCCCCGCCGGACATGCGCGGCCTGCAGACCGCCGCCCTGCCGCGCATCTCGATCCTCGTGCCGCTCTACGAAGAGACCCGCATCGCGCAGCACCTCCTCGCGCGCCTGCAAAAGCTCAACTACCCGCGTGACCGGCTCGACGTGATCCTCATCACCGAGCGGGACGACTTTACCACCCGGGACACGCTGGCGGCCACGGCGCTTCCGCACTGGTTCCGCCATCTCACGGTCCCGCCGGGACGCGTGAAGACGAAGCCGCGCGCGCTCAATTTCGCCCTCGACCATTGCCGGGGGACGATCGTGGGCGTCTACGATGCGGAGGATGCCCCGGAGCCCGACCAGCTCCTTCACGTGGCCGGCGCCTTTGCCCGTGCGGAGGGCGACGTAGCCTGCCTGCAAGGGCGGCTCGACTACTACAATCCCGAGGAAAACTGGCTCTCCCGGTGCTTCACGATGGAGTATGCCGCTTGGTTTCGCGTGCTGCTCCCGGGCCTCGCGGCGCTACATTTTCCAGTGCCGCTCGGCGGGACGACGCTCTTTTTTCGCCGCGCCGCGCTCGAAGAGCTGCATGGCTGGGACGCCCATAACGTCACCGAAGATGCAGATCTGGGCCTCCGCCTCGCGCGGAAGGGGCTCCGCACGGAGCTCATCGACACGGTCACCCACGAAGAGGCCAACTGCCGCGCGTGGCCCTGGGTGCGGCAACGCTCGCGCTGGCTCAAGGGCTATGCCATCACCTACGCGGCCCATATGCGCCGGCCCGCTGCGCTCTGGCGCGACCTCGGCCCATGGGGGTTCCTCGGCGTGCAAGTGCTCTTTCTCTGCACGCTCTCGCAGTTCCTGCTGGCGCCGCTCTTATGGAGCTTCTGGCTCGTGGTCTTCGGATGGGCGCATCCCATCCTGCCGCTTCTCCCAGAGAACGGCCTCCTGTGGATCATGGGCCTTTTCATCGTCAGCGAGCTCAGCGGCCTCGGCCTCGTGGCCCTCGGCCTCAGACAGACACGGCACGGACATATCTGGCCCTGGATGCTCTCGTTACCCGCCTACTTTCCGCTCGGCACGGCGGCGGCCTACAAGGCCGCGGGAGAGCTTCTCGGCCGACCTTTTTATTGGGACAAGACGGTGCACGGCGTGACGCTGACGGCCGAGCCCTGAAGCTGCCTACTCGGCGGCCTCGTTCTTGAGACGCGTGACGAAGGCCTTGCTGAGATGCGAGCGCAGCGCCTCGTCTGCGGCGGCGCCATCGCGCGCTCGGATGGCATCCACCACCGCCTGATGCTCGGCCAGCGCGACCTCCCCCCGGCCCTCGACGGCGAGCGAGGTCGTCGCCATGAGCGCCATGAAGCGATGCACGAGATCGAGCTGCTGCACGAGAAAACGATTGTGCGACGCGAGGTGGACAAGCTTGTGAAAGCGTCTGTTGGAGTGCGACAGCGCCTGCGGATCCCCGATGAGCGCGCGATCGGCGTCCACCATGCTCTGAAGGACCTCGATCTCCTCTGCCGTGGCATGCTGTGCGGCAAGCTGCGCGGCGAGCCCCTCGAGCTCGGAGCGCACGACATAGAGCTCGGCCAGTTCATTGTGATCAAGAGAGGACACGATGAGCGAGCGCCCGTCGCGCGTGAGCATGGATTGGGTCTCCAGCCGCTGCAACGCTTCGCGGATCGGGGTGCGCGACACGCCAAACCGGTCAGCGAGCTCGCTTTCAACGAGACGGTCGCCGGGCTTGTAGACGCCCATGTCGATGGCCTCGAGGATCATCGAGTATGCATCGCGAACGGGAACTTTCACATCCATTGCCGGCGCCTCTTTCGCAGCTGTGTCAGCTTACCCTCACAGGTCAGTGTCAATCAAGCCCACGATGGTCTGCGTTGGACGGCAAGATAAGCCGCGCTAGCCTCAAAGCCATGTTCGACACATGGGTCTTCGACCTCGACAACACGCTCTATCCCCCCGAAGCCCGGCTCTTCGATCAGATCGAACGGCGCATGGAGTCTTTCATTTCGCGTCGCTTGTCGGTGTCTGACGAGGTCGCGCACGACCTCAGGTCGCGCTACTGGGCCGACCACGGGACGACACTGGCGGGCCTCATTGCCCATCATGACGTGGAGCCGGGCGAATTCCTCGCCGACGTCCATGATATTGATTTCACGGGGCTTTCACCGCATCCGCCGCTCGCCGACGCCCTCGATGGCCTGCCCGGGCGCAAGATCATCTTCACCAATGGCGACGTGCCCTACGCGCGCAACGTGCTCGCGGCCATCGGCCTCGCAGAGAGGTTCGACGCGCTCTACGGGATCGAACATGCACGCTACGTCCCCAAGCCCGCGGCGGAAGCTTTCGAAGCCATCATCGCGCTCGACGGCCTCGCCCCCGAACGGGCCGTCATGTTTGAGGATACGCAGCGCAATCTCGAGGTCCCCCATGCGCTGGGCATGACGACGGTCTATGTCGGGCCCGATGCGGCTCAGGGGCCTCACGTACACCATACGACGTCGGATTTGGCGGGCTTTTTGTCTCAGATTGGCGATGCTGCGTTGCCGCAAATGGGCGGGAGCATACGTTAGCCTCATGTTTGACCGCACAGACATCCTTATCTCCGGCGGCGGTGTCGCCGGGCTTACCGCAGCAGCCGCCTTTGGCAGCGCTGGCTTCAACGTCATCTGCGTGGATCCCGCGCCCCCCGTCACGGAGCGTGACGCGGAAGAGGCGGATTTGCGTACGACGGCCTTCCTGCAACCGGCCCAGGACTTCCTGAACAGGGTTGGCGTCTGGCCGCTGATGGCCCCGGAAAGCACGCCCCTGGCCACGATGCGCATCGTCGATGCCGGCGGCGCGGAGCCCGTTGCGCGCGTCAGCCGCGATTTCGAGAGCGGGGATGTGAGCGACGGGCCCTTTGGCTACAACGTGCCCAACTGGCTGATCCGCCGCGTGCTGCTTGAGCGATTGGAAGAATTGCCCAATGTCAGCTTCCGCCCCGGGGTCGCCACCACGCGCTTCCTCGCCCGCACGACAGAAGCGCTCGCCACGCTGAGCGACGGTGCGCGCATCTCCGCCCGCATGGCCATCGCGGCGGACGGGCGCGACAGCTTCATTCGCAAGGCCCTCAACATCGGCGCGCGCCGCATGGAGTTCGGCCAGCGCGCGCTCACCTTCAGCGTCACCCATGACGCCCCGCACGAGAATGTCTCGACGGAAATTCACCGTACCGGTGGACCGTTCACCCTCGTCCCGCTTCCGGACTACGAGGGAAAGCCGTGCTCGGCGGTCGTCTGGATGGAGACCGAGGATAACGCGCAGGCGCTGCTCGCGCTCGACACGGAAGACTTCGAGGCCGCGGCTACGGCCCGCTCGGCCGGGCTCTTCGGCGTGTTGCGCCTCGCCTCCCGCCGCACCTCCTGGCCCATTATCAGCCAGCTGTCGGATCGCTTCTTTGGCCCGCGCACGGCCATCGTGGCCGAGGCCGCCCATGTCGTCCCGCCCATCGGAGCGCAGGGCCTCAACATGAGCCTCTCGGACCTTTCGACCCTTCTGGACCTCGCCACGGAGGACGCGGATGCGCTGGGCTCCGAAACCATGCTCAAACGCTACGAGGAGGCACGCTACGGCGATGTGCGAACGCGTGTGCTGGGCGTCAGCGTGCTCAACCGCACGTCCATGGCCGATCTCGGTGCCGTCAGGGACGCGCGTGCCTTCGGCATCCGCGCGATCCACGATATCACGCCCGTCCGCACGACCCTCATGAGGCTCGGGATGGGCCGGGGCAGCTCCTCCTAGAGCACCTTGTCGACCACGCGCCTGAGCCGTGCCACCGTGGCGTCCACATCGCGCAGCTTGTCGAGGCCGAACAGGCCGATGCGGAAGGTGCGGAAATCCTCGGGCTCATCGCATTGCAGCGGCACGCCCGCCGCGATCTGCATGCCCTCTGCAGCGAAGCGCGCGCCATTCTGGACATCGGCATCGGCGGTGTAGCTCACCACGACGCCCGGCGCCTGAAACCCTTCGGCGGCGACGGAGCGGATCCCCTTTTCCTCCATGAGCGCGCGCACGGCCCGGCCAAGCGCCCATTGCGCTGATTTCGCGGCCTCGAACCCGAATTCCCGCGTTTCAGCGACCGCGTTCCGAAAGTGAACGAGGCCATCGGTGGGCATCGTGGCGTGGTAGGCGTGCTTGCCCGCCTCGTAGGTCTCCATGATGGAGAGCCACTTGCCGAGGTCGATGGCAAAGCTGTTGGATTGCGTGACTTTCACGCGTTCGATCGCGCGCGCGGACAACATGACGAGCCCCGCGGATGGCGTGGAAGACCAGCCCTTCTGCGGGGCAGAGATCAGCACGTCGACGCCGGTGGCCGCCATATCCACCCAGATGCAGCCCGACGCGATGCAATCGAGCACCATGAGCGCGCCCACCTCGTGGGCCGCGGCGGCGAGGCTCGCGATGTAATCGTCCGGGAGAATGACGCCCGCGGAAGTCTCCACGTGGGGGGCAAAGACGATATCCGGCTTCACCTCGTGGATCTTCTCCACCACCTCCTCGATGGGCGCGGGCCGGAAGGGGGATTGCGGGGCGTTGCCCGTGCGCCGGGCCTTGATCACCTCGGTCTCGGCCGTGAATTGCCCGCTTTCGAAGATCTGGCTCCACCGGTAGGAGAACCATCCATTGCGCACGACGAGCGCGCGGGCATCCTGCCCGAACTGTCGCGCCACGGCTTCCATGGCGTAGGTGCCGCCGCCCGGGATGATGGCCACGCCCTCCGCGCCATAGACTTCTTTCAGCGCGCTCGAGAGATCGCGCATGACCTGGCCGAAAGAGGCGCTCATGGAATTGAGCGAGCGATCGGTGAAGACGACGGAGAATTCGTCGAGCCCCTCGGGGTCCACTGTGTCGAGCAATGCCATGGTATCCTCCCTGAAAACCGAAGCTCTGGGTAAAGGCCCGCCGAAGCCTTGGCAAAGTCTACTTCGGTATACTTTGCCTGTTTTTTCCGGGTCTTGGACGGTCCGAGGTCGATTTCGGAGACTGAGGTTTCCCATACGCGCCGCCTATCCCGGACCTGATCCGGGACCTCGCGCTTTGAAGGGGGAGGCCCTGGGTCACGCCCGGGGCGTGAGGCTTTCCATGGGGCCCTCGCGCACCTCTTCGGAGAGGAGCACGTTCGATTCGATATCTCCCACGCCCGGCAAGGTCATGATGCGGCGGCGGAGCACCCGCTCGAAATCGGCGATGTCGCGGGCCGTGACGCGCACGCGATAATCGTAGAGGCCCAGCACATGATCGACCCGCTGCACCTCGGGAATGGCGGAAATCGCACGCTCGAAATCCTCGAGGCTCACCCGCCCGCGCGTGGCCAGCTTGATCCCGAGAAAGACCGTAACACCGAAGCCCAGCGCCTTCTCATCGAGATCGAGGCGCGCCCCTTTCAGGATGCCCGCCGCGCGCAGTTTTTTGAGACGCCGCCAGGTGGCAGGTTGCGACAGCCCCACCCGCCGACCGAGATCGGCCGTGCCCTGCGTGGCGTCGGCATGGAGCGCGCGGAGAAGCGCCACATCGATGGCGTCGGGGATCATGGCGGCGGTCATAGCGGCAGCCCCTCGCGGCGCGAAACCTCCGCCACATGCATCAGCGCCTCGATATCGGCGATGTGGGGCAACGTCAGGATGTGGTCTCGGTAGAGGGCCTGATAGTGACCCATGTCACGGGCGATGACCGACAGCCGGATATCGACGCGACCGAGAAAGGTCTGCAGTTCGATGACCTCCGGCACGGCGCGCGCCGCGGCGAGGAAATCATCGAACGCGCGCGGCGATTTTTCGAGCGTGATGCGCAAAGAGACCTCCACGGCATAGCCGAGCGCGCGCCAGTCGATGCGGGCGCGGAAGGCGCGGATCACGCCGTCGGCGCGGAGCTTCTCGATCCGCCGCGCGGCCGTGGCCTGCGGCACCCGCGCGGCCTCGGCAAGGGCGGCGAGGGGCTGTTCGGGATCGTCTTGCAGGTAGCGCAGAAGGCGGCGATCGGTGGCGTCGAGCATGGTTTTGTTGATATCAGGCATTTGCGCGCATGGATATGCCGGAAAAGAGGTATTTTTCGAAGGATGGAGGAGTGAGGCTCGCGCGCGCATGCGTTAGGACAACGCCAGTTTCATCCAAGGGAGGACGCCATGCGCGTTTACTATGATCGCGATTGCGATGTGAACATCATCAAGGACAAGAAGGTCGCCATCCTCGGCTATGGCAGCCAAGGCCACGCCCATGCGCTCAATCTCCGCGACAGCGGCGCAAAGAACCTTGCCGTGGCGCTCCGCGAGGGCTCTCCCTCCGCGAAGAAGGCCGAGGGCGAAGGCCTGACGGTCATGGGCATCGCCGAAGCGGCGGCCTGGTGCGACGTCATGATGTTTACCATGCCCGACGAGTTGCAGGCCGAGACGTACCGCAAGCACGTCAAGGACAACTTGAAGCCCGGCGCGGCCATTGCCTTTGCCCACGGCCTCAACGTGCATTTCGGCCTGATCGAGGCGCCGGCTGAGGTCGACGTCATCATGATGGCACCGAAGGGCCCCGGCCACACGGTGCGCGGAGAATACACCAAGGGCGGCGGAGTCCCCTGCCTCGTGGCCGTGCACAACGATGCCTCCGGCAAGGCGCTCGAGATCGGCCTGTCATACTGCTCCGCCATCGGCGGCGGTCGCTCTGGCATCATCGAGACGAACTTCAAGGAAGAGTGCGAGACCGACCTCTTCGGCGAGCAGGCCGTGCTCTGCGGCGGCCTCGTGGAGCTCATCCGCATGGGCTTCGAGACGCTGGTGGAGGCGGGCTACGCGCCCGAGATGGCCTATTTCGAGTGCCTCCACGAGGTGAAGCTCATCGTGGATCTGATCTACGAAGGCGGGATCGCGAACATGAACTACTCCATCTCCAACACGGCGGAGTACGGTGAATATGTCTCCGGCCCGCGGGTGCTACCCTATGACGAGACGAAGGCGCGGATGAAAGCGATCCTGACCGACATCCAGACGGGCAAATTCGTGCGGGACTTCATGCAGGAGAACCAGGTGGGCCAGCCCTTCTTCAAGGGCACGCGGCGCATGAACGACGCGCACCAGATCGAGGAAGTCGGCGAAAAACTGCGCGGGATGATGCCGTGGATTTCTGCGGGCAAGCTCGTGGATCAGGCCAAGAACTGACGCGTCTTAATACGAACAAAGGGCCCCGGGCAGTACTGCAGCGGGGCCCTTTTTCTTTACGGAGCTTGGCGATCGCTCGGCGCATCCGCGGCCAAGGAGCTCTTGGGGATGCCGTCATCCTCCTTGCGCTCCAGTGTTTTCTTCTTCGACCTCATCGCGCCGATGATGACGAGCGTAAAGGTCGTAAGGGCGAGAATTGCGAGAAGCGGAAACGTTTCCATCGTATCTTCCTTTCTTGCGTGGGTGCGGACCCTCTTTGTGGAGAGACAACGACACCCGTGCCCGAGCGTTCCATCGACACCCTGACGCAGGATCACGGGGCTGTGAGCGCGGTCAAATTGTCAGGTCACCGCCTGCCAGAGCTGGAGCGCCTGCCGCGTGGGCGCGACATCGTGGATCCGCAGGATCTGGGCACCCTGCGCCACGCCCGCCAGCGCCACGGCGACGGAGCCCGGCATCCGCGCGTCTGCGGCCTCCACGCCCGAGAGCGTCCCGATGAAGCGCTTGCGAGACGCGCCGAGCAGGATCGGGCAACCGAGCCCGTGGAGGAGGGAGAGCCCCCTCAACAGCGCGAGATTGTGGTCGAGCGTCTTACCGAAGCCGATGCCGGGATCGACAATGATCCTATCTCGCGCGACGCCTGCAGCCAGCGCCGCCTCCACTTGCCCCCCGAGCGCGTCGAACACGTCGAGCAGCACATGCTCATAGCGCGGATCTTGCTGCATCGTCTTGGGATCACCCTTGGCGTGCATGATGCAGATCGGCACGCCGGTACGCGCGGCAAGGGGCGCCATGGCCGGGTCGAAGTGAAGTCCAGAGACGTCATTCAAGAGACGTGCCCCGGCGGCCAACGCGGCCTCGCCCACGGCGGCCTTTCTCGTGTCGATGGAGATCGGGAGCTTGGTGTCCATGGCCGCGATAGCAGAAGACGTGCGTGCGATCTCCACATCCGTGGGCACGGTTTCTGCGCCGGGCCGCGTGCTCTCACCGCCAATATCGAGGAGATCGGCCCCCTCGCCTTCCATCCGCTCGGCATGCGCGACCGCGCTCTCTGTGCTGTCGTAGCGGCCGCCATCGGAGAAGCTGTCGGGCGTGACGTTGAGGATGCCCATGAGCCGTGGCTGGTCCATGGAGAGGCCGGCGATGTCCGCGCGTCGTGCCTCGAGACGTTCCATTAGGTGGGAGGGGACGGCCCGCCAATGAATGATGCGCGCACCCTCCCGCGTGATCTCCTCGACATGGGAGAAACGCAGCCATCCGCCTGCGAGCCGCGGGCCCGGCGCGCCGCGCTGGGGCAAAGGTCGGTAGTATCGCCTCAACGAAGGCCGTCGCGCTGGGGCACGTCGCCTGCGGGAACGTCCAGGCCGAGGTTGAGGATTTCCTCCGCCTGCATCTCGTTGGCGAGCCAGGAGATCAGCGCGCCTGCATCGGCGCTTTCGGGGCCTTCGACCGCGTCGAGCACCATTTTGGACGGGGCCCAGACGCTGATCTGCCCGTGGCGCATGCCCCAATCGAGCTCGGTCCGCGTGCCGACGACGACGCAGCGCGGGTCCCGACCGGCGAGCATCCATGCATTCTGCTCGATGGCGAGCAGGTCGATCCGACGCTGAACCGGCGCGTTGCCGCCCTGGGGCGCAGGGGCCTCGGGGAGACCGACGCAGAGGATGAGGGGAGACGGCTCGGCTGCAAGCGCGTCGAGCAGATGCGAAAGAGCGTCATCCGAGATCTGGCGATTGCCCAGGGCCACGATGCGCGGCTGCGGCGTATCCTCGATGGAGAGCACCTTCGGGCCAGCACTCCGCACGATTTCCACTCCCAATGTCCCAGGCCCGCGGTCGAGCTTCTCGATGCGCAGAAAGGCGCGCTCGGCCTGCGGCTCCACAAGGATGCGCTGCGCCACGCGCTCGGCGAGAGTCTCGAGGAGGTTGAGGCGTTCTTCTGCGAGGGCGGCTTCTATGGCCTCGGTGATGCGGTCATAGCTCAGGATGCGGTCGACGTCGTCGGATAAATCTGCGGGTAAAGCAGAGACTTCCACGACGACGTTGAAGCGGATGCGCTGGGTGACGCCTCGCTCCGCCTGGAATGCGCCGATCTCCGCATCGAGGACGAGATCGCGCACGCTGATCCTGTCACGCTCCGGCGCGTCGGCGCGGGCACGTTCCTCGGGATGGGCGAAGGCGAGCGAAAGATCACGGGTCATAGCGCGGCGATACTAGCGCGGCGGGCCGCTCGCAAGCGCTCGCGCGCGACGCCTCTGCGCTCACCCGCGGCGGTAGAACTTGTGATAGCCGATGGTGGTGGTGTGCTCGAACACGCGCGACCAACGCGGGCTGACGGACTGCGTGTGATAGAACTGCGCGCCATTCGTGAGGTTACCCGCCGCACCTGCCATGGAGAGCCGCGCCACGCGCCCCACGAGACGCCACGCGATGGGCTCGCGAATGACCTCGGCATGACCGTCACAGGTATAGGTGAACTGGCAGCGATAGCGCTCGCCCGTGCCTTGATTGATCACCTTGCAGACGGTGTTTGGGAAGCGGGGGCTCTCGACACGGTTGAGAATCACCTCGGCAACGGCGAACTGCCCTTTCACGCTCTCCCCACGTGCCTCGAAATAAAGCGCCTCCGCGAGGCAGCGCCATTCAGGGCCACCCTCGATAAAAGGCTGTGTTTTCAGCCATGCATTGGAGAATTGTACGTCCGGCGCATCGCCTTCGATGCGCGCCCGGGGCGACAGGAGACGCGCGGTCGTCGAGGCGTCCAATTTCGACAAACTCTTGGCCTCGAACGCCACAGCCCCTGAAATAGCGAGCGTGTTGTTCTGGGCAGCCAGCGGCATTGCGAACGAGAAAATTGCCACAATAACAACAAGATAGCGCATAAAATTGTTCCTTTAGGTCAGAAACCCATGGGGCAGCTTTGCGTCAACTGCCGCTCGTAACTCTTTGTTTTAAAGGAGTCCAGACTGTGGCGCTGATTTGGTACGCTGCGTCACACCTGCCGAGCGGTCGCCCGCTCATCAAGGGCCACATGGGCTGCCGCGAGCCGAGCGCCGGGCACGCGAAATGGCGAGCAGGAAACATAGGTGAAGCCGGCCTCCCGGCACATCCTGATCGCCTCCGGGTCCCCGCCATGCTCGCCACAGAGGCTGAGCACCACGTCCGGGCGCGCACCGCGCCCCCGTTCTGCCCCGATCCGGAGCAGTTCTCCCACACCGTCGGTGTCGAGGCGATGGAAGGGATCCTCGGGGTAGACGCCCTGCTGCACGTAGTCCGACATGAAACGTCCCGCATCATCGCGCGAAAGCCCGTAGGTCATCTGCGTGAGATCGTTCGTGCCAAAGCTCAGAAAGGCCGTATGGGGCGCGATGTCACCGGCCCGCAGGGCGGCCCGAGGCGTCTCCACCATCACGCCGATGGTATAGCTCAAATCGCGGCCTGTCTCAGCGCGCACCGCTGCCGCCACCGCGTCGATGCGCTTGCGCACAAGCTCCACCTCCCGCCGGGCGGTCACGAGCGGGATCATGATCTCGGGCGTCACATCGCCGACGCTGAGCGCGGCTTCGAGGATGGCCCGCACCTGCATGTCGTAGATCTCGGGCATCGTGATCGCGAGCCGGACACCTCGCATGCCAAGCATGGGATTGTATTCGGTGAGAGAACGGACCCGCTCCTCCACCTCGCGCACGGGCAGACCGAGCGCCCCGGCAAGGTCGCGCAGGCCTTCGCGGCCCGACGGCAGGAATTCGTGGAGAGGCGGATCAAGAAGCCGCACGCAGACGGGTCGCCCTTCCATGATCCGGAAAAGCTTTGCGAAATCAGCGCGCTGCATCGGCAAGAGGCGCTCGAGCACCGCCGCCCGATCCTCCGGGCTCCCCGCGAAGATCATCTCGCGCATGACCGTGAGCCGGTCTCCCTCGAAGAACATGTGCTCCGTGCGGCAGAGCCCGATCCCCTCGGCGGCAAAGCCCGCCGCGCGCTCGGCTTCCTCGGTGGTGTCCGCATTGGCGCGCACGCCGATGTCCCGGATCGCATCTGCCCAGCTCAGCAAGGTGGCGACGCTGTCGTCGAGCCCGGCCTTCGTCAGCTCGGCCGCGCCGGCGAGCACTTGCCCTGTCGTGCCGTCGATCGTGATCGTGTCACCCTCGGAGAAGCGCCGGCCAAATGCCTCGAAAGCGCGCTTGCCGTCCTGGACGGAGATGTCGCTCGCGCCGACGACGCAAGGCAGCCCAAAGCCGCGCCCGATCACGGCGGCGTGGCTCGTGATCCCGCCGCGCTCGGTCAAGACCGCCTGGGCCGCGTGCATGCCGCGGATATCCTCCGGCGTCGTCTCCCGGCGCACGAGAACGCAGGCCTCTCCGCGCGCGGCGCTGGCCTGCGCCTCGGCGGAGGAAAAGACGATGCGCCCGGAGGCCGCGCCCGGAGACGCCGCGATGCCCCGCGCGATGACGTCGCGCGATGCGCCCGGCGCGATCTGGGAGTGCAGCAATTCTGACAAGGTGGAGGGTGTGATCCGGCGAACGGCCTCTTCGCGGGTGATGACCCCGTCCTCGGCCAGAGCCACGGCCACGGTGACCGCGGCCCGAGACGACCGGGAGATCCTCACCGCATCGAGGATCGCCAGCGCGCCGTTCTCGATGGCGAACTTGATCTCCATCTCCTCCCGCAGCCGCTGCCGCGCAATTTCGCCGTATTCGAGGAGCTCGGCAAAAACCTCTGGCTGATGCTCCTCGAGCGAAGGGCCGCGCGGATCCCGTGTCAGGTAGATGGCGTCGGATTCACCTTGCGCCTCGCGGCCGTGGGCGCGGCTCAGGTAGCGGCCGGTCACCTGCGGTTTGCCGTCCTCGGACGAGACGAACTGGATCACACCGCTGCCGCGTTCTCCCTCGACCGGCATGGGCGCCATGCGTTGGATGATGAGGCCAAGGCCTGCATCCGCCGGCGCGCCCTGCGCCTGCCGGAGAAGCCGGGCCGACGTGCCCTCCCAGGCCCTGGCCATGGCCCGCAGGACTTCTGCGAGCTGCGTTCCCGTCTCCTGCGGCAGCGGCTCGCCCGCCTCGTCCTCGTAGGCGTCGAGCGCCGCGCGAAGCGTCGCGGCATCCGGCGTCCCGAGTTCGGGGAATGCGTCTGCGTCGAGCCGCGCGACATGGAGCGCGTAGGATTGAATGAACCGGAGATAGAGCGCCGTCGCCGCTGCCTCCCCGATCGTTTCGCAGAGGGCGGCATGGCGCGCTCCGTTCATGCCGATATTGAGGATCGCGGCTGGCCCGCCCCAATCCGCATGCTCCGAGGAGGGACGGACCGAGAGGAGATCGCTGGCCTCGAAAGGCCCGAGGATCGTGGCGAGGTCAGGCGCCGCCCCCGCTGCGATGCGGCGCACCGTGGAAAAGCAGAGCGCCACCGTCGTCGGCACCGGCATGCCCAGTCGAATAAGGCGCTGCAGGCATTTTGCACGCCCCCCGTGGAACCGCGCCTTCATGTGCGCGGTGGGCGTTATCGGCGCGATATCGGAAACTTGGAGCTCTTGCTGCACTGCGGCATCCCTTCGTCGGCAGATTACGCTTTAGGCGCTGCAAATCAAGGGAAGCCTCCAAAACGCCCTTTCGGCGAGCCGCTTAGCCTTCGATCCGCGTCAAATCTGCCACCTGGCCCACGGTGGAGCGGATCTGGCTGAGAAGGTTGAGCCGGTTACGCCGCACCGTTTGTGCGTCGGCATTGATCTTGACCGCGTCGAAAAAGGCGTCGATCGGCGCGCGCAGCTCGGCCATGGCGCCCATGGCGGAGACGAAATCCTCGGCCTCCATGGCAGGCTTGATCTTGCCCTCCGCCGTCTCGAGCGCCGCGAAAAGCGCCTTCTCCTCCTCGGCCTCGGCGAATTTCATGTCCGCGCCGTAGGAGTATTCGACCCCGTCCGCGTCCTCGGCCTGGCTCAGGATATTGTTGGCGCGCTTGAAGCCCTGCACGAGGTTCGTGCCGTTTTCCGTGTTCATGACCTCCTGCAGTGCCGTCGCACGCTTCACGAGGAGGCTCAGATCGTCATTGCCCGGCATGGCGAGGCAGGCGTCGATGACGTCATGCCGGATGCCACGGTCACGGAGATAGACCTTGAGGCGGTCGTGGAAGAACGATGTGAGGTCAGCGCTTTCGACTGGGAAATCAGACCTAACTTTTGCTTGCAGCGCCTCCAATGCGACAAGAATCTCATTGGAAGAAAGTTCCTCATGACGACTAGCGTGGGCAAGAGCTTTGAGAACGTCATCATCCAGCCAACTGTCTATCGTTCGTAGCGTGGCATCATGTCCTTTAAGGCTCATCCCCCATGAGGGTTCTACTTCTTCCTCTTTCATTGCTGTCCAAAACTCATCTGCAAACGCCCTGAAAAAGGAGCGTTTCAGAATGGAAGCTAAGCGTATTTCCACTTCAGCATGATCGACAATGCGGAGCGTGCCTAGGGTGGCTCGACGAAGGGCGAAAGGGTCCTTTGATCCCGTGGGCTTCTCACCAATTATCCAAAACGAGGCCAAGAGATCGAGTTTATCAGCGAGGGAGACGGCGACGCTCACCGGCTCGGTGGGCACGGCGTCGGAAGGGCCGAGCGGGGCATAATGGTCTCGGGCGGCGTTGGCCACGGCCTCGGGCTCCCCTGCTTCCAGCGCGTAGTAGCGCCCCATCGTGCCCTGCAATTCGGGGAACTCGTAGACCATCTCCGAGGCAAGGTCGGCCTTCGCGATCTTGGCGGCCGCTTCGGCCTGCTCTGGATCGGCGCCCACTGCGGGTGCGAGTTCTCGGGCGAGCGCCGCGATGCGGGCGATGCGCTCGGCCTGCGTGCCGAGCTTGGCGTGGAAGGTCACGTTTTCGAGGCTCTCGAGCCACGCGCCCATCCCGGCCTTTGCCACGCGCAGGTCGTTCTCCCAGAAGAACTTGGCGTCCGAAAGACGCGCGGCGAGGACCTTCTGGTTGCCTGCGAGGATCGTGGCGCCGTTATCAGACGTCTCGCGGTTGGCCACGGTGATGAAGCGTTCGATCCGGCCCGTTTTCGGATCGCGTACGGAGAAGAACTTCTGGTGTTCCTTCATGGAGGTCTGCAACACCTCCGGCGGGAGGCCGAGGAACGCCTCGCCGATCTCGCCCATGAGCACGACCGGCCATTCCACGAGGCCCGCCACCTCCGCCAGAAGCCCGCGATCCTCGACGACCTCGAGGCCCACGGCCTCCGCTTGCCGCACGGCATCCTTCCAAATCATCTCTTGCCGCGTCTCGGCGCGCAGGATGACGTGGTGCTTTCCGAGCTCCGCTTCGTATTGCGCCACGTCGGTCACGGCAAAGCGCGCGGGCGCCATGAAGCGATGGCCGCCGGTTGTGTTTCCAGCCTCGAATTGATCCACCTTAACAGGCACCACCGCGCCATCGAGGATGCACAGGATCGATTGCAGCGGGCGCACCCAGCGCAAGCTGCCCGAGCCCCAGCGCATGGATTTCGGCCACGGGAAGCCGCGCACCGTCTTTTCCAGCGCCTCTGCGATGATCTCGGCGGCCGGGCGGCCCGGCTTCGTGATTTGCGCGAAGTAAACCTGGCCCTTCTTGTCCTCCCGGATCTCGAGGTCTTCCTTGGTCACGCCCGCGCCGCGCAGAAAGCCCTCGAGGGCCTTTTCCGGCGCGCCGACCTTGGGGCCCTTGCGTTCCTCGGTCACGGTAGGGCTTTCGGCAAGAAGGCCCGCGACGGAGAGGGCGAGGCGGCGCGGGGTCGCGAAATGCTCGGCGCTCTCATAGGTCAAGCCCGCGCCGGTCAGCGCCTCGCAGACGAGCCGCTCCAAATCCGCAGAGGCACGCGCCTGCATGCCCGCCGGAATTTCCTCGGAGAAGAGTTCGATCAGAAGATCAGGCATTCACTGCGTCCTTTCGGGGCAATCGTCGCCCGCTGGCGTGCCGTCATAGAGGCGGTCACCGCAATCATTCACTTGGTGCCAGACGAAGCCCTGCCCCGCCTCGGTGATGGCGACGACGCGGTCGATCCCGTATTCGAGATTGCGCGTACCGGTAAAGGCGATGGCCGTGCCCGCATCGAGGGCCGCGCCGATGGCCTCCGCATCGAAGCAGTCGAACCAGCCGGGTGCCGTGAGCGGCTCGGCCGCGTCGAAGATCTCGTAGGTCTCGGTGAGCGTGGCGAGGCTCGTGGGCGTGGTGAAACACGCACGGAAGCGGATCGGGGAGCTGTCGGCGTCGATGGCCTCGAGGCCCTCGGCCAGGATCGGCTCCGGCTGCTGGCTGGAGAGACTGGTGAGCTCCACCGTGGCGTCCTCGACGTCGTAGTAGAAACCGTAGACCTGAGCGTAGTAGACGCCGCCGCCGACGCCCAGCGTGACGAGCACGAGAAGCACCGCGATGATCTTACCGGCCATGGCACGCCTCGGCGGAGGGGGGCGGCGGCGTCAAGCCCGACCTCGGGAGGGCCGCGGTGCTGCGCGCGATATCTCGGCGCGACCGGCAGGCAGGGCGACGGACGGACGGCCCTCGATAGTATGCTCTCCCGGGGGGGAGATCGGGCATGGCGCTGGCGCGCCGGGTGCGCCTGGCCGCCATCACGCCGCCTCCCAACCGCCCGCTTCCGTCTGCACGAAGGCGTCGGCGCAGCGTTTGGCCAGCGTGCGCACGCGCAGGATGTAGCTCTGCCGCTCCGTCACCGAGATCACGCCTCGCGCGTCGAGCAGATTGAAGAGGTGCGAGGCCTTGATGCACTGGTCATAGGCCGGGTGCGCCATGACGATGCGCTTGCCGGTCTTTGAATCTTCGTGAGGCGCGTCGAGGATCGCGTTGCAGGCGGCCTCGGCATCCTTGAAGTGCTGTAGCAGCGTCTCGGTGTTGGCCACGTCGAAGTTCCAGCGGCTGTACTCCTGCTCGGTCTGGCGGAAGACATCGCCATAGGTGAGCGGGATCGGCACCTGCGGATCGTTATAGGGCATGTCCATCACGTGCTCGGCGCCTAGCACGTACATCGCCAGCCGCTCGAGCCCGTAGGTCAGTTCGCCCGAGACGGGATGGCAATCATGTCCGCCCACCTGCTGGAAATAGGTATATTGCGAGACCTCCATCCCGTCGCACCAGACCTCCCAACCGAGGCCCCAGGCGCCGAGCGTGGGGCTCTCCCAATCGTCTTCGACAAAGCGGATGTCATGGATCTCCATGTCGATCCCGATTGCTTCGAGCGAGCCGAGATAGAGCTCTTGCAGGTCGGGCGGGGACGGTTTGATGAGCACCTGATACTGGTAGTAGTGCTGAAGACGGTTCGGGTTCTCGCCATAGCGGCCATCTGTGGGCCTCCGGGACGGCTGCACATAGGCCGCCGCCCAGGGCCGGGTCCCGAGAGAGCGCAGCGTCGTGGCGGGGTGAAACGTGCCCGCGCCCACTTCCATGTCATAGGGTTGCAGCACTGCGCAGCCCTTTGATCCCCAGTAATTCTGGAGGCGCAGGATGATCTCCTGAAACGAACGCGGGGCGTCTTGCGCGGGCATGGGCAGCTCTCTCCGGCTGTGAGCCGTGCTTCCCTAGCCGCCGCCCCAAAGAGGGTCAATGCGGCGCTCCCCGCAATGGCTGTAGCGGCGATGTGACAGGTGCGGGTTTTGCCGGGGCCCGACGCCGCATTTGGCGCTTTTGCGGTGCAGCATCTGCCGCTTTTGCTAATGTGTCGGGGTATTTTCAGGGGGACGCACCACAGATGCGACGGGTTATTCTTGCGGCGCTCGTATGGCTGGCAGCGAGTTCGGCGGCCGTGGCCCAGGACAGGGTCTGGATCCAGGTAGAGGCCCAGCCGAGCCTGCGGAAGGCGCAGGACCGCGTCCGGAACTATGCCGCGCGCTTGCCGGACGTGGCGGGCTTCCAGCTCTCGGCGCGCTGGTACGGCATCGCTCTCGGCCCCTACTCGCGTGCGGATGCAACCCAACGGCTCGCCGCGCTCCGCGCGGAAGGGCTCGTTCCAAGGGACTCCTACCTCGTCGAGCCCGCCCGGTTCGAGCGTCAGTTCTGGCCCATCGGGGCCGAAGACCTGCGAAACACCACGGCCATCGTGGCCCCCGCGCCAACGCTTCAACAGGAGCCCGAACTCCGGCCCGCGGACGAGACACCCCGACAGGCCCGTGCCGCAGAGGCGCTTCTGAGCCGCGATGAGAAGCGGCTCCTGCAGACCGCGCTCGCCTCCGAAGGCTTCTACAACTCAACGATCGACGGCCTATTCGGGCGCGGCACGCGGGCCTCCATGGCCAACTGGCAGGCCGCGAACGGGTTCGAAGCCACCGGCATCCTGACGACGGCGCAACGGGTCGCGCTCATCGACAGCTACAACTCCATCCTCGACGGTCTCGGCATGGAGCGCGTTGTCGCCGCGGAAGCGGGCATCTCGATGCTCATGCCCAGCGCGCAGATCGCGTTTGATGAGTTCGAGGCGCCCTTCGTCCATTACCGCGCGACCGGCGAAGACGGGATTGCCCTCTCGTTGATCTCGCAGGACGGGTCCCGCGCACGGTTCCAAGGGCTCTACGACGTGCTGCAGACGCTGGACGCTGTGCCGACCGACGGCCCGCGCGAACTTCGCCGCGACAGCTTCACCATCACAGGCATCGACGCCACCCGCCACACCACCGTGGACGTGCGCTACGAAGACGGCGCCATCAAGGGGTTCCTGCTCGTATGGCCTGCCGGCGATGAGAAGCGGCTGACGCGGGTGCTGAGCGAGATGCGTGCGAGCTTTGGCACGCTCCCAGGCACACTCGATCCTGCCCTGTCGCCCCCGAGCGAGGACCAGTCCCTCGATCTGCTCGCCGGCCTCGAAATCCGACAGCCGCAACGGGCGGCCACAGGCTTCTTCGTCGATGGCCGGGGCACCGTGCTCACCGCCGCCGAGACACTCGGCGCCTGCGAGCGCGTGAGCATCGGGGCGGACGTGGATGCTGACGTCGTCTTCGCGGACGCCGATCTCGGCCTCGCCCTCCTGAAACCGAAGCGCGCGATTTCCCCCATCGCCTATGCCACCTTCCAATCCTCCGTTCCCCGCCTGCGGGACGAAGTGGCCGTGGCCGGCTTCTCCTATGGCGGCGATCTCGGCGCGCCGACGCTGACACTCGGCGAGCTCGCCGATCTCAAGGGCCTCGACGGAGAGGACAGCGTCAAGCGCCTGAAACTCCGTGCCGAGCCGGGTGATAGCGGCGGTCCCGTCTTCGACCGCGGCGGCGCCGTGCTCGGCCTGCTGCGTCCGGCACCGGAGCGTGACGGCCAAGTGCTGCCGGACACCGTGCGCCTCGCCGTGGATGCGGATACCATCCGCTCCAGGCTCGCGCTGGAGGGCGTGGCCATCGAGGAAGTCGATGCGTTCGCCGTTCTCGACCCTGTCGAACTTAGCTCGCTGGCGGCAGATATCGCCGTCCTCGTGGAGTGCTGGTAGCGGTCAGCCGATCTCGGGCGTGACGTAGATAAGAGTGGGGCCATCGGCCTCGAAGGCCGTGGTGACTGCCTCCTGCATCTCCGAAAGCGTCTCGGGTGCCACGCCATGCGCTCCATAGGCCCTTGCCAAGGCGACGAAATCCGGATTGCGGGCCACGACCGCGTTGGGCGGGATCTGCGCGGCGATCATGCTGTCCTCGATCTCCTTGAGCTTCCCGTTGTCCCAGAGAAAGATCGGCAAGGGCAGGCCGAGCTCCACGGCCGTCCCAAGCTCTTGCAGCGTGTATTGAAAGCCGTAATCGCCTGCGATCGCCAAGGTCGGCGCGCCCTTCCGTGCCACTGCCCCGCCAATGGCGGCCGGAAGCGCGTAGCCCAGCGTGCCGAAGCCTGTGGGATGGTGCCAGTGACCCGGGCGGTCTATGTCCCAGACCTCCTTCGCGGCGTAGGCGAACTGCGTCATGTCCGAATAGAGCATCGTGCCCTCGGGCAGGCAGGCGCGGAGTGCATCGGCCACGGGCACGATGCCCGGGCGCTCCGCGTCGACCTCCGCCCGCCAACGGCGCCGAGTGGCCGCGATCTCATCGGACGACCACCCCGCCGCGGGCGTATGGCCGGCAAGCGCGTCGAGCACCGCCTCCATGATTTCATAGCAATCGCCGAGGATCACGCGATCTTGCGGCCTCTGCTGGCTGGCGAGGACCTGCGGGTCGATATCGAGGCGGAGGATGGGCGTGTCAGCCCCGAGACCCGTGCGCCAAAGGTCGACCTCCGCCAGCTCGCATCCGGCGACGACGATCAGGTCCGCCTGCCCCAGCACGCGCGCACTCTCCGGCCGCGCGAGCGTCGCCCCGAAGGACAGCGGGTGCCCCGGCGGCATGATCCCGCGCCCTGCATAGCTCATGAAGACGGCCGCGCCCGCGGCCTCGGCCAGCTTGGGATAAAGGCTCGCCCCAATGGTCGCGCCACCCCCGAGGATGAGCACGGGCCGCGAGGCCGCCTTCAGCGCCTCCGCGATGCGATGCACGGCAAGCTCATCACGGGGAATATCCCCCGCCAGTTCGTCATTCGCACGGGCTGGTGGTGACGGGGCCTCCGCCTCAAGGAGCTTGATCGGCACCGAGAGGTGCTTGGGCCTCTGGCGCCTCGTGTCGAACTCCATCAGCGCCCGGTCGATGAGCGCATAGGCAGCCTCGGCGGTGCGGGCTTCCTCTGACCAGTCACAGACCGTTTCCGCCGCCGCGCGCTGGTCCTTCATCTGGTGAAGCTGGCCCCGCGTCGCCGCCGTCTCATCGAGACAGGAGGAGATCGCCAGCACCGGCACACTGTCCGAGTAAGCCTGCCCCAGCGGCGTGAGCACGTTCGTGAGCCCCGGCCCGGTGATCACGTAACACACCCCCGGACGGCCTGACGCGCGGGCATAGCCATCCGCCATGAAGCCCGCCCCCTGCTCATGGAGCGCGAGGACATGGGTGATCCCGGCCTCCGCGATCCCGCGATACATCTCCTGGTTATGAACCCCAGGGATGCCAAAGATCGTATCGACGCCCCGCGCCGCCAGCATGTGCGAGATCTGGGCCCCGAGCGGTCTTCGCATCACGTCCTCCAGAAGGCGCGCGTGAAGAGAACGAGCACCGCCATGAGCTCGAGCCGCCCGAGGAGCATCCCGGCGGCCAAGAGCCACTTGGCGGTGTCATTCAGCCCGCCGAAATTCTCCGCCGGGCCGATCTCGCTGCCGAGGCCGGGCCCGATATTGGCGATGGCCGAGGCCGCGCCGGAGACAGAGGTGATCGCGTCGAGGCCCGTCATGGACAAAAGGATCGCCAGCACGATGAGCGAGCCGATGAAGACCACGAAGAACGACATCACCGAATCCATCACGTCCTGCCCCACGGGGCGCCCGTCATAGCGCGGCGTGAAGATGCCCGAGGGGCTGTAGATCTGCCGCACCTGCGCGGCGACGGAGGCGAAGAGGAGCTGGTAACGGAATATCTTGACCGAGCAGGACGTCGAGCCCGCGCAGCCGCCCACCAGCCCCACGAAAAAGAGCGCGACCACGGGGAACGCGCCCCAGAGCATGTAATCTTCGCTCGCATAGCCCGTGCCGGTGATGAGCGAGGTGGTGTTGAAGAGCGCGGCCAAGGGCGCGGCGAGGCCCACCTGCCCTGCCCGGAGCCACAGCCAGACCGTGATAGCACCCACGGCGACGGCGAGCACAGCGGCGAGCCCGAGGACCTGCCGATCCTGAAAGAGCGGACGCGGCTCCCCGTTGAGGAGCTGCACGAAGCGCACGAATGGCAAGGCCGCGAGGACCATGAAGAGCACGGCCACGAGCTGCGCACCGGCGCCGAACGCCCCGAAGGAGGCATCGCGCGTGGAAAAGCCACCGGTGGAGACGGTGGTGAGCGCGTGCATGATCGCCTCGAAAAGCTCGAGCCCTGCGGCGATGTAGGCCGCCGCGCACAGCGCCGTCAGCGCAACGTAGATCACCGAGATCTGCTGGGCGATCTGGGCGGCGCGGGGGAGGATCTTGCCCATGGTATCGAAGGCTTCGGACCGGAAGATCTGCATGCCGCCCACGCGCAGCTCCGGCAGGAACACCATGGCCACGACGATGATGCCC
This sequence comes from Pseudomonadota bacterium, assembly GCA_038533575.1. Classification (NCBI taxonomy): domain Bacteria; kingdom Pseudomonadati; phylum Pseudomonadota; species Pseudomonadota bacterium. The sequence continues at coordinate 334,162 of JBCAYL010000001.1, read as the reverse complement.
ACGCCCCCCAACCATTGCAGCATCGCGCGCCAGGCGAGCAGCCCTTCCGGCAGGGTGTCGAGCCCTGAAAAAACAGTCGATCCGGTGGTGGTGAGGCCTGACATCGCCTCAAAGAACGCGTCCGTGGGGCTCGCCTCTGTGGCCCCGATGATGAAGGGGATGGCGCCGAAGACGGGAAGTGTTACCCAGACGCCCGTTGTGAGCAGGAAGGTCTCCTGCAGCGAGAGCCCGCCGCGGTTCAGGTTATGGGTCGCGAGCGCCACGAAAAGCCCGACGAGAAAGGTGAACGCCGCCGCCTGTACGAAGACCCAGCCATGGGCATTGCCGTAAAAGAAGTCCACGCCCGCCGGGATCAGCATGACGACACCGAGCGCCGCTACGAGGAGTGCGATCACGTAGGATACCGGGCGGACGTCGATCATGGGGTCAAGCGGTGGCGGAGCATCCCGGGCCTGTCAACTCCTAGCGCCGCTTGGGATAAGGGCTCGGATCCGGCTCTTCGAGCGCGGCCAGCACGGCGCGCACGCGCTTGAGCACTGTGGCCTCTGTCTTGGCCGACGCGACTTGGTGGGCAAAGCCCCGCTGCGTGCCGGGTGTGAGCCCGGCCCAGACCTCGCCCGCGCCTTCATCTTGGGCCAACGCGTCCGCAAGCGCGGGAGGGACATCCACGGCGTCCGGGTCATCGTATCGAAACGCGATGCGGACCGGGTCCCCCTCGCCCAGCCCGGTGGCCTTCTGCATGGCCTTCGAGAAGATGAAATAGGCCCGTCCGTCGGATGTGGGATGGAGCGCGCCCTTGAAGCTCACGCCGCCGAGCTCTCCCACGACGCGCGGTCGCGCCCGCGCGGGCTCCGGCAGCCCCTCGGCAAACGCGGGCGGCAGCCACGCCACGGTGTAGCCCATGGGCGTGTACCGCCCCACCTCACCAATGGCCTCGAACGGAAAGAAGACTTCCAAGATCGTCTCTTCACCTTTCCCGAAGAACTTGGGGAGCGCGAGGGCAGGCCCCCACGCCCGGCGCCTCAGCCCACGTGGAAAAGGGAGGCGAAGAGCCGGGGATCAAGGCTCTCGCTTGCAAAGGTCTCGCCCTCTGTCAGCACGCTCACCGCGTCATGGGAATGCAGGCTTTCTTGATGCGAGGCCACCACCCTGAAATCGCCCACGCGCGGATCGGCGAGAAGCACCTCGCAAAAGGAGCGCGCCGCGTCCTCGACGAAGATCGGGTTGGCGGCGTTCAATTCGGCAAACGCCTGCTCGTCCTCGCGCTTGACCATCACCTGCGTCTCCGTGGGCACCGCCGCGCGGCAGAGCTCCACGAGATCCTCGAACCAGAGGCACGGCGCCCCCTCCGCAAGCTCCAAGGAAATCCGCGCGACGGAGCGCTGCGAGTGCGGCGTCGCAAGCTGGCCGCGCGTGGCACGGGCATGCTCGGAAAGCTCCAGCGAGCACGGGCAAGTCGACGAGTAGACATAGTCGAGATGCACGATCTTCTTGCGCACGCCATCACGCTCCACGAGTTCGAGCGCGAGATCGTAATACTGGTAGCCCTCGAGCCCGGACCGAAGCGAGCCCACCTTCATGGGAAAGGACGTGCGCATCTGGATGCGCGCGTCAAAGCTCTCGAGATCGCTCTTATAGGCGTCGAGGGCGCGCGCCATCACGTCGAAGCTGAAGGTCTCCTCGGCATAGGCATAAAAGCTCCGCATGATGCGGCTCATGTTGATGCCCTTTTTCTCCGCCTCGAGGCTCACGGTGCCGGTGACGGAGGTCTCGAGCGTCGTGGGCGCGCCGTCGCGTGTCATGTAGCGGATCGGCAGCCGGAAATTCGAAATGCCCACATGCTGGATCTGCTGCTTGGCGCCGCGGATCAGGGAGGACGGCCCGTTCTGCAGATCGGGCAGCGATGCCTTGTAGGCGCCGTCCACCGAGAAATCCTCAGGGTAGGCGCGTGCCAACGCCGGATAAGCGGATGGACGGCCCGGCATCAGGCCCGCGACTTGCGGGTCGAGATCGGTAAGCTCGCTGGCGGAGACCTTGCCAGCCCAACGGCGCAATAGCGCCAATGCGGCCTCGGCCTCTTCCCGGCTGGGCTCACGATCGATATCGGCTGCGTGGATGTTCATGGCAATTTCCCCCTTTCAACGCGGGTGCGGGCCAAGCACTTAGATGGGCGTGCGGCGTCCTATGACAACCGCCATGTTCGCATTTTGCCTGAGATTTACGCACCGCGCGAGAGCGTGGATCACCCGGAGAGGTCCAGGAACATGCTATATCGCAGGATCGCCAGCCCGCCGCGCTCGACCTCCTCGGCGCGGTGGATCGTCCAACCATGGCGTGTGAAAAACGGTTGCGCATAGGCGCTGGCGTCGACAGCGAGATAGGTCAGCCCCGTCGACCGCGCCGCGCGCAGGATTTCAGCATATAGCTTGTCTGCGAGCCCGGTGCCCCGCGCGTCCGGCGCCACGAAGGCCATGTCGATATAGCCTCTGGGCGTCAGGCTCATGAAGCCCCGGATCGCCTCGCTATCCTGGGCCACGAAACAGTGCTCCGCGCCGAGCCTCTCGGCAAAGGCCGCGCCATCGGGCACCTTGGGCGCCCAGGCCCGGCGCTGGGCCGCGTCGTATTTCTCCGCCGCTCCCACGTGGACGGCCTCGTAGAAGAGAGCTGCGCAGCCCGCGCCATCTTCCGCGCGAAACCGCCGGATCAGCATCAGGCCGCGTCCAGCGCCGCGCCCAGATCGGCGATGAGGTCCCCACTGTCCTCCAATCCCACGGAGAGGCGGATGAGGCCCTCGGTGATCCCGAGGGCCTGACGCGTCTCCTCGCTGAGCCGCTGGTGGGTGGTGGTGGCCGGATGCGTGACGATGCTCTTGGCGTCGCCCAGATTGTTGGAGATCGTGAAAAGCGCGAGCGCGTTCAATACCTTGAAGGCCCGCGCCTTCGTGCCGCAATCGATCGCGAGGAGTGTGCCGCCCGCCCCCATCTGCGCCATGGCGAGGGCGTGTTGCGGGTGGCTCTCGTGCCCGGGATAGATCACCCGCTCCAGATCGCGGCGCGCCGCGAGCGCGTCGGCCAGCGCCTCGGCGGAGGCGGTCTGGGCGCGCACGCGCAGTTCGAGCGTTTCAAGCCCCTTGAGCATCATCCACGCGGTGAAGGGCGACATGGACCCGCCCGTATGTTTCATGAACGGGACCACGAATTTTTGCAAAAATTCGTGGCGGCCGAGGATGACGCCCCCCAGGGCGCGGCCCTGCCCGTCGATATGCTTGGTGGTGGAATAGATCACCACGTCCGCGCCTTGCGCGATGGCACGGGAATAGACCGGCGTGGCGAAGACGTTATCGACCATCACGAGCGCGCCCACCTTGCGCGCGAGGGTGGAAACCGCCTCGATATCAATGACTTCGAGCGCCGGATTGGACAGGCTCTCGAAGAAGACGACCCGCGTGTCAGGCCGGATCGCAGCCTCCCATTGCGGAAGCGAGGTCCCGTCGACGAACTCCACCTCGACCCCGAAGCGCGGCAGGATGTCTTCGAGAATGTAGAGACAGGAGCCGAATAGGGCGCGTGCCGCCACGACATGATCGCCCGCCTTGAGCACCGACATGAGTGCGCCATTCACGGCCGCCATGCCGGATGCCGTGGCAAACCCGCCCTCGGCCCCTTCAAGCGCCGCGATGCGGTCTTCGAACATGGCGACGGTCGGATTGCCATAGCGCGCGTAGATGAACTCGTCCGGCCCGCTCTCGATGAAGCGTGCCTCCGCGTGTTCGGCGCTCTCATAGACGAAGCCCTGCGTGAGAAAGATCGCTTCGCTGACCTCTCCGTATTGGCTGCGGCGGATGCCCTCGTGGACAGCCTTGGTGCGTTTTTCCATCGGTGCTGCCCTCCTTCAGGCAACAAAAAAAGCCCCTGCCGGCGGCAGGGGCGCAAATACGCTCCTCACCTGTTTAGCGGTTTCTTTTACGTGGCCCGCAATCCGGCACAAATCGCCACCCTTCGTGCCTATGCCGCCCGGCGCTCCCGGTCAAGCGCGGCCCTTGCCATCCGGCCCGCACTGGCCATCCTGAGCATGCAAAGGAGCATTCCATGATCGATCTCTACTACTGGCCCACGCCCAACGGCTGGAAAGTCACGATTGCCCTCGAAGAGATGGGCCTGCCCTACAGGCTCCATGAGATCGACATCGGATCAGGCGCGCAGTTCGAGCCGGATTTTCTCAAGATCGCGCCCAACAATCGAATGCCCGCCATCGTCGATGCGGTGGGGCCCGACGGCGACCCCGTGAGCGTCTTCGAATCCGGGGCGATCCTGCTCTACCTCGCCCGCAAGACCGGCCAATTCGGCGGCGCCGACGCCCGGGGGCAGATCGCCGTGGAAGAATGGCTCATGTGGCAGATGGGCGGCGTGGGCCCGATGGCCGGACAGGCCCATCATTTCCTGAAGTTCGCCCCGAATTTCGACCCGCCCGTCGTGCTTCCCTACGCGCAGGACCGCTACCGTGGAGAAACCGCGCGCCTTTATGGGGTCCTCGACCGGAGGCTGGCGCAGAGCGAATGGGTCGCCGGGTCTGCGTACACGATTGCCGACATGGCCATTTGGCCGTGGGCCTCGCTCTGGCCGGGGCAAGAGCAGAGCATGGACGACAAGCCCCATCTGAAACGGTGGCTCGCGGCTTGCTGGGCGAGGCCCGCGCTTCAGCGGGGGCAGCAGGTGCTCGCCGAGAAGCGCAAGGGCGCGGCGACCAAGGCGGAGCTCGACGCGCTTTTCGCGCGATAGCATCCCCGCAAAGAAAAAGGGCTGGCGCAAGGCCAGCCCTTTTCCCGATTTGAGTGCGCTGGATTTAGCGGCGCACGTCGATCTCTTCTTGATCAACCACGTTGCCGTTCACGATGAGCGAGGCGACGAGGTCCTGGCCGGATGCCGGCGTTGCGAAGGGCACGCGGACGTCGGTGTTGGTGCCGGCGTTCAGCATGGCCGTGCCGAGCACGTCACCGGACAGCGTGGAGATCTGCACTTCACCTGCGCCGAGCGTACGAGCCACGTTCACGTCGTAGAACGTGTCGCCCTGCTCTGCACCACCGAGGATGCCGAAGGTGTTGTTGGCGGATGCGGCGCCAGCGGAGAGTGCGATGGCGGTGGCGGCGATTGCGAATTTCTTGAACATGAGAGTTCCTTTGTTTCAGTATGGTCGGCGGGGTCAGCGCCGGGTTTGATGTGTTCCGGGCGGTGGCGGGTTAGGGTCGGTGCCGCCGTCCGATGACCGAGAGATGTGTCCTGTGACGAAAAGAAAAACCCTCGAACCGTTCACATGAATCTGTGCATCAGGTGACACGCCCAACCTGTTGAAATGCCAGAAACCCTCACGCAGGGGCGGTTCTGTGCACAGAGGCGAAGACTTGGTGCGCCCGCGCCGGGAATTGGCGCGGATTGCATGAAAAAACGGGAAATCAGACTGTAACAAATCACAAGCGGCGCGTGATCTGAAACCGGAAAATGCCGAAAAATTCTCGCGTTCCGGGCAGGAAAACGAAAAAGGCCGGCCCGAAGGCCAGCCTTTCGCGCGTCTGTCTGGGGATTTAGCGCGCGACGTCGATCATTTTGACGTCCACCACCTCACCGTTGACGATGAGCTTGGCAATGAGGTCCTGGCCTGTCGCCGCACCCATAAAGGCCACGCGCACGTTGGCATTGGGTCCGGCCTTCAACGCCGCCATGCCGAGGACCGCGCCATTGAATGTCTCGATCTGGACGGAGCCGGGCGCGGAAACGGAGGCGACCCTTTATCAAGCCCGCTGTTTGACCAGAGTGGGGCGGCAGGGACGGGACTTGCACTCTTCTTCAGGCGAGTGCCCCTAGGACGCGTCGTCCTCGATGACGTGGCTTTGGAGCGCCATGATCTGCCACCAGAGAAAGACAAAAAGCGCGATCGGGAACCCGAATGTCTCGATCGCCACCCATGTCTCGGTGCTCATGGTCCGCCAGATGATCTCGTTGGCCACCGCCAGCGCGGCAAAGGCGAGCGTCAGGCGACGGGTCAGAATCATCCAGCCCTCATCGGTCATGGGCATCATCTCGGCCATGACATAGGCGAGGAAGCTCTTGCGCTTGATAAGCCCGATCCCGAGCATGACCGCGAAGAAGCCGTAGACAAGCGTCGTCTTCATCTTGAAAAACCGCTCGTCGTTGAAATAGGCCGTCAGCGCTCCGAAGAAGATGACCATGAAGGCCGTAAAGATCTGCATGCGGCTGAGCTTGCCCGTGAGCATCCAGAGCAGGCCCATGGCCGCGAGCAGGATCGGCACGAAGATGACGGTGGCCACGATGAAGCCGGAATATTCCGTGCCGCCGAAGGTGAAGATCTCGTCCTGGATGCGCAGGTAGATCACGAAGAATGCCACGGGCGGGCCCAGCTCGAGCACAAGCTTTGTCATCGAGTTGATTTCTTTCGTCTCCGCCAAGGCTCAGCCTCCGAATTCCACAATCACCGCGCCTGCCGCGATCGCGGCCATGAGGGCCGCGCGCCGGGGCCCCACCGTCTCCTTGAGAAAAAGCCACCCGATGAGGGCGGCGAACACGGTGGACGTCTCTCTCAGTACCGCCGCCTCGCCCACCTTGTCGAGCCGGGTCGCCACCATGATCGACCCGAAGGAGCCGAAGGCGACGAAGGCGCCAACGATCCCGCGCGCTAGAAGAGGACGCACCGGTGGGCGGAGGGGGTCACGCCAGTACAAGATGGGCCCGAGCACGACGAAATCGAAGGAGGTGAGGAAGAAGAACCACGCGAGAAAGGTGAAAGGATCCGGGATCGCGCGGATGCCGTAAGCGTCGTAGGTCGTGTAGAGCGCGACGAGTGCCCCGGTACCCACGGCAAACCACAGGGCCGGCACGAGGCTCACGCGATCCACCTCCACATGTCTGAGATTGTAGGCTGCAAGCCCGAGGATCGCCCCGCTGAGCAGCGCCACACCCGCCCATTGCACGAGCGTGAAGACTTCCCCGAAGAAAAAGTAGGCTCCGATCACGGTGAAGATCGGCGCCGTCCCCCGGACGACAGGGTAGACCACCGTGTAAGCACCACGACTGTAGGACAGCGCCATGCCGACCTTGTAGGCGAAGTGAATGACCATGGCGCCCGCCATGATCAGCCATTCCTGCCCCACGGGCCACGGCACCACGAAGAGCGCCACCGGCGCGGACAGGACGCAGATCCAGATATCGATGGCACCCCGCGTGAGCCATGGATCGTGCTTGCCCTTCTGGAGCGCACCGAAAATCGCGTGAAGAAAGGCCGCCAAAAGCGCGAGGACGAGCGCCGCGCGGGTGCCCGCCTCCGTTCCCTCAATGCCCAGGATCCACTCAGTCATCGGCGGGGCTCAAGGGCGCTTGCGCCTTTTGCGTCGCTTTGGATGCAAGGACGCCTGCCCGCGGCGCCTGTCGTCACGCCCCATCAGGCATCGAGGCCCGTGAGCGCAGCCGCGAATTCCTCAGGGTCGAAGGGCGCAAGATCGTCGATCTGCTCGCCCACGCCGATGGCGTGGATCGGCAGGCCGAACTTGTCCGCGAGCGCCACGAGAACACCGCCCTTCGCCGTCCCGTCGAGCTTTGTCATCACGAGCCCCGAGACATCGGCGAGTTTCTGGAAGGTCTCGACTTGCGAGAGCGCGTTCTGGCCGGTGGTGGCATCGAGCACGAGGAGCGTGTTGTGCGGCGCGTCGGGATCCTTCTTGCGAATGACGCGCACGATCTTGGCAAGCTCTTCCATGAGGTCGGCGCGGTTCTGCAGCCGGCCTGCCGTGTCGATCATCAGGAGGTCTGCCCCCTCGGCTTCGGCCTTGGTCATGGCGTCGAAGGCAAGGCTCGCGGGGTCCGAACCCTCCGGCGCCGTCAGCACCGGCACCCCGGCGCGATCGCCCCAGACCTGAAGCTGTTCGACGGCCGCCGCGCGGAACGTATCGCCCGCGGCAATCACCACGGATTTGCCCGCCGCGCGAAACTGCGAGGCGAGCTTGCCGATGGTCGTGGTCTTGCCGGAGCCGTTCACGCCCACGACCAGCACGACCTGCGGCGTCTTCGGGTAGATGGGAAGCGGGCGCGCAACGCCCTCCATGATCCGCGCAATCTCCTCGGCCATGAGGCTCTTGATGTCGCGCGCCGACAGGCGGCGGCCCATGCGGCCCTCGGCCATGTTGGCGGTGACGCGCAGCGCCGTGTCCACGCCCATGTCGGAGGTGATGAGAAGCTCTTCGAGCTGCTCGAGCATGTCATCGTCGAGGACGCGCTTCTTCTCCGCCGGGCTTGCACTGCGTCCCATGAGGCGCCCGAGCAATCCGGGCCGGGGCGCGGCCTCTTCCGGCGCCTCGTGCGTGACCGTTTCCACGGGAACGGGCGCGGGCCTCGCGGCCTCCGCGGGCGGCGCCCTCACGGGCTCCGGCTCGGGGTCCGGTTCCGGCTCGGGCTCTGGTGCGAGCGCTCGCGCGGGCTCCGGCTCAGGCTCCGCCGCGCTCTCGGGCTCTGCCTCTGGCCCCGGGGCCGGCTCCGGCTCGGAGGCCGGGGCGGATTGCGCTTCGGGAGCTTCATCCGTGCGCATCTCATCCCGGGCTTCATCCGGGACCTCCGCCGCCTCCACCGTCCCGCCGTCATCGACGATGGCATCGAGCCCCTCGTCGAGCTTCGAGCTCGACTTGAACAAGCGGTCTTTGAGTTTGCCGAAGAAGGACATGTCACCTCGCGTTTCTCGTCACCTAACCCTCCCACGTCGGGAGGGGAAGATGCGGGGAGGCGCATAGAGGACGCGGGCGGGCGCTATCGAGGGCCTAGGTCATCGGAGCAGCCCCGTGTGCGGCTCAGATTTCCTCGGGGAAATGCCGCATGACCGACTTGATCGGGTTCGGCGCCGCCTGCCCGAGGCCGCAGATGGAGGCGTCGACCATGACATTCGAAAGCTCCGTCAGCAGCCCCTGATCCCAGTGATCGGCCTGCATGAGTTTGACCGCCTTCTCGCAGCCCACGCGGCAGGGCGTGCATTGCCCGCAGCTTTCATCCTCGAAAAATCGGAGCATGTTCAGCGCTGCGGCCCGCGCGCTGTCCTGGTCACTCAACACGACCACCGCCGCGGAGCCGATGAAGGTGCCGAGCGGCTGAAGCGTATCGAAGTCGAGCGGGACGTCGTTGATCGTGGCAGGCAGAAGCCCGGAGGACGGGCCGCCTGGCTGATAGGCCTTGAAGACATGCCCGTCGGCCATGCCGCCCGCGGCCGCGATGACATCCATGATCGTTGAGCCCGACGGCAGAAGATAGACGCCCGGCCGCGCCACGCGCCCCGAGACGGAATAGGAGCGCAGGCCCGTGCGGCCGTTCTTTTCCACGCCCGACAGGATCTCCGGCCCCTCACGGCAGATCCGCGCGACCCAGTGCAGCGTCTCGATGTTGTGGACGAGCGTGGGCTGCCCGAAGACGCCAACCTGGGCCACGAAGGGCGGGCGATGCCGGGGAATGCCGCGCTTGCCCTCGATGGACTCGATCATCGCGCTCTCTTCGCCGCAGATGTAGGCGCCCGCTCCGCGGCGAAGCTCGACATAGCCCGGCGCGATCAGGCCCGCGACTTCCATGGCCTTGAGCTCGGTGGCGAGGATATGGAGCACGGCCGGGTATTCGTCGCGCATGTAGAGAAAGACGCGCTCCGCTTCCACGGCCCATGCAGCGATCAGCATCCCCTCGAGGAAAAGGTGCGGCGTGCGCTCGAGATAGTAGCGATCCTTGAAGGTTCCGGGCTCGCCCTCATCGCCGTTGACGGCGAGGTATCGCGGCCCGGGATTGGCGCGGACGAAGCCCCATTTCTTGCCAGACGGGAAACCCGCGCCGCCGAGGCCCCGAAGCCCGGCTGCGAGGACGCGCTCCTGCACCTCTTCCCAGTCCCCGTCCTCTCGGAGCTCGGCCAGCGCCTTGTAGCCTCCGGCGGAGCGATAGGCGGCGAGGCCTTCATAATCCGGGATCTCCGGATGGATATGGACGGCGGCGATGGCGTCCTTGGTCTTTTCGACGGTGGCGTGGTCGACATGGTGATGCCCGAGCTCGAGGACCGGGGCGGTATCGCAGCGGCCCATGCACGGCGCGCGGAGCACGCGGACTTCGCCCGGGTCGAGCCCTGCCTCCAGGGCGGATTTCAACTCCTGCGCCCCGGCCAACTCGCACGAGAGCGAGTCGCAGACGCGAATGGTCAGCGCCGGCGGGGGCGTTTCGCCCTCCTTCACCACGTCGAAATGCGCGTAAAACGTCGCGACCTCGTAAACCTCCGCCTGCGAAAGGCGCATCTCCTCTGCCAGAGCGCGGAGATGGGCCGCCGAGAGATGCCCGTAGGTGTCCTGGATCAGGTGGAGGAACTCGATGAGGTGATCACGCCGCCGTTCCCGCGCCCCGAGAAGCGCCTTCACCTCGTCCCACGCGCGATCATCGAGCGGGCGCCCCTTCGTGTGGCGCCTTCCCTTGCCCTTGGCGGATTTCCAGATGCCTTTGCCTTCGTCGAGCGCCACGGCGCACCTCCTTCGTCGGTCGCGGGCAGCATAGGGCCTCCGCCCCCGGCCCGTCGCCCGAAAACGACATCTGCGCCCCGTTTCGCGCGCCCGAACGCCGCAGGCAAAGGACCGTGCGTCGCCTATGGGCGACAGGGGTTTCTCAAGCGAAGGCACTGGCCAAGCCCCGGCCCCGGTGGCACGGTCACCCCATGCGTATCCTTGCCCTGGCCGTTGCCCTGTTCGCCTGTCCCGCTGCGGCCCAAGAGACACCCATGACCGCGGCGGAGTTCGAAGCGTTCGTGACGGGGCGCACGCTGAGCTACGGCCGCGCGGGCGAGGCACCCTACGGCACGGAGGAGTACCTCCCGGGCCGCCAGGTCCGCTGGGCCTTCGCCGGGGAGGAGTGCCGCGATGGCTTCTGGTATGACGACGGGCCGCTGATCTGCTTTGTCTACGAGGACAATCCAGAGCCGCAATGCTGGCGGTTCTTCGAGGGGCCGGGCGGGCTGCGCGCCGATTTCGCTGGGCGCGATGGTGCTCCCGTCTACCAGGTGCAGGAAAGCGAGGAGCCGCTCTTTTGCCCCGGTCCGCAGATCGGTGTCTAAGCCCTAATCCCCAGCGTCGAAGAGCGAGCCCTGCGCGCCGCGCGGCGCCGCCTTTGGCTTTCTTGCAGGCGCGGCGACGGTCGCTCCCGAGCTCCCCGTGGCCAGGCGACCGTCGGCAAACTCGATCTCGATCGGCTCGGCAGGTTTCACCTGCGCCTTGCGGGTGACGACCGCGCCGCCGGAGCGCACGACCGCGTAGCCGCGCTCGAGCGTGGCCTTGTAGCTCAAGGTTTCTCGCAGTCGGTCGAGGGCGGTCAGACGGTCCCGAAGCTTTGCTTGGCGCGTGGCCGAGACATCGCAGAGCCGCGTGGCCAGCCGCGTTAGTTCCTGCCGCTTCTGCGTGAGACGCTCCTCCAGCAGCCCCGGCGAGAGGCGCCCCCGAGCATCGAGGCGTTCCCGCTTCGTCGTGGAGGCGCGCAAGAGCGCGGGCCCGAGACGCGCAGCCCAGCTCGAAAGCCGCCGGCCCTCTTCCGCCAGCCCACGGGTCAGAAGCCCCGGCCCGAGCGCGGCCTGGGCGAGGCGCACGCGGCGGCTTTGCACGGCGGAGGCCAGCGCGGGTTTGAGCCGCGCCTCCGCGAGATCAAGCCGTTGGCGCGGCGCCGCCATGAGCGCCTCTGCCCGTGGCAGCGCGCGGGAGAGATCGCGGAGCCGCTGGCCCCGCCCGTCGAGAATGGCGCCTTCGCCGCGGATGAGGCGCGCGCCCTGCTCCTCCACCCAGGCCAGAAGATCGCGGCGCACCGGCACGGCGAGCTCGGCCGCCGCCGTGGGCGTGGGCGCCCGCCGGTCGCTCACATAGTCGATGAGGGTCGTGTCGGTTTCATGCCCCACGGCGGAGATGAGCGGGATCTCGGATGCAGCGGCGGCGCGGGCCACGCTCTCCTCGTTGAAGCCCCAGAGGTCCTCGATGGAGCCGCCACCGCGCGCCACGATGATGAGATCGGGCCGAGGAAGCGCGCCCCCGGGCGTGAGCGCGTTGAAGCCGGTGATGCCCGCCGTCACCTCCGGTGCGCAGTTCTGGCCCTGCACGGCCACGGGCCAGATCAGGACCTTCCGCGGAAAGCGGTCACGCAGGCGATGGAGAATATCACGGATGACGGCGCCCGTGGGCGAGGTCACCACGCCGATCACCTCGGGCAGGTAGGGCAGCGGCTTCTTGCGCTCCGCCGCGAAAAGCCCCTCTGCCTCGAGCGCCTTCTTGCGCTTCTCGAGCATGGCCATGAGCGCCCCCTGCCCCGCCACGGCAAGCTCATCGACATTCATGTTGTATTTCGATTGCGGCCCGAAGGCGGACATGCGGCCGGTGGCCACCACCTCCATCCCCTCCTCCGGCATCACGCCGAGGCCGGTCACTTGCCCCTTCCAGGTGGTGCAGGAGAGCGTGTTCCGGTCATCCTTGAGATCGAAGTAGAGATGGCCTGAGCGCGCGCGCACCACGCGCCCCACCTCGCCGCGCACGCGAATGCGTCCGAACTCGCCCTCGATGGTCCGCTTGATCGCGCCGGAGAGCTCCGAGACGGAGTATTCAGGCGTATTCATTCCCGGGGTCGGATCGTCGAGGAGGTCCATGGAGCGCTCTTGTGATGGGCTGAACCGGAGTCTAGGACGCGCGGCGAAAGAGGGAAAGGGCGGGCCATGAACATCCTCATCCTGGGCTCGGGCGGGCGCGAACATGCGCTGGCCTGGGCGGTGAAGCAGAACCCGAAATGCGGGCGGCTCATCGTGGCGCCCGGCAATGCGGGGACCGCGGCGATCGCCTGGAATGCCGATCTCGACATCGAGGATGGAGAGGCCGTGGCGGCCTTCGCGCAGGAACAGACGGTCGATTTCGTGATCATCGGTCCCGAAGCGCCCCTGGCGGCGGGCGTGGCCGATGCCCTGCGCGAGGCTGGCATCCTCTGCTTTGGCCCGTCGGCGGCCGCGGCCGCGCTCGAGGCCTCAAAAGCCTTCACCAAGGGCGTTTGTGACGCGGCCAGCGTGCCCACGGCGGCCTATGGTCATTTCTCCGATGCGGGTGCTGCGCACGCCTACCTCGCCCGCCATGGCGCGCCCATCGTGGTGAAAGCCGACGGCCTCGCAGCGGGCAAGGGGGTCACCGTGGCCATGACGGAAGAGGAGGCCCGCGCAGCTGTCGACGCGCTCTTTTCAGAGCCCGGCGCGGAAGTGGTCATCGAGGAGTTCATGGACGGGGAAGAAGCCTCCTTCTTCGTCCTCTGCGACGGCGAAGACGCCGTTCCCATCGGCACGGCGCAAGATCACAAGCGCGTCGGTGAGGGCGACACGGGCCCCAATACCGGTGGCATGGGAGCCTATTCCCCCGCCCCTGTCCTGACGGACGCCATTGCCGCGCGCGCGATGGACGAGATCGTGCGCCCGACACTCCGTGAGATGTTCCGCCGTGGCATCCCATACCGCGGGATCCTCTATGCCGGTCTGATGATCGAGCACGGCGCGCCGCGTCTGGTGGAATACAATGTCCGCTTCGGCGACCCCGAATGCCAGGTCCTGATGATGCGCCTCGGCGGTCAGGTCCTCGACCTGCTGCAAGCCGCCGCCGAAGGCCGCCTCGCGGATGCGCAGGTGAACTGGGCCCAAGACCACGCACTCACCGTCGTCATGGCCACCGACGGCTACCCCGGCAGCTACAGCAAGGGCAGCGAAATCGGTGGTCTCGCCGCTTTGCCTGAAAGCTCGACCGTCATGGTCTTTCACGCGGGCACCCGCGCCGAGGAAGGCACAGTGCGCGCCGCCGGCGGGCGCGTTCTCAACGTCACCGCCCGTGGTGCCACACTCGAAGAAGCCCACGCCCGCGCCTACGGGACCCTCGCACAGATCGACTGGCCCGAAGGCTTCTATCGTAAGGATATCGGATGGCGCGCGCTTGCGCCTGAGGGGCTCCCTGAGGCCTAAGGCTGGCACCAATCCGGCTGATCGCGTCGCGTAGGGCCCCGCCTTAGCAGCTCAATGCTTCCGCGAAAGAGGCGCGGCCGGAATGGGCTCCGATGTCGCGCGCCTCAAGCGCTGTGCCGTCGAAACGCACGGCCAGAAGCCGCTGCCAGCCCGCATCCGCCACGATCATCTCCGGCCCCGCGCCACAATCGCGGAGGCCGCCGGCAATGTCCTCTTCTCCGATCCGGTGGTTCGTCACACCGGGCAGCGAGGCTACCTCCACGGGATCGAAGGCGCTGCCACTGGGCTGCAGCCGCCAAATGCGGAGCGTGCGTGCGAGATGCGGTCGGTCCACATAGGCGATCTCCACCCGGCCATCTCCGTCGAGATCGCCCGCCCCGACAATGGCCAGCCACCGGAAGCGTGTGCCGATGAAGGGATTGCGGGCAATCGGGACAAGCGCCCCGTCCCGAACATCGTAGACCGCGAAGCGCGCGCCGAGCCGCTCGTGGCTTTCCACCACCAGGAGCTCCTGCCCGCCGTCACCGTCGATATCAACGAGGCGCGGCTCCACATCCTCGAAGACCATGGGCCGGTCCCAGCGGAGCACCGCGCTGCCCCCGTCCGCCAAGCGCACGGAAATCGCTGCGTGCTCGGACGGGTCGCCCAGCACGCCATGGCCGTATCTTTCCGTCGGCTCCGAAAAGCGCGCCGAAGCGATGTCGGCCGCCCCAGGAAGTGGTAGCCCTAGGCAGAGGCCCATCAGCGCGCCGCGCGCCCACCGGCGCCACCCGTCGGACGGCAGACGCGGCGCCCCCCTCACGTCAGAACTGGCTCTCTGGGAGGTCCACGACGAGCCCGTCCATCTCGTCTGTGATCTTAATCTGGCAGCTCAGCCGCGAGCGGCCCGGGATCTGCGCTTGCGCGAAGTCGAGCATGTCTTCTTCCAGCGGGTCCATGGCGGGCATCTTCTCCGCCCAGCTTTCGGAGATGTAGGCATGGCACGTGGCGCAGGCGCAGGCCCCGCCGCAATCGGCCTCGATGCCCGGCACGTTGTTGTTGCGCGCCGCCTCCATCAGTGTTTCGCCCGCCGAGGCTTCCACGTGATGGGTCGCGCCGTCATGGGCGACGAAGGTGATCTTGGCCATGTCGTCTCCTGGAATTTCCTTGGGGCCCTGCTCGGCTCCCTGAGTATCGGATCTCGGGAAGATATAGTCACACGCACGAGGATTGCGAAGCCGTTTCCGGCTTGCCCTCCCGCGCGCGTGTTCTTACTTTGTTCGCCATGCCCACCTACCCCGCCCAGGATTGGCCCCGCCCCCCCGCCGCGGTGCCCTGCGATATGCTTCCCATGGTCCCCAATGGCGCGCGCTGCGTCGTCGCGGGCCTCGTGCTGGTGCGGCAGCGCCCAGGCACAGCCAAGGGCGTGATCTTCATCACGCTCGAAGACGAAACCGGCATCTGCAACGTCATCGTCTGGCGCAAGATCTACGAGGAGTTCCGGCGGGCGGTCATCGCCGGTCGCATGCTCCGTGTCACCGGCCAGCTCCAGCGCGAGGGCGCGGTGACCAACATCGTCTCCCAGCATGTGGAGGATATCTCCTACATGCTCGACGATCTGCTGAAGCCCAATATCGAGATCGCGCGCGCCGGGGATCAGCCCTGAGGCGACGCGCGCCGTGCCGGAATGGCGATCAACGGTAGCGGGACGGCCCGGGCTCCGCTAAGCTCCAGCAAAACCGCAGCCAAAGCGGATGAGAGCAGTGAAACACATTATTCTACCGTTGGCGCTGTGCGCCTTCACGGCGGCGTGCGGCACCGTCGAAACCGTCACGCGCGCGGACCCTGCCCTGCAGCGCTTCAGCTCCCAGGACGGCCCACCCAATGCGGCGCCGGGAAGCTGCTGGGGCAAGGACGTCACGCCCGCAGTGCTCGAAACCGTGACCGACAACATCCTGCTGCATCCCGCCGAGATCGGCTCGGACGGCATGGTCCGGCGCGAAGCCGTGTACAAAACCGAAACCCGGCAGGCCATCGTCCGGGAACGGCGCGAGATCTGGTTCGAAACACCCTGTGAGGCCGCGCTGACGACGGAGTTCGTGGCGTCGGTCCAGCGCGCCCTGACAGCGCGGGGCGTCTACTCGGGCGACATCACCGGCGAAATGGATGCGCGGACCCTACGGGCCGTGCGCGCCTACCAGGCGCCGCAAGGGCTCGACAGCGCGATCCTCTCCATCGCTGCCGCTCGGAAGCTCGGCCTCGTGGCGGTGCCGCGCGAAGACGGCTGAGCGCATGAAAAAGGGCCCGCGCGGGGCCCTTTCTCGATAGGCATGGCATGTCCGTCGCTATTCGAGGCCAAGCGCCACGAAGCGCGGGTCCTCTCCACGGCGCACCAGAAGCAGCACCGAGCGGCGGCCCGCGTCACGGGCTGCATCGATCTGCGTGGAAAACGCCGAAAGCGTCGTCACGCGCTGCTGACCGGCTTCCGTGATAACGTCACCGGCGCGGAGCCCCTTTTCGAAAGCTTCGGAGCCCTCTTCCACGTCGGAGATCAGAATGCCTTCGATGTCGCCGACGCCGAGTGCTTCCCGGGCCTCGTCGTCGAGGACAGAGAGCGTCAACCCGAGCTGATCCATCTGCTCGGGTTCATCTTCGCTTTCCGGACCGGGCGCCGCGGCGGGGACCTCGATCGCGGTCTCGCGGCGCCCCAGCGTCACGGTCAGTGTTTCCGTCCGGCCATCGCGGAGGACCACCACTGGCACCTCCTTGCCCACGGGCGAGTTGCCGACGATGCGCACGAGCTCGCGCGTGTCCTCGATCTCGACGCCGTCGAAGCGGATGATGATGTCATTGGTTTGCATGCCGGCATCCATCGCCGGGCCCTCGGGCACGTCGGTCACGGCTGCGCCGCGCGCATCCTCGAGGCCGATGGCCTCGGCGAGGTCGGGTGTAACGTCCTGGATGCGGACGCCGAGCCAGCCGCGGCGCGTCTCGCCGAACTCACGGAGCTGGTCCACGACGTTCGTGACGACGTTCGACGCCATAGAAAAGCCGATCCCGATGGAGCCGCCATTGGGGCTCAGGATCGCCGTGTTCACGCCGATCACCTCGCCCTCGAGATTGAAGAGAGGGCCGCCCGAGTTACCGCGATTGATAGCGGCGTCGGTCTGGATGTAATCATCATAGGTGCCCGAAAGCGCGCGGTTGCGCGCGGACACGATCCCTGCCGAGACGGAGAAGCCCTGCCCCAGCGGGTTGCCCATGGCCACGACCCAGTCGCCCACGCGCGCGGTGTCGCTGTCGCCGAAAGGCACGAAGGGCAGCGGCGTATCCGCCTCCACCTTCAAGAGTGCGATATCGGTGTTGGGGTCCGTCCCGATGAGTTCGGCCACGAGCTCATCACCCGAGAAGAACTCGATGGTGATCTCGTCCGCGCCCTCGATGACGTGGTTGTTGGTCACGATGAAGCCGTCCTCGGAGATGACAAAGCCCGAGCCCAGCGCGGAGGAGCGGCGCGGCCGCTGGCCCTGATTACCGCGGCGGTCTTCGAATTCGCGGAAGAAATCCTCGAAGGGCGAGCCTTCGGGCACGATTCCCTGGGGGCCGCGATCCGTGCGCCCGGCCACGACCGTCGACGTGGTGATGTTCACGACGGACGGGCTGATCGTTTCGGCAAGATCCGCAAAGCTCGGCGGCGCCGTCTGCGCCTTGGCGACAATGGCCTGCGCCATGAGGAGCGCGACAGCCATGAAGGCGACCCAAGCGGCCTTCACATAGGTCTGGCCTGTATTCGTTTGGGGGATGGCCCTGGCCTCGGCCCGGCTCGTTGGATGGGCGTCTCGTCTCATTGAGTACTCCTCGGGGTGTTCCTCGTCGGGGCCACGGGGCCCCTTCGTCCTGCCCCACCAACGTAGGGTGACATGAAAGCAACGCAAATGGGTGAATTTCGTCTGTCACTGCCATGTGACTGGGCAGTGAGGTGACGCAAGGTCCGCTCGTCGGTTCAGCGGTGCCGGGCAGAAAGCCGGCTCCGCCCCGTCGTGATCACAATGGTCTTGTGGCGCGGCAAGGGTTTAGCACGCTCGGGATCCGAGACGAGGACGAACGATTCATCGCGGGGCACGAGGACGGGGCCACCGCTCTTCGGCACCACGATGACCCGTGGTTTTCTTTGCACGCGATGATGCAAATGGCGCGGATGGCGCTTGAGGATGATGAGCGTCTGGCCGGGATCGGATCGCGTGACCAGCTTGATGCGGTCATGCGCGTCGACCGCGGGCGCGGCCAGCATGGCCCCGCAGAGTGCGGTAGCAGCGAGGCGGGCTGTCTTCACGAGCGCTCCCCAAAAGTGCGACGGATAGCGCATGGTACCACCAAGGGCACAAAGCGGCTCTCACGTTGGCGCGATGGCCCGCGCGGCTAGGCGGCGGCGAGAAGAACGAGGACGATGCCCGCGGCCAGTGCGCCGAGCCCGATGAGGCGCCGCGTCTCAAGCGGCAGGGATTTCAGGGCCTCGAGCATGTCCTCAACGAGAGAAGGGGCCAGCGCATAGACCAGCCCCTCCACTATGAGCACCAGACCAAGCCCGGTGAGTATCCAGCTCATCGGCGCCTAGCGATCCGAGTTCGGGATCGCGCCGCCGATCTCGCCAGTGGGCGAGTTCAGGAAGTTGAAGAACTCGCTGTCCGGCGACAGCACCAGCGTGGTGTTCTCGCCCTGGAGCGAGCGCTGGTAGGACGTCATCGAGCGGTAGAAGTTGAAGAACTCCGGGTCGCGGCTGAAGGCGTCGGCGAAGATCCGTTCGCGGGCGCCGTCGGCCTCACCGCGGATGATCTCGCTTTCGCGCTGCGCCTCGGAGACGAGCTCCACCACGGTACGGTCCGCCTGGGCCTCGATCCGCTGCGCGGCCTCGCGGCCGCGGGCGCGTTCGTCGGTAGCCTCCCGCACACGCTCGGCGCGCATCCGGTCGAAGGTGGCTTGAAGGTTTTCCGGCGGCAGGTCGGTCCGCTTGAGGCGCACGTCCACCACGGTGATCCCGAGGCCCAGCGCTTCCTCTGCCGCGCCGTTCCGGATCTGCGCCATGAGCGCGGCCCGGTCGACGGAGAGGATGTCGTTGGAGCTCACGCCACCGAGGGCTGCGCGAAGCTCGTCGCGCAGAATGCCGTCGATGCGGTTGGCCGCGGCGAGCTCGCCGCCGAGGCCCACGGCCTGACGGAAGCGCTCCACGTCGGTGATGCGGTAGCGCGCGAAGGCGTCCACGACGAGACGGCGATCGTCGAGCGGCGTGACCTCGAGCGGGTCCACGTCGATCGACAGGATCCGGTCATC
The DNA here is from genome assembly GCA_038533575.1 of Pseudomonadota bacterium. Classification (NCBI taxonomy): domain Bacteria; kingdom Pseudomonadati; phylum Pseudomonadota; species Pseudomonadota bacterium. Next base: position 314,830 of record JBCAYL010000001.1, on the reverse strand, counting down.
GTATCGCACGACTTGCTGGATCAGCGGGATCTTGAAACCGAGGCCCGGATCCTCCTTGACCTGCACGACGCGGCCGAACTGGAGCACGAGGGCCTTCTGCCGCTCGTCGACGATGAAGATGGAGCTGAGGCCGACCACGATAAGGCCGACCACGGCGATGAGGGCGATGATTGAGCGACTCATATCAGTTGCTTCCGGAATTGTTTGCGCTGCGGCGCAGTTCGTTCAAAGGCAGGAACGGGATCACTCCCTGGCCACCGGCGCCTTCGCCGGACGTGTCGTCGAGGATGATCTTGTCCACGCGGCCGAGCACCTGCTCCATCGTCTCCAGGTAGAGACGCTGGCGCGTGATGTCGGGCTGTTGCAGGTATTGGTCGAGAACCGCGTTGAAGCGCGAGGCTTCACCTTCGGCGGCATTGACTACCTGCGCGCGGTAGCCTTCCGCCTGTTCCAGCACCTGTGCCGCTTCACCGCGGGCCTCGGCGAGGACACGGTTGGCATAGGCGTCGGCTTCGTTCTGGAGACGGTCACGCTCCTGTTCGGCGGCCTGCACGTCGCGGAAGGCGTCGATGACGTCCTGCGGCGGGTCGGCGCGGTCAAAGTTCACGCGGATGACGTTGATCCCGCTCTCGTATCCGTCGAGCGTGGTCTGGATGAGATCCTCCAGTCGCTGGGCGATGACGGCGCGGTCTCTATTCAAGATCGGCGCGAGCTGGCTCTGCGCAATGATCTCGCGCATGGCCGATTCAGCCACCGCGTCGATCGTCTCGGGCGGGGTCGCGAGGTTGAAGAGATACTGTGCGGGGTCGGAGATGTTCCAGACGACCTGGAAGTCGATGTCGACCACGTTCTCATCGCCCGTCAGCATCAGGCCCGCGTCACCGCCGCGGGTGCCAGTGCCGATTTCCACCGTCTGTTCGCGGGTCACCGGCAGGATCTCGTAGGTCATGACCGGCCAGGGCGCGAAGTTGAGGCCCGGCTGCCCGATAGAGGAGAAATCACCGAGGAAAAGCTCCACGGACTGCTCTTCCGGGCGCACCGTATAGAAAGAGTTGAACGCCCAAAGGACGAGGAGCGCCACGGCGCCGAGGCCGAGCGTGCCTTTCGTGAAGGCAGGGCCGCCATCGCCGCCGCTGCCGGAGCCGTTGGAGCCGCCACCGCGGCCTCCCATGAGCACGCGCAGCTGCTCTTGGCCCTTCTTCATGATCTCGTCGATTTCGGGGATCTGCGGACCACCATCATTGCCGGGCCGGCGACCACCGCCGTTGCCGCCATTCGAGCCGCCGCCCGTGGGACGATTGCCCCGGTTGCCGCCTCCTGAATTGCCGCCCCCCCAGGGGCCGCCAGAATTACCAGCCATTGCTGTTCCTTGCTCGTTTGAGAATTGCATACGGATTGATCAGTCAGATGTGTGTTTTTGGCCCGAAATCAACTGCTCTTAGGCCGTTCGCACCGGTGTTTTCATGGTCACGAGTTCTTCTGACATCGTGGGATGCACGGCGCAAACCCGGTCAAAGTCCTCCTTGGTGGCACCCATCTTCACCGCGATCCCGGCAAGCTGGATCATCTCGCCCGCCCCGTCCGCCACGATGTGGCAGCCCAGAACCTTGCGCGTGGCCTGGCTCACGATGAGCTTCATCAGCACCCGTTCGTCCTTGCCCGCGAAGGCCTGCCGCATGGCGCGGAACGAGGTGGCATAGATCTCGATCGCCTCCTGGTCGCGCGCCTCCTCCTCGGTCATGCCCACGGTGCCGAATTCCGGTTGCGTGAAGACGGCGGAGGGGACGAGGTCATGGTCCACCGGCGTGGGCGTGTCGTTGAAGACCGTCTCGACGAAAGCCATGCCTTCGCGGATCGCCACCGGCGTCAGCTGGATCCGGTTGGTGACGTCGCCGATGGCGTAGATCGACGGCGTGGCAGTGCGGGAATATTCGTCCACGATCACCTCCCCGCGCCGGCCGATCTCGGCCCCGGCTGAGGCGAGCCCCAGCCCGTCGGTGTTGGGCGTGCGGCCCGTGGCGAAGAGCACCTGGTCGAAGACCATCTCGGCGCCCGTAGTCGATTTCACCCACATCGGCCCTGCCTTGCCTCGTGGGCCCTCGTAGGGCGGGACGTAATTCGTGCGATCCTTGATCGGCACGCTGTCCATGTCGGGGTCATGATCGGCGGCGCGCTTGAGCTCCATGATGTTGGTGCCGGTGTGCAGGTCCACGCCACGGCGGCGCATGCCGTCGGCGATGGCGCCGCGCGCCTCGTCGTCGAACCCCCGCAGGATCTGCGCGCCGCGGTACCACTGGCAGACCTCCACGCCGAGACCTGTCATGATCCCAGCGAACTCGCAGGCGATGTAGCCGCCGCCGATGATCAGCATCTTCTTGGGCAATTCATCGAGGTGAAAGATCTCGTTGGACGTGATGCCGAGCTCTGCGCCCGGCATGTCGGGCACCACGGGGTGCCCGCCCGTGGCCACGAGGATCGTTTTTGCGGTCTTGGCGGTGCCATCGGCGAGTTCGATCCCGTGCGCGCCCGTCACGATCGCCCGCTGGGAGAAACGCTCCACACCGGAATTGTCGAGAAGCCGCTGGTAGATGCCTTCCAACCGGTCAAGCTCTCGCTCGAGCTTCGTCTTGAACCAGTCCCACTGGAAGGCCCCGCTGGTGACCTCCCAGCCGTAGTCGCGCGCTTCCGCGAAAGCCTCTGAATAGGTGGACGCGAAGACCATAAGCTTTTTGGGCACGCAGCCCCGGATCACGCAGGTGCCGCCGTAGCGATCCTCCTCCGCGAGTGCCACACGTGCGCCCCCCGCCGCGGCCACCCGCGCCGCGCGCGTGCCGCCGGAGCCACCGCCGATGACGAAGAGGTCGTAGTCAAAGTCAGCCATGGCCGGGGTCCTTCAGGTCTTGGTGCGGTCTATCTCGGGAAGGCCGGGACGTAGGGCCCTGATCCGCGCAGTGAAGTCTTCTGCGGCCTCTTGGCCCATCATGCGAAACGAGACGAGCGCGTAAGCGGTCCCGTTGTCATCGTATTGCAGGATGCCCACCCGGCCCGATGGGTCGAGCGTGGCTCCGGTGAGGGCATCGGCGTCGAACGCGTAGAGCCCGCCGGTCGGCCCGATCACCTCCACGCGCCCTCCCATGATGCGCGCCACGAAGGGCCGCGTGAGAAGCGCGCGGAGCGTGTAGGCAAAGAGCACGAAGCCCACGACGGCGAGCGCGAGCCAGCCCCATCCCGCGCCAGCATTGAAGTAGCCGCCGGCCATGACCGTGACAAAGGCGTAGGCCGCGATGTTGAAGACCATCCCCCGGCGCCGGGCACGGGCCATGGGATAGATCGTTTCTTGGGCGGCGTCGGCGTCTGGGGCGCTCATCTAGTCCATCAAGTCGGTAAAGAGGTTGTCGGTCTCGACGAAGTTGATCTTGTCTTCACTCACGGTGCCGTCGTTGATGTCGCGCACTTCCACGCGGCCGTCTCCGTAGCCGATGATGACCACGTCACAGATATCCATGAAGAGACCGTTTTCGACGACGCCGGGGATCTGGTTCATCGCCATGGCGAGCTGGCGCGGTTCACCGATGCGATTGAGATGGAGATCGAGGATGTGATTGCCCTCGTCCGTGACGTAGGGGGCCGCCCCGTTCATGCGCAGCGTGACCTGCTGCCCGAGGACATCCATGGCGTTGAGCATTTCCTCGAGGAGGGCGCGGGTGGTCTGCCATCCGAAGGGGATCACCTCCACGGGCAGCGGAAACGCTCCCAGCGTGTCGACCTCCTTGGTGACATCGGCGATGACCAGCATCTGGTCGGAGGCCGTGGCCACGATCTTTTCCTGCAGTAGCGCGCCCCCGCCCCCCTTTATGAGGTTGAGATCCGCGTCGAATTCATCGGCTCCGTCTATGGTGATGTCGAGCCACTTGGCCTCGTCGAGCGAAATGACCTCGATCCCGACGTCCCGCGCGAGCGAGGCGGTCCGCGCAGAGGTGGGCACGCCCTTGATCCGCAGACCGTCCTCCCGCACCGCTTCTCCAAGGCAGCGGACAAGCCACGCTGCCGTGGAGCCCGTGCCGAGGCCCACCTTCATGCCGGTCTCCACGAAGTCAGCGGCGCGCTTGGCCGCGACGAACTTTGCCTTGTCGATGGGTGAAAGTTCACCTCCCATCCCTGTCTCCGCCCTTCTTCGCCGACATGGCCCGTCTATAGGCGCAAGCGCGGGCCGACGTAAGGGGGAGCCGCACGCCCGGGCATTTCGGCTTTTTGCAAAGTGACGGTGGGGAAATCCCGACTTGTGGCAATGGAGGGCATGGGTGATCTTTGCCGGGTGAACGCCTCAGTTATTTGATGACGTATTGGTTTCGCCTTCGATGGCTTGGTTTCGGGGCGTTCACACCATCCTCCCTGGATATTACCCTGGCCACGTCGACATGACGCGCACCCGTCAGCCCCGGTGTAGGCGCACCGAGTCCCAAACCGGCGCATCAAGCGTCGCTTTTGAGCTGGGGATCGACCGCTGCGCGGCCTAAGTCACGGGATATGTTCCTCTCGGTCTTCGAGCTTTTCAAAATCGGCATTGGCCCCTCCTCCTCGCACACGATGGGGCCCATGGTGGCCGCCGCGCGGTTTCTCGAGGCCCTGCGCGCCAGCCCGTTCCAGCCCGCGGGCCTCCGGGCACGCCTCCACGGCTCGCTTGCCTTCACGGGTGTCGGGCACGCCACGGACCGCGCCGTCATCCTCGGGCTTGCTGGCTTCGAACCAGCCACCTTCGACGCCGACAAGGCCGAAAAGACGCTGTCGGAGATCAAGGCGACGGGTCACGTTTCACCGCCCGACCTCCCGCCCCTGCGCTTCGATCCGAAAGAAGACCTCGCCTTCGACTACGGGCCGCCCCTGCACGGCCATGCGAATGGTCTCGTGCTCATGGCCACCGATGGCCAGGGCGACGTGATCTTTCAGGAGACCTACTATTCCATCGGCGGCGGTTTCGTCGTCACGGAGGCGGAGCACGACGCGCCCGCGGAAGATGACGGTCCACCGGTCCCCTACCCCTTCGCCACCGCGGCGGAAATGCTCGAGATGTGCGCCGAAAGTGGCCGCAGCATCGCCGGCCTCAAGCGAGCAAACGAACTCTCCCGGATGGGCCCACTCGCGCTCGACGCAGGGCTCGCGCGCATCTGGGAGGTGATGAATGCCTGCATCGATCGCGGGCTCGCCTCCGAGGGCATTCTTCCCGGCGGGCTGGGCGTCAAACGTCGGGCCCGCGGCATCCATGAAAAGCTCCTCTCCGAGCGCGGCATGAACCTCTCTGCCCCGCACACGATCAATGACTGGATGACCGTCTACGCCATGGCCGTGAACGAGGAGAACGCAGCCGGGGGGCAAGTGGTCACCGCCCCGACGAACGGCGCGGCCGGGGTCGTGCCCGCCACGATCCGCTATTGGCTCGACCACGTGCCGGGCGCCGCCCCCTCGAAGTTGCCCGACTTTCTCCTGACCGCCGCCGCGATCGGCGGCATCGTGAAGATGAACGCGTCGATCTCCGGAGCAGAGGCGGGATGCCAGGCCGAAGTGGGCTCCGCCGCCGCCATGGCCGCCGCCGGGCTCTGCGCAGTCCTCGGCGGTAGCCCCGCCCAGGTGGAGAACGCCGCCGAGATCGCGCTCGAGCATCATCTCGGCATGACCTGCGACCCGGTGAAAGGCCTCGTGCAGGTGCCGTGCATCGAACGCAACGGCCTGGGCTGCATCAAGGCCGTCTCCGCCGCCTCGCTCGCGCTCCGCGGGGATGGATCGCACCTCGTGCCGCTCGACGCGGCCATCGAGACCATGCGCCAGACCGGGCGGGACATGAGCGAGAAATACAAGGAGACCTCGCTCGGCGGCCTCGCCGTGAACGTCCCGAACTGCTGAACGACCCCGCTGGTCATCGAGGGCATCGGGGCGTAGCGTCAGCCCATGGCTGGTGATCGTCCCTTCCTCGGCGTCCTTCTCATGCTGGGCTTTTGCGTGCTCATCCCGGTGAGCGACGCCCTCGCGAAGATCCTTGGCGCCACGCTGCCGGTCATGCTCATCGTCTTCGTGCGGGTGGCCACGCAAGGCGTGCTCCTCGTGCCGCTCAGCCGTGCGCTCGAGCCGCGCTTCTGGCCCGAACGCCGCTACATCGGTGCCATCGTGTTGAGGACGCTTTTATATATCGGTGGCCTCGCGACGATGATCACAGCGCTTCGCTATCTGCCCCTCGCCGATGCCGTGGCCATCGCCTTCGTGATGCCTTTCATCATGCTCCTCCTCGGACACTGGTTCCTCGGCGAAGAGGTCGGCGCGCGGCGCATCGGGGCCTGCGTCGTGGGCTTTGGCGGAACGCTCATGGTCATCCAGCCGAGCTTCGAGGAGGTGGGCGCGGCGGCGCTCCTGCCGCTCGGGGTGGCCGTCCTCTTTTCGCTCTTCATGCTGGTGACCCGGCAGATCGCCAAAGCGGTGGAGCCTATCGCGATGCAGGCCCTGTCCGGTCTCATCGCGTGCGCCATCCTCGGGCCGCTTCTCATGGTCGGGTCGCAACTCGGCTGGTCCGACCTGCGCGTCTCGCCTGTCACGGGCGCGGAAGCGGCGATGCTCGCGGGCATGGCGCTCATCGGCACGGCGGCGCATCTCCTGATGACGTGGTCGCTCAAATTCGCGCCCTCGGCCACGCTCGCGCCCATGCAGTATCTCGAGATCCCTTTCGCCACGGCGGTGGGCTACATCGTCTTCCGCGACCTGCCTGACGGGCTCGCGGCCCTCGGCATCGCGATCACCATGGCCGCGGGGCTCTACATCATCCTGCGAGAGCGGCGCACACCTGCCCCAGCGCCGCAAGCGGAAGCATCACCAATACTGAGCGGCGATCCACGCGCACGGTAAGGGGCCCGCCCAGCGCGGTGTTGGATGTGGATGTCATGCCGTCAGGCGACACGGGCGCATCGTCGAGGGGGTAGCGCAGCCCCGTGGTCGTGAGTCGCGCAGGCAGGAGCGGATAGAGCGCCACGGGCGTGCCTTCCTTCAGATCAAGGGTGAAGGTACGCGGTGCCAGAAATGCAATCTCGGTCTTCGACAGGAGCACCACCGGGCGCGGCTCTTTCAGGAGCGCGGAAAAGGCCGCGAGCTGATGGTCGAGCCGCCCCCCGAGAAACCCGACCCCGAGAAAGAGCGGCGCCTCCACGGCAGCGAGACACTTTTCGAAATCCGTGCTGTTCTGATCGGGGCGGTGCAGGCGCTCTGCGTTGCCCAGATCCTCGGCGTCGAGGCTGTCGAAATCACCGATCACGGCGCGCAGCTTGTGCCCGCCCTGCCGCGCCAAACGCGCACCCCCATCGGCGGCCACAAGGAGGGGCGCAAACGTCAACGCCGTGTTAACCAAGCTCCCCGTAGCCTCGCCCCCGCCCAGCAGCGTCACCGGCCTTTCGGGCGATTGAATGGGGCGAAACATAGGCGAATCCTGTAATTTGAGGGAGATGACCACAAAGGCGCCATGAAAATACACGACAAAATCCCCTGTTGCGGTCCAATGGACGGCGCACGGACTGGTAAATTGCCGCTTAATCGAGTGGCAAATAGATAAGTGAGCAATCGCCATGGTTGGTAACAGCAAAGTTCTGACGGTGTCCTACGGGACGTTCTCGTGCACCCTTGAAGGGTTTGACGACAGCTTCGACACCATGAAAGCGATCGCCGAGTATTTCCGCGATCTCGCAGCGGAGGATCGCTACTTCGGCGCCGAACCGCCGCAGCCGGATGCAGAGGTCCTGGCCCGCATCGCCGAGCGCGAACTGGCCCGTGGCGTGCAAGCCCGTGCCGAAGGCGGCAAGGTCCTCATTCAGCCCACGGCCGCGCCGGAACCCTCGCCGGAGCCCGCGCCCCAGCCTGAGCCCACACCAGCTCCCGCCGAAGCGGAAGCGCAGGAGACCGAGGCCGCACCGGCAGCCGCCGCCGAGCCCGAAACGGCAGAGGCCGCCGCGCCGATTGCAGCGCCGGAGATCGCAGCCGAAGCACCCGCCGAGGTCACCGAAGAGGCCGTCTTCGAAGCGGAGGCCGAAACTGCCGGCGTGATGGATGCCGAGGAAGAGCTCGCCGGGACGGACGACGTGGAAGAGCCCGAGATCGTCGCAGACGCGGACGAGGGTTCTTCCGCGGAGTCCGACACGGTCGAGGCAATCGGAGAGGAAGAAGACGACGCTCAGGCCGAGGACGAGGCCGAGGCGGATGGGGCTGCTGAAGAGGCAGAGACGCTCGAAATCGAAGAGGGCGAGATCGAGGTTGCCGAAGCCGCCGAGATCGAAGACGCACCCGACGCAGATATCGACGAGATTGATGCCGCCGACGCCTCTGAAGAGACCTTCGACATGGAAGACGAAGCTGCAGAAGCCCTCGCGGCAGACGAAACCGAGACCGAGACAGCCGAGGAAGAGGCTCTGGACGACGTTCCGTCCATAGACGACCTCGAAGAGGTCGCCGAGGGTGAAGGCGAGGCCGTCGAAGCGTCGGACGACGCGGATGAGGTGACGGAAGAGTTCGCCGCGCCCGAGGCTGCAGAGACCGAAGAGACCCCTCTGCCCGAGGCCGACATGGCCGAGGACGATACCGAGGAGGTCGCCCACGACGATGAGGAGATCGCCGCGGACACGGCCGAGATCGAAGAGGACGACGCGCCCGAAGCTGCTGAAGCCGCCGAGGACGAAGACGAAGATGAGATCTCCGACATCGCGGCCCGCGACGAAAACGAAGCCGAGGAAGTCGCCACGAGCGATGCTGTGGCCGAAGACGACGCCGTGGCCGCGCAAGAGCAGCCTGAAGAGGAGCCCGCGCCGAACAGCCTCGCCGCAAAGCTCCGCCGCATCCAGGCCGTGGTGACCTCTGCCGCGACCGGCACGGGCGCCGCGGCCATCGCACGCCGCATGGCCGGCCGCGCCGACGAAGCGCGCGAGACCTACATGGAAGACGAGCACGCCGAGACCGGCGGAGACGAGAGCTCCACGATCGACAGCGTCTTCGCTCAGATGCAGACCCGCGCCCAGGAGCGCGCCGCGGCCGCCGAGACGGACGCCCCGGAAGACGCGGTCGTCTCCGAAGACGGCAACGCCGCGCAGGAAGAGGTGGCCCTCGCTGAGGATCAGACCGACGCGTCCGACGACATCGAGAGCGACGCCCCCGCCACGCACCGCGTGCTCAAGATGAAGCGCGCGGATTTCGAGGCGGCGATGGCTGCGGCCCGGGCCGAGACGGCGGAGGCACACGACGCCGTCGAAGAGGATGACGAAGACGACGTATCCGCCTTCATCGCGAACGCGGAGATCGAGGGCGTCGACGAGACGACCGAGGAAATCGAAAGCTCGCTCAGCGAAGAGGACGAAGCGGACCTCATGGCCGAGCTCGCTGCCGCAGAGGCAGAGGCCGGCACCGATATGGAAACTGACGCGGAAACGGACACGGGCGAAGACGCACCGGTCGCTAAAGCCGACGAAGATGAAGACGAAGACATCACAGCCGAGGCCGAAGAGGTCGACGCCCAGTCCGATGAGCTCGAGACCGACGAGGCGCTGATGGCGGCCGCGGAGACCGCGAGCGCGGACGAGGAAGAAGATGACGTCGACGCCGCCTTCCCGGACAGCGACAGCACCGTGTCGCGCCTCATGGACGAAGCGGACGCCAAGCTCGATGAGCCGGAGACCCGCACCCGCCGCGAAGCCTATTCGCACCTGAAGGCCGCCGTGGCCGCCAAGCAGGCCGCGCGCTCCATGGGAGAGGCGGAGCACGTGACCGACGCGGAGCGCGAGGGCGATTACCGCGCCGATCTCGCCGAGGTCGTGCGTCCCCGCCGCGCGTCCACCTCAGACAAGGGCGCCCGGACGGAGCGTCCGAGCCCCGCACCGCTGAAGCTCGTGGCCTCCCAGCGCGTCGACACAGGCCATGACACCGACGCCGATGCCGCCGCGGCAGAGCCCGTGCGCCCACGCCGCGTGGCAACGACGCCGGCCCCGGCAAGCCCGGCCCAGCCGGCCCCGGGTGCGTTCAGCGCCTTCGCGCAACAGGCCGGCGCCGATGGTCTGCCCGATGTGCTGGAGGCCGCCGCCGCCTACCTGACGCATGTGGAGGGGGCCGAGGTTTTCTCCCGCCCGCAGGTCATGCGTGCCGTGCAGCAGGCCATGCCGCAGGGCAGCTTCACCCGCGAGGACGGCCTGCGCGCCTTCGGCACGCTCCTGCGCCAGGGGCGGCTCGAAAAGATCCGCGGCGGCCAGTTCCAGATCACGGAAAGCACGCGCTACCAGCCGGAGGCACGCGAGCTCCGCGCCGCGGGCTGAGCCTTACGCCTGAAAAGCAAGCGCCCGCGCGGATCCTCCGTGCGGGCGTTTCGCGTTCTACTCTGCGCTTCTATTGCTCGGGGGGCGCGTCTGGGTCCGGCTGACCCACGCCGAGAAAGACCTTTTTGAGCGGGATCGCCCAGAGGACGCCGAGCGCCACGTAGATGGCAAGCTCAAGCAGGATCGGCGGCTGCATCCCGAACCACACGCGGAAATAGCTCATGATCGTCACCGCCACCACGATGTAGGCGGGCAGCGCGAAGATCAGTATGAACAACGACCAGCGTTTCTTGGCTTTGTGGCTCAGGGCCATGGGCGTCCTCAATCGGCGAAGGGATCGGTCACGAGGATGGTGTCCTCGCGCTCGGGCGAGGTGGACACTAGGGCCACCGGGCACTGGATCAACTCCTCGATCCGGCGCACGTACTTGATGGCGGCGGCGGGCAGATCGGCCCAGCTCCGCGCCCCCGCCGTGCTCTCCGACCAGCCCTCGATCGTCTCGTAGACCGGGACAGCGCGGGCCTGCGCCTCTGCCGCCGTGGGCAGATAGTCGAGGCGCGCCCCATCGAGGTCGTAGCCCACGCAAATCTTGAGCTCCTCGAAGCCGTCGAGCACGTCGAGCTTCGTGAGCGAGATGCCGGAGACGCCCGAGGTGGCGCAGGTCTGCCGCACGAGGCAGGCATCGAACCAGCCGCAGCGGCGCTTGCGGCCCGTCGTCGTTCCGAATTCGTGGCCGCGCTCTCCGAGGCGCTGGCCCTCCGCATCGTCGAGCTCGGTCGGGAAGGGCCCCTCGCCCACGCGGGTCGTGTAGGCCTTGGTGATGCCGAGCACGTAGTCGATGCCGCCAGGCCCGATGCCCACGCCCGTGGCGGCCTGCCCTGCAATGACGTTGGAGGACGTCACGAAAGGATACGTGCCGAAATCGATGTCGAGGAGCGCGCCCTGCGCGCCTTCGAAGAGGATCCGTTTTCCGGCCTTGCGCTTCTCGTTCATCACCTTCCAGACCGGCGCCGCGTAGGGCAGGATCTCGGGCGCGATCTCGCGGAGCTTCGCAAGGAGCGCGCCGCGATCCACCTCCTCCATGCCGAGGCCCCGGCGCAGCGCATCGTGATGGACAAGGGCGCGATCCACCCGCGCCTCGAGCGTGGCGGCGTCCGCGAGGTCCGCCACGCGCACGCAGCGACGGCCAACCTTGTCCTCATAGGCGGGGCCGATACCGCGGCCCGTTGTGCCGATCTTGGCCACCGCATTCTGGCTTTCGCGGGCGCGATCGAGCTCACCATGGATAGGCAGGATGAGCGGCGTGTTCTCGGCGATCATCAGCGTCTCGGGGCTGATCTCCACGCCCTGGGCGCGCACCGTCTCGATCTCGTTCACGAGGTGCCACGGATCGAGCACGACGCCATTGCCGATGACCGAGAGCTTGCCGCCGCGCACGACGCCCGAGGGCAGCGCGTGAAGCTTGTAGACCTTGTCGCCGATGACAAGGGTGTGGCCCGCATTGTGCCCGCCCTGGAAGCGCGCGATGACATCCGCGCGTTCCGAGAGCCAATCGACGATCTTGCCCTTGCCTTCATCCCCCCACTGGGTGCCCACGACGACGACATTGGCCATGCTCGATCCCTCGGCTCTGCGTTCAACCGCGCGCCTCCTAGCGGAACGAAGCTCAGGGTGAAAGCCCCAGCGACCGCCTTTCCGCCCGGCGCCGCCGCTTGACGGCACGGGCGCGGGCGGGGAAAGGGAGGCATGGCAAGTATCCTGATCCGCTGGCTCTTCGCATTCCTTCTGCTGTCGGCCACCTACAATCCGACGCCCTACAATTTCGTCCGCCTGGGGCTCGACAACTATGCCGAGGCCACGTCCTTCGTTGTGCTCGGGGGGCTCGTGCTTTTCGTGGGATACGTCATCTACCTGCGGGCGACGCTGCGCTCCATCGGAGGCTTTGGGATGCTCCTCGTGGCGGCGCTGGTGGGCGCGCTGATCTGGGTCGCCGTGGACCTCGGCCTCGTGAACCTCGAGAACCCGAGCGTGAACCTCTGGCTCGCAATCTTCGCGGTGTCCGTGGTCCTCGGTATCGGGCTGAGCTGGTCCATCGTGCGGCGCAGGCTCTCGGGGCAGGCCGATGTTGACGATGTCGAAGAGTAGGGTTGCGGGGGCAGCGAGTCGCTTCTAGATACGCCCCGTTCCGCCAAAAGGCCCATGCCATGCAAAACGTCGTCCTGATCATCCTTCTGCTCCTCGCGGCCGCGCTCATCGCGGTGGTGCTGCTCCAGCGGTCGGAGGGGGGCGGTCTCGGGATCGGCGGCGGATCGGGCGGCGGCATCCAGGCCCGTGGGCAAGGCAACGCGCTCACCCGGCTGACCTGGATCCTTGGGACGGCCTTCATGGCCGCGGCCCTCGCGCTCACGCTCATCTCCGCGCAGAATGCAGGCTCCTCCTCGGTGCTCGATGGCGGGGACGCGTTGCTGCCGCCGGGCGAGGCCGAAACGACCGTGCCCGCGGGCGAAGACCTGCTGCCGCCCTCTCTCGATGACGAGGAGCCGCTCCTGCCGGTGGCGGAGTAAACACTAGAAGTTGCGCCGGAGAGCCCTCGGCGCGCTTTATCTAGCTGGCAGCCATGGACAGCGTGGGGCGAATCCTTATACGCTTAAATCCCGTGGTGCTGCGAATTCGAGCACGCAAGACACGACGGGGGAGCCGGCTTGGCACGTTTCATTTTCATTACTGGCGGCGTGGTGTCCTCCCTCGGGAAGGGGCTCGCTTCGGCCGCATTGGGTGCGCTTTTGCAGGCCCGCGGCTATTCCGTGCGCCTCCGCAAGCTCGACCCTTATCTCAATGTCGATCCCGGTACGATGTCACCTTTCGAGCACGGCGAAGTCTTCGTCACGGATGACGGCGCGGAGACAGATCTCGACCTCGGGCATTACGAGCGGTTCACCGGCGTCCATGCGCGCGGCACGGACTCCGTGTCCTCGGGCCGGATCTACTCCAACGTGCTCGAGAAGGAGCGCCGCGGCGACTACCTCGGCAAGACCATCCAGGTCATTCCCCACGTCACAAACGAGATCAAGGACTTCATCTCCATCGGCGAGGACGAGGTCGATTTCATGCTCTGCGAGATCGGCGGCACGGTGGGCGATATCGAAGGCCTGCCCTTCTTCGAGGCGATCCGCCAATTCGCCCAAGACAAGCCGCGCGGCCAGTGCATCTTTATGCACCTCACGCTCCTGCCCTACATCAAGGCCTCCGGCGAGCTGAAGACGAAACCCACGCAGCACAGCGTGAAAGAGCTGCGCTCCATCGGCCTCGCGCCGGACATCCTCGTCTGCCGCTCGGAAGGCCCCATCCCGGCCAAGGAGCGGGAGAAGCTGGCGCTCTTTTGCAACGTGCGCGCCGACAGCGTCATCGCCGCGCAAGATCTGAAATCCATCTACGAGGCACCGCTCGCCTACCACCGCGAGGGGCTCGACCAGGCCGTGCTCGATGCCTTCCAGATCGCGCCCGCGCCGCGCCCCGATCTCAGGCGCTGGGAAGACGTGGCCGACCGGATCTACAATCCGCAGGGCGAGGTGAAGGTCGCCATCGTGGGCAAGTACACCCAGCTCGAGGACGCCTACAAATCCATCGCCGAGGCGCTGACCCACGGGGGTATGGCGAACCGGGTGAAGGTCAGTGTCGAATGGGTCGATGCGGAGCTCTTCGAGCGGGAAGATCCCGCGCCGCATCTCGAAGGCTTCCACGCGATCCTCGTCCCCGGTGGGTTTGGCGAGCGGGGCACGGAGGGCAAGATCAAGGCCGCGCAGTTCGCGCGCGAGCGGAAGGTGCCGTATCTGGGCATATGCCTGGGCATGCAGATGGCCGTGATCGAGGCGGCGCGCAATCTCGCCGATCTGGGCGATGCGGGCTCGGAGGAATTCGATCACGAAGCCGGCGCCAAGCGTTTCACGCCTGTCGTCTACCACCTCAAGGAATGGGTGCAGGGCAACCATAAAGTCTCGCGCAAGGTCACCGACGACAAGGGCGGCACCATGCGCCTCGGCGCCTATGACGCCGTCCTCAGCGACGGATCGAAAGTCGCCGAGGTCTACGGCGCCACCGCGATCGAGGAGCGGCACCGCCACCGCTATGAAGTCGATATCGAGTACCGCGAGAAGCTCGAGGCCAAGGGTTTGCGCTTCTCCGGCATGTCGCCCGACGGCCGCCTCCCCGAGATCGTGGAGGTGAAGGACCACCCCTGGTTCATCGGCGTTCAGTTTCACCCGGAGCTCAAGTCCAAGCCCTTCGAGCCCCACCCGCTTTTCAAGGATTTCGTGCGCGCCGCGAAGGACACCAGCAGATTGGTCTAGCCATGTTCGAACGTCTCTTCGAGCTCTTCAAACCCGAGGTTTACGAGACCCCGCTGCCGGAGGCAGATGCGGAGCATGCGTTCGGCGCGCTGATGGTGCGGGTGGCCAAGGCCGATCACGCCCTGCTCTACCAGGAGCTTGAGCGGATCGACTACATCCTGGCCAAGCGCAACGGGCTCTCGGCCCTCGACGCTGCCAAATTCCGAGCGTCCTGCGAAAAGCTCGAGGAAGCCATGCCTTCCACCCGCGAGCTTTCCGAGATCCTCGTCAAGGAGGTGTCGGAGGAAGACCGCGAGCAAATGTTCGTGGCGCTCTGGGAGGTGCTCTTGGCCGACGGGCTGCGCGACAAGCGCGAAGAGGTCGTGGTGGACCGCGTGGCCTCCGTCGTTGGCATCGGGGCCAACCGTGCGGCGATGCTGGCGGCAAACGTGCTGCCCGGTATGCCGAACAAGGACGGGACGTGATGCCCAAGGGATACTGGATCGCGCATGTGACCGTGGACGACGCCGACGCCTACGAACATTACAAGGCCGCGAACGCAGCCCCCTTCGCCGAATACGGCGCGCGCTTCCTCGTCCGCGCCGGGGCGCAGGACGTGCCCGAGGGCGCAGCGCGCCCCCGCACCGTCGTGATCGAGTTTCCGACCATCGAGGCCGCCCGTGCCTGTTTCGCCTCCGAGAGCTACCAGGCCGCCAAGGCGATCCGCGATCCCATCGCCACGTCCGACCTCGTGATCGTCGAGGGCTACGACGGCTGAGCGCCCCGCATGTGTCCGCATGGCGTCGCGCCTCCGGCCCGGGAATTGCCCTCGCCGGGGAAGCGACTTAGATACCGCCCATGTTCGGAAATCTCCTCAACCGCTTGGCCCAGCCAGAACCCGATCCCTTGGACGACGGCGATGCGCGGCTCGCGCTCACGGCGCTTCTCGTCCGCGTTGCCAAATCCGATGGTGCCTATGACGAGGCCGAGCGCGCGCGTATCCTCGCCATCGCCACCAAGCGCTACGGCCTGTCGCCGTTCGAGGCCCAGGCACTGGTGAAGGACGCCGAAGCGCTCGAGGGCGAGGCACCCGATACTGTCCGCTTCACCCGTGCCATCAAGGATGCGGTCCCCTACGAAGAGCGCATGGGCGTCATCGAGGCGCTCTGGTCCGTGGTGCTCGCCGACGGCGTGCGCGATGCCGAGGAAAACGCCCTGCTGCGGCTCGTGGCGAACCTGCTCGGCGTCAATGACCGCGACAGCAATATCGCGCGACAGGCCGCAGAAGCCGCGCAATGATCGCATCCCTTCCGATGTACGATCAGCCGCGGCTGCAAGCGGCGAACGACGCGCTGTGGGCGGCCATCCGCGATGCCCTGCCCTTTGCCGCGCCTCACGCGCTCACCCGCTCGGATGATCTCATGGCGATCTGGACGGCGCCGGATCTCCTCCTCGCGCATACCTGCGGCCTCATCATGCTGCGCCCGCTGAAAGGACGCGTGCACTACGTGGCCACGCCGGATTTCGGGATCGAGGGCTGCCCGCCCGGCCATTATTCCTCCGCGCTCGTTCACCGCGCAGGCGAGGCCCCGGGCGCGCGGCTCGCCTTCAACGAGCCCGACTCCCAGTCGGGCTGGGGCGCGGCGCAGGGCCACGGGTTCGTCCCCGTCATTGAAACCGGCGCCCATGCGGCCTCCATCGAGGCCGTGGTCGCTGGCAAAGCGGACGTGGCCTTCATCGATCGCCACACGCTCAAGATCCTCGGCCTGCCCGCAGGTCTCACGGTCGCCAAGACCACACCGCCCACGCCCGCCCCACCGCTCATCACAGCGCGCGCTGAATGGGTGGCCCCGCTGCGCGCGGCCCTTGCTGCGGCCTTCGAGGCGCTTCCGGCCTCCGAACGCGAGGTCCTTGGGCTCCGCGGCATCCACGTGCTCGACATCGCACAATATCGAGCCGTTCCCCTGCCTCCGGCCCCCGCCATGGCGGCGTGACGCAACGCATCCCCTTGCGGCGACCCGCAATTCATGGCGTATTTTGCCAAACCAAGGGAACGCCACGTGGCCAACGCTGCTCCGGTCATCGAAATCAAGAACCTGCACAAATCCTACGGCGCTCTCGAGGTGCTGAAGGGAGTTGACCTGCGTGCCGAGCGTGGCGAGGTCATCAGCCTCATAGGCTCCTCCGGCTCTGGAAAGTCGACGCTCCTGCGCTGCTGCAATCTGCTCGAAGACAGCCAGGAGGGGGAGATCCTCTTCGAGGGCGACGCGGTGCGGTGGTCGGGGCAAGGCCTAGCGCGGCGACCGGCGGACAAGCGACAGGTGCTGCGCATGCGCACGAACCTTTCCATGGTCTTCCAGCAATTCAATCTCTGGGCGCATCTCACCGTGCTCGAGAACGTCATGGAGGCCCCGGTCCAGGTGCTCGGCAGCGACAAGGGCGAGGCCGAAGCCACCGCAAGGCAGCTTCTCGGCAAGGTGGGTATCGGCGACAAATGCGAGCGCTACCCGGCTGAACTTTCAGGCGGTCAGCAGCAGCGCGCCGCCATTGCCCGCGGCCTTGCCATGGAGCCCAAGGCCCTGCTTTTCGACGAACCCACCTCCGCCCTCGACCCTGAACTCGAGCAAGAAGTGATCAAGGTGATCCGGGGCCTCGCAGACGAGGGCCGCACGATGATCATCGTCACCCACGACATGGCCATGGCGCGGGACGTCTCGAACCACGTCGTCTTTCTTCACGAGGGCCGCATCGAGGAGGAAGGCGCACCCGCCGATCTCTTCGGCGCGCCCAAATCCGCGCGACTGCAGCAATTCCTGTCCGCCGTCGCCGCCTAACCAAAAGCACATCAACGGGAGAAAACTGATGAAGCTTCTGACTGCAACCACCGCGCTGGCCCTCGTCGCCGGCATGGCCATGGCCGACGGGCATTCCGTCGTCCGCCTCGGCACCGAGGGCGCCTATGCGCCGTGGAATTTCCTCGACGACAACGGCGAAGTCGCGGGCTTCGAGCGCGAGCTGGGCGACGAGCTCTGCGCACGGGCCGAGCTGACCTGCGAGTGGGTGACGAACGACTGGGACTCGATCATTCCGAACCTCGTCTCGGGCAACTACGACGCCATCATCGCGGGCATGTCGATCACCGACGAGCGCGACGAGGTGATCGACTTCACGATGGGCTACACCCCGCCGGACCCGTCGGGCTACCTCGCCGCCTCCGCTGACGCCGATATCGACGGCGGCGTCGTGGCCGCGCAGGTCAATACGATCCAGGCGGCGTTCCTCGCGGAGAAGGGCGTGACCGTCCTCGAATTCGCGACGCCGGAAGACACCATCGCGGCCGTGCGCAACGGCGAAGCCGATGCCGTCCTCGCCGACAGCTCCTTCCTCGCGCCCATCGCGGCCGAAGATGCAGGCCTCGTGCTGCTCGAGCAGCAGGAGATGATCGGCGGCGGCGTGGGCATGGGCATCCGCGAAAGCGACGGCGAGCTGCGCGAGACGTTCAACGCGGCGATCCAGTCCATGAAGGACGACGGCTCGCTCAACGCGCTGATCACGAAGTGGGAAGTGTCCTCCACCTTCTGATGATCTTGCCCGATACACATCTCGGGCGATTGAAAGCCTGGCTTCGCGGTTGGCCGCGGAGCCATGTCTCGGCCCTCGTGGAGGGCCGAGACGACGCGGGGCATTTCTATACCCATGTCGCGGCGCGCGTGGATGATATGTCCGCCCTGGAAGACGCCGTCTCGCAGCTCTTCGCGGAAACCGGCGCCCACCTCGTGGAGGTGGCCGAAGCGAAGGCCGGTGGGCCGCGTATACCACCGGACTGCACCATCGTGCAGACCGCCGGGCGCACCTACTTTTCCGTGGATATCGCGGGCCCGGAGCGCGAGCGCGAGCATGTTTGAGTTTTGCGCCGACCCTGCCCAGTTGGAGACGCTGCGCTGGTTTGCGTGCTACTTCACCACCGGCAAGCACGCGCTCTTCTACTGGTCCTTCCTGACGGTCTTCGTGCTCCTCGGCATCACTGCGCCGGCGGCGCTCGCTTTCGGCTTCGGCGGGGCCACGGCGGCACGCTCGCGGATCGCACCGGTGCGCTGGCTCGGGAAGGCCTATATCGCGGTGGTACGGGGCGTCCCGGACATCGCCTTCTTCCTCTTTTTCGTGATCGCGCTCGACCAGGGCTTTGAGTGGCTGCGCCACCAGGCGCTTTGCCCGGACTGGACCGACCCCATCCGCCAGGGAAATGATTTCATCGTCTGCGCCGAGGCGAAGCTACCGCTCTCGACGGCCCCGCAATGGCAGCACGAAGTCTACGGCTTCTTTCTCGCGGTCCTGACCTTCGCGATCGTCTTCGGCGCGTTTGCCGCCAATGTCCTTTTCGGCGCGATGAACGCTGTCCCTCGGGGCCAGATCGAGGCGGCCGAGGCCTATGGCATGAACGCGCGGCAGGCCTTCTGGAGGATCACCGTGCCGCAGATGTGGGTTTTCGCGCTGCCGGGCCTGTCGAACCTCTGGATGGTCCTGATCAAGGCCACGCCGCTCCTCTTCCTGCTCGGCGTCGAGGACATCGTCTACTGGGCGCGCGAACTAGGCGGGACGCAGCTGGCGCGCTTCTCGGATTATCCGCACGGGGATTGGCGGCTGTGGTACTTCCTCTTCCTGCTGGTGTTCTACCTCGCGTTCACGCGGGTCTCAGAGCGGGTGCTGGGCCGGATCAACCGCCGCCTCAGCCGGGGCCAGGCGACCTTGGGCGCGAGGTGAGGGGCGGGGAGAAACACGCCCCGGGCCTGCCCCGGGGCCTCTTTGCCCGAGCAGGAGGTCCCGGGGCAGGCCCGGGACGCGCGAGGGCTCGATGACCTGTTGGGAGACAGTTCAGGCCTATGCCTTCCGCAGCCTCGGCTACGGCGAGCGCCTGCTGCCGCGCGATGATTTCACGCTGTGCCAGCATTTCACGCTCATCGGCTCGGGGCTCATCTGGAACATCTACTTCGGCCTCATCGCGCTTCTCGCCGGGTTCGTGCTGGCCAACCTCGTCGCCGTGGGCAAGGCCTCCGCTAAACCGTGGATCGCCAAGCCTGCCGACTGGTTCATCCTCGTTTTCCGGGGCTCCCCGCTCTTCATCCAGTTCTTTCTCGCCTACTTCATCTTCCTTGAACTGAAGAATGCCGAGATCCTCCCCTGGCTCACTTCCGCCTGGGCAGGGGCGCTGATCGTGCTCTTCCTCAACACCGCCGCCTATTCCGGGGAGATCTTTTACGGCGCGCTGAAGTCGGTGCCCCGCGGCGAAGTGGAGGCCGCCGATGCCTACGGCATGTCGGGCGTCACGCGCTTCCGGCGCATCATCTGGCCCACGCAGCTGCGCCTGGCCTGGCCTGCCTACACGAACGAGGCGATCTTCCTCTTTCACGCCACGACGCTCGTCTTCCTCTCGGGCTTTCCCGCGCAGCGCCAGCAAGGGGACGCGCTCTATTACGCGCAGTATTTCGCCGACAAGACCTTCAACCCCTTCATGCCCTACCCGATCCTCGCCTTCTACTTTGTTCTCGTGACGCTCGTCCTGATCTTCGTGATGGGCCTGATCAACAAGCGCCTCAATCAGCATCTGCCACAAGCGGCGCGGCGGCGGTTGCGCTTCCGCCCCACGATGATCCGGTGAGCGGGGAAAGCACCTCCGCGCGGATCGCGGCAGTGGATCTCAACGGTCTCTTGCGGGGTAAGCGCGTGCCGCGCGGCAAGCTCGGGCAGCCCATGCGCATGCCCTATTCCGCGCTCAACGTGGATATCTTCGGCTTTGATATCGATGACAGTCCCCTCGTCTTCGCCTCGGGCGATGCGGACGGAACGCTCCTGCCCGCTCCCCGCGATCCCGTGCCGCTGCCCTGGCTGGCCCATCGCCCGCCGCTGCAGCTTTCGTCCATGCATCACGAGGATGGACGCCCCTTCGAGGGCGATCCGCGGAGGGCTCTCGACCGCATCCTCGCGCGCTACGCCGATCGGGGCTGGGGCGCCCACTGCGCGGTGGAGCTCGAATTCTACCTCGTGGAACTCGACGGCGCGCTCGCGGCCCCGGTGAACCCGCGCTCGGGGCGCAGGCTTTTGTCGCCGCAGGTCCTCGGGCTGCGCCAGCTCGACGGGTTCGAGGCCTTCTTCAACGATGTCGAGGCCGGCGCCGCCGATATGGGCCTCGCAGCGCTCACGATCACGTCGGAATCGGGACTGGGCCAGTTCGAGGTCACGCTCGACCATGGGCCCGCCATGACGGCCGCCGAGGACGCGATCCTCCTGAAAGAACTCATCAAGGGCACCGCCCGCAATCACGGGCTCTCGGCCACGTTTCTCGCCAAGCCCTTCTCGGAGGATGCCGGGAACGGGCTCCATCTCCACGCCTCGGTGCTCGATGCCTCCGGCGCGAATGTCTTCGACGATGGCGGCCCAGATGGCATGCCCACGCTCCGCCACGCCATCGCGGGCACGCTCGCCGCGCTCCGCGCCTCGACCGTCCTTTTCGCGCCGCACCTGCCGAGCTACGCGCGCTTCGTCGACAATGCCCATGCGCCCACCACCGCCAGCTGGGGCTACGACAACCGCACGGTGGCCGTGCGCGTGCCGTCGGGCCCGCCCGCCGCGCGGCGGCTGGAGCATCGCGTGGCGGGGGGAGACGTGAACCCCTACCTCCTCTTCGCCGCCATCCTCGGCGCCGCGATCACAGGGATCGAGGACGCCGCGGAGCCACCGGCGCCCGCTAAGGGCAATGCCTATGCCCAATCCGACCGCGGCCTCGCGCCGGACCTGCCCGCCGCCATCGAGGCCCTGTCAGAGCCCGTCATGGCGCGGATTTTCCACCCCGCCCTTCTCGACGGTCTCACGCGCACCAAGAGACAGGACTTCGCCCGATGTGCGCAGCTCTCCGAAAGCGATCTCGTCCAGGCGCTTCTCGAAACGGTCTGAGGTGATGCATTCCCGCCCCGGGCCTGACCAAGGGCCTCGCTCTTAAGGGACGGCAGAGGCCCCGGCGCCAGAGCCGGTGCTTGCAGGGCCGGGGCGTGCAGGGCCCGGCTTCCCTTCCCCCCGATCCGCGCCTATCTTCGCTCGGAAACTCACAGGTGATCCATGCATATCGGCATCCTGCAATGCGGCCACACTCCGCCCGAGGTCGCGGCCGAGCACGGCGATTTCGACGATCTTTTCCTGCGCCTTTTCGAGGGCCACGGGCTCAGCTTCACGACGTGGAACGTCGTGGACATGGTCTTTCCCGAGACGATCCATAGCGCCGAGGGCTGGCTCATCACCGGCTCGAAACACGGGGCCTACGAGGATCACGCCTTCATCCCACCGCTCGAGGCCTTCATCCGGGACGCCCATGCCGCGCTCAAACCCATGGTGGGGATCTGCTTCGGCCACCAGATCATCGCGCAGGCGTTGGGCGGACGCGTGGAGAAATTCTCCGGCGGATGGGCCATCGGGCGCCACGGCTACGTCATCGACGGCGATGACGTGCACCTGAACGCCTGGCACCAGGACCAGGTCGTGGAGCGCCCCAAGGAGGCCCGCGTCGTGGGCCAATCCCCCTTCTGCGCCAACGCCGCGATGACCTATGGCGACCACATCATGACCGTGCAGCCCCATCCCGAGATCGGGAACGACGTGCTCGCCACCTATCTCGCGACGCGCGGTGCCGATCCGATCTTTCCGCGGGACAAGATCACCATGGCGCAGGAGATGCTCCGCTCCATGGGCGACGAGCCGCGGATCGCCGCGCGCCTCGCACGCTTCCTCAAGGAGGCGCGGCCATGAATCCCTGGCTCAAGGACTGCCCCGCCGTCACGCAGAAATACCTGCAGGATCATCGGCTCGACGAGGTGGAATGCATCATCGCCGACTTGCCCGGCATCGCCCGCGGCAAGGCGGTGCCCGCCTCCAAATTCGACAAGCAGGGCGCGTTTTACCTGCCCAACTCGATCTACTTTCAGACGATCACGGGCGGCTGGGGCGAGGCGGCGGGCGAAGAGGGCTTCACCGAGCCCGACATGATCCTGAAGCCCGACTACTCCACCGCCACCGCCGCGCCCTGGACAGCCGATTGGACCGTGCAGATCATCCATGATGCCGAGGACCGTAAGGGCGCGCCCATTCCGTTTTCGCCGCGCAACGTGCTCAAGCATGTCTGCGCGCAATACGAGGCCATGGGCCTGACGCCCGTGGTGGCGCCGGAGATGGAATTCTTCCTCGTGGCGCCGAACCTCGATCCGGCCCGCCCCATCGAGCCCATGATGGGCCGCTCGGGCCGCCCGGCGGCCGCGCGGCAGGCCTATTCCATGTCGGCGGTGGACGAGTACGGCCCCGTCATCGACGACATCTACGACTATGCCGAGCTGATGGGGCTCGAGATCGACGGCATCACCCAGGAGGGCGGCGCCGGCCAGGTGGAGATCAACCTGCGCCACGGAAACCCTGTGAAACTCGCCGATGAGGTCTTCTTCTACAAGCGCATGATCCGGGAGGCCGCGCTCAAGCACAATTGCTACGCCACCTTCATGGCCAAGCCCATCGCCGGAGAGCCCGGCAGCGCGATGCACATCCACCACTCGTTCCTCGACGCCGAGCGCAACAACATCTTTTCCGGCCCCCAGGGCGGCGAGACGGACGCCTTCTATCACTTCATCGCGGGGCTCCAGACCCACCTGCCCGCCGTGATCGCGCTCCAGGCGCCCTACGTGAACAGTTACCGGCGCTATGTCAAAGATCACGCCGCGCCGATCAATCTCGAATGGGGCCGTGACAACCGCACCACCGGCATCCGCATCCCCGTCTCCGAGCCCGCGGCCCGGCGCGTGGAAAACCGCCTCGCCGGGATGGACTGCAATCCATACCTCGGCATCGCGGCCTCCCTCGCCGCGGGGCTTCTCGGGCTCAAGAACGAGGAACGCCCCAGCCGCCAATTCCGCGGGGATGCCTACGAAGGCGAGGGCGACATCCCCCGCGATCTCGGCCGCGCGCTCGACCTCTTCGACGAGGCCACCGCGCTCCATGAGATCCTCGGCCCCGAATTCGCCCGCGTCTATTCCATCGTGAAGCGCAGCGAGTACGACGAGTTCCTCGAAGTCATCTCGCCGTGGGAGCGGGAGCACCTGCTCACCAACGTATGAACCCGCTCTTTCGCAACGACGCGCCGGGGCGGTTCCCGGCCTCCTGGTACGCCGCCACTGCCGATATCCCCGCGCCGCGACTGGCCTTGCAGGGCCACGCTAAAGCTGACGTCGCCATCCTCGGCGCGGGCTTCACCGGCCTCACCTGCGCGCTGGAACTCGCCCGGAAGGGCGTGCACGTGGCGGTCATCGAGGCACACCGCGCGGGCTTCGGCGCGTCGGGGCGCAATGGCGGACAGGTGGGCTCGGGCTTCAACATCGACCAGCAGACGCTGGAAAAGGAGCTTGGCCGTGACGCCGCCCGGGGGCTGTGGGACCTCTCCATGGAAGCCAAGGCCATGGTGCGCGACTTTTGCGCCGCCTCCGCGCCCGAGGCGCGGTTCACCCCCGGCGTGGCGCATGGCGCGTGGAAACCCTCCGAACTGCGCGACATTCTCGAGGAGGCGGAGCACCTCTCGCAGCACTACGCCTTCGAGACCGAGTCGCTGCAGGGCGACGCCTTCCGCGATGTCGTCCGCTCGCCCGTCTACAAGGGTGGCACGATCGACCGCGACGCAGGCCACGTCCACCCGCTGCGCTATTGCCTCGCACTGGCGCGGGAGGCGGAAGCCGCAGGGGTCACCATCTATGAGATGAGCCCGGTGGAGCGCATCGACCGCACCACCTTCCATACCCCGCAGGGCAGCCTGACCGCCGACACGCTCGTCCTCGCAGGCAACGGCTACATGCCCCTGCTGGAGCCCGGCTACGCGGCCCGCATCTGCCCGATCAACAGCTTCATCGCCGCCACGGAACCTCTGCCAAATCCGTCCGCCGTCCTGTCGCAGGACATCGCCGTCGCCGATGACCGCTTCGTCGTGAACTACTTCCGTCTGAGCGAAGATGGCCGCCTGCTTTTCGGCGGGCGCGAGAATTACGGGATCGGGTTCCCGAAGGACATCACCACCCGCCTGCGCCAGCGGATGCTGCACCTCTTCCCCCAGCTCGCCGAGGCGCGGATCGATTATGTCTGGGGGGGCACGCTGGGCATCACGCTGCGCCGCGTCCCACTCGTTCGGGAGCTCTCGCCCGGGCTCTGGGCCGCGGGCGGCTTTTCCGGGCACGGCGTCGCGCTCACCGCCATCGCCGGCCGCACCCTCGCGGAGGCCATCATGGGCGACCGCGGCCGCTTCGAGACGCTCGCGCGCCTCCCCTGCCCGCCCTTCCCCGGCGGGGCACGCTCACGGGCGCCGCTCCTCACTCTGGCGATGACCTGGTACAGTTTGCGTGATAGGCTTGGGCTATGAGCAATCCGTTCCGCAACACCTCCGCCTGGTCCTGGTTCAAAGCCCCGCCTGCGCGCTGAGCCCCCGCTTCTTTGTGCCCCGTACCTCCGCCGGAGGCACCCGCTCTCGCCACCAGCGCCAGGAAAAAGATCATGAAAGACCATGCCCCCAACAGCTGGGAAGCCCGCGCTGACCGCGTGAGCCTCTACGGCTTCACAGACCTCCCCACCATCGCCGACCGTGGCGCCGTCGTCCTCACGGGCGGCTCGGGCCCCTATGTGCGCGACGTCCACGGGCGCCAGTATCTCGACGCCAATTCCGGCCTATGGAACATGGTGGCGGGCTTCGATCACCCGGGGCTCACGAAAGCCGCGCAGGACGCCTACGCCAAGTTCCCCGGCTACCACGCCTTTTTTGGGCGCATGGCCGAGGAGACCGTGGCGCTCTCAGAGCGGCTGGTGGAGGTCTCGCCCTTCGAGACGGGCAAGGTCTTTTACACCAACAGCGGATCGGAGGCGAACGACACGATGGTCAAGATGCTCTGGTTCCTCGCCGGGGCCGAGGGCCAGCCCGCGCGGCGCAAGATCATCACGAGAAAGAATGCCTATCATGGCGTGACGGCGGTCTCGGCCTCCATGACGGGCAAGCCCTATAACAGCGTTTTCGGATTGCCGCTGCCCGAGTTTCATCACCTCACCTGCCCGCATTACTGGCGCGAAGCGCAGGACGGCGAGGACGAGGCCGCGTTCACGGCCCGCCTCGCACGGGAGCTTGAGGATCTCATCGCGCGCGAGGGGGCAGAGACCATCGCAGGCTTCTTCGCGGAGCCGGTGATGGGCGCGGGCGGGGTCATCCCGCCGTCCGCCGGCTACTTCCAGGCGATCCAGCCGATCCTGAAGGCGCACGGCATTCCGCTCATATCCGACGAGGTGATCTGCGGCTTCGGACGCACGGGCGAGACCTGGGGCTGCGAGACCTATGGCTTCATGCCCGACGCCATCATCTCCTCGAAGTGCCTCACGGCGGGTTTCTTCCCCATGGGGGCCGTCATTCTCGGGCCGGAGCTCACGGCGCGCCTGCAAGCTGCCTCCGAGGCCATCGAGGAGTTCCCCCACGGGTTCACGGCGTCCGGGCACCCGGTGGGCGCGGCCATTGCCTTGAAGGCGATCGATCTCATCCTGGGCGAAGGCCTCATGGATCAGGCCCGCGCACTCACGCCCCGCTTCGAGGCGGGTATGGCCGACATCATGGCGCGGCATGAAAATATCGGCGAGGTGCGCGGAAAGGGCCTCATGGGCGCGCTCGAGGCCGTGCGCGACCGGGCGACGAAGACGCCGTTCGAGGGGCATCTCAGCGTCTCGGAGCGTATCGCCAATGCCTGCACGGATCAGGGGCTGATCTGCCGGCCTCTGGGGCAGGCCATCGTCCTCTGCCCGCCATTCATCATGACCGACAGCCAAATGGACGAGATGTTTACAAAGCTCGACGCGGCCCTAACACAAGTCTTCCTCGACGTGGCCTGACCGGGGCCCTCACGCCCCGGGCCTGACCCGGGGCCTCTGGCTCCTCAAGACGCGGCACCCCAAGGTGCAGTCCTCAACATCATTCTATAATACAGGGAGGTTCCGGATCACGTCCGGGGCGCGACGCGCACGGGTCTCAGAGCTTGGCCAGCTTGTCCTGGAGCTCCGCCAGTTGCTTCTTGATCGCGTCGAGGTCTTCGCCGGACTCCTCATCGCCTTCGGACGCGGGCGCCGACCAGCCGGACACGCCGCCGGTCATGGCCTTCATGAAGGCCTCCTGCTGCGCCTTCATGGCCTCGAAGCCGGGCATCGTCGCCATCGGGTTCATGGCGCCCATCTGGTCCATCATCTTGGATTGGCCATCGCGCAGCATCTCGAAACTCGCCGCGAGGAACTGCGGCACGACGCTCGTCGCCTGCGTGGTGTAGGTGCGCACGAGGTCCTGGAGCACGGTCACCGGCAGGACGTTTTCACCCTTTGACTCATGGTCAGCGATGATCTGAAGAAGGTACTGCCGGGTCAGGTCGTCCCCGGATTTCAGATCCACGATTTTCACATCCCGGCCCTCGCGGATAAAGGCGGCGATGTCTTCGAGCGTCACGTAATCGGATGTCTCGGTATTGTAGAGCCTTCGGCTCGCGTAGCGCTTGATCAGCAGAGGCGCGTCCTTTTTCGTCATGAAGCGCATCTCCTCCCGAAAACGCCCGCCAAACTTCGCGGCGGTGCAGAACGCTACCGCGCCGGTGCAGAATGTCCAAACAAAAAGAGGGCGGGCGAAGGTAACCTTCGGCCCGCCCAGGTATCACACCGCAATTGGGAGGATGTGCGGCGTGTTCAGGAAACCTGATTATTACTTCGCCGTGGCTTTCTTCGTTGCCGCGGTGACGTCGTCGGTGGCTTTCTTGACGGCGGCGGTGGCTTCGTCCGTCATGTCCTTGCCTGCGGCGAGCATGAGCTCGACGGTATCCATCTGCACCTTCTTGGCGACCTCAGCGAAGGCTGCCATGTGCTCAGCTGCGGTCTCAGCGGAGAAAGATGCGAAATCCGTCATCGCTTTACCGTAGTCCGCCATCTCGGGCTTCGCCTTCGTGACGTCGGACACCTTGCCGATGGTGGCTTTCGTCCACTTGGCGGAAATCTCGGTGGACTTCTCAGCGGCGTCGAGGGTTACGGCAGCCATCTTCTCAGACAGCGTGGTGGAGGTCTTGAAGGCATCTTCCATGGCTTTGGTATCCACGGGGAATGCGCCCATCATGTCCTTGAACATGGCGGAGAAATCTTGTGCTTGCTTGGCCATTGTACGGTCCTTTCAGTCGCTCCCGGGACCATCCCGGCTTTCTGCGTCTGCAAAGAATATACGCGCTGCAACGCAGCATTTCAAGTATTTTTGCTGCACTGCAGCAAAAATCTGCTTCTCGGAAATTATCTATTCAAATCAGCTGGTTGGTTCGGCCGTCACGTAGGTGCCGGGGGCTGCGGGCAGCTCTTTTTCCTTTGCGCCCCCCGGAATCCGCGCCTTCACAGTCCCGTCTGACCGGTCCTTGAGCCAAGCGCTCCAGCGCGGCCACCACGACCCCTCGACAAAATCGGCCCCGTCCTTCCAGGGGTCTGCCGCGCGCTTCAGGTCGGGGTTGATGTAGTGCCCGTACTTCTTCTTCGACGGCGGGTTCACGATGCCCGCGATATGCCCTGACTGCGAGAGGATGAAGGTCTTGTCGGTGCTGCTCATCTTCTGGACGCCGTAATACGAACTCTTCCAGGCGGCGATGTGATCTGTTTCGCAGGCGATGGCGCAGAGCGGCACATTCACCTCCTGGAGGTAGAGCGTATCATCGCCCAGCTTGAAGCCGCCATTGGCGAAGAGATCGTCCTGGCAAAGCCCCCGGAGATACTCCACCGCCATCTTGCCCGGCAGGTTCGTGGAATCCCCGTTCCAATAGAGCAGGTCGAAGGCGGGCGGCGCTTCCCCCATCATGTAGCTCTTGATGGCCGGGCCATAGATCAGGTCGTTGGAACGGAGATAGGAGAAGGTCCGCGCCATGTAGATGGATTCAAGCAGCCCCGTCCGCTGGCACTCGGCCTCGATCCCGTTGATGAAATCGTTGTTCAGGAACACGCCCACCTCGCCCTGGTCGGAGAAGTCCGTGAGCGTCGTGAAGAACGTGGCGCAGTTGATATCATCGGTCATCTCGCGCTTGGCACGTCGGGCGAGCGTGAGCGCCAGCGTCGTTCCGGCGATGCAGTAGCCCACGACATTGACCTTCTTGACGCGCGCCTTTTTCTTCACCTCGGCGATGGCTGTCTCGTAGCCCTCTTCGACGTAATCGAGCATCCCCACCTCGGCATAATCATGCCCGGGGTTCACCCAGCTCACCATGAAGACGGTGTGCCCTTCATCCACCAGCCACTTGATCAGCGAATTCTGCGCCTTGAGATCGAGGATGTAGAACTTGTTGATCCATGGCGGGAAGATCAGGATCGGGGTCTTTTCCACCTCGTCCGTCGTCGGGCTGTATTGGATGAGCTCGAACATCCGGTTCTGGAAGACGACACGGCCCGGCGTCGTCGCAAGGTTCTCTCCCACCACGAAAGCGTCCTTGTCCGCGAGCGTGACCATGAGATCGCCGTGGTTGGCCTCAATGTCAGCCACGAGATTTTCGAGACCTTTCACAAGGCTCTCGCCCTCCGTCTCAACCGCCCGCTCAAGGGCCTCGGGGTTGGTGCCGAGGAAATTCGACGGGGAGAACATGTCGATGATCTGGCGCGAGAAGTACTCCACGCGCCGCTTCTCGCGCGGCTCGAGATGCTCGATGTCCTGGATCGCCTGCCCCACTGCTTCGGCGTTGAGCATGTATTGCTGCTTGAGGAAGTTGAAATAAGGATGCGTGTCCCAGAGCGGGTTCTGGAAGCGCCGGTCGAAGGGCGTGTCATCCTTCGGCGCCTGGATCTTGCCCTGCGAGAGCGCGGCCTGCGCTTCCACGTAGTGTTTCACCGACTTCGTCCAGAAGCCCACCTGGTGCTCCATGATCTTCGCCGGGTTGGCCATCATCTCCGCCATGTAGGCGGTGGCCGCCCGCATGAAGAGCTCCTGGTTGGGCCCCTGAAGCGCTTGCGGCGTGGGTTCCTTTTTCTCCGAAAGCGCCGCAACCAGCCGTTTCGTGAGCTGATCGACGCGCTCCAGATTTGCCGTGAGTTTCTCGGATGGCGTGAAGTCGGTGTCGTTCTTCATTGCTTTCTCAACTACTTCGGCCTAGTTTGCACTTGCAGCATAATCGCTGGGCGCCCGGATCACGAGGCGCCGATACGCGACTGTTGGTCTGACCTCTAGTACTACCCGTTCGAGCAGGCAGGTCCAAGACAAGTCCCGAAAATAAGGGGCACCTGGGAGATGGGACACGGCCTAAGGGGGGCCAGACGATGCGCTACATGATGAGCTACGACCTCATGGAATCCGCCCGCAACACCAACGAATGGTTGGGCGCGACGGCCAAGGCGCTGGGCTCCTACCCCGCGCTGGCCATGGTGCCAAATCCGATGGTGCAGTGGATGGCAGCCTGGGGCGAGGTGACGGAGCGCACCTTCGCGCGCATGGTCGCCAAGCCCGATTGGGGCCTCGCCTCGATCTCTATGGCTGACGGCAAGGATCACCTGATCTCCATCGAGACGGTGGTCGAAAAGCCCTTTGGCGATCTTATCCATTTCGCCGTGCAGGGCCGGAAGCCGCAGAAGCGCCGGGTGCTTCTGGTCGCGCCCATGTCGGGCCATTACGCGACACTTCTCCGAAAGACGGTCACCTCGCTCCTGCCGGATTGCGAGGTCTACATCACGGACTGGCACAATGCCCGCGACATCCCCGTGAGCGAGGGCAAGTTCGACGTGGAGGATTACACCCTCTATCTGGTGGAGTTCATGAAGGCGCTGGGCCACGACACCCATGTCATCGCCGTCTGCCAGCCCGCGCCGCTCGCGCTTGCGGCGACAGCCTACCTCGCCGAAGACGACCCGAAGGCGCAACCGGCCTCGCTGACGCTCATCGGCGGCCCGATCGATCCCGATGCAGCCGCCACCGATGTCACTGATTTCGGACGCCGCGTGACCATGGGCCAGCTCGAAGAGACGATGATCCAGCGCGTGGGCTTCAAGTACAAGGGCGTGGGCCGCATGGTCTATCCCGGCCTGCTGCAGCTGGCCTCGTTCATGTCGATGAACGCCGACACGCATTCCAAGAGCTTCTACGACCAGATCATGCGCACGGCCCAGGGGGAGGCCTCCGACCATGACCGCCACAACGCGTTCTACGACGAGTATCTCGCGGTGATGGACATGACGGCGGAATTCTATCTCTCCACCGTCGAGCGCGTCTTCAAGGAGCGCCACATCGCGCAGAACACGTTCACCGTGGCAGGCCGCAAGGTCGATATCTCGAAGATCACGGACGTGGCGGTGAAGATCGTGGAGGGCGAGAAGGACGATATCTCGGCCCCCGGGCAGTGCCTCGCGGCGCTGGAGCTTCTCACAGGGCTGCCGGAGGCAAAGAAGGCGGCCCATCTCGAGCCTGGCGCAGGGCATTACGGCATCTTCGCCGGCAAGAGCTGGCGCAACAACATCCGGCCTCTCGTTCTGGAATTCATCGATCAGAACGCGCGGAAGAAGCCCGCCCGCGCCGCCAACAAGAACGCCGCCTGATGCAAAGGTGCTTTGAAGGCGGCTTGAGTAAGCCGCTACGAAGCGGGGTTTGCCCGAGGCCCGCCCCGGCGCGCTATTGCAGGACGAGAGGCTGCCTGAGCCAGCTGCGCAAGAGCTCGGTCGTCGCCTCCGGCTGCTCCAGCGGGGGCAGGTGCCCGGCCCCCTCCACCAGCTTGAAGCTGCTGTAGGGGATGAGTTCGGCCATGAACTTGTGCCGCTCGGGCGGGCAGAGCGCATCTTCCGCGCCGCACAGGACCAGAGCCGGGCACTTGATCTTGCGCAGCGTGCTCTGCTGGTCCCGCCGCCGTTGCAGCGCGCGCGACTGGTGGAGAAACACCTCCGGCCCCAACGTCTCCGCCATATCCATGCACAGGTCGAGGATCTCGCGGCGGTGCGGCCCGTGGGCGAGGTATTGCGGCTTCATCTCGTCACGCATCACCTCGCGCAGCCTCCCCGCCTTCACGCGCACGATCTGGGGCTCCCGCGCCGCCGCGCGTTCGGGCGTCTCGGAGAGCGGATTGGTGTCCATCAGCGCGATCCGCGTCACCCGGTCAGGCGCCCGGCGGATCACCTCCATCGCGACGATGCCCCCCATGGAGAGCCCGCAGAGCGCGAACTTCGCCGGGGCCGAGGTGAGCACGTTGGAGGCGATCTCCTCGATCCGGTCACCCACGCAAACCGGCGCGACCATGACCGCCCGCTCCCGGCTCAACGCGTTGAGCTGGGGCGCGAAAAGACGGGCATCGCACATCATGCCCGGCAGAAAGACGACGGGCTCCATCTCAGAGCCGCGCGCTCGCGAGCTCGGCCCCCTCGGCAAGCGCGCCAAGCTTGGCATAGGCGATATCCGGGTCCACGGCGCCGAAACCCGCGAAGGTGCCGAAGCCGCAATCGGAGCCCGCGATCACGCGCTCCGCCCCCACGATGCCAACGAACTTCGCGATGCGCTCGGCCACGAGTTCGGGATGCTCCACGAAGTTCGTGGTGGAATCGACGACGCCGGGCACGAGCACCTTGTCTTCCGGGATCTCCCCCGCGCGATCGCGGAAGACGGTCCATTCATGTGCGTGGCGCGGATTGGACGTCTCGAAGAGGAGCTGCGCCGCATTCACCGACATGAAGGTCGAAAAGACCTTCGCCATGTCGATGTCGCAGACATGGGGGCCCTCGTAATTGCCCCAGCAGATATGCACCCGCACGCGGGACGGATCGATGCCGTCGAGTGCGTGGTTCAACGCCTCCACGTGGCTCGCCGCGATCTTCAGGAATTCCGCGTCCGTCAGGTCGGCGAAGAGCATGTGCCGCGAAAGCGCGAGGTCCGGGCAATCGAGCTGCAGGTAGAGGCCCGCGTCCACGATCGTGCGGTATTCCTCCCGCATGGCGTCGGCGAGCGCGGCGAGGTATTCCTCCCGCGTGGGGTAATAATCGTTCTGCAGGAAAAGCGAGATCACCCCGGGCGAGGCCGCATTCATGAAGCCCTCTTCGGCGCGATGGGCGGCCATCCCGGCCTTGAGGTTCGCGATGTCGATCTCGAGTTCGCCCTGCCCTTTTGACGCCACCGGCCCCACGCACATGGGCCGCGCGTATTGCGGCGTGCCGCCATCATCGGCGAGCCGCTTCAGAAAGCCGGGAAAGAGCTTCAGATCGGCGGGCGCGTTGCGCGGGCTGTCTCCGCCAAAGCCGGTGTAGCGATCCTTCACGTAAGTGGCATAGCTGATCTTCGAGGTCTCGCCATCGCTCACCACGCCCACACCCGCGGCCACCTGCCGCCGTACCGTTTCTGCGCAAGCCTCCGTCATCGCCGCCTGAAACTCGGCCTCGTCATAGGCCGCGCCGTTCTCGCGGGCGAAGATGAAATCCACCACTTTCTGGGTTCGCGGCAAGCTGCCCACATGGGTCGTCTTGATCATCTGCCTCTCCTCTTTTGGGGCCACCTTACCGCCCGCGCCGCGCCCCTCAAGCCCAAAGAAAAAGCGCCACCCCGGGCTGCAAACGGGGTGGCGCTTCATCTCGCAGTCTGGACGCGCGGGCTGCAACGCGCGGCCATGATGCTCATGGAAAGATCAGTTCACCCGATCCCAGAACACCCCCAAGTGACGCGAGACGATCTCGTCGTAGCGCGCGCTCTCCTTCAGCCGCGCGAGCCCAGCATTGATGCGGTAAAGGTGCGTGGTGCCGCGCCAGTGCCGCTTTGGAATGATGACGTGGAGCCCCTCGACACCGAGCGGCCGGGGGAGCGGCGCGACCGCGCCCCGCAGGCCCATCTCCGTGAGGGTCGTCCAGCCGGTGAACTCGTTGAGTGCCACGGCATCCACCGCCCCGGCGCTCAGAAGATCGAAGCAATCCCGCGCCGTGGCAGGGGTCTCGAGCGCGACGAGGCCTTCCGTGAGCCAGCGGCGATCTGCGCTATCGAGATCGAAGGTCGCAAGCCCCGCCGGGCGGCAGAGCGTCTGTCCATGGAGATCGCCGTCCTCTTCAAAGACGAGGTCCGAGCCCTCCGCAACGAAGAGCAGGCTCAGAAGCTCCACGACCGGATCGGAAAAGTGAAAGGCCACGCAGTGCGGGTGCTCGGCCATGGCGGCGCAATCGGGCCTCGCCCAGGGGAAGCCCATGTCGAACTCCGCGTCATCCAGCGCCGCGAGATGGGCCGACCAATCGTCGTTCCAGTCGATGGAGAAGCTGACGGCGTCCGGCGCCTTTTCCAGAGCGGCCACGACGAGCTCCGTGACCATCCCTTCGAGCGGCCAGTCGCGGTCCGTGAAGGGGGCGAAGTTGCTCCCGGTGAGAAGCCGTATCTCCGCTGCGTCGGGCGTGAAGGGCGTCGTTTCCATGGCGAATGTCTCGCCCCCGGGCGGGCACGGGATGGCGAGCGCCGTCCCCTCAGGGATGTCGAGGGGGTCTGCCAGCGCCTCGACATTGGCGTAGTATATCAGCGACCAGCGCTCGAGCGCGCCGTAGTAGCCCTCCGCGATGGTAAAGATCGTTTCACCGGGTGCCACCACGTGCCGCGCGGTGACGCAGTCAGCGGCGGCGGGCGCCCCGAGGAGCGCGAGCGTCACAGCGGCGGCATGGCGAACATGTCCCATCAGGAGCCCGCCAATTCTGCCCAGATCCGGGTCATGTGCGTGTCGATGGTGCGCTGGTAGGTCCCGTCGCGCTTGATCTCGGCGAGGCCAGCATTGACGAGCGCGATGAGCTCGTCTGCCTCGGGATGCGCCTTGTGCGCGACGATGTGGAGCCCGTCGATGGCGATGGGCCGCCCGGCGGCGACCTCCACCTGCCCGGCGAGGCCCAGCGCGTTGATCTTCTCGCGCCCGGTGAACTCGTTGAGCACGACACCGTCATAGGCGTCCGCGACGAGCCCCTCGAAGCAGGCTTCGATGGTCTCCGGCATATCCAGCGAGACGTGACCGTCCGCGAGCCAGTTCCGCCCCTTTTCGTCGAAGATGAAGGTCGAATAGCCGGCCGGGCGGCAGAGCGACGCGCCGTGAAGATCGCTGTCACTCGAGAATGTGAGCGGATCGCCCGTGCGGACAAAGAGGAGCGTCAGCACCTCGAAGACAGGCTCCGAGAAAACGAGCGTCTCGCAGCGGGCGGCGCGCGGGTTGGCCGCGCAATCGGGCTTGAACCAGGGGAAGCCGAGGTCGAGGAGCGCTTGCGAGAGCAGCGGATCGTGATGGGAGGCCCAGTCATTGACCCAGTGAATGGCGAAGCCGTCGTCGGGCGCGGCAGCCTCCATGGCGCGAGTTACGATCTCGGTGAACATGCCCCCACCGGGCAGCGTGCGGTCCGTGAAGGGGCGATAGTCATCCGCGGTCAGAAGGTTGATCCGCTCCCGCGTCTCCGGCGTAGCAAAGGGCACCGCGCTCAGTGCCGACACTGCCTCGATCTTGTCGAGCGACAGCCCGTCCTCCAGCCCCGCGGGCAGCCCGTCGATGCAGGTGAGCGTGAGCCGTGTGCCCACCGTGATCCGCTCGGGATCATCGCCGATGCGGGCCACGTTGGTCTGGTAGATCACCGACCATTTGCGCGCGTCCTTGTAGAGGTCGTTGGCGATCTGGGTGAGCGAGTCTCCCCGCGCCACGGTGTAGGTGCCGCCGCAGGCCGCGGCAGAGGTTGCGAGCCCCGCAGATATGGCAAGTATCCCGGCCAAAGCAGCCGAAAGACGCGTCAACATAATGACCCCCAGAAACAAGGCGCTCAATAATTCGTGGTCGCGCCCGTACTTGTCAGCAGATGTCGTGAAATAAGGCCAATCTTGGGGATAGCGTCAAGGCGGCATCCATATGATGCGGCACGCTACGATGAACCTCCGGCCGTATCGCGTTGGATTCAGGGGCAAACACCCGGTGTCACAGTGTCGGAAGAAAATCCGGCCCGGGCCCCCGATCCTGCGCCGGGCGGCCCAGGGCCCCAGAATCACCCGCCCGCCATCACCCGCCGGTCAGGCGAGGATCTGCGCCCAGATCGCCAGCTCGTCGTAGCAAACCCATTCGCGCCGCAAGCCCCAGGGACCGAACTCCGCGTGACAGATCCCCATGACATGCACCCGTTTGCCGGAGGGCCGGCCAAAGCTGCCCCAGCCCTCGTGGAGGCCATCGAGGCTCCACCGAATGGCGGCCCGTGGTGGCATGAGCGGGTCCTCGCGCCCAATGACGTGCTGGAGCTTGAACTCTGCGCCCGGGAAGGCGCTGCGCAGCCCGAGCCAGAAGGCATCCGCCGCCTCGCGGCCCGTTGCGCTCACCCCGCCGGGATACTCGAGCGTGCAGGCACGGTCCCAGTTCTCGTGGATGGCGTTGATCTCCGCGCCCATGATCCGCTCGAGCAGTACGGCGTACCTGTGCCCCCAGGGGTCATCATTGCCACGCCCGGTATAGGGTCCCGTGATGTCATTTTCGGGCAAGAACGCGCCCATGGGCCGCCCTGCCTCCATCTCGGTGCGCACGAAGGCCTCGGGCGTGTGGCCGAGCTGGCGGGCGATGACGCCGTTATCCCGCACCAGCCATTCGTCGCTGATCTGGTTGTCCTTGGCATAGCAATCCGCCATCCCCCGGAAGCGCAGCTTGATGCCGCTCGCGGGGCCGAACTTGCCGCCGTGATGCGTCGCCGTGGAGAAGATGCGGTGCGAGGAGAGCATCCCCTCCTCCGGCGAGCCGGACCAGATCACGTCCTCGCCCAGAAGCACGCGGTCCGGGAATTCGTCGAGCGTCTCCAGCGTGTTCTGCGTCATCCCCGCTTCACCGGTGGAGATGCCGGCCGGCACGCGCACGATCACGTCGGGGTGGTAGAAGGCCTTCATCGCCGCGCCGAGGCCACGGCCCTCCCAGATCTCCTCGGTGATCTTCAGGATGTAGTCGGGGAAGTCTTCGAACTCGTTGGAAAATCCGCGCATGCCTAGCCTTTCTTGCGAGTGGAGCCGCGCACGATGAGCTCTCCCTCGATTTCCACGCGGCGGGGCGTGGTATCCCCGTCGATGAGCGCCATCATCCGCGCCACGGTGGCGTCGACCATTTGACCGGACGGTTGGCGCCACGTCGTCAGATCATAGGCCGACCACGCCGCCATGGGCACATCGTCAAAGCCCACGATGGAGATGTCCTCGCCCGCTCTCATGCCGCGTTCGTGGCAGAGCGCGTCGAGGGCCGCAAACGCCATGTGATCGTTTCCGGCAAAGATCGCGTCCACGCCTGCCTCGTCCACGAGCGCGCAGGCCGCCGCCCGTGCCCGCTCCCGGCTGTAATCGCCCGCGATCACCGACGCCTCGAGCCCGTGGCGCGCCAGCCCCTCGGCAAAACCCGCCGCCCGGTCCCGTCCGGTGAGCGATCCTTCCCAGCCCGCGATATGCCCGATCTTGCGGTGCCCGAGCGCCACCAGGTGATCGGCGATGCCCGCACTGGCGGCGCGGTTGGCGCAGGTCACTTGCGTGAGCGCGCCCCCGGGCTGCCCGCGATTGAAGAGGACGACCGGGATCCCCGCCACTGCACAGCGATCCATCAGACCGTCGGAAATCGCCACCGAGGCCGCGATGATCCCGTCCACCTGGTAGTCCAGCAGCTCCTGCACCACCGCCTCCACATCCGACGACCAGGACGCCGTGAAGATCAGCATGTGATAGCCCTGCGCCTGCAGCGCGTTCGAGAGCCGCTCGAGCGCGTCGACGTAGAAGGGATTCTCGAGGTAGGCTACGACGAGCCCGATGATCTTCGAGCGCCCGGTGATGAGCGAGCGCGCGAGCACGTTGGGCCTGTAGCCCAGCTCCTCGGCGGCCGCGCGCACCTTGGCTTGCGTGGCCTTCGAGGCAGACGCGCCGGAAAAGACCCGGCTCACCGCCGATTGCGACACCCCCGCCCGCTTGGCGACGTCGAAGGAGGTGACCTTCGTCATGGCGCAGCCTCTCGCAGCGCCACGAATTTTTGCAAAGATTCGTGCGCGCGGGTCATCCGGCCGTCCAGCCGCCATCGACGAGGATGGACGTGCCGGTAACGAGCGCGGCCGCGTCCGAGGCGAGGAATGTCACCGCCCCCATGATGTCCTCCACCTCGCCCACGCGGCCGAGCTTGATCTTCTCCTCGATCCATTTCACGCGCTCGGGGTTCGAAAAGGTCTGTTCCGTCAGCGGCGTGCGGATGAAGGTAGGGCAGATCGTGTTCACCCGGATGCCTCGCGGACCGAGGTCGATGGCCATGCTCTTCGTCATCCCCTCCACCGCGTGCTTCGTCGCGGCATAGACGCTGCGGTCCACCCCGCCCACATGGCCCATCTGGCTCGAGATCTGGATGATTGAGCCGCCGCGCGGCATCTGCCGCGCCACCTCCTGCGCGAGAAAGAAAGCGGCCTTGAAGTTTATCGCCGTGACGGCGTCGAAATCCTCCTCGGTCACGTCGAGCATGGCGGCGTGGCGCGCGAGCCCGGCGGAGTTGCAGAGAATGTCGAACGGCTCTGCGCAGACGGCACGAACGGCGGCGCGATCCGTGACGTCGAGCGTCACGCCCTCCGCTGCATATCCGGCCAACTGCAAGGCCTCCGCAGCCTCCTGGACCTGCCCCGCGCTCCGCGCCGCGAGCACAACATGCGCGCCCGCCTCGGCGAGCGCCGCCGCGCAGCCCAGCCCGATGCCACGAGAGCCGCCCGGCACGAGCGCGCGCTTTCCGTCCAGCCTGAAAGAGGGGGTCCTAGGCAGCATCGTGGTCTCCGGGGATGGCGGGATAAGTGATCCCGCGGAAGGGCGGAAAATCGGCGTAGCGCTGGGTCCTCTCGGGGTCCGGCGTCATCCCCGGCTTGAAGAGCGTTCCCTTGGGCCGGGCATAGCTCAGGATGCGATGGGCCAAATGGCCCTCCCGCCAATGGATGTTGAAAGCCGCGTTCTTCGGAAAGAAATAGACCTCCTGGAACGGCAGATGATCGAAGAGCCACCAGGCCAGATCGCGCCAGTCGCGCCCCCGGCGATACTGCGCGGCAAACCACGGCACGCCCACCGAGACGCAGGCCCCCATCCGGCCCTTGGCGTCGCGCACATCCCAGATGTGATGCGCGTAATTGGCCTCGTTCCGCGCGCATTTCTGCGGGTTCACCTGCGTCGCGCCAAAATCGTTCATCTCCGGCGAGCGGTAGGCCGAGCGGATGTCGATGGGGCCGAAGGTCTCCACGAGCGGATCGAGGCAGTGCTTGGCGAGCTTGCGTCCTGCCGCAAGCGCCAGATCGGGGTCGGACGGGAAATTCTGCAGCCGGTAGAAATTCGCAATCTCGGAGGTCATAAAATTGCGCATCTCGAAATGCCGCGACAGACGCGCGCGCCCGAGCGCCTCGAGCGCGGTGTATGAGCGCGGCGCTCTCATCCCCAGCTGAACGAGCCGTCTTCGGCAGGCGGCGAGAACGGGTTGTGGCTCAGCTCCCAGACGTAGCCATCGGGATCCGCGACAAAGGCGGAATGCCCGCCCCAGAAAATGTCGTGCGGTTCCTTGAGCACCCGCCCGCCCGCTGGCACGACAAGCGCGCAGATCGCGGCCACCTCCGCCTTTTCGCGGACGTTATAGCCCAGCGTGATCCCCGAGAAGCCCGGCGTCACCGCGGTGCCGAGGTCCTTTGCCATCGCCTCGGCCGGATAGAGGCCCAGCACCTGCCCGAGAAGCTCGAAGACCGTGATGCCCGCATCCTCTGTTTCTTTCCGCTCCCAGCCCAGGGCTTCGTAGAACGCAGCGGACCGCGCCATGTCAGTGACAGCGAGCGTGATGAGCGAGACGCGCTGCTCCATCATCGCAATTCCTCCATCCGCGCGAAGACGTCGATGCCAAGCTGCTGGTAGAGATCGATGAGGTCAACGAGAACCCAGTTCTCGCGGATGAGCCCGTTCTCGATGCGCCAGAAATCGAGCGACTTGAGCGTGACCTCGCGGCCCACCCCCGGCAGCCCGAGCCAGCCCGCGTTACTCAGCGTCTGGCGCATGTTGGGCCAGCCCGTGACGCCCACGTAATTTCCTTCGGCGAAGAAGTGGTAGACCATCTCCTCGCGATACTTTCCGCGGTCGGGCATGGCGGCCAGGAAGGGGATCTGGTGCTGGCGGCGAAAGCCTGCGATGCCCCGCGCCGTTCCGATCCCGGCCGGGCCGTACCAGTGCATCTTCGGGTGCCAGAAGCGCTCCATCTCCATGACCTCGGGCCCGCCCTCTGCCGGGTGCCGGGACATGGCGCCAAGCATCTCGAGCACGAGCTCTTTTGCCGCCGCTCCCTCCCCGCCAGGCGAAATCCCGTCAGAGGTCGCAGGCCCCGGAACACACCAGTTGCGCCCGAGCGACGGCGCCATGGGCCAGGCGCGGGCCTGCATCATGACTTCGGGGATGTCCCAGCCGAACTGCGTCTCCACGATGTCCGCGCCGTCGAGACGAAAGAACTCGTGAAAGCGCATGTGCACCGTGCGCCGCGTGGCCGGAATGCCGAGCCAATCCCCGGCAAAGGTGCCGACATAGGTGCCCGCTTCGCCAACCCACGGGAGACCCTGCCCGTCCACGCCGGCGATCGAGATGTAACGCCGCCGCTCCAGATCGGGCCAGGCCGCGCCGAGCTCCGCATACACATCCCAAAGCCCGGCCGCGTCACGGGTTCCAAACGGCTCGGGCATCCGGCAGACGGCCCCGGACAAGCCGTTCATCGGCCCGGAATAGTCGTAAAGTCCCCGTGCGAATGCCTCTACCGCCTCAGCCATGCTTCTTTGTGCCCTGTACCTCGGGGGTCCGGGGGCAGAGCCCCCGAAAAGGCGCGGGTGGGCGGGCCCACCCACTCCCACATCACTCGGCGGCCTCGCGGTAGGGCGCGCCCTCGCCGTAGGGCACATTCACCCCGCCATAGCGGCGCACGCGGACGTTGCATTGCTCGGCATGGCCCACGAAGCCCTCCAGCATGCAGAGCCGGGAGCCATACTCGCCGACCAGGGTCGCCGCCTCGTCGCTCGTGACCTTCTGGTAGGAATGCGTCTTGATGAACTTGCCCACCCAGAGCCCGCCGGTATAGCGCCCGGCCTTCTTCGTGGGCAGCGTGTGGTTCGTCCCGATGACCTTGTCGCCATTTGCGACGTTGGTGCGCGGCCCGAGGAAGAGCGCGCCGTAATTCGTCATGTTCTCGAGGAACCAGTCGTCGCGGTCCGTCATCACCTGGATGTGCTCGGAAGCGATATCCTCGGAGACAGTGAGCATCTCCTCGTAGGAGTCACACAGGATCACCTCGCCGTATTCCTCCCAACTCACCCGCGCGGTCTCGGCCGTGGGCAGGATCTCGAGAATGCGTTCGATCTCCGAGAGCGTGTCCTCTGCGAGCTTCTTCGAATTCGTGATCAGCACCGCGGGAGAGTTGTAGCCATGCTCGGCTTGGCCCAGAAGGTCCGTCGCACACATCTCACCGTCGACCGTGTCGTCGGCAATCACGCAGGTCTCTGTGGGCCCAGCGAAGAGGTCGATCCCCACGCGCCCGAAAAGCTGCCGCT
The DNA here is from genome assembly GCA_038533575.1 of Pseudomonadota bacterium. NCBI lineage: Bacteria > Pseudomonadati > Pseudomonadota > Pseudomonadota bacterium. Next base: position 273,591 of record JBCAYL010000001.1, on the reverse strand, counting down.
TGGCCTCCGCGACAAAGGCATTCCCGGGCCCCACGAGCATATCGACGGGCGCGATGGTTTCGGTACCGATGGCCATGGCGCCCACCGCCTGCACCCCGCCGAGGACGAGGATCTCGTCCGCCCCGCCCTCGTGCATCGCGGCCACGATGGCGGGATGCGGCGCGCCCTGCACGGGCGGCGCGGAGGCCACGATGCGCTTCACGCCCGCGACCTTCGCGGTGAGCACGGACATGTGCGCGGAGGCCACCATGGGGAACTTGCCGCCGGGCACGTAGCAGCCCACGGAATTCACCGGGATGTTCTTGTGGCCGAGGATCACGCCCGGCATCGTCTCCACCTCGATGTCGTGCATGGAGGCTTTCTGCGCCTCCGCGAAGCGCCGGATCTGGGCCTGCGCGAAGCGGATATCGTCCATCTCGCGGCTGGACACCTTCTGCATCGCCGCCTCGATTTCGGATGCCGTGAGCTTGAAGGCCTGCGGCTCGTACTTGTCGAACTTGGCGGAGAGGTCCTTCACCGCCGCGTCCCCGCGCGCCTCGATGTCGCTAAGGATGCCCTCCACGATGCCGCGCACTTTCGCATCGTCCTCGGCCCGCTCCTCGGCTGGTTTTCCGCGCTTGAGATACTGCGCCATCGCGTCCTCCCTGTCTGCTGTCAGGCCCAGCATAGAGCATGGCCGACCTGCCTCAAGGGATTTTTGCATACGCTTGCAAAATACCCGCGCCCGGGGGTCACGGCCGGGCGATCACCCGCGCCGCCATGGGGCGATAGAGAGCGAGGAGCGCGAGGATCGAGACGCCGAAAATCGCCGCTGGCACGAGGGTCATGGCATAGTGCAGCGCGCTCAGCGCCTCGGGAACCTGCGCGATGCGCCCTTCCGTCGTCGCTTGCCAGCCCCAGAGCGCGAGAATGAGCCCCATGGCCCCCGGGGCAAGGGCGTTGGCGAGCTTTTGACCAAAGAGCCAGATCGCCGAGAACGCGCCCTCGATCGCCTCGCCGGTCTCGGCCCGGGTGACGTCCATGAGGTCGGGGTACATGGCCCAGGGGATCTGCTGGTAGGCTCCGTTCGTGAAGCCCGCGATGAGGAAAAGCACGGCCACGGTGGTGACGTTCGTGGAGGGCAAAGCCGCGTAGAGCCCGCAGAGCAGCGCTATATAGGCCACGAGCCCCACGCAGAGGGCGACGGTCTTGCCCAGCCTGTTCGACAGGACCACCCAAACGACCTGGGAGAGGATCGAGCCGAAGACGAACATCCCGAGGAGCAGCGAGAGCGCGCCGAGGGCGCCCGCGAGCCCCGAAAGCGGCGTCGCACCGGTATCCTCGATGAGATAGATGACGGCAAAGGCGAGCCCCGCCGTGATCAGCGCCACCGAGAAGGTCATGACGCCGTAAAGGAGCGCGAGCACGACGAAGGCGCGGTTCCGGATCACGAGGCCCATCATCCGCACGGGGCTCACGCTCGACGGAAGCGAGATCCGCGGCGCGCGGCGGGTAAAGAAGACCGAGAGCCAGACCGCCCCGATGATGACGGGCGCCACGATGAGCGCCGCGGTCGCGTGGCCCGCGAGCGTGCCTCCGGCCAGCGCAGGCAGCACCGCGCCCCCGATGAGGATGCCGATCGAGGCAAAGCCCATGCGCCAGGCCACCATGGCCGAGCGTTCGCGGGCATCCTGGGTCATCTCCCCGGCCGTGGCGCCGTAGGGGATGGCCACCATTGTGAAGCCCACAGTGGCCAGAATGAAGAAGCCGGTGAACCAGAGCGCGTTGAAGGCGGGCGTGCCGCCGGGCGGCACCGCGAACATGAGATAGGTGCCCAGCGCGAGGACAACCGCCCCGCTCACCATCCACGGATAGCGCCTGCCGTATCGGCTTGAGGTCCGGTCCGAGAGATAGCCGATGGCGGGGTCGGTGATCATGTCGAAGAGGAGCACGCCCGTGGCGATGGCGCCCGCCAGCGCCGCATCGACGCCAAGATAGGAGGTCAGGAACGCCAGCACGAGGAGCTGCTTGACGATCACGAAGACCACGATGCCCATATCGGCGAGCCCCCAGCCCGCCTTCTGCCCGATCGATAGCGCCATGTTCCCTCCCCGCGCATCTTTCGGGCGACGCTAACGGCTCTCCCCCCGCGCGCAAAAGGAAACTTAACGTCACGGGGCCCGCTTGGGATGCCTCCGGCGGAGGTACGGGGCACAAAGAAACCAGGAGTGCGCCCCGCCGTTTGCCCCGCGCGGACCGCGGCTTCTTTGTGCTCCGTACCTCGGGGAGCTCGAGGGGCTGGCCCCTCGATCCCGCGCTAGCCGCCCAGCGCCGCGAGGACGTTCAGCGTCGCATCCTCGAGGACGGCGAGAGCGCGGGGGCTAGAGAAGCTGTGGTCGGCGTCCTTGAGCGCGACGAGGCGGATATCGTCCCCGCTGACATGGGCGAGGATCTCTACCGCACGCGCCATGGGTACGACCGTGTCCGCCGTGCCTTGCAGCATGCGCGTGGGCATGGGCAGCGCGAGCGGCGTGCGCAGCACGAGATGGGCGCGGCCGTCCTCGATGAGGCGGCGCGTGATGATGTAGGGATCGCCGTAATCCGACGGCACGGCGACCTGCCCCTCCGCCATGAGCGCGGCGCGTTGATCTTCGGAGAACTCGGCCCAGTAGCCGTCTTCGGTGAAATCGGGCGCGGCGGCGATGGTCACGAGGCCCGCCACCCGCGCGCCGAGCCGCTTGACCATCAGGAGCGAGATCCAGCCCCCCATGGAGGAGCCGATAAGCACCTGCGGGCCCTCCGTCAGCGCGGTGATGGCCACCTCCGCATCCTCGGCCCAATCCCCGATGGAGCCGTCCTCGAAGCGGCCCGAGGATGCGCCGTGGCCCGAATAGTCGAACCGTAGGAAGGCGCGCCCCTGCGCGCGGCACCACGCCTCGAGATGCGTGGCCTTTGATCCCGTCATGTCAGAGGCGAATCCGCCGAGAAAGACGATGCCAGGCTCCACGCCCGTGCTGCGGTGGTAGGCGATGCGGCGGCCCTGAGGCGTCTCGAGGGTGTCGGGCTCTGCCATGGCTGGCTCCTCTTTTCGCGTTTTTTCGGGCGTTTCGTAGCCGTTTCGCCGCGCGCATATAAGTGACTATTGACTCACGTGAGTACATGGTCACCTTATAATCCATGGATGCGATCTTCAAAGCCATGGCCGATCCGGCCCGCCGTGACCTCCTCGATGCGCTGCGTGAGGAGGACGGGCAGACGCTCACCGCCCTTGGCGCACGCTTCGAGATGACGCGCTTCGGCGTCATGAAGCATCTCGGAGTGCTGGAGGACGCGGGCCTCATCACGACCCTCAAACGGGGCCGCTACAAGTACCACTACCTGAACCCTGCCCCACTCCAGGAGACGCTTGATCGCTGGATCGCGCCCATGGTCCGGCCCGCCGCGCGGGGTGTCCTCGATTTGAAGGCGCATCTGGAACGGAGCGAGACGCTCACGCTCACCACCTATATCGCCGTGCCGCCCAACCGCGTGCGCGCAGCGCTGAAGGACGCGGACGCCCAGGCCGCCTATTCCTACATGGCCGACCGCGTCATTCGCACGGGCACGCGCCTCACCTTCTACCGCGGCGGCGCGAAGATGCTCACGCTCGAAGAAACCGCGGAGACGGACGCGGCGCTCCATGCCCGCTTCAAGCCCCATTGGGCTGATCTGGCCGCCAGCGATCTCACCCATCGCATCACCGCCGAGGGCCCGCACACGAAGCTTACCCTCACCCATGAGGGTGCGACGGCGGAGATGGCCGATGGCTGGGCACGAGCGCTCGCGGGCCTCAAGACCTTCCTCGAAACCGGCACGGCACCAAAGTTCCGCGCCTCCCCTCCGGCTGCACCGGACCAATCCGAAAAGGAGACCCCCAAATGACCCTTCATCCCCAAGGAGAGACCATGACGAAGCCCGATTACGTCCTGCAGACCTATATCCGCTGTAGCCTCGACGCGCTCTGGGATGCGCTGACCGATCCCGCAATCATCGCCCGCTATCACTTCCTGACGGAGCATATCTCCCGCGACGATGACACCATCCGCTACGCTTTTGCGCCGGGCCAAGCGATGATGGACATGCGCGATATCAAGCTCGACCCCAAAACACGGATCGAGCAAACCTTCGAGCCCCATTGGGAGGGCGGTGGCGCGCCTTCGCGCGTCGTCTATCACCTGCGTCAGGAAGGCGCAGTGTGCGCGCTCACGCTCGAGCATTACGACCTCACCTTCCCGGTGGTCCATGGAGAGGGCGTGGCTGACGGATGGGTCCGGCTCTTTGCTGGGCTCAAGACCTACCTTGAGACCGGCGAAAGCGTGCGCTTCAACGAGGCGGGTGCGGTATGAGCGCCGAACTCACCTGGCTCACGCTCACCATGGTGCTGGCGGCGAGCCTCTGGATCCCGTTCATCATCGGCGTGAATGCCACCGAAAGCGGCGCGCAGGTCACAGAGGACGGGCGTGCCAACATCCACGGCATGGTTCCTTGGGTGCAGCGGGCGAATCGCGCGCATCTTAACTTGCTGGAGCAGGCCATGCCGCTTGCCGTGCTTGTGCTGGTGGCACAGGCGGCTGCGGTCACGAGCGCCGTGACGGTGACGGCGGTGGCGGCGTTCTTCTGGCTGCGCGTGGCTCACGCCATGCTGATGATCTGGGGGCGCTTCACGTTTCCCTGGCGTCCGATCCTCTTCACGCTCGGCTGGCTCTGCCCCCTCGCGCTCGCCGTGGAGATCCTGCGGCTGGCCTAGCCGCCGACATAAACGCCGCGCTTCGGGCGGTAAAAGACCTTCTGGTTATGCAGCCGCCCGAGCAGCCCCGCGATCTCCCGGATCTCGTCATCGAGCACCTCCGGCGCGGCATCGGCCTTCAGCGCGTCGATGCGCTGCCGCGCGAGCTCCGCTTTCTTGCGATAGAGCGCCGTCTCGATCAGCTCGAGGTCTTCCACGCTCAATTCGAATGTCTTGTTATAGCCGGCCATGTCGTGCTCATCCCCTGATCTGTCGTTTTCGGCAGTTTCTTATAAGAAACATAGCCGCTTCGCGCGCCGGTCAAAACCATAAATTGTCTCATGATTTCATGCGCCTGGGTGAATGCTCGCGGCATACAAAGGCATGCGCCGCGCGCGGCGGGCTTGACCTCGCCGCCTCCCGCGCGACCCTTCGGCCATGACTGCCGCAAGCCCGCTCACCCGACAGCTCCTCATCCTCCTCGCCTTCGGCAACTTCGTCGTGGGGATGGGCGCCTTCGTCGTCATCGGGATCATCGAGCCGGTTTCCGAGGGCCTCGACGTGAGCGCGGGCGCGGCGGGCACGCTTCTGACCATCTACGCTCTCGCTTACGCGCCGCTTTCGCCAGTCCTCGTGGCGCTCACGGGCCGCGTCGGGCGGCGGCGCGTGCTGGCGGGCGGGCTCGGCCTCTTTGCTGTGGCTGCAGGGGCGGGCGCGATGGCGCCGAGCTTCGAGGTGCTGGGGGCGACGCGGGTCCTGGCGGCGGCCGGGGCCGGCGTGGTGACGCCCGTCACCGCCGCCATCGTGGCTGGTCTCGCGCCACCGGAAAACCGGGCCAAGGCCCTGGCCACCGTCTTTCTCGGCATCACGCTTGCGCAGGTGCTGGGCATCCCCGCCGGGAGCTGGGTGGCCTACACCTTCGGCTGGCGCGCAGCACTCCTCATCGTCGCCGCACTGGCGGTGCCCGTGATCTTCCTCATCTGGACAAAGGTGCCGAAGGGGCTGTCCTTCCAGGCCACGAGCCTCTCAGACCTCAGCGCCGTGCTCCGAGACGGGCCCATGATGGTGGCCATCGGCTTCACCGCGAGCTTCCTCGCGGCGATCTTCCTGCTCTACACCTATCTCGCCCCGCTCCTGAGCGCGCGCATGGGCTTCGGGCGCGACGAGATCACCCTCGTCCTCCTCGTCTTCGGCGTGGGCGCTGTCATCGGCAATATCCTCGGAGGCGCGCTCGCCGACAGGATCGGCGCGGGCCGGACGCTGACGCTCCTCGTGGTCCTCCAGATCCCGCTCCTGCCGTTCTACAGCCTCCTGCCCGTGCCGAGCATAGCCCTCCTCGCCTGGACCCTCGTCTGGTCCACGGTGGGCTGGAGCTTCGGCGCGGCACAGCAGCTCCGCCTCGTCGAGCTCTGCGGCGCGCAGGCCCCCGTGGCGCTGGCGCTCAACGCCTCTGCCATCTACGTGGGCAGCGCCGTGGGCTCGGGCATCGGCGCGGGCGTGATCTCGCTCGCGGGTCTCGATGCGTTGGGAATCGCCGCGGCCCTCATGATGGTGGCGGCCCTCGCGAACCTGCGCCTGTCGCGCCGCCTCAGCCCCGGAGGCCCCGCACGGCCATCATCGTCGCCGACATCGTCGCGATGAGCTTGCCGTCCGCCTCCGCGCGCCCCTCGGTGAAAAGGAGCGTGCGCCCCGCGCGGATGACCTGCCCGTCGAAGCGGAACATGGCCCCCGCCGCAGGCGCGAGGAGCGAGGTCTTGAACTCGACGGTGAGCACCTCCGCATCAGACTCCATCAGCGTCATGGCCGCGTAGCCGCAGGCGCTGTCCATGCCGGTCGTCGTGACGCCCGCGTGGTGAAACCCGTGCTGCTGCACGAAACGCGCGTTGAAGGGCATCTCGAGCACCACGTGCCCAGCCTCGCAAAGCGGCATGGAAAGCCCGAGGCTCTCCGCGATAATCTGTTTGCCGAAGCTTTCGCGCACACGCGCTTCGAATGCCGCCAGCCGCGGCTCGAACGTGCCCATGGGCCCTGCCCTCTTTTCGCCATCTTGCCCGAGCATACCGCGCGGGCGAAGGGAGACCAGTGGCATGCGCATGTTGAGCGGTTTGGGGCGGGTGCCCGTGGGCTTTTTCCTCGGTCTGGCAGCCGGGCTCACCGTGCGCGCCGCCGTCACAGAGGGCATCGTAGTTGCCTTCATCGGCGCCGGGCTCGGCGCGCTCCTCTGGGGCGGCGTCATGCTCTGGGCCAAGCTTGAAGACCGCCTCTCGAGCTGGATCTTCGGCGGCGGCACGCGTGCCGGCGCCGCGCATGATCCCGGCCCGGAGTCCGACCCAGGCCCCCGCGCGTATTTCTGGGTTCCTGCCGGCCTCGGCTTCTTGGCGGGCCTCCTGCTGACGACAGCGCAGATCGATCGGCTGCTCTAGGCCCCGGCCACCACGTCCTTCGGTCCAGCAGACTTCTCCCGTCTTCTTTGTGCCCCGTACCTCCCCCGGAGGGCCGCTGGAGGCATCCGGTGCCACCGCGCGCCCCTGCTGCCCGTTCGGCTCGGTCTCGCCATCGCCTCCCGCGGACGGCGCCGGGGCCCGCGATAGCGTTTGACATGACCTGCGCCCTCAGTCACACGGGCGTCAACCATACCCGCAACCGGGCGTTCCGTGGGCGCCAAACCGACGAGGAGGCCGCACATGGCCCGTGACGACAAGTCCATTACCCTCACCCTTCCCGATGGAAATCAGCGCAGCTACGCGTCCGGCATCACGCCGGGCGAAGTGGCCGCCGACATCTCCACCTCGCTCGCCAAGAAGGCCATCAGCGCCACGGTGGACGGCCAGCATTTCGATCTGCAATGGCCGGTCATGGCCGATGCCGAGATCGCCATCCACACCATGAAGGACCGCGCCCAAGCCGAGGAACTCATTCGCCATGACGCGGCGCACATCATGGCCCGCGCCGTGCAGGAGATCTGGCCCGATGTGCGCGTCACCATCGGCCCCGTCATCGAGAACGGCTGGTATTACGACTTCGACCGGGAGGCGCCCTTCACCCCCGAAGATCTGGGCGCCATCGAGAAGAAGATGAAGGAGATCATGAACCTTCGTGACCCCGTGCGCACGGAAGTCTGGGACCGTGCGCGCGCCATCGCGCATTACGAGGAGCGCAGCGAGCCCTTCAAGGTGGAGCTGATCGAGAGCATCCCCGGCGACGAGCCGCTGCGGATGTACTGGCATGGCGATTGGCAGGACCTCTGCCGCGGCCCGCACCTCCAGCATACCGGACAGGTGCCCGCGGACGGCTTCAAGCTCATGTCCGTCGCCGGGGCCTACTGGCGCGGCGACTCGAACCGCCAGCAGCTGCAACGCATCTACGGCGTGGGCTTTCTCAACCGCGACGAGCTGAAAAAGCACCTCACCTTCCTCGAGGAGGCCGAAAAGCGCGATCACCGCAGGCTCGGAAAGGAAATGGACCTTTTCCACATCCAGGAAGAGGCCCGCGGACAGGTCTTCTGGCATCCCAACGGCTGGGCAATCTACACCACCCTCCTCGACTACATGCGCCGCATGCAGGCGCGGGACGGCTACAAGGAGGTCAATACGCCCGAGATCGTCGACCGTTCCCTCTGGGAGGCTTCAGGCCACTGGGACAAGTACCAGGAGAACATGTTTCTCGTGGAAGTCGACGAAGAGCACGCCCAGACCAAGGCGGTCAATGCGCTCAAGCCCATGAACTGCCCGGGCCATGTGCAGGTCTTCAACTGGGGTCTGAAATCCTATCGCGACCTGCCGCTCCGCATCGCGGAGTTCGGCTCCTGCCACCGCTACGAGCCCTCGGGCGCGCTCCACGGCATCATGCGCGTGCGCGGGTTTACCCAGGATGACGGTCACATCTTCTGCGCCATGGACCAGATCGAAAGCGAGACGGCGAAGTTCATCGCCTTCCTCGCCAAGGTATATGCGGATCTCGGCTTCACCGACTGGACCATCAAGCTCTCCACCCGCCCCGAAAAACGGATCGGCAGCGACGAGACGTGGGACGTGCTGGAGACCGCACTCGGCGAGGCCTGCCGCGCGGCCGGCTACGATTTCGAGCTCCTGCCGGGCGAAGGTGCCTTCTACGGGCCAAAGCTCGAATTCACGCTGACCGATGCCATCGGGCGCAACTGGCAGTGCGGCACGCTGCAAGTCGACACCAACATGCCCGAGCGTCTGGGCGCGAGCTACATTGCCGCGGATGGCGAGAAGCACACGCCCGTCATGCTCCACCGCGCCTGCCTCGGCTCCTTCGAGCGCTTCATCGGCATCCTGATCGAAGAGCATGCGGGCAAGCTGCCCTTCTGGCTCGCCCCCCGGCAGGTGGTCGTGGCGGCCATCGTCTCGGACGCGGATGACTACGTGCACGAGATGGTCGCGGCACTGCGCGCGGCGGGCGTGCGTGCGGAGGCCGACGTGCGCAACGAGAAGATCAACTACAAGGTCCGCGAGCACTCGGTGGGCAAGGTGCCGGTGATCCTCGCGCTTGGCATGCGCGAGGTGGAGGAGCGTACCGCCTCGCTTCGCCGCCTTGGCGAGAAGCAGAGCCGCGTGGTGGGCTTCGATGAGGTTGTCGCGGAGCTTGCGCAGGAGGCCACGCCCCCCGATCTGCTCGACGGCTGAACAGCAGCCTCGCGAGGCAGCCGTCCTTCGTCGCGGGGGGCGTTTAGCCGCCTTCCTCAAACCCTTCCTCGTCACACCGAGTCGCACCAATGGATCCCGCGCATCGCTCGCGGCTCGGTCGCGAGGGCTGTTTTGACCTTCGCAGCAGCCACGGGAGGCTGCAGGCGCGCCGGGCGCGGCAGTGCAGCAATGTTACAAACATGGGCGACGCGTGGCCGCACCGGCCTCGACGGGCTCCAATTTGCTGCAATTTTTGCGATGATGTCATAACACGCGGTCACGCGGCTGTGTTTGACGCCCGTGTGATTGGAATGTCAGCGGCACCCTCGCCCATGTTTTCGTTGCACACCACGGTGCACATCTCAGTTCAAAGGATCTCGACCCATGTCCAACACCACCAAGACCCTCGCCGTCGCTGGCGCCGTCGCTGCCGCGCTTGCCACGTCGATGGCCGCCCCTGCCGCTGCCCAGGCGCAAGAGAAATGCTACGGCGTCTCCCTCGCCGGCGAAAACGATTGCGCCGCGGGCCCCGGCACGACCTGCGCAGGCACCTCCACCGTGGACTTCCAGGGCAATGCCTGGACCCTCGTCCCCGCTGGCACCTGCACCGAGATCGAAGTGCCGGACATGGCCGATGGCTCCGCCCGCATGGGCTCCCTCGAGGCGCTCGACCGCGACCTGCCGGCATAAGCGCCGCGCACCGACCCAATGCCTCCGCCGGTGGCCCAATCATGGGGGCCCGGCGGGGGCAACCCTGCTGAAGGAAGATCAGACATGCTCGACGGCTCCTTCTCCGATCTGCCCCTCGTTCCCGGCGTGGGCTACAAGCCCCAGCACTATTCGGAGCTCCTCGCCGCGCCCGGCCCCGTGGGCTGGCTCGAGGTCCATGCAGAGAATTATATGGGTGGTGGCGGGCGCCCGCTGGCCCAACTCGCCCATCTGCGCGAGCGTTTCCCGATCTCCGTCCACGGCGTGGGCCTCTCCATCGGCGGCGAAGGCCCGCTCGATCCCGCGCATCTCGCCCGCCTGCGGACGCTTTGCGACCGGGTGAAGCCCGCGAGTTTTTCCGAGCACCTCGCCTGGTCGAGCCATGACAGCGCGTTTCTCAATGACCTCCTGCCATTGCCCTACACCGCTGAGACGGTGGGCCGCGTCGCCGACCACATCATGGAGGTGCAGGATCACGTGGGCCGCCGGATGCTTCTCGAGAACCCCTCGAGCTACCTCTGGTTCGACGAGAGCACGATGAGCGAGACCGATTTCCTCGCCCGGGTGAGCGATGTCTCCGGATGCGGCCTCCTCCTCGACGTCAACAACGTCTTTGTGTCGGCCACAAATCTCAAGATGGATGCCCGCGCCTATATCGACGCCTACCCGCTCGAGAAGGTCGGCGAGATCCATCTCGGTGGCCATGACGAAGACGAGGACGAGCATGGTGCGCCCCTTCTCATCGACAGCCACGGTCGCGAGATCGTGGACCCGGTCTGGGCGCTCTACGACTACACCCTCGCGCGCTCCGGCCCGCGCCCCACGCTCATCGAATGGGACACCGACGTCCCCGACTGGCCCACGCTGCGCGCCGAGGCCGAACGGGCGGACGCGGCGCTCTCTGTCCTGACATGACCCGCCAGGGGGCGTTCCGGCGGGCCATCCTCACGCCCGAGGCCGCCGCCCCAGAAGGGCTCAGCGACGGGCAGGGCCGCGCCGCCGGCAAGCGCTTCGACGTCTATCGCAACAACGTGGCCGTGAGCCTCACCGACGCGCTCGTGACAGCTTTCCCAACTGTCCACGGCCTCGTGGGCGATGATTTCTTCCGGGCGATGGCGGGCGTCTTCCTGCGCCAACATCCGCCCGCCTCGCCGCTGATGATGTTCTACGGGGCGGAGATGCCGGAGTTCCTTGCCGGGTTCGCGCCGGTGCTGCATCTCCCCTACCTGCCGGACGTCGCGCGCATCGACCTCGCGCTCCGCCAGGCCTACCACGCCGAAGACGCCGACCCGATCGCGCCCGAAGCGCTCCAGATGGAACCCGAGGCACTCATGGCCGTGCGGCTCACATTCGCGCCCGCGGTCCAGATTATCCGCTCCTCCTACCAGATCCATGGCATCTGGAAGCGCCAGCGCGGCGGCCCGAAACCGGCCGCGCGCTCCGAGTGCGTGCTCGTCTCGCGGCCAGGCTTTGACCCCGAAGTGGACCCCATCGCACCCGAGGCCGCCGCCTTCCTGGAGGCGCTTCGCTCCGGCGCAACTCTGGGCACTGCCCTCGAAACTTCGACCCTCGATCCCGCCACCGGCCTCGGGCCGCTCCTCGGCCTCGCGCTTAGGCGCGGGGCCTTCACCGATCTCACGACCTGAAAGTTCTTCCCATGGCATTGCAAGACGTCACCGCCCGCCTCACCGACCCGCTCGAGGCCATCAGCACCCCGGTCCTCACCACCGGCGCGCGGCTTGTCTTCGCCGGGGCACTCTTGCTCTATTTCTGGGGCTCGGGGCTTACGAAGCTCGGGGCAGGCATCTTCGGGTTTCTCAATCCGGATTTCGGGGCGTACGTGCAGATCTTTCCTCGCGCGGTGGAGGCCGCGGGCTATGATCCGTCCGGTCTCGGTATCTTTCACTATTTGGTAGTGACGGCAGGCACCGTGGCGGAGTTCGTGCTGCCCGCGCTCATCATCCTCGGTCTCTTCACACGGCTGGCCGCGCTCGGCATGATCGTCTTTGTGATCGTGCAGAGCTGGACGGATGTCGTGGGCCACGGCGCGTTTGCCAACGGCACCTTTGGCGCCTGGTTCGACCGCGCCTCCGACGCCCTCATCGCAGACCAGCGCGCATTCTGGGTCCTCGCACTCCTCATTCTCGTGCTGAAGGGCGGCGGGCCGCTCTCGCTCGACCGGCTTTTCTTCGGAGCCCGCGTGCCGGAGCCCGCCCTCGCCTAGTCCCAGGCGGCCTGCGCCTCGGCATCCCAGCCGAGCGTCATCTTGGCCCCGTCCACGATCAGCGGCCGCTTCATGAGCGTGGGTTCGGCGGCGAGCAGATCGGCGGCCGGACGCGCGCGCTCGTCCTCCGAAAGCCCGCGCCAGGTGGTGGATTTTCTGTTCACGAGTGCGTCGCCGAACTTTGCAAGGGCGCTCTGAAGGACCTCCGCGGGCAGCCCCTCCGCGCGCACATCCCGGAACACCGCATCGGGCAGCGCCTTGCGCGCCTTCCGGCATGTGTCACAGCTCTTTAATCCATAGAGTATCACGGTGTCGCGCCCCTTGCCTTTCGGCATATCCGCCTAGTTGAAACTCATGACGCGCACAACCGCGGCGTCGGACAGAGCCGCCCTGGACTCCGGCGGGACGCAGAAGGAGATGGCGATGCCCAGCGGCACCGTAAAATGGTTCAATACGACGAAAGGCTACGGCTTCATCGAGCCGGAAGGCGGCGGCAAGGATGTGTTCGTTCATATCTCCGCCGTAGAGCGTGCAGGCCTCACCGGCCTTGCCGACAATCAGAAAGTGACCTTTGAAGTCATCGAGGGCCGTGACGGTCGCACGATGGCCGGGGATCTCCAGGCAGAGTAGAGCACTCGGGCGAGCGCCGCAGGGCTCGCCCCGAGAGGTTCGCGCAGGCCGCGCCACGCCTCATTGAAGGCGCAATCGGAAGCGGCCTGATTTCAGTTGATGCAATTTTAGGCAGTTGATTTCGCGGCAGAGGCCTCAACGGCCTCCCCGCCTCACGAGGCCATCATAGCCTCGAATTCGCGCCATTCGCCCTTCGACATGCCTGAGCTTTCCTGCGTGACGGTTTCACCCGCCACCATGCGCTTCACGCAATCCAGCGCCCGTGCGCTGAGCGTCGCCCCGCCGAGGCGGTAATCCTCGAACGCGCGATAGGCGAGCGGCACCCAATCCGCCACGATCTTGCACATCTCGTCAGCATAGACGCGGATCTCGTACTGAGCGTGGCTGTCGGCGCGCAGGCGCAGGAAGTGGAAGAGATTGTGCAGGTCCACCTTCCAGTACCACTGCGTGTAGATATTGGTCGGCAGGTTCATACGCGCGAGCTCGCGCGCCAGCCCCTGCTGCCCCTCTGTCGAGATCATCGCCTCGTAATTGTCGTAGGCCCGCGTTGAATCGGCCTTGAGCAGCTCAAGCACCCGCGCGGCCTCCGCGCCTTCGAGCGTCTCTCCCCGGCCCTGGTTGTTTACCGCCGATTGCGCCGCCACGTGCTCGGGCGCGGGAATGTAGAACTCCCGGTCGAGGATGGAGTAACGCGCGGAATATTCGTTCACGTTGGCCGTCCGGTGCCGGATCCATTGCCGCGCCACGAAGACGGGCAGCTTCACGTGGAGCTTGATCTCGCACATCTCGAAGGGCGTCGAATGCCAGTGTCGCATGAGGTAGCGGATAAGGCCCTCGTCGTTGGAGACATGCTTTGTCCCCTCCCCGTAGGAGACCCGCGCCGCCTGCACGATGGCGCTGTCGTCGCCCATGTAATCAATGACCCGGACGAAGCCGTGATCGAGTACCTCGTGGGCGGTGTAGAGCCGCGCTTCCATGCCCGGCGCGACCGCGCGCAGGGTCTCGGCACCCGCGGCGCGCTGCGCGGCGATCTGGCTTTTTTGGTCGTCCGAAAGTGCCATCTCAGATCTCCCCCAAATTCCGAGTCGAGACGACTATATATGCGCTGACAAAGGCACGAAACCGCTATATGGTGCGAAAAAACGCATTTGAGGAGAGCTCCATGTCCACCCGCTCAGCGTTGGCCTTGGCCGCGTCCAGCCTTCTTTTCCTCACAGCCTGTGGTGGTGCCGACAATTTGAGCCCGTTCATCGCCGCAGCGAACCTGACGGAGGATGACGCCGCCGCGCCGGATCCCGGGGACGTCATCGATGGCGTCCCGGAAGTGCTCGCCAACAATCTGTCGGCCATCACGTTCAACGCGGCGGAAAACAGCTGGGACGTGACGCTGACCTCGCTCGATTCGGGCACCGAGGCGGGCACCTACAACGAGACCGCCGCGCTCAATACCAATGGCTTTCTCGCCTACACGATCCAGGAAACAAGCCTGCAACGCCACTTCACACTCCTGATCTCCGAGTCGGCGGACGCGGCGATCCGCGCAGGCACCGTCTCGGACGGCGGGCAGTTCAACCGGTTCTTCGCCGGGACGTTCTATGCCCGCACAGGGGATTACCAGCCCGGCACCGGCCTTGCGACCTATACTGGGAACTATGCGGGCCTCACCAATATCGAGGGCGACGATCCGGGCATCCTCCTGACGCCGCCGCCGGGCACGGACCCGCTCGACCTGCCCGAGCAGGCCGGCCGCGTCTCTGGGACAGTGCTCATGAACGTCGACTTCGTGGACAATGCCATCAACGGGGCGATCCGGGAGCGCGTCATCATCCGCTCGGGCGGCCCGGACTTCGCCCTCGAGGACATCGTCCTCGTCATTTCAGACATCGATGACGAGGGGCAGTTCTTCGGCGGCGCCGAGCTCGAGGATCAGACCGGCGTGGGCGATTACGGCGGCATCATCGGCGGCACCAACGGCCAGTTCATCGGCGGAAGCACCAAGCTTCAGGACTACATCGAGACGATCGACAACGAGGAAGAATACGGCGTCTTCGTGCTCGAATCTTGCGTGACATCCGGCGACCCAGCCTGCCCCTGATGCGCCGCCTCTGCGCGGCACTCGGGCTCTGGCTCCTCTGCGCCACGGCTCCGCTGGCGCAGGGGACGGTGACGCTGAGCTCCGAACAGCTCCTCGCGGTGGGAGAACGCGCGCTCGAGGCGGGGGACTTCGCCACCGCCCGTCGCGTGGCCGAGACCTTCCTCGCGGAGACCCCCGACAGCCCGCGCGCGCTGCTTCTCGGCGGCTACGCAGCGCTGCGCGCGGGCGATGCCGACACGGCCATCGCACGCGGGCAGGCTGTGTGGCGCGGAGACGGCCCCCGCCCGGCCAAGCGTGCGGCCGCCGAGCTGGTGGCCGAGGCGCATCTTTCCCGCGAGGCCTTCACTCCAGCGCTCACATGGCTCCGCCGCGCTGCTCGTGTGGCTGAGCCCGGCCCCCAGCGCGACAGGATCCGCAGCGCCGCCACGCGGGTCGAGGTTCTCGCCCCCACCCGCTTCACGTTCGGGCTCACGGTCGCGCCCTCCAACAACGTGAACGGCGGCGCGGACAGCCCGTTCATCGTGGCCGAAGGTGTCCCGCTCGTGGGCACGCTCTCGGAGTCGGCCCAGGCCCTGTCTGGCACGGTGGCTGATCTCAGCTTCTCGGCGCGGCATCGCCTCTCGCAATCGCGCAGCCACCGCCTCATCATCGGCGCGGCGCTCTTCGCGCGCCATGTCTGGCTGTCCGAGGATGCCCGCGAAAAGGCGCCCGATCTCTCCAACAGCGATCTCTCCTACCACCGCATCGACGCGTTTCTCCAGCGCGAGACCATCATCGCGGAGGGCGTGGAGCTCACCGTGAGCGCGGGGCCGGGCTTTGTCTGGCAGGCCGAAGAGGCCCGAGATACGCTCCTGAGTTTCGATGTGCAGCTTGCCACGCGGCTTAACGCGCTCGCGGGGGCTGATGCGGGGCGCGATGCCGGGGCGGGGATCCTCCGCTTCGGCTTCGCCGTGGAGCAGGCCTACGCACAGGATGACACCTCCGACCAGACCCGGATCGACCTCTCCGCGGCCTATCGCCTGCCGCTCGCGGGCGGGCAGCTGACGACGAGCCTCCGTCTCGGCGAGACCCGCTCCCGATCCGAATTCGAGCGCTCGGATCGGCAGACGATCCTCGCCGGTTGGCAGCGCCCGCTCGAGGGCCTCCCCATGACGCTGGGCCTCAGCGCCGCGCGCAGCTTCACGACCTACCCCGATTACACGCTCCTCGGGATCCCCGTGACGGGCGGGCGCCGCGATATCCGCACGGTACTGCGCGCGCAGACCGCCTTCCGGTTCGAAAATCCCTGGGGCTTTGTTCCCGTCCTTTCCTTTACGGTGGAGGAAACCACCTCCAATGTATCGCGGTTCGAAACCGACGAACTGGGGCTTGGCCTGTCGATCAGGCGGAGCTTCTGAACCAGACGACCGAAAGGAGACCCATGCAGGTCAAATATCTCCACACCATGGTGCGCGTGAAAGATCTCAACGCCTCCATCGCCTTCTACAAGCTGCTCGGCCTCGAGGAGACGCGCCGCATGGACAACGAGGGCGGACGCTTCACGCTCGTCTTTCTCGCCCCCCCGGGGCAGTCGGACTGCCCGGTGGAGCTGACCTACAATTGGGACGGCGACGAGGGGCTGCCCTCCGACAGCCGCCATTTCGGGCATCTCGCTTACGCGGTGGAGAACATCTACGACATGTGCGCCCATCTCCAGGAGAACGGCGTCACCATCAACCGCCCCCCGCGCGACGGTCACATGGCCTTCGTGCGCTCGCCCGACAACGTCTCGGTGGAGCTTCTGCAGATGGGCGACGCACTGCCCAAGGCAGAGCCGTGGGCGAGCATGGAGAACACTGGGCATTGGTGATGCGGGCGTGATCCGCGCGGCGGCCCTCGTGCTCGCCACCCTCGCAGGGGTGGCCGAGGCGCAGGCGCCCTGCCGGCAGGCGCTGGCGCTGGGTCTCGATGTTTCGGCCTCGGTCGATACCAACGAATACCGGCTCCAGCTCGACGGGCTCGCCGCCGCGCTCACCTCCGCGGAGGTGTCTGCGCGCATCCTCGAGATGCCGCAGGCCCCGATCTCGCTTTACGTCTTCGAATGGAGCGGGCCGGGCGTCCAGCGTGTCGTGCTGCCCTGGCAAGTGGTCGACAGCGAGGGCGCCCTCCTTGCCGCGGCCACCGTGATCCGCGGCCACGAGCGCAATCCGCTAGGCGACACGGTGGATCAGTCCACGGCTATCCGCCCCGCCATCGCCCATGGCCTCGCGGCGATCCTCCAGCAGGCACAATGCTGGAAGCGCACGATCGATATCTCCGGGGACGGGCGCCACAATACCGGTGGCGATCCCCGCGCGGAGCGGGAGGCGCTTTCCAGTGCGGCGGTGACGGTGAACGGCCTCGTCATCGGGGTCGACAATCCGCGCGGCGGCGATATCCGGCAGCTCGAAATCGGAGAGCTCAGCTCCTACTACAACACCACCGTCATCCATGGGCCCGATGCCTTCGTGGAGACGGCCCTCGGATTTGCGGATTTCGAGCGGGCCATGCGCCGAAAGCTCCTGCGGGAACTCGAGGCCCCCGTCTTCGGCGCCCTCGCGCCCGGGTCTAGCCCCTGGCCTGGCTCAAAGCCTAGCCTGAGGCCTTGACCGCCAGCGCGCGCTCGGTCGTCCAGACACTCTCCGACCCGCCCCACGCCCCGCTCGGTACTTCGTGGACGCGCACGGAGGTGATCTTTTCCATCGCATCGCCCGCCACTGCGCCAAAGGCCTTGGCGCAGCCTTCGATCATGCGGCGTTTTTCGTCGGCGTCGAATACGCCCTCCAGAACGTGAATATCAATGAGCGGCATCGGTCCCTCCTCTCCGGTCTCCCGCGTGAGGCTAGCGCAGAGCGCGACCATCCCGATGCCCAAAGTTGCGCCGCTCTGACGACATGCGCCGAGCACTGCGCGCACCTTGCGGGAGAGCGTCGCACGCCCGTGGCCCGCCGGTCCCCGCCGCGTCTCTTGCCCGCGCTTCTGGCTGGCGGCCCGAAGGCAGCCACGCAGCCGAGACCTCGCGAAGCGCGCGATCAGTAGATGTAGCGGATCTGGTCTGACCAGTAGCGCTCCACCCGGCGGAGCGAGACGTTGATGTCGTCGATCCCGCCCTCGCCCAGGACGCCGCCCGATTGCAGCCCGTCGGCGTGGCGGCTGAAGAGCTGGGCCACCACGTCGCGCACGTCCCGCCCCTTTTCGGTGAGCTTCACGCGCACGGAGCGGCGGTCGATCTCGCAACGCTGGTGATGCATGTAGCCCATCTCCACCAGCTTCTTGAGATTGTAGCTCACGTTGGAGCCCTGATAGTAGCCCCGGGTCTTCAGCTCGCCGGCGGTGACCTCGTTATCCCCGATGTTGAAGAGTAAGAGCGCCTGTACCGCGTTGATCTCCAACACGCCCACGCGTTCGAACTCGTCCTTGATGACATCGAGAAGGAGCCGATGCAGCCGCTCCACCAGCGCGAGCGATTCCAGATAGCTCGTGATGAAGCCGCCGGCCGGCTTGTCCCCGATCAATGAATGAATGCTCATGCACGTCTCCACGCTCGTCTGTGACGGGCGGTGTGACGGCAAAAGCCAAACAATCCCTTAAGTCCCGGCGGATGCGCCCTGAAGTTCATTAAATTTTGAAACGATTTTCGCCACCTGCGGCGCATGCTCCGGCGGCGGCGGCGTTTGCCCGATGATCCAGGGATAGATGTCGAGATCGGGCTCGGTGATCAGCGCCTCGTAGGCATCGAGCGCCTCGTGGTCCATCTCGTCGAGGCAGGCCCCGGCATAGGCCGTGAGGATCACGTCCATCTCCTTGATGCCGCGCCGGATGGAGCGCATGTAGAGCCGCTTGCGCCGGGTTTCGATCGTCTCACTGGTCATGGAGGCGCTCCTCGATCCGGGTGAGCGCGTCGAGCGCGTCGAGGAGCTTGGCCCGTGCTGCGGCGACCTCCGACTTCGTCACCGCCACATCCGAGGGGACAAGGTCATCGCCCTGCCCCGTCAGAAGCCAGCGCAGCGAAACATTGAGGACCCCCGCGAGCATCTGCACCTTGTTGGCGCGCGGCTCGGCGAGGTCGTCTTCCCATTCCTTGAGCGAGCGCAGCTTGATCCCGAGCCGCTTGGCGAGGGTCTCCTCGCTCAGACCCGCGGCCTCCCGCGCACCGGTGATCCGGTCCCCCAGCGTGGCCTTATCGTCGTGATACCAGTCCGCCGTGACGGTCTCTTCGCTCATGGGTTGCGCCTTTTCCTTGGGTTCGCCATCGTTCTAGGGCACCGACCCGCAATTGACCACCGGAGGCTCCCTTGCCCTTCCTCTCGACCGCGCTCGATCGCGTGGCCCCCTCGGCCACCATCGTCATGTCCACCCGCGCCATGGAGCTTCGGGCCGAGGGCAAGGATGTCATCTCGCTCTCCGCCGGAGAGCCGGACTTTCCCACGCCCGAGAACATCGCCAAGGCAGGCATCGTGGCCATCAAGGAGGGCCGCGGGCGCTACACCCCGCCTGACGGGCTTGTGGAGCTGAAGGACGCCATCCGCCGCAAGTTCGCGCGCGAGAACGGGCTGGACTACGCGCGCGACGAGGTCATGGCCGCGGGCGGCGGCAAGCAGATTCTCTGGAATGCCCTCGTGGCCACGATGAACCCGGGCGACGAGGTCATCATCCCCGCCCCCTACTGGACGTCCTATCCCGACATGGTGCGGATGGCGGGCGGCGAAGCTGTGATCGTGCCCTGCGATGTCGAGAACGGCTACAAGATCACCCCCGAGGCGCTGGAAGAGGCCATCACCGAGCGCACGAAATGGTTCATCTTCAATTCGCCGTCGAACCCTACCGGCGCGGGCTATGACGCTGAGGCGCTCGCGGGCCTCACGGAGGTTCTGCTGCGCCACGAACAGGTCTGGACCATGTCCGACGACATGTATGAACACTTGACCTTCGACGGCTTCGAGTTCGTCACCCCCGCCCAGATCGAGCCGCGCCTCAGGGACCGCACGCTGACGACGAACGGCGTCTCCAAGGCCTATGCCATGACCGGCTGGCGCATCGGCTATTGCGGCGGCCCGGCGCCGCTCCTGAAAGCCATGAAGACCGTGCAGAGCCAGTCCACCGGCAATGCCTGCGCCATCAGCCAGCTCGCCGCCATCGAGGCGCTCGACGGCCCGCAAGATTTCATTGAGCCCAACAAGGCGCTCTTCGCCGCGCGCCGCGATCTCGTGGTGAAGGCGCTCAATGACTGCCCGGGCGTTTCCTGCCCGACGCCCGAGGGCGCCTTCTACGTCTACCCCTCCATCGCCGGGCTCATCGGCAAGACCACCGCCGGAGGCACCCGGATCGAGAACGACGCCGATTTCGCCAACGCGCTCCTCGCCGAGGCCCATGTGGCCGTCGTCCACGGCGCGGCCTTCGGTCTTTCGCCAGCCTTCCGGGTGAGCTACGCTGCCTCAAACGCGGCCCTGACAGAGGCCACATCGCGCATTCTGTCCTTCTGTCAGGCCATGAAATAAGGCGAGGCGAGCATGTCCGGCGAATTGCCCGACTACTATTTTCGCATCCGCGACAAGGGCGCGGTGGTCTTTCGCGTGGATACCGAAAACCGCCAGCGCCGCATCGAGATGGACCAGATCGCCGTCGTCAACGTGCTCAACGGCCAGATCAAGCCCCATGGCGGACGGGAGCTCGAGCCCGCCGACATGGCCGCCATCGAGGCCTGGATGGCAGAGCGTGTCGCGGTGCTCGAGGCGCGCACCGTGGACGATATCCACCGCGCCATCGACCACCTGAACCTCACGGCCCAGTGGGCGCAGAGCACGGCCTCCGATGACCAGCTCGAGGACTTCACCGACGAGCTGCTCCTGGCCATGCACGATCTTCGCTCGGTGCTCGTGCGCAAGAAGGCGGACCGCCTGCTTGCCGCGCGAGAGGCCAAGGCCGCAGAGTAGCGCAGGCCCGCCAACCGGTGATGCAGGCTTGGTTTATGGTGCCTGCGCACGGCTTAACCGGGCCTTTACCCCTCCCCGCGCATACCTCTCCTCGACTTAGGGGAGAGACTGGTCATGACTTCGATTATGAGGGGGGATGCGCGCATCCATCCCACTGGGCTCGTCGCGCGAATCGTCGCGGCGGGAGCCATCGGCCTCGGGGCGCTCGTGCTTCTCGTAGGCTGGGGTTTTGACGTCGAGCGCCTGATTAGCATCGCGCCGGGCCTGCCGGCGATGATGCCGTCCACGGCCGCCGCGCTCGTGGTGGCGGGCATCGGTTGCCTCGCGCTCACGACCGAGAGACACGCCGTGCCGCAGGCGATCTGCGCCGTGGGTCTCATGGTCATTTTCGGCGGCTTCTTCGCCCATCCGAGCCTCGCGGAGACTGCATCGGGGCGGGCGCCGTTGGCACCGGTCACCGCGCTCCTCATCGCTTCGAGCGCCGTGACCATCGCGACCGGGCATGCCCAGCCGCGCTTGCTCATGGCCGTGGCCGTCCTCTCCAATCTGGCGGGGCTCGCGCTCAGCCTAACGGTGATCGAGGTGCGGCTCCTCGGCTCGGGCCTCCTTGGCAACACCTACGGCATTGGCACCATGGGCCTCCACACTGCGCTCGGCTTTCTCGCGGTCAACGTGGCGCTGCTCCTCGCGCAGGTGGACAACAGGATGCTGAGCTGGATCTTCTCGAACCGGGCGCAGGCCCGGCTCCTCAAGCGTATCTCGCTCGTAACGGTGGCGCTGATCGGCGTGATCTTCATCGGTCTCCTCTCAGCGTCGAAGGCCGATCTCATCTCCGAGAGCGTGCCGCTCCTCCAGGCCGCGATGTTCCTGACGGCCGCCGGGGCCTTTCTCACCGCGGGATTCTTCATCGACGACCAGGAAACCGAGCTGGAGATGCAGGCCGCCCTCGACCGCGCCGAGACGCGGGTAACCCACCAAAAGGAGCTCGCCGCCGAACAGGAAGAAAACCTCCGCGTGCTGGGCCAGATCGTGGGCGGGGTGGCCCACGATTTCAACAACACGCTGGCCTCGATTCAGGGCAACCTCGAGCTCATCTCCCTCGATCCGGGCAACAAGGCACATTACTCGCGGGAGGCCATCTCCGCCGTCGGTCGCGCCGCCGAGCTCACCAATCAGCTCCTCGCCGTGGGGCGCAAGGCACGGGCGGAAAAGCCCGTGGAGGATGCCGCGCAGAGCGTGCGGGATTTCGCCCACTACTTCGCGCGCGCGCTCCCGGACAACGTCGCGCTCGTCTCCGAGATCGACAGCGCCTCCTTCCAAGGTCTGCAGATCGATGCCGTGGCGCTCGAACGCAGCCTGATGAACCTCCTCCTCAATGCGCGCGACGCCATGCCCGGCGGGGGGACGATGCGCATCCGTCTCTCAGAGCAATGGATCGACAATCGCTTTTCCGGCAGCTTCGCCTACCAATCCGGCGTGGCACCCGGCCGCTACGCCTTGCTCGAGGTGTCCGATACCGGGCTCGGCATGGACCGCAGCGTCCTGCGGCAGGCCACGCAGCCCTATTTCACCACGAAGGGGCTCGCGCGGGCGAGCGGGCTCGGCCTCGCCTCGATCCGCGGCATCAGCCAGCAGCATGGCGGCGGGCTGCTCATCGCCAGCGCACCGGGCAAGGGGACGCGGGTCATCATGGCCCTGCCGCTCAGCGCCGACGGCGCGCGCCCGGGCGGCGTCAGCGGGTTGCTCCCCGGGCAGCGCACCGTGGCCTCGGACGTGCTCATCCTCGCCGTAAAGGAAGCCACGCAGGCCCGCCTCTCCCGCGCCGCGGCGCAGAAGGGCCTGAGCACGCAGGTCGTTCGCACGCTCAACGCGCTTCGCGCGCGCCTGCAGGACGGCACGCTGCCGAGCTTCGTGCTCATCGGAGACCAGGTCGTGGACGGCGCGCCCAGCGCCGAAATCGTGGCCGAGATCGAGGCCCGCTTCCCGGGCGTCCGCGCCTCCTACGTGGGCCAGGGCGGGCAGAGCGTCGCCGCCGATCCGCGCGCCGAGGCCGAGGCCGCCTGACACCGCGCGTCCGAACCTTGGCCAAACCGCGCGTGGCCTAGCCCGCGTGCTCCATGGCGGGCGCCTCCCCGCCGGTACGGGGCAGCCGGCGCGCCGAGACCGCCCAGAACCGATACATCAGGAGCGCGGCGGCCATCGCGAGACCTGCCGCGAGGCCGATCCAGACCCCGAACGCGCCCCAGCCGAGCGCGATCCCCAGCCCCCAGGCCACCGGCAGCCCCACGATCCAATAGCTGAAGGCTGCCATGAACATGGGCACTTCGGTATCCTGCACCCCGCGCAGGAGCCCAAGCGCCACCACCTGCGCGGCGTCCACCAGCTGAAAGAGCGCGGCCATGGCCAAAAGGAAGACGCCCATGGCGAGCACCGCATCGAATTCCGGCTCGGTCGGCTTGAGGAACGCGCGAATGAGCGGCTCCGGCACGCCAAGGAAAAAGATCACCGTCACCGCCACGAAAAAGAGGCTGAGCGCCAGCGCGACCTTCCCCGTGCGCGCCAGATCAGGGAGCGAGGCCCGCCCCACGGCGCGCCCCGCGCGCACCGTGGCGGCCTGGCTCAGCCCCAGATGCACGACGAAGGTGAGCGAGGCGATGTTGAGCACCACCCCGTGGGCGGCGAGCTCCACCTGCCCGATCGCGCCCATGAGCAGCGCCGAGGCGAAGAAGAGCCCCACCTCGCTCACCGAGGTGAGCGCGATGGGCCAGCCCAGCGCGAAGACACGCACTAGGATCTCCCGGTCCGGCCGCCAGACCCGGCGTAGGATCTGGTGCTCGGGAAAGGTTCGGAGCGCATAGAGCAAAAGGAGCCCGAAAGTGATGAGCCCCACGACCACGGTAGCCACCGCCGCCCCGCGCACACCGAGCTCCGGCGCGCCGAAATTGCCGAAGATCAGAAGGTAATTCAGCGCGAGGTTGGGCAGCAGCGCGAAGACCGTCACCCAGAGCACGATGCCCGTGCGCTCGAGCGCGCTCAGGTAGCTTTTGATCACCATGATCCAGACCTGCGGAAAGATCCCCCAGCAAGCGATGCGCAGGTAATCCTGCGCGAGCTCGGCCACGACCGGCTCTTGCTCCATCAGCAAAAGCAGCGGCTCCGAGAACCAAAGTGGCAGGATGCAGACCGCCCCGAAAGCGGTCACCAGCCAGAAGCCCATGCGCGTCACCCGGCGCACCTCCTGGTCATCGCCGCGCTCGGCGGCCGCCGCGATCATGGGCAGCGCGGCCCAGGCAAAGCCCGACACCGCCAGGAAGAGGATGAAGAAAAATGAGGTCGCCACCGTCAGCGCCGCGAGCTCGGGCACGCCGTAGCGGCCCATCATGAGCGTATCGGTGGCCCCGAGAGCCACCTGCGCCACCAGCGACCCCGCCAGTGGCAGCCCGAGGACGAGCATCGCGCGCGTCTCGGGCATGTATTCCCGCCATGTCACCATGCCGTGCGCTTACGCCTGTGACATTGCAACGGCAAGAGGATCGGCTAGGCTACCGCCATGCCCAGCCTGCTGACGAAGCTGATCTACGACGCCCAGAGCTTCCTCGCCGCCCTCGCAGAGACCAACACGCGAGACTGGTTTGCCGCGCACAAGGACGATTACGAGGAGCGCCTGAAGGCCCCGGCAGAGCAGCTCCTCTCCGAGATGCGCGGCCCGCTCGACCGGATGTCGGGCCGCAAGATCACGACCAAGCTCTTCCGGCCCCAGCGCGACCTGCGCTTTTCCAAAGACAAGAGCCCGTATCACACGCATCTTCACATGCTCTGGTCCCCGGATTTCGCAGGGCCGGTGACCCCGGCCTACTTCTTCGGCATCGCGCCCGGCTACGTCACGCTCGGGGCCGGGCAGCCTGATTTCGACAAGGGCGCCATGGCTGCGTGGCGCGTGGCCATCGACAAGAACGGCGCCGCCATGGCCCGCGTGATGGATGCGATCTCGGTGGAGGGCTACAGGATCTCGGAGCCCGGCTTCAAACGCGTGCCCGCGCCTTACGGCAAGAATCATCCCCACGCCACGCTTCTGCGCCGCAAGGGCTTGAGCGCCTGGCGCGATCACGATGCCGGCCTCACTCGGGACCAGCTCTGCCACTGTTTCGAGGCGCTGACCCCCATGGTCAAGGCGCTCGCAGCCCTGCCCGCCGCGGCACCGGCGAGCTAGGCGCCCTAACTCGCTAAAGCTCTCAAGCAGCCAGTATCAGCGGCGGCGCAGCACCATGTGGTTGGCGCGCAGAAGCTCCGGCGCGCCCGTCCACGCATAGGCCAGCAGGGAAGGCTCGCTGTCGGAGACGGTGATGCGGTGCTTCGAGCCCGCGGGATTGAAAATGAGAGAGCCCGGGGCATAGACCGCCTGATTGTTCTGGCTCACGGCCCCCGACAGGCAGACATAGCTTTCGCAGATCCCCTCGTGGGCATGGGCGGGGTAGATGCAGCCCGGCGCGAAGAGCACGACGCCGAGGATGAGCTCGTCTGTGACAACGGGGCCGCGCGGTCCGGCGATCTCGGCATAGCCGTAGGCCCGGGCGAGGCCGCGGGGCATCTTGTCATAGCCGTATTCCCAGGCGAGCTCGGCCGCGACCGCGCGCAGCGCCCGCACCGCGGGCCGCGTGGCGCCGTCGCCGCCCTCGCTCAGGGCGCGGGTGAGATGAGCCGTGACCGGCAGGGTATGCGGCGCGCGCAGCACGACACTGGGCTGGGCGTTCAAGGTGCGGTTGATGGCTTCGCGCACGGCGCGCTGATGGGCGCGGATCGGCTTTGAGCCCCCCGAGGACATGAAGCGGTAAAGCTCGTAGATTTCCTTGCACAGATAGCGCCAGTCCGGCACCTCCGCGATCGACTGCCCAGCGGGCAGCTCCACCTGCTCGTTCATCGCTCTCTCCTCTCTCTTCCGAGGTCGATATGCGCCCGCCGCCGCCGCGGGCAAGCCCCGGCTGCACGGTGCGAGGTGAAAAGCGCGCCGGCGCCCATTTCACTAGCGTCCTCCCGGCAGGAATGGCATCATCCAGCCCAAGCAAAAAAGAGCGGTACCCCAATGAACGATCTGCTGAACGCGGCTTCCGAGACCTATGACGCGAGCGCCATCGAAGTCCTCGAGGGGCTCGAGCCGGTCCGCAAACGCCCAGGCATGTATATCGGCGGTACCGACGAGCGCGCGCTGCATCACATGGTGGCCGAGGTGCTCGACAATTCCATGGACGAGGCCGTCGCCGGCCACGCCAACCGGATCGAGGTGGAGCTCCACGAAGATTACACCATCACCATCCGCGACAATGGCCGCGGCATCCCCATCGACCCGCACCCGAAATTTCCGGACAAGAGCGCGCTCGAGGTGATCCTCTGCACGCTCCACGCGGGCGGCAAGTTCTCCGGCAAGGCTTACCAGACCTCTGGCGGCCTCCACGGCGTGGGTGCCTCGGTGGTCAATGCACTCAGCGACAGCATGGTCGTGCAGGTCGCCCGCGACCGCACGCTCTACGAGCAACGCTTTTCCCGCGGGGTGCCGCTCGGCCCGGTAGCGGAGGTGGGCAGCGCGCCCAACCGTCGCGGCACGACCGTCACCTTCCACGCTGACGAAGAGATCTTCGGCCACCATCGCTTCAAGCCCGCGCGGCTCTTCAAATCCATCCGCTCGAAAGCCTACCTCTTCTCGGGCGTCGAGATCCGCTGGAAATCCGCGATCAGCGACGGAGAGACGCCGCAAGAGGCCACCTTCCACTTCCCCGGCGGGCTGACCGACTACCTCACCGAGACGCTGGGCGCGGCCACCACCTACGCCGACGCGCCCTTCTCCGGCACCGTAGACTTCCAGGAGCGGTTCAACACGCCCGGCAAGGTCGAGTGGGCGATCAACTGGACGCCCGCCCGCGACGGCTTCATCGGCTCCTATTGCAACACCGTCCCAACGCCCGAGGGCGGCACGCACGAGGCGGGCTTCTGGGCGGCGATCCTCAAGGGCCTGCGCGCTTACGGTGAGCTCGCGAACAACAAGAAAGCCGCGCAGATCACCAGAGAGGACCTCACGACCGGGGGCTGCGCGCTGGTCAGCTGCTTCATCCGCGAGCCCGAATTCGTGGGCCAGACGAAGGACCGCCTCGCCACCGTGGAGGCACAAAAGCTCGTGGAAGCCGCCGTCCGCGACCGCTTTGACAACTGGCTGGCCAACGACACGAAATCCGCGGGCGCGATCCTCGATTTCCTCATCCTGCGCGCCGAAGAGCGCCTGCGCCGCCGCCAGGAGAAGGAAACCGCGCGGAAATCTGCGACGAAAAAGCTCCGCCTCCCCGGCAAGCTCGTCGATTGCTCACGGTCTCAGCGCGAGGGCACGGAGCTCTTCATCGTCGAGGGCGACAGCGCCGGCGGCTCGGGCAAGATGGCGCGGGACCGCAAATACCAGGCCATGCTCCCCCTCCGCGGCAAGGTGCTCAACGTGCTCGGCGCCGCGTCGTCCAAGATCTCCACCAACGCGGAGATCAAGGACCTCTGCGATGCGCTGGGCTGCGGCCTCGGCACGAAGTTCAACCTCGACGACCTGCGCTACGAGAAGATCATCATCATGACGGATGCCGACGTCGACGGCGCCCACATCGCCTCGCTCCTGATGACGTTCTTTTTCACGCAGATGCGCCCGCTCATCGACGCCGGGCATTTGTATCTGGCCTGCCCCCCCCTCTACCGCCTCACCCAAGGCGCGCGCCGCGTCTACTGCATCGACGAGCGCGAGCGCGACGCGTGGCTGGAGAAGGGGCTCGGCGGCAAAGGCAAGATCGACGTGAGCCGCTTCAAGGGCCTCGGCGAAATGGACGCCAAGGACCTCAAAGAGACCACGATGAACCCCGAGACCCGCAAGCTGATCCGCGTGACCATAGACGAAGACGCCCTCGGCGAGACGGGCGATCTCGTGGAGCGACTGATGGGGAAGAAGCCGGAACTGAGGTTCCAGTACATCCAGGAGAACGCACGGTTTGTGAAGGAGTTGGATGTTTAGCGATGGATCGCAAGTTCAATTTCTCTTGGCATCCGAAATCGTTGGCGTCACCAACCTACGTAATTCCGAGGGTTTCATGCCTTTGGGAACCTCAACGAGCCGCACGCCCGCGCGCCGTAGCGCTTCTTTCTTTACTGCGTCACGCGCGAATGTGGTTTGATGATAGTGCCCGCTTCCTTGGTATTCGACTGCAAGAACTAGCATCCCGAAGCGATCAACTATTGCGAAGTCCAATCTTTTTGAATTTATTGCGGCGAAAGCATCTTTTCGCTGCTTCCAATCACCACTGGTTTCTTTTGGCTTGATTAACTCCCCTAAACTGGTTTGTGCCATAACGCGATGACCGTTTTGGGCCTCTTGCACCATTTTCTCAAGTTCTCTGAACACTTTGTATTCGGAGGAATTCAGCAATTTCTTCCTTTCAAAATTCACTTTGGAAACGGCGGAAATCTGATTCTCCGGGTTCGCCATTCCCCAATTGTTGCCCGGATGTTTGAAGCCTTCTGATGCACGAACTTTCTTTTCAGTCGGGCGAAATCTAGAAGGAGCTCTCCTTCGCGTGGAACTACGTATGAGCCAGTAAAGAAGGAAAATACCAGCGCCAAGTAGAAGGATAATGAAGAGCTCCACAATACTTCCTCGATTTACCAAACTGGTAGAAAAAACTTGTCATATAATCCTATCCACATTCAAGCGTCACGAGCCATGGAATTCAAGTGATTGGTGGCATCGAGCCATCACTGGATGCCGCGTACCCGGCGCGCATGCGCCATGCCCGACCTCCCCCACGGGAGGGCATACCGCGATATCTCAAGCAGCACGAACGCCCGACCTGACGCACCGATAGCGCCGCGAACACAAAACGGATGCCCACCCGAGGTCGGGCCCGCCGTCTCCGCGCCTTCCAATCTGACAGGCTCGTTCAGGGCTCCGACCGCTTAGGGCCACAGGGAGCACGGAAGCGGCTTCCACAAGCCCATGGCGCGACGCTGGGCGCGCGAGGCCCCACGCCGTAAGGTGCGCATTGCGCACCTTGGCGGGATCCCGCGACACAGGTGGATCGCGCCTTTCCCTCCCCGCTCCCGCGTCATACCTCTTCAGCCAAAGGAGACAGACATGCGCCATCTCAACCCCCTCCTCCTCGCCGCCGCCCTCGCCGCGCCGCTGGCGGCGCACGAGTACCGGACCGGGGCGCTCACCATCGACCACCCGTTCACCTACGTCTCCGACGCGGAGCTGCGGGAGGGGTACCTGATCCTCGTCGATGATGACGGCGCGGGGGACCGGCTCCTCTCGGTCACGGGCGAGGCGGGCGCGTTCCTCGCCGATGCCGCGGGCGCGCCGCTCGCGGCGCTCGAGATCCCGGCGGGCGGCGCGGTGGAGCTACTGCCCGGCGGGCCCCATATCCGCTTCCCCGCGCCGGAAGCCCCTTGGACCGAGGAGACGGAGATCGCCGCAACGCTTCTCTTCGAGCGGGCAGGCGAAGTGCCAGTGGTGTTTT
Source organism: Pseudomonadota bacterium (assembly GCA_038533575.1). Taxonomy (NCBI): domain Bacteria; kingdom Pseudomonadati; phylum Pseudomonadota; species Pseudomonadota bacterium. The sequence goes on along the minus strand of JBCAYL010000001.1, from coordinate 244,056 downwards.
ACGTAGAGCCCCGCGAGTAATCGCCGCGTCCCCTGCCCGGCGCGAACCATGCGCGCGGCTTGCCCGCGGGCATGCGCGTGCCATACGCTTTCCATACCACTCGTTTCGTCCCGGAAAGCCTGTCGATGCCCCGCGCGATCCTCCTCGTTTTCGTCTTTCTCGCGGCCTGCGGGCGGCCGCTCAGCGAGCGGGAGGAGGCCATGGTGGGCGATCTCTTTGGCCCCTCGCTCGACGCCGCGCAGATCCGCCTCGTGGGCGACGCGCCGCTGCGCTCCTTCACCGTCAATCTCCCACCCCGCCCGCGCGTCACCTGCCAGGAGCAAATCGTGCCCGTGCGCACCGGGACGGTCCGGGTGACCCCGGCGGGCCTCGTGGCGTTCAATACGCTCTTCCTGTCGGAGGGATGGTCCGTCGATGACTTCGCACCGGCCTATCCAGAGGCTGTGAGCCTCTATGATGTCATGCTTTTTGCCCATGAGATGACCCATGTCTGGCAGTGGCAGAACCGGGCGGTGACGCGCTACCACCCGCTCCGCGCCGCCGCCGAACATCTCTCCTCTGAGGACCCCTACCTCTTCGATCCGGACACCGACGCGCCCTTCCTGAGCTACGGGTTCGAGCAGCAGGCGAGCCTTGTGGAAGAGTATGTGTGCTGCGCGTTTCTCGACCCAGAGGGCGGGCGCACGGCGAGGCTGAAGGCGCTGATCTCCGAGCATATCCCGGTGAACGGGCTGCCCCGCGCGCGGGTCTTCATCGGCTGGCCCGACGCGCCACGCGCGGGGCTTTGCAGCTGATGCAGCTTCACGCCGTCACCATGCTCGCCGCCGGGATCGGCATCCCCATCCTCGCCGCGCTCAACGCCGCGCTGGGCAAGCATCTCGGCGCGCCCATGGTGGCGGGGGTCATCCTGTTTCTCGTCGCGTTTTCCACGGCTTTTCTGGTCGCGCTCGTCACCGGGCCCGGCGCGCTGGCAAAAGCGGTGACAGCGCCGAAACACCTCTTTCTCGCAGGCGCTCTCATCGCGTTCTACGTGCTCTCGATCACGGCCATCGCGCCGAGCTTTGGCGTGGGGAACGCGGTCTTCTTCGTGCTTTTGGGCCAGCTCATCTCCGCGGCGGCCATCGATCATTTCGGACTTTTCGGCGCCCGACCAGACCCGCTCACCGCCACCCGTGCCGCGGGGATCGCGCTCATGGCCGCGGGCGTCTTCCTCACCCAGCGAGCTTGAGCGTCAGCTCCCAGAGCGCGTCCGGCACCTCGGCGGCCTCGGCGGGTGCTCGGCCCGCGCCCGGAAGGCGGGCGCCGGGATCCTCGGCAAGGGCGGCCTCGAGCGCCGCGAGGGAGGCGCCGAAGCGGTCGCTGAAAACATCCGTCTTAACGAGGATATAGGTCTGCCCGAGATCGTGCGGCGCGCCCTCTGCGAGCTTGAGCCCGGCCACGTCTCGCGAGCTCACCGATCCCGTCAGCGCGTGGGCCATGATCTCCACGAGGAGGCCGAGACCCCAGCCCTTGTAGCCTGCCGCGCTCACGAGCGAGCCCTTGAGCGCTGCCTCGGGGTCGGTCGTCGGGCGCCCTTCGGCATCCACGGCCCATCCCTCTGGGATTGCCTCGCCGGCCGCCTTGGCCATGGTGATCTTTCCCAGCGCCACGGCGGAGGTGGAGCTGTCGTAATGGAGAGCGAGGCCCCGAGGCCCCGGCACCGAGAAGGCGAAGGGGTTTGTGCCCAGCATCCGCTTCGCCCCGCCGGGCGCGGCAACGATGGCGGACGCATTTGTTAAACCGAGCGCCATAAACCCGTGCCGCGCGATCTGCTCGGTGAAATAGCCCAGCGAGGTACAGGTGTGGGAATGGGCGACGGAGAAGAGCGCGATACCCTGCTCCTCCACTGCCTCGAGCGCCGGGGCCAAGCCCCGCGCGAAGGCGGGCTGCGCGAAGCCGAAGCGCGCGTCGGCCAGGATCGCCCCGGGCGCAGGGCGCGAGATGGCGGGCTCCACGTCGCCGATAACGCGGCCCGAGCGGAGCTGAAGGCAGTAGCTTTCCAGGTAGTAGAGCCCGCAGATTACGTTGCCATGGGCTTCTGAATGGGCCACCGCGTCGGCGACGGAGGCAGCGATCCAGGGCGCGGCACCGGCGGCCTCGAGGGCCTTGGCCGAGGTCTCTCGGATCGTCTCGATGGGCACGCGCATGGCTCAGAGCTCCTCTATCTTGCCGCTCTTTAGCGCCAGCCGGCGGTCCATACGGGCGGCGAGCGCGGGATTGTGGGTGGCCACCAGCGCGGCCATGCCGTCACGGCGCACGAGTCGCAGGAGGGCGTCGAAGACGGTGTCGGAGGTCTCGGGATCGAGATTTCCGGTGGGCTCGTCGGCGAGGAGGACCTTCGGCGCATTGGCCACCGCGCGGCAAAAGGCGACGCGCTGTTGCTCCCCGCCCGAAAGCTCCGCGGGCCGGTGGCCGGCGCGCGCCTGAAGCCCCACCTCGCCCAGAAGCATCTCCGCGCGCGCGATGGCCGCCCCGCGCGCCGCGCCATTGGCCAACTGCGGCAGGATGATGTTTTCGAGCGCCGTGAACTCCGGGAGCAGGTGATGAAACTGGTAGACAAAGCCCAGCGTCGCGCGGCGCAGGCGCGTGCGTTGCCGGTCCGAGCGCGTGGCCTCTGCCCCGGCGATGACGACCGCGCCCGCATCGGCGGTGTCGAGGAGGCCCGCGATGTGCAGGAGCGTCGACTTGCCGGAGCCCGACGGCGCCTCGAGCGCCACCAGTTCGCCGGCGTTCAACGACAGATCGAGGCCATCTAGAACGCTGATCTCGTTGGGTTTTCCGCGGTGGTAGCCTTTGGAGACGCCCTTGAGCGCGAGGACCTCACTCATAGCGCAGCGCCTCCACGGGATTAAGCCGCGCCGCCGCCCGCGCCGGAAAGATCGTCACCGTGAAGGACAGAAGGAGCGAGAGCGCCACGGAGCGGAAGACATCCCACGCCTTGAGCTCTGCGGGGAGCTCGTAAAGCCCCCGGATCGAGGGATCCCAGACACCGCCGCCCGAGACATAGTTCACGACGCTGAAGATCTCCTGGATCCAGATGACGAAGGTCACGCCCAGCGCCACGCCGAGCGCCGTCCCCACGAGCCCGATCCCTGCCCCGCATAGGAAAAAGACGCGCATGACTGCCCCCTCGCTCAGCCCGATCGTCCGCAGGATCCCGATATCGGCCCCCTTGTTCTTCACGAGCATGATGATGCCCGAGACGATGTTCATCGCCGCGAGGAGCACGAGGACCGAAAGGATGATGAACATCACGTTGTCCTCGATGGTCAGCGCGCGGAGGAAGCCCGCGGCGCTGTCCTGCCAGGTCCAGATGACCGCGCGGTCGCCCACCGCCTCGAGCAGCGGGAGCGTGTAGGCCTCGATCTCCTCGGGGTTCTCCACCATGACCTCGATCTCGTCCGCGACCCCGTCCCGGTTGAAATAGAGCTGCGCCTCCGCAAAGGGCATGTAGATGCGGGTCTGGTCGATATCGAAGCGGCCGGCGGTGAAGATGTAGGTGACGGCATAGGTCTTCACCCGCGGCGAGGTGCCGAAGGCGGTGCGGACGCCATTGGGCGAGATGAGCTTGATCGGATCGCCGAGCGTGATGCCGAGGTCCCGCGCCACGCCCGAGCCGATGGCCACGCCGCCCTCGAAATCTGCGAGCGCGCCTAGCGCGGCCTCCGGTTGGGCAATACGGGGCACGCCAGCGATGTCTTCGGCGGTGATGCCGTAGACGGCGACGCCGGTGTTCCGCTCCCCCGCATTGGCCATGACCTGCCCACGCACGAGGGGCGCAGCCCGGGTCACGCCGGGGATAGCGGCGATGCGCGCGGACACATCCTCGTAGTTCTCGAAGGTGCGCGCGGGATCGTCGAAGGTCGCGGCCTGGTAGACGGTGACATGGGCATTGGCGCCGAGGATCGTGTCCACGAAGTCCGCCCGGAAACCGGAGCGCACCGCGAGCGTGATGATGAGCGCGGCCACGGCGAGCATGATCCCGATGATCGAAATCCACGTCATCGTGCTCACTCCGCCCTCGGCGCGGCGGGCGCGGATATAGCGCCAGGCGATCATCCATTCATGGGCGGCAAAGGGGCGGGATGTGGTCATGCGGTCTGCAGGGCCTTCTGGTGAGCTTTGCGGGCCTCGGCGAGCTTGCCGAGGAAGCGCGGCGCGGCCGTGGCGGCGTCGTGGACAGGATGAAGCGCCGCCAGCACCCGCCCGCCCTGCACGACGAGCACGGAGGCGCTCTGGTAGCGCTCGTGATGCAGGATGAAGCGCGGCAGGTCGAGCGCGAATGCAAAGGACAGCCGCGGGTCCGAGAGGAGCGTGTAGGGCAGCGCGAGGCGATGCGCCGCCTCCGCGAGATCGCCCGCGGGCTGGGGCGACAGCCCGAAGACCTCGCCGATGCCCGCATCCCGGATGGCGTCATAGCTGTCGCGGAAGGAGCAGGCGAGCGCCGTGGCATCGGCGCTGTCATCGACCTCCTCCCAGTCCTCGGGGTGGGCCACGCCCGGCCGCCCGAGGAGCGGAACGGTAAAAAGGATCGCGGGCGCCGTGAGCATCGCGAGGTCCACGACCGTGCCGTCCTGCGCAGTCAGGCTGAGACCGGGCAAGGGCTGGCGCATGGAGCCAGCGATATCGCCTTCATACTCGATGAAAGGCGCGTCCTCCTCCTGCGGCTCCGCCACGAGATCCGGGGCGGGCTCAGCGAGATGTCGGCGGCGGCGGCGGAATGGCCATGAAAGGAGGCCCCAGAGCCCGCTCCACGCGCCCCACCCCGCCAGAAAGCCCGCAGCCGCAAAGCCTGCGCCCTCCGTCGTCAGCGGCACGGCTGGCTGGTAATCTCCCATGGTCCGCCGCGCGAGATCGAGATCGGCCACTTCGGGGACGAGCGCGAGGCGTCCCAGGGCGCCCGCCTCGCGAAAGGCGCCGAGGCTCTCGGAAAGCCGGCCATGGAGCGCGGCCCCCGCTTCCGCGCGCGCCGCAGCCTCCGCCCCCGTCTGCGAGAGCGCAAGATCCGCGAGATATTCAGCGCGCGTCATGCCAAAGCCCGCGGCAGCCGCGTCGAGGCCCGCAACTTGCGCTTCGAGCTGGTCCACCTTGCCCGCGAGCCGCTGCAGGTATTGCTGCGCGAATTCAGGGAACTGCGAGAGCACGGCCGCAGCGGCAAGACCGAAGGCCAGGGCAAGGAATCTCGGGATCATCTGCTCTCACGCGTTGACGCTTTTGGAGAGCTTACCCCACCGGCCGGAAGGGGGGAATAGAGCGGAGACGCGGCTCAGCGCCCGGCATAGATGTCGACGATCCGGGCAACGGCGGCCTCGGGCGCGAGTTCCTCGCTCTCGCCCGTGCGCCGGGAGGTGACCTCCACCACGCCGTTCTTGAGACCCCGGGGCCCGACCGTGATGCGCCAGGGCAGGCCGATGAGATCCATCGTGGCGAATTTCTCGCCTGCCCGCGCGTCGCGATCGTCGTAAAGCGGCTCGAGCCCTGCCTTGGTGAGCGCGTCATAGAGGCGCGTGCAGGCCGCGTCGGCCCCGGTGTCGCCCTGCTTGAGGTTCACGATCCCGCAATCGAAGGGGGTCACGCCTTCGGGCCAGATGATGCCCTTGTCGTCGTGGCTTGCCTCGATGATCGCACCGGCGAGCCGCGAGACGCCGATCCCGTGGGATCCCATGTGGACGGGCACGAGATTGCCGTCGGGATCCTGCACCTTGGCGCCCATGGTCTCCGAATACTTCGTGCCGAAATAGAAGATCTGGCCCACCTCGATGCCCCGCGCGCTGCGGCGGCGCGCCTCGGGGACCTCGGCGAAGATGGCTTCGTCATGGGTTTCGTCCGTGCGGGCATAGCGCGAGGTGAATTCTTCAAGCACGCCTTGGCACTGGGCCACGTCGTCGTAGTCGATCTCCCGGTCACCGAATTTCAGGTCGGTGATCTCGCTGTCATAGAAGACCTCGCTCTCGCCCGTCTCGGCGAGCACGAGGAATTCGTGGGTATAGTCGCCCCCGATGGGCCCGCCATCGGCGCGCATGGGAATGGCTTGCAGGCCCATCCGCTCGTAGGTGCGCAGGTAGCTGACGAGGTGGCGGTTGTAGGCGTGGAGCGCGTCTTCCTTCGTCAGGTCGAAGTTGTAGCCGTCTTTCATATAGAACTCGCGGCCCCGCATGACGCCGAAGCGCGGACGCACCTCGTCGCGGAATTTCCACTGGATGTGGTAAAGCGTGAGCGGCAGGTCCTTGTAGGAGCGCACCGCCCCGCGGAAGATGTCGGTGACCAGCTCTTCGTTTGTGGGGCCAAAGAGCATGTCGCGCCCGTGGCGGTCCTCAATGCGCAGCATCTCGCGCCCGTAATCGTTGTAGCGCCCGCTCTCCTGCCAGAGCTCGGCGGGCTGGATCGTGGGCATGAGCATGGGGATATGCCCCGCGCGGACCTGCTCTTCGTCCACGATCTTCTTGATCTTCTCAAGCACCTTGTAGCCCAGCGGCAGCCACGAATAGATGCCGGCTGAAGCCTGCTTGATCATGCCCGCCCGCAGCATAAGCCTGTGCGAGACGATCTGCGCCTCGGCGGGGGTTTCCTTCAGAACAGGCAGGAAATAGCGGCTGAGATGCATCCGGGCCTCCGTGGTCGTGCGCAGCCCGCATAGGCCATGCCCCGCGGGGCCTCAAGCGTCCAGACGCTTCTCCAGATAATAGAAGCTCTGGGCCCCGTCATAGTTCTCCAGTTCTCCGAAGACGCGGTAACCCACCCGCTCGTAGAGCCGCCGCGCACCCTCGCTCCGTGTCTCGAGATGCACACGGATGCATCCTTTCTGGCGCGCGAGCTCTTCCGCGGCTTCGAGGAGGCGGGAGCCGATGCCCTGACCCCTAAGGCTCTCATCCACCCAGAGCTCGGAGATGTGCAGGGAGCGGAATGTCGTCTCGCCCTTGCAGCCGGCCTGCATGGGAGCGCCCACGGCAAGGATGAATTCGGGCATCTCTTCAGCGGCAAGGGTCTGGCCCGCGGCGGAAAGTCCGTCGTGAAGCGCGGTTTTGAGCGCCTCGGGCGCCGGTTCGTGGAGTGTGATTGTTACAGTCATGTCGGTGAACTCTAGCCCGCAGCGCAAGTTCCGCACGTAAATAGCCCAAATTCGGTAACATTCGGTCGCGAAGCACTGACGCGTCCTGACGCATCCGTGATCTCGGTGAACTGTGCGCGAGCAGGCCCCGTATCCCTGCGCAGATGCCCCGAGGGAGGGAGCATCGCGCAAATCGAAGGGAATTCGACAATGAAAACATCGATCAAGTCCACCATCGTAGCCACAGCCATCGCCGTCTCCGGCGCAGCCGCATCCGCCAATACCATCGTCGACATCGCCGCGGGCGATGAGCGTTTCTCCACCCTCGTGGCCGCCGTGAGCGCCGCGGGCCTCGTCGAGACGCTCTCCGGCCCCGGCCCGTTCACCGTGTACGCGCCCGTCAACGATGCTTTCGCCGCGCTGCCCGACGGTACCGTCGAGACCCTGCTCCAGCCCGAAAACATCGGCCAGCTGCAGGCCGTGCTGACCTACCACGTGGATGATCGCCGCCTGCTCGCCAACGAATTCGCCCCCGGCGCGAACTTCTATAAGCCCGTGAACACCGCCGAGCGGCTCTGCATCGACGCCTCGGCCGGTGGCGTGACCATCGCCGACGGGACCGGTGACGAGGCCAACGTGATCATCGCCAACATCGAGGCCGATAACGGCGTCATTCACGTGATCGACAAGGTGCTTCTGCCCGGCACGCGCCCCGATTGCCACTAAGGCACCCTGATTTGGAGGAGGCCGGGCCCTGCGCCCGGCCTCTTTCGTTCTGTGCTTCTGCTGTCCACAAGGCGGGCGACGGGCCGCCGCTTTCGCCCCTGCTACCGCGCCACGCGCCTTTTGCCTTGAAGTCGCGCGCCGAACGTCGGACCAAGTGAGCAGTCAACTCGAAGGCTCCCATGGCCCTGCCGACCCGCACACAGCTGCTTTACTGGTCTGTCGCCGCGATCATCACGGCGATGGCGCTCTGGTATCTGGGCTCGGTCATCATGCCCTTCATCATCGGCATGGCCATCGCCTACTTCCTTGATCCCGTCGCCGACCGTCTGGAGGCACTGGGCTGCAGCCGGGTGCTGGCCACGGTGATCATCACCATCGTGGCAGTCATGATCTTCGTGCTGCTCGTTGTGCTCGTGGTGCCAGCGCTCGTGCAGCAGGCGGTGACGCTCTTCAATTCGGCGCCCACGATGTTCGGCAATCTCAGGGATTTCCTGACCTCGCGCTACCCCACGCTCATGGACGAGACCTCCGTGGCGCGCCAATCGCTGGTCTCGCTGGGCGAGACGATCCAGAGCCGCGGCGGCGAGCTCGTCAATACGCTCCTCACCTCCGCAGCGGGGGTCATCAACATCGTACTCCTCTTCGTCATCGTGCCGGTGGTGGCGTTCTATCTTCTGCTCGATTGGGACAACCTCGTTGCCGAGATCGACAAGCTGATCCCCCGCGACCACCTCGACACTGTGCGCACGCTCGCCCGCGAGATCGACCAAGTCCTCGCGGGCTTTGTGCGCGGCATGGGCACCGTCTGCCTCATCCTCGGCACCTATTACGCCGTGGCGCTCATGGCGGTGGGCCTCCAGTTCGGGCTCGTCGTGGGCTTCATCGCGGGCCTCGTGACGTTCATCCCCTATCTCGGCGCGATCATTGGCGGTGCCCTCGCCATCGGCCTCGCGCTCTTCCAGTTCTGGGGCATGGAGACCGGGGCGGACGGCGAGGTCCTCCGCGAGGGGACAGACTGGGTACGCATCGTCATCGTCGGCGGCATCTTCGCGGCGGGACAGGCCGTGGAAGGCAACGTGCTCACGCCCAAGCTCGTGGGCAGCTCCGTGGGGCTCCATCCAGTCTGGCTCCTCCTCGCGCTCTCGGTCTTCGGCGCGCTCTTCGGCTTTCTAGGGCTTCTCATTGCCGTGCCGCTCGCGGCTGCCATCGGGGTCCTCGCCCGGTTCCTCGTGCAGGAATACAAGTCCGGGCTTCTCTACCTGGGCACCAGCGAGCAGGAGGAGGCGCGCGAGGATGGCTGAGCAGCTCGCCTTCCCGCAGCCGCTCCGCACCTCCTACGCCGCCCACGATTTCTACGAAGGAGAGGCCAGCGCCGTGGCGCGCGCAATGCTGGCGGACCCGGCCACGTGGCCGCTGGGCAAACTCGTGCTCACGGGCGAGGCGGGCGCCGGCAAGACCCACCTCGCGCGCATACACGCCAGCCGCACCGGCGCCGCCCAGCTCCACGGCGCGCGCGACCTGCCAGACCGCGCGGAGACGCCCGTCATCGTGGATGATGCGGAGGCGGTCGCGGGCCGCAGGGAGGCCGAGGAGGCGCTCTTTCACCTCCACAACAACCTCGCTGCCGCGGGCCTGCCGCTCCTCCTCGTGGCGCGGACGCCCCCGAGCGCCTGGAATATCACGCTGCCGGATCTGAAAAGCCGCATGGAAGCCACCGCCATCGCGCGCATCGAGGCGCCCGACGACGCCACGCTCACGGCCATCCTCGCCAAGCTCATGGTGGACCGGCAGCTCAATCCGGCCCCGAACCTCCTGGGATACCTGACGCGCCGCATGGGCCGCAGCTATGCCGAGGCAGGCCGCATCGTCGCCCGCCTCGACACGCTCTCCCTGGCCGAGAAACGCGAGATCACCACGGCGCTGGCGGCGCGCGTACTGGACGCGGACGCCGAATAGGGCGACACTCTTGTGTCACAAACGCCTGTCATGATCGTGCGATGCCCAAAGATCTGCCCAAGACCCATGCCGACTTTCTGCACGCTTCCGAGCGCGCGGTGGCTGCGCCGGATTTCGATCTGAAGAGCCCGGCGCGGTTCTACAATCGCGAGCTGAGCTGGCTGGGCTTCAACTGGCGCGTGCTGGAGGAGGCCGAGAACCCGCGCGTGCCGCTCCTCGAGCGGCTCCGGTTCCTGTCGATCTCGGCCACGAACCTCGATGAATTCTACACCGTCCGCGTCGCCGGTCTCCGCGAGCTGGCACAGGCAGGCAACACCACCCCCGCCGCGGACGGCCTGACGCCCGCAGAGCAGCTGGTGCAGATCAACACCGACGCCCGCAATCTCATGGAGCGGCAGCAGGTCGTCTATGCCGACCTCAAGCAGCTCATGGAGGCCGAGGGCATCGATATCCTCACCGCCTCCGAACTCACCGAGGAAGACCGCGCCGAGCTGAGCGAGGTCTTCGTGAGCCAGGTTTTCGCGGTGCTGTCGCCGCTGGCCATCGACCCGGCCCACCCCTTCCCGTTTTTGCCGAACACGGGCTTTGCGCTCGCCCTGGAGCTCGAGCGGAAATCGAACAAGGAGCCGCTCCGCGCCCTCCTGCCCATTCCCTCGCAGCTCCAGCGCTTCTGGGATCTGCCGGCCTCGGGCTCGCGCCGCGTGCTGCCGACCGAAGAGCTTCTGCTGCTGCACATCGACAGCCTCTTTCCGGGCTACAAGCTCAAGGGCCACTGCGCCTTCCGAATCCTGCGCGACAGCGACCTCGAACTCGAGGAAGAGGCCGAGGACCTCGTGCGCGAATTCGAGACCGCGCTCAAACGACGGCGCCGGGGCGAGGTCGTGCGCATGAAGCTCTCCGCAGGCGCGCCCGCCGGGCTCAAGGCGGAAATCATGAGCGAGCTCTGCGTCACCGAGCAGGAAGTGATCGAGATCGAGGGCCTCATTGGCATGGCGGACCTCGCGGAGCTCGTGGGCGACCATCGCCCCGATCTGCTCTGGCCTTCCTTCACGCCCCGCGTGCCCGAGCGCGTCCAGGATCATGACGGGGACATGTTCGCCGCCATACGGCAAAAGGACATGCTTCTGCACCACCCCTACGAGACCTTCGACATGGTGGTGCGCTTCCTCGGGCAGGCCGCGCGCGATCCCAACGTGGTGGCCATCAAGCAGACGCTCTACCGCACGTCAAAGGACAGCCCCATCGTCGAGGCGCTCTGCGAGGCCGCCGAAGAGGGCAAGTCCGTCACCGCGCTCGTGGAGCTGAAGGCCCGCTTCGACGAGGCCGCCAATATCCGGCAGTCCCGGCGGCTGGAGCGCTCCGGCGCGCACGTGGTCTACGGCTTCATGAACCTGAAGACCCATGCAAAGATCTCCGTCGTCGTGCGGCGCGAGGGCAAGGAGCTCGTCACCTATACGCATTTCGGGACGGGCAATTACCACCCCGGCACGGCCAAGGTGTATACCGACCTTTCCCTCTTCACGTGCGACCGCGCACTGGGGCGGGATGCCACCAAGGTGTTCAATTACCTGTCGGGCTATGCCGAGCCCGAGGCGCTGGAGAACCTCGCGATCTCGCCGACCACGCTCAAGCCGCGGCTTCTCGATCTCATCAAGGCCGAGATCGATCATGCCAAGGCCGGCAAGCCCGCACAGATCTGGGCCAAGATGAACTCGCTCATCGATGCCGAGGTGATCGACGCGCTTTACGCCGCGTCTCAGGGCGGCGTGCAGATCGACCTCGTCGTGCGCGGCATCTGCGGGCTGCGCCCGGGTGTTGAAGGGCTGTCGGAGAATATCCGGGTGAAATCCGTGGTGGGCCGCTTTTTGGAGCATTCGCGGATCGTCTGCTTCGGCAATGGCCACGGGCTGCCCTCGGGCAAGGCGCGCGTCTTCATGTCCTCGGCCGATTGGATGGGGCGCAACCTGAACCGCCGCGTGGAGACGCTGGTGGAATGCACCAACAAGACGGTGAAAGCGCAGATCGTGAGCCAGATCATGGCCGCCAATCTCGCTGACGTGGCGCAAAGCTGGGTGATGAATGCCGACGGCTCCTTCACCCGCGCCGAGACCGGCGAAGACTTCGCCTTCAGCTGCCACCGCTTCTTCATGGAGAACCCGTCGCTCTCGGGCCGCGGCTCGGCGGGGGCCGCGGATGTGCCCAAGCTGACCCACGGCTCGGACGACTGACCTTGATCGGCAACGTCAACATCGGGGCGGATGACTTTACGGTCGCCCGCCGGTTCTACGACGCGATCCTCCTGCCCATGGGCTACACGGTGGAGGCCGATGAGCGCGGCATGGAATACCTTCTCCCGTCGGAGCCAAAGGCCGTCGACATCTACATCACGAGGCCTTTCAATGGCGCGCCCGCAACACCGGGCAACGGAATGATGATCGCCTTCGAGGCCAAGGATCAGGCGCAGGTCCGCACGCTTCATGCCGCAGGTCTGGCGGCGGATGGGACAGATGAAGGTCAGCCCGGTTTTCGCGCCGCCTACAGCCCAAATTTCTACGTCGGCTACCTGCGCGATCCGCAGGGCAACAAGCTCGCACTTTATTCCACTAATCCCGCCGACCCCACGCGAGACGGCTGAAACGGGCGGTCCCTTTCGTCCCATTGACGCCTCCCCGGCCCCTTGGCATCACTAAGGCGTCCGGCACGAGGGAGACGCATGGACGGTCCAAGCGACACACCCGATGACTGGGGCCCTTTCGGGCGGCCCCTCTTCGAGGACCCGTCTGCTCGCGCGCTCAGCCGCGTGGGCGTCGTGGATGTGGGCTCCAACTCCGTGCGCCTCGTCATCTTTGATGGGGCCGCGCGCTCGCCAGCATATTTCTACAACGAGAAGATCATGTGCGGCCTCGGCGCGGGCCTTGGCGAGACCGGTCACCTTAATCCCGAAGGCCGCGTGCGCGCCCTCGCAGCCATGAAGCGCTTTGCCGCCGTGGCCCGCGGCGCGGGCGTCAAGGATATCACGGTGGCCGCCACCGCCGCCGTGCGCGACGCCGAGGACGGCCCCGCCTTCCGCGCGGATGTGGAGCGCGAAACCGGCCTCAAGATCTGGGTCGTGGACGGGCGCGAGGAAGCGCGGCTCTCCGCGCAGGGCGTGCTCCTTGGCTGGCCGGGCTCCTACGGCCTCGTCTGCGACATCGGCGGCTCCTCCATGGAACTGGCCGAAATCGAGGGCGGCCTCGTGGGCCGCCGCGAAACATCTCCGCTCGGGCCGCTCAAGATGAAGGACGTCACCGGCGGCAAGAAGGGACGCAAGGCCCTGATCGACGAACATCTCGCGCGCATGGAGGAGGCGCTCGGCGCCCAGCCCAACAGGCTCTTTCTCGTCGGCGGCTCATGGCGCGCCTTCGCGCGCATCGACATGGACCGCCGCGGCTACCCTCTTCACGTGCTCCACGAATACCGGATGACGTCGAAGGACGTGCGCGCCACGGCCGAATACCTCGCCGCCGAAGACCACGAGGCGCTCCGCGCGCGCTGCTCGATCTCCGCCACGCGGATGGCGCTCGTTCCCCTCGCCGCGGAGGTGCTCCACCGCCTCGTGGGCCGCTTCAAGCCGCGGGACATCGCCGTCTCCTCCTACGGGATCCGGGAAGGCCTGCTTTACGAACAGATGCCTGAGCGGCTGCGCAAGCGGGACCCGCTGATCGAGGCGTGCCGCTTTGCCGAGGCCAAGGATGCCCGCCTGCCGGGCTTCGGGACACGGCTCTACGAATTTATCGCGCCGCTCTTCTCCCGGACCAACATGGCCGAGAAGCGTCTAATCAAGGCGGCCTGCCTGCTCCACGACGTGAGCTGGCGGGCGCATCCCGATTACCGCGCGGAGGTCTGCTTTGATAATGCCACGCGCGCCAATCTGGGCGGGCTCAAGCATGCCGAGCGGGTGTTCCTCGGGCTTGCCCTCCTGCACCGCTACAAGAACAGCCGCGCGGGCAGCCGGATCGACGATCTCGTGCCCATGCTCTCGGAGGCAGAGCAATCGCTGGCGGAGATCGTGGGGCGCGCGATGCGCTTCGGGGCCATGCTCTGGGCCGAGGCCGACGATACCGGGGCCTCGCTCCACTGGGCGCCCAAGAAGAAGGTGCTGACACTCACGCTCTCCCAAGCCGCCGAGCCGCTGTTTGGCGAAGTCGTGGAGGCGCGCTTCAATAGCCTGGCCGCAGCGCTCGAGGCAGAGACTAACATCAAGATCGCCCGGCAGAAGACCCGCGCCGCCTAGGCGGCGGCCTCAGAGCTCCACTGCGCCGTCCTCGCCGATCTCGGGCATCTCGAAGTCGGGCGCGTCCGGCTTGCGACGGATGATGATATCCCCGTTGGGCAACATCTCTGGCGGCTCGTAATTGGACAGATCGTCGATGCTCTCCATGAGGTCGGCGAAGGCGGGCCCCATCTGCTCGAGCATGTCGCGCATGGCAGGACCGATATCGCGCGCAAGGCCCTCGAACCCCTCGATGGCGGGCTCCATCTCGTCCATCAGCCCCTCGAAGAAAAGCTGCGCGCCGCGCTCCATAAGCGAAAGGCCCTCCTCGTCGCCTGTCTCCTGCGCAAGCGCGGCGGAGGGCAGAGCGAGGGCGGCGATCAGGAAAAGCTGTCTCATATTTCATAAATAGGCGCTCCGAGGCCCGTCGCAAAGCTCAGAGCGCGATGTCCATGGAAACGGGGAAGTGGTCGGAGGCGTCGAGGAGCGCCTGCCGCAGGCCTGCATCCCGAAAGCACTGCGGGTCATCGAAGGGGTGCCAGATGCGCCAGCGTGGATCCCGCGCGCGCAGGTCGGGCGACACCATGACGTAGTCGAGAAGCGCCTGCAGGTAGCGCTCCTCATGGCTCAGCCAGAACCGCGCCGTCGTGGGCGTGGCAAAGCGGGATACAAGGGCCGCGCGCGCATGGGGATCGAAGAGCGCCTGCACCCCCTCGCCCATGACGATCTCCACGCCAGAGCGCCCGAAGAGCTCTTCGTATTCATCGAGGCCCGGGCCGTCGTTGAAATCTCCCGCCACGATGAGCGGCTCCCCGGCGGCCAGATGCGCTTCCACGCGGCGGCGTAGCCAGATGCATTGCGCAAGCTGCTTGCGGCGGTTGGAGATGGAGATACGCATGACATCCGCCGGTGTCCGGGCGCCATGGGGCGCCTTCGACTTCGCATGGACACCGATGAGGCGGAGCGCGTGGTCACCGATGGTGATCGCGGCTTCGAGCGGGGGCTTCGACCACACCACCCGGTCGCCCCGCGCATCGACGTCGAGATCGATGGCGAGATCCCGGTCAAAGCGCGGCGCGTCCCTGCTCTCCTGCGGATCATGGAGCGCGGTGACGACCGCGGGATCATAGAGGAGCGCGATCTCCTGCTGGGTATCGTTGGCAAAGCCCACGAGCGTCCGCGACGCGCGCAGGCCGGCGGCCTCGGCGAAGGTCTCGAGCGCCACCCTGGTGGACCTGTCCGGGCCGTCATCGGGCGCCTCGATGATCACCCAGAGATCGGCATCGACCTCGCGGAAAACCCGGGTGAGGCCCGCAAGCTGCGCGGCACGGGTCACGTCATGGCGCCCGGACCACCCGCCATCCGCTTGCGGCTCGCCCGCACCGTCGAAGAGCTTCGCGAACCACTCCACGTTGTAGGTGGCAAGCCTCGGCATCAGCCCGCGTGCCGGCTGATTTCGTCCCAGGCGCGGTTGATGGCCACCATGCGCTTTTCGGCGATCTTCACGGCCTCCTCGGGGACGCCCCGCGCCATGAGCCTGTCGGGATGGGTCTCGCGCACGAGCTCGCGCCAGCGGGCCCGCGCCTCCTCGTAGCTTGCGCCGCCCGGCAGCCCGAGCACGTCGTAGGGATCGCTCTCCACGTTGGGCACGTGGCGCGCGCGCATCGAGCGAAACGAGCGGTCCTCGAGCCCGAAGATCTCCGCGACGCGTTTGAGGAAGATGTCCTCGCCCTCGTGATAGGCCCCGTCGGCCATGGCGATGTGAAAGAGCCCCTCCATGAGCTCGTTGAGCGTATCCATCTCGTCGCCGAACATGGCCTTGATGCGGCTGGCATAGGTCTCGAAGCCCGCCACATCGGTGCGCGCCATGTTGAAGAGCTTGGCGGCATTGCCCTCCTCGCTTGCGGGGATATGGAACACCTCGCGAAACGCCGCGACCTCGTCCCGGGTGACCTGCCCGTCGGCCTTGGCCATCTTGGCGCCCAGCGCGATGACGGCGATGGTGAAGGCCACCGTGCGTTCGGGCGGGGTCCGCAGCCGCGAGAAAACCTCGCTCAGCCCCTCCCCCTGGGCCAGCGCTGACAGCGCATCTCCAATCCGCGACCAAATCGACATGGGCGAGAGCTTATCGTGGGGCTACGGCCATGTCAGGACAGGATTTTCTGCATGATGACGAGGTCCATCCAGCGGCCGAACTTGAACCCGACCTCGGGCACCGCCGCCACGGTGCGGTAGCCCATATGGGCGTGGAAGGCGATGCTCGGCGCATTCTCTCCGGCGATGCCCCCGATGAGGCTGTGGGCCCCTTGCGCGCGGGCATGGTCCTCGAGGGCCGTGAGGAGCGCACGACCGAGGCCGCGGCCCTTGGCGGCGGGCGCCAGATAAAGCGTGTGCTCCATGCTGTGCGCGTAGCCAACGCCGCCGCGGAACTGGCCGTAATGGCCGAAGCCGGCAAAGCCCTCGTCCTCGACCACGAGGAAGGCGTGCCCGGCGGCCATACGGGCGTCGAGCAGCGCCTGGAGCTCCTCGAGCGACTTCTCGGCGCTGTTGAAGGTCTCCACGGTGTCGCGGATGGCGTGGTTCCAGAGGCGCACGATTTCGGGCAGGTCCGCGCGGATGGCTGGCCTCAGGATCACAGGTGCCGCGCGCCATGGGGCGTGCTGATCTGCGCCGAGAGCCCCGGCAGGCCGGCCCGGTACGTGACACGATCGTCCGCGAGATGCGGAGAGAGGAGCGCCGCGAGCCGTTCGGCGTCCGGGTGCGTCACGGTGAGCGCCTCGAGCGCCGCACCGCGCGCGGTGAGCCGCGTCACCGGCGCCTCGGTCTCCCATTCGATGAGCGCGGGCGCGCAATTGTCGAAGGGCAAGAGCCCCGTCTCGGGGACGGCCATGCGCCAGCGCAGATCGCCCCGCCTCAGCGCGACCGGCGTGCCGAATTCCGGCCCCAGTGCCGCCAGGGCCGCCTCGAGCGATGCTGTCCGCAGGATCCAGTTGGTGAGCCGCGGCGGGCCCGCGAAGCGATCGAGATCGAACCAGCGTGCGCGCCCCGGGTGCGGCGCCGCAGGATCAATCGAAATCACCTCCAGATACTCCGCGCCGAGCCCAAGAAGCCTGTTATGCGTGCCGAAGTCAGGATGCACCCCGCCCGCCTCCAGCGCCAGTCCGAGCGCGCGCTCGGTTGCGTGGGCGCCAGCCTCCAGTGTTGAGGCGCTGACCGCCACATGATCCAGCGTCAGCATTCACGCGCCGCCCACGCCACGGGCGCCGATGTCCTCTCCGAACGGCATGACGGGCGATCAGACGCCCTTCGAAAGCGCAGCGACGCGCCTTTCACGCACGCGCTTCCCGGATGAGATTCAGAACATCCTGCGCCGCGTCGGGGATATTGGTCCCGGGGCCGAAGATCGCCGCCACGCCCGAGGATTTCAGGTAGTCGTAATCCTGCTGCGGGATCACGCCGCCGCAGACGACGATGATGTCGCTGGCATCCTGCGCCTTGAGCGCCTCGATGAGCTTCGGCGCGAGCGTTTTGTGGCCCGCCGCTTGGCTCGAGATGCCCACCACGTGCACATCGTTGTCGATGGCATCCTGCGCGGCCTCTTCCGGGGTCTGGAAGAGCGGGCCCACATCCACGTCGAACCCGATATCGGCAAACGCTGTGGCGATCACCTTCGCGCCGCGATCGTGCCCGTCCTGGCCCATCTTGACCACGAGCATCCGGGGCCTGCGGCCTTCATCCTCGGCAAAGCCCTCCACGGCCTTCTGGATCTTCTCGAAGCCCTCGTCGCCTTCATAGGCCGAGCCATAGACGCCTGCCAAAGTCTTCACCTCCGCCCTGTGCCGCCCGAACGTGCCCTCCATGGCGAGGCTCATCTCGCCCACGGTGGCCCGCATGCGCGCGCATTCGACGGCCGCCTCGAGGAGGTTGCCCCCCTCTTCGCAGCGCCGCCCGAGCTCGAGCAGCGCGGCATCGCAGGCCGCCTGGTCGCGGGAGGCGCGGATGCGCTCGAGCTTTGCAACCTGCTGCTCGCGTACCTTCACATTGTCGACGTCGAGGATGTCGATGGCGTCCTCCGTCTCCCGGCGGTACTTGTTCACCCCCACGATGACCTCGTCCCCCCTGTCGATCTGCGCCTGACGGCGCGCCGCCGTCTCCTCGATCTTGAGCTTGGGCAGGCCGCTCGCCACGGCCTTCGTCATGCCGCCCATCTCCTCGATCTCCTCGATGAGCGTCCAGGCCTCGCGCGCGAGCTCCTCGGTGAGCGCCTCCACGTAGTAGGACCCGGCCAGCGGATCGACGACCTTCGTCACCCCCGTCTCTTCCTGGAGGATGAGCTGCGTGTTCCGCGCGATGCGGGAGGAAAATTCCGTAGGCAGCGCAATGGCTTCGTCGAAGGAGTTGGTATGGAGCGACTGGGTCCCGCCCAGCACCGCCGACATGGCCTCGAAGGCCGTGCGCACGATGTTGTTGTAGGGGTCCTGCTCCTGCAGGGACACGCCAGAGGTCTGGCAATGGGTGCGCAGCATAAGCGATTTTGGGTTCTTCGGCTCGAACTCCGACATGATGCGATGCCAGAGCAGCCGCGCCGCGCGGAGCTTCGCGGCCTCCATGAAGAAGTTCATCCCGATGGCGAAGAAGAAGGAGAGCCGCCCGGCGAAGCGGTCCACGTCCATGCCGCGGTCGATGGCCGCGCGCACGTATTCGCGCCCGTCAGCCAGCGTGTAGGCCAGCTCCTGCACGAGGTTCGCGCCCGCCTCCTGCATGTGATAGCCGGAGATCGAGATCGAGTTGAACTTCGGCATCTCGTTCGCCGTGTACTCGATGATGTCCGCCACGATCCGCATCGAGGGCTCTGGCGGATAGACGTAGGTGTTGCGGACCATGAATTCCTTGAGGATGTCGTTCTGGATCGTGCCCGAAAGCTGCGCCCGGTCGACGCCCTGCTCCTCGCCCGCCACGATGAAGGATGCCAGCACCGGGATCACCGCGCCGTTCATCGTCATGGAGACCGAGACCTTCTCGAGAGGGATCCCGTCGAAGAGCGTCTTCATGTCCTCGACGCTGTCGATTGCCACGCCCGCCTTGCCGACATCGCCCACCACGCGCGGATGGTCGCTGTCATAGCCGCGATGGGTGGCCAGATCGAAGGCCACGGACACGCCCTGCTGACCGGCCGCGAGGGCCTTGCGGTAGAACGCGTTCGATTCCTCGGCCGTGGAGAAGCCGGCATATTGCCGGATCGTCCAGGGGCGGCCGGCATACATCGTGGCCTTCACCCCGCGCGTGAAGGGCGCCGCCCCCGGCGTACCCCGGTTGATACCGTCAACATCTTCGGGCCCGTAGACCGGCTTCACCGCGATCCCTTCCAGCGTCTCCCAGGTCAGATCGCCGAGCGAGCGCCCGCGCAGCTCCGCCTCGGCCAGTTCTTTCCAGCGCTCGTTCATGGTGTCGTCCTCACGTCTTCACCCCGGCTATAGCAGGTCTGTGACCACGGGCCGCGATCTTCCCCTTCGCACTTCCGCGCCACGCGCCTATGTAACGTGCAGAAGGAGACAGCCCTGTGAAATTTCTTGCCGCATCTGCCATCGCGCTGACCGCGCTCGCAACCCTGCCCCACGCATCATATGCCGAGGGCGAGGTGGAAAGCGCCGTGGCGGCCTGGCGGGATGCCCCCGATACGATCTTCAATGCCGCCGATGTGGACCTCTCCGAGTTCCGCTGGGTGGCGCGCCCCGTCATCGTCTTCGCTGACAGCCCGCTCGATCCGGCCTTCCAGACCCAGATGGACAATCTCACCTCCGAGATCGACGACGTGATCGAGCGTGACATCGTCATCATCACCGACACGACGCCCGGCGAGCCGAGCGATATCCGCATCGAGTTCCGCCCGCGCGGCTTCCAGATGGTGCTGCTGGGCAAGGATGGCGGGCGCGTGCTGCGCAAGCCCTTCCCGTACGACATGCGCGAAATCTCCCGCTCCGTCGACAAACAGCCCATCCGCCAGCGCGAGATTTCGGAAAACCGGGGCAGCTGACGCAGGGCGGGCCTATGGGAGGCCGGGCCTTTCACCGGCTCACTCGAACTCCATGATGACGTCGTCGACGGCGAGGCTGTCGCCCGCGCCTGCGTTGATCTTCTTCACCTTGGCCTTTCTTTCGGCGCGCAGGATGTTCTCCATCTTCATGGCCTCGACGGTGCAGAGCGCCTGCCCCTCCTCGATCTCCTGCCCCTCTTCCACGTCGACCTTCACGATGAGGCCGGGCATGGGGCAAAGGAGCATCTTCGAGGTGTCGGGCGGCAGCTTCTCGGGCATGAGCGCCGCGAGCTCGGCCTGACGCGGGGAGCGGACATGGACCTTGAAATCAGCGCCGCGGAAGCGGATTCGGAAGCCATGGGCGATCTTGTCGACCTTGAGCGTCATGGGGCGGTCGCCCACGACAAGCTCGGCGAGCGTCTGGCCGGGGAGCCAGTCACTCTCGACCCGGAGCGCTTCACCGTCTTCGAAGCGGATGTCTGAGCCTTTCGGGTCCGCGGCGATGGTAACGCGGTGTGTGGCCCCTTCGAGCGTCACCACGCTCTCGCCGCCCACGACGCGGGTGTGATTGTCCATCCGGCCGGTGATGCGCGTGCGGCGGATCTCGCTCACCCGCATCATCGCGGCAGCAGCGGCGGCCACGCGCCGGAGTGTATCGTCATCGAGCGTCACGCCCTCGAAGCCGTCGGGATATTCCTCGGCGATGAAGGCGGTTGTCATGTCGCCGGAGATGAATTTCGGGTGGTCCATCACGGCGGCCACGAAGGGCAGGTTGTGACCGATGCCTTCCACCTCGAAGGCGTCGAGCGCGTTCCGCATCGACTCGATGGCCGCCGCGCGATCAGGGCCCCAAGTGCAGAGCTTGGCGATCATCGGGTCGTAGTACATCGAGATCTCGCCGCCTTCGAAGACGCCGGTGTCGTTTCTGACGCCGGTCTCGGCGATATGGGCCTCCCCGTGCCACGTCCCCGCCGCGGCCATGGGGCCCGCGGCCACCTCGGCAGGCGGGCGATAGCGCATGAGCCGCCCGATGGAGGGCAGGAAGTTGCGATAGGGATCCTCGGCATAGAGCCGGTTCTCGATGGCCCAGCCTTTCATCTTCAGATCGGACTGCTTGAGGGAGAGCTTTTCGCCCGCCGCCACGCGGATCATCTGCTCCACCAGATCGACGCCGGTGATGAGCTCCGTCACCGGATGCTCCACCTGAAGGCGTGTGTTCATCTCGAGGAAGTAGAAGTTCTTGTCACCATCCACGATGAATTCCACCGTGCCCGCGGATGCGTAGCCCACGGCATGGGCCAGCGCGAGGGACTGCTCTCCCATTGCCTTACGCGTCTCGGGATCGAGGAAAGGCGACGGCGCCTCTTCCACGACCTTCTGATTGCGCCGCTGAATCGAGCATTCGCGCTCATGGAGGTAGACGCCGTTCCCGTGCTGGTCACACAGCACCTGGATCTCGATATGGCGCGGTTGGGTGACGAATTTCTCGATGAAGATGCGGTCGTCGCCGAAGGAGTTCGCCGCCTCGTTCTTCGAGCTCTGGAAGCCTTCGCGCGCCTCCGCGTCGTTCCACGCGATGCGCATCCCCTTGCCGCCGCCGCCAGCGGAGGCCTTGATCATCACCGGGTAGCCGATCTCGTTCGAGATCTTCACGGCCTCCTCGGCATCCTCGATCAGGCCCATATAGCCCGGCACGGTGGAGACCTCGGCCTCCTGCGCGATCTTCTTGGAGGTGATCTTGTCGCCCATGCTCTCGATCGCGCCCGCCGGCGGGCCGATGAAGGCCACGCCCGCCTTCTCCAGCGCCTCGGCAAAGAGCTTGTTCTCGGAAAGGAACCCGTAGCCCGGATGGACGGCTTCCGCGCCGGAGGCCTTGATCGCGTCCATGACCTTCTCGATCACGATATAAGACTGGTTGGCCGGGGGCGGGCCGATATGGATCGCTTCATCGGCCATCTTCACGTGAAGCGCGCCCGCATCGGCATCGGAATAGATCGCGACGGTGGCGATGCCCATCTTGCGCGCGGTCTTGATGACCCGGCAGGCGATTTCACCCCGGTTGGCGATGAGGATCTTTTTGAACATTCCTGTCCCCCTTAGTGTCGTAGGCGCACGAAAAACCCCTCCCGGCGAGAGCCGAGAGGGGGTGCGCTTAAAGTTCTGTGGGCCGTGAAAGGCCGCTGCGTGTGACTACCGGCAGACGCCTGCGTCGTCGCAGAAGACGCCGGCCGCGCCGCCGATGACCGCGCCACGCACACCGTCGCCGCCAAGCGCCCGATCCAGCACGGCACCGCCGGCTGCGCCGGCCACGCCGCGCTCGGCGTCATTGTCGAGACAGCCCGCGAGCGTGACGAACGCGGCGATTGCGAAAGCGCATTTGATGATCTGCATGTTACTTGAGCCTTTGTTGCCTGTGGTTGGACCTGCTCTCCGCCCAGCCGAGGCACGAGGAGGTCACTGTTATGCCCCATATGTCCCCGAGAGGGCCTGCCCCTGTCAACGGGAGACGCCGACCTGCTTGGGGCAGGTCGGCGTTCCGGGGAAGGGGTACAGGTGTGACAAGTCACGGGGCTGGGTAACTGGGTGTGACGCCCCGCAGAAATCACCTTTCCATTGAGGAGGTTGCCTGCATAGCTTTCATTTCGGTAAACCTCTGGTTGAGCCAAATGCCGCTCATATACCCTACAAGCCATCGGCGCTTTCATGCCCAATCATCCTCTTGGAATGCTTCAGGAAAGCTCGCTTCGGCCACGGCGCGGTTGATGCGCAGCAGGGCGTCGTAGGACTCCGGATCAAACGGATCCTCGGCGGGGACAACCTCCCGGCCCAAAAGCCAGGAGAGCCGTCCGGCATCGAGATTGCCCCGGGCGAAGTCCTCTTCTCCGAAATACTGCCAGAGGGCCCGCAGGAACGCTTCGTCCGCCCGACGGTCCGCCGGGCGCCGGTCCGCGAAGCGTTGGCGCGGGGCAAGGGTCGTGGCACCGCTCTTGTTCTCGCGGCGGATTGTGAAGTGGTAATCGGTGCCCGTGAGGCGGCTAGGGAACCCGCGGTGCTTCAGCATCGGCGGCCCCTCGCGGGGCGGAGGGGAGCGAGCGCCGCCCGCTCCCCGCCAACGTTACTTGAACTTGCCGGTGAAGGTCGGCTCCATGGTGACGGGCTCTTGCTCGACAACCACGAATTCTTCCACGGCACCGTCGTCGACGTTGCGCGCGCAGGCCGCTGCCAGGGCGATGAGGCCCAGGGCGACCACTGCTTTGATGCTCTTCGACATCTCGGTCTCCTGCTTATGTCCACGGGGATCGGGGCGCGACTGCGCCCATCCTGCCCCTCGTTCGATGGTTCGGTCACTTGGGGGTAACCGTGTGGAAGAATACGGGAAAACCGGCCCCAAAGATACGAGGCGTCCGGGGCGCATGGGCGCTGTGACAGCAAAGCCTCAAAAGGATCGATGCTTGAAGGACGCCGCGCAAGATATTGTGTAGGCATCAAAATCCATCCCAGATGCAGGTGGCACCTTCCGGGCGGAACGCCTCGAAGAACTGCGTCGCCTCGGGATTGGTGACGCCGAACTCCGTGGCGCGATCGGCAAGGGATATGACGATCTCGTCGGGGATGTCCCGGTCCTCGAGCGCGGGCAGTGCATAGACTTCGCACAGCGTGAGGAAGTCGTCGGCCACCTCGGCATAGCCCACCTCCCCACCGATGGCGGGCATGATGAAGCGAAAGCGCGCGCTCAGGGTTCCGTCCTCCCGGCGCTCGTAAAAGCTCTCTTGGAAATCGAGGGCCTGGCCCGACGGCACCTCGAAGGCGGCGAGCGACACGGGCGTAAGCATGGCGAAAAGGGTTATGAGGCAGCCCCACCCCCCTGAAATCAGAGTCCTCCCGGATGGGGCTGCGCAGCTCTCAACCCGAAGGTGGCGAGCAATAGAGACTGCAGATTGCCGTATACAGCGATTCCCCGCAACAGCCCGTTTCCCCAACGGCATGTAATGACGCATGCGCCCCGGCAATTGAGCCCAGAAAGAAGAGAAACAAACCAAATTCGTCATGGTCGCCGGGCCACGCAGTCTATCTCCACGAGCGCGCCCACCGCGAGCCCGGTCACCCCCACCGTCGTGCGCGCGGGCCGCCGATCCGGGGGAAAATAGGTCTCGTAGGTGGCATTGAAGGCGCTGTAGTCGCGGTCGAATTCCGTCAAAAAACATCGGCACTGCACGACATGGCTGAGATCCAGCCCCACGCCTCGGAGCACGATTTCGAGGTTGCGCATGACCGCCCGCGTCTGCGCTTCCACCCCCTCGGGCAAGGGCGCATCAGGCGCGTCGGGGTCCGTCGGCATCTGCCCGGTGAGAATGACCCAGCCATCGGCCTCCACCGCGTGGGAGAACGGCGCCACGGGCCGCGGGCCGCCATCGATCATGTGGAAGGTCGGGTCAGTCACGGGAGGTCTCGTCTTCCTTGGGCCATCTACCTCGGTGTTCGGGGGCAGAGCCCCGGGATGTCGTTGCTAGAGCGGAATGTTGTCGTGCTTCTTCCACGGGTTGGTCAGTTTCTTGCCGCGGAGGGAGGCAAACGCCCGGCACACGCGGCGGCGCGTGGAATGGGGCATGATCACCTCGTCGATGAAGCCGCGCTCGGCCGCGACGAACGGGTTGGCGAACCGGTCTTCGTAGTCTCGCGTGTGTTGCGCGGTCTTCTCGGGGTCCCCGAGATCGGCGCGGTGCAGGATCTCCGTGGCGCCCTTTGCGCCCATCACGGCCACTTCGGAGGTGGGCCAGGCATAGTTGAAATCGCCCCGCAAGTGCTTGGAGGCCATCACAACGTAAGCGCCGCCATATGCCTTGCGCGTGATGACCGTCACCTTGGGCACGGTTGCCTCGCCATAAGCGAAGAGGAGCTTCGCACCGTGCTTGATGACCCCACCATATTCCTGCGTCGTCCCGGGCAGGAAGCCGGGCACATCCACAAAGGTCAGAACGGGTATCTCGAAGGCGTCGCAGAAGCGCACGAAGCGCGCGGCCTTCCGCGCCCCGTCGATGTCGAGGACGCCCGCGAGCACCATGGGCTGGTTGGCGACCACGCCCACGGAGGAGCCTTCGAGCCGAATGAAGCCGGTGATCATGTTCTTCGCGAAGTCTTCCTGGATCTCGTAGAAGTCGCCCTCGTCCGCCGTTTTGTGGATCAGCTCCTTCATGTCGTAGGGCGTGTTGGGGTTGGCGGGCACGAGCGTGTCGAGGCTCTCGTCAATCCGGCTGGGCGGATCGAAGAATGGCCGCTTGGGCGGCATGGAGCGGTTGTTGAGCGGCAGGAAGTCCACGAGCCGCCGCACCTCCGCGAGCGCCTCCACGTCGTTCTCGAAGGCCCCGTCGGCGACGGAGCTCTTCTTGGTGTGGGTCGATGCCCCGCCGAGCTCTTCGGCAGTCACGACCTCGTTCGTCACGGTCTTCACCACGTCGGGCCCTGTGACGAACATGTAGGACGAGTCCCGCACCATAAAGATAAAGTCGGTCATGGCTGGCGAATAGACCGCCCCGCCCGCACACGGCCCCATGATGACCGAGATCTGCGGGACGACGCCGGAGGCCAGGATATTGCGCTGGAAGACCTCGCCGTAGCCCGCGAGGCTGTCCACGCCCTCCTGAATCCGCGCGCCGCCTGAATCGTTGATCCCGATGACGGGCGCCCCGTTCTGCATGGCCATGTCCATGATCTTGCAGATCTTCTGGGCGTGCGTGGCCGAGACGGAGCCGCCGAGGACCGTGAAGTCCTGGCTGAAGACATAGACCTGCCGACCGTTGATCGTGCCCCAGCCGGTGACGACGCCGTCGCCCGGGGGCTTCATCTTCTCCATGCCGAAATCGGTGCAGCGATGGGTGACGAACATGTCGAATTCCTCGAAGGAGCCTTCGTCGAGGAGAAGGTCGATGCGCTCCCGCGCCGTGAGCTTGCCCTTGGCGTGCTGGGCCTTCACGCGGGCCTCTCCGCCGCCGAGGCGGGCCACGTCGCGGCGGTCTTCGAGCTCTCCGAGGATGTCTGTCATGGGGCCCCCTTTGGTGAATTGCTGCTTTGTTGCGCAGTTTTCTTTCGTTATGCTGCATCGCGGCGCAATGAAAGGGAAATGTGGCCTGTTTCGCGCCCGTTAGCGCACACATCCTGATGCGGTCAGCGCTCTCTGTGCGAAGCGCGCGGGCGGCTTGTGCGTGGCAATTCCCCCCGGCTCCGTTACTTCTCTGCCATGCCCGATCCCGCAAAGGTCCGTTACCTGGACCGCACCACGCCGCCGCATCTCTCCACGCTGATCCTCCTAGCCGGGGTGTCTGCGCTTGGCATGAATATCTTCCTGCCGTCCCTGCCGGGCATGACGCTGTATTTCGAGACCGATTACGCCATCATGCAGCTCTCGGTGGCGCTTTATCTCGGGTTCAACGCGGCGCTTCAGCTCGTGATCGGGCCGATATCGGACCGCTTTGGCCGGCGGCCCGTGGTGCTCGGCGGTATCGTCCTCTTCATGCTGGCGACCGTGGGCACGCTTCTGGCGCGCAGCGTGGAGGTCTTCTTGGTCTTTCGCATGGCCCAGGCGGCTATCGTGGTGGGCATGGTGCTGTCCCGTGCGATCGTGCGCGATCTCGTGACCCAGGACCGCGCCGCCTCCATGCTGGGCTACCTTACGATGGGCATGTCCGTGGTGCCCATGATCGGCCCGGCCATCGGCGGCGGGCTCGATGACGCGTTTGGCTGGCAGGCGAATTTCTGGCTCCTGCTCCTCATGGGTGGGCTCCTCTTCGCGCTGGCCTGGGCGGATCTGGGCGAGACGGCACCGCTCACGCAGAGCAGTTTCCGCGACCAGGTGCGAGACTACCCTGCCCTTCTCACCTCGCCGCGCTTCTGGGGCTACAACCTCGCCGCGGCCTTCTCCTCTGGCGCGTTCTTCGCCTATCTGGGCGGCGCGCCCTATGTCGGCGCGGAGGTCTTCGGCATGGGGCCCTCGGAGCTCGGCATCTATTTTGGCGCTCCCGCCATCGGCTACTTCGCGGGAAACTGGATTTCCGGGCGCTACTCCGTGCGCTTCGGGATCAACAACATGATCCTTTGGGGCTCCCTGCTCTGTTCGGGCGGCATGCTCGTGCTTCTGGCGACCTTCGCGGCAGGGCTACAAGGCGCGGTGATCTTCTTTGCCTTCATGACCTTCGTGGGCCTCGGCAACGGCATGGTCATCCCCAACGCCACCTCGGGCATGCTCTCGGTACGCCCGAAGCTCGCAGGCACCGCCTCGGGCCTCGGCGGCTCCATGATGCTGGGTGGCGGCGCGGCGCTTTCGGCGCTCGCAGGGGCCGCGCTCGGCGATGGGGCCACGGCCTTTCCGCTGATCTACATCATGTGCGCGACATCCGCGGCCGGGGTCCTGGCGATCCTCTTCGTGCGGTACCGTGACGCGCAGCTTGCCGCCGCGCCAGCGGAGTGATCAGCCCTTCGTGGCGCTGGGCGCCGGCGTGATTTCCCGCTTTTTCTGCGCCTCTCGAAAGGTGATGTAGCTCACGGCAGCCACGATCATGAGCCCGCCCAGGATGACGAAGCTGTCCACCGGCTCCCCGAAGAGGAGGAGGCCAACCAGGGTGGCCCAGACGAGCTGCAGGAAGTGGACAGGCTGCGTCACCATAAGCGGCGCGGCCTGGAAGGCGAGCGTCATCGTATAATGCCCCGCCGTGGCAAAGGCCGCGACGAGAAAGAGCCAGGCGAGGTCGCCCCCGCTCGGCGTGACCCAGACCGCGGCCGCGAAGGGCGCAAGCGCCACCGGCACCATCACCGAGAGCATGCCAACAACCATTGCAGGGCTCGCGCGATCCGCCAGCACCTTGGCCAGGAGATAGGACGCTGCGAAGAAAGCCGTGGTGCCCAGCATGGTGATGTGGGCGAGTTCCACCTCGCGAAAGCCCGGCCGCAGGATCACGAAGACCCCGAGGAGGGCCACGCAGATCGCGAGGATCCGCCGCACGGCGAGGCGTTCGCCGAGAAAGACCGCGGCGGCAATGGTGACCCCGATGGGCGTGAGGTAGCCCATGGCGGAGACCTCCGCGACCGGCAGGATGCCCATGGCGTAAAACCAGAGGATCACGCCCAGCGCATGGGCGGCCCCGCGCATGCCGAAGAGGCCGAGCGTCTCCCGCGAAAGACCCTCGCGGACCATGGGTCCTATCATGGGAAGGAGGAAGACGAGGCCGAGGACATAGCGCAGGAAAGCGGCCTCGGCGGCGGGGACGCGCCCGCCCAAATGCTTCACGACGGCCGCGACCCCCACGAAGAGAAGCCCGGTGATGACCATCCAGAAGACGCCGAGGAGGGGCCGTTGCCGCATGGCCGCACCCTGCCTCTGGGCTCGAGTATCTGCAAGCAGCGCCAAATTCCTTGCGAAGGAATTTGCAAAACTCTTGCGAAGAGTTTTGGCGGCGGCAGCGTAACTTACAGCGTGAGGATCAGCGGGCGGACCTGGCGGCGCGGGCACAAATTCCTTCGCAAGGAATTTGCAAGACTTTTCGCAAAAGTCTTGGACGCTCAGCCTGCCGCTTCGAGCTCCGCGGCGACGTCATCGCTGACTTCCAGATTGGCCGTCACGCGCTGGACGTCATCGTCGTCTTCCAGCACTTCCATGAGCCGCATGACCTTCTGCACGCCCTCGAGATCGAGCTCCGTGGTCGTCTGCGGCTTCCAGATAAGCTTCGTCGACTCCGCCTCGCCGAGATCGGCTTCCAGCGCGTCAGATACCGCCGCGAGATCGGTGTCAGCGCAATAGATGAAGTGCCCCTCCTCGGAGGTCTCCACATCCTCTGCGCCCGCCTCCAATGCGGCCATCATGACCGTGTCCTCGTCACCCGCATCAGCCGGGTAGACCACCTCACCCTTGCGGTCGAACATGAAGCTCACCGACCCTGTCTCGCCCAGGTTCCCGCCCGCCTTCGAGAAGGTGGAGCGGACATTCGAGGCCGTACGGTTCCGGTTGTCGGTCATCGTCTCCACGATGATGGCGATCCCACCGGGTCCATAACCCTCGTAGCGGATCTCTTCGTAATCCTCGCCGTCCCCGCCCGTGGCCTTCGAGATCGCGCGCTCGATATTGTCCTTGGGCATGGAATTGGATTTGGCCTCCTTCACGGCGAGCCGGAGGCGCGGGTTCTTCTCGGGGTCCGGATCGCCCATCTTGGCGGCCACGGTGATTTCCTTGGAGAGCCGCGAGAAGAGCTTGGCGCGCAGCTTGTCCTGACGCCCCTTGCGATGCTGGATATTCGCCCATTTGGAATGGCCTGCCATGGGTCTCTCCCGGTAGAGCTGTGTCGTGTCGCGCGTGTATAGGTCAGCCCCGAGACCGCTCGCAAGGCCCCATCACCGAGCGTCCGCGCGACCACACTGCCCGGAGGAGACGCCCATGCTTTCGACCCTCGCCGACATCGCCGATCTTCTCGCAGCGGCGGGAGTGATCGCGTCGCTTCTCTTTCTCGCTTTCGAGCTTCGGACCCAGAACCGCGAGACCGGGCTCGCCAATTGGCGCCACCTGCTCGAAAGCCTCACCGCCTTCAAGGCCGTGACGAACGATCCGCACATGGCCGATCTCATCACCCGCGGGCAGGCCGACTACAGCGCCCTGACGCCTGCCGAAAAGCTCGCCTTCGGCAACTGGCTCGAGCAGGGCATCCACATCATCGGCAACTTCGAAAAGCACTCAGGCACCGTCCCCCGCGCCATGCGCGATGTCAGCCTTGCCACCCATAACCTGATGCTCGATCACCTGCGGACACCCGGCGCCCGGCAATGGTGGCAGGAGGCGCGCCCGCGCGGGCGCTTCATGCCCAACACCGCCCAAACCATCGACAGGATGCAGGCGGAGGGCGTTGCCCCCATCGGCCCGCATCTCGGATAAGCTCTTGATCCCCGAGCGCCTTGTCGCAAGTGTCGCGCCATGACGCCGGACCAGATCATTCTCTT
Organism: Pseudomonadota bacterium; assembly: GCA_038533575.1. NCBI lineage: Bacteria > Pseudomonadati > Pseudomonadota > Pseudomonadota bacterium. The sequence goes on along the minus strand of JBCAYL010000001.1, from coordinate 214,026 downwards.
CAGCCTTTTCGCCGCCGTCTTCGCCCTCCTTCTCTGGGGCCGCTTTCGCTACGATCTCGTCGCCTTCGGCGCACTCATGGTCGGGGTGGTGGCCGGCGTCGTCCCGAGCGCGGAGGCGTTCGCGGGTTTCGGGCATCCGGCCACCCTCGTGGTCGCGCTGGTGCTCATTGTCTCGGCCGGGCTCGTGCGCTCGGGTGCCGTCTTTCTCATCACGCGAACCCTTGTCGAGCCCGACCGGCCCCTCGCCGGTCACATCACGCTCATGGGCGCGGTGGGCGGGATCCTTTCGGCTTTCATGAACAACGTCGCGGCCCTCGCGCTCCTCATGCCCGTGGACATCCAGACCGCGCGAAAGGCGGGCCGCGCCGTAGGGCTCACGCTCATGCCGCTGTCCTTCGCCACGATCCTCGGTGGCATGGTCACCCTCATCGGCACCCCGCCCAACATCATCATCGCCTCGATCCGGGAAGAAGCGCTGGGGGCGCCCTTCCGCATGTTCGATTTCGCGCCCGTGGGCGGGGTGGCCGCGCTGGCGGGGATCGCCTTCGTCGCGCTGGTGGGCTGGCGCCTCATCCCGTCCCGCGAGGGTCACGGCGCGGGCTCCATCGCCGAAGACTTCGCCGAATACGTGGCGGAGCTCACAGTGCCCGATGACAGTACGCTCATCGGAACCCGCGTGGGCGCGCTCGAAGACGAGGCCGAAAAGGCCGATGTCGCCATCCTCGGCCTCGTTCAGGACGGCAAGCGGCGCTACGGCAGCGCGCAAAACGCCGTCATCCGCCCGGGTGACGCCCTCGTCATCGAAGCGAGCCCGGAGGCGCTGGACGAATTCCGCACGGCGCTCAAGCTGCGCGTCTCCGACCAGAAACGCGAGGACGCCCTCAAGGCGGGCGGCGACGGGCTCAGCGTCTTCGAGGTGGTCGTCCAGGACAGCTCCCGCATCCGTGGCAAGAGCGCCCAGACCATCGGCCTCTCCTGGCGCCAGCGCACGGTGCTCATGGGCATCTCCCGCCGCGGGACACGCATCACCAAGCAGATCCGGAAGACCGAGACCCGCACCGGCGACATCCTCCTGCTTCTGGCCCCCACCGAGGCCGTACAGGACGTGACAGACTGGCTGGGCGTGCTGCCCCTCGCCGATCGCGGGCTCGCCGTGACCGAGAACTCCAAGACCTGGCTCGCCATCGGGCTCTTTGTCGCGGCGGTGGTCGCGGCGTCCTTCGGGCTCATCTACCTGCCCGTGGCGCTCGGGCTGGTGGTGGTGGGCTTCATCCTCGCCAAGATCCTGCCCATCACGGAGATCTACGATCACATCGAGTGGCCGGTGGTGGTGCTGCTCGGCTCGATGATCCCGCTCGGCGCGGCGCTCGAGACCTCGGGCGGCACGGAGCTTCTGGCCGGCGCACTCATCTCGCTCACGGAGGGATTGCCCGCCTGGGCGATCCTCACAGTGCTCATGCTCGTGACGATGACGCTGTCGGACGTGCTCAACAATACCGCGACGACCATCGTGGCCGCGCCTGTGGGCATCGAGATGGCGCGCACGCTCGAGGTCTCGCCCGATCCCTTCCTCATGGCCGTGGCGGTGGCGGCCTCGGCGGCGTTCCTCACCCCCATAGGTCACAAGAACAACACGCTCGTCCTCGGGCCGGGCGGCTACGGCTTCGGGGACTACTGGCGCATGGGACTGCCGCTGGAGATCCTGATCGTGGCTGTCTCGATCCCGACGCTCCTCGTCGTCTGGCCGCTGTAAGGCACCACGAATTTTTGCAAAATTCGTGGGCGCCAGAGGTGTCAGAGCGGCCAGATGAACGGAATGACCGCGGACGCCAGGAGACCCACCGACAGGTTGAGCGGGATGCCCACGCGCAGGAAATCAGTGAACTTGTACCCGCCGGGCCCGTAGACCAGCATGTTGGTCTGGTAGCCGATGGGCGTGGCAAAGCTGCAGGACGCCGCCACCATCACCGCCACCACAAGCCCGCGGGGATCGAGGCCCACGGCCGTGGCCAGACCGATGGCGATGGGCGTCACCACCACGGCCACGGCATTGTTGGAGACCGTCTCGGTGAGGATCGAGGTAAGCAGGTAGACCGCCCAGACGATAAGGAAGGGTGGCAGGCCGGAGAGCGCAGGGGCCACCGCGTTCACGATGAGCGCGACGGCGCCCGAGGCTTCGAGCGCCGCGCCAATGGCCAGCATGGCGAAAATGAGCGCGAGGAGGCGCCCGTCCACGAAGGAGAACGCCTCGTCGGCATCGATGCAGCGCGTCAGGAAAACCACCGCCACCGCGATCACCGCGAGCATGAAGATCGGCGCGAGCCCGAGGCCCGCGGCGAGGACGAGCCCGCCCAGCGCCGCCAGCACGATGGGCGCGTGGCTGCGCCGGTAGGCGCGCTCGCTCGGTGCTGTGACGTCCACCAGCCCCATGTCGGTCGCGAGCCGCTGGATATCCTCCGGCGCCCCCTCGAGCAGGAGCGTGTCCCCCACCTGCACGACGAGATCGTCGAGCTGGCGGCCGATATTCTGCGAACGACGGTGCACGGCCAGCGGGTAGACCCCGTAACGGCGGCGCAGACGCAAGTTGCCAAGCGAGCGCCCCACCATGCGCGCGCCGGGCGTGATCAGCACCTCCACCGTGGCCGTCTGAACCGAGCTCAGCTTGTCCACCATGGCGACGTCCTTCGACTTCTGAAGGCCCAGCAGCTCGGCCATCTCCGTGCGCAGCACCACCCGGTCGCCTGCCTCGAGGGTGACACCCTTGAGGTTGCGGCGGAGCGAGGCGTCCCCGCGCAGCACGTCGATGAGCCGCGAGCCCTCGCGCTTGAAGACGTCGATCTGGCTCACCTCCTGCCCGATGAGCGCGGAGCCTTCCGGCACCGCCACCTCGGTGAAGAATTTCATCTTCGCGCGGTCCGACAGCATCGCCGCCATGCTCTGCCGCTCCGGCAGGAGCCGCGGCGCGATGAAGCGCAGGTATAGGACGCCCCAGAGCACGATGATCACCCCGAGCGGGGTGATCTCGAAGATCGAGAAGGCCGCCAGGCCCTGGTCCCGCGCCACGCCGTCCACGAGGAGGTTCGTGGAGGTGCCGATCAGCGTCATCGTCCCGCCGAGGATCGCGGCATAGGAAAGCGGGATCAGGAGCTTCGACGGCGCGAGGTTCAGCGTCCGCGCGAGCTGCACGAAGACCGGGATCATGACCACGACGACGGGCGTGTTCGACACGAAAGCCGAGGAGAGCACGACAAAGAGCATGAGAAGCCCCACCGCCAGCGCCGGCTGCGTGGCCGCGCGGCCATCAGCATAGGCCGTGAAGGCATGGAGCGCGCCCGTGCGCACGAGTGCGCCCATGAGGATGAACATGGCCGCGATCGTCCAAGGCGCGGGGTTCGACAGGACGTCGAGCGCGGCGGTGTAGGGCAGGATGCCGAGGCCGAGGAGCAGCGCCACGCCCGAAATGGCCACCACCTCCGTGGGAAAGGTCTCCCGGACGAAAAGCACGAACATCAACACGACGACGCCCAGCGTCAGCGCGGCTTGGACCTCCATCCCAATGCCCAGTAGCTCGACCATGCGCGGCGCGATGCCCCCGCTTCTTGTTCTTCGTCGGGGACTGTTGCCTATGGCGCGGGGCTCTGCAACTCCTCGTCGGCCGGGCTCGGCGCCGCAAGGCGCGGACGAGGCTGGACGAGTGCCATGCCGATCAGCATCAGCACGAGCGCCGCCCAAATGTAGGGCGAATAGCTTTCCCCGAGGAGGAGGAGCGCCCAGAACACGCCGAAGCCCGTCACGAGATAGCTCACCTGCACCGCGAAGGTCGGGCCCGCGCGGCCCACGAGCCAGACATAGGTCGCATAGACGCAGGCATGGACGAGGCCCGAGCCCAGCATGGCCGCGTCGGCGGCCGTGTAGGGGCCGAAGGGGTCGATGAACTGGCCGGAGAAGAACGCGAGCGGCGTCGCGATGATGACGCCCAATAGCGAGGCGCCGAAGAGCGCCTGTACCGCGTCGAGCCCGGCGAGGCCCCAGCGCGCGACGAGGTTGCCCTCCCACGCGTAGCAAAGCGGCGCGATGATCGCGAAAAGGACCCATCCCACGAGCCCCGGGGCCGGCAGGCTGGCATCGGGGACGACGATCAGGAGCACGCCCACGAGCCCGAGCGAGAGCCCGGCAAGTCGCACTGGCTGGAACCGCTCCAGCCCAAGAAGCAGCGCCACCGGGAAGGCGAGCATGGGCACGAGCGACAAGAGTACCGACATGAGGCCCGACGGCAGGTGCACCACGGCCTGGTAGGAGGCCGAGTTCGGGATGATCGTGCCAATGAGTGCGATCATCAGGTAGACCCGCAGGGTGCCGCGCGTGATCGGCAATCCCTTGCCGCGGAGGAGCGTAACGAGGCCGAGCACCGCCGCGGTGATCGCCATCTGCCAGAAGATCAGGCCGAAATGCCCGTAGCCCGTGGAGACGGCGATCTTGGCCAGGGGCTGGGTGATACCCCAGCCCGCCCCGAGCAGGACGAGGATGGCCGAGAAGCCGAGGACCTGCGCGCGGGTCACGGTCTCAGGCCGCGACGGGCGAGGGCCCGGCGGCGGCGAGACGGCCGCCATGGCGGACCATCTCCACCCGCGTCGCGTGGCCCGTCCTGTCGTCAGTCTCCACGTAGAGGCCCGCCAGCGTGGCTTCGCCCAGCGCGGGGGTGAAGCGGCCCTTGGGCATGCCTGTGATGAAGCGGCGCAGCGGCTCGGCGGGCTCCATGCCGATGACGGAATTGTAGTCGCCGCACATGCCCGCATCGGTGAGGTAGGCTGTGCCGCCTTCGAGGATCTGTGCGTCCCCGGTGGGGACGTGGGTATGCGTGCCGACAACGAGGCTCGCGCGGCCATCGGCGAAATGCCCGGCGGCCATCTTCTCCGAGGTGGCCTCCGCATGGATGTCGATCAGTGCCGCCTGCACGGCACCGCCGAGCTTGTGCCGCTGGAAGACCGCGTCGAGCGCGCTGAAGGGATCGTCGAAGGGCCGCTTCATGAAAACCTGCCCGAGCGCCTGCGCCACGAGGACCTTGCGCCCCCGTGTCGCCTCGAAGATCGCCACGCCCCGCCCCGGCGCGCCCTTGGCGAAGTTGAGCGGTCGCAAGATCCGCGGCTCGCTCTCGATGAAGCCCAGCATGTCTTTCTGGTCGAAGGCGTGATCGCCGAGGGTCAAGCAATCCGCCCCGGCATCGAGCAGGGCCGCCGCATGGGCCGCGCTCAGCCCGGCGCCTGAAGTGGCATTCTCGGCGTTCACACAGACGAAATCGAGCTTCCAGGCCGCGCGGAGCTTCGGAAGATGCTCCGTGATCGCGGTTCGGCCCGCGCGCCCCATGACGTCACCAAGGAAGAGAATGCGCATGGCGCGGGACCTAGGGCAGCAGGCGGGCAAAGGGAAGGCCGCGAAGGCGGGAGTGGGGGCCAGCCCCCACCCCCCCGAGGTACAGAGCACAAAGAAGCCGAAGCTTCAGCGCAATATCCCGAGCCTAGCGCCCCCTGGCGCGGCGCGGAACACATTTCTGCCTGGCGCGGATGCAATGAGAGGGACGCGGACCTGCCGGCACGGGTCGCGCCGGGGACGGGCCAAGGCCCGGGCGTCACCTCAAGTCGATCACCTCTGCCTCGGTGATGATGAGATCGAGCGGTTGGTCCGTAGGCTCGAGCGGCAGCTCGTGCGCCTCCTGCGCGGCATAGGCAAAGCCTGCGGCCAGCGTGGGCCGCGCGGCGCGCAGGGCCTCCAGCGTCCGGTCATAGAACCCCCCGCCATAGCCCAGCCGCCCGCCGGCGCGCGTGAAGGCCACGAGCGGCACGATGACGATCTCAGGCGCTATGAAGTCAGGCTCTGCCGGGATGCGGGCCTTGAACGGGCCTTCGACCAGCGCCATGCCGGGCTCCCAGCGGGCGAAAGTCAGGGGCTGTCCCGTTCCCGCGATGACCGGGATCGCCACGGGCCCGTGGGCCGCGGCCTCCTCCATGGCCGGGAGGGGGTCGATCTCGGTGTTGATAGGCATGTAGCCCGCGACCGCCACGCCGCGAAAGCCCGCCAGAAAGCTCGAGAGATGCCCGGCGGCGGGCAGCGAACCGTGGGCGGCTTTGCGCCGGGCCAAGGCGGCGCGTCGCGCCTCTGCCTTGGCGTCTGCGAGGGTCACAGCAGGACGGCGGCGGCGAGGCCGAGAAAGGCGAAAAAGCCGACCACATCGGTCACCGTCGTCACGAAGGCGCCCGAGGCGAGCGCGGGGTCGATGCCGAGCTTGTCGAGGATCACGGGGATCGCCGTCCCGGCGAGGCCCGCCACGACGAGGTTGATCACCATGGCCGCGGCAATCACGCCGCCCAAGGCGGGCGAGCCGAACCAGATCACGCCCACAATCCCCATCACGACGGCGAAAATCACGCCGTTCACCAGGCCCACCAGGCATTCGCGCCGGATCACGCGCCAGACATTGGAGCCCGTGAGGTCCTTCGTGGCGATGCTGCGCACGGCCACGGTGAGCGACTGCGTCCCCGCATTGCCGCCCATGGAGGCCACGATGGGCATGAGCACGGCAAGCGCCACGATCTGCGCGATGGCGGCATCGAACTGCGCGATGACGAGGGAGGCGAGGATCGCCGTAATCAGATTGACGAAGAGCCAGGGGAAGCGGCGCTTCGTTGTTTCTACTACGCGGTCGCTGAGCGTGCCCTCGTTGATACCCGCGAGGCGCAGGATGTCCTCCTCGTGCTCCTCGTCGAGGACGATCATGGCATCGTCGATGGTGATCACGCCCACGAGCCGCTCATCGGCATCCACCACGGGCGCGGAGATCAGGTGATACTGGTTGAAGGCATAGGCCACCTCGCCCTCGTCCTGATCGACGGGGATGGTGCGAAAGCTGTCCTCGGTGATTTCCTTGAGCCTGACCTCGCGCTTCGAGCCCAGGAGACGCCCGAGGGTGACATAGGCCGTGGGCCGCATCCGCGGGTCCACGAGGATGACGTGGTAGAATTGCTCCGGCAGGTCGTCGGAGGCCCGCAGGAAATCGATGGCCTCGCCCACGCTCCAATGCTCGGGCGCCATGACGACCTCGCGCTGCATGAGGCGGCCTGCGGATTCCTCGGGGTAGGAGAGCGATTGCTCCACCGCCACACGGTCCGCATCGTCGAGCGCCTCGAGGATCGCCTCTTGCTGGGGCTCTTCGAGATCCTCGAGAATGTCGACGACATCGTCACTGTCGAGGTCGCGCACGGCCTCCGAGAGCACCGCGGCTGGGAGGAACTCGATGATCTCCTCCCGCACACCCTCGGTGATCTCCGAGAGCACCTCGCCATCGACGATGTCGGCGGCGAGTTCCAGAAGCTCGCGGCGCGGCCCGCTGTCCATCTGCTCAAGCAGGTCGGCGATGTCAGCGGGATGGAGCGGCTCGAACAGCACGTCGAGCGCGGCGCGGTCGCGCTCGGCGAGGGCCGCGCGCACCTGCGGCAAGAGGCGATCGTCGAGCTCATAGCCCTCCTGGTCCTCGGTCTCTGCGGCGTTCTCGGCCATGGCCCCTCCGGTGTTGTGCGCGCCCGATGGGAAGGCTACGCACGCTTGGATATGTCGAAACACCTCCTTCTTGGCCAGACCCTGCGCTTTACCGGCAGTCCTTTCGAGGCCCCGTGGGAGGATTTGACCGAGCTTCGGGCAGATGGCGCTGTCCTCGTGGAGGACGGCCGCATCGCGGCGGTGGGCGCGGGCACGGCGCTCCGCGCGGCCCATCCTGACGCACAGGTGGTGGATTACGGCGCGCGCCTGATCCTGCCCGGCTTTGTCGATGCGCACGCGCACTACCCCCAAACGGAGATGATCGCGAGCTGGGGCAAGCGCCTCATCGACTGGCTCAACACCTACACCTTCCCCGAGGAAATGCGCTTCGCCGATCCGGCCCATGCGGCTGACGTGGCGGGACGCTACCTCGATCTGCTGCTGGCCCATGGCACCACGACGGTCTGCACCTATGCCACGACCGCCCCAGCCTCGGTCACGGCGATCTTCGAGGCCGCGGAGGCACGGGGTATGCGCGTGCTCGCGGGCAAGACCTGCATGGACAGGAACGCGCCCGAAGGCCTCGTGGACACCGCCGCGCGGGCCTATGACGAGTCAAAAGCCCTGCTCACCGCTTGGCACGGCCGCGGGCGGGCGGGCTACGTCATCACGCCGCGCTTCGCGCCCACCTCGAGCGAAGCCCAGCTCGAGGCCCTCGGCGCGCTCTGGCGCGAGCATCCCGAATGCCTCATGCAGACCCATATCTCTGAGCAACGCGAGGAAGTGGCCTGGGTCAGGGAGCTCTTTCCGGGCAGCCGCGATTACCTCGACGTCTACGAGCGCCACGGCCTCTTCGGCGCGCGCGCGGTGCTGGGCCACGCGATCCACCTCGAAAGCCGGGAAATCGACCGCATTCGAGAAGCCGGCGCGGGCCTCGTCCATTGCCCCACGTCCAATACCTTCATCGGGTCAGGCCTCTTCGAGATGGGCCTCGCGGAGACGTGCCGCGTGGGCCTTGCCACCGATACCGGGGGCGGTTCCTCCTTTTCGATGCTGCGGACGATGGCGGCCGCCTACGAGATTGCGCAACTCCGCGGGCAGCCGCTCCACCCCGCCCAGCTCCTCTGGCTCGCCACCGAAGGCTCGGCGCGGGTGCTCCACCTGGAGGGCACGATCGGTCGGCTGGCCGTGGGCGCGGAGGCTGATATCTGCGTGCTCGATCTCGCCTCCACCCCGGCCCTCGCCCAACGCCACGACAACGCCGAGGCCGGGTGGGAGGCGATCTTTCCCACGATCATGATGGGCGACGACCGCGCGGTGGCCGATGTCTGGGTGATGGGAGAGCGCGTCAGCCGGTGACGTCTGGCGGCGCGTGGGCGCGCACCGGCGGCGCCTGACCCTCGAACTTCGCCAGCCGGACCCGGCAGGAATGCGCGGCCGTCCCTTGGGTCCAGTCAGAGGTGCGCGTGTCCCGCGTCAGCACGTTCGGATTGCCGTGGATGCAATGGCCCTCCGCGTCGGGATCGTACCACGCGCCGGTGGGGAGGAAGACCGCACCGGGGGCGATGGACTCGGTGAGACGCGCACCGGCAAGGCAGCGCCCGCGCGGGCTCGAGAGTTCCACGACATCGCCGTCTGCCACCCCGCGCACGGCTGCATCCTCCGGGTGGATCAGCACTGCCTCGCGCCCGGCCACCTTTGCCCGCTGGCTGAGCGCGCCCGCATCATGCTGGGAATGGAGCCGAGTGGGCGGCTGGCCGGAGAGGAGCGCCAGCGTGCCCGCCTCGGGCGCCTCCCGCGGTGGTCGGTAGAGCGCATGCCCCGCGCGGCCGAAGCCTGCCACGGCCTCCGAGTAGAGCTCGATCCTGCCAGAGGGCGTGGCGCGGGGATGCGCCTCCGGGTCCGCGCGGAACGCGGCGAGAAAGACGGTCTCGTCCCTCGGATCATCGAGCAGCAGAGGCTCACCGGCGAGAAAGGCCTCCCAGCTCGGCAGCGTCTCGCCATGCTCGGCCGCTGTGGCCTGTGTCAGTGCCCAAAGATGCGCGAGCCAGGCGGCCTCGTCCCGCCCCTCGGTGAAGTCCTCGGCCACGCCGAGCCGCTGGGCCAGCGCGGCGTAGATCGAGAATTCCGTCCGCGCCTCGCCGGGTGGGGCCACGGCCTGTCGCATGGGCACGAGCACGGTGTCCGAGCGCCCTGCCCCGAAATCCGTCCGCTCCTCCGGTGCGGCCACGGGGAGCACGATGTCGGCGTGGCGCGCTGTGGCCGTCCAGCTGATCTCGTTGACGACGACCGTCTCCGGCGCCTGGAAGGCGCGGGCGAGGCGGCGGAGGTCCTGGTGATGATGGAAGGGATTTCCCCCGGCCCACCAGACGAGCCGTGCATGGGGAAAGCGCCGCGCCGCGCCGCCCACCCAGTAGCGCCCGCCGGGATCGAGCAGCATGTCGGCGATCATCGCGACGGGGATCCGCGCCGCGACCTTGTTCTGGCCCTGCGGCAGGGCCGCCGCCCTAAAAGGCCGATCCACGGCGCCCACATGCCCATTGACCGCGTAGGCGAGGCCCAGCCCGCCGCCCGGCGTTCCCATCTGGCCGAGAAAGGCCGCGAGCGTCACCGCCGCCCAGAGTGTATCCTCGCCCCAATCGGCACGCTGCAGCGCGGCCGCGCAGGTGATGAATGTGGTGCCCACCGCCATGCGCCGCGCAAGGCTCCGCAGGGTGTCGACGGGAATGCCGGAGATCGCTGCCGCCCAATCCGCATCCTTTCGGATGCCGTCATCCGTGCCCTCGAGATAGGCGGCCACTTGGGCAGATCCGACCGTGTAGCGCTCGAGGAAGTCCTGCGCGTGGAGCCCCTCCTCCCTGAGCGTCTGCGCCAGCGCGAGCATGATCGCGGCGTCCGTACCCGGCCGTGGCGGGAGCCACTCGGCCTCGAGGTCTTCTGCCATGTCGCTGCGGAGCGGGCTCAGGTTGACGAAGCGCACCCCGCGCCTCCGGCAGGTGCGGAGCGCCTCGGGGATGAGGTGGCGCCCATTGCCCCCGTCGCAGATCTCCATGTTGCGCGCGGCGAGCCCGCCGAAAGAGACGACGAGATCGGCATGGCGCGCGATGACGGGCCAGCGCGTGGCCTCCGCGAGCATCTGCTTGAAGGGACCGCCGAGGATGTGCGGCATCGCCCCCATGGCCGCGCCGTAGCTGTAATTGCCCTCCGAGCCCACGAACCCACCGATGCAATTGAGAAAGCGCTTGAGCTGGCTCTGGGCGTGATGAAAGCGGCCCGCGCTCGCCCAGCCGTAGGAGCCTGCAAAGATGGCCTCGTTGCCATGGTTGGCGCGGATCCGGGTGAGCTCGCCAGCGATGAGATCGAGCGCGCGGTCCCAACTGACCTCCACGAAAGGCCCCTGCCCGCGCGTGCCGCCCCCGTCGAGCCAGCCTTGCCGGACGGCGGGCCGCAGCACCCGTGTGGGACCGTGCAGCGATCCCGCGATGTTGTCATTGAGCGGCGAAGGCTCGGGATCGAGCGGGTGGCCCGTGACAGAAATGATGCGCCCGTTCTCCAACCGGGCCTGCCCGAGACCCCAATGGTTGGAGAGCAGCGCGTCGCTCATCCCATGAGCCTCTCGAGGCTCCGCGCCTGCGCCCTGAGTGCCCGGGAGAGATCAAAGCTCACGATCTCGCCGCACCGGACGATCTCCCTGCCCTCCACGAAGAGCTCCCGCACCCGGCGCGGCCCCGCGAGAAGGAGCGTGGCGACGTCCCAGCTTCCGGCGCTTTCCACGCCGCTCACGTCCCAGATGGCGATATCGGCCCTGTATCCGACGGCGAGCTGACCGATCTCGTCATCGCGGCCCAGCACCTCCGCGCCACCCCGCGTGGCGATCTCCAGCGCCTCCATGGGCCCCATGGCACCCGCCCCGTGCACGAGCCGTTGCAATAGCAGCGTCTGGCGCGCCTCGTCGACGAGCGATCCCGCGTCGTTGGAGGCCGAACCATCGACGCCGAGCCCCACGGGCACGCGCGCATCCCGCATCGCGCGGACCGGCGCGATGCCTGAGGCCAGCCGGCAATTCGAGCAGGGGCAATGGGCCACGCCCGTCCCCGTCCGCGCGAAAAGCGCGATCTCGCCTTCGTCGAGCTTCACACAATGGGCATGCCAGACATCGCGCCCCACCCAGCCGAGCTCTTCGGCATATTGCCCCGGGCGGCAGCCGAACATCTCCAGCGAATAGGCGATGTCCTCGTCGTTCTCGGCGAGGTGCGTGTGGAGCATCACGCCTTTCTCCCGCGCCAAGGCGGCCGCGTCCCGCATGAGCTCGCGGCTCACCGAGAAGGGCGAGCAGGGGGCGACGCCCACCCGGCAGAGCGCGCCGGGCGCCGGGTCGTGAAACGTATCGATGACGCGCTGACAATCCTCGAGAATGGCGGGCTCGTCCTCGACGAGGCTGTCGGGGGGCAGTCCGCCCGCGCTTTCGCCGATGGACATGGACCCGCGCGTGGGATGGAAGCGGAGCCCCACCTCCGCGGCGGCGTGGATGGTGTCGTCGAGCCGCGCGCCGTTGGGATAAAGGTAGAGGTGATCCGAGGAGGTCGTGCAGCCCGAGAGCGCGAGCTCGGCAAGACCTATCTGCGTGGAGGCATGGAAATCCTCGGGCACCATGCGCGCCCAGATGGGGTAGAGCGTCTGGAGCCAGCCGAAGAGGCTTGCGTCCTGCGCGGCGGGCACCGCTCGGGTGAGCGTCTGGTAGAGATGGTGGTGGGTGTTCACGAGGCCCGGCGTGAGAACGCAGCCGCGCGCGTCGGTCACCTCAGCGTCAGGCGCGGAGAGGCCGGGGCCGATCTCGGCGATAATGCCGTCACTGATGCGGATGTCCTCACCCTCGAGGATGCGCCGGTCGCCGTCCATCGTCACGAGGCGCGCGGCCCCGCGGATGATCCGCTCAGCGGGCATTCAGCGCCTCGAGGGCGGCCTTGTGAAGCGTGGCATTGGCCGCGGCAACGGCGCGCCCGCCGCCATGGGCCGGCCTGCCCTCCCAATCCGTGACGATGCCGCCAGCGGCCTCCACGACCGCGATGGGGGCCTGGATGTCGTAGGCATTGAGCCCGGCCTCGATGACGAGATCCGCATGCCCACCGGCCACCAGGGCATAGGCATAGCAATCCATGCCGTAGCGCGTGAGCTTCGCGCGGGACGCCACGCGCTCGAAAGCGGCGCGCTCGTCCGGCGTGCCCACTTCTGGAAAGGTGGTGAAAAGGATCGCGTCCGAGAGCGTTTCTGTGCGGCGCGTCTTGAGCGGGCGCGTGCCACCCTGCGCCGTGAGTTGTGCGTGGCCGAACCCGCCCTCGAAGCACTCGCCGATATAGGGCTGTGCAACGATCCCGTAGAGCGGGCCGCGCGCGTCCGAGATCGCGATGAGCGTGCCCCAGGTGGGCGTGCCGGAGAGGTAGCCACGGGTGCCGTCGATCGGGTCGAGCACCCAAGTCAGCCCGCTCGTGCCGGGGGTCTCGCCCTCTTCCTCACCGAGGATGCCGTCTTCGGGGCGCGCCGCGCGCAGCACCGCGCGGATCGCGGCCTCCGCGGCGCGGTCGCCTTCGGTCACAGGGTCGAAAGCGGAGGCATCCTTGTTGTCAGCGGTGAGGCCCACGGCGCGGAAATGACGGAGCGTCTCCACGGCAGCGGCATCGGCGCAGGCATGGGCCACGCGTCTCAGCTCTGATTTGAGGGCGTCATCCACGCTCCGCTCCCGACTATCTTCTGTCGGGCTACGGAGCGGGGATTGTACGGTCAAGCATCACGTGCCGGGCAGCCACAAATTGCTGCGCGGCACCTGAGGCTCAATACAGTCGCACCGACAGCGCCCTCAGGCGACGTCGGAGAGCACGCGCGCGAGCTCGAAGAGCCGACGGCGCTGATTTTCGGGGATCGCGTAGTAAGAGCGCACGAGCTCCATCGCCTCGCGATCCGCCATCAGATCGTTGGGCGTCCCGCCCTCGGCATGCTCCGCCGCGGCTTCGTCAGCCCCGTCCAAACCCTGGAAGAAAAAGCTCACCGGGACCTCGAGGCGCTCGGCGATATCCCACAGCCGAGATGCGCTCACGCGGTTCATCCCGGTTTCGTACTTCTGGATCTGCTGGAACTTGATCCCCACCGCTTCAGCCAGCTGCTGTTGCGTCATCCCAAGCATCCACCGACGGTGGCGAATGCGTTTACCAACATGCACATCCACAGGATGTTTCATCGTGTACTCCCTAATACCTCGTCACGACACGACAGCGATCACCCCCCGCTTCGTGCGCCACACTTGTAGCACGAGGGCCGAGACGCCGCACAACCTGACGTTTTGTTAGGTTGGGGTCGGTTGAAACGGGGTAAAGCCCGGTTGGACACCGGTATACGGACGTGTTCTGCCTAAATTTTAGGCGCTTTTGTTCAAAACAAGCGGTGACTCGCCCGTCTAATGCATGACCCTCACGTCATTGCCGCGCTTGCATCGCCCGCGAGCGCACGGCTAGGTGCCGCCAGGGAGGGCCCGCGATGCGCGCTTTGGACGTCACCGAATTCAAGATCGCCCCGACACTCGTGGAACGGGAAATGCCCGCGCCCGGGCCTGGGCAGATCCGTCTCCGCGTGGAGGCCTGCGGGCTCAATTTCGCCGATCTGCTGATGATCCGCGGCGAATATCAGGAGACGCCGGAGCCCCCCTTCACGCTGGGCCTCGAGGCCGCGGGCGTGATCGACGCGGTGAGCGGCGACGTCGCGGGGCTCGAGCCCGGGCAGCGCGTGGCCGTTTTCGGGAATTTCGGCGGGCTTGCAGAATATCTGGTGGCCCCGGCGGAGGCCTGCCTGCCCCTGCCTGAGGCCATGACAGCGGCGCAGGCCGCGGCCTTCCAGATCGCCTATGGCACCTCGCACCTCGCGCTGACCCACCGGGCGGCGCTCCAACCGGGCGAAAGGCTCGTGGTGCTCGGGGCCGCCGGGGGCGTGGGGCTCACGGCCGTCGAGATCGGCGCGGTCCTCGGGGCGGAGGTCATCGCCGTCGCCCGTGGCGCGGACAAGCTCGCCGTGGCCAAAGCCGCCGGAGCGCATCACCTCATCGATGCCGAAGACCCCGAGCTTGCCGCGAAGCTGCGCGGCCACGGGGCCGATATCGTCTATGACCCCGTGGGCGGCGACCTCGCGCAGGCCGCCCTTCGCGCCTGCCGCAGGGGGGCGCGCTACCTCGTCATCGGCTTCGCCTCCGGCACTGTGCCGGAGGTCAAGCTCAACCATCTTCTCGTCAAGAACATCGCCGTGCACGGCTTTTACTGGGGCGGCTACGCGTCCTTTGACCCCGCCCCGATGCGCGCCTCCCTCGCCGCTCTCATGGAGCTTTTCGCGGAAGGCCGTGTCACGCCCCATATCGGGCTGTCCGTCCCGCTTGCAGAGGCGCCTCAGGCGCTGGAGGCACTCCGCCGCCGGGAGGTGACAGGCAAGGCCGTGGTGACGATGACCCAGTGACAGGTCCCCTGGCGCCATGGCCCTGTAATCGAGCCCCGCCTTAGCCGCGCTTGTAAGCCTCCGCGATCATGGCCGTGAGCGCCGCGAGGGGCTCGGCCCCCTTCGAGGCCTGCCGGTAGAGATTGACCTTGTGCGTCGACAGCTCCGGCAGCGCGCCCTGGTGGGCGATGCGCTCGAAATGCGCGGGTTCTGAGCCGTCAAGCATGGCGTGGACGGCGAGATCCGCGCTTACCGATGCCTCGATGGTCCGCGTACTGTCGGACGACACCGCCATCTCCCAGGAGATGCTCGCGCTGTCGAGCGCGCGCTGCGCGTCGCGGCGGAAGATGCAGGTATGCTCGAAGGCCAGCCGCAGGGGCCGGGCCTTCCACGCCGCCCCGCCGGGCGCCCCCACCCAGACGAGGGATGCCTCGCGCAGCGTCATACCCCCGCGGTCGAGCCCGCTTTCGGTCGTCAGAATCAGGTCGCACTCGCCGCGGGAGAATTGCGCCTTGAGCCCTTCGGTGAAGGAGGAGATGAGCTGCACCTTCATGCGCGGAAACTCCGCCGCGAAGCGCTGCAGGATCTGGGGAATGTGCGGGTAGACAATGTCATGGGGCACGCCCAGCGTGATTTCTCCCTCGTAAGCATCCGTCACGAGCCGTCCCAGTGCTTCGTCGTTGAGCGCCAGCATACGGCGTGCATAGCCGAGGAGCTGCTCGCCGGCGGCGGTGAGCGCGATGCGCCGCGAGGTCCGGTCCATGAGCCCCACATTCAAGGCCTCCTCCAGGCGCTTGAGCTGCATGGAGACGGCGGACTGCGTGAGGTTGAGGGCGCCAGACGCGCGGGTCACCCCGCCGAGATCGGCGACGGCAACGAAGGATCGAAGGGCGGTGAGATCGAGATTGCGCGGCATATCACTCTCCTTGATGCATCAGCCAACTATCATTCATTTTTCCTATGCATCAATCGGGGCCATAGTATCAAGCATCTTCATACGACCCCACGCATTGATCACCTAGGAGGATCGAACAATGACCTTTTTCACCGACCACGCGACCCGCACACTCCCCCGGCGCGCCACGCAATCCCGCTTCGGGCAGTTCCTGCACCTGCTCACCGTCGCCCGCACGCGCCAGGCGCTCGGCAGCCTCGATGCCGATGCCCTTGAAGACATCGGATTGACGCGCGAACAGGCACAATCCGAAGCAAATCGCTCTTTTTGGGACGTCCCGGCGCATTGGCGCTGCTGAGCGGCCCCTGCGGCGCTCAAACGCTTGAAATGCTGGGTCAGGCTGCCAATATTCTGACGAGAAGCAAGCGCCCCGAAAAGGGGCTCTCTCAGGGAACCTTTTTGGAGGACTAAATGGCAGAGTATCAGACCATCCGGACGTCGACCGGCGCCCGCTCGGCTGAGATCGACGCAGGGCTCCGCGCCCACATGAACAAGGTCTACGGCACGATGTCCGTGGGCATGCTGATCACGGCACTCGTGGCATGGGCGATTTCCGGCCTCGCGACGACGACGGATCCGGCCAGCGCCACCGTGCAGCTGCAAAACGGCACGCTGCTCACGGCGCTCGGCTCCGCGATCTATCTGAGCCCGCTGCGCTGGGTGATCATGTTTGCCCCGCTCGCCGTGCTCTTTCTCGGTATGGGCACGGTCATGCGCCGCGCTTCCGCGTCCGGCGCACAGCTCTTCTTCTTCGTGTTCGCCACGCTCATCGGCCTGTCGCTGAGCTCGATCTTCATCGTCTACACGGCGTTCTCGATCACGCAGACCTTCCTCGTGACGGCCATCGCCTTCGCGGGTCTCAGCCTCTACGGCTACACGACGAAGAAAGACCTCAGCGGTTGGGGCACGTTCCTCATGATGGGCCTCATTGGCCTCATCGTGGCGATGATCCTCAACATCGTGCTGGGGGCGTTCTTCGGCATATCGTCGCCGGCGTTCATGTTCGCGATCTCCGCGATCGGCGTGCTGATCTTCGCGGGCCTCACCGCCTACGACACGCAGAACATCAAGAGCGAGTACGTGGCGCATGCGCAGTACGGTGACCAGGAATGGCTGGACAAGTCTGCCATCCACGGCGCGCTGAGCATGTACCTGAACTTCCTCAACATGTTCCAGTTCCTGCTCTTCTTCCTGGGCAACCAGGAATAAGCAGCCGAGACCGGCAACGAAAAGAAGGCCGCCCTCCGGGGCGGCCTTTTTCATTTTTGAATGCCGCCTCCTGACGCGCGCGCCAATCGCCGGGGATGGTGGGCGGGGCGATGCGCAAGCGAGCGCCGTCCCGCCATGCTCAGCGCAGGCTCGCCAGCCAGGCCTCCGTCTCCGCCACGCCGCGCAAGCGCACCTTGGCCCCGGTGAAGGCCGCGAACTCCCGTGCCATGCGAGCCCGCCCGGAGCGCCACGTCCGCAAGATGAACCAGATGAAAGCCACCGTCTCGGCGTTGAACTGCTCCGGGCATCCCTCCGGCAGATCGGGCCTTGTGCGTCCCCGGTAGCGCCAAGAGCGCGCGAGCACACGCCAGAGCCGAAGCCAGAGCCCCACGTCGATCCAGACGAGCATGTCCGCCCGCGCGAGCCGCGAGGGCCACGTCGTCGAAAGCCCGCCCTCGATGATCCAGGCGTCCTCTTCCTCGCGGGCGCGCGCCATGGGGATCTTCTCGGCCATGGGCCGCGGCACCCAGCCCGTCTGCCAGTGAATGTGATCGAGATGCACGACCGGCAGCCCGGTGCGCGCGCCGAGCGCCCGTGCGAGCGTGGATTTGCCGGCGCCGGGCTGCCCGATGATCATCACCCGCCTCACAGCGCGCGCTGCATCCGCATGGCCGGGAAATCGATGGCCCCTTGCAGTTGGACGACCATGGGCTCCACCTGCTCGAAGCCAACCGCCTCGTAGAACGGCACCGCAGTGAGCGTGGCCCAGCATTCCAACGCGCGCAGCCCCGCGCCACGCGCCTCCGCGAAGGTATGCGCCATGAGAGCGCGCCCGATCCCGCGCCGCAGGTGCCGGTCGTCGGTGACGACATGGCGAATGTCTCCCCAGCGCGCGCGCCGCCGATTTACGGTGAAGCCCCCTGCCCCGAGGACGGTGCCGTCTTCTTCGGCCAGGTAGTATGTGCCCGAGGCCATCAGCGAAGGGCGCGCCCGGGTCATCGCCGGGATCGCGGCCACGAGCACCGAGGGCGGGTAATCGGCCTTCAGGAGCCGGGGATAAGAGCGCTGGAGAAGCGCGTCGACGGCGGCCGTATCTGCCGGCGTGGCCGGGCGGATCAGGAGCTCAGACATCGGCCCCGGGCCTGAACGCGGGGTCTGACGCGGAGCGCGCGGCAAGGGCCAGCCGCAGCTGTGCTGCGACCTTCGCCTGCTCGGCAGGAGAGACATATCGCGCTGCGCCCGTGCCATACCGGGCCGAGGTGATGTCGTCGCTGGCATGGAGCGGGAGGACATGGGCATGGACATGCGCCGCCTCGTTGCCGGTGAACACGAACCCCACCCGCTCGACGTTGTAGAGCGCCTTCTGCACGCGCGCGATACGCTGACCCAGCAGCACCATCTCCGTCGCCAGCGGCGCGGGGAGGCAATCGAAGGTCTCGTAGTGCGCGCGGGTGACGATCTGGACATGGCCCTCGCGGATCGGGCGGTGATCCGCGAACAAGGCGAGGGTCTCCGTCTCCCAGGCGCGGCATGTATCCCGCTCCGAGGCGGCGATCTCACAAAAGGGGCAGCTGTCCATAACGGGGGATCCCTTAAAACGAAAAAAGCCGCGCTTCGAAGCGCGGCTCTTTCAGGGTCGTCCAAGTCAGGCTTACTTGATCTTGCCTTCCTTGTACTCGACATGCTTGCGCGCGACGGGGTCGTACTTCTTGATCACCATCTTCTCGGTCATCGTACGTGCGTTTTTCTTCGTCACATAGAAGTGGCCCGTGCCCGCGGTGCTGTTGAGCCGGATCTTGATCGTGGTGGGCTTTGCCATCGTGTCGTCTCCTCGTCAGGCCCTTTGAGCCTGGTGCAATCTGAGTGCTGCCTTCTATCCGCCCGAGCGGCCAAGTCAACAGCGAAGCGCCACGCCGTTTCTAAACGGCTCAAGCTCCTTCCAAGGGGCTTTGACGCCCTATGAAGGGCGTTTGGCGCGGGTGGCCTATAAGCCGGATTCTGTCCACCGCGCTCGCGCGCGGATAGATGGCCATTCCTCTGGGATGCCTGTTGCCAGACACCTCTAGCTGCCTACCCGGATCCCAGGCCGAGGCGGCCGGCGGGATCCCTATTCGGCATTGCTCCCGGTGGGGCTTGCCATGCCCGCGCTGTTGCCAGCCCGGCGGTGGGCTCTTACCCCACCGTTTCACCCTGACCCGGCATGCCGGGCGGTCTGATTTCTGTGGCGCTTTCCCTGGGGTCTCCCCCGCCGGGCGTTACCCGGCACCGTCGCCTCGTGGAGTCCGGACTTTCCTAGAGGCGCATGCCCCTCGGCCATCCAGCCACCCGCGCGCCCCGCGCTTAAGCGGGCCGGCGCGCCCGTGCAAGGCCCAGCGCCGCGAGCCGGGCCCAGTCGAAATGCGCGCCGGGATCGATCTTGCGGCCCGGCGCCATGTCCGAATGCCCGATCACGCCGTCCGCCGTGATGCCCCAGCGCGCCATGATCCCGGGCAAAAGCGCCTCGAGCGTCGCCATCAGCGGCGCGGCATAGGGCGCGTGACCGTCATTGACCATCTCGATCCCGATGGAGCGGGAATTGATGTCCTCCTGTCCCTGCCAGCTGCCCGCGCCTGCATGCCAAGCGCGCATCTCCTCGTCCACGAGCTGCCAGAGCGTCCCGTCCTCGCCGATCACGTAGTGCGCCGAGACCTCATGCGCGGGGTCGCACAGCCGCTCGAGCGCTGCGCTCGCGGGCGTCATGGCGGTGTAGTGGAGGACGATCAGGTGCGGCGTGAGCCCGTCCCGGCGCGGCCCGAAATTGGGCGACGGGTGCCAGAGGGGCGCGCTCAGTTGCCCACCACGCGGAAGGGCGCGGGATCCCAGGCGCAGGCGAAGCCGTCGCCATCGGGATCGAGGTTGCGCCGGTCGCGTTCGGGGCCGCCGGCAGCGAGGAAGGTCTGCTGCGCGATGTCGGCGCTGGGGAATTCGGCGCAGTTGCGCAAGTGCCGATTGCGATTGGAGAGCCCCGAGCGGCGGTAGAGCGATTGCCCCACGCTATTCGTCGTTCGCAGCGCGTATTCCACGATATTGGGCCCCGCGCCCGTGCGCGACGGCAGTGCCGTGGGCGCCACGACCTCGAAGGCCGCGCGGTTGGCCGCGATGCGCGCGGCGTCGCTCTCAATCGTTTCTCGTTCCGAGACGGCATCGAAATTCTGCTCGTCAGAGATGCCGGTGGGCGCGCGGTCCGTGGCCTCTGGCGCGGTCGCGGCCGCCGCGGCGGTCCCATTGAGAGCGGGGTCATTTGCCGTAGGCGGCGGCGGCGAAGGCACATTCGTCACCCCGTCTTGGCTGATCGAGCGGCGCAGCGCGGCGTCGCGCGCCGCCTGGGCGGCGAGAAACTCGTCAGGACTGCCGAAGCCCACGCCCGAGCCCGAATCAGGGACGGTTGGGGCACAGGCCGCCAGGGCCAGGAAACCGATGATCACTGCTCCACGCATGGGACCTCTCGCGCTTTGATGCGTCATACAGGCTCGCGGCGGGCCATGCCAGTGCGGCGGGCCATGCCAGCGCGACGGGCCGTCCAAGCGCCGACCACGGCCGCCCCTACCACCACCGCGCAGGCGTGGCGGAAAAGCCCGCCGCCCTCTCGAGCGCGAAGGCCGTGTTGAGCAGATCGCCCTCTTCCCAAGGCCGCCCGATGAGCTGAAGCCCCAGCGGCAGACCCGCGCCATCGAGCCCCGCGGGGACGGAGATGCCCGGCAGGCCCGCGAGGTTCACCGTCACGGTGAAGACATCGTTGAGATACATCTCCACCGGATCGTCGAATGTCTTCCCGAGCTCGAAGGCCGCCGATGGCGTGGCCGGTGTCAGGATCGCGTCCACGCCTGCGGCGAAGACATCGTCGAAATCCTTCTTGATCAGCGCCCGCACCTTCCGCGCGCGGTTGTAGTAGGCGTCGTAGAACCCGGCGGAGAGCACGTAGGTCCCCACCATGACGCGGCGCTGGACCTCTGCGCCGAAACCCTCGGCGCGTGTTTTCTCGTACATCTCGGTGATGCCGTCGCCCTGGTCGAGCTTGGCGCGATGGCCAAAGCGCACCCCGTCGTAGCGCGCGAGATTGGAGGAGGCCTCCGCTGGCGCGATCACGTAATAGGCCGGCAGCGCGTATTTCGTGTGCGGCAGGGAAATGTCGCGGATCACGGCGCCCGCATCCTCGAGCATCGCGCGGCCCTCGGCCCAGAGCGCCTCGATCTCGGCGGGCATGCCCTCCATGCGGTATTCCTTGGGGATGCCGATGACCTTGCCCTTGATGTCGCCGGTGAGCGCCGCTTCGAAATTCGGCACGGGCAGATCGGCAGAGGTCGAATCCTTTTCATCGTGGCCCGCCATCGCGCCCAGCATGATCGCGCAATCGCGCACGGAGCGCGCCATGGGCCCCGCCTGGTCGAGGGAGGAGGCAAAGGCCACGATCCCCCAGCGCGACACGCGGCCATAGGTGGGCTTAAGCCCCGTGATGCCGGTGAAAGCCGCGGGCTGGCGGATCGAGCCGCCGGTATCTGTGCCAGTGGCACCGAGGCAGAGCCCGCCTGCCACCGCCGCCGCCGAGCCGCCGGAGGAGCCGCCGGGCGTGAGCGCGGCATCCGAGTTTCCCGCGCGCCAGGGGTTGACGGCGTTGCCGTAGACGGAGGTCTCGTTCGAGCTGCCCATGGCGAATTCGTCCATGTTGAGCTTTCCCAGCATGACCGCGCCCGCGTCAAAGAGCTTGGACGTGACCGTGCTTTCGTATTCGGGCCTGAAGCCTTCGAGGATCCTGGAGGCCGCCTGGGAAGGAACACCCTTCGTGCAAAAGAGATCCTTGATCCCGAGCGGAATGCCGCACATGGCGGGCGCATCGCCCGCCGCGATGCGTGCATCCGCCGCCGCGGCCTGGGCCCGCGCGATCTCGGGCGTGTGGTGCACGAAGGCGCCGAGCGCGCCCGCGGCCTCCGCCTCCCCGAGACAGGCCTCCGTGAGTTCCGCCGAGGTCACCTCGCCCGCGCGCAGCGCATCCCGCGCCGCCGCGATCGTCATCTTCGAAAGATCGCTCATTCCACCACCTTGGGCACGGCAAAAAAGCCCTCGCGCGCGTCAGGCGCGTTCTTCAGCACCGCCTCGGCCTGGCTGCCATCGGTCACCACATCCGCGCGGCGCTTGAGGCGCATGGGCGTGACAGAGACCATGGGCTCCACTCCGTCCACGTCCACCTCCGAGAGCTGCTCGATGAAGCCGAGGATCGCGCTGAATTCATCCGCCAGCGCGGGCAGACGCTCCTCTTCCACGCGGATCCGCGCGAGCTTGGCGACCTTGGCCGCGGTGTCGGTATCGATGGCCATCACGTCCTCCGAAAGGGTCGATCCGCGTCCTAGCGGGCAGGCGCGGGATTGCCAACCATGTGGCGCCGATAAACCTCGATCATCCAGCCCAGCATGAGCCCGTTGAGAAGATGCCAGAGGAAATGCGAGCCGAGCGGAAAGTCGTCGCAGATGATCTCGTCCACCGACCGCACCGAGATCGAGACCGACAGGAGAAGCGCGCCGAGGATCATCCCCCGCGCGGTCTGAAAGTTCTCCCGCGCCACGAGCGGGGCGAATAGCAGAAGGAGGATCGGCACCGTCCAGTAGAAGTTCGAGATCGCGAAGAAGGGCAGCCGCTCGATGAGCGGCACGACGAGCGCCGCGAAGGGCACAAAGGCTGCCGTGAGCAGGAGCGCTGCCCACCGGGGCCAATGCAGGTAGTGGAGCCCCACCGCGAAAAGGTAGAGCAGGATGAAAAGCCCGATGGGCACCACGTCCGCCGTCACCGCCCAGACCGTGGCGTGGGTGTGAAAGAGGTAGGAGCCCACGCCGATCGCCGCGAGGATCGCGATGAGGAGATAGGCGATGGGAAGGCCCGTGCCCTGCACCCGCCGGTACATGATGAAAGCCGCCACGAGAAAGGCCGCATTCGTCAGTGCGTTCACCGGCTCGGCCCAATAGGTGAAGTCCACCCGCTCGCAGTAGCCGTCGATCTGCTCCATCCAGTTCATTGCCGCAGGACCTCCCCGTGGTAGCGTTGCGCTGCAAGATAGGGAGGTCGACATGAAACTCACATGGCTGGGCCACGCCTCGTGGCGGCTCGAGATCGCGGGGGAGGTGATCCTCATCGATCCCTGGCTCGAGGGGAACCCGATGATGGAGGGTCAGGATGCCGCCGCCGCCACGGCGGGCGCCACGCATATTCTCGCCACCCACGGCCATTTCGACCATGTGAGCGGCCTCGCGGACGTGAGTGCCGCCACGGGCGCGCCGGTCTCGGGCATGGTCGAGCTCGTCAAGCATCTCGCCGCGGCCGGCGCCGTCGAAGGCCACGCCTATAACAAGGGCGGCACCATCGCAGTGGGCGACGTGCGCGTCGCCATGGTGCCCGCCTCCCACTCCTCGACAATCGGGGAGAAGGGCTTCTACGCGGGAGACCCCACGGGCTTCATGGTCACCGGCGAGGGCAGGACACTCTACTTTTCCGGAGACACGACGATCATGGCCGACATGGCCTGGATGGGCGATTTCTACAAACCCGAGATCGGCATCCTCTGCGCGGGCGGCTACTACACGATGGGCATGGAAGAGGCCGCCTACGCGGCAAAGACTTATTTCTCGTTCAAGACGGTGATCCCGCAGCACTACCGCACCTTCCCCGCCCTCGCCCAATCCGCGGCCCCGCTCGAGGCCGCGCTCCCAGGCGTCGATGTGCGGGAACCCGAAGTGATGGTCCCGCTCGACCTCTGAGGGCGGCCACATCCCTGCTTCCCCTGCGCCCGACAGGCAGGGCGAAGCGCCTTGGGCGGCAGGGGCCCTCCGGGGGAGGTACGAGGCACAAAGAAGCCGAGACCACGCGCCGCCGCGCGCGCCCCACATGCCCCGGGTGCCGTTGACGACTTTCTTTCGCTGCCCGGTTTCTTTGTGCCCCGTACCTCGGGGCTGTGGGGGCTGGCCCCCACGCCATGCCTATCGGCGCGCGCCGAAAAACGCCCTGAGCAGTGCTGCGGCCTCGGCCGCCAGGATGCCGTCGTAGATCTCCGGCACGTGATGCGCCTGGGGATGCGAGAAGACCCGCGGCCCCCGCTCGACCCCGCCCGATTTCGGATCCGATGCCCCGTAATGGAGCCGCGCGATCCGTGCCGCGGAGATGGCCGCGGCGCACATCGGGCAGGGCTCGAGCGTCACGTGGAGCTCCGCCCCCGGTAGCCGCTCGGCGCCCAGCGCCGCGCAGGCGGCGCGGATGGCATCGATCTCGGCATGGGCCGTCGGGTCCCGGCGCTCGCGCATCCGGTTGCGCGCCTCCGCAAGGACCGCGCCGTCCGGGCCGACAAGCACAGCGCCGACGGGCACCTCGCCCGCCTCCGCGGCGGCGCGCGCGAGCTCCAGCGCGCGGCGCATATGGGGAAAGCGTTCCATCCCTTCGCATCGCATCGCCCTTGGCGCGGGGCAAGGGGTGCGCTAGGCCCGCGCCATGGCAGAGACGGCAAAACCCGGCGACAGGATCGCCAAGGTGCTCGCCCGTGCGGGCGTGGCCTCGCGCCGGGGCGCGGAGGAGATGATCGCGCGGGGCCGCGTGGCGGTGAACGGCGAGGTCCTGACCTCGCCCGCGCGCAACGTGACCGCCGCCGACAAGATCACCGTGGATGGCCAGCCCATCAAGGAGGCCGAGCCCGCGCGGCTCTGGCTCTATCACAAGCCCCCGGGCCTCGTGACGACCGAGCGCGACGAGAAGGGCCGCGACACGGTCTTTGCCAACCTGCCCGCGCATCTGCCCCGGGTGATGAGCGTGGGCCGCCTCGATCTCAATTCCGAGGGGCTGCTGCTTCTGACGAACGACGGCGAGCTTAAGCGCAAGCTCGAGCTGCCTGCCACGGGCTGGCTGCGCCGCTACCGCGTCCGCGTGAATGGCAGCCCCAAGGACGAGACCCTGGAGCCGCTGCGCATGGGCCTCGCGGTGGACGGTGAGCGCTTCCAGCCCATGCAGGTCACACTCGACCGCCAGCAGGGCGCCAATGCCTGGCTCACCATCGCGCTGCGCGAGGGCAAGAACCGCGAGATCCGCCGAGCCGCCGAGGCGATCGGCCTCACCGTGAACCGCCTGATCCGGGTGAGCTACGGGCCCTTTCAGCTGCGCGAGCTGAAGGCGGGCGAGGTGGAGGAGGTGCGTCAGCGCGTCCTCGCCGACCAGATGGGATGGTCCACGAAGCCCAAGCTTCAGCCGCGCCGCCGCAGACAAGGCCCGCGCGGCTAGGCACCGCGTCCCACGGCTGTCGGACGCGCGCCCGGGACCTGATCCGTGGCCTGATCCGGGGCCTCCTCTCTTTGCTCCAAGCACCGCCATAGTGGCACAACCCGAGGGCTATCTTTGCCCCGCTCCCGGCCCTAAGCATTGGAGAACAGACCTTTTCACGGATGCATTCCCATGGCCGAGCTCCTGACCTTCGAAAACCTGGGTAACCTGCTGATGCTCTGCTTCCTGCAGGCGGTGCTCGGGTTCGACAATCTCCTCTACATCTCGATCGAGTCCCAGCGCGCGCCGCTGGCCCAGCAGAAGACCGTGCGCTTCTGGGGCATCATCATCGCGGTGGCGCTGCGCGTGGTGCTCCTCTTCGCCATGGTCCAGCTGCTTGACGCGCTGGCCGCGCCCTTCTTCGTCTTCGACTGGGAGGGCGTCATCGAAGGCGGTGTGAATTTCGCCACCATCGTCTTCCTCTTCGGCGGCGTCTTCATCATGTACACGGCCGTCAAGGAGATCACGCATCTGCTGACGATCGAGCACCTCCACACCGACGTCGAAGGCAAATCGTCGAAATCCGCGGCGCAGGTCATCACCCTCATCGTACTGATGAACCTGATCTTTTCCTTCGATTCGGTCCTGTCGGCCATCGCGATCACGGATGTCTTCATCGTGCTGGCCACGGCGATCCTCTTGTCGGGGCTCGCCATGCTGCTCCTCGCTGACGGGGTGACAGCCTTCATCGAGAAAAACCGCGCCTACGAGGTGCTTGGGCTCTTTATCCTGCTCATCGTGGGCGTGGTGCTCATCGGCGAGGCCGGCGTCGCCGCCGCCCATGCGGCCGAATCCGCCGTGAGCGCCGACGTGGCCAGCCACACGACCCATGACAACGACCTCGCGCTCCGCGTCTTCGGCTTTGCCATCGTGCCCATGTCAAAGACGACGTTCTACTTCGCGGTGATCGTGCTTTTCGCCGTGGAGATCATCCAGTCGCGCTACCGCAGGAAGCTCTCCGCCGAACGGGCGGCGACGCAAAATGGATGAGGAGAACTGGTAGTTCACGGCCGTCATACCTATGGTAAAGTGCATGGAGACGAGTGAGGGGCAATGTCCGGTAAAGCGCTGCAAAACCTGAGCTGGCTGCTCCTCATCGTGCTGATCCTCACCGTGTCGATCACGGGGGGCGTCTGATGGCGGAGCGCTACGGCGGGAAGTACTCGAAGGGCGGCGCGACTGAAAACGCGCGGCCTGCGCCGAGCTCGCCCTACGAGGGCGCGCGCCCCTCCGCGGTGGGGCTGCGGGTCAATCTTCTCTTCATCGCGCCCCTGCCCCTCGTCTTCTCGCTTTTCGGCTCGGGTGCCACGACGCTCGCCGTCAATATCGTGGCCCTCGCGCTCATGCTGCTCGCTGCGTGGCTCACGCGCGAGGGGCTCGTGGCCGAGGAGGCCTACACTGCGCGCACCATCGCCAAGCGCCCGGCCATGCCGCGCAAGATCGCGGGCGCTGCCGTGCTCGGGGCGGGGCTCGCGCTGGCGTCGCTGGCGACCATGGGCGCCTTCCCTGCGGTCGTCGTGGGCGCGGTGGGCGCGGCGCTCCATCTCGGGGCCTTCGGGCTTGACCCGCTGAGCGACAAGGGCGCAGAGGGCATCGACCAGTTCCAGCAGGACCGCGTGGCGCGGGTGGTGGACGAGGCGGAGGCCTATCTGGGCTCCATGACCACGGCCATCGCCGGGCTGAAGGACCGCGGGCTCGAGCGCCGCGTCGCCGCCTTCCAGGCCACCGCGCGCAAGATGTTTCGCACCGTTGAGGAAGATCCGCGCGATCTCACCGCCGCAAGGAAGTTTCTCGGCGTCTATTTGATGGGCGCGCGCGACGCGACGCTCAAGTTCTCCGATCTCTACGGCCGCCAGCCGAAGCCCGAGGACAAGGCGCAATATCTCGCGCTCCTCGATGATCTGGACGGGAATTTCGCCGCGAAGACGGAGAAACTCATGACCGACAACCGCACCGACATGGATATCGAGATCAAGGTGCTCCGCGATCGCCTCGCCCGGGAGGGTGTGCAGTGAGCCCGTCCGAGAGGGCGCATTTTCAACTGCCCCGCGAGGGCTTTCATTAACCGGCCCCGTCGGGCCACCACCCAAGCCACGAGCCAGGGTATTTGACCAAGGCCCCGCCGAGAAAAACGGGGCCACCGCCAACAGAGGGACCACCATGAAAGAAGACGTCCGCACCCGTGCAGAGGCCGCCCTGGCCGACGTGGAAAAAGTCACCGCCGTCGTGCTGCCCGAACCGTCGAACGCGCTCGTGCCTGTCAACGAGACGGCGGAGCCCGAGATCGCCAAGCGCGTGGCCGAGATCGACGTCAAGAACACGCAGTCCATCGTGGAATTCGGCTCCGCGGCGCAGGCCGAGTTGCAGGAAATCTCCCAGTCCATGCTGGCGGGCGTCAAGAACAAGGATGTGGGCCCAGCCGGCGACTCGCTGCGTCAGATCGTGACCACGATCCGGGGCTTCTCCGTCTCCGAGCTCGACACCCGGCGCAAGCGCAGCTTCTGGGAGCGCCTCCTCGGGCGCGCCGCGCCCATGGCCAATTTCGTCGCCCGCTACGAAGAGGTGCAGGGCCAGATCGACAAGATCACGGGCAACCTGCTCGAGCATGAGCACACGCTTTTGAAGGACATCGAGAGCCTCGACGTGCTCTACGAGAAAACGCTGCAATTCTACGACGAGCTTGGCCTCTACATCGCCGCCGGCGAGGCCAAGATCAAAGAGCTCGACGAGAAGGACATCCCCGCCGCCGAGGCCGCCGTGGAAGCCGCCGCGGAAGAAGACAAGCTCATCCGCTCCCAGGAGGTGCGCGACATTCGCGCGGCCCGCGACGATCTCGAGCGCCGGGTCCACGACCTCAAGCTCACGCGGCAGGTGACGATGCAGTCGCTCCCCTCGATCCGTCTCGTGCAGGAAAACGACAAGTCGCTCGTGACGAAGATCAACTCCACCCTCGTCAACACGGTGCCCCTCTGGGAGACGCAGCTCGCGCAGGCCGTCACCATCCAGCGGAGCCGCGAGGCCGCCGAGGCCGTGCGCGACGCCAATGACCTGACGAACGAGCTCCTGAAGGCCAATGCCGCCAACCTGCGCGAAACGAACAAGGTCGTGCGCGAGGAGATGGAGCGCGGCGTCTTCGACATCGAGGCCGTCAAGCAGGCCAATGCCGATCTCGTGGCCACAATCGAGGAAAGCCTCCAGATCGCCGACGAGGGCAAGAAGAAGCGCGCCGCCGCGGAAGTCGAACTCCAGAACATGGAAAAGGAGCTCCGCGAGACGCTGGCCAAGGCGAAGTCCTCCGGGACGGGCTCGGGCTACGCCGTGGGCACGGCTGCCTCCACGAAGTGAAGGCACGCGCCGCCCTCCTTTTGGCCAGTGTCGCGCTGGCGGGCTGCGAGGTCGCGGAAGGCGGCCTCGAGAACTCCGTGCGCCCCACGGCCCGCCCGCCCGCCGCGGTTGCGCCCGCGCCCAGCGAGGAAAGCCTGCGGCTGGCGGCGTTCTACACGCGCCTCGAACAAGGCCAGCGCGTGCGCGGGCTCCTGAGGACGGATGGCGGCACTGTGGATGCGCCCTTCAACGAGCGCACGCTGGCGGAGAATTTCCTCGCCATCGCACTCTTTGACGAGAATCCGGGCAACGAGATCCGCGTGGGTGCCGCGCCGGTGCCCACGGTGCTGCGCAAATGGTCCGGCCCCGTGCGCATCGGTCTCCGCTTCGGGGCGAGCGTGCCCGGGGAGGACCGCGCGCGTCAGGAGATGCAGGCGCGGGACTACGCGCGCCGCCTCGCCACCGTCACCGGTCACCCGATCAGCTACGTGGGCAGCGGCGGGGAGAATTTCTCCGTATACGTGGTCAACGAGGACGAGCGCCGTGCGCTGGCGCCCACGCTTGCAAGCACGATCCGCGGCTTCGACGAGACCACGGCCGCCACCGTGCGCGACCTGCCCCGCTCCGTCTATTGCCTTGTCATCGCGTTCTCGGGATCGCGCAGCGCCAATTACACCCGCGCCGTGGCCATCATCCGGCAAGAGCTGCCGCCCGCCTCCTGGCGTTCCTGCCTTCACGAGGAGGTGGCCCAGGGCCTCGGGCTGCCGAATGACAGCCCCCGCGCGCGGCCCTCGATCTTCAACGACGACGAGGAATTCGCGCTGCTCACGCGGCACGACGAACTCCTCCTCGCGATCCTCTACGACCGCCGCCTGCCAGCAGGCATCGCCGCCGCCGAAGCCGCCCCCCTTATCCGCCGCCTGGCCGCCGAACAGCTCGGCGCCGGCCCCGTCTGACCCAAGATCACCTCCAGAGTTCAGGAGCCCGCCCATGCCCATCTTCGATTTTCTCTCCGGCCAGTTCATCGACGTCATCGAATGGACCGACGACACGCGCGACACCATGGTCTTCCGCTTCGAGCGCGAGGGCCACGAGATCAAGTACGGCGCCAAGCTCACCGTGCGCGAGGCGCAGTCGGCCGTCTTCATCCATGAGGGCCAGCTCGCCGATGTCTTCACCCCCGGTCTCTACATGCTCGAGACCAACAACATGCCCATCATGACCTCGCTCCAGCACTGGGATCACGGCTTCAAGAGCCCGTTCAAGAGCGAGATCTACTTCGTCGCCACCAACCGCTTCACCGATCTGAAATGGGGCACGAAGAACCCGATCATGCTGCGCGATCCGGAATTCGGGCCGACCCGGCTCCGCGCCTTCGGGACCTATGCGATCCGCGTCACCGACCCCGCGCGCTTCATGACCGAGATCGTGGGCACCGACGGCGAGTTCACCACCGACGAGATCAGCTTCCAGATCCGCAACATCATCGTGCAGGAATTCTCGCAAGCCATCGCGCGGAGCGGCATCCCCGTCCTCGACATGGCCGCAAATACCGGCGACGTGGGCAAGCTCATCGCGGAGGCCATCACGCCGACCCTCACGAGCTACGGCCTCTCGGTGCCCGAGTTCTACATCGAGAACATCTCGCTCCCGCCCGCCGTGGAAAAGGCGCTCGACGAGCGCACGTCCCGCGGGATCACCGGCAATCTCGACGATCATCTGAAGTACAAGGCCGCCGAGGCCATGGGCGCGGGCGGCTCGGCCGGCGATGCCATGGGCATGGGCATGGGTGCCGGTCTCGGCATGCAGATGGGCAACATGATGATGGGCGGTATGGGGCAAGGGGCGCAGCACGCAGCCGCTGGAGCCCCCATGGCCCCGCCCCCGCCGCCGGTGGAGCACGTCTGGCACATCGCCGAAAACGGCGCCACGAAAGGCCCCTACTCGAAGGCGCGGCTCGCGGAGATGGCAGGCAATGGCGGGCTGACCCGCGAGACCTTCGTCTGGACCCAGGGCCAAGATGGATGGAAGCGCGCCGAGGACGTCACCGAGCTCGCGCAGCTCTTCACAATCATGCCGCCCCCGCCGCCGCCGGGCGCCTGATCCGGGTCACGCGCTCACGCGAAACGCGGGCGCGCCGCGCCTCTCTTCGGGCAACGGATCCAGCCCTTCGACCGCCGCGAAGCGCGGGCTCGGGATCAGCCAGCGGTCAATGGTCCGCGCGAGACGCGCGTCTCCGCTGACGAAGAGCTCGCCCAGGTCGAACTCGCGTGCGACGCTCGTGCGCCCGATCACGATGCCACCAAGGGACACGATGCTCGTCTCCACGTAGAGGTCGACATCGAATCCAGGGATAGAGGTGCACACTTCCACCGGGGCACCTGGCTGCATGAGCAGCCACCAGGTGTCGTAGTCGAGCCCGGGATCGGAGAAGCGGAGCTGGATGACGACGCGCCGCCCCGGCAGCTCTTCGGTGGCGACGTGCTTGCGCATGTTCCACATCAGGTTTGACACCGACGTGCTGCAGAGCGCGAGCTCCGCCGAGATATAGCGCTGCGACCAGTCCGCCAGCGCGTAAAGCGCAGGCTCGAGGGCGACGGCCGCATCGGTGCGGATGTAATCGACGTCGCCGGTGGCGGGGTCTGCAATCCGCTCCACGAGGCCCAGTTCCTCCAGCTCCTTCAAGCGTTTCGACAGGAGCGCGGGGGAAATGCTGCCGATCTCGCGCCGGATCGCGTTGAATTTGCTCGCCCCGGCCCAGAGCGCCACGAGGATCGCGATCGTCCAGCGCGGCTCGAGGATCTCGCACACCCGCGTGATGGGGCAGATCATTCCGTAAGGTTTCTTGGTCATCGGCCTCTCCTGTCGCGCCCTGAAAATACCGCAGCGCCCCCGTCTTGGGCCAGTTCACAATCTGTAGTGGGTGCGCTTCAGCTTCTGCACTGCCTGGAAGCGCGGGATTTCACCGATGTTCGGGCCATCAAATCCCGTGAGGAGGCCAGAGATGGACCACGCAACCAACCCAACCCGAATTCCGCAGGCAGGACGCCTGTCCCGCCGCATCCTCGACGCCTTGCGCACGCTTTCCGCATGGTCTGCGGGCGCCTTCTCAGGTGAGATCGACGCACCGGCATCTTCCGAGATCACCACGCGCCTCTATAATCACGCCAACGGGGCACGCCGGCGCTGAGCGGGCACGGCGCCGACCGGACCTGCCTGGAAACGGCAAGCTGAAACTTCGGGACGCGCCGATGCGTAGCTACACCATGACGACGCGATTGATGCCCGCGAGCCTTGCCGCCCGCCTGCCGCAAAAGCGGACGGTGCTCAAAGTGCTGCACTGGAGCCTTCTGCCCTTTTTCGTCTGGTTCATCTTCGCCGACCCAGATGTGATCCGGTCGTGGGGGCCGCGCTGGTTCCAGCTGCATTCCCTCATGGGGCTGGGTTTCGTCGTGATCGCCCTCGCCTGGACCGCCTTCACGCTGCGCTACGGCCTGCTGAGCCGCCCGGGACCGAAGCTGAGGGGCTGGCTCAGACCGCTACACCGCTGGCTCCACATCGCGCTGGTCTGGAGCCTCTTTCTCGTGGCGTTCGGCGGCTTTCTCCTTGGGCTGACGGCGAGCTTCCAGATGAAGGCCGGGGGCTTTCTGCCCTTCGCGCCGCCCCTCGATCTGCCAGAGGCGCATCATATTGTCGGCCTCGCCCACACCTACCAATTCTATTCCATGATCGCCCTCGTGGGTGTCCATGCGGGCTTCCATGTCTGGCGTCACCTGCGCCTGCGCGATAATGCTTTGCGCATCATGGCTCCCAAATTCCTCCATAAGTACCTGTGACCGAGGCCGGGCTCGAGGCTGCGCCCCTCGCGGGCGATACCCGCTTTCCCTGTGGCAATTGCGGGTCCGATTTCCGCTTTGCCCCCGAGCGGGGCCTTCTGATCTGCGATCATTGCGGCAATGCCGAAGAGATCGGCAGCGGCGCGGGCGGCCCGCTCGAGGAGCTCGATTTCAAGGCCGGGCTCGGCGGTACGCTTGACGCCGAGGAGATGGAGGAAACCCGCGTGCTCTCCTGCACGTCCTGCGGCGCGCGGGTGGAGTTCGACCCCGCGCAGCACGCCGCCGAATGCCCCTTTTGCGCCACGCCAGTCGTCACAGACACCGGCACCAACCGCCACATCAAGCCGCGTGGCGTCCTCCCCTTCGCGCTCGACGAAGGCGCGGCGCGGGCGGCGCTGGAGGCGTGGCTGGGCGGGCTATGGTTCGCGCCGGGTGGCGTGGCCGAGTATGCCCGCAAAGGGCGGCGCATGGCGGGCATCTATGTCCCCTATTGGACCTACGACGCCGCCACCGCCTCGCGCTATACCGGCCAGCGCGGCACCCATTACTACGAGACGAAGACGGTCATGCGCGATGGCAAACGCGAGACGGTGCGCGTGCGCAAGACGCGGTGGAAAAGCGTGTCCGGCCGGGTGGCACGGGCTTTCGACGACGTACTCGTCCTCGCCGCCACGTCGCTGCCCAAGCGCTACACGGACCGTCTGAGCCCTTGGGACCTCAGCGATCTGCAGCCATACAATCCGGAATACCTCGCGGGCTTTCGTGCGGAGGCCTACACCGTCAATCTCGACGCGGGCTTCCAGGAGGCACAGGGGATCATGCGCCGGGTGATCGAGCGCGACGTACGCTTCGACATCGGCGGCGACGCGCAGCGGATCACGACCCTGAAGACCGAGGCGCGCGACGTCACCTTCAAGCACATCCTGCTTCCGGTCTGGATGGCTGCCTACAAGTATCGCGGCAAGAGCTTCCGCTTCGTCGTGAACGGGCGCACCGGCGAGGTGCAGGGGGAGCGTCCCTACTCGGCCTGGAAGATCGCGGCGGCGGTCGTGGTGGGCCTCGTCGTGGCGGGCGTGGCGGGGTACGTGCTGGCGCAGGGCTGAGCCGCACGGCGCGCCCCGGGTCTACAGGCTCGGTTCGCGAGGCGCACCCTACGCCTGCGGCGCGTCGAGAAGGGTTTCGATCCACGCCTCCTTGGGATCGCGCAGCTTGCCAGCGCGTTTCCAGCTGAGCCCGCGCATGACCTCCTGCGCGGCCCCCGGCATCCGCTCGGGAAAGCGCTGGCCCGAGGCCACACCCCAGAGCGCCGTCCAAAGCCGCCCCACCGTCCAGGGATTGTAGCCCCCGCCCCCGGTGATGAGCGTGCGCGGGGCGAGGCCGAGGAAGGCGCGCACCCAGGCGACGTGGGCGTTGTTCGTCATCGAGAGCCGCGATTGCGGATCATCCGTGACTGCGTCCGCCCCGCATTGCAGCACGATGGCATCGGGCTTGAACGCCCGGACCGCCGGCAGCGCGATCTCGTCGCGGATGCGCGCGAGGCCCGCATCGTCGAAGCCTGCCTTCACGGGGATGTTGATATGCGTGCCCGGGCCCCGATCCTCGGCCGCGCCCGTGCGCGGCCAGCGGTTCTCCTCGTGGACCGAGAAGACGAGCACCGAGGTGTCCTCGCGAAAGGCATGGGCCACGCCGTCGGGGTGATGGGCGTCGATATCGAGATAAGCCACACGCTGCGCGCCCACGTGCTGGAGCGCCAGGATCGCGAGCACAACGTCATTGAGATAGCAAAAGCCGCTGGCAAAGCCCGGCATGCCGTGATGCGTGCCCCCGCCGGGATGGAAGACGACCCCGCCATCGGCGAGGAGCTCCGCCGCCAGAAGCGAGCCGCCGCAGCCCGTGGCCGGTCGGCGGTACATCTCCGGGAAAAACGGGTTCATGGTCGTGCCGAGCTTGAAGCGGTCCTTGTCCGCTTCCGGCAGGGACTGCGCGGCCTCCGCGCGCTCGAGCGCGTCGATATAGGCAGGCTCGTGCCAGAGCGCGAGCGCCTTGGGCTTGGCGCGCGGCGAGGTCATGTAAGCCCCCTCGGGGAGCCATCCGAGCGCGCGCGACAGGTCGATCACGGTGGACACACGCGGGATCGCCAGAGGGTGCCAGTCGCCGTAGGACGAGCCCCGATAGATCTCTGATCCCAGAAAAGTCGCCACCGTCCGTCCTGCCTGCCCGTTTACCGCATCTGCACCATCGGTGGTCTCTGCGCTTGCCGATCGCTAGATATAGCGTATTCTGCGTCTATCGAGCAGTTTTCAAAATGAAGCCTAGGACAAAGCGGCCAATGAGCGCGCACCAGCTTCCCTTATCCATTTCCGCGTCGGAGAAGCGCGAAGCGCGGACCCAGTTCGCCGCCCTGCCCTTTCGCGTGGTGGATGGCAACGTGCAGGTCCTGCTTGTGACCTCCCGGCGCTCGAAGCGCTGGATCCTGCCCAAGGGCTGGCCCGAGGCGGGGCTGACCCCGGCGCAAAGCGCGGCCAAGGAAGCGTGGGAGGAAGCTGGCGTCCTCGGCACGGTCTACGAGATCTGCCTCGGCGTTTACGCCTTCGAGAAAGAGCGCGACGACGATCCCGACCTGCCGGTCCTCGCCTTCGTCTACCCGATCAAGGTGCAGAAGACGAAGCAGACCTATCCGGAACAAGGCGAGCGCCGCCGTAAATGGGTGACGGCCAAGAAGGCCGCGAAGATGGTCGATGTTCCGGGCCTCGGGCGCATCCTGAAATCCTTCGATCCCCGGCTGCTGAAGGGGCGCAGGGCCTGACTGGGCTCCTACTGAGCTCTGTCGGGGCTCCATTGTCTTGCCCCTGCGCGATGATATGTAGGCTGCATGATCCGCTACACGTTGAAATGCAAAGAGGGCCACGCCTTCGACAGCTGGTTTTCCGACGCAAGCAGCTTTGACAGCCTGCGCGCGGCGGGCCATGTCAGCTGCGCGATCTGCGGCTCCTCCGAGGTGGAGAAATCGCTGATGGCCCCGGCCGTGGGCGCCCCTGCGGACGCCGCGCCGCTCCGCGCGCAGCCCGCCCCGCAGGAGGTGGCCATGCAGAAATTCAAGGCCCATCTCGAGGCAAATAGCGACTATGTGGGCCGCGATTTCGCCGCCCGCGCACGGGCCATGCATGACGGCAGCGAGCCGGACCGGGCCATCCACGGCGAAGCCAGCTTCGAGGAGGCGCGCTCCTTGGCCGAAGACGGCGTGCCCGTGGCGCCGCTGCCGTTCCAGAGCCCCCGGCGCAGCAACTGATGCGGGTCATTATCACCGGCGGCAGCCGCGGCATCGGGGCCGGGCTCGCGAAGGGCTACGCGGCGCGCGGTGCCGAGGTCATCGCCACCTCCCGGGCCGATGTGGACATGGCGGATGCGGCCAGCATCGCCCGTTGGGCAAGCGGGGTCGCGGACCCCGTAGACCTCCTCGTCTGCAATGCCGGGCTCTACGCCGACAAGGGCGAAACGCTCGAGCGCGGCTACCCGGCGGAGATGTGGGCCACGCAGATGGCGGTGAATGTGACGGGCGTTTTCCTCACCGTTCAGGCGCTTTTGCCTCGGTTGCGCGCGGCAGAGGCCGCCAAGATCGCCATCATCTCCTCGCAGATGGGCTCGAGCACGCAGGCCTCGGGCACCTCGCTCATCTACCGTGTCTCGAAGGCGGCGGTGCTCAATCTCGGCATGAACCTCGCCAGCGCGCTCCGGGCCGATGGCATCCCGGTGGGCATCTACCATCCCGGCTGGGTGCGCACGGATATGGGCGGGGGCCATGCCGCGATCGGCGTGGCGGAGGCGCGGGAAGGCCTCATGGCCCGCTTCGACGAGCTGGGCCTCGCGACCACGGGGTGCTTTCGCACCTGGGACGGGCGCGACCACCCGCTCTGACGCGCAAATCCCGCGCCCGGGCTTTTCTTCCACCAGCCTCCCTTGCGTCGCGCAAACGCAACGCCTATGCCGCGCGGCGGATATCTGAGGCCTTTTATGCCCACACTCGTGATGAAATTCGGCGGCACGTCCGTCGCCACGCTCGACCGCATCAAGCGCGCCGCCAAGCGGGTGGGTCGCGAGGTGGCCCACGGCTATGACGTGATCGTCATCGTGTCGGCCATGTCCGGCGAGACGAACAAGCTGGTGGAGTACGTCTCCGAGACCTCGCCCTTCTACGATGCGCGTGAATACGATGCCGTCGTGAGCTCGGGGGAGAACGTCACGGCGGGCCTCATGGCGCTCACGCTCCAGGAGATGGACGTACCGGCGCGGAGCTGGCAGGGCTGGCAGGTGCCGGTGAAGACGACCGCCGCGCATTCGGCCGCCCGGATTGAGGAAATCCCCACCGACAACATCACCGCGAAGTTCGCCGAAGGCATGAAAGTGGCCGTGGTGGCAGGCTTTCAGGGGGTGAGCCCCGAGGGCCGGATCACCACGCTGGGGCGCGGCGGCTCCGACACGACGGCGGTGGCCTTCGCCGCGGCCTTCGGCGCGGAGCGCTGCGACATCTACACCGACGTGGACGGCGTCTATACCACCGATCCCCGCATCGCCGAGAAGGCGCGCAAGCTCGACAAGATCTCCTTCGAGGAGATGCTCGAGCTCGCGTCACTGGGCGCCAAGGTGTTGCAGACGCGCTCCGTCGAACTCGCCATGCGCTACAACGTGAAGCTGAGAGTGCTCTCGAGCTTCGAGGAAATGTCCGACACGGCAGGCACGCTGGTCTGCGACGAGGAGGAAATCATGGAACAGAACGCCGTGGCCGGCGTGGCCTACAGCCGCGACGAGGCCAAGATGACCCTCATCTCCGTGGCCGACCGACCGGGGATCGCCGCCGCCATCTTCGGCCCGCTGGCCGATGCCGGCGTGAACGTCGACATGATCGTCCAAAACATCTCCGAAGAGGGGCGCACCGACATGACCTTCTCCTGCCCCACCGACCAGGTCGCGCGGGCAGAAAAGGCCATGGCCGAGGCCAAAGAGCGCGGCGAGGTGAACTTCCGCGAGATCGTGGCGGATATCGCGGTGGCCAAGATCTCCATCGTGGGGATCGGGATGCGCAGCCATGCGGGCGTGGCGGCGAAGATGTTCTCCACGCTGCGCGACGAAGGCATCAACATCAAGGTGATCACCACGTCCGAGATCAAGGTCTCCGTGCTCGTCGATCGCAAGTACATGGAGCTCGCCGTGCAGGCGCTCCACGACGCCTTCGAGCTCGAAAAGTCGTAGCTCGTCTCCAATGGGCCTTCGAAGGCCCTCCAATGCAACGTCGCAGCCGTTCAAAAGCGGTTGCGCCCCGCCTTGAACACAGACGCGGTTTGAAAAAGATCGAGAACTAGGGAAGTCGGAGGGGCCGGCGCCAAGGCCGTATTGATACGGCTTTCCTCGCAGGCCAACAAAAAACCCCGCCTGGCGCGGCGGGGTGGAAGCTTACTTGAAGGTCGTTTTCATCGGGCTTTTCCAGTGTTCCGATGTCGCGCAGAGCGTGGAGCGCGTAAAGCTGCCCTCTTTCAATTGGCGCTGTGTCACCCGGCCGTTGATGTAGGCGAACACGGCCACGAAGCCCAAGGTGGCGAAGCTCAGAAGCAGGGGAAGTTCCATAGTCGTCTCCTTGTGAGATACTGCGTTGCGGACCTGTCGGATACGGGCCCGGGGCAGTCATGGTTCACAAAGAGTATGCAAATCGGGGTGGGCAGAATGACGCAGGGGCAGGCCCCCTATCCGACCAGCAAAACCACCGCCGCGAAATAGACGAGCATCCCCACCCAGCCGAACTGAGCCGCGAGCATGGCACCGGCGAAAAGGAGCGCGAGGACAGCGGTGACGATGAGCGTCTGGATCGTCAGCGGCTGCGCCGCGATCCGCGCTTCCACGTCCGACAGGCTCTCCCCCGGCCAGGCGCGGGCGATGAGCCCCACGGCCACGCGGCGGCACGCCCGCGCCGCCTCGGAGAAAAACGTATCCGCCATGGCTCCTCTTACCTCACGCCGCCGCCAAGGCAAAGCCGCGCCCCAGCGGCCGCCATCCCGCCAGCGTCAGCGCCGCCGCACCGAGGGCCGCCGCGTAGAACGGCGCGGTGAGCCCCACCGGCCGCGACAGCGCGCCCTCGACCGCGCCGATCAGCCAGCCCGACAGGAGAAGCCCGATCGGCATCATCCCCCAAGCGAGGAGCCGGTAGACTGAATTGAGCCGCCCGAGGATCGCGTCCGGCGTGACGCGCTGCCGGTAGGACACGCTCACCGTGTTCCAGATGAGACCCGTGGCCTGGAACGGCGCGAGGATCGCGGCGAGGACCCAGGGGTTCGGCGCGAGCGGGATCGCCGCGAAGGCCAGCGCGGAGCAGAGCAGCATCCACTGCGCCGTGCGCCCGGGCCCGAGACGCGCGATGATGCGCTCGGCCACGAGGCTTCCCGCGATGCCCCCAACGGCGCCCGCCGCGAGGAGGAGCCCGTAGGCCGGTGCGCTCATGCCCAACGTCTCCTGCGCGTAGAGGATGAGGGCCACCGTCACCATCATCCAGAGCAAGTTCCAGCCGCCCGTGATCAGCGCCAGCGCCGTCAGCAGCGGTGAGGCGCGGAGGAACGCGAAGCCCTCCGCCAGCTCGGCGCGCCAGTCCGCCTCGGCCCGCGGCGGCGGCCGGAAGGCACCGGGCAAGCTCGCCAGAAGCAGCGCCGCCAGCGCAAAAGCCGCGGCATTGAGCGCGAAAGGCGACCAAAGGCTCGCGGCGATGAGAAACGCGCCCAGCGCCGGCCCGAGGAGTTCGTTGCCGATGAGCTCCACCGACCAGAGCCGCCCGTTGGCGCGCTCGAGCGTGGCCTTGGGCACAAGCGCAGGCAGCATCGTCTGTGCCGCGTTGTCCCGAAAGACCTCCGCCGCGCCCACAAGAAAGGCCGCGGCAAGCAGCAGGCCGAAGAGCCAGGGCACCGACACGCCGCTCTCCGCCGCCTCCGGCAGGGGCAGCGCCAGCGCCACCGCGAGCCCGGCCAGCGCGAAGGCGCCCGCGCGCACCACATCCATGGCAAGGATGAGCTGCCGCCGGTCCACCCGGTCTGCGATGACACCCGCCGGCAGCGCGAAGAGAAACCACGGCAGCCGCAGGGCCACGGGCATGAGCGCCACGAGGAGCGCGTCCCGGGTCAGGAGTGTCGCCACCCAGGCCCAAAGCACCGTGGCGATGCCATCGGCGAGGTTCGTCAGGCCGGAGGCGCCGACGAAGCGGAGAAAAGTACTTTGAGACGAAAGGCCCATGGCGCTTTGAACCCCGCACCGCCCGGCCCGTCAATCACGCCCGCCCCTATGTCCTGCCCGACTGCGCGACCTCTGTGGCCCGCTGACCCGCCATGGCACTCGCAAAGCGCACCTGGCACGGGCGGCACGCGCAGTGATTGCCCGTCGCCGCGAAGCCCGCTAACCTGTCAGCATTCCTTGACACGTGCCGCCCCATCGACAGCATTTCCATGAACGCCCCCACCGAGACAGAGAGCCGAAAGCTCCTGGGCCGCCTCCGCGCGGCCATGGCCGAGGATATGTCGGGCCAGGCGCGGCTCGATCGGATCGTGGACATCATCGCAGGCTCCATGGCCACGGAGGTGTGCTCCATCTACCTCTTCCGCGATGACGAGACGCTCGAACTGTGCGCCACGGAGGGCCTGAACCAGGAAGCGGTGCACAAGACCCGCATGCGTCTCTCCGAGGGCCTCGTGGGCCGCGTGGCGCGCAAGGGCAAGCCCGTCAACACCGCCGATGCCCCCTCCACGCAGGGCTTCCGCTACATGCCGGAGACCGGCGAGGAGGTCTTCTCGGCCTTCTGCGGCGTCCCGATCCAGCGGCTGGGCGTGCCCCAGGGCGTCCTCGTCGTGCAGTCGAAGGCCGCGCGCGAATACAGCGAGGACGAGGTCTATGCCCTCGAGGTCGTCGCGATGGTGCTCGCGGAGATGACCGAGCTCGGGCAGCTCACCAGCGGCGGCGATTTCACCCTCGCCCGGCACCAGCAGCCCGCCATGTTCCGCGGCACCGTGGGGCAGGAAGGCGTCGCCATGGGCGCGGTCTACCTGCACGAGCCACGCGTGGTGGTGACCAATCCGTTCTCCGACGACCCCAAGACCGAGCTCGCCCGCCTCGACACCGCGCTCGACCAGCTGCGGCTCTCGGTAGACGAGATGCTCGCCGGCACCTCGGGCATGTCCAAGGACGAGCGCGAGGTCGTGGAGACCTTTCGCATGTTCGCCAATTCCCGCGGCTGGCGGCGACGCATGGAGGGCGATATCGCCTCGGGCCTCTCTGCCGAGGCCGCCGTGGAGAAAGAGCAGAGCCAGGCACGCACGCGGCTGGGCGACCAGCCGGATGCCTATCTCCGCGAGCGACTGCACGATCTCGACGATCTCTCCAACCGTCTCCTGCGCCTGCTCACGGGCCAGGGCGAGACCGGCGAGATGCCCGCCGACGCGGTACTCGTCGCGCGAAATATCGGGCCCGCCGAGCTCCTCGATTACGGTCGCAAGCTCAAGGGCATCGTCCTCGAGGAAGGCTCCGTAGGCTCCCATGCCGCCGTCGTCGCCCGCGCCTGGGCGATCCCGCTCATCATCAATGCGCAGGGCATCACGACCGACGCGCTCAATGGTGACACGATCATGCTCGACGGCGAGCAGGGGATCGTCCACCTGCGACCAGACGACACCGTGCGCACCGCCTTCAAGGACAAGATGGCCATGCAGGCGGAGGCGCAGACGCGCTATGCCTCGCTCCGCGATCAGCCCGCCCGTGCGCTCTGCGGCTCGGTCGTCTCGCTGCACATGAATGCCGGCCTCATGGCCGATCTCCCCTCCCTGCCCTCCTCGGGCGCAGAGGGCGTAGGCCTTTTCCGCACCGAGCTCCAATTCCTGATCCGCGCACAGATGCCCAAGCGGGCCGAGCTCGTGGCGCTCTACAAGCGGGTGCTCGATGCCGCCCAGGGCAAGCCTGTGGTCTTTCGCACGCTCGATATCGGCTCCGACAAGGTGCTGCCCTACATGAAGCCCAATGACGAGCCGAACCCGGCCCTGGGCTGGCGCGCGATCCGTGTGGGGCTCGACAAGCCCGGCGTTCTGCGGATGCAGCTTCAGGCGCTTGTGCGCGCCGCCGAGGGGCGCCCGCTCCACGTGATGTTCCCCTTCGTGGCGCAGTACGAAGAGTATCGTCAGGCCAAGGCCGAGCTCGACAAGGCGGTGGAGCGCGAGCGGATCCTCGGCCACGCGCTGCCCTCCGAGATCCACGTGGGCGCGATGCTCGAGACGCCCTCGCTCGCCTTCGCGCCACGCAAGTTCTTCGAGGAGGTCGAATTCCTCTCCATCGGCGGCAACGACCTCAAGCAATTCTTCTTCGCCGCCGACCGGGAGAACGAGCGCGTGCGCCGCCGCTATGACACGCTCAACGTGAGCTTTCTGAGCTTCATCGAACAGATCGTGGCCCGCTGCGTGACCACCGACACGCGGCTTAGCTTCTGCGGCGAGGACGCCGGCCGCCCGATCGAGGCGCTCTGCCTCGCGGCGATGGGCCTGCGTGCGCTCTCCATGCGCCCGGCCTCCATCGGCCCGGTGAAGCACATCCTGCGCCGCTCGAACCTCGACGAGGTGAAGGCGGTCATCGACACTGCACGCGCCCGGGGAGATCAGAGCGTGCGCCCCGCGATCATGGACTTCCTGCGCACGCGCGGCTGACGAGCCCGCCTTTTTTTGTTCCGGCCACGCTCACTGCTGCCCGAGATGGACGCGCCTTTGGTTCAATGAGTGCCTAGCCGCGCGCCGCTAGACCATGGAAGTTCAGGCGCCCCCAACATCCGAAAAGCGCCCGCGCGACCTGTCTTTCATCTCTCCCGAAAGTACCTCGCGGAGCGCAGGGGGCTGGCCCCTCGCGCCCGCCTCCTACTTCTGTCCCATCGGAAAACAAGGAGGCTCCCATGCTCCCCAACCTCGGCCTGCTCCTCGGCTGCCAGCTCCTCGGCGAGATCACCGCCCGGGGCCTCGGCCTGCCCGTTCCCGGTCCCGTCCTGGGGCTTGTGCTCCTCCTCCTCCTCGTGGTGCTGCGCCCGGCGGTGGCTGGGGCGCTGCGGCCCACGACCACCGTGATCCTCGCGCATCTCTCGCTTCTCTTCGTGCCCGCGGGCGTGGGCGTGATCGGCAATCTCGACGTGTTGAGCGCGGACTGGCTGCCGCTTCTCGTAATCCTCGTCCTTTCCACGTGGCTGGCGATGCTCGCCGCCCTCGGCACGTTTCTCGGGGTCCAGCGCCTCCTCGGGGGGACAAAGCCATGACCGACGTGGCCGAGCTCTGGAGCTATCTGTCGGCCGCGCCGCTCACCTGGCTCACGGCCACGCTCCTCGCCTATCTCGCCGCCGACGCGGCCGCCAAGCGGCTCGAGAACGCACCCTGGGCCAACCCGGTCCTCTTTTCCGTGCTCCTCATCGCGCCCGTGCTCTGGGGCACCGAGACCGCCTACGCCACCTATTTCGAAGGGGCGCAGTTCATCCATTTCCTGCTCGGCCCGGCCACCGTGGCGCTGGCGCTGCCGCTCTGGGACAACAGGGAGACGATCCTCGCCTCCGTGGCCCCCATCGCCCTCGCGCTCATCGTTGGCTCGGTCGTGGCGGCGGGCTCGGTGATCATCATGGCCCGGCTGGCAGGCCTTCCCGAGGCGGTGCTCCTGTCGCTTGCGCCGAAATCCACCACCGCGCCCGTGGCGCTCGGCATCGCCGAGGCCGTGGGCGGCATCCCCACGCTGACGGCGGTGCTCGTCATCCTGACGGGCATCATCGGGGCGGTGACGGTCACGCCGCTCATGAACCTCCTCAGGATCACCGACTGGCGCGCACGGGGTTTTTCGGTGGGCGTGGCCTCCCACGGGATCGGCACGGCCCGGGCCTTCCTGGTCAACCCGGTGGCCGGGGCCTATGCGGGCATCGCCATGGCGCTGAACGCGCTTCTGACGAGCTTCATCGTGCCGCTTCTCGTGCGCTGGCTGCTCTAGGAGGTGTCCCCGGACGTGTTGGCGCGCGTGACCTCGCCGCTGACACCGGCCCAGGCCCCGGGCTGCAGCGCGTGGCCGAGGACGCGGTCGGGGTTGGTGGGCGGCGGCATCCGGACGCCCGTCAGCGGCGTGAAGCCGTAGCGCCCGTAATAGGGTGCATCGCCCACAAGGATCACGCGCGCCCAGTCGAGCGCCCGCGCCGCCCCGAGGGATTGGCGGATGAGATCGCCGCCTAGCCCCTCGCCCTGCCGCGTGGGGTGCACGGCGATGGGCCCGAGAAGCAGGGCGGGCTGCCCGCCCACGGCGACAGGCCAGTGGCGCACCGCGCCTGCGAGGATCCCGCCCGCGTCCCGCGCGGTCAGGCAAAGCGGCCCCACACGCGGCACCCCCTCGCGCAGCCGGTAAGAAGACAGCGCCTCACGTCCCGGGGCAAAGCAGGTGTCGTAGAGCGCCTCCACCTCCCACCAGTCTTCCGGCGCTTCCTGCCTGATCGCGTACATGGCCTCTGTCCGGGTCCTCGTCCGGTGTCCGATCGGGGCCCGCAACGGCCCCGCCTCAATTCGCTGGCGCGCGGGCTATCACGGCGCTAGCTCTGCCGCAAAGAAGGAAAGCTCGATGTTTTACCGCCCCGAAGACGGCCACGGCCTGCCGCACAATCCGTTCAACGCCGTGGTGACGCCGCGCCCCATCGGATGGATCTCCACGCGCTACGGCGGGCAGGACAACCTCGCGCCCTATTCGTTCTTCAACGCCGTGGCCTACGTGCCGCCGCAGGTGATGTTCGCCTCGACCTCGCGCAAGGAGGACCGCGGTGACACGAAGGACAGCGTGGCGCTTCTGCGCAAGAGCGGCGTCTTTTGCGTGAACGTCGTAGAATATGCCGCGCGCGAGGTGATGAACGCTTCCGCCGGGATGCTCGCGGCCTCGGAGGACGAATTCGCGGTGTCGGGGGCGGAGAAGGCGGAATGCGAGACCATCGACTGCCCCCGCGTGGGCACCGCGCCCGCCTCGCTCGAATGCCGCGTCACGCGGATCATGCGGATGGAGGGCGATAACAACTACGTCGTTTTC
Organism: Pseudomonadota bacterium; assembly: GCA_038533575.1. NCBI lineage: Bacteria > Pseudomonadati > Pseudomonadota > Pseudomonadota bacterium. Next base: position 169,287 of record JBCAYL010000001.1, on the reverse strand, counting down.
GGGGAAGTGACCGGCATTCACCTACGCGACGATTGCGTCGTGGATGGGCGCTTCGACATCACCCGCTACGCGCCGCTCTCTCGCCTCGGCTACCGGGACTACACCCGCGTCACGGAGCTCTTCTCGCTCAAGCGCCCCGGCGAATGATCAGGGAGCGGACACGAATTTTTGCAAAGATCCGTGCGCGCCCGGGGCGTCAGTGGCCGCCCGCCAGAATGCCGGTGCGGACGCCGTAATCCACCGCCACCTGGTAGTCGGGATCGTCGTCGCTATCGACCATGAGATGCCCCGCCGTCTTCAGAAGCTGGTGGCAGTCCCGGCTCAGATGCCTGAGCTGGATGCGCTTGCCCGCGGCCTCGTACTTCGCGGCGACGGCCTCGATCGCCTGCAGCGCAGACTGGTCGGCCACGCGGCTTTCGGCAAAGTCGACGATGATCTCGCCGGGGTCACCAGCCACGTCGAAGAGCTCTGCGAAGCCTTCCGCGGAGCCGAAGAAGAGCGGCCCCTGGACTTGGTAGACCTTCGCGCCCTCGGGCGTCCGGTAGCTCTTGGCGGAGATGCGCGTGGCGTTTTGCCAGGCATAGGCCAGCGCGCTCACGATGACCCCGACGACGACCGCGATGGCGAGGTCAGTGAGCACAGTGACGACCGTCACGAGCACGATGACGAAAGCGTCAATGCGCGGCACTTTCCGCATGATCTTGAAGCTGTTCCAGGCGAAGGTCCCGATCACCACCATGAACATCACGCCCACGAGCGCGGCGAGCGGGATCTGCTCAATGGCGGGCGACAGGAAGACGATAAACGCGAGGAGAAAGAGCGCAGCCGCAATCCCCGCGATCCGCGTCCGCGCGCCCGATTTCACGTTGATCATCGACTGCCCGATCATGGCGCAGCCGCCCATGCCGCCGAAAAAGCCCGTGACGGTGTTGGCGATGCCCTGCGCCGTGCATTCCTGGCTGGAGCCGCCGCGCGTATTCGTCATTTCGCCCACGAGGTTGAGCGTGAGCAGGCTCTCGATGAGGCCGATGGCCGCGAGGATAATGGCGTAGGGCAGGATGATCTCGAGCGTCTCGAGCGTAAGCGGCACTGTGGGGATGTGGAAGGCCGGCAGTCCGCCCTCGATGGAGGCGAGATCGCCCACGCGGGGCACGTCGATCCCAAAGACGATCACGATCCCCGCCACGATCCCGATGGCCGCCAGCGGCGCGGGCACCGCCTTCGTCAGCCGCGGCATCACCCAGATGATCGCCATGGTCACCGCCACGAGCGCGAGCATCCAGTAAAGCGGCGTGCCAGACATCCACTCGCCGCCCGTCATGCCGTGCCCGTTGGAGACCATGGTGCCCGGCACCTTGAATTGGCTGAGCTGGGCGAGGAAAATCACGATGGCCAGCCCGTTGACGAAGCCCAGCATCACCGGGTGCGGCACGAGACGGATGAATTTGCCCCAGCGCATCACCCCCACGACGATCTGGATGAGCCCCATCAGCACCACTGTGGCGAACAGATATTCCACACCGTGCGTCGCCACGAGCGAGACCATCACCACCGCCAGCGCACCCGTGGCCCCCGAGATCATGCCCGGGCGGCCGCCAATCAGCGCGGTGACGAGGCCAACGATAAATGCTGCGTAGAGCCCTACGAGCGGGTGCACACCGGCGACAAAGGCAAAGGCCACCGCCTCGGGCACCAGCGCGAGGGCCACGGTAAGACCCGCGAGGACCTCGATCCTCAGCCGGGACAGATCGAGCGGGTTGCCCTGCAAGCCGTCAAAGGCGGTGGAATTGCTCAAAGCGGCAAGGATGCGGGTCAAATGCTCGTCCCCCGGGGCGGTACGCTGCGACTGTATGGATGTTTGGCTCGACCTAGCCGACCGTGCCGAAATTGCACGGTATTCTTCCGCATACCTGCTATGCGTGCCGCGAAATTTGCTGCGGCCGCATCAATTTTGCCACCCCTCTCGACGCGCGGCGGCGATGCTGCCTAGAGTGATCACGAGACGGGGGAGATGCACGATGCAGCGTTTGGTTCAGCTGGTCTTGGTGTGCGTGGCGGCGGTCTTGTGCCTTTCGGGCGCGCGGGCCCACGGCCAAAGCGTGCAAGATATCTTGGCCGCCGCCAATGCAGGTGACGGCGCGCGCGCGCTCGAGATCGCCACAGGGCTCGCCGCGGGCGGCGATACTACGGCGATGCTCTATGCCGGGGTCATCTATCGCGGGGGCCTTGCGGGGGTGGAGCGTGATCTGCCTGAGGCAGTCTCGTGGTTTCTGCGCGCCGCCGATGCGGGCAACCCGGTGGGCTACTGGAACGCGGGGCTGGCGAGCCTCGCACTGACGCGCGACGCCACGCTCAGCCGTGAAGAGCTGCGCGCTGCCGCGCAAGCGGGCATCGCCCATCTCGAGGCAGGGCACGCCGCGGAAGAAGAGAATGCCTCGGCCGAACTCGCACGCCAGCTGATCTACGGGACGGCGACCGGCCGCGACCCTAAGCGGGCGGTCGCGATCTTCCGCGAGGCCGCGGCACGGGGCGGCCTGCGCGCCATGGTGGATCTCGGGCTTCTTCACATCGAGGGCGATCTCGTGGATCGCGACTTTGCCGAAGCCGAGCGGCTCTTGAGCGCGGTGATCGACCGGCTGCCCGAGGGCAACGCGCTGAGACGGGAGGCGATCCGGTATCGCGGGACGCTACAGAGGCACCAGAGCCAAGGCACCTCGATCTCTCTGCCCCACGCGTTTCTGGCCAGGCAGGTTTTCGTCATGGGGCGCCAGCATGCGGACGAGCTTGCCACCTGTTACGAGGGCGACGTGCCGGGCAACCCGGTCTTTCGCACGGTTGCACCGGGCCGCGTGGAATATGCGCAGAACGCGACCCATAGGCGAAAGTCGGGCTACACGCCGACCCCATTGCGGACCAATGTCGAGGGGGTGCAAACCTATCGCTTTAGCCGCGAGGTGATCTTTTCGATCTCGGTAACGGGCGAGGACGCGGCGCTCGCGGCCGTCGATCTCGACAGCGTGCGCACCATCGCCCCCGAGGGGAATGGCACGGTTCCGATCCCCGAGATACCCGTCGGCCCGCTGACGCTCTCTTACGGAGAGAATGGCCCTTTCGTGCCATTGACCGCCGAGGACACCGCGCAGCTCTTTTCGATGCCCGATGGCACCCCGGCCAGCCACGTCCGGATCGATGCCGGGCTCTGCGTCTCAGACGCCTGCACGGCGGGCGTGACGGAGATCCTCGCCCGCATGGAGGCAGGCCTCAAGGCCGTCGACGCCGACGCCGAGGCCTCCAAGCTCGAGGTCCTGGCCTTCGGAGACCCCGAGGCAGGCGCGCCATACGCCACCGTCTTTCTCGCGCGCGGCTGGGATCTCTTGCAGGCCACGGCGCGCTCGGCGGTCGCCTCGGGCCTCGAAGGCGGGCGCATCAAGGAATGCGCGCGGGTCCGTGGGCGCATCGAAGAGTTGCGGGCCTATTCCCGTTGAGGGCACTGACGCCGGATGAGGCACGGGCGGGCGTTCAATCGGCGCAGGGTGCATCGGGGGCTTTTCATCGCCGCGCCGGGCGGTCAGGCTCGCGCCCATGACACAGACGAAAATCGGGATTATCGGCGGCTCGGGCGTCTACCAGCTCGACGGGCTCGAGGGCGCAGCCTGGGTCGCGCAGGAGAGCGCGTGGGGCACACCCTCGGACGAGATCCTCACCGGCCGCCTCGGCGGAGTGGAGATGGCCTTCCTGCCCCGCCACGGGCGCGGGCACACGCATTCGCCCACGACGGTGCCCTACCGCGCCAATATCGACGCGCTGAAGCGCCTCGGCGTGACCGACGTGATCTCCCTCTCCGCCTGCGGCAGCTTCCGGGAGGAGATGGCGCCCGGCGATTTCGTCGTCGTGGACCAGTTCATCGACCGCACCTCCGCGCGGGAAAAGTCCTTCTTCGGCGCGGGCTGCGTGGCCCATGTAAGCCTCGCCCACCCCACCTGCCCGCGCCTCGGCGCGGCGGTAGCCGAAGCCGCGCGTGGGGCCGGGATCACCGTCCATGACGGCGGCACGTACCTCGCCATGGAAGGCCCGCAATTCTCGACGCTGGCCGAATCGAAGCTCTACCGCGAGGTCTGGGGCTGCGACGTGATCGGGATGACGAATATGCCCGAGGCCAAGCTCGCCCGGGAGGCCGAGCTTTGCTACGCCTCCGTCGCCATGATCACAGACTACGATTGCTGGCACCCGGAGCACGACGCCGTGGACGTCGCACAGGTGATCAAGACACTGCAGGGCAATGCCGAGAAGGCGCGAAGCCTCGTCGCCGCCCTGCCCGGCCTTCTGGGCGCTGACCGCGCGCCCTGCGAACACGGCTGCGACCGCGCGCTCGACTACGCGATCATCACCGCGCCTGAGGCCCGTGACCCTGCCGTCATGGCGCGGCTCGACGCCGTGGCGGGGCGCGTCTTGTGACGATGCAGCGTGCCTATCCGATGACACACCTCACCCAACTGCACGGCTAAGGAGAGCCCATGCCCCTCGATCTCTGGCTTGCCTTCGTGGCCGCCTCCACCGCCTTGCTGCTCATCCCCGGACCGACGATCCTACTCGTCCTGAGCTACGCGCTCTCGCAAGGGCGCAAGGTGGCTGTTGCCACGGCCACGGGCGTAGCGCTTGGCGATCTCATCGCCATGACAGCGGCGCTCGCCGGGCTCGGCGCGATCATCGCGGCCTCGGCCACCGCCTTCACGCTGCTCAAATGGGTGGGCGCGGCCTACCTCGTTTATCTCGGGCTCCAGATGCTGCGCAGCGCGCCGGGAAAGGCCATGCTCGCGAAAGCGCCGGCCACGGAGCCGCGTGCGATCCTGCGTCACGCGGCCATCGTCACCGCGCTCAATCCCAAGGGCATCGGCTTTTTCATCGCCTTCGTGCCGCAATTCATCTCTCCAGCGCAGCCCTTCGCCCCGCAGGCCGCGATCCTCACCACCACCTTCGTAGGCCTTGCCGCGATCAACGCGCTGGCCTATGCGCTCGCCGCCGACCTGATGCGCGCCCGCATCGCGCGGCCCAGCGTCATCCGGCGTCTCACTCAGGCAGGCGGCGCGACGCTCATCGCCATGGGCGCGCTGACGGCCACGCTGCGCCGGACGCCGGGCTGACGCCCGGCCTACGCCCTTGAGGAGAGACACGTGAAGACCGTCAAAGACTACATCCGCACCATTCCGGACTTCCCCCATGAGGGGATCATGTTCCGCGACGTGACCACGCTCTTCGCCGATGCGCGAGGCTTCCGGATGGCCATCGACCAGCTGCTGCACCCCTATGCCGGCGCCGAGATCGACAAGGTCGTGGGGCTCGAGGCGCGCGGCTTCATCCTCGGCGGCGCGATCGCGCACCAGCTCTCGGTGGGCTTCGTGCCGGTGCGCAAGAAGGGCAAGCTGCCCGGGGCCACGATCGAGCAATCCTACACGCTGGAATACGGCGAGGCGGTGATGGAGCTCCATGACGACGCGCTCGAGGCCGGTGAGCGGGTCCTTCTGGTGGACGATCTGTTGGCCACGGGCGGCACGGCAGAGGCGGGCATCAAGCTCCTTGAGCGGCTCGGCGCGCAGGTGATCGGCTGCGCCTTCGTGATCGACCTGCCGGAGCTCGGCGGTCGGAAAAAGCTCGAAGCGCTCGGGATGGATGTCCATGCGCTGACCGAGTTCGAAGGGGCCTAAGGGTCTTAGGGGTCTTCCGTCGAGAGAGACTAATAGGCGTCCGTGCGCGGATTAATCTCCTTGCTGCGTCTCACGTGCGCCTGATGTGTAATCACGGTATGTGCCTGTCCACTGGCAGGGACACATCCGGCGAGCCGCGCCGTTCGCTAACGCAGCATCACGCCCGGATTGAGGATGCCGTTGGGGTCGAGTGCGCCCTTCACGGCGCGCATCATGTCGAGCAGCGCGGGGTCGCCGTAGCGCTCGAGATCCTCCACCTTCAGCCGCCCCACACCGTGCTCGGCGGCCACCGACCCGCCATGGGCATGGACGAGATCATGCACCGTCCGCTTGATCTCGGCGCGCTGGTTTTCATGGTCCGCGCGGCTTTTTCCGTGCATGGGGAAGACGTTGTAATGCAGGTTTCCGTCGCCCACATGGCCGAAGCAGTTGATGCGGAATTGGCCGATCTTGCCGAGGGCATCCGTGGCCTCGGGGATGAAGGCGGGGATTTCCGACAGCGGCATGGAGATGTCGTGGGAAGAGACCGATCCGATGCGGCGGTTGGCCTCCGGGATGTGCTCGCGCACCGCCCAGATCTCCTGCCGCTGCTGCTCGGATTGCGCGATGACGGCGTCTTCCGTCAGCCCAGCCTCGATCGCGGAGGCGAAGAGGGTCTCAAAGGCTTGCGGGGCTGAAAGGCCCCTCGGCAGGCCAAGATCGATGAGCGCGCACCACTCCGGCGGCGTGTCGAACGGCTGGCGGATTTCAGGGAGCGTCTCAGACAGGAAATCGAAGCCCTGCCGGTGGATAAGCTCGAAGGCGGAGACCGCCTCTCCCACCTGCGCGCGCGTCATCGCCAGAAGCTTCAGCGCCGCCTCGGCCGACGGCAGTGTGAAGATCGCCGTGCCCTGCTCGGCCGCCACGGGGAAGAGCTTGAGCGAGGCCGCGGTGATGATGCCCAGTGTCCCCTCCGAGCCGATCATCAGATTGCGCAGGTCAAAGCCCGCATTGTCTTTCCTTAGGCGCGAGAGCCCGTGCCAGATCGTGCCGTCCGCGCGCACCACTTCCAGCCCGAGGCAGAGATCGCGCGCATTGCCATAGCGCAGCACGCCAGTGCCGCCCGCATTGGTCGCCAGAAGCCCCCCGATCCGCGCCGAGCCCTCGGAAGCGAGCGACAATGGAAAGAGCCGGCCCACGTCGCCTGCCGCGTCCTGAACGTCCTTCAGAATCGCCCCCGCCTCGGCGACGAGCACGTTTTCATCGGCATGGACGGCGCGGATCTTCGTCATGCGTTCGAGGGTCAGAACGACCGGCGCGGGAAGGCTCTCGGCCACCTGTCCGCCGACGAGCCCCGTGCCGCCGCCATATGGGATGACAGGCACGCGTGCGGCATTGGCCTCGCGCAGGATGGTCGAGACATCTTGGACACTCGCAGGCGCGAGTACGAGGCCAGCGGACCCCGCGTAGCGCCCGCGCGGCTCCTCGAAATAGCGCGCTGCCGCCTCACGGAACGTGGCCTCTGGAAGTGCGGCGCGCAGGCGGCTTTCGAATGCGGTGTTAGCTTCGTTCAGCATGGCGGGGGTAAAGCAGATCCGGCCCGACGCGTCACTGCGGCTCGCGCAGGAACTGCGGGCGCAGGACCCGGATCGTGGGCCGGCTCGGCAAGTCGCGGAGCGAGACCGTCACGCTCGTCTCCTCGCTCCGCTCGATGACGAAATCGCCCTCCATCTCCGCAAGAAAACGCTCGAGGTTCTGCGGGGAGAACCAGTGCATCGGCAGCACGAGCGAGGACCGCAGCCGCCCCAGCATCTCCTTCACCTCGCCTGTGCTGAGCGTGAAGCCCCCATCCACCGGGACCATGACCACGTCGAGCCGCCCAAGGGCTGCGTATTGCGCATCGTCAGGGGCGTGGTGGAGATGCCCCACATGGCCGATGCAAAGGCCCTCCACTTCGAAGACGAAGATCGAGTTTGCGTCCTCGTCGACCTCGTCGGACCCGAAGGCGAAGGCCCCGGGCCGGGTGTCGGTGGTGACATTGCGCACGAGCATTTCGCCCACTTCGAGCCGGTGCGCGGCAGGCCGCCCCTCCTGCCACCAGCCTTCGAGCACGTGGGGGATCGCGGGGTCCGGCAGCGCCGTCCAATGCGTGTTGTGAGCGTTGTTCATCGTGACCACGTCGGGCACGAAATCCACCACGCCGATGAAGCCATTGTAATCCGTCACCGCCGAGGGGCCGGAGGCCGATTGGATCAGGAACATCGAGTGATCGATGTAGGAAATCCTGACGCTGAAGGGATCGAGTGCGTCGCGGAAGCTGGCCTTTTGCACGTATTCGAGGCCCGGCGCGGCGTCAGCGATGGCGATGCAGTGGCTGGGCCGCTCGGACTGGGCAAAAGCAGGCGTTGCAAGGAGGGCGAGAAACGGGAGAACAAGGCGCATACCCGAAGAATAGCGCGCCCGGCGAAGTGTCTAGGCTAACCCGCTTCCGTCTTGCCCCGGCGGTCGTGGCGGAGATTGGCGTAGAGCACATGGGTGCGCCAGCGCCCGGCGATCTGCAGGTAGCTCTGGGCCACCCCCTCGTACTTGAAGCCACTCCGCTCCAGGAGCCCGCGCGAGGCCTTGTTTTCCGGCAGGCAAGCCGCCTCGATCCGGCTGAGATCGAGCTCGGTGAAGGCGAAATGCACGAGCGCCGCGATCGCCTCGGACATGTAGCCCTCCCGGGCAAAGGGCTTGCCCACCCAGTAGCCCGTCGTGCCCGCCTGGGCGGGCCCGCGCCGGATATGATCGAGCGTGATCGCCCCCACGAGCCGCAGGTCGCTCCGCCGGATCATGAAGACGGGCACCGCCGTGCCCCCGGAGATGGAGCGATTGGCCCAGTAGACGCGGTTCGTAAAGCTCTTGCGGGTGAGGTGATCGGGCGCCCAGTGCGGCTCCCACGGTGCGAGGAATTCCCGGCTTTCCTCGCGCAGAGCGGACCAGGCGCGGTAGTCGCCATGCATGGGCGGGCGCAGCGTGAGCCGCTCGGTCTCGATCCGGACCTTGCTCGCCCGGTTGAATTTCAAGCAGCGAGCCTTTCCTGCAAGGTCTCGAGCGACGGCACGTTCTTCAGCGGGCCGTAGACGGCCATCGCCATCCGCTTCTCCTCGGCCATCTTGGTGGCGAAGTCGCGGATGTCGCCTGTGGTGACGCTGTCGATGGATTGGATCATCTCGTCGAGCGCGGGCACCCGGCCCCAGATGGCCATCATCCGCGCAAGGCGCTCGGCCCGGGACGAAGGGCTCTCGAGACCCATGAGCATCCCGGCCTTCATCTGTGCGCGGGCGCGGGCCACCTCGGCGGCGGTCATGTCATCGGCCGCGCGCTTGAGCTCGTCCATGGTGATCTCGGCCAGCCCTCCCAGTTGCTCGGCGCTCGTGCCGGCATAAAGCGTGGTCAGGCCGGTATCGGCATAGGCGCCCGCCTGGGCGAAGATCGTATAGCAGAGCCCGCGCTTTTCCCGCACCTCCTGGAAGAGACGCGAGGACATGCCGCCGCCAAAGGCCGTGGAAAAGATCTGCGACGTGTAGATCGCCGGGTCTCGGTAGTCGGGCCCCTCGAAGGCCAGCGTGAAATGCACCTGCTCGAGGCCCTTGTCCACGAACCGGGCACCGCCGCCAAAGCTCGCCTTCTCGATCTCGAGGGGCGCGCGGGCCTCGAGGTGGCCGAAGATCTTTTCAGCCTCCCGCACGATGGCCTCATGATCCACCGCGCCCGCGGCGGCGAGGATCATCTGGCCCGGCGCGTAGTGCTCGCGCACGAAGGTGCTGAGATCGGACCGTTCGAACGCGCGCACACGTTCGGAGGGGCCGAGGATGGTGCGCCCGATGGGCTGGTTTGGATAGGCCTCCTCCTGGAGCCAGTCGAAGATCACATCGTCAGGCGTGTCGAGCGCCTGCCCGATCTCCTGCAGGATCACGCCGCGTTCCACCTCGATCTCGCGATTATCGAAGACCGGATTGAGCACGATGTCGGAGATCACGTCGAGCGCCAGCGGCACGTCGTTTTCCAGGACGCGGGCGTAATAGGCCGTCGTCTCCCGGCTCGTATAGGCGTTGATGTAGCCGCCCACATCCTCGATGGCCTCGGCGATCTGGAGCGCGGTGCGCCGTTCCGTGCCCTTGAAGGCCATGTGCTCGAGGAAATGAGCGATACCGTTCTGCTCGGCGCGCTCGTGGCGCCCGCCCGCATTCACCCAGACGCCGATGGACGCGCTCTTGAGGCCCTCCATGTGCTCGGTGACGATGCGAAAGCCGTTGGGCAGGGTGTGGGTCTCAAGGGTCAAGCGCGGCGGTCCCTGATGAGTGTTTCCAGTGCGGTGAGGTCATTCTCGGCCTCGGTCACCCGCTCGGGCCGGTCATACAGGTCGGCCATGCGCGGGGGCAAGGGGGGGCGAAAACCGGTGGCGGCCTCCACGGCGTCCGGGAATTTCGCCGGGTGGGCCGTGGCGAGCGTGACCATGGGTCCACCGTCAAAGTCGGCGCCCAGTTGCTCCTCGGCCACCTTCACGCCCACCGCGGAATGGGGGCAGAGCAGCTCGCCCATCGTGTCCCGCGCCAGCGTGATCGTGGCCGCCGTTTCGTGCTCGTCGGAGCGTCCTGACGAAAAATGATCCCGCAGCCCTTCGAGGGCACCTTGCGAGATGTGGAAGCCGCCGCCTTTCAGCTCGGCCATGAGCTGCGCCACGGCGGCACCGTCCCGGTCATATGCATCAAAGAGCGCCCGCTCGAAATTGGAAGACACCTGGATATCCATCGACGGCGTGATCGTCGGGTGCACCTCGCCTGTGACGTAATCGCCCGTCGAGAGCGCCCGGTGGAGGATATCGTTGCGATTGGTGGCCACCACGAGACGCTTGATCGGGAGCCCCATGCGCTTGGCGATGTAGCCTGCGAAGATATCCCCGAAATTGCCGGTGGGGACGGTAAAGCTCACCTCGCGGTCCGGCGCGCCGAGCGCGGTCGCGGCGGTGAAATAGTAGACGACCTGCGCCAACACCCGCGCCCAGTTGATCGAGTTGACGCCCGCCAGCCGCACCTCGTCGCGGAAGGCGAAGTCGTTGAACATGTCCTTCAGCTTGGCCTGGCAATCGTCGAACGTGCCGTGGAGCGCGAGCGCGTGGACATTGGCCTCCGTGGGCGTCGTCATCTGCCGGCGCTGCACCTCGCTCACGCGTCCATGGGGGTAGAGGATGAAGACATCGGCCGCGTCGAGCCCGCGGAAGGCCTCGATGGCGGCAGAGCCGGTATCCCCGCTGGTCGCGCCCACGATCGTCACCTTCTCTCCTCGCCGAGAGAGCGCGATCTGGAAGAGCTGCCCGATAAGCTGCATGGCGAAATCCTTGAACGCCAGCGTAGGCCCGTGGAAGAGCTCCAGGAGGTGGTGGTTGGGCCCGAGCTGCACCAGGGGCGCGCGGGCAGCATGCCCGAAGCCCGCATAGGCGCGGTCGATCGCGCCGCGGAATTCGTCGTCTGAAAAGCTCTCGCCCACGAAAGGCCGCATCACGCGGTAGGCCACCTCCTCGTAGGGGAGGCCCGCCAGCGCGGCGATGTCGGGCTTGGACATCTGCGGGATTTTGGCGGGCACGTAGAGCCCCCCGTCGCGGGCCAGCCCGGTGAGCATGGCCTCCTCGAAGGTGAGCTCCGGCGCGTTGCCGCGGGTAGAGATGTAGCGCATGGGTGTCGGGCCTCAGGCAGTCTTGCGGCGTCCGCGGTAGAGGAAAAGCCCGCTCATTCCAACCCATACGGCAGCCATGCCGAACCATGTGACAGCATAGCCCAGGTGGTCGTTGGGGATACCGCTCGTATCGACGGGAAAGGGCCGCACGCCCTCGAGTGGCGGGGTCACGGATTGCGCGATGATGAGCACGGGCTCGGTGCCGAGCGCCGCGGCCATCTCGCCCACGTCGCGAGCAAACCAGATCCCAGCCGCGCGGTCGCGCTCGGGCGTGAAGCCGTCCACCTCGTCCGGCCAGTGCAGGTTGCCGGCCACCATGCGTGCCCCGCCCGGGCGGTGCGTGTCCTTGGCTTCGGTCGCGATGATCCCGAGATCGACCATCACCCGCCGCTCGCCGGTCTCCAGCGCCCGGATCACGCGGTACCCTGCCCCGAAGCCCTTTGCAGAAACGAGCACGTGCAGCTCCTCCTCCCCGAGGACGCCGGAGGACGCCACGGCGCGGTAGCGGTCTGTCTCGGGCACGGGCGCGGCTGGCAAGGCCACCGGGTCAGCCGCGATGCTCGCCTCGATCTCCGCAAGCACGCCCTCTTTCCAGGCCAGGCGCTCGACCTGCCACAGGCCGAGCCAGAGCAGCACGGCCGTTCCGCCGAGCCCGATGACTGCCAAGAAGATACTGCGCATCGCACGCTCCCAAAGGAAAAGGGGTGAGCCGGACCCACCCCTTCTTTGTGCCCCGTACCTCCCCCGGAGGGCCGCCGGAGGCACGCATTCTCTCAAGACTTCGATGGACGGGCTGAGGTCACGAGCCCCAGATGTAGATCGCCGCGAAGAGGAAGAGCCACACGACGTCGACAAAGTGCCAGTACCAGGCCGCCGCCTCGAACCCCATGTGGTTCTCTGGTGAGAAATGCCCCGCCCGCACCCGCAGGTAGCACACGAAGAGGAAGATCGTCCCGATCACCACGTGGATGCCGTGAAACATCGTCGGCAGGATGAAGTTCGAGCAGTAGACCTCGCAGCCCTTGCCGAACCCGAAGGAGGCATGGGTGTACTCATAGACCTGGAAGACCGTGAAGAGGAGCCCGAGGCCCACGGCGATGAGGAGCCCGTCCTTGATGTCCTTGCGCACGTTGCCGTGCACGAGCGCATGGTGCGCCCAGGTGGCCGCGCAGCCCGAGCAGAGCAGGATCAGCGTGTTGATGAGCGGCAGGTGCCAGGGGTCGAAGGTCTCGATGCCCACGGGCGGCCAGACGCCATCGACGGCGGGCGACAGTGGGCCCATCGGGTAGAGCGCGTTCTTGAAGAAGCCCCAGAACCATGCCGCGAAGAACATGATCTCGGACATGATGAACATGATGAAGCCGTAACGCAGCCCGATGAGGACCACCGGCGTGTGATCACCCACGTGGTTTTCGGCCACGGTCTCTGCCCACCACGCGTACATGGTGTAGAGCACGGCCACGAGGCCCATGAGGAACATCCAGGGCCCGCTGCCATGCATCCACAGCACCGCGCCGAAGAGCATGACAAAGGCACCCACCCCGCCAACGAAGGGCCAGATGGAGGGCGGCAGGATGTGATAGTCGTGGTTTTTTGCGTGGGCCATGTTTCCGTCCCTGGCTGGATCAGCCGTTAGTTGAGCGACGTTGCGCCTTGGTCATTGATCTCGAGCGCCGCCTGCTCCGCGTCCTCGGGCAGGTCGATCTCGTAGAAAGTGTAGCTGAGAGTGATCGTGTGAATGTACTGACCTTCGCGGTCATCCACGATCTCCGGGTCGACGTAGTAGGTCACCGGCATCATCACGGTCTCGCCGGGCATGAGCACCTGCTCTTCGAAGCAGAAGCAGTCGATCTTCGAAAAGAAGCCACCCGCCTGATAGGGCGTCACGTTGTAGGAAGCGGTGCCGGCGATGGGCCGGTTCGTGGGGTTATGCGCCTCGTAAAAGGCCAGCCCCGTCTCGCCGATCCGGATCTTCGTCGTGCGCACTTCGGGCTCGAAGGACCATGGCATGCCGGCCTCGGTGGAGGCATCGAAGCGGATCGTGATCTCCTGGTCGAGGATCTCGTCGGAGGCCACTTCGCTCACGCCCGTGGCGCCGCCAAAGCCCGTCACACGGCAGAACCAGTCGTAGAAGGGTACGGATGCATAGGCGAGGCCCAGCATCATGGCCGCCACGCCCGCGAGCTTCAGCGCCGTCTTTGCGGGATGCGCGGTGTTCATGAGCCGTCCACCGGAAGGAGTTCGGGCCGCAGCACGTGGTCAAAGCCCTGGCTGGCCCCGTTTTCCTGGATCTTCACCGCGGTGAGCGCGAAGAGAAGAACGATGAAGCCCACGAGGCAGGCGGCCACGCCGATGTTGCGGCTGCGGCGCTTGACGTGGACGTCGCTGGTGACGTGTTCGAAAGACATCAGAAGAACCCTCCCCAGGCTCCTTGGGGCAGCACGGCTTCGACCCAGATCGCTCCGAAATGGAGGAAGAGGTAAAGAAGCGAGAATCGGAAGAACGCCTTTTCCACCCGGAAGTTGTCAGCCTCCGCATCCGCCTCGTCGCGGCGCCAGATGCGCACGGCATCCCGCAGGAAGATCGCGTTGGCGATGACGGCTACCGCGAGGTAGACCGGCCCGCCGATGCCCGTGAAGGCCGCGACAATTGCGAGGACAGCAAGGAGGATCGTGTAGGCCAGGATATGCTGGCGCGTGGCGCGCCGCCCATGGGTCACCGTGAGCATCGGGACGCCCGCATCGTCGTAGTCAGAGCGCATGAAGAGGGCCAGCGCCCAGAAATGCGGCGGTGTCCACATGAAGATGAGCGCAAACATCAGCACCGCTTCCACGGAGACAGAGCCCGTCACAGCCACCCATCCGATCATCGGGGGGAAAGCCCCGGCCGCGCCACCGATCACGATGTTCTGCGGCGTGGAGCGCTTGAGCCACATGGAATAGACCACGGCGTAAAAGAAGATGGTGAACGCCAGGAGCGCGCCGGCCAGCCAGTTCGTCGTCAGCCAGAGCATCATGACACTGAGGAGCGACAGGCCCAGCCCGAGATGGAGCGCATCGCGCGGCGTCACGCGGCCCGAGGGGATCGGGCGCTTGGCGGTGCGGGTCATGACCCCGTCGATGTCGGCGTCCCACCACATGTTGAGCGCGCCCGAGGCGCCTGCCCCGATGGCGATGAAGAGGAGCGCCGCGAAGGCTTCTACCGGATGAAGGCCCGCAGAGGGCGCCGCGAGGATGCCCACCAGCGCCGTGAAGACGACCAGCGACATGACGCGGGGCTTCAGCAGCGCGAAATAGTCGCCAAAGGTCGGCTCGTAGTCCGGCGCGCCCGGTTCGGTCGTCGCGATATGGAGCGATGTGTCGGTCATTCGGCGGCGGCAACTTTCACGCTGGGCAGGGTCGTGGGATCACCGGCATATTCGTCGATCGCGCCCGCGAGCCACGCATTGTAGGCCTCTTCGCTCACGACTTTCACGGTGATGGGCATGTAGGCGTGGGCGAAGCCGCAAAGCTCCGAACACTGCCCGAAATAGACTCCCTCCTGCTCGGCCTTGAACCAGAGCTCGGCCAGGCGCCCCGGGACCGCGTCCTGCTTCACGCCGAAGGCAGGGATCGTCCAGGAGTGGATGACGTCGGCACCGGTGACCTGCATGACCACGGTCTTGTCCACGGGGACAACGACCGCGGTATCGGTGGCCAGGAGGAACTCGTCCTCACTGTATCCCGCGGCGAGGAGCTCGGCGCGCACGTCGTCGGTCAGCTTATATTCGCCCGTACCGATCATGTAGCTGTCGAACTGGAAGTCGTGGTCGACGTATTCGTAGCCCCAGTACCACTGGTAGCCTGTGACCTTGATGGTCACGTCGGCCTCGGGGATGACCTGCTGCTTGAAGAGCACGGGCAGCGAGAAGGCCCCGATGAACACTAGGATGAAGACCGGCACCACCGTCCATGCCACCTCGAGCGTGGAGTGGTGGGTGAACGTGGCGGGCGTTTTGTTCTTGCGCTGATTGAACGCGTAAACGCAGTAGGCCAGCAGCCCCGTCACGAAGACCGAAATGAACGTGATGATTATAAGGATCATCGAGTCGAGCCAGACGATGTCGCGTGCAAGCTCGGTGGCCGACGGCTGGAAGCCCGTGCCGGCTTGAACGGGCTTGCCGATGGTCTCGAGCCCGTCGAGTGCACTTTGTGCCGTGGCTGCGGTCCCGGCCAGCAAGCTGGACAGGGCGAGCGCGGCGGCGACGATCTTTGATTTTGGTGCCATGGTGGTCCTCGTGGCGCACGTACCCCGGGTTGGGCTTTTTGTGCGCGATGGTATTCCGTTGCCAGTCGAGCGCTTCAAACCATATGTCGGGGTGACCTCGCAATGCGCGGTAGGACGCAGGACCCGCGTCAAAACCGCGCTTACACGCTTGCCTTGCCCCAGCGTCACACTAGGAGCCGCCATGTCCCATGCCCCATTTCGCCCGTTCGAGACCCATCTCTCCGAGGCGGGCGCACTGACCCAGCTGAAGGCCGCGACCGATGGCGCTGATGACGGCGAGCTTTTCCTAGAGCGCCGTCGCTCGGAGACGCTCGTCTTCGATGACGGGCGACTGCGGACGTCGAATTACAACGCTGCAGAGGGCTTCGGCCTGCGTGCCGTGCGCGGCGAGACGGCGGGCTATGCCCATGCCTCCGAGATCTCCGAGGCCGCCATCTCACGGGCTTCCGCCACCGCACGCCTCGCCGTGGGAGACGGCGGCGGCACGCTCGCGGAGGCGCCGCAGCACACCAATACCAAGCTTTACGCGGACACCGATCCCATGGCCGATGCCGAATTTCCGGTGAAAGTGGACACGCTCCGCGAGATCGATGCCTATGCCCGCGGGCTGGACGCCCGGGTGGTGCAGGTCTCGGCGTCGCTGTCGGCCTCCCTGCAGGAGGTCGAGATCCTCCGCCCCGATGGCGCGCGCTTCGCCGATATCCGCCCGATGGCGCGCCTCAACGTGTCGATTATCGTGGATGGGGACGGCCGGCGCGAGAGCGGGACCTCCGGCGCGGGCGGGCGGTTTGGGCTCACGGGGCTTCTGGAGCCCACGCATTGGAAAAGCGCGGTGGACGAGGCCCTCCGCATCGCCCTCGTCAATCTGCGCGCCGAGGCGGCCCCCGCCGGTGTGATGGACGTGGTCCTCGGCTCCGGCTGGCCCGGCATCCTCCTCCACGAGGCCGTCGGCCACGGGCTCGAAGGCGATTTCAACCGCAAGGGCACGTCGGCCTTCGCGGGCCTCATGGGCCAAGAGGTGGCGGCCAAGGGTGTCACCGTGCTCGATGACGGCACCATGCCCGACCGCCGCGGCTCTATCACCTTCGACGACGAAGGCACGCCCAGCGCAAAGAACGTGCTGATCGAGGACGGCGTGCTCGTGAGCTACATGCAGGACCGCCAGAACGCGCGCCTCATGGGCGTGGCACCCACGGGCAATGGCCGCCGCGAAAGCTATGCCCATATCCCCATGCCGCGCATGACCAACACCTACATGCTCGCCGGAGACGCGGACCCCGCCTCCATGGTCGCCGACCTGAAGGACGGCATATACGCCGTGGGCTTCGGCGGCGGACAGGTGGATATCACCAATGGCAAGTTCGTCTTCTCCTGCACCGAGGCCTACCGCGTAAAAAACGGCCAGGTGGGCGCGCCGGTGAAAGGCGCCACGCTCATCGGCGACGGGGCCACCGCTCTCAAGCATATCCGCGGCATCGGCAATGACTTCGCCCTCGATCCCGGTATCGGCAATTGCGGCAAGGCGGGCCAGTGGGTGCCGGTGGGCGTGGGCCAGCCCTCTCTCATGATCGGCGGGCTCACCGTCGGTGGCAGCCAGGTGTGAGGCTTCTCGCGCTCTGGGTGGCGACCGCCGGGGCGCTTCTCGGCTGGTCCGAGTACGTTTTCGTCAACGAGGGGCCAGCACAGGCCGCGCTCGCGCCCGGCTGGCCCGGGCAGGTTCTTGCCATGTGGGGCTTTTATCTCATCCCCGCCGCGGCCTTCCTCGCGCTCGCGCGGCTTCGGACGCTGACGCATTGGTGGCAGGCGGTGCTCGCCGGCGGCATCGTCGGCTGGGTCACCGAGGGTGTCGTGGTCCCTGCCGTCTACGAGGGCCCGCCGGTCTCCTTCGTCTGGACCTCGCTGGCCTGGCACGCGCCCGTGGATGTCATGCTGGGCCTCTGGCTCCTGCCGCGCCTCCTGCGGACGGACAGGCCCGGTTGGGCCCTTCCCGCGCTCCTTTTGCCCGCCGGGCTCGCAGCGGGGACATGGGCTCTTTGGACCACGGGGGACAGCGCCGAGGCGCTCAACATGACCCTCGGCGAGTTCGCGCGGCTTTGCCTCATCTACACGCCCCTCGTTGCCCTCGGCGCGCTTGCATGGGCGGCCTGGGAGCGCGACGTCGCGCGCCTTCCCGCCTGGGCGGCCTGGGGCGCCCTTGCGGCCTGCGCCGCGATTGGCGTCGTCCAGGGCCTGGCATTTCCTGTCTTTCTTGCGGCGCTTGCTGTTCTTGTCGCGCTGGTGTTGTGGCTCTTCCTGCGCCCGGCCGCAGGACCGCGCGACCATACCGCCGCGGCGCCCGTGCGGGCGCTCTGGTTCGGAGGATTCGGCATCTCGAGCATCGTGGCTTACGCTTTGTGGGGCGGAGCCGAGGCTGCCATGGATCAAGAAATACTCATACTTGCCGCGTTTTCTTCAGGCACTCTTATCTTTTTGGCCGCGTGCTGGCGTGGGTTTACTTTGCGTTAACCCAAATCCCGTAGCTCTGAAGATGCAAGTTGGCGGAGCCAGGGATGAAACCACAGGAATTTTCTTCCGCTCACCCCCCAATCCCACCCATCTCGGAAGAAGATGCTCTGATCTGTCTCCGCCTCTTGCGCTCCCACCGTGTGGGACCGGCGACCTTCCACAGATTGCTCAAGGAAAACGGGTCTCCCGCAGCGGCCTTTGCCGCGCTGCCTGAGGTCGCGCGCGCCGCCGGAATCGAGGACTACGAGCCCTGCCCCGAAGGTGTCGCGCGCGCGGAGATGGCGCGGGCCGCGAAGGCGGGCGCGCGTGCCCTCTGGCATGGTCAGGCGGGCTATCCGAGGCTTTTGGCGGAGGTCCCGGACGCGCCGCCGCTTCTCTGGGCCCGCGGGCCACTCTATCCTGATGCTGCGCAGCCGGTGGGCCTCGTCGGCGCGCGCAATGCCTCCTCGCTGGGTACACGGACCGCCCGCAGGCTCAGCGCGGATCTGGGCGCTGCGGGCCTCTGCATCGTCTCGGGCCTTGCGCGCGGCGTGGACGCGCAAGCACACAGCGCCGCCCTCGACACGGGCACCATCGCCGTCGTCGCTGGCGGGATCGACGTGCCCTACCCCGCCGAAAACACGCAGCTTTTGGGCGAGATCGCCGAGCGTGGCCTCGTTGTCTCGGAGATGCCCTTCGGCACGCAGCCGCAGGCAAGGCACTTCCCCCGGCGCAATCGCATCATCGCGGGCATTGCGCGCGCGCTCATCGTCGTGGAAGCCGCAGCCCGCTCCGGATCACTCATCACCGCAGAGATCGCGCTCGATTACGGGCGAGAAGTCATGGCCGTGCCCGGTCATCCCTTCGATGCCCGCGCCGGAGGTTGCCTGCGACTGCTGCGCGACGGGGCCACGCTCGTCCGCCATGCCGCCGACGTTCTCGACGCGCTCGAGGTCCCGTCTGTCGCCCCGCGCCTCCCGCTCGAGCCCCCGCCAGCGCCGAAACGCCCGCTGCGTGAGACGGCAGCCATCCACGCGCGGCTCCTCGCAGAACTCGGACCCTCCCCCCTCGCCGAGGATCAGCTCATCCGCACGGTCGCCGCCGCGCCCGCGGCGATCTCCTCCGCTCTGCTGGAGCTGGAAATGGAGGGCCAGATCGAGCGGCAAACGGGCGGGCTTCTCGCGCTGAAATCGAGCTGAGACGCGCCCCCGCAGCAGATGGTCGATTGACAATCCCCGCGCCCTAACCATGTTCCGCTCACCGTAGTTCGCAGTAGGAAAGCGCCTCCCGCATGGCCGTTGTCGTCGTTGAGTCCCCCGCTAAGGCCAAGACAATCAACAAGTATTTGGGAAAGGACTTCACCGTCCTTGCCTCCTACGGCCACGTGCGCGACCTGCCCCCGAAAGACGGGTCCGTGGATCCGGAGAACGGGTTTGAGATGCTTTGGGAGGTCGCGAGCGACTCGAAAAAGCACGTCAAAGCCATCGCCGATGCCCTTGCCGAGGACGGTGAGCTCATCCTCGCGACCGACCCCGATCGCGAAGGCGAGGCGATCTCCTGGCACCTCGAGGAGGCGCTGCGCAAACGCCGCGCGCTAAAGAAGGACACGCCCGTCAAACGCGTCGTCTTCAACGCCATCACCGAGCGGGCCGTGACCGAGGCCATGAAGCAGCCGCGCGAAGTCGACATGGAGCTCGTGGAGGCCTACCTCGCGCGCCGCGCGCTCGACTACCTCGTGGGCTTCAAGCTCTCGCCCGTCCTGTGGCGCCGCCTTCCCGGCGCGAAGTCAGCGGGCCGCGTGCAATCCGTCTGCCTGCGCCTCATCGTCGAGCGCGAGATGGAGATCGAGGCCTTCCGCCCCGTGGAGTACTGGGGCGTGCGCGCGCAGCTCGAGACGCCGCGCGGCCAGAGCTACGAGGCGCGCCTCGTCACCCTGGGCGGCAAGAAGCTCGAACGCTTCGACATCGAGAATCGCGCCGCCGCCGAGCTTGCCGTGCAGGCCGTCACCTCGCGCAAGCTCTCGGTGACGCAGGTCGAGGCGAAGCCCACCAGCCGCAACCCTGCCCCACCCTTCATGACCTCCACGCTCCAGCAAGAGGCCTCCCGCAAGTTCGGCTACGGCGCGCGGCAGACGATGAACCTCGCCCAGCGCCTCTACGAAGCGGGCTACATCACCTACATGCGGACCGACGGTATCGACATGGCGCCCGAGGCCGTGGCCGATGCCCGGAATGCCATCAAGGATCGCTACGGTGCGAGCTACGTCCCCGAGAAGGCGCGCACCTACAAGAACAAGGCCAAGAACGCGCAGGAGGCCCATGAATGCGTGCGCCCCACGGAGATGTCGCGCGCTCCAGATGAGCTCCGCGTCACCGACGAGGACCAGCGCAAGCTCTACGATCTCATCTGGAAGCGGACGCTGGCCTCCCAGATGGCGGGCGCGCGGATGGAACGGACCACCGTGACCGTGGGCAGCGCTGACGGCCAGGTGGAATTGCGCGCCACCGGCCAGGTCGTGATCTTCGACGGTTTCCTCAAGGTCTACGAAGAAGGCCGCGACGACGTCGAGGACGAGGACGACAAGCGCCTGCCACAGATCGCGGAGGGGGATGCCGCCCCGATCAAGGGCTCCTACCGCGAGGCATTCGAGAAGGCGGAGAAGGAGGATGACGGCGTTGTCGACGATGCCTCCGACGGCATGTTGCTGACGAAATCCGCTGTCATGAGCGCCGATGAGGGCGTTCTCGCCTCCCAGAGCTTCACACAGCCCCCGCCGCGCTACACCGAGGCCACGCTCGTCAAGCGCATGGAAGAGCTCGGCATCGGGCGCCCCTCCACCTACGCCTCCATCGTCACCACGATCCAGGACCGCGAATATGTCCGCAAGGACAAGGGCCGCCTCTTTCCCGAGGATAAAGGCCGCCTCGTCACGGCCTTCCTGACGAACTTCTTCCGCCGCTACGTGGATTACGATTTCACCGGCTCGCTCGAGGAAGAGCTCGACGACGTCTCCGCGGGCTCCCGCGAGTGGAAAGACGTGCTCGACCGCTTCTGGAAGGACTTTTCGCTCGCCATCGGCGAGGCCATGGATCAGTCGATCACTGAGGTGCTCGAGAAGATCAACGAAGAGCTCGCGCCGCACATCTTCCCGCCGCTGCCCGGTGGCGGCGACCCGCGGCTTTGCCCGAATTGCGGGGAAGGCCGGCTCTCCATGCGCACGGCGCGGTCAGGCGGTGCCTTCATCGGCTGTTCGAATTATCCCGAATGCCGCTACACGCGGCCCTTTGGCCCTCCGCAATCGGAGGAGGAGGCCGCCGCTTCCATCCCGCCGGAGGGCAAGCTTCTGGGCCACGATGCAGGCGATGAGATCCGCGTCTTCAAGGGCCGCTTCGGCCCCTACGTGCAGCGCGGCGAGCAAAACGGAGACGAGAAACCACCGCGGCAGGGGGTGCCGAAGGGCTGGTCGCCAGAGGGGCTCACGCTGGAGGAGGCGCTCAAGCTTCTCAGCCTCCCCCGCCTCATCGGCCCTCATCCCGAGGACGGCGTGCCGATCTGGGCCAATATCGGCCGCTACGGGCCCTATCTGAAATACGCCGAGTCCATCTCCGACCGCGGCGGCGTGAACGCCAACCTCGAGACGATCGACGATGTCTGGGAGATCGGCATGAACCGTGCTGTCGAGGTCATCGCCTCGAAGCCAAAGCGGGGCAAACGCGGGCAGGCCGCTACACCCGTGCGCGAGCTGGGCGAGCACCCGGAGGCGGGCGGGCCGATCAATGTCTTCAAGGGCAAGTACGGGCCTTACGTGAAGTGGGAAAAGATCAACGCCACCATCCCCGACACGGTGGAGATCGACGACCTGACCGTGGCACAGGCGGTGGACCTCATCGCCGAACGCGCCGCGAAATCGGGCAAGAAGGTCACCAAGAAGAAGGCCCCCGCGAAGAAGAAGCCCGCAGCGAAGAAGAAAGCATGATCGTAAAGTACGCGCGCCGTTTCGCCCTCATCGGATTCGTCCTCGGTCTCATCGTGGGCGCGATCCGGCTCTTCTCCCTCAGGCCGAACGCGCTCAACGACCTTGGCGGATCGGCTGGGGCCATTCTCGGCTCGGCGGTAGGATGGGCGTTGGTGGCCGCGGTGATCGGCATTGTCTATGGCGCGCTGGGGGCGCTCTTCCGCAAGGGCTAGGGGAACCGGACAGGGCGCACGGCGTTTACCGTGCGTCTCTTGAGGGCTTCCCATGGAAACCACAGACACGATGTGGAAACGCGCCATCGCGGGCGCGCGGATCGGGCTTCTTCGATCGCATCCGGCCAAGCTCCTGCTTTTTGGCTATGTCTCCTACATCCTGCTCGGTTGGGCCCTCCTCGCCCTGCCGCCCATGCAGGCGCAGGCAGTCTCCGCGCTCGACGCGCTTTTCATCGCGACATCCGCCGTCTCCACCACCGGGCTCGTGACCGTCGATCCTGGCACGAGCTTCACGCTGGCCGGCGAGATCGTCATCCTCCTCCTCATCCAGCTCGGCGGGCTGGGCTACATGACTATCGGCTCCTTTGCTGTCCTGGCCGTGCAGAACAGGCTTTCGGGCGTGCGGGAGAAGACGGCGCGCGCGGCCTTCAATCTGCCCGAGGATATTTCCGCCCGGCTTTTCTTGCGCTCGGTCATCCTCTTCACGCTCGTGGTGGAGGTGATCGGTGCGGCAGTCCTATTCCCGATGTTCGCCGCCCAAGGCGTGGAAGACCCGCTCTGGGCCGCGATCTTCCACGCGGTCTCGGCCTTCTGCACGGCGGGCTTTTCGCTCTTTGCCACCTCGCTCGAAGCGTTTCGCGACCATGCCGGCATAAGCCTCGTGATCTCGGCGCTCTCGCTTCTAGGGGCCATGGGCTTTCTCATCGTGGTTGATGGCTGGCGGATGCTCATCGGGCGGGCGAATCATCTGGGATTTTATTCCAAGGTGATCCTGCGGGTGACCTTCTGGTTCCTCGTGGCGGGCACGGCTTTCATCTTCGTGGCCGAGCCCACGCTGCGCGACCTGCCGCAGACGGAGAGGCTCCTTGCCGCGTTCTTCCAGACGATGACGGCGACGACGACGGTGGGTTTCAACACGCATCCCATCGGTCCGCTCTCGCTCGGCGTGATCCTCATCATCACCTTCCTGATGGTCTTCGGCGCCTCTCCCGCGGGCACGGGCGGCGGCCTCAAGAGCACCTGCTTTGCCGCGCTCGTGGGGCTCGTGAAGAGCACGCTCAAGGGCCGCGACTGCGTCCGCTTCGCCAAGCGCCGGGTCCCGAATGACAAGCTCCAGACCGCCACGGCCTCCTTCGCGTTCTATTTCGGGATGCTGACGGTCGCGCTCGTGGCGCTCTCGCTCACGGAGGTGGGGCAACCTCTTGAGCCGCTGCTCTTCGAGGCCGCCTCGGCCATGGGGACGGTGGGGCTCTCCATGGGCCTCACAGGCGAGCTGAGCGATCTCGGCAAGCTCATCATCATCGTCTTGATGACGGCGGGGCGGATCGGGATCCTCTCCTTCGGGATCGCCCTTGCCACCCATGATGAGAGCCGGGAAGAAGAGGACGATAACAATCTCGTGCTCTGAGGAGAGGCCCATGTATATCGCCATGAACAGATTTCGCGTGATCGAGGGCTCCGAGGCGGAGTTCGAGGAGGTCTGGCTCAACCGCGACAGCTTCCTCAGGAACGAGCCCGGCTTCGTGGAATTCCACATGCTGCGCGGGCCGTCGAAAGACGGGATCACGCTCTACGCCTCGCATACCGTCTGGGCAGATGAAGAGGCATTCCTGAACTGGACGCGCTCCGAAAGCTTCCGCGCGGCACACAAGGGCGCCGGAAGCCGCAAGGCGCTCTACGACGGCCCGCCCGCCTTCGAGGGCTTCACGGCGATCCAGGAGATCAAAGCCTGATTGTGCAGGCGCAGCGAATTGACTCTCCCCGGCCTCGCTTGCAGGCTGCCGCCACACCTCGAAGGGACTATTCATGAAGAAAATCTACGGGTCCGCGGCGGAGGCTCTGGACGGGCTTTTGTTTGACGGAATGTTCATCGCAGCGGGCGGTTTCGGCCTGTGTGGAATCCCGGAGCTCCTGCTCGGCGCCATCAAGGAGGCGGGCACGAAGGACCTCACCTTCGCCTCAAACAACGCGGGCGTGGACGATTTCGGCATCGGGATCCTCCTCCAGACGCGGCAGGTGAAGAAGATGATCTCCTCCTACGTGGGCGAGAATGCCACCTTCATGGAACAGTACCTCTCGGGCGAGCTCGAGCTCGAGTTCAACCCGCAGGGCACGCTGGCCGAGCGGATGCGCGCGGCCGGCTGCGGCATCCCGGGCTTCTACACCAAAACGGGTGTGGGCACTGTCATCGCTGAGGGCAAGGAGCACAAAGACTTCCCCAATCGCGACGGCGAGATGGAAACCCACATCATGGAAACCGGGCTCTTCGCGGACCTCTCCATCGTGAAGGCCTGGAAGGCTGACGAAACGGGCAATGCCGTCTTCCGCAAGACCGCGCGGAACTTCAATCCGCCCGCGGCCATGTGCGGCAAGGTCTGCATCATGGAGGTCGAGGAGATCGTGCCGACTGGATCGCTCGATCCCGATGCGATCCACCTGCCCGGCATCTACGTGAACCGCCTGATCCAGGGCACCCACGAGAAGCGCATCGAACAGCGCACCACGCGTGCGAAGGAGGCCGTCTAATGCCCTGGGATCGCAATCAGATGGCCGCACGGGCCGCCGAAGAGCTCGAAGACGGGATGTACGTCAATCTCGGGATCGGCATCCCGACGCTCGTGGCGAATTACGTGGGCGACAAGGACATCACGCTCCAATCCGAGAACGGGATGCTCGGGATGGGCCCCTTCCCCTTCGAGGGAGAGGAGGACCCGGACCTCATCAACGCAGGCAAGCAGACGATCACGGAGCTGCGCCGCACGGCTTATTTCGACAGCGCGACGTCCTTCGGCATGATCCGGGGCGGCAAGATCGCCGCCGCGATCCTCGGCGCCATGGAGGTGGCCGAGAACGGCGATCTGGCGAATTGGATGATCCCCGGCAAGCTCGTGAAAGGCATGGGCGGGGCCATGGACCTCGTTGCTGGCGTGGGCCGCGTCATCGTCGTCATGGATCACCAGAACAAGGCCGGTGTCTCCAAGGTGCTGAAGGAATGCACCCTGCCGCTCACGGGCGCGGGCGTGGTCGACCGCATCATCACCAATCTCGGCGTGCTCGATGTGGTGGAGGGTGGTCTAAAGATCGTGGAGCTGGCCGAGGGCGTCTCGGAAGACGAGCTGCGCACGGCCACGGAGGCGACGATCCTCTGATCGTCGCGACGACGCTCACTGCCTGAGCGTGATGGGATTGTTGGGGTCATCGGGCACATCGCCCGAGGCCTCAGCATAGTAATGGTAGGCCGTGAAAAGCGCGGCAGCGAAGACGGCCAACACCGCGATGCCCCCGAGCGCACCGAAATTGCGCGACGCAGTCTGATCGGTCTCGCTGTCAGCTGAGGCCATGGTCTTCTCCTTCTGGAGCGGATTAACGGTCGGCGCGCTGTTCGGTTCCCGGCGGGATGTGCGCGCCCGACGTGAGCTCCGGCTTGGCCAAGAGCGAGGTCGTCGAAAGCATGAGGATGCACGAAAAGAGAGTCACCACGACGAGGCCCGTCATGATGAGGAGCGGCCAGCGGTGCCGCGCGACATGCGCGGCGAAGGTCTCGTCTGCTTCCAAGGCTGGTCTCCTCGCTTGCGCGGACATGCGCCGAACCCTACGTGGGGTGCCAGAGGCTAGCGCCTTCTGGCGGCGCGACCACCCGAGCGGAGTAAAGCCCCATGATCACGGAAGAAATTGACGGCAAGAAAGGGCGCTACGTCCTGCGCACGGAGGAAGGCGAGGCGGAGATGACCTTCTCCATCGCCTCGGAAGCGCTGCGCATCGTCGATCATACGGGCGTCCCCGATACCATGCGCGGCACGGGCGCCGGGCGCGCGCTCGTGGAGCATCTCGTGGCCGACGCCCGGGACAAGGGCTTCAAGGTGGTGCCGCTCTGCCCCTTCGTGAATGCCGAGCGCCGCAAACACTCCGATTGGGCGGACGTGTTCCAGGTCTAGCCCGCGGCCCCGGCCAAGGCACGCGCCTTGCATGACCTCTCCCGAGGCGCGCAAAACCAGTTTCCTCTGGCATCGTCGCGGGCGGAAAGTGCTTCAGCGCGTCACGGCTTATTGTTTCGACTTTCGGCACAACTCCACAATCTTGCCCCAATTAAGGGCTACCGGCGGAGGCAATGACAATGAGCAGTACCGACATGGCAGGCCGTCGCCGCAAGGCGTGGATTGACAAAGCATTGATGGCCGCCCTCCTCGGGATGGTGGTGCTCGGGCTCGTCGGGCTGGCCTCGGCCACCGGATGGGATGCGACGCTCTCCCAGCTGGCAAAGCTCTCGCTGCAGGCCGTCCTCTTTCTCTTGCTCCTGAGCGTCGGCAACTACGCCATGCGCGCCGTGCGTTGGGATCTCTTCGCGCGAGAGCTGGGCGTGCCCACTTCCCTCGGCACAAACGTCCGGCACTATTTCGGCGGCTTTGCCATGACGGTCACGCCGGGCCGCGTGGGGGAGCTCATCCGCATGCGCTGGCTCAAGGCAGAGGCCGACTGGAGCTTTGAGCGCACCGCGCCCCTCGCGCTGGTGGACCGCGCCGCGGATCTCGCGGCGATGGGCGCCATGCTCGCCGTGGCGGTTGCGCTTTCGACCATGGGCACGGGTCTCGCGCTCTCCATCGCCCTCGCCTCCGTTTGCGCAGCCATCATCGCCACGCGGCCCTCGCTCCTCTCCGCGCTCGTGAGCGGTGCCTACCGTCTGACGGGCCGCTTCCCGCGGCTCATGGCCCGCGTGCGCAGCTCCGCGCGCTCCATCGCCGTCTTTTCGACGTCCCGCGTCATCCTTCTCGCCGGCATCCTTTCGGTGCTGGGATGGCTCGCGGAGGGCTGGGCCTTCCACCTGCTCCTTGTCTGGATGGGCGCGCCGCTCCCATTCTGGACGGCGGTCTCCATCTTCCTTTTCGCGACCCTTGCAGGCGGCCTCACCGGCGCGCCGGGCGGGATCGGCGGCGCCGAGGCCGCCATGGTCGCTCTCCTCACGCTCGAAGACGTGCCCCTCGATGTCGCCGTGGCCGCCACGGCCGTGATCCGGCTGACCACGCTCTGGTTTGCCATCGGCATCGGCGTGCTCGTCTTCCCCTTGGCCGAACGAAAGGCACAGAAAGCTCGCGATGGTCTGGCGCACTGACACTTATACAGGCTGGGGCCGCGCCCTCAGCGCCACGGGCGAACTCGCCCGTCCTGAGCGCCGCAGCGCGCTCCTTTCTCTCGAAGCTGCCCCCGCCATCGGAAACCGTCGTTCCTACGGCGATGCCTGCCTCAACGATGCGGGCCGCGTCATCGATCTCTCGCGCCTCGACCGCATCCTCGATTTCGACCCGCTCACCGGGCTCCTTCACGTCGAGGCCGGCGCGACCATGGCCGATCTCGTACGGACCTTCGCACCCCGCGGCTGGCTCCTGCCAGTCATGCCGGGCACGGGCTTTGCCACAGTGGGCGGCGCGATCGCGATGGACGTCCACGGCAAGAACCACCACCACGCGGGCAGCTTCGGCGCCCATGTGACGGAGATCGAGCTGCGGCAGGGCGAGACGGTCACGTCGATCACGCCAGGCAGCGCGGTCTTCAACGCCACCGTGGGTGGCCTCGGGCAAACCGGGGTCATTCTCTCCGCGCGCATTCAGCTCTCCGCCATCGATGGCGGTGTGATGCGCGTCAGCGAGCGCCGCATGAGCGGCTGGGACGAGTTCATCGCCGAGCTCGACGGCTCCTCCGCGTCCTATTGCGTGGGCTGGATCGATGCGACCGCGCGAGGAAGCGCGCTTGGCCGTGGTATTCTGGAGGAGGCGGAGGTCGCCGAAGGCAGCCCGCCCAAGGCCGGGAAACCACGGTCCGTCCCCATCAACGCGCCGGGCTTTGCCCTCTCATCCCCGGTCGTGCGCGCATTCAATGCCGCCTATTTCCGCCGGGTGCCGCCCACGGGGCGCACCGTGAGACGCCGCTTCGAGGATTTCTTCTTTCCGCTCGACCGCATTCACGACTGGAACAGGCTCTACGGCAAGGCGGGCTTTCACCAGTTTCAATGCGTTGTCCCGCTCGCCGAGGTCGGTGCCTTGCGCGGAATGCTCGAGACCGTGGCCCGCTCCGGCCGCGCCTCGCCTTTGGCCGTGCTCAAACGGCTGGGTCCGGGTGGAACGGGCCTCATGTCCTTTCCCACGGAAGGCTACACGCTGGCGGTCGATATTCCGGCCAAGGGCCGCGCGGGGGCACTTTTGACAGAGCTCGAGGCCGCGACGCTCGAGGCCGGTGGCCGCATATACCTCGCCAAGGACGCGGTCGCGGCACCTGCCAGCATCCATGCCATGTATCCCGGGCGGGAGACCTGGGCGCAGGAAGCCGCCACGGCAGATCCGGAGGGCGCCCTCCTCACCGACCTCGTGCGAAGGCTCGAATTGAGGAGCGCGCCATGACGCAAGACACCTGGCTCATCCTCGGGGCCACATCTTCCATGGCCCGCGCGCTCACCCGCGCCCTTGCCGACCAAGGGGCGGGCCTGATCCTCGCCGGTCGCGATATGGCCGATATGGAAGCCACGGCTGCAGACGCCGTGGCCCGCGGTGCCCGCATGGCAAAGCCGATGACCTTCGATGCGCGGAACCCGGCGACCTTTCCAGCCCTGATCGACGCCATGACCGCCGAGGAGGGCATGCTCAACGCCGCCGTCTTCGTAGGCTCCATGCCACCACAGAGCGCCATCGACGCCGACCCCGCGCTCATCGATGGCACGGTGATCGACAGCTTCAGCGGCCCCGCACGGCTCCTCCAGATGCTGGCCCCGGAGATCGAGGACAGGGGCGGCGGCACAGTCGTGGGCGTGGGCTCCGTGGCCGGAGACCGGGGCCGCGTGGGCAATTACGTCTACGGCGCGGCCAAGGCAGGCTTTCACACCTATCTGAGCGGCCTGCGCAACCGCCTCACCCGCGCGGGCGGGCACGTCGTGACGGTGAAGCCCGGCTTCGTCGATACCGCCATGACCTGGAACGTGGAGGGCATGTTTCTCGTGGCCCCGCCGGAGAAGGTCGCGACCGATATCCTGAAGGCCGTGGAGAAGAAGCGGAACGTGATCTATACGCCCGGGTTCTGGTTCATCATCATGACCATCATCCGCCTCGTCCCCGAGCCCATCTTCAAGAAGCTCTCCATCTAGGCGCTGCGGTGCCTTGCCTGGGTCGGCGCGGCTCAGAGGCCGAACCAGGTGCTCCAGAGGCCCGCGGCGTAGAACATCAGCGAGAGCGTGATGAGGAGGATCCCCACGCCCATCTTGTCCCGCAGGGCGAAGACGATGGGATCGTAATCCTGCTTGCCACCATAGCCCAGCACGACCATGCGCAGGAGCCAGGCGGCCATCGGCACCATGGCGATCCAGAGGATCCAGCGCGTGGGATAAAGCGCAAGCGCCTGATCGCTGAAGGTATAGAGGAAGAAGACGACAAGCGCGCCCACTGAACCGAGGGCCGAGACGTTGAGCAGGTCTCCACGATCAGGCCGGCCATAGCCGCGCCCGGGGAGACGCTCGTCCGAGGTCGCCAGGGTGAGCTCGGTGAGACGCTTCACGCAGCCCAGCGTGATGAAGATCGGAAAGATGAAGATCAGCATCATCGCCGAAGCCTCCACCTGCGTGGCCGCGGCCCCCGCCACGACGCGCAGCGTGTAGAGCGCCGCCAGCGTCGCGATATCGACCCATCGAAGGCGCTTGAGCGTGAGCGAATAGGCGAGCGACAGCGCCATGTAGAGCGCCACGACGCCAAAGAAGGCCGCGCCAAGATAGAGCCCGAGGCCGAGCGCGACGAGGATCAGGGCCGCCGAGGTGGCCATGCCGACGGAAATGGGGACCTTACCCGAGGCAAAGGGGCGCTTGCATTTCTTCACGTGGAGGCGGTCCGCCTCGAGATCGAGAAGATCGTTAACGATGTAGATCGCGCTGGCCGCCGCCGAGAAGGCCGCGATGCCCAGGAGCGCGAGGAGGAGCGTCGAGAGCCCGAATTCATGCGCGGCGATCATGGGCAGGAGGAGAAGGACGTTCTTCACCCACTGGTGGGGCCTCAGAGCGCGCAGGAGGTCCCGTGGAGACCAACCTCCCGCGATCGGGGTCAAAGGGTGACCCTGCCCCGCGAGGCGCTTACGCGCGCCTCCCGGGTCGCCTACGACGATGGCCGCCTGCGCGCGCTCCCAGACCGGACGGTCCGCGGTGCTGTCCCCGGCGTAGATGTAGCCTGAGCCGCCGCTCGCCTCCTCGAGCGCTGCCGCCTTGGCCACGCCCTTCAGGTTGCGCCCGGGCTCGGAGCCCAGCGCCGCGTCAAACCCGTGGATCTGCGCCAATTCCTGCACAAGCCGAGCATCAGATGCGGAGGCGAGCGCCACGTCGTGTCCCTCGGCGCGGGCATCGGCGGCGATCTCGGCGATCTCTTCGCGCACCGGCATGAGGTCGAGCCGGAGCGTGGCGATCTCCGCCAGTGCCGCCTTCAGCGCGGCCGGGTCCCGTCCATGGCTAAACACGGCGCCGAGGGTCGCGAGCGGCGCCTGCCCGAGCCCAGCCCAGAAGCTCTCGAAGAGCAGGTCGGTCTTCAGGAACGTCCCATCGACATCGAGAAAGAGCGGTGCCTTTGCCACGTCATCCCTCCCCGCGCGCG
Organism: Pseudomonadota bacterium; assembly: GCA_038533575.1. Classification (NCBI taxonomy): domain Bacteria; kingdom Pseudomonadati; phylum Pseudomonadota; species Pseudomonadota bacterium. The sequence continues at coordinate 138,344 of JBCAYL010000001.1, read as the reverse complement.
AAGACGCATCCGTCGGTGAGCAGCAGGGGCGGCGTCTGGCAGAGGCCGCGCGCCACGTCATAGGCCGCCAGTACGCGCGGAATGTAGTTGCGCGTCTCCGGATAGGGCGGCACGCCGCCATGGTCCCGCACCGCGCCTTCTCCTGCATTGTAGGCCGCGAGCACGAGAAGCGGGTCGTCGTCGTAGAGACCCATCAGATAGTCGAGAAGAGCCACGCCGCCCTTGATGTTGTCTGCGGCGTCAAACGCATCGGTGACGCCGAACCGATCCGCGGTGGCTGGCATGAGCTGCATGAGGCCCTGCGCACCGGCGCGGCTCACCGCGTCGACATCGCCGGCGCTCTCCACGGAGATGACGGCAAGCACGAGCGCCGGTGAAACGCGCGTTCCCACGGTGGAGCCCAGCATCGTGGCGCCATAGGCATCGGCGATGGTCTGAAGTGACTGGAGGCGCGGCGCTGGCGCGTTGCCTGCGCCCTGAATGGTCTCCAACGCCTCGAAGAGCCGCCCGGCTTCGGCCGCGCTCCGCTCCGTTGCATGCGCCTCCCAAAACCACGGATAGGCGTCATTTGCGCGTGAGGGCGCCGGCGCGGCCGCGGCACGGGTGGCGCCAGCCTCTGCCTCGCTCCCCGTATCTGACGGGGCCGCGGCCTTCGGCGCGATCTGCACCGTGATGAACTTCCGGGTTCCGGAGGCCGGGGGCTTCACGCGCTTGAAGGTGAAATCACGAAACGCGGGCGGGCTCGCCTCCTCCGACGCATCGGCGGCCTCCTGCGCCGCGCAGGCGCCCGCAAACGCGCACCAGAGGCCCAGCGCCCATGGGGCGAGGCTGCTGGAAAAACCATGCATCATCTCACGAGGTCCTGCTCCGCCTCTTCTTGTTGGGCAAAGTCTACAAAAGTTCGGAGTGCCGCGCCAGCATCGGCAATCGATCCGGATTAAATGCTCCGAATACACGGGCATTGGTGCTTTGTCAGTCGACAAAAATCGCGAAAATCTCGCGCTGGAAATAAAAATTAATACATGAAATCAGTGGCTTATTAGAAAAGCGTGGCGGTCGGCTAACTTCTGCAAAATTGCACGAATGCTGCCTAATTCGCGCCCCATTCAAAAGGCCATATGCCGCCATACCCCGACGGGCTTGGGCACAGAGAGGCCGCCCTGTTTTCCCGCCGAGGTGAGTGAAAGAGAGCGAACATCCTCGAGAGGGACTAAGACCATGATGAACTTCTTCAACAAATTCCGCCGTGACGAAGACGGCGCAGTGACCGTCGACTGGGTTGTGCTGACCGCCGCCATCGTCGGCCTCGGCATCGCCGTCCTCACGACCGTTTCCGACGGTGTGGGCGTCATCTCCAACGACATCGAAGCAGAACTGTCCACGATGTCCATCCGCCAGTACTCGTTCTAATCGAACGCAGAGCAAGGATCAGACCAATGATGAACTTCCTCAACAAATTCCGCCGCGACGAAGACGGCGCCGTGACCGTCGACTGGGTCGTGCTGACCGCAGCCATCGTCGGCCTGGGCATCGCAGTCCTCACCACCGTTTCCGACGGCGTGGGCGTGATCTCCAACGACATCGAAGCTGAACTGTCCACGATGTCCATCCGCCAGTACTCGTTCTAATCACTGCCGGGGTGTAGTGGGATGTTCCGAGTGTTCGGTAACTTCTGGAAAGATCAAAAAGGTGCAGTGACCGTCGAATGGGTCGTCCTGTTCACGCTCTGCACCTTCTTGGCCATGGAGATGTTTCTTCACATCCGCCAGGGTGTCCATGAGTTTGCCGACCACGTGCAGACCGATCTGCCGGACTACACCGTCACCCCCTACGAGTGATGCGAGACTGAAAGCCATGGCCGCGCCCGCCCAGGGCGCGACCCAAAGATCCTAGTAATTTGTGCACTACGAGGTGGCCCCGTGAGACTTACCCCCTTCATGCATCGGTTTCTTCGGGACGAAGACGGAGCCGTCACCATTGACTGGGTCGTTCTGACCGCCGCACTCATCGGCCTTTGCCTGTCAATCTTTGTATTCTTCGGAGACGGCGTCGGTGTCGTCGGTGGCGAGGCAAGCGCACATCTCGAAGACATCGGCAGCAAGATCGAGACGGGTACCATCCTCAATCCCTGGTAAACCCGCCGCGCAGATCCCACCGAGAGCCCTGGTCCTGACCGGGGCTTTTTTGATTTCGGCGTGACGACGCGCGCCCCGGCAAAGCCCGACGTTTTCCGAACCAAATCCCTCATTCTGACATTTTTGCGCACGAAACGGACGGCGCAGATCGAGTTACCACGGCCGGGGGGCTGGGTGCGGAGCTTCGAAGGAGATGAAGATGCCGATGTTTCGCCACCAGAAGCCGAAGGGAAGCGCCCTGAGCCTTTCCATGGACTGGATCGTGCTCGCGCTGGGGCTGATTGCACTCGGCGCGGGCGCGGCCGCGCTGATCTTTGATGGCGGCGCCGCCGCGCTGGCCCTGCCCGGCAGCGGCGAGGCCGCGACCGACATCGCGCTTCAGGCGGCCAACTAGCGCTCACCGCGGCCCGCGCGCGCAGAATTTCCGCCCCATGACCACGATTTCGCCTGAATCTCCTGCCATGTGGCAGTCGGAGTAGTCTTAAACGCCGTCAAATGGCGTGAACACGAATTGAGGGTAACGCCATGCGTATGGTTTTCGGACTTGTTCTAATCGTAGGGATCGCCCTCGCCGGGGGCGCTGTCTACATGGCCCAGGGATACATTTCTGAGCACCGCGCCGCGCTCGCCGCCGAGCGTGCATCGAACGTCCCCCTCACCGATCTCATCGTGGCCCGCGAGAGCGTGCAGTACGGCGACGAACTCACCGAAGAGCACATCGCAGTCATGCGCTGGCCCGTGCCGGCCGTGCCGGAGGGCGCGTTCATGACCCCCGACGAGTTCTTCTCCAAGGGCCCGAACGAATTGCGGGTTGCCCTGCGCTCCATCGAGCGCGGTGAGCCCATTCTCGGCGTCAAGGTGACCGAGCCCGGCGAGGGCGCTGGCCTGACGTCGCTTCTTCAACCGGGCATGCGCGCCTTCACCATCCGTGTGGATGCGCAGACCGGCGTGTCCGGCTTCCTACGCCCCGGCGACCGGGTCGACGTGTTCTGGTCTGGCCAGGCGCCCGGCACGGCCCAGCGCCGTGGCGAGGAAATCACGCGCCTTATCGAGCCCGGCATCGAGCTCATCGCCGTGGACCAGAGCTCCACGCCGAGCGAGGCAGAAGTGGCCGTGGCGCGCACCGTCACCGCCCAGGTCTCGCCGCAGCAGGTCGCGCGCCTCGCACAGGCCCAGAATTCCGGCCGCCTGTCGCTCGCCCTCGTGGGCGCGCGGGATGATACGGTCGCCTCCGCCGACGAGGTGAACCAGCGCCTGCTTCTGGGTGTCGAGGAAGAACAGGTCGTCGAAGTGCAGCGCGAAGAGACGTGCTCGATCCGAACCCGCCGCGGCGCGGAAGTGGTTGAAGTGCCGATCCCCTGCACCGACTGATCTTGGAAAAGACGTATGAAAGGCCCCCTCGGGGGCCTTTTTTGTTGCACATAACCAACACGAAGAAAGGCGCTCAAATCATTGATTCTTGCGTCAAAAGCGATTTGAGGGCATGGTTCGTAAAAGTGCGGGCGAAAGATCCGTGAGTTTGAGGCGTGATCGGAGGCAGGTCACATGACATTTAAGACCCTTCTTGCCACAGCAGCGCTGGGGCTTTCTCTTGCATTCTCGGCTCCTGCGAGCCCTGTCGAGGCGGAAACTCTGCGCGTGATGCGCGGGGCGCCGACGACGGCGCTCAACGTGCCCATCAGCCGATCGGTGGTCGTTGAAAGCGACGTGCCCTTCGCGGAGCTGACGATCGCGGATCCCAACATCGCGGACATCTCCACGCTGTCGGATCGCACGATCTATGTGCTGGGCCGCGCCCCGGGGCGGACGTCCCTGACGCTGCTCGGGCCCGATGGCCGGCTCATCACCAACGTGGAAATTCGCGTGGCGCCGGACATCTCCGAATTCAAGGAGCGTCTGCAGCAGATCCTGCCCAACGAGGGCATCGAAGTGCGCACCGCCAATGACGGCATCGTCCTTTCGGGCGCAGTGAGCTCCATCGCGCGGATGGATCGCGCCCTTGATCTCGCGCAGCGCTACGCACCGGGCCGGGTGTCCAACCTCATGGTCGTGGGCGGCAATCACCAGGTCATGTTGAAAGTGCGCTTTGCCGAAATGAGCCGCTCGGTGGCCAAATCCCTGGACGGCGGCCTCGTCGCCCAGGATGAAGGCTCCATCATCTCCGGTGGCGGCACCGGCGGCATCGCACAGAACGAAGACGGCCAGTTCGTGAGCATCTTCGCCCAGGCCGCGAACGCGGCGGGCGCGGCGATCTTCGGCTTCGACATCGATAGCCTGCGCATCGACATTCTGCTTGAGGCACTGGAGACCAAAGGCTTCGTGCGCACCCTCGCCGAGCCCAACCTCGTTGCGCTTTCGGGCCAGGAAGCCACCTTCCTCGCCGGCGGCGAATACCCGGTGCCAGTGGCCCAAGGCGAAGGCGAAATCTCCATTGAATACAAGCCCTTCGGCATCGAGCTCAACTTCACGCCCCGGGTCGTGGACGGCGACACGATCAATATCGCCATGCGCGCGGCCGTGAGTGCCATCGACAGCTCGAACGGGATCACGTCGGGCGCCTTCACCATCGACGCCTTCTCGCGCCGCGAGACCTCCACGACCGTGGAGATGCGCGACGGTGAGAGCTTCGCCATCGCGGGCCTGCTCGAAGACGACTTCACCGACATCACCAGCCAGGTGCCGTGGCTGGGCGATATCCCGATCCTTGGGTCACTCTTCCGCTCCGCCTCCTTCACGCGCGACCAATCCGAGCTCGTGATCATCGTGACGGCGCACCTCGTGAGCCCGGTGCAGGGCGATGTGCTCGCGCTGCCGACGGACCGCGTGGCGATCCCTTCGGAGCGTGACCTCTTCCTCTTCGGTCGGGTCACTGGGAGCACGCCCTCGGTCGGCGCCGCGGCGGAAGTTGCCAAACAGGACTTCAGCGGTTCCTATGGCTATGTTCTTGATTAACCACGCAATCGCAAAGAGCGGAGACGGCCCATGAAACACGTAGCAGCAGCCATCGCCAGCCTGGCATTGCTGACGGCCTGTGCCTCGCCGCAGCAGTTCGCCAACTTCAACGCCCGCGAGGCGGGCGCGCCCCTCGACGAAGGCGGTTTCGGGAACCCGACGGTCAACAACATGCTTGTCATGACCGGCCAGAGATCGGCAGCCGTGGACCTCGGCGCGCGCTTTGCCTCGCAGGTGCCCACGACGATCAACTTCGCGTTCAACTCCACGGCCCTCGACGCCACGGCGCGCGCAGTGCTCATGGAGCAGGCGAACTTCATCCGGCAATTCCCGGAAGTGCGCTTCCGCGTCTTTGGTCACACCGATGCCGTGGGCTCGAACGCCTACAACAAGCGCTTGGGGCTCGCCCGTGCCAACGCGGCGGTCCGCTTCCTGAGCCAGCAGGGCATCGAGCGCTCGCGCCTCGAGGCGGTGGTGAGCTTCGGTGAGACCCAGCCGATCGTGGCCACCGAGGATCGCGAGCGCCGCAACCGCCGCACCGTGACGGAAGTGTCGGGCTTCGTGCAGTCCCACCCCACCGTCATGCAGGGCAAATACGCCGAGGTCGTCTTCCGCGAATACGTGGAGAGCGCGACCGAGGACACCACCGTCGCGGACGTGGTCGCAGATCAGTAAAACAAGGCCTTTGAGCCTCGGCAGGCCGCGATCTCATCGCGGCCCGCTTTCGTTTAAGAGCGGCGTTTCATCGCGCGGTTTGCCGCAAATCTCCACGACATTACTGAATTCCAGCCCAATTCTCGCCCCCTTTCCCCGCCACCCCTAGATGCAGGGAAAAGTACGCATCCAACCGGATGCACACTTTGTGGGGCAGATCATGTGAAGGGCATTGGGCCCGGACCTCCGCCCCTTTGAAGGCCGAAAGGCGAAAAAGGCAGGTCGCGATGAGCAGCGTGATGTTACAACCCGAACCACAGCCCTTGGTGGCGTGCACGATCAGTCGTGATGTCCAGAATTTCGATCTTCTGATCGAGGACATGGAGACGGCCCTGGGCGAACGGTGGGGAGATCTCGGATTCACCGAGGCCCTCGCCTTCTTTGAACAACCCGACGCGGAAGCGCTCGAATTCGTGGCCATCGCGCTCGACGAGCAGGACCAGGAACAACTCCACGTCATCACCGATATCGTGATGTCGGCGGCCACGAAGGGGATCAAGACGATCCTCGTGGCAGAGGATCTCTCCACGGCGACGCTCCACCAGCTGCTCAGGAACGGCGCCAACGAGTTCATCCCCTACCCGCTTCCGGAAGGCGAGCTGGCCCATGCCATCGAACGCCTCAAGCAACCGGAGCCCGAGGCCCTGCCGCCCGAGGAAATGCGCAACACGCTCAAGGCCACCGGTGACCGGCAGGCGGCGATCTTCGCCGTGCACGGGATCGCCGGCGGCTCCGGCTCCTCGACCCTGGCCACGAACCTCGCCTGGGAGCTTGCCAACATCGACAAGAAGAACCCGCCGCGGGTCTGCCTGATCGATCTCGATCTGCAATTCGGCAGCGCGTCGACCTTCCTCGACCTGCCCCGCCGGGACGCGGTCCTCGAGATGCTGCAGGACACCGAGAGCATGGACAGCGAAAGCTTCATGGCCGCGCTTCTGACGTACCATGACCGGCTCCATGTCCTGACGGCGCCCTCCGACATGGTGCCGCTCGACCTGATCACGCCCGAGGACATCGAGCGCATCATGGACATGGCGGCGGCGAACTTCGACTACATCATCGTCGACATGCCGAGCTCCCTCGTGAGCTGGACCGAGACGGTGCTGACCTTTGCCCATGTCTACTTCTGCACGCTCGAGCTCGATATGCGCTCGGCTCAGAATGCGATGCGCCTCAAGAAGGCCCTCCAGGCGGAGGAATTGCCCTTCGAGAAGATCCGCTTCGCGCTCAACCATGCGCCGAAGATGATGGATCTCGCAGGCAAGGCACGGATCAAGCGCATGTGCGAGAGCCTGAGCATCTCCATCGACATCCAGCTCCCAGACGGCGGGGCCCAGGTCACCCAGGCGGGCGACCACGGGGTGCCGCTCGCGGAAGCGGCGGGCAAGAGCCCGCTCCGCAAGGAGATCCAGAAACTCGCCGCGTCGCTCCACGACATCAACCAATCCGACGCCGAGGCGGCGTAGGGCTCCAGGAGGCACTACCATGTTCTCGCGTTACAAGAAGGACGATAAGGGGGACGCTGTCCCCGCTGCCGTGGCCGCGAAAGCGCCGGCCGCCAAGGAGCCTGAGCCGCGCCCGACGACGAAATCCGTCGTCGACGCCCAGCGCAAGATCCGCAAGGAGCAGCCCAAGAAATCGGCCCAGGCCGCACCGCTCGACAAGGAAGCGCGCCGCAAGGAGCGTCTCTCCGAGATTAAGCTCGAGCTGCACAAGTCGCTCCTCGACAACCTCAATCTCGCCGCCATCGAGACGGCGACCGAGAACGACCTGCGCCAGGAAATCCAGGCCATCGTGAGCGAAAGCCTCACGGAGATGGAGGTCGTGCTGAACCGCGAAGAGCGGCAGACGCTGAACCAGGATCTCTATGACGAAGTGAAGGGCCTCGGCCCCATCGAGCCGCTCCTGAAGGACGAGGACGTCAACGATATCCTCATCAACGGCCCGAAGCAGATCTTCGTGGAACGCAAGGGCAAGCTCGCGCTCTCCGACATCACCTTCAAGGACGAGCGCCACCTGCTCCGCATCATCGACAAGATCGTGAGCGCCGTGGGCCGCCGGGTCGATGAATCGAACCCCTACGTGGACGCCCGTCTGCAGGACGGCTCCCGCTTCAACGCCATGGTGCCACCGGTGGCCGTGGACGGCTCGCTCGTCTCCATTCGTAAGTTCAAGAAGGACAAGCTGGCGATCAACGACCTCGTCACCTTCGGCGCCTTCACAGAGGAGATGGCCGCCTATCTCGAGGCAGCCGTCGCCACCCGGCTCAACGTGATCGTGTCGGGCGGTACCGGTTCTGGTAAGACGACCACGCTCAACGCACTGTCGTCCTTCATCGATGACAGTGAGCGGATCCTCACGATCGAGGACACCGCCGAACTGCAGCTCCAGCAGACTCATGTGGGCCGCATGGAAAGCCGCCCCGCCAACGTCGAAGGCAAAGGCGCGGTGACCCAGCGAGACTGTCTGAGAAACGCGCTGCGGATGCGGCCGGACCGGATCATCGTGGGTGAGACGCGGGGCGAGGAGGTCATCGACATGCTCCAAGCCATGAATACCGGCCACGATGGATCGATGACGACGATCCATGCCAACTCCGCCCGCGACGGCGTGAGCCGTCTGGAAAACATGGTCGCCATGGCTGGCATCGAGATGCCGATCAAGGCCGTGCGCTCCCAGATCGCCTCGGCCGTGAACCTCATCGTGCAGGCCTCGCGCCTCCAGGACGGTTCGCGCCGCATGGTCTCGATCACGGAAGTGACGGGCATGGAAGGCGACGTGATCTCCATGCAGGAGATCTTCCGCTACCAGCGCACGGGGCTCACGCCCGACAACAAGATCATCGGCCACTTCACGGCCACCGGTGTGCGCTCGCACTATTCCGAGCGCTTCAAGATGTGGGGCTACGACCTGCCGCCGTCTCTCTTTGAACCAGTTGTTGCAGGATAAAGCCCATGTCCATCGGTATCGAACCGTTCATCTATGGCCTGATCTTCGTGGGCGTGCTCGTCCTCGTGGAAGGGCTTTATCTCACCGCCTTCGGCAAATCGATCTCGCTCAACAACAAGATCAATCGCCGTCTCGACATGATGAAGAACGGCGCGGGCCGCGAGGACGTGATGGAGCAGCTCCGAAAGGAGATGAACCAACACCTCGCCGCCCGGAAGATGCCGCTCTACTCGCTCCTGGCCGACAAGGCTCAAAAGGGCGGGATCGCGTTCACCCCCTCGCAGCTCGTCATGGTGATGGGCCTTTTGTGCGTCGTGGCCTTCATCGGGCTCACCGTGGGCACGGCCACGGACCTGCCGATCCGCATCGGCGCAGCCCTCGTCATCGGCGTGGGCGGCGTGTTCCTGTGGGTGTCGAACAAGGCCAAGAAGCGCATGGCGCTCATCGAGGAGCAGCTTCCTGACGCGGTCGAGCTCATGGTGCGCAGCTTGCGCGTCGGTCACCCGTTCTCCTCGGCGCTCACGATCGTGGCCAAGGAGGTCCCCGATCCGCTCGCATCCGAATTCGGCGTCATCTCCGACGAAAGCGCCTATGGCCGCGACGTGGGCGAAGCGCTCAAGCACATGGCCGAGCGCCTCGACATGCAGGACCTGCGCTTTCTCGCGGTTGCCGTGACGATCCAGCAGACCTCCGGTGGTAACCTCGCCGAAGTGCTCGCGGGCCTCGCCAAGGTCATCCGCTCGCGCTTCAAGCTTTTCCGCCGCGTGAAGGCGATCACGGCCGAGGCGAAATGGTCGGGCAAGTTCCTCTCGGGCTTCCCGTTCCTGGCGCTCATCATGATCAACATCATTCAGCCCAACTACTACGATGAAGTCATGGAGAAGCCCGTCTTCATCCCTGCCTGCCTCGTGGTGGCCGGCTTCCTCGTCGCCAACCTGTTCGTGATGAAGAACCTCACGAACATCAAAGTGTAAGAAGGGCCAAGGCTTATGGCTGCCATCACGGGTATCATCGAGTCCCTGGGTCCCTTCGGCCCGATCATCCTCCTCGGCGTGGGCGGGGCGATCCTCGTCCTGGCCGCGATCATCATGATCATGCGCCAGCCCGAGGATCCCTATTCGAAGCTGTCGAAGTCTTCGAAGCCCCAGAAGGGCCCGAAGAAGGACGCGCTGCGCTATGGCGCGAGCAACGACAAGCTGCAGAAATACTCTCAGTTCCTCGAACCCCAGGACGCCGAGGAATTCTCGGCCGTAAAACTGCGCCTGACCCAGGCGGGCTACCGCGGCAAGAACGCGGTGCGCATCTACCACTTCGCGCAATTCGCGCTCGGAACGCTGCTTCTCGTGCTCGGTGCGATCTTCGTGATCGTGCAGAACGCCACGCAGGAAGAGGTGACCATCCAGCAGATGCTCATCACCGGCCTTCTGCCGGGGATCGTTGGCTACCTGATCCCGAAATACTGGGTCACCAAGCGTCTTCAGGCGCGACAGGAAGAGATCGAGAACGGCTTTCCTGACGCGCTCGACATGATGCTCGTCTGCGTGGAAGCCGGCCAGTCCCTCGACCAGTCCATCATCCGCGTGAGCCGCGAGATCGCCGCGGGCTTCCCCGCGCTGGCCGAGGAATTCGCCATCGTGGCCCACGAGATGAAGGCCGGTAAGGACAAGACCACCGTCCTCAAGGACATGTCCGAACGCGCGGGCGTGGGCGATGTGGGCTCGTTCGTGACCGTTCTCATCCAATCGCAGCAATTCGGTACATCCATCGCCGAAGCGCTCCGCGTCTACGCCGCGGAAATGCGTGACAAACGGGTGATGCGCGCCGAGGAAAAAGCGAATAAACTGCCGACCAAAATGACACTGGCAACGATGATGCTCACCGTGCCGCCATTGCTCATCATTCTGATCGGCCCCTCGGTCTACGAGATCTACGAGATGCTTCAGAATGGCGGCGCCGGGGTACGGCAGTACTGAGCAGGAGCAGATGAAACACATAGCCGCCCTTTGCGCGCTCCTTTTGACGGCCGCCTGTTCATCGGGCGGCCTCATCGCGCCTGAAGAAAGCCCCTTTGCCCCCTACCCCGCGGCAGACGGAGAACGCGCGATCTCGGAGATGGAACTGGGGCACCGCCTCATGGCCGCCGATGAGTACGAGCTTGCGCTGCGGGCGTTCACGCGGGCCGCGGGCGAGGAAGGGCTTACCCCCGACGTGCTCCTCGCGCTCGGCTCCGCCAATCTGGGCCTCGGCCGCCTCGGACAGGCAGAACGCCAGCTTCGTCAGGCACGATCGAAGGACGAGACCTCGCCCGACATCGCCAATAACCTCGGCGTCGTACTCATGGAGCGCGGCAAAACTGTTGAAGCCGCGCAACTCTTTCGCGCGGCCTTCGCGCTCGACAGCGGAAACAGCGTCGAGATTCGCGATAACCTGCGCAAAGCGCTCGCAAAAATGGACGACCCGCGTTATAACGAGAGCGAAGAAGAGGCCTTTCAATTGGTCCGTCGGGGCAGCGCAGATTACCTGATCACCGACAACCCGTAGAATGCGAGGCCCGCGCCCGCCAACGAGGCGCACGGATTGAGGTTCCTGACGGGGGCAGAGACGCCCGCGGGACAAGAGCAGGAGAATGCCGATGCGTCGGATTGCGATGGCCGTGGTGCCCTTTGCCCTCTTGGTTTCGGGCTGCGAAAGCCTGCAAGGCGGGACGGAAGTCGAACGGGCCATGAAGGCCGTCAACGTCATCGACGAAAACAATCTCAACGACGTCATGCTCACCGTCGCCGACCCCAATGAGGGCGTCGACTACTTCGCACGCGCGCTCCGCGAGGAGCCTGACCGGCTCGATCTCCAGCGCGGTCTCGCCACCTCGCTCACCCGCGCCAAGCGCGTCCGCGAGGCGCTCGACGCGTGGCAGGAGGTGGGGAAGCATCCCGATGCGACCTCGGAAGATCAGGTGGACCTCGCCGATGCCTACATCCGCAACGGCGAATGGCAGGAAGCGCAGGCGACGCTGAACGCGGTGCCGCCGACCTTCGAGACCTACAAGCGCTACCGCCTCGAGGCCATGGTCGCAGACAGCAACCAGGATTGGGACAGGGCCGACAGCTTCTACGAGACGGCCGCCGGGCTCACGACCAAGCCCTCGAGCGTGCTCAACAACTGGGGCTATTCCAAGCTCACGCGGGGCGATTTCGCAGACGCGGAAGTGCTCTTTACCGATGCGATCCGGCAGGACCCGTCGCTCTTCACGGCCAAGAACAACCTCGTCCTGGCCCGCGGGGCGCAGCGCAAATACGACCTGCCCGTCGTGCGCATGTCGCAGGTGGAGCGCGCGCAGCTCCTGCACACCATGGCACTTTCGGCCATCAAGCAGGGCGACGTCACGACCGGGCGCGGGCTTCTGCGCGAGGCCATCGACACCCATCCGCAGCACTTCGAGGCCGCCGTCCGCTCGCTTCGCGCGCTTGAAGCGAACGTCACGAACTAGGCATGGTCATCCCCCCATGGGAGCTCTTCGCGCTTCTTGATCCCGCCTACCCGCCGTTCGCCGCGCTGGTCTTTCTCGCCATGGCCGTGCCCGTCTGGCTCTACATGGCGTGGGATGACATGGCGAAGCTCAAGATCCGCAACGGTCTAGTACTCTTCGTTTTCGGGGTGTTCGTGGTGCTCGGGCCGCTTTTGCTGCCTCTGGATGTCTATTTCTGGCAGCTCGTACAGGCGGCCATCGTCTTCGTCGCGATCCTCGTGCTCTACGCCGCGGGCACAATGGGGGGCGGAGACGCGAAGTTTATCGCCGCATCGAGCCCCTATTTCATGCGCGAAGACACGACGCTGATCATCGTCCTCTTCACGGCCTGCGCCATCGCCGCCATTGTGACCCACCGCCTCGCGCGCCGCCTCGGCGCCCAAAGTGCGGTGCCCGACTGGGCCTCTTGGACGTCCGGCAAGCGCTTCCCGCTCGGCTTCGCCCTCGGCGGGGTCCTCTCGATCTACCTCGCGCTCGCCGCGTTCTAGCGGGCGTAAAGCACGTAGAGCGGACGATCGGCGACCTGCGTGAGCTCCGCTTCTTCTAGCGACCCGGCGATCTGGGCGAAGCTCTCGCTCCGCACCGGGCAGGTGGGCAACAGCACGAACTCCGCCGACCCAAAGCCGGGCAGCCCATCATAATGCCACGGAGCGCCGCCCTCGAGCGGAGGGTGCGCACCAAAGAGCCAAAGCGGATTGAGGATATCCATCATGAAGATCGGTGCGCCCTGCGCGAGGTCCTGCGCGGCGAGATCCTGCGCGATGCTGGCGAAATAGGCGGCGCTCCCGCTGGCGGCGCAGCGCTCCCACGTCCGGCCCTTGAAGTCGACCGTCTCGGCGATCTCTGCGCCCTCTTCGCCGGTGTCTTCCGCGGTGAGCACGGGCGCCGCGCCACGGCCGAGCGCCGTCTCGGCATTGAGGATGTTGGCGCGCTGACCGAGGAAGACGAGGTCCTGGTGGAGATCGCTGCCCATGAGTGCCGGCACGTAACGATCCCGGTCGATGAAGGCATGCCGGAACGGGCTCATGCCCAGATTGACGACACTCGAGGCAATCATGGCCGCCAGCGCCACCGCGCCCAGCGTCACGATCCGCTCGGGCCGTTCTTCCTGCAACTGCCCGGCCCAGACGCCGAGCAGAAGCGCGAGGAATGCGAGCCAGATCGGATCGTTGCCGAAATTCTGGTAGGTGATGTAAGTCCCTGCCACGAAGAACATGAGCGTGAAGAGCCCCTCGCTCTCGAAGCCCGCCCGGCGCAGCGTCATGAGCATGAAAAAGGCCACGACCGTCCCGGCGACGTAGCCCGCCCCGACGATGAGCTGCGTGAGCGGCAGCCCCGGCTGCGGGCGCACCTCGGAGCCCGCGACGGCCAAGAGGTCACCCAGATAGGCCAGCCAGTACTCGACCCCGAGCACGGCCGTGAGACCGGCCGCGACGGCGAGCCCGGTGGCAAGCCCGATCGCGAGCACCATACGCTGACCGGTCAGGATCGCCATGATGATCACGATGGGCGCGATGGCGGCGAAATAGGTGACCTTGATCATGAGGAGCGCGGCCATGCCGGCGCCCAGGATCACGCCTTCGAGCGCCGCGGGCCTGCCCTCGCTCGGGATCGCGACAATGGTGAGGACAAGAAACGTCACCCCCCAGGCCCATCGATTGTAGTGCATCGAGACCGAGACGGCGACGTCATCGGTCCCGTGCATGAGCGCCATGACGGTGACGATCGAGAGCGCGCCGAAGGCCAGCGCCCAGGGCCATGCCATGCGTGCCACGGCGACCCAGGTGGCCGCGAGCGCGAGGAGCGCCCCGAGCACGACCTGCGCAACGATGAAGGCCTGCCCCATGGACAGACCCGCCCCCACGAGAACCGAGATCGGCCAGAACGCGCCCGCCCCGATGGGCGTCATGAAATCGAGATGAGGGAGCTGCCCACGCGCCATTCGCTCCACGATATCAATGAGATGCATCGTGTCGCCTTCGTGCTGGCTCACCGCAAGCCCGCCTGGCCAGAGGAGGGCCAGCGCCCATACGAGCCACAGCACGGAGACCGCGCCCAGCGCTTTCAGAGTTCCGCTCATCATACCTCTCCCGCTTCGTATCGCGCGGTTCCGTGCCACGATATCAGAGCAGTCATGCCCAAGAAATGCCGAACTTGCTCTCTACCCGGGCAAGCAATCGATATTGAGGGTGGCTACCGATGAACATGCAGGTTTCCAACGTCATGGCACCCCCGGCCCCGAAGCGGCTGGAGGACATGCAGCTTTCGATGGTCATGATGCGGGACGTCCTGCTCAAGACCATCTTCCGGAAGAACCTCGATACCGTAACGGAGATCTCAGAGGCGATCTGCCTCCCCGTACCGGTCGTCCAGGAGCTTGTGGACCTCTGCCGGACCCAGAAGCTCCTCGAGGCCACCGGTACGCTTAATGCGAATTCGGGTAACGAGATGGGCTACCAGCTCACCGATGCCGGCCGCGGCCGCACGGCGGACGCGCTCGAGCAGTCGGAGTATTACGGCGCCATGCCCGTGCCGCTCGATGTCTATGCCGAGCAGGTCAAAAGGCAGTCGATCCGCAATATCCAGGTCACGAAGGACCAGCTCCTCGGCGCCATGGGCCACCTCATCCTGCCCGACGATCTCCTCGATCAGCTCGGGCCCGCCGTCTCCGCCGGGCGCTCCTGCCTCATGTACGGGCCCCCGGGCAACGGTAAGTCGTCGATCTCCAACGGGATCCGGGACGCCATGGGAGACAAGATCTACATCCCGCGCGCCATCGAATATGCAGGCCAGGTCATCACCGTCTACGACCCCATCGTCCACACGAAGGCCGAGGCGGAGGTCGATGACCCCAACAGCCTGCGCCGCACAGCGAACCGCTTTGACACGCGCTATGTCCGCTGCGACCGCCCCACCGTGATCACCGGCGGTGAGCTCAGCCTCGACATGCTCGATCTGGTCTACAACCCCACCGCGCGCACCTATCAGGCGCCGCTCCAGCTCAAGAGCTCCGGCGGCATCTTCATCGTGGACGACCTCGGCCGCCAGGAAGAACCGCCGCAGAAGCTCGTGAACCGCTGGATCGTTCCGCTGGAAGAAAGCCGCGACATCCTCGCGCTGCAATCGGGCGAGAAGTTCGAGGTGCCCTTCGACACGCTCGTGATCTTCTCGACGAACTTCCACCCCAACGAGATCTTCGACAAAGCCGCCCTTCGCCGGATCTTCTACAAGATCAAGATCGACGGCCCGAACCAGGAGAACTTCCTCAAGATCTTCGCGCTCGTGGCCAAGAAGAAGGGCATGCCTCTGGATGAGGAGGCGCTGATCTATCTTCTCGGCGAGAAGTACCCGCTGATCGACAACATCTACGCCAACTACCAGCCGGTCTTCCTCATCGACCAGATGATTTCCATCTGCGAGTTCGAGGGCATCCCCTACCAGATGCGCCCCGATCTCATCGACAGGGCATGGGCGAACATGTTCGTGCGCGAGGAGCATATCGAGCACTAGCGCATTTGGACGCTCCGTCGCAGGACGCCCAAATCACCAAGATGTTTGCCGCCCAAGCTTGAGGCAGCGCGAAAGATCGTTAGACGTCGTGGCATTTACTGACGCTTGGTCACTGAATGCCTGTGTTTTTACGGAATTTGCGCGCGAGACTCCTCGACCAGGGCCATCTGGCCGTGTGGGTGCTGTCCTCGGCCGTTGCCGCCTATATGGGCCCCTTCGGGACATTCCTGCTCCTTGATCTCGCGGACCGCGCGATCCTGTGGACCTGCATCGTCGGCTGGGGCCTGCTGATGATCGGCCTTGCCATGACGGTAGAAGAGACCTTCCTGCCGTGGCTGAGCTTCCGACAGCGGGAAATCGGGCGGCTCGTGATCTCCGCGCCCCTCATCCTGCTTTTCCTATGGCCCGGCGTCGGTCTCTATTTCGCGCCCGAGCCTGTCCCGATCACGCTCTTTCAGGCGGTCGTGTCCTGCTATCTCGTGGGCGCGATCATCACGCTGGCGCGGGTGGTGATACACGGGGCGCTCGGCTCCGAAGAGAGCGCGGAGGCGGAGCCGGAGAACCCGCGCCTCCTCCGCCGCCTCCCGGAAGGCACGCCGGGCCCGATCTTGCGCCTGTCCGGCAAGGGCCATTTCGTGGAGATCGTGACACCCGCAGGCTGCCATACCGTCCGGATGCGCCTCGCCGACGCGGTCGAGGAGATGGACGGTGTAGAAGGCTATTTCACGCACCGCTCCCACTGGGTCACGCGGGATGCCGTGACGGGCGCCAAGCGCGACGGGACCAAGCACTATCTCGTCAGCGCGGATGCCGAGCTCATCCCGGTGAGCAAAGGCAAGCTGCCGGAGCTGGAAGAGGCCGGGCTGCTCCGCCTCTAACGGCGACGCCCTCAGCGCGGCATGGGGATGGCGTGGGCCATGCGCCCGGTGAGCACAGCGCAGGCGTCTTCTCGCATGAGCCCGACCAGCGCCTCGTGATCGGTGCGTAGACCCCCGGTGTAGGTGCCGTAGGCTGGCAGGATGACCCTGTCACTGTCGTAGAGAAAGCAGGGCCGCGTGATCACCCGGCCACGGGCGTGGAGGCTTGCCTTCGGATGGTAGTGCCCACTGACCTCCCCGCTGGCACCGCCACGGGCGATATGGCGGAAAGTCAGCGGCGCCGCCGGGAGCTCGGAGAGATGCGTGCCGCCGAAATCGACGGGGCCCGGGTCATGGTTCCCCTCGATCCAAACCCAGCGCCGCCCGGCTTGCAGACGCGCAAGCCAGAGCCGCTCTTCCTCGTCGAGGCTCTCGGCGGCGGCGAGATCGTCGAAGCTGTCGCCAAGGCACACGACCGTTCTGGCCCGTGTCACGCGAAGGTCGGCCTCGAGGCGGCTGAGCGTGTCGCGCGTCTCGTAGGGCGGGAGCATCGCGCCGGAGCGGCGGGCAATGCGATCGGATTTCCCGAGATGGAGATCGGATACGACAAGCATGGACGCGTCACCCCAGTGAAGCGCGCCTGACGGCCGTGCTGAAAGCTCTGCTCCTGCCAAGGAGAACGTGTGCCCGTTCATGATGTGTTCTTCGCCCATGGACGCGGACGCGGCAACCCCTCCCTGACGTTCTGAACCCGTGCCTCACGCCCCGGATCTGATCCGGGACCTCCGCCCCCGCCCACTCGGACCGCGGCGCCGTTCATCCCCTGGTCACGAGATGACAGGTGTCTTCTTATTGCGGGCCGCGCTCAAAACGGCACCGCCCAGCGCTTCTCCTTGGGCTTCTTTTCCGCCTTGTCGATCTCGTCGAGGCCCGCCGTCTCCATGAGCCGCTCGGCCTCCTCAGCCATGAGCCGCTCGTCGGCCAGCCCCTTTACCGGCACCCGCCCGGCTTCGAGGAAGAGCGGCGCGGCCAGCGGTGTCACGCGCTTCAGGACGCGGTGGTCGATGCGGTCTCCGATCCGGTCGAGCATCTCCTCGATCCGCCCAAAATCGACTAGGCCCCGCGTCGCCTCCTCCCGCGTGATCTGCATGAGCACGTGGTCGGGATCGTATTTCAGGAGCGTGTCATAGAGGATGTCGGAGGAGAACGTCGCCTGCCGCCCGCTCTTGCGGCTCTGCGGCGTATTCCGCTCGATGAGCCCCGCGATATTGGCCGAGGCCTTGAACGTCCGCTTCATCACCGCATTCCCCGCGAGCCACGTCTCGAGCCCCTCCACGAGCCCCTCGCGATCAAAGAGCCGCGCAGGATCGGTGACGCTGTCGAGCGACCAGATCAGCGTCGCGTAATCCGTCGCCACGAAGCCCATGGGCCCGAGCCCCTGCTCCTCCATCCGCTGTGTCACCAGCAGCCCCAGTGTCTGCATCGCGTTGCGGCCCGCAAAGCCGTAGACCACCGTCTGCGCGCGCCCGTCATGGGGGAAGCTCTCCACCAGCAGGCGGTCGGCCTCCGGCAGCTTGGATACCTTCCGCTGCAGATGCAGCCAGTCCCGCGTGTGACTCGGCAGCTCCGGCCAGTCGTCCTGCTTGAAGCTCTCGAGGATGCGGTGCGTGAGCCGCGTGGAGGTGGCGAATTTCGTGCCGAGAAACGTGGCGATCTTGGGCTTGTCGGAGGCGCGGCGCGTCACCTCCACGGTCATCTCCTTCAGCCCTTCGTAGCGCACAATCTGCCCGCCGATGAGGAAGGTATCCCCCGGCGTGAGCGTGGCGGCAAAGCCCTCCTCCACCTCGCCCAAGGGCTTGCCGCCCGCGCGATTCTTCAGGCGCACCTTCAGCGTATCGGTGTCCTGGATCGTACCGATATTCATGCGAATGCGCTGCGCCGCGCGCGGGTCGCGCAGCTCCCAGAGCCCGTCGTCGCGCTTCCTCAGCCGCTGCCAGCGGTCATAGGTGCGGAGCGCGTAGCCGCCCGTGGCGCAGAAATCGAGGCAGGCCTCGAACTCCTCCCAGGCGAGCCCAGCGTAAGCCCCCGCCGTGCGCATCTGGTCGTAAAGCGCGACCTCGTCAAAAGGCCCCGCGCAGGCGGCGATAAGGATGTGCTGGCAGAGCACGTCCCGCGGCCCGGGCCCCGCCGGATCGCCGTCGAGATCGTGATCCTCCACTGCCTTAAGCGCCGCGATGCACTCCACCACCTCGAAGCGGTTCGCGGGCACGAGCAGCGCCTTCGAGGGCGCATTGTAGCGGTGGTTCGCCCTCCCGATCCGCTGGACGAGCCGCTTCACGTTCTTCGGCGCTCCCACCTGGATCACAAGGTCCACATCGCCCCAGTCGATCCCGAGATCGAGCGAGCCCGTGCAGACGATGGCGCGGAGCGAACCCTCCACCATCGCGCCCTCCACGCGCTGCCGCTGCTCCTTGGAGAGCGAGCCGTGGTGGATGCCGATGGGCAGCCCCTCCTCGTTGGCCAGCCACAGGTTGTGGAAGAAAAGCTCCGCCTGCGCGCGCGTGTTGTGAAAGATCAGCGTGATCTTGTGCTTCTTCACCTCCTCGAGGATCGCCGGGATCGCGTATTTTCCTCCGCCGCCCGACCAGGGCGGCAGCTCCTCGGTTTCGAGCATCGCGATATCGGGCGGCGGGCCGGGATCGGCCTCGAGGATCTCGCAGGGCTCAGGGTGCCGGGCGAGGAACGTGGCGATGGCGGTCGGGTCCTCCACCGTGGCCGAGAGCCCCACGCGACGGATGCCCGGCACCATGGCTTCGAGCGCCGCGAGCGCGAGCATGAGCTGGTCGCCGCGCTTTGATTCCGAGAGCGCGTGGATCTCGTCGATGACGATGCGCTCGAGGCCCGCGAACATGCGCGGCGCGTCTTCGTAGGAGGTGAGCAGCGCGAGCGACTCGGGCGTCGTGAGCAGGATCTGCGGCGGGTCCACGCGCTGCCGCTTCTTTTGCGTGGCGGTCGTGTCGCCCGTGCGATCCTCGATGCGGATATCGAGCCCGATCTCCTCCACGGGCGTGCGCAGGTTGCGCTTGATATCGGCGGCCAGCGCCTTGAGCGGCGAGACATAGAGCGTGTGCAGACCTGCATGGGGCGCACGGGCAAGATCGGCCAGGGTCGGCAGGAAGCCCGCCAGCGTCTTGCCCCCGCCCGTGGGCGCGATGAGCAGCGTCGACGCTGCCTCCCTCCGCTCGAGCATCGCACGCTGGTGGGGATGCGGTGCCCAGCCCCGGCGGCTGAACCACGCCTCGATCTTCGACGGTAACTCCATCTCTCGCATTTAGGCGCAAAAGCGTTTTGCCAAAACGCTTGGCAAATTTCTTCGAAAGAAATTTAGGCCGTAAGCCCTTCAGGTTCCGCGAGTCCATGGGCCCGGCAGCACGCCGTCACCGTATTCGCCAGGAGACAGGCAATGGTCATGGGTCCCACCCCGCCCGGCACCGGCGTGATCGCGCCTGCCAACGCTGCGCAGCTGTCGAAGTCGCAATCCCCCACGAGGCGGGTCTTGCCTTCGCCGGCCTCCACGCGATTGATCCCCACATCGATCACCGTGGCCCCCGGCTTGATCCAGTCCCCCGGCACCATCTCCGCGCGGCCCACGGCCGCCACGACGATATCCGCGCGTCTCACCACGTCCGGCAGATCCTTGGTCCGAGAATGCGCGATGGTGACGGTGCAACTCTCTCCGAGGAGGAGCTGCGCCATGGGTTTCCCCACGATGTTGGAGCGCCCGATCACCACGGCGTCCATCCCCGACAGGCTGCCATGGTGCTCGCGCAGCATCATCAGGCAGCCCAGCGGCGTGCAGGGCACCATGGCCTTCTGCCCGGTCCCCAACAGCCCGACATTGGAGATGTGGAACCCGTCCACGTCCTTCGCGGGATCGATCGCGCCGATGACGGCATCGGCATCGAGATGGGCAGGCAGGGGCAGCTGCACGAGGATGCCATGGACGCTCGGGTCGCCGTTGAGCTCGGCCACGAGCGCGAGCAGCGTCTCGGCGTCGGTGTCTGCGTCGAGCCGATGCTCGAAGGAGGCCATGCCGACCTCCACGGTCTGCCGCCCCTTCGAGCGCACGTAGACCTGGCTCGCGGGATCCTCGCCCACGAGGACCACGGCGAGGCCCGGTGTGATCCCGTGCTCCTCGCGCAGGCGCGCCACGTGCCCCGCCACCTTTTCCCGCACCCGCGCCGCGAAGGCCTTCCCGTCGATCACCTGCGCCGTCATTCCGCCACCGCCTCGGCGTACTGGCTCAAGCGCACGACGATCTCCGTCTTCACCGAGCGCGCGATAAAGCAGGAGGCATGGGCCTTGGCATGGAGCGCCGTCTCCTCCTCTTCCGAGGGCGCCGCGCCGGACCAGACGGTGTAGGGCGTCAGATCCACGCGCGCGACCCAGAGCCCACCATCCTCGGTCTGTTCCATGTGACCGACGGCATGGTCGGTGTAGCTCTCGGGCACGAAGCCCGCCCGCCGCGCGAAATCGAGGAACCAGAGCATATGGCAGGAGGCGAGCGCGGCCACGAAGCCCTCCTCGGGGTCCACGGCCTCGGGCTGCGAGAGCGGCACCGGCACGATGTCCGGCGAGGCCGACGCCGCCACCTCCGCGCCGCCGTCGAAGCCCCAGGTGTGGGCACGGCTATATTCACCCGCGGCCACATTGCCCTCGGCCTGCCAGTAGATCTCAGCCACGTGGGTCATTTTTTACCTCCTGTCGCCATGGGTCGGTGGGCGGGCGCCTTCCGAGCACGCCGCACGGCGCGCGCAGGAACAGTGCCGCCCGGCGACCCGCTAGAATAGTCCCTCGATCTGCCCGGCCGCGTTGAGGCGGATCGCCTCCGCCGACGGCACGCGCGGCAGCCCGGGCATGGTCATGATCTCTCCGCACACGGCCACGATGAAGCCCGCCCCGGCCGAAAGCCGCACCTCCCGCACCGGTACGGTGAAGCCCGTCGGCGCGCCGCGCTCATTGGGGTCGGTGGAGAACGAGTACTGCGTCTTGGCCATGCAGACCGGAAGGTCGCCGTAGCCTTGCTCTTCCCAGAGCTTGAGCTGACCCAGGATCTTCTGATCCATCACGGCACCTTCGGCGCGGTAGATTTTCCTCGCGATCGTCTCGATCTTTTCCGCAAGCGGCATGGCATCGGGATAGAGCGGGGCGAAGTCCGCGACACCCGCCTCGATGACCTCCACCACCTTCTCCGCCAGAGGCGCCGAGCCCTCGGAGCCGAGCTCCCAATGCCGCGAGAGAACGGCCTCGGCGCCCTGCGCGGCCACATAGGCCTTCACCGCCTCGATCTCCGCCTCGGTGTCGGTAACGAATTGGTTGATCGCCACCACGACCGGCACGCCAAAGCCTTTCAGGTTCTCGATGTGGCGGCCAAGATTGGGGCAGCCCGCTTCCACAGCCGCGACGTTCTCCGCGCCCAGATCGGCCTTGGCCACGCCGCCATTCATCTTCATCGCGCGCACGGTGGCCACGCAGACGACGACAGAGGGCGCGAGCCCGGCCTTTCGGCACTTGATGTTCATGAACTTCTCGGCGCCGAGGTCCGCGCCGAAGCCGGCTTCGGTCACCACGTAATCGGCCACCTTGAGCGCGGTCTTGGTGGCGATCACGGAATTGCAGCCATGGGCGATATTGGCGAAGGGCCCGCCATGGACGAAGGCCGGGTTGTTCTCCAGCGTCTGCACGAGGTTCGGCTGCATCGCGTCCTTGAGGAGCACCGTCATCGCGCCGTCGGCCTTCACGTCCCGGCAAAAGACCGGCGAGCGGTCACGCCGGTAGGCCACGATCATGTCGCCCAGTCGCTTCTGCAGATCCGCGAGGTCGGAAGCGAGGCACAGGCACGCCATGACCTCGGAGGCCACCGTGATGTCGAACCCGTCCTCCCGGGCAAAGCCATTGGCCACGCCCCCGAGCGAGGACGTGATCTGGCGCAGCGAGCGGTCGTTCATGTCCACCACGCGCCGCCAGGTGACCCGGCGGGTGTCGATGCCCTCCGCATTCCCCCAGTAAATGTGATTGTCGATCATCGCCGACAGGAGCGAATGGGCGCTCGTGATCGCGTGGAAATCACCGGTGAAGTGGAGGTTCATCTCCTCCATCGGCACGACTTGCGCCATGCCGCCCCCCGCGGCCCCGCCCTTCATGCCGAAATTCGGCCCGAGAGAGGCTTCGCGGATACAGATCATAGCGCGCTTGCCGATCCGGTTGAGACCGTCGCCCAGACCCACCGTCGTCGTCGTCTTTCCCTCGCCCGCGGGCGTCGGATTGATCGCTGTCACGAGGATCAAGTGCCCGTCCTCGCGGTCCTTCGTCGAGTTGATGAAATCCTGGCTGACCTTGGCCTTGTCGTGGCCGTAGGGCAGCAGATCGTTCGCCTCGATCCCGAGCTTCGCGCCGATCTCCTGGATCGGCTGCTTCTTGGCCTCTCGGGCGATTTCGATGTCGGTCTTAAAGCCCATCGGGCGGCCTCCCAGCGGTATACGATCGTGTTCATGAGCCGCCTAGCGCGAAATGGCCACGGCCCTGAGCGCCATTTCCGACATCTCGCGGGCTGCCCGCGTCCACGGTATGGGAAGTCTGGGGCGGATCGGAAACGACGGGAGCGAAGCGCGACGACAGCGGGGCTACGCGGGCGGGCGAGACGGCCAGACCGCCACCGCGAGAAGGAGGCAGGCAAAGAGCGCAAGCTCTCCGCATTCCTCGACGATCCCAGCGATGCGCGCCGCCCCCTGGCTCATCTCCGGGCCAAGGCGGGCGGGCAATCCGTCGAGCAGGATCGAGAGTACCACGAGAAAACCGCCGGCGATCACGAGCCGCGCCCATCCGTGCCCTGCGCGAAGCGCACGCAGAAAAGGGCGTAGCCCGCGGATCGCGACATCCGCGAGGACCGCGAGGATCGCCGGCATCGTGAGGCCGGAGACGAATTTCTGCCAGAGTGGCGCCGCGCTCTGGAAGATACCCGCATGGAGGAGGCCGGGCTCGAACCACCAATCGTGAAAATCGAGCTCGCGGAGTGCGAAGAGCGCCAGCAGCGCGGCCACGGAATAAAGGCCACGATCGTGTCGCTGCATCAACACGACTGCGAGGATAGCGGCGCAGGCGGTGGTGAGCACCGAGGCGATTTCCACGCCGCCGGTTTCCCGTCGCAGGGCGACATCGACGCCCTGCAGGAGGAGGCTCGCAGCGATCACGGCCGCCATAAGCGCGAGGAAGCTGTAAACGAGCCGGAGCGCTGCGTTCCGTCGCGATTGGTCTGCAATGGCGGTCAGCATGGGTGCTCCTTCTTGGCGGCAGGATTTAGCGCGGCGACGCTGCCGTGGGAAGCGCTACCCGAAAGGCGCCCGTCGCCGTCGGGGGGGGGGTCTTCCCGCGCCGCTGGCGTCAGGCGCGCGCGGCCTCGATGTGACGCCAGGGCCGCTGATCCGGGATGTGCAGCGTGAGCGTGTCTCCCGTCGCCAGCCGCCCTTCCCGCTCGACACTCACCGTCACACCGCGCCGTCCCCGCGCCGCTTCGCGAAAGAGCTTTCCGCGCCCGGGCTCCGTCTCGTCGATGACGCGCGCTGGCAGGTGGCAGGGCCGGTTTTCCATGTCGACGACAAACGTGACACCGGACGGTCCCTGCAGCCGCGATGAGGGCGGTACGTGGGTGAAATCGGGGAGGCCTTCCAGCATGAGCGAGGCACCGATCTGGTGCGGGTGAAGGGCCTCGATGCCCATCTCGGCCGCGATCTCGGCGAGGTCTTCCCGGCTGACGACGGACAGCTACCGGCAATTCCGGATCTCGGTGCCGCGCGGATGCTGCGCAGAGACACGGGAGCAGGACGGCCGCATCAGGCCGCCATGGGCCTCTCCCTCAATGCCGGCGAAGGTGATGTCGACGGCGTCCAACGAGGTGGAGGCGAGGCTCGCGTCCCTGTCGTCCACGCGACCGATCCAGAGAATCTTGGCTGCAAAAGCCGTTGGTTTGAGGGCAGGCATCCGATTTCTCCAGGGGGCAAGGCGTCCCGCAGTGCCTTAAGCGAATTACCATTCGCTTTTAAGCGGCTTCAACGCCGCTCCGGCGCTCGGTGCGAGATCGCGCGCCGTCCCATGCAACGCAGCCGCTGGAAAGAAAAAGCCCCGCGTTGAGGCGGGGCTTGATCACTCAGGTGGGTTCCGGTTCGAGGTCTCCGCCGGAGGGCGGGGTGTCTTTCTTGCGGCCCTTGGCTTTCGGGATCGAAGTGATCGACGGCGTGCCGGTCGTGTCACCGTCATCGTCGTCATCACCACGCGTGATCGCCTCGCCGTTCATGACCTTGCGGATCTCTGGGCCCGTAAGGGTCTCGTATTCGAGGAGGCCCTGGGCGAGGTTCTCCCACTCGTCTTGATGCTCGGTGAGGATACGCTTCGCGGTCTCGTAGCCCTCGTCGATCAGCTCCTTGACCTTCTGGTCGATGACCTGCTGCGTTGCCTGGCTGTGGTTGGTGCCGCCGCCGTAATTGCCGAGATAGCTCTGCTGTTCGTTCGCGTAGTCCACGTGGCCCAGCTCTTCAGCGAAGCCGAATTGCGTGACCATCGCGCGCGCGATCTTCGAGACCTGCTGGATGTCGGAGGTCGCGCCGGAGGTGACGTTCTCGGCGCCAAACTTGATCTCCTCGGCCACCTTGCCGCCCATCGCCATGGCGATCTTGGAGGTGTATTTCGTCTTGGAGACGGAGAGCTGATCGCGCTCCGGCAGGGACAGGACGAGGCCAAGGGCGCGGCCCCGCGGGATGATCGTCGCCTTGTGGATCGGATCGTGCTGCGGGACGTAGAGGCCCACGACGGCGTGACCGGCTTCGTGATAGGCGGTCAGCTTCTTTTCGTCCTCGGTCATGACCATGGAGCGGCGTTCGGCGCCCATCATGACCTTGTCCTTGGCGTTCTCGAAATCTTCCATCGTCACGAAGCGGCGGCCCACGCGGGCGGCCATGAGCGCGCTCTCGTTCACGAGGTTCGCGAGATCCGCACCAGAGAAGCCGGGCGTGCCGCGCGCGATGATGCGCAGGTCCACATCGGGGCCAAGCGGCACCTTGCGGGCATGGACGCCGAGGATCTTCTCGCGACCCTTGATGTCGGGGTTCGGCACCTGGACCTGGCGGTCGAAACGGCCTGGGCGGAGCAGCGCGGGGTCGAGCACGTCGGGGCGGTTGGTGGCCGCGACGATGATGATGCCTTCATTGGCCTCGAAACCGTCCATCTCCACAAGGAGCTGGTTCAGCGTTTGCTCGCGCTCATCGTTGCCGCCACCATAGCCCACGCCACGGGAGCGGCCCACGGCGTCGATCTCGTCGATGAAGACGATGCAGGGCGCGTTTTTCTTCGCCTGCTCGAACATGTCGCGGACGCGGGAGGCACCCACACCCACGAACATCTCGACGAAGTCCGAGCCCGAGATGGTGAAGAACGGCACGCCCGCCTCGCCCGCGATAGCTCGCGCGAGGAGCGTCTTACCGGTACCCGGAGGGCCCACGAGCAGCGCGCCCTTGGGAATTTTGCCGCCGAGGCGAGAGAATTTCTGCGGGTTGCGGAGAAATTCGACAATCTCTTCGAGCTCTTCCTTGGCCTCGTCGATGCCCGCCACGTCGTCAAACGTCACGCGGCCATGCTTCTCCGTCAGCAGCTTGGCGCGCGATTTGCCGAAGCCCATGGCTCCGCCGCGACCGCCGCCTTGCATCCGGTTCATGAAGTACACCCAGACCCCGATGAGCAGCAGGAACGGGAGAAGCGTCAGGAAGAGCGTCTGGAAGATCGAGTCTTCCTGCGGGCGCACCTGCGTATCGACGCCATTGTCGATGAGAAGCTGCGCCACGTCAGCGCCGTCAGGGCGCACGGTGGTCAGCGTGCGGTTGTCCGTCCGCTGGTAGGTGACGTTCTCTCCATCGATCTCGGCTGTCGTGACATTGCCGCTTTCGACGGCTGCCACGAAGTCGGAATAGCTCGAATTCGTGCTCGCGCTCTGGGCGCCGTCGCCGCCGAAAAGGCGGAACAGAGCGAGCAGGAGCAGGAAGAGCACGATCCAGAAGGCGAAGTTGCGTGCGTTGCCCAAGGGTGTCTCCTTTGAAGGAAATATTGCGCGCTCTAAGCGCAGGCTTTGATCTCAAAGATAGAGGTTATCGCGACATGTTCAACGCGAAGTGAGCAATGCCGTGTAGCCGCGGCCCCACGATTCCGGGTTCCAGTGCGGGTTATGGCCGATCCGGGGGCTCGCGAGGACGCGGTCGCCGTCCCAAAGTGCGGGCGCGGGCCAGAGGACACGGGCGGGAAGATCAGTCTCGTCCCTGAGCTGCGCGGCGCCGGCCACGCCTAGGGGGCGGATGTCCTTCTCGCCCACGAAAAAGCGCCCGCGCCAGTAGCCACCTTCCGGCCGCATATCCTTGATGCGCTCGTATTCCGGGCAAACGAAAAGGCGCGCCTTGTGGGGCAGGATGTAGGCGCCATGCAGCGTGGTAGCGCCGCCGGCCGAGGCACGGTCAAGCGCGGTCTCAAGGGCCGCGAGTCGGGGTCGTTGGGGCTGGTCGGCGACGTATTGCACGGCGGCGGCGAGGAGGCGGAGCTGCGTCTCCCGCTCGAGCGTCGCGAACGCATCCCGGTCATAGACCACGTCGGAGATCATGCGCCCTTCGGCCAGCCGGCAGGCAGCATCGGCCGCGCGGGCGCGGACCATAAGCGCCTCGCGTGCGCGCTCCATATGTGCCGCGGTGGCGGCGAGCCGCTCGGTCGTCAGGCCGAGCTCGGCCAAGGCGGGCAGTGCCCGGCGCACCTTCACACGGTCAAAGCGCGGATCGTCGTTGGTGGGATCGTCCACATGCTCGATCTTGAGCACTGTGAGGTAATGGCGCAGCGCCACGCGGCTGACCCCGAGAAGCGGGCGCAGGATGACCATGCCGCCCTCGAACGTCGGCGGCCAGGGCGGGCCGTCGGGATGCGCGTGGAGAGGGTCCATCCGCATCCCTTGCATCCGCTCCGCGCGCGGCGCCATGCCGCTCAGCCCGTCGACGCCCGAGCCCCGCGCCAGCCGCAAGAGGAAGGTCTCCGCCTGATCGTCCTCGGTGTGGGCCATGAGCACGTGCCGCACTGCGCCCTTCCAGCGCATGATCGCGTCGAGCCGTCCCTCGCGCGCGGCCTCCTGCAGATTCCCCTGCCTGTCCCAGCGCCAGTCCAGCGTCTGGTGAAAGAGCCCGAGCTCTGCGCAGGCGCGGGCCACGAGCGCAGCCTCCTCCGCCGCGTCCTCGCGCAGGCCGTGATCGACGGTGCAGACATAAAGCGTGATCCCCATGACCCGCGCCCAGGGGGCCGCGAGATAGAGCATCGCCATGCTGTCGCCCCCGCCCGAGACGGCGAGCACGAGGTGTTTTGGGAAGTCGGGGCCGGTGAGGCGGCCCATTTCCTCGGCGAAGTGCCGCGGCAGGTCAGCGGCGGGGCCGCCCGCCTGCCCTCTAGCAGCCAAGCGTGCCTTGGGCGGCCACGGCGCGGGCGGCGGCCTCGCCCCCGGGGAAGCGGTTCGTGACCTCGCCCAGCGTCACGCAGGCCTCCGATGTCTGACCGAGCGCGCCCAGCGACGTGCCGAGCTTGAAGAGCGCATCGGGCGCGCGCGGGCCCAGGGGATCGGCGGTGAAGGCGGCGAGATAGGCGCGCGCCGCGGCGCGCATTTCGCCCAGCCCTTCATGGGCCTCGCCCTGGAAATACTGCGCGTCGATCGTGAGCGGCCCGCCGGGATAGGTCGCCACGAAGGCAGCAAAGGCATCGGCGGCCGCGGCATACTCCTCGCTGGCAAGGGAGGTCTGCGCCGCCTGGAAATCCTCGTTTTCGTTGACGGTGAGGCCCGATGTGTCCGGCGCGGGCGCCGCGGGGGGCTCCGGTGCGGCATCCACCCCGCCTAGCGTCGGCGTTTGGCCCAGCGCCGCGATATCGCAGCCCTCTTCCAGCTCACAGATGCGAAACTCGAGATCGCCGATGCGGTTGGTGCCGTCGCGCACGATGCGGTCGATGCGGAACTCGAGCTCCTCGCTCTTGGAGGTGAGTCGTTGCAGCTCCTGCTCGATGGCGTTCACACGGTCGAGGACCGAGCCGCCGCCCGCGCCCGTGGGCGCTCCGGTCGTGTTGAGCTCCTGCTTGAGGCGCTGGATGTCGACGAAGAGCACCGAGAGCTCCTGCCGGATATCAGCCAGCGTCTCCTGGTCCTGCGCGAGCGCGGGTCCAGCAAGGAGGCAGAGCGCTAGGGCGAGCGCCCGCATCAGCTCAGCGCGGCCCCGGTGGAGATGATCGTCACCGCGCGGCGGTTCTGGGACCAGCAGCTTTCGTTGCCACAGAGGGAGGCCGGGCGCTCCTTGCCCAGCGGCAGCGTGCGCAGCCGATTGCTGGCGATACCGCGCTCCACGAGGAATTCGCGCACCGCGTTGGCGCGGCGGGCGGAGAGGGCGATGTTGTACTCGGTCGTGCCCTGCTCGTCGGCATGGCCCTCGATGATGGCCTGGTAATCGGTGTTGGTCAGCAACCACTGCGCCTGCGCCTCGAGCGTCGTCTGCGCCTCGGGTGAGAGGGTGGACTGGTCCACGAGGAAGAACACGCGGTCGCCCACGGTCTGCTGGAAGAAGGCCGGCGAGGTCGGGTCGGACGCGGAGCCGGGCACGACGCCCGCGTTGACACCCACGCCGCCGCCTGCGGCGCCTTCGCCGAACCGGTCAGGTGACGCGCAGGCCGCGGCCAGCAGCACGAAGGAAAGCGCGAGAAAGCGAATGAAATGGGTCATGGGTCTGCTCGTCCTCATTTTTGTTAATCATTACCACAGCTGCCGGCGCGGGGGAATGTGCTCCGCATCAGAGCTTCGTTACGGCTGAAGCGGGCCCCAGGCAGGATCGGAGGCCGCGCCGGACGTGTCCACGCGCTTCAGGTTACGTCCGGTAATGTCCACCGAATAGATCGAGGGCGCGCCCGTCTCGCCCAGCGTCTCGCGGGTGAACATGATCACGCGGCCATTGGGGCTCCAAGTGGGACCTTCATCGAGGGGCGAGGCGGAGAGCAGGCGCTCCTCGGAGCCGTCCACGCGCATCACCCCGATGGCGAAGCGCCCGCTGATCTGCTTGGTGAAGGCGATCAGATCGCCCCGGGGCGACCATACGGGGGTCGAATAGCGCCCGTCGCCGAAGGAGATGCGCCGCGCCTCGCCGCCACCGGCGGGCATGACGTAGAGCTGCTGGGTGCCGGAGCGGTCGCTCTCGAAGACGATCTGGCGGCCATCGGGGCTGAAGCTCGGCGCGGTTTCGATGGAGGGCGCGGAGGTGAGGCGCTGGCGGTTCCCGGAGCCGAGGTCGATCGTATAGAGGTCGGTGTTGCCGCCCTGCTCGAGGCTGTAGACCGCGCGCTGCCCCGACGGCGCGAAGCGCGGTGCAAAGCCCATGGAGCCGTCCCCCACGTCGAGCGAGCGGCGGCCCACGGTGGCCACGTCGAGCACGAAGATCTGCGGAAAGCCCGTCTCATAGGAGGTGTAGAGGATCCGGTCGCCCGTGGGCGAGAAGCGCGGGTTGAGCACGATGGCGCTCGAGTCCGTCAGGAACTGCACGTTCGCGCCATCGTAATCCATGATCCCGATGCGCTGGCGACGGTTCCCCTTGGGCCCGCTCTCGGACACGAAGACGACGCGGCTGTCGAAATAGGGCGACTCTCCCGTGATCCGCGCATAGACCTGATCGGCCACCTTGTGCGCCATGCGCCGCCAGCCGCCCTCGGTGCCGACGAGCTGCTGACCCGTGCCGAGCTCCTGACCTGAGAACACGTCGTAGATGCGGAACTTGACCGTGACGCGCCCGGCGCTGTCGACGTTGACGGCCCCGGTGACCATGGCCTGCGCGTTGATCGCCCGCCAATCCGGAAAGCGGACGGGCGCCGCAAAGGCCGCGCGTTGCGCGATGAAGGACGTCTGCGGGATCTCGCGGAAGAGCCCCGTGCCGGTGAGATCGGCGGCGATGACCCGGCTCACATCCTGCGCGAGACGCCCCGCCGCAGGGCTCTCGGCCTCAAACGTGGGGATCGCGAAGGTCAGAGGCTCGATCACGCCCTCGGTCAGCTCCAGCCGAAGCGGCCCCTGCTGCGCCTGTGCGAGGCTCGCCGCCCACAAAAGGACAATCGCCAACAAAAACCGCATCACCTGATCCTCATTTCTTCTGGGTTGAACGTGATCTCGATTTCGCGCCACTGCTCGTATTTCTCGGGTGGCAAGTCAAAGCCGTCAACGCCGCAGCGGATGATTGCGCGACGTCCCGCCTCGTAGGCCTGCTGCGCGGCGGCGTTGGAGCCGCCGGAGCTTGTCAGGAGCGTGATGGAGGCGTTCACGGGGGTGCCGTCGCGGTTCATGTCGAAGCCCACGACGACCGTGGTGCCTAGCGCCTCGGTGGAGAGCGAGCCCACGTTCCAGCAGCGCGAGAGCGCCACGCGGAAGGCATCGCGCTCCCCGCCGGTGAGCGGTGGGCCCGTCGGCGTATTCTCGGCGGCGGGCTGATCTTGCAAGGCCTCGGTGAGGGCCGCGGCGAGCGGGTCGACGGGCGCCTCGTCCTCTGCAGGTGCGGCTGCCGTCTCCGTCTCCGCTGCGGGCTCGGGCTCCGCCTGGGGCTGTGGCCGGTTCGGACGCGCCTGCGGGCGCAAGGATGCGGTGACGGCGCCGCTGGGCGGTGCCTCCTCGGCCTCGGTCACGATCTCGGTGGTGGCTTCCTCGGGCGAGGTCGCCTGCTCTTCTTCGGCCTCGGTCACCACCTCGGCCTCGGGCTCGGGGGCGGCAGCCTCCTGCACCTCCTCGGAGACCTGCGCATCGGGGGCGGGCGGTGCGATGGGCTGCGGTGCGACGCGGGGCGCGGGCCGTGCATTGGGCCGGTCGGAAACGATGGGCTCGTCGATGGCCTGAGGGGCCTCGGGCGCGGGCGGCACAATGATCTCCTCGGTGGCCTCGGCCTGGGGTGCCTCTTCGGGCGCGAGCGCCGGGGCCTCCTGTTCGGGCGGCGGCGCGGGCGCAGGGGCGTCGGCCGTCTCGGGCGGCGCGGCTTCGGGTGCGGGTGCGGGCGTAGCCTCCGCCGCCGGTGCGGGCTCGGCCAGAGCGACGGGCAGTTCGGGCGCCACAGGCTGGGGCGCGAAGAGCGCGTCGAACTGGGCCTCCGAGAGCACGCTCACCTCCTGAATGTCGTCCATCGGAAGGGGGTCGGCATCGAAGCCGGGCCCGAAGAGGACGAAGCCAATGAGCCCCACATGCCCGATGGTGGAAAGATATCCGCCGATGGACATCGCCCGCTAGCCATCCTCGACTTCGAAGCTCGGGCCGCCCAGGTCGGTCACGAGGCCGATATCGCTGAAACCACCATTGTTGAGCGCGCCCATGACCTGCACGACCCGTTCGTAGGGGATGGCCCCGTCCGCGCGGAGGAAGACCTTGTTGTCGGCCCGCTCCTGCGCGATGCCCCTGAGGCGCGTCAGGAACTCGGCCTCGGGCACTTCGGTCGTCTGGATGATGATGCGTCCATCAGCTGTGAGCGTGACGGTCAGGGGCTCCTCGCTTTCGGTGGGCAGCGCGCCAGCGGAGGTCTGCGGCAGCTCCACAGGCACGCCCACCGTCATGAGGGGGGCCGCCACCATGAAGATGATGAGCAGCACCATCATGACGTCCACGAAGGGCGTCACGTTAATCTCCGACATGGGCCGCGCGCGGGAGCGGCGCTTCCGCCGCCCCTGGCGCTCGCCGCCGCCTCCGCCTCCACCCGATGAAACACTCGCGCCCATGTCAGCTGTCCAACTGGCGCGACAGGATGGTGGCGAATTCGTCGGCGAAGGACTCGTAGCCCGCCACGATGCGATCCGCGTCGGCGGCATACTTATTGTAGAAGATCACCGCCGGGATGGCCGCGAGCAGGCCGAGCCCGGTGGCCAAGAGAGCCTCCGCAATGCCCGGCGCCACGACAGCGAGCGACGTGTTCTGCTGCTCGGCGATCTCGATGAAGGCGTTCATGATGCCCCAAACCGTGCCGAAGAGGCCCACGAAGGGCGCGACCGAGCCGACCGTCGCCAGGATCGGCAGCCCTTTCTGGAGCGTGTCAGCCTCCTTGGAGATCGCCACATCCATGGAGCGGTCGATCCGGGACTGCGCGCCGGGGATGAGCCCGCCATCCTCCTTGTGTGACCTGCGCCATTCCATCATGCCGGCAGCGAAGATCGTCTCCGAGGCGCCCTTCGGGGCCATGTTCATCTGGTCGAAGAGTTCGTCGAGCGGCTCGCCCGACCAGAACGCCCCATCGAAGATCGCCGCCTGCCGCCGCGCGCGGCGATACTGAAGTGACTTGTTGATGATGATGGCCCAGGCCCAGCCCGACGCCACGATGAGCATGATCATGACCACCTGCACGGTGATCGTGGCACGGGCAAAGAGCCCCCACATGGAGAAATCCGCTGCTGCTTCCATAACCGCCTCTTGTCCGGGGCATTTCGCCCTCATTTAGGGAAATGTACCCGATGCGACAGGGGAAAGCTACGCTTTGCAACGCACGGAAGCGTGTGAGGCGGGCCACGCTATCGGCGGAGCTCCGCCGGAAGCCGCACGGGGCGGCCCGCGGGCCCCATGGCGACGATGGTCACACGCGCCGCAAAGAGGCGCGTCTGCCCGCGCCAGACCTCCTGATCGAGGAGCCACCGCACTCCGGTGGCCTCGGCCACGCTGCTGCGCACGTCGAGCACGTCTCCCAGCCGGGCGGGCGCGAGGAAGTCGCTTTCGATCCGGCGCACGACAAAGACGGTGCCCGCAGCGGCCAGGGCCAGCTGATCAACCCCGAGCTCCGCCACCCATGTAGAGCGCGCCCGCTCGATGAACTTGAGGAAGTTCGCGTGATAGACGATCCCACCCATGTCCGTGTCTTCGTAATAGACCGTGAGGGGAAAGCTGTGGGTCACTGCTTTCCGGCCCCGAGGCGCGCGGCGATGCGGAGGCTGTGGCTGGGATCTTGCGCGGCCACCGGCATGACCGGGTCATAGGCCGCGCGAATGAGATCGGCGATGTCGGGCCGCAGGATCACGGTGCCATCCACCTGGGCGAGCGGGGAGAGCTCCATGAACGCCGTGTCGGACCAGAGGAGCATCGTCTGCACCGCCTGGCTGAGCGAGAGCGTGTCTGCGGAAACGCTGCTCATGTGCTCGTCCATCCGCACGAAAACGAAGGCCGCCTTGATCGCGCCGGCCTCGTCGAAGCGGAAGATGCGGTACTGGTTGGCATCCGCTCCCTTGAGCCGCTCGAGGAGCGGCGCGAGGTCGGGGATGAGCGATCCAAGATGCGGGACCTCGGCGAGTTCGTCCCAGCTCCGGGTGAAAAAGACCATGAGGTTCACGCCGAATTCCGGGTCCGTCTCGGCCATCTGGTGGCCCGCGAGCGCCACCACGGCCTCGATTGCCGCCTTCACAACCTCGAGCGTCTCGGGCTCGACCCCGAACACCACGGGCGCGATGGGCCGTCCCCAGCGCGCGAAGACATAGGAGCCGTCGCTCCGGGTGAAGTGCTGTTCGACCGCTACTGCATCCATGGCGGTGACCTACCTCGCCGCCTCACCGGGCTTCAAGGGCGGGAACGAGGGGCCAGCCCCTCGTGCTCCCCGAGGTACGGGGCACAAAGAAACGGGGACGAGGCAGCGCGTGCGCGAGTGCCGGTTCAGCGAAAGAGATCGGAGGCGCCGCCGGGCGCTTCGAGGCCCAGGTGAGACCACGCGCGGGGTGCCAACATGCGGCCACGCGGCGTGCGCTGGATAAGGCCCTGCTGCAAGAGATAGGGCTCGATCACCTCCTCGAGCGCGTCGCGGCTCTCAGAGAGCGCGGCGGAGAGCGTTTCGACCCCCACGGGCCCGCCCTGATAGCTTTCGGCAATGAGCGAGAGGTAGCGCCGGTCTGCGCCATCGAGACCCAGGGCATCCACGCCGAGCCGCGTGAGCGCGTGGTCGGCCACCGCGCGGGTGATGCGCCCGCCGCCTTCGACGACGGCGAAATCCACGACGCGGCGCAGAAGACGACCTGCGATGCGCGGCGTGCCGCGGGCCCGGGTGGCGATCTCCCGCGCGCCGTCCGGCTCGGCCTCGACGCCCAGGAGCGCTGCCCCGCGCGTCACGATCTTGTGCAGCTCTTCGGTGGAATAGAATTCGAGGCGCGTGGGGATCCCGAAGCGATCGCGAAGCGGTGTCGTCAGGAGGCCGAGGCGCGTGGTGGCGCCCACAAGCGTGAAGGGCTGGAGCTCTATGCGCACGGTGCGGGCCGCGGGCCCCTCGCCGATCACGAGGTCGAGCTCGAAATCCTCCATGGCGGGGTAAAGCACCTCTTCCACCACGGGGTTGAGGCGGTGGATCTCATCGATGAAGAGGACGTCGCGCGCCTCGAGATTGGTGAGGATCGCGGCCAGATCACCCGCTTTCGCCAGCACCGGGCCGCTCGTCATGCGGAAATTCACCCCGAGCTCGCGCGCCATGATCTGGGCGAGCGTCGTCTTGCCGAGGCCCGGAGGGCCGTGAAAGAGCGCGTGGTCCATGGCCTCGCCACGCTGCCGCGCGCTTTCGATGAAGACCTTGAGATTGGCCCGCGCCGCGCGCTGACCGATGAAGTCGTCCAGCACCTGCGGGCGCAGCGCGCGGTCCGCGTCGTCCGGGCGGCGCTCGCCGCGGAGGGTGGGATCGGGCTCGCTCATCCCTTCGGCGCCAGGAGCTTGAGCGCGGCGCGTATGAGGTCGGCCTCGGTCTCGGCGCCTTCACCGGCGGCCTGCGCCACGGCCTGCGCCGCTTCGCCGGGGCTGTAATCGAGGTTCTTCAGCGCGGAAAGCGCGGCCGCCTGGGCGCCGCTGTCGCGAGGCGTGGTGGCGGCAGCGGCGACCCGGGCAGGCGCTTCGGCGAGCACTTCGTTAGGCGCAGGCTCGCCCAGGGCCATGACCGAGGGCGCCTTGTCCTTGAGTTCGTTGACGACGCGCTGCGCCGTCTTCGGGCCCACGCCCTTGGCGGTGGCGATGGCGCTCCAATCGCCCAGCGCGATGGCGCGGCCCGCCCCGTCGCCGCCGAGCGCCCCGAGGATCGCCATGGAGGCCTTGGCCCCGATGCCCTGCACCGAGGTCAGGAGCCGATGCCATTCCTTTTCCGTCAGGCTCAGGAAGCCGAAGAGCTGCAGCACGTCCTCGCGCACGAGGAGATCGGTATAGAGCGCCACGGCCTCCCCCGCGGCAGGCAGCGCGGCGAGCGTCCGCTCCGAACAGGTGACGAGGTAGCCCACGCCGCGCACGTCGATGAGCACGTGGTCATCGCCGCGGTATTCGAGCCGCCCGGCGATGCGTCCGATCATGCGGAGGCCCGTGCCAACGCGGCGTCGTAGCGGCCCGCGGATTGCAGATGATGCGCGTGGCAGATCGCAAGCGCGAGCGCATCGGCCGCGTCAGGCCCGGCGAGGTGCACGCCTGGAAGCTGCATGCCGACCATGTGCGCCACCTGTCGCTTGTCGGCGTGGCCCACGCCCACGACGGCCTTCTTGACGGCATTGGGCGCGTACTCGCCCACCTCGAGCCCGGCCCGCGCGACGACGAGCATCGCCACGCCCCGTGCCTGCCCGAGCTTGAGCGTCCCCGCGCCGTCCTTGTTGACGAATGTCTGTTCGATGGCTGCGGCGTCCGGGAGATGGGCGGCGAGGACGCTCGAGAGCCCCTCGAAGAGCTGGAGCAGCCGCGCTGCGAGCGGGCCGTCCCCGCTGGTGCATTGCCCGTTGGCGACGTGCGTGAGTCGCGCGCCGCAAACCTCCACGATGCCCCAGCCGGCGGATCTCAGCCCCGGATCGATGCCCAAAACACGCATGCTCGCGCCTCTTTTTTATCGTTGCGCGGAGCCTAGCACGAAGCATGAACATCCGCCAAGGGGGCATCACCACGGGCGCCGCGACGGTCAAAGCGCTTTGAGGGTGAAAAAGCGCCAAATCAGCGCCTGAAAACGACACGCGCAGATACTAATTAAAGGTTTACTTACAGTCAGTTAGGGGGCGTTGAAGCCATGTCGTTGTTGCATGTCTCCCATGCAAAAACTCCAGCTTGTTGGGGCGCGATCCCCGGCATAACTGCGGCGCATGAGGCGCGGGAGAGGCCCGCGTCACCAGCTCTCCGGAGGATACCATGGCCGCATACGACACCGCCCGCCCGCTCGCCCACGCCACCCACGCCGCCGGATTGCTCAATCCTGTCTGGGCCGCGTTCGACGCCTTCGCCGCATGGCGCGAAGCCGCCCGCACCCGCCGGGTGCTCAAGGGCCTCAGCACCCATCAGCTCAACGATATCGGCGTGACCACGTCCGACGATATCGACCTCTTCCTCACGAAATACCGCTGAGACCGCGGGGGCCGCTCTCCCCGGCCCCGCGGATCCAAGCGACAAAGCCGCGCGCCCTCGTCCCAGGGCTGCGCGGCTTTTTTCTGTTGGATGGGTGTGAGGCCAGCGCCCGTCGGACGCCCGGCAGCAGGCGGTCGCGCCGGGCCTACTTGCCCCAGGTATTGCTGTCGTACTTGGCGCGCAGCGCCTCGAGTCCCCGGATGCCCGAGCGGATATGCGGCGCGGCCGTCACGATGATGAACTCGCTCACCGGATCGATGTGCAGGATCTTGGCGGCCACGGCCTCGGGCGGCGTACCGGCAGCCAGCTCGCTGACCTGAGCCTCGTACACGGCCTCCCCCTGGGAGACAAAGGCCACCGCCTTGAAGACGGTGAGACCCGCACCCGCCAGGAGAAGAAAGGCGATCAGGCGCGGCAGGCCATTCCGACGCGGGCGCATGACCATGAGCCCATCGGAGCGAAGCACGGTCACCGCGCCGCGCGAAAGACGGCGATGTTTGCGCTCCAGCCTGCCGATGCGGCGGCCAAACGAACGCGGATTTGAATAGGACATACCAGTCTCCGTGATCGCCCCCGACCACGTGTCTAAAATGGCGCTCAAATGTGGCGGAAATCGGGCAAAACGGGAGAATTCGCCCGAGAAACCCTTATAAACAAGGTCATCGGCGCAACGTAAGCGTGCACCATTCGACAATCTCCGCGCGATGCACGGGATTGAAGCCGTGCCGTGCATAAACTGACGCCACGTCATCGGCCTGATTCACGAGAATTCCCGAAAGAATCACGTGCCCGCGAGGGGCGACATGGGCTGCCATGGCCGGGGCGAGATCGATCAGCGGCCCCTTGAGGATGTTGGCGAAAACGAGGTCATAGGGCGCGGCCGCGTCGAGCGTGTCATGGTCAAAGCCCGCCGCCTCGATACAGGAGACACGGCCCGAGAGCCCGTTGGCGATGACGTTGGCCTCCGCCACCTCCACCGCCACGGCATCGATATCCGCGGCGAGGATCACGGCCTCCGGCAGAACGCGGGCGGCGGCCATGGCCAGCACGGCCGTGCCGCAGCCGATATCGGCCACGCGGGACAGTGCGGGTTCCGAGCTCAGAAGCCGGTCGAAGGCTTCAAGGCAGCCTTTCGTCGTCCCGTGATGGCCGGTCCCGAAGGCCATCGCCGCCTCGATGAGGAGCGGCTCGGCGGCCTCGGGGATCTTGTCGGCGTCGTGGGAGCCGTAGACGAAGAAGCGCCCGGCCGTAACGGGGGCGAGCTCCCGGCGGACATGGGCGACCCAGTCCACCTCCGGCAATTCGCTGACCGCGAAGGGCTTCGCGTCAAAGGCGGCCGCAAGCAGATCAAGGCCTGCTGCATCCGGTGTTTCCGTGAAGTATCCGCCGACCTCCCAGAGCCCGCTCTCGTCCTCCACCTCGAAGACGCCCACGCCCGTGGGCGCGGGATCGAGCCGCTCTAGCGCCGCGCCGAGCGCCTCCGCGCGGTCTTGGCCTGAAAGCGTGGTGAGCGCGGTGAAGGTGGGCATGGCGGGCACTCCGACTGGGGTGCCCGCCTGCTACAAGAGGCGCTGCCCGGGCGCCAGTGCCCAGAGCAGCGCGCTAGGCCGGATCCTCGCGCGCCCTAGGCGCCGGTGCCGATCGGGCAGCTCACGCCCGTGCCGCCGATGCCGCAATAGCCGTTGGGGTTCTTGGCGAGGTACTGCTGGTGATAATCCTCGGCGTAGTAAAACTCCGGCGCATCGAGGATCTCTGTCGTGATCGGGCCGTAGCCGGACGCCTCGAGCCGCGGCGCAAAGGCCGTGCGGGAGGCCTCTGCGGCCGCTTTTTGCGCGTCGCTCGTCACGTAGATGCCGGAGCGGTACTGCGTGCCCCGGTCATTGCCCTGCCGCATCCCCTGCGTGGGGTCGTGCCCTTCCCAGAAAACCTTGAGGAGCGCCTCGTAGGAGATGACCGCAGGATCATAGACCACGCGCACCACCTCGTTGTGTCCCGTGCGGCCACTGCAGACCTCCTCGTAGGTGGCGTTGGGCGTGAAACCCGCGGCGTAGCCCACGGCGGTGACATGGACCCCGTCGAGGCCCCAGAACATCCGCTCCACGCCCCAGAAGCAGCCCATGCCGAAGATGGCGACCTCCATGCCCTCAGGCACTTCGCCCTTGAGCGGCACACCGGTGACGAAGTGCTCGGCGGCCGTGGGGATGGGCTGCGCCCGGCCCGGCAGGGCGGCGTCCGCGCTCACCATCTCGGGGGTCTTGAACATCAATCCGAACATCGCGTACTCCAATCAGCGTTTCCCGCAATATAAGTACCCCCGGGCGGTATGCGAAGGGGCGCGTCCTCACGTCCCGGTCATGGGCAGGCCTCAGCCCAGGGTGCGGATCGCATGGGCCTCGAGCACCTCGAGCGGCACCACCTCGAGCGCGCGTTTGTGGGTGGCCTCGAGCTTGACCTGTGGCGCGCAGCCCTCTTCATGGGCCTGCATGAAGCGCCCGGCGCAGAGGCACCACTGATCCCCCGGCTTCAGCCCCGGAAAGCGGAACTCGGGCCGCGGGGTGCTGAGATCGTTGCCCACGTATTTCGAGTAGGCGAGGAACTCCGCCGTGAGCACCGCACAGACGGTATGGCTGCCCTGATCCTCCGCGCAGGTATTGCAGGCGCCGTCCCGGAAGAAGCCGGTGAGCGGGTCGAGCGAGCAGGGCGACAGGGGGCCGCCGAGCACGTTCTCGGATGGGTCTTTCTCGAGCATCTTTCCTCCGCGAAGGCCATGACTTCCAGCAAGACGCGCACGTGCCGCCTGCGTCGGATCGCAGGCTGCCCGCACGATCCTCGTCCTAGCCTCTCGCTTCACATAGAGGAGCCGCCCGCAAATGCCATGACCCAGATCGCACCAGCCGGGATCACTTGGCAGGGCGTGGCAGGGGACCCGGGAGGACGACGAGGACGCTCTCAGCGGGCAGCGGAGGGCGCAGGGTCCGGCGCGCGCCAATCGACCCAGCGCCCGTGGAAATCGGCACGGCCGAAATCGAGCGTCTCGTCCCCGGGCCAAAGGCGCATCGTGAGGCCCGCGCCGGGCTTCGGGCCATCGTTTTCCATCCTGAACCAGGCGAGAGGCGCATCGGGCGTGGCGTGCGCGCCAGCCTCCGCGATCATGGCCGCGCCGTCCGCCTGCGCAGCCTCCGGCAGATATTGCCACGCCACCGTCGAGTAGATCATGTGACAATGCCCCACCCGCCCGGCCAACCGCCCCGGCAGCCAGGCCAGCGCATCGCCTGCATCGAGGACCGCTTCGGTGTCAGGCGCCTTCATGAGCCCGATGGCCGCGCGCGTGAGCGCGAGACGCTCTGCCTGGTCTGGCCAGAGGTACGAGAGCAGGCGCAGCTCCGCCGCCGGCTCGGTGACGTCGATGGGGCGCAGGTCCACGCCCCTCGCCTCTGCTACGTAGGCCGGGCAAGGATGCGGCGGGATCCCACGCCAGTCCGGCGCGAGCTTTACGGGCGATCCCACCGGCCCGAGTCCCTGCCCCGCAGCCGTCAGCCGAAAGAAATCCCAGTTGAGATTGAGCCCCGCGGAGCAGCCGAGCTCCGAGAGGATGAGCGGACGGCCGAAGCGCGCGGTGAGCCAGTGCCCGGCCGCGATCAGGACGGAGGCGCGGCGCACCTCGTTGGTCTGGGGCGGGCTTTCAAGCCGCGCGAGAATGGCCGCCTCGGCCGTGGCGAAGGCGGCCGCAAGGCCATCGGACAGCGCCGCGGCGGAGGCTTCCGCGGGTGGATAGACCGCGCTCAGCGCCGGACAGGCCCTGGAGAGATGCACGTGATGCAGCGCGCCCGCGAGACGGAGCGGGACGGAGTCTGCCGAAGGCCCGAGCCGGGCAGGGTCGAACGCTTCGAGCCGCGCGGCGAGGGCGCTCCCCGCCGGGACCGCGCCAAGCGCGCGAGGCAGCATGCGCGCCATGAAGGGCGACCCCAGCGTGTCGCACGCCGCCGCCTGCTCGGCGAAGGCCGCCTCCAGCGCCGGGGTCACTTGAACCGGTCCACGAGCCTCTGGAGCGGCGAGCGCGGCGCGGCCTCCGCCGCGGGCGTGGGCTCGGGGGCGGCCTCTCCCTTCGGCTTTTGGTCAGGCTTCTGCGCCGGCTTCTGCCCTGCCTTGCCGCCGCCGGAGCGCGGGGGCGCCGTGCGCAGCGAGACCGCGTTCATGAAACGCCCGGCATCGCCCTGCGCGAGATCTGCCGCGCCACCAGAAATTCCCCGCATCAGGTCGTCGAGCCATGCCCCGTCGGCCTTCGGGAAATCGCGGAGCACGTATCCCGGCACCGCGTCCTTGTGGCCCGGATGCCCGATCCCCAGCCGCACGCGGGCATAGTCTTCGCCGATATGGGCATGGAGCGAACGGAGCCCGTTATGGCCCGCATGGCCCCCGCCCCGCTTCACCTTGAGCTTGCCGGGGGCGAGATCAAGCTCGTCGTGAAAGACGGTCACGTCCCCGGGCCCGAGCTTGTAGAAGCGGAGCGCCTCTCCCACGCTCTGGCCGGACTTGTTCATGAAGGTC
The DNA here is from genome assembly GCA_038533575.1 of Pseudomonadota bacterium. Lineage (NCBI taxonomy): Bacteria > Pseudomonadati > Pseudomonadota > Pseudomonadota bacterium. The sequence continues at coordinate 96,716 of JBCAYL010000001.1, read as the reverse complement.
TCCGGCTTCAGGAGCAGGATCTTCTGCTCTCCCAGCATGCCCTCGGACACCGCGCCCTGGAACTTGCCCCGCCAGGGACCAAAGCCGTGATCCTCGGCGATCCGGTCCACGGCCATCCAGCCGATATTGTGCCGGTTCTGCGCGTATTTGGCTCCCGGGTTGCCGAGACCGACGAAGAGCTGCATAGCCCGCTCCTTCTTGCTGCGCTTGAGCTATCGCAGCGCGGGGCGCGCAGCAACCGCGCCTAGACCCGCTCGGACGAGAGCCGCCGCCCCCGCTCTCGCGGGAGAAGCGCCCGCAGCTTTGGCCCGAGATCGATGCGACCGGCCATGGCGAAGGCCTCGGAGCGGCGGTTCACCTCGCTGGGCTCGTAGAGGTAATTGACCATGGCGCCAAAACTCTCGGCCTGTCCGCGCGCGCTCGTATTGGCATCCGCATGCACCGCGTGCAGCGCGGCCCCGTTGGCGAGGTGAAAGCGCGCGACGGGGTCCTGTGGGAGACCGTCCTCGCGCTTGACGGTGGCGAGGTAACGCGCGGCCAGCCGGTCCGGGCTCTCCTCTGCCCCGTCCTCCCCAGCCCAGGCGGCGAGCGACGGGATGGGCGAGAGCGTGACGAAGGTCTTGAGCTGCGGCAGCTCGCGCGAGAGTTCGCGCACCACCTTCTTGATGAGCACGTTGCCGAAGCTGATCCCCGCGAGGCCCGCGTGGCAGTTCGAGATCGAGTAGAACGTCGCCGTGGTCAGGCTTTCGACATCCGCGGGCCGACGGTCCTGCGCGAGCAGCGTGTCCACCGAATCCGGGACGGCCTGCGTCAGGGCCACTTCCACGAAGATGATCGGATCGTCGGGCATCCTCGGGTGAAAGAACGCGTAGCAGCGTCGGTCATGGGGCTGCACGCGGCGGCGCAGATCATCCCAGTCCTGGATGGTGTGAACAGCCTCGTAGTCGATGATCTTCTCGAGGACCTGCGCGGGGCTGTCCCACGTGACCGGGCGCAGCTCGAGGAAGCCACGGTTGAACCAATGACCGAGGAGCGCGTGGAGATCATGGTCGAGCTTGGCGAGGTCGGGCCGCGCCGTGCGGGAGCGGCGGATATCGTCACGGATCTTGACGAGGCACGCCGCCCCACCCTTCGCGCTGCCCAGCCGCCGAAAGAGCTCCTTGCGGCGCGGCTCCGCGGCCCCGAGGACCCGGCGGTAGGCGGCGGGCGTAGAGTCCTCCTCATAGGCGGCGGACGCCGCGTGGAGTGCAGCGGCGTCGAGGTCCATCTCGTCGAGCAGGTAATCGAAGAACGTCCGATGGATCGCGTCATCCCCATGGTGGTAGCGCAGTAGGATCGCGCGCGCGAAGCTCGTCTGCTGCGTCTCGCTCACGCAGCTCATCAGCCCTTCGATCAACTCCGGGAGGGAAAGCTTGGCCAGCCGCGCCTTCACGTCCTGCCGCCGCTCGAAAAGACCGGCGAGGATGTCGGACATCGTGAAGCCCGGGGGTGTGAAAAGAGCCATGGCGCGCCTCCTGCCCGATCAGCAGGGACGCCGAAGCCGCGCAAGTCAAATGAATTGCACGTGGCTGTGCCCAGAGGCCGATCGCTGCACAAAAAAGGCCCGCCGGGAGGTGATTGTTTCCCGGCGGGCCTGTCGATTTTGCATGGAAGGGGGGCGATTAGGCCTCGCCGCCCTCCTCGGATCCTTGTGCGGTGGCTTCCACCTCGTCGGCGGCCACCTCTTCGGCGCCCTCTTCATCCTCGTCCTTCTGGGAGGCGAGGCCCGAGGGCGGCTGCATGTTGGCGATCACGAAGTCCCGGTCGATCGTGGGCTTCGCGCCTGCGGGCAGCGTGATGTCGGAGATGGTCAGCGTGTCACCGATCTCCATGCCGGAAATGTCGGCGGAGATGCTCTCGGGGATGTCGCCGGCGGTCACGACGAGCTCCACCTCCGGGCGCACGACCGTCAGGACGCCGCCCTGCTTGGTGCCCGGTGCCACGTCTTCACCCTGGAATTCCACGGGGATGAAGAGCGCGATCTTGGTGGTGCGGCGCAGGCGCATGAAGTCCACATGCGTGGGCAGGTCCTTGACCACGTCGCGCTGCACGTCGCGGCAGATCACGCGCACGTCGTCATGGCCCTCGACCTTCATGTTGAAGAGCGTGGCCTTGAACCGGCCCTGGCGCAGCTTCGTCAGGAGCGTGTTGAAGGGGATGTTGATGGGGAGCGGATCGACGTCGCCGCCGAATACGATGCCAGGTACGTCGCCGTTGCGGCGTGCTTGACGGGCGGCCCCCTTGCCCGTCCCCGTCCGTACCGTGGCGTGAAGATCAGGGATCTCACCAGCCATGGAATTTTTCCTATCGATGTTGTGGCGAGCGTCCTCCAAGGGTGTACGCCCGCGATGAAGCCGTGCCTCTAGAAGGAATCCGGGCGCTTGAAAAGGCCTATTCGTCGAGCCGCGCGCGCCGCATCGTGAGCCCGAGGGCGAGGAGTGCGAGCAGCCCCGCGCCCACATAGAGCCCAAGCACGCTCTGGATCACCGAGAGCGGCAGGGTATCGGCATCGCCCGCAAGTGTGGAGGACAGCGCCAGCGTGCCCGCGAAAATCAGCCGCCCGGTGAGCGATTTCAGCGATACGAAGGTCGCGCGGATCGAGTCCGGGAGCTCTGACTGGATACGGGCGGTGATGTAGGGCCCCTGAAATGACGACGGGATCATCCGCGCAAGCAGCACGAGGATGATGAGCGTCGCGCCCGACACCGCCATCGCCGCCGAGATCGCGATCTGGAGCGCGAATGCCCCGAGAAGAAGCGGCCCGAGCCCGAACCGCGCGCGAAGCCGCGGCGCCGCCGCCGAGGCTAGAAGCGAGATCAGCATCATCGAGGTCACGATTGCCCCTGAGACGATGGGCGTTTCCACCTCGAGCCCCAGTGCGGCGAGCACCTCGCGGATGAAAGGCTGGCCGAAAACGAAAGGCAGATGGCTGTAGATATGCGCGAGCAGGAAGATCACAAAGAGCCATGCGAGAACGGGCCGGAACATCGCGCGCCCGAGATCCCTCAGATCCGCGCGGATCGAGGGCGCGCGCGCCGCGTGGGGCGGCTCCGTAAATTGCCAGGCGATGAATGTCGCGGCCGCGAAGGCCAGCGTCGTCGCGGCGTAGACGAAGATGAAATCGACCCGCGCGAGAAGCCCGCCCGTGAAAGCCGAAAGCGCCAGCGCGGCGAAGCTGAACCGCCAGGCCTTGAGCTCCTGCGCCTCGGTCTCGTCCTCGCGCCCCTCCGCCACGAGGCTTTCGTAGAGAAGCGCGCCATCGGTGCCAGAGGTGAAGGCCTGAAACCCGCCTAGAAGCACCTGCGCCACAGCGAAGACGGCGAAATACCCGCCTACCATCTGAAGCGAGGCCGCGCCCACACCGCAGGCCGCCGCGACTAGGAGCGTGATCCGCCGGCCCAGCCGGTCAGACGCATATCCAGAAGGCACCTCGAGGATCGTCGTGGCGAGCTCGTAGAGGGCATAGAGCAGGATCGCCTCGGGCGCCGAAAGCTCCGCCTGGAAGTAGAGAAACCAGACCGCCTGCCAGAAGAGCAGGTTCTGGGTGAACCGAAACCAAGGATAGAGCGCGACGTTACGGTCCATTCCGCGAGGTTAGGCTGCGCGCCGTGGCGGGCGCAATCCGTGGCATCCATAGGGCCTTGAACGCTGATTTCTGTTGCGTCGGCGCGGCTCCGGTGAGACGGCGGGCCATGCGTATCCTCTCCGCGCTCTGGCTGGCCCGCGTGCCGGCGACGGCCTTTGCCATCCTCGGCACGTTCTGGGGCGCGTTTGCGGCCTCGGTGCCCGATATCAAGGGCGCGCTGGGGGTGAACGACCTCGTCTTCGGCCTCCTCCTTCTCGGCAATCCCATCGGCCTCACGGCGGCGATGTGGCTGGCGCCCCGGGTGGACACGCATCTGCGCGACCGCGCGCTTCAATCGGTGACGGCGGGCTTTGCGGCCTGCTTCATCCTGCCCGGCCTTGCGAGCACGTTGGGCGGCGCGGTGCATTTCGCCCTGACGATCGTGCTCCTCGGCGTCTTCTCCGGGCTCACCGACGTGCTCATGAACGCGCGGGTGAGCGAGCTCGAAGCGCGCCACAAGCGCACGCTGATGAATGTCTCCCACGGGATGTTCTCGGTGGGCTACGCCGCCTCGGCCCTCATGACGGGCTTTCTGCGCGATGCCGCGCAGCCGCCATGGTTCGCGCTCGGGATCGCGGGGATCGTGGGGCTCTTCCTCGCGCTTTTCCTGCGCATGCCCATCGCCGAGCCGGAGGATGACGGGCGAGCACAGTCGGGCATGCCCTGGGGGATCGTGCTCCTCTGCGGAGCGATCGTGCTTGCCGCGTTCCTGACGGAGGGCACGGTGGAGACGTGGTCGGCGCTGCACATCGAGCGGACGCTTCAGGGCGATCCCTTCGCGGGGGCCTTCGGGCCCGTGATGCTCGGCGTGACCATGGCCATCGGTCGCATCGGCGGCCAAGGCCTCTCGGACAGGTTTCGCGACGAGACCGTTATCATCCTCGCCACCTGCCTGACGAGCGCGGGCGCGTTCATCGCCGCCCTCGCCCCCACGCCCACCGTCGCCTATTTCGGCTTCGGCATTCTCGGGCTGGGTGTCTCCGTCATCGGGCCGCTCGGCCTCGCGCTGGTGGGGCGGCTCGTGCCCGCGCGACACCGCACCGAGGCCATCGCCAAGGTGGCCGTCATCGGGTTTTCGGGGTTCTTCATCGCGCCCGTGCTCATGGGCGGGCTCTCCGAGCTTTACTCGCTGCGCGTGGCCTATGCTGCCATCGGGGCCGGCGTCCTCGGCACAATCGGCCTCGTCATGGCGCTCACCCGCGCGACACGGTGAGCCGGCCCGTGGCCGCGACACGCTCAAAGAGCGCGAACTCCGCCGCCCGCGCTGCCCGGAGCCGCGCCTCCCGCGCGGGGTCGAGGTCGAGAAGCTCGAGCGGCGCGGCATTGCGGTGCTTGAGGCGCACCGGGCCGAAGCGGGCCTCGAGATAGGCGAGCAGCACGTCGCGCCGCTCGAGGCAGAAGATCTCGTCCACGGCCAGCACCCCGTCCTCCCGGGTCAGGAAGCGGTGCTGGTTCCCGATGCTGGCGGCCTGCGGTGCCGTGCTCGTGAGCCCGAGCTCTATGAACTCGTCAAAGCTCAGGTTCTCCGTGGAGCTCGGCGTGCCGCTCACGGCCACGCGGCGCCGGTAGCGATACCACGAGGCCAGCCGGGAGAGCGGCTCGCGCATGACGGCCACGCGGGTATAGTCCGCCGCTTCCGGATGTGTCCGGGCGCACCAGCGCTCGAAGCGGCGCACATTCATGTGCTTGTCCTTTGGCGGCGTCTTCACCTCGAGATCGGCATGGCGCCGGAGCGCTTCATGGAGCGACGTCGACGCCGTGCGCGGGATCGAGAAGACGACGAGCCGTTGCCCGTGAAAGATGAGCATTCACGCCGCCTGGTAGTGATCCTCGAAGCCCTTGGGCAAAAGCAGCACGTCCCGGCCGAGATCCTTGACGTCGCGCTTGCCGCAGAGCGCCATGGTGGTGTCGAGCTCCTTGTGGATCACGTTGAGCGCGTCCGTCACCCCCTGCTCGCCCTTCGCGCCGAGGCCGTAGACGAAGGCGCGCCCGATCATGGTGCCGGTGGCGCCCAGCGCCAGCGCCTTGAGCACGTCCTGGCCCGATCGGATGCCGCTGTCGAGATGCACCTCGATCTTGTCGCCCACGGCGTCCATGATGCGGGGCAGCATGCGGATGGAGCTCATCGCCCCGTCGAGCTGCCGTCCGCCGTGGTTCGAGACGACGATGGCGTCCGCGCCTACATTGGCGGCCATCTTGGCGTCCTCCTCGTCGAGGATGCCCTTCAGGATCACCGGCCCGTCCCACCAGGAGCGCAGCTCCTTGATCCGCTCCCAGTCGAGCGAATGGTCAAAGGCCTCCGCCGTCCATGAGGAGAGCGAGGCGGGGTCGGTGACGCCCTTGGCGTGGCCCACGATATTGCCGAAGAAGCGCCGCTTCGTGCCCAGCATCTCTAGGCCCCACGGCACCTTCGTGGCCATGTTGGCAATGCTCGCGGGCGTGAGCTTCGGCGGGGCGGAGAGGCCGTTTTTGATGTCCTTGTGGCGCTGGCCCATGATCTGCAGGTCGACGGTGATCACGAGGGCCGAGCATTTCGCCTCGCCCGCCCGCGCGATGAGCCGCTTCATGAAGTCGTCGTCCTTGAGGGTGTACACCTGAAACCAGAAGGGCTGGTCGGTGTGCTCGGCCACGTCCTCGATGGAGCAGATCGACATGGTCGAGAGCGTGAAGGGCACGCCGAACTTGCCCGCCGCGCGCGCCGCCTTGATCTCCCCATCCGCGCTTTGCATGCCGCAAAGGCCCACAGGCGCGAGCGCCACGGGCATGGCGACGTCCTGTCCCACCATTTTCGACGCGGTCGTGCGGCCCGTCATGTCCACCGCGATGCGCTGGCGCAGCTTGATGTCGTCGAAGTCGCTCACGTTCTCGCGGAAGGTCTGCTCCGTCCAGGAGCCGCTCTCGCAATAGTCGTAGAACATCTTCGGCACCCGGCGGGCATAGATGCGCTTGAGGTCTTCGATGTTGGTGATGGCAGGCATCGGCGGTCTCATCCCTTTGTTCGCAGCTGGGCATAGCCGCGCGCGGGAGGTCGCGCAACGCGGCGCTCTGTCTTCGCGGGCTTTACTAGTTCAATATTGTACTATATCGACCTATATTGAACTATCTGCCCCAGGAGACAGCCATGCCCCTCACCCGCCGCAAAACCCTCGCCCTCTTAGGAGGCGGCGCAATCGTCGCCGCCGGTGGCGGCCTCGCCGCCGAGATCACGCGCAGTCCCCGCACCGCCGCCGCCCCCTGGGCGCAGGCCGGTCAATACGACGATCCTCGCATGCGCGCGCTGAGCTGGGCCATCCTCGCGCCCAACCCGCACAACCAGCAGCCCTGGCTCGTGGACCTCGCCACGCCGGGGGAGATCACGCTGCTCGTGAACCCCGACAAGCTCCTGCCCCACACGGACCCGTTCAGCCGCCAGATCACCATCGGCCTCGGCTGCTTCCTCGAGGTTCTGCGCATGGCCGCGCTGGAAGAGGGCCTCGCGGCGGACATTTCGCTCTTCCCCGAAGGCTCAGACGCCGCCACCCTCGATGCCCGCCCCGTGGCCGTGATCCGGCTCCGAGAAACAGACGCGGCCCCGGACCCGCATTTCGCCTATGTCCTCGCGCGCCGATCCTTGAAGGAGCCCTTCGACATCGACCGCGCGATCCCACCCGCGGCGCTCGAAGCCATCAAGGCCGCCGTGCCCGCCTGCGGCACCTCCGCCGCGCCGGAGTTCATCGCGGACTTACGCGCGCTCACGGAAGAGGCGCTCGACATCGAAATTATGACGCCCCGCACCTTCAAGGAGAGCGTCGATGTCTTCCGCGTGGGCGCCCGCGCCACCGATGCCCAGCCCGACGGGATCGACCTCACGGGCCCGATGATCGAATTCGCGCGGCTCGGCCGCCAGATGACGCCGCAGAAGCTGATGGATACCGCCTCCATGTCCTTCCAGGAGGGGCGCAACGCAGTGCTCGAGAACGCCCGCACGGCCATGGGCTATGCCTGGCTCGTCACGAAGACGAATACGCGCGAAGACCAGATCGCCACCGGCGCGGACTGGGTGCGCGTGAACCTCGCCGCCACGGCGCAAGGTCTGGGCTTCCAGCCGCTCAGCCAATGCTTGCAGGAATATCCCGAGATGGCCGCGCTTTACGGCGAGGTGCACCGGCGGCTGGCGCCCACGGGCGGAACCGTGCAAATGTTGGCGCGGCTGGGCTATGGCCCGGATGTCCCCCAGAGCCCGCGCTGGCCCCTCGACGCGAAAGTGGTGAATGCCTGACGAACGACCCGATCCCGTTTTCGACCTTTTCAACGAGATCGGGATCATCAACCAACTCTCCCGCGCCTTCTTCGAGGCGCGGTTGCCCAAGGGGATGCTGCTCCCGCATTTCAGCGTGCTCAATCACCTTACCCGCGTGGGCGACGGCCGCACCCCCATCGAGATCGCCCGCGCCTTCCAGGTGCCGAAGAATTCCATGACCCACACGCTGGGCGGGCTCGAAACCCGGGGCCTCATCGAGACACGCCCGCACCCGAAAGACGGCCGCTCCAAGACGGTCTGGCTCACCGAAGCGGGTCGAGAGTTCCGCGCCGAGGCCATGGCGCGCGTGACGCGGGACATGACGCCGATCCTGCCCGCCATGGAGGCCGACGCGATCGGCACCGCGCTGGAGCTTCTTCGCGAGCTCCGCGTCACGCTCGATAAGGCCCGCGACTGAACGCGTCAGGCCAGCCGCGAGGGCGGCGCGAAGGAGGCGTCCGGCCAGTGCTGCGGAAGCCCTGCGAGCTGCTGGTCGAGCGCGGTGACGATGAGATCCTCGTATTGCGACACGAAGTGATCGACCCCGAAGTTCTGCTGATTGGTATCCACGACCACCCGGTGCCCCAGGCAGCGCAGCCCGAGCTCGCGGTAGCCCCGGGTCACGAAATCCTGCCGCCAGGCCATGTTGAAGACGTGCCATTGCCGGTGCCCCCGGGCGCGGAGTGCAGCGGCTTCCAGATAGCGGCGCTTGACGACCTGCGGCGAGGCGAGGCCGATGGTGGGCACCTCAAAATGCGCGCCGAGGATCTGTGCGGAGGCCGCGCCGAGGGAATGGCCCACGATGATGTCGGGCCTGCGCCCCGCGAGAAACCGCTTCACTCGCGCGGCATGGAGTAGAAAGCCCTGGTGATAGGCCTTCTTAGGCAGGTCAGCGGTGGTGATCTCCTCGATCTCAGCCATGGCGGGCAAGGGCCGGAGCGGGCGCAGGTTGTAGAAGGCGTAATCCGTCCCGCCACGGGAGCCGGTGATGACGAGGACGTTGTCGCCCGTGAGCCCGGCGGCGACGTTGGCCCGGGCCGCCGTGACATCCACGAGCGGCGCGCGCCGGAGCCCGCCCTTGATCGAATTCCGCGTCTCCTGAAGAAGCTTGGCCGCGTCCAGTAGGCTGTATCTCGTGAGTGGCATGGTCTGGTCCTCGAAATAATCGTCATTGCAAAATCTGCCCGGCTGCCCGGGGCCCGCTGGGGAGGGCCCGCTGGGATGGGCCGGGCCTGCCGCGTCCGGGTCGGAGCGAAATTGCTCCCGCGCAGCATGTCAAAGACTACAGGACGGGCGCTGAAAAGTCAGGTCCGCATCATCCTATCGGCGAGCGTCTGTCCCGTCCTGCCCGCCATGGTTGCTCGACCTATCCGTCTGGCGGCGTGGCCACGCTGCTTCGAAGAAGCAATCACATCCCCCCGCAGCGCGCGCCTTTCCTTCGCCCCGAGATAAGCCTAAGCCGGGGGCATGCGTTTCCAACCGCTCTCCGAGGCCCGCGCGGGTCCGATCTGGCGCCGCCCGGAGGCGCTGCTCGTGCTCATGGCGATCGCCATGCCGCTCTCCTTCTCGGTCTGGTCCGCGCTTCTCAACAACTTCGTCATCGAGATGGCCGATTTCGACGGCGCCGATATCGGCTGGCTGCATACCGTGCGCGAGGTGCCGGGCCTTCTCGCGGTGCTCGTCATCGCGCTCATCGTCTTCATCCGGGAGCAGGTGCTGGCGCTCGTGATGCTCGTCGTCCTCGGCATCGCCACCGCGCTCACCGCGCAATTCCCCTCGCTCGGCGGGATCCTCACGATCACGCTCCTCAGCTCCATCGGCTTCCACTACTACGAGACGGCCAATCAATCCCTCCAGCTCCAGTGGCTGGAAAAGGAGCGCGCGCCGCAGGTGCTGGGCTGGCTTCTGGCAGCCGGATCAGCGGCGACCTTCGTGGCCTATGTCGCCATCGTGCTCACTTGGGAGGCGTTGGGGCTGTCGTACAACACGGTCTACGTGGCCGCGGGCGGCCTCACGATCGCCATCGCGGCCTATTGCTTCGTGGCCTTCCCACAGATCGAAGCCCCCACGCCGCAGCTCAAGCAGATGGTGCTGCGCCGCCGTTACTGGCTTTACTACGCGCTGGAATTCATGGCCGGAGCGCGGCGTCAGATCTTCGTCGTCTTCGCGGGCTTCATGATGGTGGAGAAATTCGGCTTCGAGGTGCACGAGGTGACGGCGCTCTACCTTATCAACCTCGTGGTTAATATCATCGTGGCCCCCCTGCTCGGGCGGGCCGTTGCCCGCTTCGGCGAACGCAACACGCTGGCGTTCGAATATACCGGTCTCGCGCTCGTCTTCCTCGCCTATGGCGGGCTCTACTATTTCAGCTGGGGCGTGGCGGTGGCGGCCTTCCTCTACGTGGTCGACCACATCTTCTTCGGGCTCGCGCTCGCCAAGAAGACCTACTTCCAGAAAATCGCAGGCGCGGGCGATATTGCGCCAACGGCGGCTGTCTCATTCACGATCAACCACATCGCGGCGGTCTTCCTGCCGGCGGCGTTGGGCTACCTCTGGCTGGCCTCGCCGCAAGCGGTGTTCCTGCTCGCGGCAGCGATGGCGCTCGTCTCGCTGATCCTGTCGCTCCTCATTCCCCGACATCCGGGGCCGGGGAACGAGACGATCCTCGGCGGCGGGCGGCTCCAGGCCGCCTGACACCGCCGGTGCAGCCTAGCCGAGCTGCTTGGCCGCCCGCGGCCCCACGAGAAGCCACGCGATGAAGCCGATGACCGGCAGGACAAGCACGAATAGGCACCATAGCACCTTCTTGCCAGTGCTTTCCGCCGATCCGATGATGGAGACGAGGGCCCAGAGATTAAGCCCTAGGAGAATGAGGCCACCGAGGCCTGCGATTTCGATACCCATTTGTCTGTCCTTTCCGTTTCGGGGTCAGGTGTCGCGGAGCGCGTCGATGAGCTCCGCCTTGGTCATGTCGGAGCGGCCTTCGATGTCGAGCTCTTGAGCGCGCGCGTAGAGCGCGTCGCGGGTCCAATCCTCGTAGGGGGATGCCTTGCCGCCCTTCTTGGAAGGAGCCATGTCGTCATTGGCCTGGGCATTGGCGATGCGCGCGGCACTTTCCTTGGAATAGCCGTCGCTTCGCAGGGCGTCGTAGGTGTCTTCGTCCTTGATGCTGGCGCGGGTGTCCTGAGCCATCGAATACCTCCGTCTATGTGAATTCAACGGCGGGACGGGCAGCTCGGTTCCTCCCACGGCCAGGTTGGAGCGCCGATGGGCGAAGGTCAGCCGCCGCCGCGCGCCCCTGTCAGGAGCCCGTCATCCATGAGATCCTCGAGGAAAAGCGAGACGAGCTGGGTGCGGTTCGCGGCGCCGCTCTTTCGGTAGATCGCAGCGGTCTGGGCCTTCACAGTGCCCGCGGACGTCCCGCGCAGAGATGCGATTTCTGCCGTGGGACACCCCTTGATCACGAAGAGCGCCACGTCCCTCTCCGCAGGCGTCAATTGCCATTCGTCAAAGCGCTCGTCGAGGAGCTCGTGGAACGCGCCCGAGGCCGCGCGCAGCGCATCCTCCGCCGCCTTTTGCCGCCGCTGCCCAAGCATGAAGAGCCGCCCCGTCACGGCGATGCCGACAAGGAGCCCGACAGCGGCGCCGATCTCCACCAGCTCATGGATGTGCCAGGGCAGTTGCGGGATACCCAGGAGGGCCGAGAAGATGTCGGACAGGAAAAAGCCCGCGCAGACCGTCTCGAAGACAAGAAGTAGGATCAGCCCGTTCCTGCTCATCTCGCGCCCTGTCGCATGGCTAGCCTGTCGCGGACGCTGCCATCAGGCGGTCGCGCGCGAGGGGACATCGTGATCAGTCACCGTCATCATCATCGCCGTCGTCGCCGTCGTCGTCATCATCATCGTCGTCGCCGTCGTCATCATCGTCGTCGTCGCCATCATCATCATCGCCCGCGTCGTCATTATCGTCGTCGCGGGCACCTTCCCCGCCGGTGCCGCTGCCTGATCCGGAGCCGCCGCCGGAGGTGCTGCCGCCCGGATCGCCTTCGTTATCGTCGTCGTCATCGTCGTCGCTTAACGGGACGCGCCGCGAGACCTGGCCCGCGGCATCCGTGAGACGGTCGAAGAGGATCGCGCCCGTCGTGGGATGGACCACGATCTCCCGGCGCCGTGTCGCGTCGCTGGCGACAAAACGCAGACGGCCGAGGAGCGTGCGGCTGACCTCGATGGTCTCATAGCCCGCTGCGCCCAGCTGCCGGACGACCTGATCCTGAATGCTTTCCTGCGCCGATGCGGGGCTGTGCCCTCCGAAGAGGGTGAGTGCCAGCGCCAGCGTGAGTGCGATCGAGAACCTCTGCATGGCCCCTTCTTTCCACGAAACGGCCCCGCCCGGAATGGGCGAGGCCTTGGCTGCCGTCACAGTAGGACGCGCCGCGGCTCAGTCGTCGTCATCGTCATCACCGTCATCATCGACATCATCATCATCATCATCATCGTCGTCATCGTCGTCGTCATCGTCGTCATCATCATCGTCGTCGTCGTCGTCGTCGTCGTCGTCGTCGTCGTCGTCGAGATCATCGAAATCGTCGTCGTCATCATCGTCATCGTCGCGCAGCTCGGCCAGCGTCAGTGTCTGGTCGCCGTCATCATCATCCTCGCCAAGGAGGATCGCGGCGCCTGCCTCGCCAAAGGCCGCCACGAGCTCTTCGATGCTGAGTGTGCTGTCGCCGTTCGCATCGACATCCTGGAAGCGGAGGCTTTGCGCGAAGGAAGGGGCAGTGGAGAGGGCGATGAGGGCGGTGCTGGCCGCGAGAATGGAACGGATCTTCATGGGGTGTCCTTTCGGTGTCTGTGCCGGACGGCGCCCGGCCTGTGCAGACAAGGCTGGCGGATCGAACCAAGGTGGGCCATCCGCCGGAAGATTAGACGGCGCAGCGTCCCCAAACGTAAACCGGGAGGCAGAGTAACCTCTGCCCCCCGGCTGATACGTATAAACCCGAGATATAGGGCGCTCAGTCGAAGCTGCGCCCTTCGGTGTCGGACATATCGAAACCGAGCGCCTTGGCGACGGTGAAGATGTCCTTGTCGCCCCGCCCGCACATGTTCATGCAGATGATGTGGTCGGCCGGGAGCTTGGGCGCGATCTTCTCCACGTGGGCGAGCGCGTGGGAGGGCTCGAGCGCGGGGATGATACCTTCCGTCTCGCAGCAAAGCTGGAAGGCCGCGAGCGCCTCGCGGTCGGTGATGGAGACGTATTGCGCGCGACCGATATCGTGAAGCCAGCTGTGCTCGGGCCCGATGCCCGGGTAATCGAGACCCGCCGAGATCGAGTAGCCCTCGAGGATCTGGCCGTCATCGTCCTGCAGAAGATAGGTGCGGTTCCCGTGGAGGACGCCGGGGCGTCCGCCGGTGAGCGAGGCGCAATGCTCCATGTCGTCGTTGACGCCCTTGCCGCCCGCTTCCACGCCGATGATCGACACGTCTTTCTCGTCGAGGAAGGGGTAGAAGAGGCCCATGGCGTTGGACCCGCCGCCAATGGCGGCGATGAGCGTGTCCGGCAGACGGCCCTCGGCGGCCATCATCTGCTCCCGGGTTTCCTTACCGATGATGGATTGGAAATCCCTCACCATGGCCGGATAGGGGTGCGGGCCGGCGACTGTGCCGATGCAGTAGAACGTGTCCCGGACATTGGTGACCCAGTCGCGCAGGGCGTCGTTCATCGCGTCCTTCAGCGTGCCGCGCCCTGACGTGACAGGCACGACCTCGGCCCCCAGGAGCCGCATGCGAAAGACATTGGGTGCCTGCCGCTCGACGTCATGGGCGCCCATGTAGACCACGCATTTCAGACCGAACTTCGCGCAGACCGTCGCCGTGGCCACGCCGTGCTGGCCCGCGCCGGTCTCCGCGATGATGCGGGACTTGCCCATCCGGCGCGCGAGAATGATCTGGCCCAGCACGTTGTTGATCTTGTGCGCGCCGGTGTGATTGAGCTCGTCGCGCTTCATGTAGATCTTGGCACCGCCCAGCCGCTCTGTCAGGCGTTCGGCGAAATAAAGCGGGCTCGGGCGGCCCACGTAATGCGTCCAGAGATCGTTCATCTCGTCCCAGAAGGACTGATCGGTCTTCGCCTTCTCGTACTCAGCCTCGAGATCGAGGATGAGCGGCATGAGCGTCTCGGAAACGAAGCGGCCGCCAAAGGCGCCGAAGCGGCCCTGCTCATCGGGGCCGGTCATGAACGAATTGATGAGATCTTCGGGCATGGGGAGTCCTCGGTTGCGGAGCCCCGGTGATACCGTCGCGCCAGGAGGAGGAAAAGGCTTTTGCCAAAAGCCTTGCCAAAATCCTTGCGAAGGATTTTGGGCTCGGGGCGGGACACCGTGCCTCCATGCAGGCACCGATACCCGTGTAAACATTTGCGCCTTGGTTCTCGTGTCGAGAGCCTCGCCCAAGCCTCTGTAAATGGAATTGGACGCCGGGCGGTCTCAGCTTTCACACAGTCACAACCGATACTGAGCCGGCCAGGGGGAATCACAAAACTCTTCCCAAGAGTTTTGCCAAATTCCTTCGCAAGGAATTTGCGCTAGACGAACCGCTGGATGCGCTGCCTATTGCAGAAGACGATGACCTGATCCCCATTTCGCACCGCCGAATAACCGCGCCGCGCGACTTCCCGTTTGAAGGTGTCGATGCCCACGTATTTGTCGATGTCCACGAGGCTGCGTCGGACAACACGCCCCTCTTGGGCGGCTTTGGAGGCAAAGATGTTGGCGAGCCACTTGTCCGGGGCCAGGGGCGAGGCAGGCTGAAACATACCTTACCCTCTCACGGCGATGGTTAATCCCTTCTTAAAGCCGCCGCGAACTCCTGCATCAGCCGCGCATCCTTCACGCCAGGCGCGGTCTCGACTCCGGAGGCCAGATCCACCACCGGCGCGCCCGTCAGGCGCACCGCGTCGGCCACGTTCTCCACCGTAAGCCCGCCCGCGAGCATCCACGGCACGGGCCAGCGCATCCCTGAGATCAGCGCCCAATCGAAGGGCACGCCGTTCCCGCCGGGCAGCGTCGCACCCGCGGGCGGTTTCGCGTCCACGAGCAGGCGATCCGCCACGGCGCCATAGGTCTCGATCTTTTCGAGGTCGCTCGCATCCGCCACGCTCACGGCCTTCATCACCGGCAGGCCGAAGCGCGTGCGGATCGCGCGGACCCGAGCGAGGCTTTCGCGACCGTGAAGTTGAAGCATGTCGGGCGCCGCCTCTCCGACGATCCGCGTGAGAGCCCCGTCATCGGCATCCACCACCAGCGCCACCGTGGACACGCCCGCGGGCACCGCCGCGCGCAGTGCCTCCGCCGCTCCTGGCGGCACGGAGCGCGGGGAAGGCGCGTAGAAATTCAGCCCGATATAGCGCGCACCGGCAGCCACTGCCGCGGACACGTCCTCAGGGCGGGTGAACCCGCAAAACTTGATCTCGGCTGTCACGGATGCGCCCTCAGGCGTCGTCGAGGAGCGCGAGGACGTCGTCCTTGCCCTCGTTCTTTTCGCCTTTGAGACGCTTCACCTCGCGTTTGAGCGTCACGTTCTCGCGGTGCTCGGTGCGCATCGCCACGCGATGCTTGTGCTCGCGCGCCCATTCCCAGACGTAGCCGATGATCACCCCCACCGCGATCGCCGCGAAGATCACGAGAAAGAGCGGCAGATCCACTGATAGCTCCAGGATGCCGAGCCCGGGCACTGCCGAGAGCCAGTCTGGCGCCGCGTTCAGCGTCACCGAACCGCGGTTGGCCAGAGCCACCACAACGAGCACGAGCGCGATGGCAACAAGGACGAGATAGCGAAGATAGCGAAACATTCAGGCCCCGTTCAGACGGTCACGCAACAGCTTGCCCGTCTTAAAGAACGGCACGTGCTTTTCTTCAACCGCAACCGACTCCCCCGTGCGCGGATTGCGGCCGGTGCGTGCGTCGCGCCGCTTGACCGAGAACGCGCCGAAGCCGCGCAGCTCCACCCGGTCGCCCCGGGCCATGGCATCGATGATCTCGTCGAATATCGTGGAGACGAGGCGTTCCACGTCGCGCTGGTAAAGGTGAGGGTTTTCATCCGCGATCTTCTGGATCAGTTCCGATCGGATCATGGTGTCCCCCTCTGGTGGTCTTAGGCAGCGGCCGTCTGTCGCGGCCCATTCCGGTCACTCTGGCACAAAGCGCGGCTTTCGAAAATACGCCGCTGGGCCGACAGGCGGATTTCACGCCGCGAAAAGACGCTTTTACAGGCGCTTAGACGGCCGTGTGCCAGTCTGCCGGGCGCGAGCCCCGATCAGCGCGGGCCGTGGGCCTGTCCGATTCGGGCCCGCGCGCATGCAAAAGCCCCGCGGTTTCCCGCGGGGCTCTCCACTGTTCAAAGGGTCGGAGATCAGTCGTCCTGCTTGAGCGCAGCACCGAGGATGTCGCCGAGGGACGCGCCGGAATCAGACGATCCGTACTGCTCCACGGCTTCCTTCTCTTCCGCGATCTCGCGAGCCTTGATCGAGAGACCGAGACGGCGGGTCTTGGCGTCGATATTGGTGACGCGCACATCCACCTTGTCGCCCACGCCGAAGCGCTCGGGGCGCTGCTCGGCACGGTCGCGGCTGAGGTCGGAGCGCCGGATGAAGGACTTCTGCCCCTCGTAGGTCACCTCGATCCCGCCATCCTCGATGGAGGTCACTTCCACCGTGATGATCGAGCCGCGCTTCACGCCACCCACGGCATCCTGGAACGGGTCACCGCCCAGCGCCTTGATGGAGAGCGAGATGCGCTCCTTCTCGGTGTCGACTTCCGACACGACCGCCTGCACGACGTCGCCCTTGCGGTAGTCGCCGATGACATCCTCGCCCCGGCCTTCCCAGGTAAGGTCGGAGAGGTGCACCATGCCGTCGATGTCGCCCTCAAGGCCCACGAAGAGGCCGAACTCGGTGATGTTCTTCACCTCGCCCTCGACCTGCGTGCCCACCGGGAACTGCTCTTCGAACACCTCCCACGGGTTGCGCTGGGTCTGTTTGAGCCCGAGCGAGACGCGGCGCTTCTGGCCGTCGATCTCGAGGACCATTACTTCGACCTCTTGCGACGTCGACACGATCTTGCCCGGATGGACGTTCTTTTTCGTCCAGGACATTTCGGAGACGTGCACGAGACCCTCGACGCCCGCCTCGAGCTCCACGAAGGCACCGTAGTCGGTGATGTTCGTGACGCGGCCCTTGTGGACCGAGGACAGCGGGTACTTCACGGCCACGAGATCCCACGGATCTTCCTGCAGCTGCTTCATGCCGAGCGAGATGCGGTGCGTCTCCTTGTTGATCTTGATGACCTGGACCTTCACGGTCTCGCCGATCGACAGGATCTCGGAGGGATGGTTCACACGGCGCCAGGCCATGTCAGTCACGTGCAAGAGACCGTCCACACCGCCGAGATCGACGAAGGCGCCGTATTCGGTGATGTTCTTGACGACACCCTCGACATTGTCGCCCTCGGCCAGCTTACCGATGACCTCTGCGCGCTGCTCGGCGCGGCTCTCTTCGAGGATCGCGCGGCGGGAGACGACGATGTTGCCGCGGCGGCGATCCATCTTGAGGATCTGGAAGGGCTGCTTGAGGCCCATGAGCGGGCCCGCGTCACGCACGGGGCGGACGTCGACCTGGGAGCCGGGCAGGAAGGCCACGGCACCGCCGAGATCGACAGTGAAGCCGCCCTTCACGCGTCCGAAGATCGCGCCTTCGACACGCTCCTCGGCGGCATAGGCCTTTTCGAGGCGGTCCCAGGCTTCCTCGCGGCGGGCCATCTCGCGGGAGATGACGGCTTCGCCACGGGCGTTCTCGGCGGCGCGGAGATAGACCTCCACCTCGTCGCCGACATCGACCTTGGGCGCTTCACCGGGTTCTGCGAATTCCTTGAGCTCGACGCGGCCTTCCATCTTGTAGCCCACGTCGATGATGGCCTGGCCCGCTTCGATGGCGATGACCTTGCCCTTGACCACCGAGCCTTCGGTCGGCGTGTCGATTTCGAGGCTTTCGTTCAGGAGGGCCTCGAACTCCTCCATGGATGCGTTTGCCATGCGGCGCGTGTGTCCTATTCGTTTGGTTTTCACTGGCCGAGCGGTTGGGTCCGCCGGTCTATGGTGGGTCTTGGCAGAACGACGGGACCAAATAAGAAAGGGTCGGAAGACCGACCCTGCTCTAGGTTATTGGTCCGCGGCTGTCCCGCCGCTTTTGACGGGAGCGCTATAGGCCGTGGATCAGCGGCTGGCAAGCCCTTGCGTGGGTTTGTGCGAGAGCCTGCGGCGCAGACCAAAATCCTTTCAAAGGATTTTGCGAAGACTTTTCGAAAAGTCTTGGGCGCAGGCGGCCAAGGGCGTCGCGCCAGGGCCGTCGTTCCGAAGGGGGCCACCGGCGAAAAATTCCTTCGAAGGAATTTGAAAGGCTTTTCGAAAAGCCTTCGCGCGCGTGGCCGTCAGTCCTCCCCCGGCCCGGGCAGCTCGAGCGCGTCGATCCCCGGGAGGGAGGCACCGGCGATGCCCTGGATATCTCCGTACATGCCCGCAGTGGCGTCCATCATCCGCATGATCTGCTGGTCGCGCGCCGCCCAGTGCTTCATCATCGCGCGCCGCTCCTGGTCGAGGGTACGCCGCATGGCGTCGTAGGTCTCGGCCAGCGCCTCCACCCGCTGCCGAAAGCCCGTGCCGGTCAGGTAGTCGTAGAGAAGCTCCGTCTTCTCCGCCTGCCCCTCCTTGCGGCGCTCCGCCTGGGCGGTGGCCACGAGCCCCTGCCGCAGGACCGAGGCGAGAGCCACGGCGTAGCGTGGCAGCGTCACCCAGACGCCCTCGTGCTCGCCGAACGTCTCCACGCCCTCGGGCAGCACCATGCTGACGAGCACAGCCGCTTCCGCGCCTTCCCGGCGTTGATCGTCCTTCAACTTCGCCGGCCAGTCCTTCGACCAGTTCTGTGCGCGCTTCGTCTCCCAGATGATCGCGCCCGCGCCGGGCACCGTCTGCAGACAATCCGCCCCGCGCATGCCTTTTCCCACGGGTGTGATCCGGTCCATCGGGAAGGCCTGGCCAAGCCGAGTTTCCAGCTCAACCTCGAGCGCCTCGCCCTGGAGTTGCTGTGAGCCTTTCTCTGATTTCTGCTTCAACACCTCGATCTGGCGCTTGAGCGTTTCCATCTGCTCGTCCTTCTGGCGCAGGACGAGCGCCGCTTCCTCGTCCCGTCCCGCCTGGGCTTCGGCAAGTTGCGCTGTGATCTGATGGCGGAGCCGCTCTTCCTGCGCCTTGCGCTCCGCGGCCACCTGCCGCTGCGCCTCGAGCTCGATTTCTGCGGCGCGCTCCTCAAGCGCGCGCTCCTTGGCAAGCGCGGCCTTCTCGGCCTCCCGTGCCGTAGCGAGCCGCGCATCGGCCACATCGGCGCGCGCCTTCTGCGCGGCGAGCGCCTCGGCGGCCTCTTGCAGCTTGGCCTCCTGCTCGGCCTGCATCCGCGCGAGCGCCTCGGCCTGCTCGGCGCGCGCTGCCTCCCGCGCACCGGCCTCGAGCGCCGCCTTCTGGCGGGCGAGATCGGCGGCATGGGCGCGCTTGAGATCCGCCAGAAGCGGCCCTGCGAGCGACTCGGTCAGCTCGATCTCATGGGCGCAGTTGGGGCAAGTGACAACGGGCTCGATGCGGGAGGGGGACGTGTCGGGCATGGCGCATATTGCCATGGCCGCGCCTGGCTGCAACCGGCGGCTGCCCAGGGTGCCGCGCGGCAGCGGCACTCCAAGGACGCGGTTACGTGCCCTCGCCGTTCTGGCTACAAGCGCGTCGGATCAGCAATAATTCTCAGGCCCGGCCCATTGCGCATCGGAATAGCGATCCCCGTGGGCCCAGCCCGGCGGCAAGAGCCGCGCCACCTCCTCCATCGCCGCCGCCGGGATGCGCTCGGCGGAGAGGTACTCTGCAAAACGAGCCGCGCTCCGCGTGCCAGGGATCGCCACGATGTGGCTGGCCTGGTCATAGACCCAGCGCAACGCCAGCGCCGCTGTGGGCACATCGAGACTTCGCGCAAGCTCCCTCAGGGGCTCGGTGGCCGCGAGATTGGCGCTGAGGTTGGGTTCCACGAAGCGCGGGTTTGCCGACATCCACGGCTGGTCCGCGTACTTCCCCGCATCCGGCGGCAAGTCCGTCAGCATCCCCCGCCCCACGGGCGAGAAGGCCACGAGCGTCGTCCCCAGCTCCTCGCAGGCCTGGAGGAGCCCGAGCTCCGGCTGCCGGGTCTGGAGCGAATATTCCGATTGGACCGCGGCCACGGGGGCCACCGCAGCGGCGCGCCGCAAGCTGGCGGGCGAGATCTCGGAGAACCCGAACGCGCGCGTCTTGCCCTTTTCCACGAGACGCGCCAGCGCGGAGGTCACCGCCTCGATGGGGATGCTCTGGTCGCGGCGATGGATGTAGAACAGGTCGACATGGTCGACCCCGAGCCGCTTCAGCGACCCGTCGAGCTCCGCCTCGAGATAGGCCGCGTCGTTGTTGAAGTTGCCCGCGGCGGCCCCGATGCCCCGCGCGATGCCGGCCTTCGTGGCGATGAAGAGCCCGTCACGCCCCCCGCGCGAGGCGAGCCAGGAGCCGATGGCGCTCTCGCTCTTGCCCGCGCCATAGACATTAGCGGTGTCGATATGGGTGACGCCCGCGTCGCGCGCCGCATCGAGGACGGCGTGGCTCTCGGCCTCGTCCGTCGCCCCGTAGAAGTCGCAGAACGACATGCCGCCCACGCCGAGGACGCTCACCTCGCGCCCGCCGATTGTCCGCATCTCCATGCCTGTCACTCCTCATGCCTTGTCACCGAACCGTCACATTGCGCGCCTAGGCACGGCTGCGGTCCGCACCCAGTCGAAGAGGAAGACACCACATGCACCGCATCCTGACAATGCATCTGACGGGCCGCCCGTCCGCGCATCTGCCACGCCATCTGTCCGCGAGCGTCTCGGCCCTGGCGCTGGCCGCCTCCGTCGCCTCCGCGGGTGGCCATGCCATGGACGCGGCCGACCTGCAGGCTGCGCTCGACGCGGGCGGCACCGTCATCGTCACGGGGCCCGTGGCAAGCGATACCACGCTCACCTATTCCGGCACCGACCCGCTCACCATCGTGGGCGGCGGGAACACGATCACCATGTCCGCCAATGCCGACATCCTCGCCATCACGGAGGGGGCGGACGTCACCATTACGGGTCTCGCACTCGTTGGCCCCGGCGGCTTCTCCATCGAGAACCGCGGCGACATGGACGGCCCCGCGGGCAAGGGCCTCTTCGTGCGCGTTCCCGAGGACGCCACGGGCACCGTCTCCGTCTCGCTCACGGATGTGAGCGTCGCGGGCGTCGCCAATCACGGCATCCACGTCTCTGATTGCAGCCTCGCGGATGCCTGCGGCGGGGGCGGCGGCGGCGCGGGCGAAGGCTCGGCGGCCTCGATCTCTTTGGCCATCGCGGGCGTCACCGTGGATGCCGCGGGCACCGGCGCCTTCGACGCCGACGGCCTGCGCGTGGACGAACGCGGCGCGGGCTCGATCCTCTTCACCGCGGCGAACTCCACATTCACCAATGTGGGCGCCGACGGCATCGAGCTCGACGAGGGCCAGGAGGGCGATGTCATCGTGACCGCCGTGGGCCTCAACGCTGTCACGAACGGCAATTACTGCGACCCGGCCATCCTCAACACCTTCCTCCCCGACCCGGCGGAAGGCGAATTCGAGGCGGGCGCCTTCGCCGAGGCCGATGTGCCCCCGGCGGTGACGGGCTCCCCCGACGACACCTGCATCGAGCGCGAAGTTGACCTCCACGACGACGGCTCCGTGGAGGAATTCGCCTTCGGCCTCGACCTCGATGACGGCTTCGACATCGACGAGGCGGGCCCGGGTTCGATCCACGCGGCCTTCATCCTAGGCGACATCACCGGCAACCTCGACGAGGGCCTAGACTTCGACGAGGAAGACGCGGGCGACATCCGGCTCTATGTCAACGCGCTCAGCGCCGACGGCAACACCGACGACGCCATCAAGTTCACCGAGGAAGGCCCGGGCGACGGCATCGTGGAGATCGTGGCCAGCCGCGTCACTGGCAATGGCGGGCCTGGTCTGGTCTTCGAGGAGGCCGATGAGGGCGATCTCATCGCCTCGGTCACGGATGTGGACGCGCAGGGCAACGACGACGGCGAAACCGGCGTGGAAGCCGTGCAGGAGGATGACGGCGCGGGCTTCCTCACCGTGCGGGGCACGGTCGCCGACGGCTTCGACCTCGAGGGCGTGGAGCTCATGGAGAACTGACCGGGCGCGCATGCACCGCGCCTCTGATCCGTAGGGTGCGCATCGCGCACCGATCGCACGAAAAACGGGGGGCCGGGCGTCAGCCCGGCACACCTCCCGCGGCGCGCACAGCGTCGATGGCCGCCGCCACGGCCTCTTCTCGGCTCATGAGGGAGGTATCGAGGAGGATCGCGCCCTCGGCCGCTACCATGGGTGCGTCCGCGCGGCCGCGGTCGCGGGCATCACGCTCGGCCACATCGGCGGCGACCTCCGAGAGATCCGCCTCGAAGCCGCGCTCGACGAGTTCTGCGTAGCGCCGCTCGGCCCGCGCCTCCACGGAGGCCGTCACGAAGAACTTCACCGCCGCATCCGGGCAGATGACGGTGCCGATGTCGCGCCCATCGAGGACGGCGCCGCCCGCTCGCGCGGCAAAAGCCCGCTGGAAGTCTAGGAGGGCCGCGCGCACTTCGGGGATCACGGCGACCTTGGAGGCGGCTTGGGCCACGTCCGCGTTCCGGAGCCTGCCCTCATCGGCCACGTCCTCCGCCGTGAGCGCCTGCGCAGCCGGGATGGGTGCCTCGCCCGCGAGCATGCGCGCGCCCACCGCGCGGTAAAGGAGCCCGGTATCGAGATGGGCCAGCCCGAATTCCGCGGCCACCGCCCGCGCGATCGTGCCTTTCCCGGCCGCCGCGGGCCCATCGATGGCCACGCAGAAGCTCATCCGGCGTCCCGCGTGATCTCGGCCCCGAGCGCGGCCATGAGCGGCTCGAAGATCGGGAAGGAGGTGGCGATGGGCTGTCCGTCATCGATGGAGACCGGCGCCTCCGAGGCCATCCCAAGGATAAGGAAGGACATGGCGATCCGGTGATCGAGATGGGTGGCGGCCTCCGCGCCGCCCGCCGCGCGGCCCGTGCCGAGGACGGTCATGGTGTCGGCGGTGTCTTCCACCTCCACCCCATTTGCGCGGAGGCCGGCGACCATGGCCGCAATTCGGTCGCTCTCCTTCACGCGAAGCTCGCCCACGCCCTCGAAATGGCTGCGCCCGTGGGCATAGGCCGCGACGACGGAGAGGATCGGAAATTCATCTATCATGGAGGCCGCGCGATGGGCGGGCACGGTGATGCCCTTCATGTCGGGCGAGTGCCGGGCGCGCAGGTCGGCCACGGGCTCGCCCCCCTCCTCGCGCAGGTTCTCGTAGGTGAGATCCGCGCCCATCTCCTTCAGCGTCGTGTAGAGCCCTGCGCGCGTCGGATTGAGCCCGATGCCGGGCACGAGCACATCCGAGCCCGGCACGATGAGCGCGGCGCAGACGGGAAAGGCCGCCGAAGACGGATCCCGTGGGACGACGATCTCCTGAGGCTGAAGCTCGGGCTGGCCCGTAAGGGTGATCACGCGGCCTTCGTTCGTTTCCTCCACGGTGATCTCCGCGCCGAACCCGGCGAGCATCCGCTCGGTATGATCCCGCGTGGCCTCCCGCTCCCGCACGACCGTCTGGCCCGGGGCGCCGAGCCCGGCGAGGAGGACGGCGGACTTCACCTGCGCCGAGGGCACCGGCACGGCGTAATCCACCGGCAGTGGCTCCGCCGCGCCCACTATGGTGAGCGGCAGCCGCCCGCCCGAGCGGCCATGGGACGCGGCCCCGAAGAGTGCGAGCGGGTCCGTCACCCGCCCCATGGGGCGCTTCGTGAGCGAGGCGTCACCGGTGAAGGTGGCGGTGATGGGAGACGTCGCCATGGCTCCCATGATAAGACGCACGCCGGTGCCGGAATTGCCGCAATCGATGACCCGGTCCGGCTCCGCAAAGCCATTAACGCCCACGCCGTGGACGGACCAGCGCCCGCCGCCGTGGTTCGTGACCTCAGCGCCGAAGGCCTCCATGGCGCGGGCGGTGTCGAGGACGTCATCGCCCTCGAGGAGCCCTTCGATCCGCGTCTCGCCCACCGCGAGCGCGCCCAGGATCAGCGCCCGGTGAGAGATCGACTTGTCGCCGGGGACCTGCGCCTCGCCCTTGAGCGGCCCCGCCGCGCGCGCTGTCATCGGTATCGCCTTGCCGTGCCCGGACATGCCTGCCTCCGTCTTGCCCGCGCCGCTCCTACCGCCGGTGCCCGGCGGCGTCCATCACAACCTTGGGGGCAGCCCCCAAACTCAAGGAGATGTTTGGGAGAGACACAGCGGGGACGCGGCCTCTACCTTCAAAGGAAGTGCAGCCCCCTTACCGGAAGCCTTCCTCGCGGCTGCGAAGGGAGGCACCCGCCCTACCCGGCCCGCGTGAAGCTCAGGTAATGGGGCACCCGGCCCTCGCGGATGGCCTTCGCCTCGTAGCGTGTACGGTGCCAATCGTCCCAGGGCGAGCGCCAGTCGGCAGCGCAGTCCGCGGTCCAGTCAAAGCCCGCGCGGGGCACCTCTTCGAGGGTCTGGCGCACGTAATCGGGGATGTCGGTGGCCACGCGGAACGCCGCGCCAGGCTTTAGGGCCTGTGCGAGCGGCTCGAGATGCTCGGCCGTCACAAAGCGCCGCCGATGATGGCGCGTTTTCGGCCAGGGATCCGGGTAGAGCAGGAAAGCCTTCGAAAGGCTCGCCTCCGGCAGCACATCGAAGAGATCACGGGCATCGCCGGGATGGACCCAGACGTTCTGAAGCCCCTCCCGCCGGATCTTGCCGAGGAGCATGGCCACCCCGTTGACGAAGGGCTCGCAGCCGATGAAGGCCACGTCCGGATGGACGGCCGCCTGCGCCGCGAGATGCTCACCGCCCCCGAAGCCCACTTCCAGCCAGAGCGCGCGCCCGTCGAAGCGCGCGAGATCAAGCGGCGCGCGCCCGGGATTGTCGGACCACGACACACCCGGCAGCGCGCAGCGCGGCAGGAGCTCGGCCAGGTCGCGTTCCTGTGCGGGCTTGAGCGTCTTGCCCTTGGTGCGCCCGTAGAAGTTGCGCCACGGGGCCTTCGGGTGCTTCCGGTCGGTCATGCGCGTCCCGTCCCGGACGTGATCCGGGACCTCCTGTCATGAGGCTCAGACGGCCTTCTGTAGCGCGTCCGCGAGATCCGTGCGCTCCCAGGAGAACCCGCCATCGTCCTCCGGCGCGCGCCCGAAATGCCCATAGGCTGCTGTGCGCTGGTAGATCGGCCTGTTGAGGCCAAGATGGGTTCGGATGCCGCGCGGGGTGAGGTCCATGACCTTCGCGACCGCGCGCTCGATGGCGACCTCGTCAGCCTCGCCCGTGTCGTGGGTGTTCACGTAGATCGAGAGCGGCTTCGAGACGCCGATCGCGTAGGAGAGCTGCAAGGTGCAGCGCTCGGCGAGGCCCGCGGCCACCACGTTCTTGGCGAGGTAGCGCGCCGCGTAGGCGGCGGAGCGGTCCACCTTGGTTGGGTCCTTGCCGGAAAACGCGCCGCCGCCATGGGGGGCCGCGCCGCCATAGGTATCGACGATGATCTTGCGGCCCGTAAGGCCCGCGTCGCCATCGGGGCCGCCGATGACGAAGGTGCCGGTGGGGTTCACCCACCATTCCGTCTTGTCCGAGAGCCAGTCAGAGGGGAGCACCTCGCGAATGTAGGGCTCCACGATGGCGCGGATGTCATCGGAGCTCTGACGCTCGTCTGCGTGCTGGGTGGAGAGGACGACGGAGGTCACTTCCACTGGCATGCCGTCCTCGTAACGCACCGAAAGCTGGCTTTTGGCGTCGGGCCGCAGGAGCGGCTCGGCACCGGATTTCCGCACCTCCGCCAGGCGCTTCAGTATCTGGTGGGCATAGTGGATCGGCGCGGGCATGAGCTCGGGCGTCTCCTTGCAGGCATAGCCGAACATGATCCCCTGGTCGCCCGCGCCCTCGTCCTTGTTGCCGGAGGCGTTCACGCCCTGCGCGATATGGGCCGATTGCTCGTGCAGGAAGTTCATCACGCGGCAGGTATTCCAGTGGAACTGGTCCTGCTCGTAGCCGATGTCGCGGATGCAATCGCGCGCGATCTCGGTGATCGAGCCCATGTATTTCTTGAGCTGCTCGGCATCCGAGAGCCCCACCTCGCCGCCGATGACGACCATACCCGTGGTGGCGAAGGTCTCGCACGCCACGCGCGCCTCGGGCTCCTCGGCCAAAAAGGCGTCGAGCACGGCGTCGGAGATCCGGTCGCAGACCTTGTCGGGGTGACCCTCCGATACGGATTCGGAGGTGAAGATATAGTCTTGGCGGGCCATGGGGGGTGCTCCATTGAAAGTGTCGCCGTCACGCCAGGAAGCCGTTGTGACGGTCGTGAAGCGCACCGCTACGCGCGCCCGGTGGGGGCGTCAATCCTGAAAGCGGCCCGAGCGCAGGTGACGTGCGAGCATGTGGCTGAGCAGCGCAAGGACCGCGAGGGCCGCGAAGGGCACCTCGCCCAGCCGGGCATAAAGCGTGGGCGGCAGCGCGGCGGGCAGCGCCGCGTCCGCGTGCCCCGAGCGCCCGAGCGGGAGGTAGGCCACCAGCCTTCCACGCGCATCGATAATGGCCGAAATCCCGGTATTGGCCGACCGCGCCACCGGCAAACCCTGCTCGATGGCCCGCGCCTGGGATTGCATGAGATGCTGCGCCGGCCCCCCGAGCTGGCCGAACCAGGCATCGTTGGTGACGACGGCGATGAGGCGCGGCCGGTCCACGCCGCGGCCCACCTCGTGCGCAAAGATGCTTTCGTAGCAGATGAGCGGCTGCACCGGCCCGATGCCGGTGACGTCGAGCACCTTGGGCCCTGCGCCCGCCGCAAAGCCAAAGCCCTCGTTGGCGGCGAGCCCGTAGATCCCCACGCGCGAAAAGAGCCAGCCCAGGGGCATGTACTCGCCGAAGGGGACGAGGTGATGCTTTTCGTAGACGCCGCGCAGGTTGCCTCCGGCCCCGACATGGGCGAGCGCATTCCAAGCCTGGCCGTCGCGCCAGCTCTGGGCGCCGATGAAGATCTCTGCGCCCCGCCCGCGCTGGGCGGCCTCGGTGAAGGTGATCCCGCCCTCCTGCAGCCAAGTCGTCAGCGCCACCTCGGGCCAGATCACGAGATCGGCATGGGGCCGCGCGGCCGTGGCGCGCATCTTGCGCTCGAGAAAGAGCGGCCGCATGTCCTCGCGCCATTTCAGCTGTTGCGCGGCATTGGGTTGGACGGTGCGGATAAGCGGCGCATCGCCCGCGGCGGCAGGCGCCTCGAGCGGCGGCAGGAAGACGGCGAGACCGAGGCCGAGCGCGAGCGCCAGCCCCATGAGCCGCCGTGCCGCAACGCGGGGCAGCGCGGCGCGCGCCCCGGCTGCCCGCACCCCCTCCACGAGCCCGAGTAGCGCCAGTGCCACGGCGAGCGTGAGACCATGGGGCCCGAGCCAGGCCGCCCCCTGGTAGAGCACGACATCGACGAATGCGGTGACATGCATGCCCCAGGGAAAGCCCCCGAAGAGGTGAGCGCGCGCGAGCTCTGCTCCTGCAAAGGCCAAAACGAAGACGAGCCCGCTCCGCCGCCACGCAGCCAGCGCCGCCGCCGCGCCCCAGAAAAGCGCCAGACCACCGGCCATCAGAAACAGCGCAAAGGGCGCCATCCAGCCGTGGCGTGCCACGTCCACGAGGAAGGGCTCCACGATCCAGTGGAGCGTCAGCGCGAAATAGCCCGCCCCGTAGCCCCAGCCCGCGATGGCCGCGCGGCGCAGAGAAAGCTCCCAGGGCCTGAGCCAGAGAAACGCGCCGAGCGAGATGAGGGTGAGCGGGAGCATCCCCGCCGGCGGATGCCCCAGGGCTCCGATCGCGCCCACGGCGGCGAAAAAGACCGCCAGCACCGTGGGCCGAAGACTGGCGAGCGTGTCACTCCGCAGCCGCGCGACGTCCATCGGGTGCCGTGTGGGTGTGGGGATCGGAGGAGGCGGCCGTCATTTGCGCACCGAAGCGCACGCGCAGCCGCTTTATGCGGCGCGGATCAGCATCGACCACCTCGAATTCGGGGCCCGACGGGTGCGGCACGACCTCGCCCCGCGCAGGAATCCGGCCCGAGAGCATGAAGACGAGGCCACCGAGCGTGTCGATCTCCTCCTCGTCGATGTCGTCATGCTCGGTGAGCGCGAGGCCGTGGGCCTCCTCGAAATCACTGAGCGGCGTCTTGGCATCCGCGAGCACGACGCCGGGCTTCTCCTCGGTCCAGAAGTTGCCCTCCTCGATGTCGTGCTCGTCCTCGATTTCGCCAATCACCTGTTCGATGAGATCCTCGATCGTCACGAGCCCGTCGACACCGCCATATTCGTCGATGACCAGCGCCATGTGGATGCGCTCGGTCTGCATCTTGGTGAGCAACACGCCGATGGGCATGGACGGGGGCACGAAAAGAAGCTCGCGAACCATGCAGCGCAGGTCGAACGCGTCGCCCGTGCCGTTGAAGCCGTGCAGCAACGCGAAATCCTTAAGATGGGCAAAGCCCAGCGGCGTGTCGAGCGTCCCCTCGTAGACCGGGAGCCGCGTCATCCCGCTCTCGCGGAAGACATCGACGAGCTCTTCCATGGTCACGCTGTCGGGTACCGCCACGATATCGGCCTTGGGAATGAGCACGTCTTCCACGCGCAAGCGGCGCAAGTTGACCATGCCCGGCGCGCCGACGACGGCCACTGCCGGGGCCTCGTTCCCCTCGCTCGGGCTCAGGGCCTGCACGAGGCGGCCGAAAAACCCGGGCTCCGCCTGCGCTTCGCTGTCCTTGCTGTCGTCATCCGGAGCGGTCCGTGCCGCCCCGTTCTCTCCTTCGCCCGTGGCGTGCGCGCGACGCGCCGCGTCAGACGATCCTTCCGATGTTTCGGCCATGGCCTCCAGCCTGGTTCAAATCACTGCGTCAAATATGGGTCAGGGTATCCGAGATTGCCAAGAATTTCCACTTCGAGCCCCTCCATCAGCGCGGCATCTGCCTCCGTTTCGTGGTCATAGCCCAAAAGATGGAGCATTCCGTGCACGATGAGATGGGTGACATGCGCCGCGAAGGGCTTGCCCTGTGCCTCGGCCTCGCGTGCGCAGGTCTCGTAGGCGAGCGCGATATCGCCAAGCTCGCGGGTCTCTGGCACGCGCGGCGTGCCGCCCGGCTGCGCCGCGCCCCGCTCCTCGGTGGGCCAGCTCAGCACGTTCGTCGGTGCGTGCTTGCCGCGGAACTGGGCGTTCAGCTCCGCCACCCGCGCATCATCTGCTGCGAGCAGCGCCACATCGCCCACGAGGCCGACGCCGTTGAACACCGCCTCCACGGCGCGCTGGGCCAGCGGCTCCAGATCGCCCCAGCGCGCGTCTTCGACGATGATATCGATCTCGCAATCCATGGCCCCGCGCCCTGCCGGGGCGCAGCGCGCGCGTCAAGCGGCTTCGGGCACCTCGCCCTCCACCATCCCGCGATGGAGGGTGCGCGTGCCGTCCACTGCGCGGTGATCGCCCTTGTGGAGCGTGATCCGGTTGTCCCAGAAAAGAAGATCGCCCGCCTGCCAATGATGCGTGGCAACCGGCAGCGAGAGCGCCTCCTCGTAGAGATCATGGACGAGCGTGGTGACGTCACGGCCCGCCGCATCTTCGGCCTCCACCATCCGCTCCGGCACGGTGAGAAAGAAGCCCGCGCGCCCGGTCTCGGGCTGGCGGCGCACCAGCGGGTGCCACGCCTCGGTCTCCGCGCCGTCTGGCACATCGAGGCCCGAAACACGGTGCAGCACGCGGACACCGCGCAGCGCATCCTTGTCTGCATCCGGGAGCCCGTCCCAGAGCGTGCGCGTATCCACGATGACCGTCCCGCCCCCCGCGCGTGGCACCTCCACCACGCGGAGCGCGGTGAAGAGCGGCGGGCGCCGGAAATAGGTGCTGTCGGAATGAAAGCGCGAGCGCGGCGGCGTCGCGCGCCCGGCATTCGTGACGATGTTGAGCGCCGCGTGGCCCGGCACCGCCGTCTCGCCATCGGTGAACATGAGCGGGCCGAAGCGCTCGAGAAGCGCGACGAAGGCCGCGTCGTCGAGCCCGGCACCGCGCACGCAGCAAGCGCCGGATTCCGCCGCCGCGCGGCGGATATCGACCGGGTCGAGTGTCGTCTCGGGAAGCGTCCAGGCGGTGGCATCGAACATCGGCGGTACTCCTCAATTACGCTGGGTCACCAAGCTAGGTGGGCGACCCCCGGCGGCCAGACCGCGCGGCACGATGCACGCGTAAGGACCGCCAGGCCGCGCGCCATGCGCGGATCGCGCGCGACCGCTGCCGCCGGGATATGCGGCGCTTTCCGTGTTCGGATTAAGAGGGTGAGAGCAGCGCGCTCAGCCCGTGGGGTCATCAGCGTCGTAGGCCTCGATGATTGCCGCCACGAGCGGATGGCGCACCACGTCCTTCGAG
Organism: Pseudomonadota bacterium; assembly: GCA_038533575.1. Lineage (NCBI taxonomy): Bacteria > Pseudomonadati > Pseudomonadota > Pseudomonadota bacterium. The sequence goes on along the minus strand of JBCAYL010000001.1, from coordinate 66,156 downwards.
CTGAAATAGTTGAAGCTGATCTTCGGGATGCCCTTCAGGAGCCTCTCGGCATCGCGCAGGCCACTCATGACACCGCGGGGCAGGTCCACCTGGCTCCGGTCCCCGGTGATGACCATCCGCGAGCCCTCGCCCAAGCGCGTGAGAAACATCTTCATCTGCATGGAGGTGGCGTTCTGCGCCTCGTCGAGGACCACGAAGGCGCGCGCCAGCGTGCGCCCGCGCATGAAGGCCAAGGGCGCGATTTCAATGGTCTTTTCGGCCTTGAGCTTCTCGATCTGCTTGCCGGGCAGGAAGTCATGTAGCGCGTCGTAGAGCGGCTGCATGTAGGGGTCGACCTTCTCGTCCTGCGTGCCGGGCAGGAAGCCCAGCTTCTCGCCCGCCTCCACGGCGGGGCGCGAGAGGATGATCTTGTCCACGTGGCCCTGGATGAACATGTTCACGCCCACGGCCACGGCGAGGTAGGTCTTGCCCGTGCCCGCCGGGCCGATCCCGAAGGCAAGCTCGTGGTTGAACAGGCTTTTGACATAGGCCTTCTGCGCCTCGGTGCGGGGCTCGACGAGCTTCTTGCGGGTCTTGATCTCCACCCGCGCGCCCGGGAGCAGGTCCATCTGGTCCCCGTCCCGCGTGCCCGTCCCCTCCGCCGACGTCCCCATGCGCAGCTCGCGGTCGATATCGGCGGGCTCCACCTCGCGGCCCTGCTCGAGGCGGGCATAGAGCGCTTCAAGCACCTCGGCCGCGGCAGTCCGCGTGGCCTCGTCGCCCAGAAGGACGAGCTGGTTTCCGCGCCGCACGATCTGCAACCCGAGCTTGGCTTCGAGCTCCGTGAGGTTGCGGTCATACTCGCCGCAGAGATCGATCAGAAGGAAATTGTCCGGGAACTCGAGGCGGGTCTCCCCGATCGCATCGGGGTCGATCACCGGGGTGTCGGGGCTAAAGGCCAATCAGATCTCCGCTCATGAATCGGTCATTTCTCGAAAGGTATCTAGCGCAGCGTGCCAACCGAGCGAGCCCGGCGCAAGGCGCGCGGGGCCCGGAACGAAAAACGCCGCACGGTCACCCGCGCGGCGCTCGGCATTCGGGCAGATGCCCAAGTCAGCCAAATCAGTTGGCGTTCGCCAGGTCAGGCACGTTGGTCCCCGCTTTGAAGGGGCCTGTGGCGATGGTCTCGGCACCGTGACCGCCGCAGACGGGCTTGCCATAGGGATCGACGCGCTGGGAGAGATAGCCCTCCACACCGTCGTCGATGATCCAGTGCTCACAACCGTTCGGGTCGATCCAGATGCCCGCCACGAGCTGTGTGAGGTCCTTGGCGTCGCGCCCGCGATCAACCGTCTTATCGGCCGTGCGCGCGTCGGCGAAGTTGCCGAGGCCGCCAGCGGCGATGAAACCATCACCCCCACCCTCGGCACAGGCGGCCAGGAGACCCATGGCGCCCAGCGCCGCGATTGCTCTCATGCTTTTCATATCCCCAGGTCCTTCTCGTTAGCGCAGGCAGATGACTTCGACGCGGCTGTTCTCATGGGAGGACTTGTGCACCTTGGGGTGCCGCCCGCCATGGCCATCCACGCCCACGATGCGCTGCCCGGCCGACTGGCCGATCGACGCCACCATCTGGGCACGACCGGTCGACAATCTGACGTTTCGTCTGTCGTTGCCGGTGATGTTGGTATGACCGATGATCTTGTAGGCGGCGGAGTCGTCCTTGGCGAAGAAGTCCATGACTTGCTGCTTGGCTGAGCGCGACATCCAGACACCGTGCGGCTCGAACGCGTTGCCGGGGATCGTGGCGCAGATGGACGACTTCCGGCAGGTGGGCCTGCCCTGGCGGTCCACCTTCAGGGACATGAAGCCTTCCCAGCCGTCATCCATGACCCAGTGCTCGCATCCATCCGGGTCAATCCAGATGGTGGGGATGTACCGTTCCCCGGTGACCACGCGTTTCTGATCGTTGTGCACGTGGTCGAAGGGCTCCCCGGTCGTCTGATGCGCGCTCGCGCCACTCGCCCCGAGGGCCACCGCCAACGCGGCGGCGCCCACTGCCTGTATTACTGCCTTCACCCTGGCCTCCATGATCTGCTCGATGACCCAAGGTCTTGGCGCTGTGTTTTTGTGTCTATCGCCAAGACCGCCACATAATATGGCTTAGACTAACAAATCTGCGATATATTGGAAGCTTTATTCGCTACATCTGGTGCATTCGCCCTTGCGGACGGCACCAAGATCGGCAAGCGGCCCCGCGATTCGCGTGGGGCGTCGTGGCTCAGACCACCTCGTGGAGCATCGCGCCCGCGAGCGAATTGCTACCGCTCTCGAGAATACGGACGCGAGCGATCTGTCCGATCCGTGCCGCCGGATCAGATACGTGCACGGCATGAAGATAGTCAGACTTGCCCACCATCTGACCTGCCATTCTCCCTGTCTTTTCAAAGAGAACGCTGACCTCGCGGCCCACCATAGCGTCCTGCGCGGCGCGCTGCTGCGATGTAAGGAGCGCCTGCAGGCGGTGGAGCCGCTCGGTGGCCACTTCCTGGTCCACTCCGGTCTTTTCTGCCGCGGGCGTGCCCGGGCGCGCGGAATACTTGAAGGAAAACGCCGAGCCGTATTCGACCGCGCGGACGAGCGCCAAGGTATCCTCGAAATCTGCGTCCGTTTCACCTGGAAAGCCCACGATGAAATCGCCGGAGAGCATCAGATCGGGCCGCGCGGCGCGCAAACGCTCGATCAGCCGCAGGTAGCTTTCGGCGGTGTGCTTGCGGTTCATCGCTTTCAGGATCTTGTCAGAGCCCGACTGCACCGGGAGATGCAGATAGGGCATCAGCTTCTCGCAGGAGCCGTGCGCTTCGATGAGCGCGTCATCCATGTCATTGGGGTGCGAGGTCGTGAAGCGGATGCGCTCGAGCCCGTCGATCTCCGCCAGCGCCCAGATGAGGCCCGCCAGGCCACGCTCGTGTCCGTGATAGGCATTCACGTTCTGCCCGAGAAGCGTGATCTCCCGCACGCCGCGCTCCACGAGATCGCGCGCCTCGCCCAGCACGCGTTCCGCAGGGCGCGAGACCTCCGCGCCGCGGGTATAAGGCACCACGCAAAACGCGCAGAATTTATCGCAGCCCTCCTGAACGGTGAGGAAAGCCGCTGGGGTGCGCTTGGCCTTCGGCCGACCCTTGAGATGGGCGAACTTGTCTTCCTCTGGAAAATCGGTGTCGAGCGCCTTGACCCCGTTATGGGTCCGCGCGACGAGATCGGGCAGCCGGTGATAGGCCTGCGGCCCCACGACGAGATCGACGAGCGGCTGCCGCTTCATGATCTCCTCGCCCTCGGCCTGCGCAACGCAGCCCGCCACGCCGATTTTCAGGTCGGGCTTCTCGGCCTTGAGACCACGGTACCGGCCCAGCTCCGAATAGACCTTCTCTGCGGCTTTCTCGCGGATATGGCACGTATTGAGCAGGATCATATCCGCTTCTTCCGGGCTCGAGACTTCCTCGTACTCCTCGAGCGCCTCGGACATCCGCTCGCTGTCATAGACGTTCATCTGACAACCATAGGTCTTGATGAAGAGCTTCTTGGTCATGGCCTGCTTCACGTGCTGAGAGAGTGATCTTAGTATGGGTAAGACGGGCGCCTTGCAATGCAAGGAAAAGCCGGGAAAGACAGGGGCATGAACTACGCAAGCGTCGATGACTTCCTGCGCAAGGGCAAAGCGCATCTGGCCAAGGGGCCGGTGGCGCTGATCTTCGCCGAGGACGCGGTCGCGGTGGAGGAAACGCTCGCCCATCACCTCGCGGCGGGCTTTCGCGAAGTCATCGCCTTCATCGCCGCGGATGTGGAAATCGGGCCCGCGACCCGGAGCGCATCGGTCTGCGTCGCGTGGGATCTCGTGGCCGGCCCCGCGGCGCACGAGATCGTCAACCGATGCATCAAGGCAGCGCCGTCTTCGGTCTGGTTCTACTATTGCTTCAACGCGGAGTTCCTCTTCTTCCCGTTCTCGGAGACGCGGAACGTGGCGGAAATGATCACGTTCACGACGGAAGAGCGGCGGGACTCCATCCTCACCTTCGTCGTCGATCTCTACGCCGATGATCTGGAGCGTCACCCCTCCGGCGTCTCACTCGAAGACGCGATGTTCGATCGGACGGGATATTATGCGCTGGCGCGCACGGATCGCTGGGGCAACCCGATCGACCGGCAGATGGATTTCTTCGGCGGGCTGCGCTGGCGCCTCGAGGAGCACGTGCCCAAGACGCGGCGGAGGATCGACCGCGTTGCGCTCTTCAAGGCGCGCTCCGGCCTCAAGGTCTCGGAAGATCACACGTTCAACGATCCCGAATACAACACCTATGCCTGCCCGTGGCACCATTCCATGACGGCCGCGATCTGCTCGTTTCGCACCGCCAAGGCGCTCAAGCGCAATCCCGGATCGACCTTCGAGATCAACAGCTTCCGCTGGCACAACTCGGTCAAGTTCGACTGGAAGGCGCGCCAGCTCATGGACCTCGGCCTCATGGAGCCGGGGCAATGGTTCTGAGGCCGCTCGGGCTCCTTTGGTGAGGCACGTGGGTGCGCCATTTAACACGTGGTGAGAGGCAAAGACACTCCGGGAGGCTCGCGCCTCAGAGATCACGGCTCGCAGCGTAAACGCGCGCTCACGCGCACGTCATGTCTTTCGAATGATCTAATAGGGACTGACGCCTAGGTGCGGCGCAGGCGTATCACCACGTCTACCTTGGCGATCTCGGCGCCCGCTGGCGCTTCCGGCAGCCGCTTGATCTCCAGCTCTTCCGCAGGCGCGTCCGAGAGGGAATTGGTGTCTTCCCAGAAGAAATGCGGGTGGTCGGACATGTTGGTGTCGAAGTAGCTTTTCGAGCCGTCCACAGTGATCTCGCGCATAAGACCGGCCTCGCAGAACGCGCGAAGCGTGTTGTAGACCGTCGCCAGCGAAACCTTCTCACCGGCCTTGCGCGACGCATCATAAAGGCTCTCCGCCGTCACGTGCCGGTCGCGTCCGTCGCCCACGAGCAAAGCCGCCAGCGTGACGCGCTGCTTGGTCGGGCGGAGCCCGCCTTCGGTCAGCCACGCGGTCCCGCGTTCGGATGTTGTCTGGCTCGTGATCGTCATCGCTCGCTCGCTTTCCTGGCTATATATGCGATTTTGCGAACCATTTTCAAACGGTTTCAAATGTCGCGGCGCGCCGCGGCGGCACGGCAATCGCAGCGGGTCTGCGCCTTGCATGGCCCGCGCGCCCGATGCTAGGGGGCGCAAAATCATCGAGGCAAGGGTGCAGCATGGCCGATTTCCCAACGACGTTCGACCGCGACGATCTTCTTAAATGCGCGCGCGGCGAGCTTTTCGGGCCGGGCAATGCGCAATTGCCAGAGCCGCCTATGCTGATGATGGACCGCATCACCGACATTTCCTCCGATGGCGGCGCCCATGGCAAAGGCCACATCATCGCGGAATTCGATATCACGCCCGACCTCTGGTTCTTCGAGTGTCACTTCCCGGGCAACCCGATCATGCCGGGCTGCCTGGGCCTCGACGGGCTCTGGCAACTCACCGGCTTCAATCTCGGCTGGCGCGGCTGGCAGGGGCGCGGCTACGCGCTCGGCGTGGGCGAGGTGAAGCTCACCGGCATGGTCCGCCCGGACCGCAAAATGCTCACCTACAAGATCGAGTTCACCAAGGCGATCCAGACCCGCCGCCTCACCATGGGCGTGGCGGACGGGATCGTGGAGGCCGACGGCGAGCAGATCTATGCCGTCAAGGACATGAAGGTGGCGCTCAGCGAGAGCTGAGCGAGCCTACACAAGTCGCACAATCCGCCGAGTGTGTACGCTCCGCCCGCTCTCGCCGGCGTTAACGTTGGCACCCTACTCTAGAAGCGCCGCGCAGTGGGCGCCACCCGCCGCCGCCCCGGATCCCAAGGCGAGCACCGGCGGCGCCTGATAGGGGTTGAGCTCCGCCGTCGCGAGATCGAAGGCCAGCAGGCCCGCGATGAGCGCCAGCGTGGCGGTCGCCGTCGTCACCCGGGTCATGGCGCGCTTCCTTCGAAGAGACGGGCACGCAGCCGCACGCCCCAGACCGACCCGGCAAAAGCCGCCACGAACCAGACCCAGCCATGCAGGCTTCCCGTGGAAATCCCGGAGAAAAACGCCCCCACGTTGCACCCGAAGGCGAGCCGGGACGAGTAGCCCAGCAGGAACCCCGCCACGATCGTGGCGACCCACGCACGGGCGGGCAGCGAAGGCAGCCGGGCGGACAGCCCGCCCGCGCGCCAAGCCGCGATGAGGAACGCGCCCCCGATGATCCCGATATTAGTGAGCGAGGTCACATCGGTGAGCACGCTCTCGCCCAAACGCTCCACGTTGGAGCCCGCCGACCAGAAGCCCGAACCCGACAGGTCCGCCCCGAGCGCCACCGCGCCCTTCGCGGCCCAAAGTCCGAGGCCATAGACCACGCCCCAGGGCTGGCCAGACACGACGAGGTTCAGGATGGCGAGGCCTGCCACAAGCGCCGAGGCCCAAAGGAGGCGCGTCGGGATAGAGCGCTTACCCTTCGCGCCCAGCGCCCAAAGGAGTGCGGCGGATACGGCCAGCCCCGTGAGCGTCAGCGCGAGGCCTGACGACCCGGAGAAGACCACCGTCTCGAAGGTCCCGAGCCCCGTCCACCAGAAGAGATGATAGGCGCCTGCGAAGCTGCCGAGGGCAAAGAATGGCAGCGCGAGGAGGCCGACGGGATTGCCCGATCCGGCATTCACGAGGGTGCCGGAGCCGCAGCCGAGCACCACCTGCATGGCCGCGCCAAAGACGAAGGCGCCCCCAACCATGGCCCAGCCCACGGGCGCATGGGCCCCGAGGAGCTCCTCCCCCGCGGTCTCGAGTAAGGGGATGGCCGCGATGGCCACGAGCCCGATCGCGAGGAGTTGCGCGAGCATCCCGCCTGGCTCCCGCCGCAGGATCATCGCCCGCCAGGGGCCCGCGAAGCCAAAGCGCAGCCCCTCGAGCACCATGCCAAAGCCCAGCCCGAGGGCCAGCAGAAGCCCGTAACGCGCCCCCGCCAGCACGGCGACGGCGAACACGATGGCAAACGCCGCCCCGAGAAGGGCGGCGCGTCGGGACAGGTTGGGGAGCGCGCGGGGTTCTACCGTCACATCGCTCATGCGTGGTTCCTTTCCCGGCTGGCGTCAGCCGCCGGAGATCTGGTTGATCAGGTTCTGCAGAAGGCCCGGCGTGTTGGCCATCTCGTGACCCGCGTTGGAGTAGCCCACGAGAGACTCGGGGTAGAGCTTGACGTTCTCAACGCCCGCGAGTTCCGACAGGGCAAACCAGTTGGTCGCGGCCCAGTGGCCCGTGTTGCAGAACGAGACAATCTGGGACTGACCATCGAAATTCCGCTCGGCCGCGAGGGCTTGGGCCGCGGCGGGATCGATGATCGCGGGGCCGCCGTCGAACCAGCTGGCATGCTCGAAGTACTCGGATTGCGGCAGCGTCCCGGCACGGGCAGCGGCGGGGTGCGCCTGCTCACCTGACCAGAAGCTTTCGGGCCGTGCATCGAGGAGAAGCGCCTCGTCGCCACCATTCACGATCTCGAGGACGGCGTCCGTCGTGGCGAGCCACTCGTCGGAAAAGGAGATGTCGACCACGGTGGGCGTGGGTGCGACCGCGTCGGTCGACAGGTCATATCCCGCCTCTTGCCAGGCATTCACGCCGCCATTGAGAATGGAGAGACTGCTCACGCCGGAGGATTTCAACGTCCAGTAGACGCGTGCGGCCGCGCCGAAATCGGTGATCGAGTCGCCCTGGTGAACGACAACGACCGGACGGTCGAGCTCGAGGCCCACGGCGCCGAGCACGTCTTCGAGATGATCCTCGGCCACGAGCTGGCCCGGGTTCTCGGCGGGGCCGCGGAAGAGACCGTAGGAGGCTTGCACCGCGCCGGGGATGTGGCCCTCGGCAAAGGCATCGCCACGAATGTCGAGGATGAGCGGCGCACCGAGCTCAGCGTTGAGCTCGGCCGGGCTCACGAGCGGGCCGAAGCCTTCCTGCGCGGCGGCGGGAGCGGCAAATCCGATCGAGGCAAGTACGAGGCTGCGAACGAGTGTCATAGGGATCTCCTTCATTGCTAGTCGGAGGCCCACCTACCGCGACTGACGGGAAGAACAACCCGCGAGACGGGCCAGTTCAGCCGCCATGAAAGAACATCAATCCACCATGACGGAGCGCCCGAAACGCGCGTTCCACACTGACGCTCAGTGAAAACACCGGTTCGCCGGGCTTGCACCATGGGCAACAGCGCTCCTTTTTTCCGCCCCGTCCACGCACCCGGCCGGGAGAGCAATGCAGCGACAGGCAACCGGCTACCGCTATCCTCTCCGGTGAGACCGTTGCGCCCGGCTGCCCTTGCCCCAATGTCCACCCTCCCCTAAAAGCCCGCGAAACCGCAGGTGGGAGGCTATATGCGCCGGGTCGTTATCACTGGAATGGGGATCGTATCCCCCATCGGGAATTCCGTGGCAGAGGTGGAGGCTTCGCTGCGCGCGGGCCGGTCGGGCATCCGCGCCGAGCCGACATACAAGGAAAACGGCTTCCGGTCCCAGGTCGCCGGCATCCCGCAGATCGACGTCTCCGAGCACATCGACAAACGCCAGCTGCGCTTCATGGGCCCCGGTGCCGCCTACAGCTACATCGCCATGGAACAGGCCATCGCCGATGCCGGGCTCGAGGAAAGCGATGTCTCCAACGAGCGCACCGGTCTCATCGCGGGCTCGGGCGGGCCGTCGACCTCGAACTTCTTCACCGCCTTCGACACCGTCATCAACAAGGGCGCGCCGAAGCGGATGGGGCCCTTCATGGTCACGCGGTGCATGTCGTCCACCGTGTCCGCCTGCCTCGCCACGCCCTTCAAGATCAAAGGGCAGAACTACTCCATCACCTCGGCCTGCTCCACGACGCTCCACTGCATGGGCGTGGGCACCGAGCAGATCCAGATGGGCAAGCAGGACATCGTCTTCGCGGGCGGCGGTGAAGAGGTCGACTGGACGCTTTCCTGCCTTTTCGACGCCATGGGCGCGATGAGCTCGAAGTACAACGAAACCCCCGAGACCGCCTCGCGCCCCTTTGATGCCACGCGCGACGGCTTTGTCATCGGCGGGGGCGGCGGCATGGTGGTCCTCGAGGAGCTCGAGCACGCCAAGGCCCGCGGCGCGAAGATCTACGGCGAGGTGACGGGCTATGGCGCGACCTCCGACGGCCACGACATGGTCGCGCCCTCGGGCGAGGGCGGTGAGCGGTCCATGAAGCTCGCGCTCGCGACGCTGCCGGAGGGCCGCAAGATCGACTACATCAACGCGCACGGCACCTCGACGCCGGTGGGCGACGTCACCGAGATGATGGCCGTGCGCCGCGTCTTCGGCGAAGAGCACCCGGTCGTGACTTCCACGAAGAGCCAGACGGGCCACGCCCTCGGCGGTGCTGGCGTGCACGAGACGATCTACTCGCTCATCATGATGGACAAGGGCTTCATCGCCCCCTCGATCAACGTCACCGAGCTCGCCCCAGAGCTCCGCCCTGACGAAATTGCCACAGAGCTCCGCGAAAACGTCGAACTCGACAGCGTGCTCTCCAACAGCTTCGGCTTCGGTGGCACCAACGCCACCATGATCATGAGCAAGCACGACGGGTAATCACCATGGCAGAGCTTCTCGCAGGCAAACGCGGCCTCATCACCGGCATCGCCAACAACCGCTCCATCGCATACGGCATCGCCGCCGCGATGAAGGCCGAAGGTGCAGAGCTCGCCTTCGCCTGCCAGATGGATATCTTCGGCGCCAAGGTGACCCCGCTCGCCGAGGAAATGGGCGTCAAGCACGTGCTGGATTACTCGGCCACCGATGACGCTGTCTCAAAAGCCGCCTTCGATACGCTCGCAGCCGACTGGGGAAGCCTCGACTTCTGCGTTCACGCCATCGCGTATTCCGACAAGACCGAGCTCACCGGGTCTTTTACGAACACGACGCGCGCGAATTTCAAGAACTCGCTCGATATCTCGGCCTATTCGCTCATCGACATGGCGCGCAACGCCGCGCCGCTGATGACCGAGGGCGGCTCCATCATGGCGCTGACCTACCAGGGCTCCAAGAAAGCGACGCCCTGGTACAACGTCATGGGCGTGGCAAAGGCCGCGCTCGAGACGACCGTCCTCTATCTCGCCAATGATCTCGGGCCCCAGGGGATCCGCGTGAACCTCATCTCGCCCGGCCCCATGAAGACGCTCTCCGGCGCGGCCATCGGCGGCGCGCGGAAGACGTTCCGCTTCACGCAGGCCAACGCCCCACTGCGCAAGAACGCCACCCTCGAAGCCATCGGCGGGACGGCAGTCTATCTGGCATCCGATTACGCCGATTGCACGACGGGCGAGTGCATCATGGTCGACGGCGGCTACCACATTCTCGGCATGCCTCAGCCCGACAATCTCTGACCGCGATGATCGCGGCGCGCATCAAGGCGGCGACCATCGAGGGCGGTCTGTCGGCGGCGGTGGCCTGCCCGATCTACTTCCTGAGCGATCAAGCGGGCCTCGGGACGGGCCTCACGCTGGCACTCTGGCTCGCAGGCGCCTTCGGCCTCGCGCCCCTGACCCTTGCGCTTCGCATGCTGACCCAGAAGCACCCCGCGCCGGAGCATCGCCGCGCCGGGCTCGTGCTCGCGGGCGATGGCTGCCACCTGTGCCGCTGGCTGCGTTTCTGGTGGCCCCTCTCCCTCTCGCCTGGCGGTCTGGCGGCCTACTTCCACATCGGGAGCTGGGGGCTCGCGGCGCTCGGCCTCGCGGCCACGGCGCTCCACCTCGCCACCGGTCTCTCCGACCTGGCCGAAGAGCGAGAGCCGCATTGGTCCCGCGCCACGGGCTTCTCTTTCACGCGTGGATAGGCCGGGAGCGAGGGGCCAGCCCCTCGCGCTCCCCGAGGTACGACGCACAAATAAGCAGCGCGCGCGTGGTAAAACCGGCGCCACAGATCGAGATGTCCAAGTGGCGTCCCATCCCCGGTTTCTTTGTGCCCTGTACCTCCGCCGGAGGCATCCCGGCTTTTCAACCCGTGCGGCCTGTGCCAGCGTCGCGCCATGATCACCACCTGCATCTTCGACGCCTACGGCACCCTCTTCGACGTATCCGCAGCTGCCCGCGCCGCCGCGGAGGAACGTCCCGAACTCGCGGAGGTCTGGCCCCAACTCGCCGCCGATTGGCGCACGAAACAGCTCGAATACACGTGGCTGCGCGCGGTCGCCGGAACGCATACGGATTTCTGGCAGGTTACGCAGGACGGGCTCGACTGGGCCATGGAGGCGACGGGGCTGGCGGGCGAAGACCTGCGGACGCGTCTCCTCGATCTCTACTGGGAGCTCGGGGCCTACCCGGAGGTCTCTTCCATGCTCGCGGCGCTGAAGGCGCGCGGTCTCGCGACGGGGATCCTCTCGAATGGCTCACCGGCGATGCTCGAGGCCGCAGCGCGCTCGGCGGGGCTGGGCGATCTCCTCGATGCGCAGCTCAGCGTGGAAGACGTGGGCATCTTCAAGCCCTCTTCCAAGGTCTATGACATGGTGGGGGAGATGTTCGGCACCGCGCCGGGCGAGGTCATGTTCGTCAGCTCGAATGGCTGGGACGCGGCCCATGCCGCCGCCTACGGCTTCCGCACGGTGTGGGTGAACCGCGCTGGTGCGCCCATGGACCGCCTCCCCGGCAAGCCGCAGCACGTGCTGCGCGACCTGAGCAGCCTTCCGGACTTGCTCTGATGCCCCATTTCGAGGCCTCCGACGGGGCACGCATCCATTTCACCGACGAAGGCACCGGCCGGCCGATCCTCTGCCTCGCCGGGCTCACGCGCACGGGCCGTGATTTCGACTACGTCGCCCCGCACCTGCCGCCCTGTCGCCTGATCCGCATGGACTACCGCGGGCGCGGACGTTCGGATTGGTCGGGCGCGGCGACCTATTCCATCCAGCACGAGGGGCAAGATGCGCTCGAGTTGCTCGATCACCTGGGGATCGCGCGGGCGGCCATCTTGGGGACGTCGCGCGGCGGGCTCATCGCCATGGGCCTCGCATTTGCGTCCAAGGAGCGGCTCCTCGGCGTCGCGCTCAACGATATCGGCCCCAAGATCGAGACGACGGGGCTCGACGTTATCAAGGATTACCTCGGCCGCCGCCCCGCATTCCGCACCCTCGACGAGGCGATCTCGAAGCGCGGCGCGGTCATGGCGGGCTTCCGAAATGTGCCGGAGACGCGCTGGGCGCAGGAGGTCATGCTGCATTACCGCGCGGCGCCCGACGGGCTCGACATCACCTATGATCCGGCCTTGCGCGAGGCTGTGCTCGGCAACGAGGCCGCGGCGGCACCGGACCTCTGGCCGATCTTCGATGCCCTGGCAGACCTGCCGCTCGCGCTCATCAGGGGCGCGAATTCCGATCTCCTGAGCCGGGAAACTGCCGACGAGATGGCGCTCCGCCGCCCGGACATGATCCGCGCGGAGGTACCGGATCGCGGACACGTTCCCTTCCTCGACGAGCCCGAAGCGCTCGCCGCCCTTTCGGCATGGATGGACACCCTATGAACATCGACATGATCCGCGCGAGCGCGGCCCGGGGTGCGGGCCATGTACGGCGCACCCCCCTGCTCAGCTCGCCCTTTCTCGACGAATTCGCCGGGCGGCGCGTTCTGGTAAAGGCCGAGTGCCTCCAGCACACGGGCTCGTTCAAGTTCCGTGGCGGATGGTCGGCGGTCTCGGCGCTCCCCGACGACGTGCGCGCGCGCGGCGTGATCGCCTATTCCTCTGGCAACCACGCTCAGGCCGTGGCCCATGCCGCCGCGCTCCACGGCACCAGCGCTGTGATCATCATGCCCTCCGACGCGCCCGAGATCAAAATCGAGAACACACGCGCGCTGGGTGCGGAAGTCTTGCTCTACAACCGCGACGGCGAAAGCCGCGAAGAGATCGGCAAGACCATCGCAGAGGAGAGACAGCTCACGCTGATCCCGCCCTTCGACGCCGCCGAGGTGATCGCCGGGCAAGGCACCTGCGGCCTCGAGATCGCCGAACAGGCGCGGGAGGCCGGCGCTGACGGGGCCGAGATCTTCGTGTGCTGCGGCGGCGGCGGCTTCACCTCTGGCATCGCGCTCGCCACCGAGGGCGCCCACCGGGTCCGGCCCGTCGAGCCGGAGGGGTATGACGACGTGGCGAGGTCCCTCGTTTCGGGCCGGATCGAACGCAACGCCCGCAGCGCAGGCGGACTCTGCGACGCCATCATCACGCCATCGCCCGGAAAGATGACCTTTCCGATCCTACAGCGCCTCGTGGGGCCAGGCATCGTCGTCAGCGATGAGGAGGCTCTGCGTGCGATGGCGCTGGCCTTTTTCCGGCTCAAGCTCGTCGTGGAGCCGGGCGGAGCCGTGGCCCTCGCCGCCGCGCTCTTTCACCCTGAAGAGACCGAGGGGGACGCCGTGATTTGTACGATTTCCGGCGGCAACGTGGACCGCGCGGTCTTCGAACGTGCATTGGAGAGGCTATGACCGAGTTTTCCATCGCCTCCTTCAACGTGAAGAACCTGATCGGCGCGGACGAGGAGTATTACCGCTTCGAAAGCTACACGCCCGAGGAATACGCGTGGAAGGAAGACTGGCTCGCCGACCAGCTCCTGTCGATGGACAGCGATATCGTCTGCTTCCAGGAGATCTTCGAGGAAAGCGCGCTGCGAGAAGTGATCGCGGAGACAAACGCGCGCGGGCGCGCGGCGAACGAGGCGGTCGTCCCTGACCGGACGAAGCGCTATGCGAGGAAGGCGATCTTTCGGAAGCTGGCCTTCGCGCCCTACGAGCCGCTGCATCTCGCCTTCGCCGCGAATGTAAATGATGGCGCGCCGGGCGCGCGGCGGCCCGGCCTCGCCGTGCTCTCCCGCTTTCCCTTCGTGGGCGAGGTAGAGGTGATCCAGGAACTGGCCACGCCGCTTACGATCCCCTTCGCCGATCTGGGCGGTGATGACGGCGGCAGCTACACCATCCGCCGCACGTCCCGGCCGATCATGAAGCTTCGCGTGGATGTGGGCGGGACGGTCATCACGGTCTTCAATTGCCACCTGAAGTCGAAGCTCGGCGAGTTCATGCCCGGCGGGGCCGAACGGGATCTTGTGAACTACGACGCGGCCGGCCGCGCGCTGGGCGCGCTGCGCTCGGCCCTGCGCCGAATGGCAGAAGCCTGGGTTCTGCGCCGCGAGGTGCTCAAGAGCCTCGAAGCCGGAGAGCCCGTCATGGTGCTCGGCGATTTCAACGACGGGGAGCATGCCGTCAGTTCAGAGATCATCAGCGGAGAGGCACCCTTCAAGAACTACGCCTGGATCCGGCGCCACGACGCAGAGCATCGCTCGGATCGCTACACCGACGAGGAGGACACGCTCATTCGCACGCAGATGGAGGCGGTGCGCCTCCATTCGGCAGAAAAGCTCTTCGTGGCCAAGTCGCTGCGCGACATGGTCTTCACGACGTCCTTCGGCGGGACTTTCGAGAGCATCGACCAGATTCTGATGTCCCGCCATTTCCTGCCGGGACATGGCAGCTCGTTGGGGCAGATGGAGTATTTCAGCGTGCTCAACGATCACCTCACAGATGGGGCCCATCCCGAGGCACCCTACAACAAGCTTGCCTCCGACCACGGACAGATCATCGCGCATATGAGGCTGACGCCTTGAAGATCTTCGATACCGGCGATGTGCGTCTGCATTACCGCGAGGATGGCGACCCGGACGGCGCTCCGATCGTATTTGCCAATTCGCTCGGCACCGATCTTAGGCTTTGGGATGCGCTGGTGCCCCGTTTGCCGGTCGGTCTGCGCATTGTTCGCTACGACAAGCGCGGCCATGGGCTCAGCGACGTGCCGGAGGCGCCTTACACGATGGGCGCGCTCATCCGCGATGTGGAGGCGCTGCTCGACGGGCTGGGCGTACGAGACTGCACCTTCGTCGGGCTTTCCATCGGCGGCATGATCGCCCAGGGGCTCGCAGCGAAGCGGCCCGACCTGATCAGCGCCCTCGTGCTCTCCAATACCGCGGCCAAGATCGGCACGCGCGAGATCTGGCAGGGCCGGATCGAGGCGATCCGCGCGGGCGGCATGGACGCCGTAGTGGCCCCGACGATGGAGCGCTGGTTTTCGAAACGCTTCCAAGCTGGCGATGAGATCGCGCTCTGGGAAAACATGCTCCGCGCGTGCCCGGTCGACGGCTATATCGGCTGCTCCGAGGCCATCGCGGGCACGGACTTCTACACGCCCACCGCCGCACTCCGCCTGCCCACGCTCGGGATCGCGGGAAGCGAGGACGGCTCCACCCCGCCCGACCTCGTGCGCGAGACCGTCGAGCTCATCGAGGGCGCGCGCTTCGAGATCCTGCGCGGCACGGGCCACCTGCCCTGCGTGGAGGACCCGCAGGGCTACGCCGCGCTCATCACGGAATTTCTCGCGTCCTCGGGGTCTCTGCCGAGGGCGGGCTGACAAGGCACGCGCCGCGCGGCCCCGCCCGCAAAGCTCCGTCCCACGCGAATTCGCTTTGAACCACGCAGTTCAGCAGCTAAGGCTGACCTCTGAAAAGGGGCACCATGGCCAAGACCGTCCGCAACCCGCGCCTGGCGCTCACCTTCATCATCATCACGCTCACAATCGACGCGATGGGGATCGGGCTCATCCTGCCGGTGCTGCCCGCGCTCATCCGCGACATCACCGGCGCCGATCTCGGCCAGGCGGCGATCTGGGGCGGGATCATGACGACGCTTTTTGCCGGCATGCAGTTTCTCTTCGGGCCCATCGTCGGATCGCTTTCGGACCGCTACGGGCGGCGGCCGATCCTGCTCGGCTCGCTCGCCATCGTGGCGGTGGATTTCGTGATCATGGGCATGGCGCATGCCATGTGGCTGCTGCTCTTGACGCGGATCATCGGAGGCATCGCCACCTCCACGCAATCGACGGCCGCGGCCTTCATCGCCGACATCTCCCCGCCGGAGAAGAAAGCCGCGAATTTCGGGCTGATCGGCGCCTCCTTCGGGATCGGCTTCGTGCTCGGGCCCATCATCGGCGGGCTTCTGGGGGAGCTTGGCCCGCGGATGCCGTTCTTTGCCGCCGCAGCGCTCGCGGCGCTCAACCTCGTCTTCGGCTATTTCGTGCTGCCCGAGACGGTGGACGACCGCATCCGCCGGCCCTTCGAGCTCCGCCGCGCCAACCCGTTCGGCGCGCTCAAATCGGTGGCCAAGCTCGAGGATGTGCAGCGGCTCCTCCTCATCGCGTTCGTCTACGAGTTCGCCTTCATCGTCTATCCGACGGTCTGGGCCTATTTCACACAGGAGCGGTTCGGCTGGTCGGAGGGCATGGTGGGCCTGTCGCTGGGCTGTTTCGGCATCTCCATGGCGCTGGTGCAGGGCGTGCTCATCCGCTTTGTCATGCCCCGGCTGGGCGAGCGGGGGACGATCCTTTACGGCTGCATTTTCAATGTCTTCATCTTCATCCTGCTCGGGTTCATCACCAATGGCTGGGTTGTGCTGGCGCTCACGCCGATCTCGGCGCTCGGCGCGGTGGTGACACCGGCGCTCCAAGGGCTCATGAGCCGTCGGGCGGCCGACAACCAGCAGGGGGAATTGCAGGGGGTCATCACCTCGGCCAAGGCGCTGGCGCTCATCATCTCGCCGCTCGTCATGACGCAGCTCTTCTTCCTCTTCACGCGCGAGGGCGGGACCTACCTGCCCGGCGCGCCCTTCCTGCTCAGCTCGGCCCTCGTCTTCGTTTGCCTCCTCGTCTTCGTGACGCGCAAACGGCGTAGCGATGCCACCGCATGACGCAAAGGGACTTGCTCTTTGCCGTCGCCCGTAGAGGGTAGCGACAAACGGGCTGGCAAGGGAGAGAGCCATGGGGCGGATCAAGGCCGCGGTCGCGCGCCAATTCGGCGCGCCGCTCGTCATCGAGGAGCTGGAGCTCGCCGCGCCCCGGGCGGGCGAGGTGGAAGTGACGCTCGGGGCCTGCGCGATTTGCCATTCCGACATTTCCTATGCCGAGGGCGCCTGGGGCGGGACGCTCCCGGCCGTCTATGGCCACGAGGCCGCGGGCACGGTGACGGATGTGGGCGAGGGCGTGCGCGGCTTTCGCAAGGGAGACACGGTGATCGTCACGCTCATCCGGTCCTGCGGCACCTGCCCGTCCTGCGCGTCCGGTCGCCCGGTCATCTGCGAGACGGGTGTCGACACCTTCGCTAACGGCCCCCTCTCCACACCGGATGGCGCGCCCGTCTTGCAAGCCATGAACAGCGGGGCCTTCGCGGAAAAGGTCGTCGTGGACCAGAGCCAGGTGGTGAAGTTTACGGCCGACATGTCCATGGAGGCGGCCTCGCTCATCGCCTGCGGCGTGATCACCGGCGTGGGCGCGGTGGTGAACGCGGCAGGCCTCCGCGCGGGGCAGGACGTGGTCGTGATCGGGGCGGGCGGCGTGGGCCTCAATGCCATCCAGGGTGCGCGTATCGCCGGTGCGCGGCGCATTCTGGCCGTGGACATGAGCGAAGAGAAGCTCGCCATCGCCCGGGATTTCGGCGCCACCGACGGCGTCCTCGCCACCGAAGCCAAGCCTTGGCGCGCGGCCATCGCGGCCATGGGGCGCGGGGCTGATGCGGTCATCGTCACCGTGGGGGCGATCCCGGCCTACGACCAGGCGCCCCGCTACCTCGCCTCGGGCGGGCGGGTGATCCTTGTGGGCATGCCGCATACGGGCCAGACGTCGGCCTACGAGCCGGTGATCCTCGCCGCCACCGGCCAGGGCATGGTGGGGTCAAAGATGGGAGATGTGGTGATCCAGCGGGATATCCCCTGGATGGTCGATCTCTACGCGCAGGGGCGGCTCAAGCTCGATGAGCTGATCTCCGGGCGTTGGAGGCTCGAAGACATCAACGAGGCCATCGCGGATACGAAATCCGGCGCGGCCAAGCGGAACGTGATCGTGTTCTGAGATCGTGGGGCCAGCCCCCTCATCCCCGAGGTATTTCTGGAAAGATGAAGCCATGAGATTGCAGGAGCTCGATGTCATCATTACCGCGCCGCCCGCGCCGGGCTGGGGCGGGCGGTACTGGATCCTCGTGAAGGTGACCACCAGTGACGGCATCGTGGGCTGGGGCGAATGCTACGCCTCTTCCGTGGGGCCTCGCGCCATGGAGGCGGTCATCCGCGATGTCTTCGAGCGGCACATGGCGGGAGAGGACCCGGCGAATATCGAGCTCATGTTTCGCCGTGCCTATTCCTCGGGCTTCACGCAGCGGCCCGACCTCACGGTCATGGGCGCGTTCTCGGGGCTCGAGATCGCGTGCTGGGATATTCTCGGCAAGGCGCGCGGCGTGCCGGTCTGGAAGCTTCTGGGCGGGAAGATGAACGAGCGGGTGCGGGCCTATACCTATCTATATCCCCTGCCCTCGCACTCCCTCGCGGACTTCTGGACCTCGCCCGAGATGGCCGCCGAGGCGGCGCTGGCGGCCTGTGATGCTGGCTACACGGCGGTGAAATTCGACCCGGCGGGGCCCTACACGCTCCGTGGCGGGCATATGCCGGGGATGCGCGATATCTCCATGTCGGTGGCCTTCTGCAAGGCGATCCGGGAGGTGGTGGGCGACCGGGCCGACCTGCTCTTCGGCACCCACGGACAGTTCACGACCGCCGGTGCCATCCGGCTGGGCCAGGCGCTCGAGCCCTACGCGCCGCTCTGGTTCGAGGAGCCGATCCCGCCCGATGCCGTGGGCGAGATGGCCAAGGTCGCGCGCGCGGTGCGGGTGCCCGTGGCCACAGGTGAGCGGCTCACGACGAAGGCGGAGTTCGCCGAGGTTCTGCGCCAGAGCGCGGCCGAGATCCTGCAACCTGCGCTGGGGCGCGCGGGCGGCCTCTGGGAGGCCAAGAAGATCGCCGCGCTGGCCGAGCTGCACAACGCGCAGATGGCGCCGCACCTCTATGCCGGGCCGGTGGAATGGGCTGCAAACGTCAACTTCGCCGTCTCGATCCCCAACCTGCTCATGGCCGAGACGATCGAAACGCCCTTCCACGACGCGCTCATCAAGGGATCGATCCGGGTGGAGGGCGGCTTCATCCCCGCGCCGAACGCCCCCGGCCTCGGGATCGAGGTGGACGAGGCGCTGGCCCGCGCCCATCCCTACGAGGGAAGCGACCTGCACCTCCAGATGCAGGAAGCGCCCTGCGACTACGAGGAGGGCAACGCGTTCGAAGGCGGCGCGCCGGCGCCGCGCGACTAGACAGGCCGCGCCTCTGAACGTAGTTCAGGCAACCATGGCACGGGACACCACTGAAAAGCGTGAGGCGCTGAGGACGCGCCTCATCGACATCGCCGAGCGGCGGATCGCCGAGGGCGGCCTCGAGTCGCTCAAGGCCCGGGACCTCGCGCAGGAGGCGCCCTGCTCTGTGGGTGCCATCTACACGGTCTTCGGTGACCTGAAAGCCATCGCCCTGGCCGTGAACGGGCGCACCTTCAAGCGGATCGGCGAGACGGTGGGCGCAGCCTCGCATCAAAAGGGCCTGCCACCCGAGGAGACGCTCGTGGCGCTCTCGACTGCCTACCTGCACTTTGCCACCGAGAACCCGGCTCTCTGGCGCGCGCTTTTCGACATCGAACTTACTGAGCAGGATGAGGTGCCGAACTGGTATCTCGCGGAGCTCAAGCAGCTCTTCGGATTTATCGCGGCCCCCCTCGCGCAGGTCTACCCCGAATACTCGGAGGCCGATATCGCGCTGATGACGCGCGCGCTCTTCTCCTCCGTGCACGGAATCGTGCTGCTCGGGCTGGAGCGACGCATTTCCGGTGTGCCCCTCGAAGAGCTCGAGCGGATGATCGAGCTCGTCCTCACGAACATCGCCACGCGCTGAGCAGAGCCCCTCAAAAAAATTGAACGTTGTTCAATTTTTTTCTTGAACGAGGTTCAAGCTCTCCCATATGCATTTCGTGAACAGCGTTCATGCAAGGGAGACAACCATGCTCGCAACACTCAAAACCATCTTCATCGGCGAGAGCCGGCGGGCCGAGGAAGCCGTGCGCGATCACTACGCGCTCGATCTCATCGCCCAGAAGATCCGTGAAGCCGAAGATGGCATGGCCGCGGCCAAGGCAACGCTTGCCGCGCTCATCCAGCGCCAGCGCAGCGAGACGCGGCAGGTGGAGGGGCTGGCCAAGCGCATCGACACGATGACGGAGCGCGCGAAGGCCGCCTTGGAAGACGGAAACGATGCGCTCGCGGAAGAAGCCGCGGGGGCCATCGCCACCATGGAGAACGAAAAGATCGTCAGGGACGCCACGATCGCCCGGCTCGACGCGAAGGTGATCCGGCTCAAGGGCTCGGTGGAGGCCATGCATCGGCGCATCATCGACCTGAAGCAGGGCCAGATCGCCGCCACGGCCGCACGCCGCGAGGCCGATACCCAAAGACGGCTCAATCGCTCGATCGCCCGCACGGCCCCGGCCAATGAGGCCCAGGAGCTTATCGACCGCGTGCTCGGACAGGATGATCCCTTTGAGCAGGGCCAGATCCTCGATGAGATCAACGGCGATCTCAGCCACGACACCCTCGAGGACCGCATGGCCGCCGAAGGCTATGGCGGCACCACCAAATCCACGGCCGCTGGCGTTCTCGCCCGGCTCAAATCATAAAATCACCCCGACAGGAGACATCCCATGACCAACAAGGACAACTCGCTCATCATCTTTTTCAACGGCCTCGGCATCGCCGTGTCGTACGTGATGCTCAGCATTTCGCTGTGGCTTTCCACCGACGTGCCACTGGCCACCAAGGGTTTCTGGGGCATCGGCGTCCTGATGCTGACGCTGTCGCTGGTGAACTTCGTGAAGTTCCGCTTCGATGCCCAGAGCGCCGAGGACAGGATCGCGCAGCTGGAAGCAGCCCGAAACGAAAAGCTCCTGAAAGAATATGTCGACGGAGAGGAGTGATTCGAAAGAATAGACCTCGACCGAAGTATCGGCCCGTGCATCGAGCACGGGCCATTTTCCTGTCCGGCCCCGACGCATGCGCCTACCCACAACCCCGCAGGCAAAGGCCATTTTGGTCTTTTAGCGCATGCAACAACGTATGCATTGCTTGCAAATGCGACATTTGTGCTCTTTCCTGTTGCGGACTTGCGGCCTGTTCGCGACAAGAACCGCAGTCTTGGCGGGACCTGCGCCCGCTGAAACGCACTGGGAGGAAAACCATGAAGAAGACATTCGCAGCCCTGGCCGTCGCCGGGCTTACCGCTGGCGCCGTGCAGGCTCAGGAAACCTTCGAGATGACGTCCGCGTTCGGTCAGAACCTGCCGATCCTCGGCACGGCCGCGCTCGATTTCGTCGACAAGATCAACGGCATTTCCACCGAGGTGGAGTTCGAGCATTTCGATCCCGGCGAGCTCGTGCCGGTGCTCGAGGCCCTTGATGCCGTGTCCAACGGCTCCGTGGATGCAGCCTACACGACGGCCGGCTACTGGCAGGGCAAGATGACCGCCGCGTCGCTCTTTGCCGCCGTGCCCTTCGGCCCGGAAGCCGGCGAATTCCTCGCGTGGATGCTCTATGACGACGGGGCCGAGCTCTTCCAGGAGCTCTATGACATGAACGGCTTCAACGTGAAGGTTCTGCCCTGCGGGATCATCGCGCCGGAGACCTCTGGCTGGTTCAAGGAAGAGATCACCTCGCTCGAGGACCTGCAGGGTCTGAACATGCGCTTCTTCGGCCTTGGCGCCGAGGTCATGCAGCGCCTGGGCGTGTCCACCTCGCTTCTGGCGGGCGGTGACATCTTCCCGGCGCTTGAGCGCGGCGCGATCGACGCCACGGAGTTCTCCATGCCGCGCATCGACGCGCGCCTGGGCTTCTACAACATCGCGAAGTTCAACTACTTCCCCGGCTGGCACCAGCCCGCCACGATGTTCGAGCTCCTGATCAACGCGGATCGCTGGAACGACCTCGACGAGCGCGCGCAGCGCCAGATCGAAGTGGCTTGCCTTGCCAACGTCACGACGAACTATGCCGAGGGTGAAGCGACGAACTTCGCGGCCATGGTCGAGAACACCGAAGAGCGTGGCGTGACCATCAAGAACTGGACACCCGAGCAGCTCGCGGTCTTCGAGGCGACCTGGAACGAGGTGGCCGACGAGCTCGCAGCCGAGGACGAGTTCTTCGCGCGGGTCTGGGCCGACCTCCAGGAATTCCGCGAGGGCTACAACCTCTGGAATTCCAACATCTACCTGCCGCGTCCCCGCCAGTAATCAGATGCGCGCCCCGCCCCCGCGCGGGGCGCGTTGCCACCTGCCGGTTCGCCCCGGCAGGTGGGTTTGAAACCCACCCTACCCGATGGGCGTAGGGTGGGTTTTTAACCCACCGCAGTGTGGACATCAGATGGGAGGGGACCCCGTGTCAGCCAATCCAGACGAGCTCATCAAGCTTTCCG
The DNA here is from genome assembly GCA_038533575.1 of Pseudomonadota bacterium. Classification (NCBI taxonomy): domain Bacteria; kingdom Pseudomonadati; phylum Pseudomonadota; species Pseudomonadota bacterium. Next base: position 43,672 of record JBCAYL010000001.1, on the reverse strand, counting down.
ATCCCGGCGAGGTGGACCGCGCGAGCCACAATGGCGGCGACCGCTTTGTCATCGGGCTCGGTAACCTCGCCGCCTGGATCTTTCCCACGCTGATGATGGTCATCGTCATCCAGGTGTTCTTCCGCAATTTCGGCAGGCTCGATATCGGTCCCGGCAACCAGGCCTGGCTCGACGACTTCCAGTGGTGGCTCTATGGAATCGCCTGCCTCGTGGGCGTGGCCTACGCGGTCACGACCAACAGCCATGTCCGCGTGGATATCTTCTACGATCACTTCAAACCCGAGCGGAAACGCAGGATCGACCTCTTCGCCCTCGGCTGGCTCTTCCTGCCCTTCTCGCTCATCGTTTGGGAAGTAACGATCCACTACGCCGTCAGCTCCGTTCAGGCCATGGAAGGTTCGTCCTCGCCCAACGGCCTTCACAATCTATGGATCCTTAAGATCCTGATGAACCTTAGCTTTCTTGTGATCGGCTGGGCGTGCTTCTCGCGCCTCAGGCGGCTTTTGGGCGAGCACGGGACGACCGATGGCTGGTCTCATTTCAAGTGGCTCTTGCCGTCGGTCGCGCTCACCATCAATTTCGCGGTCTTCTACGCCCTCTGGTGGGCCTCGCGGCTGACCATGCCCGACCTGCCCGTGCGGGCGGTGTCGCGGGACGGATACCTCATGGGCGAGGTCGAGTTCGGCCCCTATGAGACGCAGCTCACCGTGGTCGTCTCCCTCGGTCTGACCGCCATCCTCGGCGCGGTTCTCTTCGCCCGGAGGGCCCGTTGATGCTGACGATCCTCGAATTCCTCGGGCAGTTCCTTACGCTCAACGAAATCCTCGTGGCGCTCATTTTCGGCACGTTCATCGTGCTCCTGTTCCGGGGCGTGCCAGTGGCGATGGCCCTCGTCGGCGTGGCGCTGATCTTCTACCTCTTCGCGGTCTTCTTCCTTGATCCCTTCCGCTCGGCTTTCCGCGATGTGATCGAGTTCGACAGGATCGGGATCGAGTGGCGCAGGATGGGCTCTGTCCCGTCGAGGATCTTCGGCAACATCGTCCAGAGCCCGGTCCTCGTGGCGCTGCCCATGTTCATCTTCATGGGGCTCATGCTCGATCAATCGGGGGTGGCGCAGCGGATGATGCAATCCATGCAGCGCCTCTTCGGCGGCTTGCGCGGAGGGCTCTCGCTCACGGTGCTCCTGATCGGCATCATCCTTGCGGCCTCAACGGGCGTCATCGGGGCCTCGGTGACGCTTCTGGGCGTGATGGCCCTTCCGGCGATGATGCGGCAGAATTATTCGAAGCCCATCGCCACGGGCACCATTGCGGCCTCCGGCACACTCGGCATCCTCATTCCGCCGTCGATCATGCTCGTCATCATGTCCGACCAGCTGGCGATCTCGCTCGGTGATCTCTTCATGGGCGCGCTCTTCCCCGGGCTGATCCTCGGCGGGCTCTACATCGTCTTCATCGTCCTCTACGGGCTCATACGCCCGCAGGACATGCCGGTCCCCGAGGGGGCGGGCGGCGTGAGCTGGGAAGACGTGAAGGAAGTGCTCCTCTCCGTCATCCCGCCGCTACTTCTCATTCTCCTCGTCCTGGGCTCGATCTTCGCGGGCCTCGCCACGCCCACCGAAGCCTCGGGCCTCGGCGCGCTCGGGGCCACGCTTCTCGCAGTGGCCTATGGCCGCCTGTCCTACGGCGTGCTCCGGGACGTCTCCCGCTCCACGCTCAACACCGCGGGCTACATCCTCGGCATCTTCCTCGCGGCGAACTTCTTCGCCTTCGTGCTGCGCCTCTACGGCGGTGACGAGGTGGTCGAGCACATGGTCGAAGGCATCTTCGAGAACCCCTACATGGTCGTGGCGTTCATCCTCTTCATCGTCTTCATCCTGGGCTTCCTGCTCGACTGGATCGAGATCACGCTGATCATCATGCCGCTCATGCTGCCGGTGATCCTCGGGCTCGAGCTCGACATCCCGGGCTTTGACCAGGTGCAGACGCCGCAAGTGGTCTGGTTCGCGATCCTCGTGGCGGTGACACTGCAGACCTCGTTCCTCACGCCGCCGGTCGGCTTTGCGCTCTTCTACCTGAAAGGCGTGTGCCCGCCGGGCGTGACGATCGCGGATATCTACCGCGGCATCATCCCCTTCGTGCTACTGCAGCTTCTCGGGCTCTTCATCGTCTTCGAGTTCCCGGCGCTGACGACATGGCTGCCGTCGGTGGCCTACGGGCCCTGAGCCGCGAAATCAGGCGGCGCGGTCAGAGCTCCTGACCGCGCTCCAGCAGGTCCTGCAGAAGAAGCGCGCCGCTATCACCCCCGCCGAAGCTCATGGCGCCTCCGCTGTAGGTGGCCCCGTAGGTCAGCGCGATGTTCACGGTCTGCCCAAGCCCCGAGATCAGCTGATCCCGCTCCAGCGGTGACAGCGGGTGGATGAAAACCGCCCAGAGCCGCCCCTGCGCGATCGCGTAACGGGCATCGAGTGCCGTGTCGAAGTTGGCCTGCATCACGCGGGAAAGCTCATCCGAGCTCATGCCGGCCGCGTCGCGAATGGGGACCATGGCGCGCATCCTGTCCGCCGTCGGGTCCATGATGATGATGACCGGCACGTCGGCGATCGTCATCTCGAGCCCATTGCCCCGGAGCGTCACGTCCGGATCGAGCGCTTGCGCGATCTGGGCGACGCGCCCCGGCGTCATCGGCGCGTCCTGCGCGCTGGCGAGCGTGGCAGAGACTGAGATGGAAAGGGCAACGAGAAATCTGAGCATGAATGGTCCTCCGTGAGAGGAGCCTAGCCGCGCTCCGCGCTCCGCGCCAAGCACGCCAGCGTTACCCGAGGTGGAGCGTGCCAGACATGAGGACATGCGCCTCCCCGCCCACGCGCACGGCCTGGGGCGCTTCCCTCGGCCCGATGACCTCGACCCAGGCGCGCCCGGGGCGCCCCATGTCGTGGCCTTGCTCGGCGATGTAGGTCGGCGACTCGATGAGGCCGTGGTGCCATAGATAGGCGGCGGCTGCGCCCGTGGCCGAACCGGTGAACGGGTCCTCCGCCGGTGAGGGCGGCGCGAGGAGAAGGCGGGAAAAGGTACTGCCCTCCTCTGCCCCACTCAGAGTGATCAGGTAGGGCTCCACCATCGTGCCATCCGGTACGCCGAGCTTGGCCCCGTGCGCCTTCAGGGCGGCCAGATCCAGCCGGGCGGCCCGGAGCGCCTCGATCGAACGCACCACCGAGATGACGAAGCCGATGCCCGTCGAGACGACCTGCGGCACCCCGAGGATGTCCTCTGGGGCAAGCCCGTAGATCGCCGCGATCTCGCCCGGGTCACAGACGGCACCGAAGGCGGGCTTGGCCTGCGTCATCGTGAACCTGTGGCCCTCATCCACCGCCACCTCGATGATGCCCGCCCCCGTCTCGAAAGACATGCGCGGCCCGCTCAGGACACCGCGCGCACGAAGCGACGCGGCGGTAGCGATGGTGGGATGACCGGCAAAGGGGATCTCTTGGGACGCCAGGAAATAGCGGACCTTCACATCCGCGACCTCGGAGGCCTCCAGAAACGTACACTCCACGAGCGACGTCTCTTTCACGAATTGCATGCAGGTATCAGACGACAGGGCACCGGCGTCATGGACCACGGCGCAGCCATTGCCGCCCATGGGCCGGGCCGTGAAGGCATCGACCCAGTCCACGGGAAAGGTCGTCATCAGTGCAGCGTCACCGGCTCCAGGTCGTTCTCGCGGGCGAGGTGGTAGGCCAGCTTACGGTCTGCCACGAGCGCGAGCTGCTCGCCCGACGCATTGTGGACCGCGTAAAGATGCTCCAGATCACCGGCCTCGGCGCGCACCTCCGAGGGCAGCTCCGCCACGGCGACCTCTTTCACGTAGACAAGGGCATCAGCGCTTTCGGGGAATTCGAATTTCGTATTCATCGCTCTTAGCCTTTCTTTATCGTGATCGTCTGGACGACCTTGTCAGGCACCGCCCGCGTCAAATCTATGTGGAGAAGACCGTTCTCCATTTGAGCCTCTCCGACATCGACGCCGTCCGCAAGCACGAAGGACCGCTGGAACTGACGCGCCGCGATCCCGCGATGGAGGAACACGCGCCCTTCGCTTTCGTCGCGCTGACGCCCGCGGATCACGAGCTGCCGGTCCTCCACCGTGATCTGCAGATCTTCCTCGCGGAAGCCGGCCAGTGCCAGCGTGATCCGGTAGGAATGCTCCGACGTCTGCTCGATGTTATAGGGCGGGTAGCCGTCATTTCCCGTTTTGGCCGTGCGCTCCACCAGTCTCTCGAGCTGATCGAAGCCCAGCAGGTAGGGATGCGTGCCCAGGGTGAGTTTTGTCATGGCGATATGTCCTTTCCAAAGCGACGCGCCGGTGATGGGCCCTCCAAACGAGCAGCCCCCTGCAGAAAATATGGGTAGAATTCGCCAAAGCACAAGCGCGGCACGCTTTGCCAAAACCGTGATCTTTCTGCTAGGTTACCGCATGAACTCGCAGTTGATGGATAGGGAGGCGGTCCTCCGGGCCGAGCTCAAGGTGCTCGTCACCGAGCACCGCGCGCGTGACGCCGAGATCAAGCAGATCGAGGAAGAGCGCCCGCACGACATGTTCACGCTCAAGCGCCTCAAGCGCGAGAAACTGCACCTCAAGGACCGCATCTCGCGGATCGAGGATCAGCTCACCCCCGACATCATCGCCTGAGCTTGCGCGGAGGCCCGTCCCGGCTATAAGCGGCGCTTCAATCGGAGGGGTGCCATGGCGGACGAAAAGCCTGTAGTCGGGATCATCATGGGCAGCCAATCTGACTGGCCCACCATGGAAAAGGCCGCCGACATCCTCACCGAGCTCGACGTGGCGCACGAGGCGCGCATCGTCTCGGCCCACCGCACGCCGGACCGCCTCTGGGAGTATGGCAAGGCGGCCGCCGGGCGCGGCATCAAGGTCATCATCGCCGGTGCGGGCGGGGCTGCGCACCTGCCCGGGATGGTCGCCTCCAAAACGCGGCTCCCCGTGGTGGGCGTGCCGATCAAGACAGAGGCCCTGTCCGGCGTCGACAGCCTCTATTCCATCGTGCAGATGCCGCGCGGCTTCCCGGTGGCGACAATGGCGATCGGCGCGGCGGGCGCCGCCAATGCCGGTCTCATGGCCGCGAGCATCCTAGCCCTCGAAGACGCGGATCTCGCTTCGCGCCTCGAGGCGTGGCGTGCGGCGCTCAGCGCCTCCATCCCCGAGACCCCGGTATGAGCCTCACCCCCGGCGCCGTCATCGGCATCCTCGGCGGCGGGCAACTGGGCCGGATGCTCTCTGTCGCCGCGGGTCGTCTCGGCTTTCGCTGCCATATCTTCGATCCCGATCCCGCCGCCCCCGCCGCGCAGCTCGCCGCGGCCCACACCTGCGCAGCCTATGAGGATACCGCCGCGATCATGGCCTTCGCCCGGGCCTGCGACGTGGTGACATTCGAGTTCGAGAACATCCCCACCGCCGCGCTCGACGCCGTGGAGGCCCACGCGCCCATCCATCCCAATCGCCGCGCGCTCGCCACGAGCCAGGACCGCCTGACCGAGAAGGATTTCCTGAGCGATCTGGGCCTGACGACGGCGCCTTACGCCGATATCCCCACAGCGGGCGTGCTGGCGGAGACCCTGCCGATCTTCGGCGGCGGCATCCTGAAAACCCGCCGCTTCGGCTATGACGGCAAGGGACAACAACGCCTCTCGGCCGACGCCGACCCTGCCAAGGCCTTCGAGGCGGCGGGCGGAGGCGTCCTCCTCGAGGGGCTCGTGGCCTTCAGTGCGGAGATCTCCGTCATCGCCGCGCGGGGTCAGGACGGCGCTGTGGCCTGCTTCGATCCGGGCGAGAACGTGCACCGGGACGGCATCCTGCGCACCACGCGCGTGCCCGCCGCCGTGCCCGGCCGCCTCAAGACCGACGCCGTCCTCGCCGCGAGCCAGATCCTCTCCGCGCTCGACTATGTGGGCGTCCTCGGCGTCGAGTTCTTCGTGACGCCCCAGGGCCTCGTCGTGAACGAGATCGCGCCGCGGGTGCACAATTCTGGCCACTGGACCCAAGCGGGCTGCCTGATCGACCAGTTCGAACAGCACATCCGCGCCGTCGCCGGATGGCCCCTTGGCGATGGCAGCCGCCACGCCGATGTGGAGATGGAAAACCTCATCGGAGACGACATCCACCGCGTGCCCGAGATCTCCGGCACCGGCGCCCAGATCCACCTCTACGGAAAATCCGAGGCCCGCGCGGGCCGCAAGATGGGGCACGTCAATCGCCTCCTGTGAGCGTGGGTCGGTGGGCGGGTGCCTTTCGAGCACGGGCGAAGCCCCGCGCGCAGAAACAGAGCCGCCTATCGGCCCGTTACCGCCTCCATGAGTGTGAGGTCTTCGTCGAACGCGCCCATCTCGAGGAAGTGCTTCACCTGCGCGATCACGAGCGGGTTCATCATCATGAAGGTGTGCGTCACGGGGAGCGTGATGTGGTCCGTCATCCCCGCCACACGGGTCGCCGCCACGGGCACCTTGCCGTCATCGGGCCCCTCGATGATCGAGGAATAGATCGGGCTCACGGTCCTGTTCCCGGCGATCACTCCGAGCTCGAAGCTCGCCGGCGGCAGGTCGGCGGCGAGGTCATCGGTGCCGAGTTGCGCCCCGGCAGGCCCGTTGAGCCACTCGAAAGGCGGCCAGTCCTCCAGCGCGTCCACCAGAGGTGTGCCCTGGTTCGGCGGCCCCAGCATCACGGCGCGCCCGAGCCGGGCCTTCTCCGTCTCGGTGGCGACGTCCACCCAGGCACGCAGGAGGATACCGCCCATGGAATGGGTCACGAAATGTATCGGACGGCTCTGACAGCGTGCGATGCCCTCCGGCACCGCTGCGGCGGCGAGCGTGCGCACGTCGAACTCGGTGGACGGATAGCCCACGCGGATTGTCTCGTACCCGTCCGCCTCAAGCGCCTGATCGAGGATCGCCAGGGAAATCTCCGTCCGGGCAAGCCCATGGAGCAGGACAACGCACTCGGCCCGCGCGAGCGAGGGCAGCAGGGCGAGAAGAAAGATCAGGACGCGAAGCATGACGTGAAGGTAAGGCCCCGCGTCTACTCAGACAATCAACGCCGTGGCGTCACAACGGCGTAGGCCACGCCGCCCAGCACAATGACCGAGGCGATGACGAAACGCGCCGTGAGGGGTTCGGCGAGAAAGATCATGCCGCCTGCCATGGCGATCAGCGGCACGGTGAGCTGCGCCACCGCCGCCAACGAGGGCTTCAGCTCCGGCAGGACGCGGAACCAGAGCGCATAACCCAGCCCCGACGTGAGCGCGCCGGACGCGATCCCCAGAAGCGCGCCACGCAGCGGCACTGCCTCGCCGCCCGTGACCGCTCCCGCGATGAGCATGGCTGCCCCGACCGGCACGATGGCGAAGAGGAAGTTCCGCGCCGTATCGGCCAGCGGGTCCCGCGAGGCGCGGCCGAGAAGCGAGTAGACGCCCCAGCCCAGGGCCGCGAGCCCCATGAGGACCGCGCCCATCAGATCCGGCGCATCCGCGCCGCCGGGCCAGAACAGGTAGACCAACCCGCCAAAGGCCAGTGCCGCGCCGATCCACCGCGCGCGCGGCACCGCCTCACCGCCGAGGACGGCACCGGCAAACATCGTGACCTGCACGCCGCCGAAGAGGATCAGGGCCCCGAGGCCCGCGGGGAGGCTGAGGTAGGCCAGCGAGAAGCCCAGCAGGTAGAGCGCCAACGCCCCGGCGGCGGAGAGTTGCGCGGCGGTCGGCGCTGCGCGGTCGCGCGCCCTGCCACGCTCCCTCACGCGCGCGAGCACGACGAGCATCAGGGCCCCCGCCAGCACCCGGATCGTGGCAAATTCGAGCGCACCGATGGCCTCCGCGCCCACGAGGGCCATGCGGTTGAGCACCGAGTTGCCCGCGAATGCCACGAGCACCACGGCCGTCAGCACCGCGAGCCTCACTGCAACGCCTCGTAAAGCGGGGCCGTCATATGGCTCCACCGGCCCGCGGCATGGGTGCCCACGACGCGCCCCGCAGGGTCGAGCACGCAGAAATCCGCGCGATCGACGCCGAGCACGGAGGCCGGCGCGCTGGAGACGAGCGGCCAGGCATCGATGCCTTTCGCTTCGAGGGCGAGCGCCGCCAGCCGCGGCGCCGGGTAATGGTAGTCGGAGACAAGCACGTCGCAGAGCCCGTCATGGACGGCCTCCGCCGCGGAGAGGCCCTTCTTGTGGCTGCCCCCGCGCACCACGTTCGGGGCGCCGAGGACCTTGAGATCCTTGCGCGCCGCGTCGAGCGCCTCCCGCGTCTCGGGAAATTCGGCGATGTCGGCGTGCATCCCGCGATAGGCCGCTCTCTGGCGCGCGGTCCGGTCATCATGGCTGCCCATCCGTACGCCCAGCGCGCCCAGCTTATGCGCGAGGCCCGCCAGGGCGGATGGCACGTCCGGCTGCCGCTCGTGGAGCTCCTGAAGGAGTTTCCAGTGCGCCTCGGGCGATCGCCCGCTCTTGAGCGCCTGGCCCTGCAAACGCGGCGGTGGCTTGCCTTTTGCCAGCGCCTCATGGGGCAGGTGATCGTTGAAGACGACCATCTCGATACCCGCTTCGGCCACGAAATCCGCGATGGCGTCAAAATCGTCGATGAGCGAGACCTCCACCCGGAGCTGCACGCGCATATCCGTGAAGAGCCCCTGGGTCTCCGCTAGACTGGTGACGAGGCGGCGGGCGAAATCCGGGCCGCGCATCCCGCCTTCCCAGGACCAAAATTGCGCCAGCATGGCCGTCGTGATGCCATTCGCGGCAAGCTCCGCATCGAGCGCCACCAAGCCCTCGGACATGTTCTTGAGCGCCCCCCGGCGCGGCGCGAGATGTCGCTCGAACCCGTCCCCGTGGAGATCCACGATACCCGGGCGCAGGTCGAACCCGCCGATTTCGCTCAGGCGCCGCTTCAGGTCACTCACATCGGTCATGGCGTCGCCTTAGAGACGCCCGCCCGAGATGCAAGCCGTGCGCGCCGTCAGGATGTGGGAACGGGGGGAGGACATGCGTCAAGATATTCCGCCGCACGGTCAGTCGGAACAAGCTCGAAAACGACCGCCGCGAGGACGGTCTCCTCTTGGGACAATTCCACGTGCCACCGCCCCTCGACGAGTTCAAACCCATCTTCCAGCGCATAGCCGATGCCAGACCCACTTCCCTCCGGCGGTGAGGTCATCTGCCAGGTTTGGCGGGTCATGCTGTCCTCGCCCATGGGCGGGTGCGTGATCGTCGCGGTGAGGGGCGCGCCGTTGGTCGCGGTCATGACAAAGCTGAAGCCGAAGCTAATGCCGGTGGCCATCGGCACGACGAACGTCTGCGCGTCGTATTCCCACGGCTTCTTGCGCCCCGAGAGGATGACATCCCCGTCGATCGTGTCCTGCTCTTCGACGATGTCTTGCACCACGATCTGACAATTGACGCCGTAGGCGATGATTGCGGCTCGTGTGTCTGCCGCGGTCTCTGCCGCAGCGAAGCCCCCGACAGCCGGAACAGCGAGAAGGCCATAGAAGATACGTCGCAAAACACTGACCCCAAACAAAAAAAGAAAGGGCCCCCGGCGGAGGCCCTTCCAATCTATCATGCGCACCCCGGCGCACAAAGCGCCGAGGACAGGCAGCTTGATTACATCATGCCGCCCATGCCGCCCATGTCGGGCATGCCGCCGCCAGCGCCACCGGCGCCTTCTTTCTGCGGCTTGTCGGCGACCATGGCTTCCGTCGTGATGAGGAGGCCTGCGATGGAGGCGGCGTCCTGCAGTGCGGTGCGGACGACCTTCGCGGGGTCGATCACGCCGAACTTGAACATGTCGCCATACTCTTCGGTCTGTGCGTTGAAGCCGAAGGCGAGATCGCTCGACTCGCGGATCTTGCCTGCGACGACAGCGCCGTCGACACCGGCGTTTTCCGCGATCTGGCGGAGCGGTGCCTCAAGCGCCTTGCGCACGATGGAGATACCGACGTTCTGGTCGCTGTTCTCACCGGTGAGGCCTTCGAGCGCCTTGCCACCCTGGACAAGCGCCACGCCGCCACCGACGACCACGCCTTCCTGCACGGCTGCGCGGGTCGCGTTCAGAGCATCGTCCACACGGTCCTTGCGCTCTTTCACTTCGACCTCGGTCATGCCGCCCACGCGGATGACAGCCACGCCGCCTGCGAGCTTCGCGACGCGCTCCTGGAGCTTCTCGCGATCGTAGTCGGAGGTGGTCTCTTCGATCTGCTGACGGATCTGGGAGACGCGTGCCTCGATCTCGGCCTTCTCGCCCGCACCGTCGACGATGGTAGTCTCGTCCTTCGTGATGGAGACGCGCTTGGCGGAGCCCAGCATGTCCATCGTCACGTTCTCGAGCTTCATGCCGAGATCCTCGGAGATGACCTGGCCGCCCGTGAGGATCGCGATGTCCTGCAGCATGGCCTTGCGGCGGTCGCCGAAGCCCGGTGCCTTGACGGCTGCGATCTTGAGGCCGCCGCGGAGCTTGTTGACGACGAGCGTTGCGAGCGCTTCGCCTTCCACGTCCTCGGCGATGATGAGGAGCGGCTTGCCGGACTGGATCACGGATTCAAGCAGCGGCACCATCGGCTGCAGCGAGGAAAGCTTCTTTTCGTGGAGCAGAATGATCGCGTCCTCGAGCTCCGTCGTCATCTTGTCGGGGTTCGTGACGAAGTACGGGGAGAGGTAGCCGCGGTCGAACTGCATGCCTTCGACAACATCGGTCTCGGTCTCGAGGCCCTTGTTCTCTTCGACGGTGATGACGCCGTCATTGCCGACCTTCTGCATCGCGTCCGCGATCTGCTGGCCGATTTCCTTCTCGCCGTTGGCGGAGATGGTGCCGACCTGTGCGACCTCTGCGGAATCGGAGACCTCGCGTGCGGCGGCTTTGATGGCCTCCACGACCTTCACGGTCGCCATGTCAATGCCGCGCTTGAGGTCCATCGGGTTCATGCCCGCCGCGACCGACTTCATGCCTTCCTTGACGATGGCCTGCGCGAGGACCGTGGCGGTCGTCGTGCCGTCACCGGCTTCGTCATTGGTGCGCTGGGCCACTTCCTTGACCATTTGCGCGCCCATGTTCTCGAACTTGTCCTCGAGCTCGATTTCCTTGGCCACGGACACACCATCTTTGGTGATGCGCGGGGCGCCGAAGGATTTGTCGAGAACGACGTTGCGGCCCTTGGGGCCCAGCGTCACTTTCACCGCGTCGGCGAGGACGTTGACGCCCTTGAGCATCTTGTCGCGTGCGGTGGTGTCAAATTTGACGTCTTTAGCTGCCATTTTGCTAACCTTGATCTGTCAGTTGTTGCGGAAAAGGGATCACGTGGCTTTCGCCCGGGTCCCTTCAGGCGGCTTTCGCTGCGGCGGCGTCCGTGATGATGCCGAGGATATCGCTCTCTTTCATGATGAGCAGTTCCTTGCCATCGACGGTCACTTCCGTGCCGGACCATTTGCCGAAGAGGATGCGGTCGCCTTCCTTGACGTCCATGGCGATGCGGTCGCCATCGTCGTCCTTGGCGCCTGCGCCCACGGCGACAACGAGGCCCTCGGCGGGCTTTTCTTTTGCGCTGTCGGGGATGATAAGACCGCCGGCGGTCTTTTCTTCACTTTCGACGCGCTCGACGAGAACGCGGTCATGAAGCGGTGTGAATGCCATCTTTGATGCTCCTATTGGCTCAAAGGTTACTCCCTTTAGCACTCTCTCTTGGTGAGTGCTAACGACTCGGGAGGTATGAAACACGCCACCGCCTGTCAACAGGTTTGCGCCCCTATTTTCGGGCCAGCAGCACGTGAAGGGGCAAAAAGAAAATCAACGCGTAGCTGACGAGGGTGAGAACCGACACCGCGGCCAGCCAATCGAGCGGCAGCGCCCTGAAAGGCAGGGCCGAGCCGCCGAGAAAAAGCTCGAACGCAAGGCCGAGGACCGACGCGGCAACCGTGATCCCAACGGCGCCGAGGCGCCTTTGCAGCTGCGCCACCAGCAGCACGAGCAGCGCAATGCCCAAGAGAAAGTTCATCGTGGGCGGCCAGAGCGTGGGAATGCAGCCGAATGCGCCGCAGTTGATGTTCTCCTCCAGAATGATGAGCGGCACGAGGCACAGCAGCGCCCCCAAGGAGCGTGGCAGCGGCCGCAAGAGCCGCGCGATGCGGGACCTGAACGCGTAGGTCAGTGCCAGAAGCAGCGCGAGAACCGGCAGGTCGACGTAGATCCCAAGCGCCACGAAATCAGCCAAGGGCATCGCCCCAGTCCGCAAGCCCGGTCCTTCCCGCGTCGGTGAGGTCGTAGACGCCCTTTTCCACGCGCGCGAACCAGCCGTAATGATTGTCGCGCATGATGGTCGTGGCCTTCGCCACGCCCGTTGCCCGCGCGATGATCGCGCCCTTCTCAGCGCCGGATGTGGCCAGATACGCGGCGCATTTGAGCGCGTCCTGCCGGTAACCCGTCACGATGCCGTGCCGCGTCGCTCCGCCGGCATTGGGATCGCCCTCGAGCCGCGCGAATTCGCGCAGGAGGCGCGCAGCTTTCTTCGCGTTCTTGCGTTGCGCGTAGGGGCCGGGATCGGCATGGGCTTCCACGAGGCCATCGCCGCGCACCGTGAGGAGCCCGAGCCCAAGCCGGCGGCAGAGCCGCAAGTTGTCCCGGAGCGCCCGCTTTCCCTTGGGCCGCGGCACGGCGATGTAAACATGATCGCTCACCGTGAGCCGCTCGAGCGCCTGATGAAAGAGCGCGAGCGAAAAGGAGGTCTTGAGTTCCACGATCACCGGTGGCTCGGCGCCGCGGAGACCGACGACATCGGCGGCGCCCACCTCGCCCTTCACCACGTAGCCCTGCGCTTCGAGGAAGGCCTTCACGGGTGGGTAGAGATCGGCTTCGCGCATCATCGGGACCTTTACCCGATGCCCCCGGCGAGATCACTAGCCATACTACTCGGACGATGTGCCGGGCCGGCCTGTACCTGACTTGGATATGGCCGCCTCACTCGCCCTTGGCCTTGCGCACGTGGGTGGCGTGACAAGCTCAGAGGCCGCTCCTATAAGGCGCGCAAAATCGCACCCCCGAGCGCAAGGACCCTCCCCTCCATGACCATCAAAGTCTTCGGCCACAAATCTCCAGACACCGACTCGACAGGCAGCCCCATCATCTGGTCGTGGTACCTGAACCAGGTAAAGGGCGAGGCAGCCGAGCCGGTGCTCCTCGGCGAGCCCAACACGGAAGCCGCCTTCATGCTCGAGCGCTGGGGCCTCGAGAAGCCTGCCATCATCGAAGAGGTCGCAGCGGAGACACCGGTGGTGATCGTGGACACCAACAATCCCGCAGAACTGCCCTCGGGCATCAACGACACCGATATCCGTGCGATCATCGATCACCACAAGCTCGTGGGTGGCCTCGAAACGAAAGGCCCCATCGACATCCGGATCGAGCCAGTGGCCTGCACCGCCACGATCATGTGGAAGATGATCGGCAAGGATCTGGCACAGGCTCCCGAAGCCGTGAAGGGCGCCATGCTTTCCTGCATCCTCTCGGACACGCTCGAATTCCGCTCGCCCACCACCACCCAGGAAGACAAGGCCATCGCCTACAGCCTCGCCGAGGATCTGGGTGTCGACATCGCCGCCTACGCGGCCGAGATGTTCGAGGCGAAGTCTGACGTGAGCGCGTTTTCCGATGCGGAGCTCCTGCGCATGGATTCCAAGGAATACGAGGTCGCAGGGACGAAATTCCGCGTCTCCGTGCTCGAGACCACCGCCCCCAAGATGGTGCTCGATCGCAAGGCCTCGCTCATGGAAAGCATGGGCGAGGTCGCCTCCGAGGACGGCGTCGACCAGGTCTTGCTCTTCGTCGTCGACATCCTCAACGAGGAAGCCACGATGCTCATCCCCAACGCACTGACAAAGACCGTGGCGGAGAAAAGCTTCGGCGCGACGGTGGAAGGAGACAGCGTGGTGCTCCCGGGCGTGATGAGCCGCAAGAAGCAGATCATCCCGAACCTCGCCCTCTGAGCGCGCCTGCCGCGGCGACCATCCCTGCCATCCCCTAGGAGAGACATCTTGCGCCTCATCGACCATCTCAGCGACGTGTCAGACCAGTACGATGCGCTCTTCGTCGATCTCTGGGGGTGCGTGCATAACGGGCTCGAGCCCTTCCCCGCCGCGGTGAAAGCGCTGCAGGCCTACCGCGCCTCGGGCGGCATCGTGATCCTCGTGACCAACGCGCCCCGCCATCGCGCATCGGTGGCCCTGCAGCTCGAGAAGATCGGCGTGGCCGAGGATTGCTACGACGATATCGCCACGTCCGGAGACTCGGCGCGCGCCGCCATGTTCACCGGTGCCGTGGGCGCGCGGGTCTACTTCATGGGCCAGCGCCACGACGAGGCGTTCTTCGATCCGCTGGCCCTCATCGAGGACCCGGTGGAGATCACCCGCGTCCCGCTCTCGGAGGCGGAAGGGATCGTCTGCTGCGGGCCCTTCGATCCGCACGCGGACCCGTCCGAGAGCCGCGCCGACCTGCTCTATGCCAAGCAAAAGGGCATGAAGCTCCTCTGCGCCAATCCCGATATCGTCGTGGACCGCGGCGCGGAGCGGGAATGGTGCGCCGGCAAGCTCGCGGAGATGTATACCGAGATGGGCGGCACCTCGCTCTATTTCGGCAAGCCCCACCCCCCGATCTACGACCTCGCGCGGTTGCGTCTTGGGGCGCGGCGCTCGGGCATCGAGACGAGCCGCATCCTCGCGATCGGCGATGGCATCCACACCGACATTAAGGGCGCGTTGGGAGAGGACATCGACAGCCTCTTCATCACCGGAGGCCTCGCGGCGGAGGAGACGGGGACGGATCAACAGCCCACCCCCGAAAAGCTCGACGCCTTCGTCGCACAAACCGGGATCGCGCCGACCTATGCCATCGGCTTCCTGCGCTGATTCCGTGTTTGCCAAGCAATAATCTTTCGCCTATATCAATCCTCGCAACACATCATTGCGTAGCGAGGCGGCCATGCTCGACACTTTGCAGGATAATTTTCCCCGCGGGACGATCGTCATCGAGGACCTCGAGATCGGCATGACCCGCCACGTCTCGAAGGTCGTCACCGAGGAAGACATCCAGATGTTCGCGCAGGTCTCGACAGACCACAATCCCGTCCATCTCGATGACGATTACGCGCAGGACACGATTTTCGAGGGGCGCATCGCCCATGGCATGCTGACCGCCGGTCTGATCAGCGCGGTCATCGGCGAGCAGCTTCCGGGCCATGGCACCGTCTATCTCGGGCAGACGCTCAAGTTCCTCGCGCCGGTGCGTCCGGGCGATCTTGTCCGGGCCGAGGTGGAGGTCACGGCCATCGATTATGCGAAGCGCCGCGTGACGATGGACACGCATTGCGCCGTGGGCGGCAAGAAGGTCCTGAAAGGTGAGGCCGTCGTGCTCGCGCCCTCCCGCAAGTTCGACTGACGCGCACGGGCGCTCCGAAGGTCGCATCCTCCCGCCCTTGCTCCCCCCTGTCCTCCGCGTTACCTCGCGGGCATGGAGCGGCTGAGCACCCTGACCGATATTCCCGAGGCCGCGCGCGGTGCCTCTGTCGCCATCGGCAACTTCGACGGCGTCCATCTCGGCCATCAATCGGTGATCGATCTCGCGCGGCGGGACGGCATGCCCCTCGGCATCCTCACCTTCGAGCCCCACCCACGCCACTACTTCGCCGACCTCGCCGGCAAGGACCTCCCCGCCTTTCGTCTGATGGGCCCGGATGCCAAGGCGAACCGGATGGAAAAGCTGGGCGTCGATTTCGTCTACGAGGTGCCGTTCGACGCGGCACTCGCCGCGCTGACGCCCGAGGCCTTCGTGGAAGACATCATCGTCACGGGCGTGGGTGCGCGGCACGTCGTGGTTGGCGCGGATTTCCGCTTTGGCAAGGCGCGCGCGGGCACGGCGGAGACGCTCAAATCCCTCGCAGCCGGTCATGGCGTCGACGTGACCGTCGCGCCCATGGTCGAAGCCGCTTCCACGCGCGTGAGCTCCACCAATATCCGCACCGCCCTCGCCGAAGGGCGTCCGCGCGACGCGGCCACAATGCTTGGCCACTGGCATCGCCTCGTGGGGCCAGTGATCCACGGCGATGCGCGGGGCCGCACGCTGGGCTATCCCACCGCCAACATGGCGCTCGGCGCGCTTCACCAGCCCGCCTTCGGGGTCTACGCCGTCCTCGTGGACGTCCTCGACGGGCCCCATGCCAGCAGCTACCACGGCGCGTCCTCCATCGGTGTGCGCCCGATGTTTGGAGAGAACGCCGCGAATTGCGAAACCCACATCTTCGACTTCAAGGGCGATCTCTACGGCGCGATGATCTCGGTGGGCCTCGTGGAGCATCTGCGCGGCGAACAAAAATTCGAATCCGTCGATGCCCTCGTCGCGCAGATGGGCGCGGATTGCGGCCGTGCGCGCACCATCCTGGAGGCGCTCTGATGCGCGAGAGGTTCTGGGAGCGCGTCCCGCTCGACAAGATGACCGATGCGGAATGGGAGGCGCTCTGCGACGGCTGCGGCAAGTGCTGCCTCAACAAGCTCGAAGACCCCGATACCGGCGAGGTCGCACTTACGCGCGTCGCCTGCCGCCTCCTCGACGGGGAAAGCTGCCGCTGCGCGCAATACCCGATCCGGCATCACTTCGTGCCGGAGTGTATTCGCATGACGCCCGCCACGATCGCGATGCACAGTTACTGGCTCCCCACATCCTGCGCCTACAAGCGCCTTCATGAGGGCAAGCGGCTTCCCGCATGGCACCCGCTCCTCACCGGCGATCCCGAGAGCGTACACGAGGCCGGCGCCTCCGTGCGGGGCTGGACGGTGCCGGAGTTCGAGGTGCCCGAGGAGGACTGGGAAGACTATGTCGTGGGCGAGAGCTGATGCATTTCGCCTCCGACAATACCGGGCCGGCCCATCCCCGGATCCTCCAGGCGGTCATGGAGGCATCCGAGGGATATGCGATGCCCTATGGCGACGATCCCTGGGAGGCCCGCGCCAAGGATATGATCCGCGAGACCTTCGAGGCGCCGGAGGCGGAAGTCTTCTTCGTCGCCACGGGCACGGCGGCCAACTCCATGGTCATGGGGGCCCTCTGCCCGCCCTGGGGCACGATCTTTTGCCACGAGACGGCCCATGTCCTGATCGACGAGAGCCACGGGCCCACCTTTTATGCTGGCGGTGCTGCGTTCGCGCCCGTGGCGGGGGAGAACGGCAAGATGACCCCCGCGGGCCTCGCCGCGGCGCTTGCGAAATACGCGCCGGGCAACATCCACACGCCCGCCCGCGGCCCGGTGACGCTCACCAACGTCACCGAGGTCGGCAGCGTTTATACGCTGGCGGAGATCGATGCGCTCGTGGCCGTTTCCGAGGGCCAGCCGGTCCATCTCGACGGGGCGCGCTTCGCCAATGCCTGCGCGTCGCTCGGCTGTACCGCAGCGGAGATGACCTGGAAACGAGGGCTCCACGCGGTCACCTTCGGGGGCACCAAGAATGGCTGCATGAGCGTGGAGGCGGTGATCTTCTTCCAGGCAGGACACGCCGAGGCCTTCGAGCGGCAGCGGATGCGTGGCGGGCATCTCTTTTCCAAGCATCGCCTGCTTTCGGCGCAGATGGCAGCCTACCTCGAAGATAATCTCTGGCGTGACCTCGGCGGGCGTGCGAACGCGGCCTGTCGTCATCTGCGCGAGGCGCTCGGGGCCCACGTGGAGGTGCTCCACCAGCCCGCCGCCAACATGATGTTCGTCACGTTCCCACGCGCGCTCCACCGGAAGCTCCACGCCGCGGGCGCCGAGTTCTACTCCTTCGCCGACGAGCATGAGGGGCCCGACGATGAGCCCATCGTGGCCCGCCTCGTCTGCGACTGGTCGGCCACCCCCGAAAACGCAGAGCGCTTCGCGGACCTCCTCAAAGCCGGGTAAGCGCAGCCACCTCCGCGGGGTGCGTGATGGGCGACATGTGCCCGGCTCCCGCGATGACATGGTCCTCCGCACCCGTAAGGCGCGCGAGCACCGCGTGGATCGCGGCCACGGAGGGTTGTGTCTCCAAGCCCCGGATGAGTGTCACGGGGCAGCGAAGCGCCTCCAGCCGCCCCGGCGCGAAGACATCGCCGGAATCGGCGTCGATCCCGTCTCCCTGGGCAATGATGAGCGGCATCTGCCGGGCCAGCATGTCCTTGAAGCGCTGAGGCAAACCGTCCCATGGCGCGCCGCCCCACATGGAGGTGAAGCGCTCCGCCATCAGATGATAGTCCCCGGACTCGTGGGCCTCCACGACCGGAGCGAAGGCCGCCCCGTGGGCGGCGTAGGCCGCGCTGTCATGCACGCGCAGGGCCGCAAAGAAGACAGGCTCCACGAGTGTGAGCGCGGTCACGAGGTCGGGCCGCTCCACCGCGAGGCGCAGCGCGACCGTTCCGCCGAAGGAATGGCCGAAGACGGGGCCCGGCGCGTCCATCGCGTCCACGGCCAAGGCAACGCACTGCTCCTGGTAGTCGCGGGCGGTCTCCCATGCGGGGCCCTTGCCGTGCCCGGGCAGATCGAATGCCAGCCCGCCACCAAGCGCGCGCGCCACGGGCGCGAGGACGCCGCCATGGGCCAACGCGCAATGGATCATCAGGGGGCGCGCCGCCCCCCAGCGGTGCAGCGTCACTTCGACAGGTGGCGATCGAGGTCTTCGATCCGGTCCTGCCCCCAGAAGCGGGCACCATCGTCCGTGATGTAGAAGGGCGCACCGAAGGCGCCCGCGTTGACCGCATCCTCGAGGTTCTGGGTATAGGCCTCCGCCCCGGCGAGGAGCCCGCTATCGGCCAGGGCAGGATCAAAGCCCGCCGCCTCAAGGCAGCCCCGGATGACGGCGTCCTCGGCGATGTCTTTCTCCTCGGCCCAGCAGGCGCGGCAGAAGGCGTGGACGAGCGCGCCGAGGTCCCCACCCGCCTGTTCCGCGGCGATGAACGCGTAGGAGGACGGCGCCGGGTTTGTGGGCCAGTGGGCGGGCTTCAGATTGAACGCTATCCCGAGCTTTTCGGCCTGCCGGACAAGCTCCTGGGCGCGGTATTCCTGGCGGGCAGGATGGCGATCCTTCGGGGCTGTGCCTCCGGTACGAGAGAAGAGCGTCACGATGTCGAGCGGCTTGTAGGTTACTGACGCGCCGTGCTTTTCCGCCACGGCCTCCATCCGCGTCCCCGCGAGATACGTGTAGGGAGAGATGGTGGAAAAATAGTAGTCGATATGCGCCATGTGGGCTCCTCGTGGCCGCTCCGCTGTTGGTGGGACCGTAGGCCCGTGCTAGGCGGTGTCAACGCGGCGACTCGGGGACAAGGGCGGCCGCCGAAGGGACAGAACGGGACACCAGAATGCCGACCTCCGCGGAACCCAAACTCATTTCCGGAAATGCAAACATGACCCTCGCCAAGGCCGTCGCGCGCCGGGTGGGGATGAGCCGGGGGCAGAACCTCGGGCTCGTGGATGCGCGGGTGGAGCGCTTCAACGACGGCGAGATCTTCACCGAGGTGTTCGAGAACGTGCGCGGCGAGGACATGTTCATCATCCAGCCCACCTCGCGGCCGGCCAATGACAACCTGATGGAGCTGCTCATCATCGCCGATGCGCTGCGTCGCTCCTCCGCGCAGAGGATCACGGCCGTCATTCCCTATTTCGGCTATGCGCGGCAGGACCGGCGCACCAAGGCGCGCACCCCCATTTCCGCCAAGCTCGTGGCGAACATGATGGTCGAGTCAGGCATCGAACGGATCCTCACGATGGATTTGCACGCCGCGCAGATCCAGGGCTTCTTCGACATCCCGGTGGACAACCTCTACGCCTCGCCGATCTTCGCGCTCGACATCAAGAACCACTTCGGCTCCATCGAGGATGTGATGGTGGTGAGCCCCGATGTGGGCGGGGTGGCGCGCGCGCGGGAGCTGGCGCAGCGCATCGGCGCGCCGCTATCCATCGTGGACAAGCGCCGGGAGAAGGCCGGCGAGGTGGCGGAGATGACCGTCATCGGCGACGTGACCGGCAAGAAATGCGTGATCGTCGACGATATCTGTGACACCGCCGGCACGCTGTGCAAGGCGGCGGAGGTGCTGCTCGATCACGGGGCCACCGAGGTCCATGCCTACATCTCCCACGGTGTGCTCTCGGGCCCGGCAGTGGAGCGGATCACCAATTCGGTCATGAAGACGCTCGTGGTCACCGACACGATCGAGGCGACCAAATCCGTACGCGACTGCAAGAACATCCGCATCGTGCCCACGGCCCCGATCTTCGCCCAGGCGATCCTCAATATCTGGAACGGGACATCCGTGAGTTCGCTCTTCGATCCCTCGACGCTCGGCCCGATCTACGAAGGGCTCTATCACTGGGAGTGAGCCTGCGCGGCGCGTGTCGCGAGCATCAGCACGAGCGCCTGCCACCCGGCGAGGAGCGGGATGAGCCAGCGGGCCGTGAGCAGGTCGTCATTTCCGGTGAGGTCGAGGGTCAGCCCGATACCTGCCGCCCAGAGCGCGGGCCAGATCGCCGCGTCGCGGAGGAGCGCTCGCCCAAGGCGGGGCGCGAGGGGCGCGAGAAGGACCGTGCTGCCGATGAGGCTGCCCAAGAGGTACGTGACCGCGAAGGGCGGCAGGCCCGCATCCCGCGCCGCGATCGCGGACCATGTCGCCGCCTCGCTCGCCACGAACATGCCGGTGACGGAAAACGCCGCGAAAACTGCGGCATCCCGCCAGCGAAGCGCGAGGATAAAGCGCAGGAAGAACCCTCCAATGAGGCCGAAAACAGCTCCCGGCCCTAGCGCGAGGGGCAGCGAGACGAAAAGCGCGTCATCCGGCAGGCCGATGAAGCGCGCGAGGCCGATCTGGCCAAGCGGGTCGACGATGGGCATGCCCAGCAGGCCCGAAAGCGCGCCCGTGACTAATGCGGCGAGATAAAGCCCCAGCAAGCGTCCCATGTCCGACCTCCCTGAATGACCGATACCCGTCACACATGGGAGTTTTTGAACATTGTTCACGCCTGACGCTGCGTCAGTAGAGATCCCATTCATCGGCTTGGCGCAGTTCGCCGATGGCCGTCCAATTGGCCCGGACGCGCGCCACGCGCGTGTCACCCCAGGTGCGGAAGATCAGCTCAAAGCCGGACACCGTGACCGCCTCGGCCCGCATATCGGCGCGGGAATTCGCCGCGTTATCCATGTCCCACATGCTCAGCGCCACCTGAACGCTGGGAGGCGCGCGGAACGGCTCGGCGAAGGTCACCGGCGTCTTCACGACGCGCGGCCCCTTGCCCGACCACATCGGACCGTCTTCCTCGAAATGCGAAAACAGGACGTGTTCGCCCTGATCCACACCGATCAAGTGATTGCGCAGTCGTTTCATGGGCCCAAAGCACTCGCCACTCCCCGCCTTCGGCAAAAGCCGGAAATGGGGCAAAGGTGTGGCAAGGCATGAAAAAGGCCTCCGGAGGGGCCTCGTTCGCGTCGCAATGCGGCCCGCAAGCCTCAGCCGATGGCGGCCTTGAGAGCCTCGTAATCGGCCACGCGCTTGTCGGCGGTGTCCTTGGCGTCGCCCTCGGCCCCGCTTGCAGCTTCACGCGCCTCCGCGATGAGGCTGTCCACGGTCTCCTTGGCCTCCGCGAGCGGCATGGCGCGCTCCGCGAGGACAGAGGCTCCTGCCGGGGTGATCTCGGCGAAGCCGCCAGTGACCGCGAAATCCTGTGCGCCGTCCTTGCTCACCGCGCGCAGCACGCCCGGGCGCAGTGTGGTGATCGTGGGCGCGTGGTCGGGCATGGCGGTCATGTCCCCCTCGGCGCCCGGGATCTGAACTTCGCTCGCCTCGAACGAGGCCAGGCGTCGCTCCGGGCTCACGAGATCGAATTGAAATGCCATCTATCTGCTTTCCTTCACCCGTCCCGGGCCTGACCCGGGACCTCGCGCGTTAAAGGTAGAGGCCCCGGGTCGAGCCCGGGGCGCATCCTTCTCTTAGGCAGCCTCCGCCGCCATCTTCTCGGCTTTCGCCTTCACCTCGTCGATGCCGCCCACCATGTAGAAGGCGCCTTCGGGCAGGTGGTCGTACTCGCCAGCCACCACGGCCTTGAAGGAGGAGATGGTGTCTTCGAGCGGCACCTGCACACCGGGCGAACCGGTGAAGACTTCGGCCACGTCGAACGGCTGCGAGAGGAAGCGCTGGATCTTCCGGGCGCGTGCCACGGTCAGCTTGTCCTCTTCAGAGAGTTCGTCCATCCCGAGGATCGCGATGATGTCCTGCAGCGACTTGTAGCGCTGGAGGATCCCCTGCACGTCACGGGCCACGCCGTAATGCTCGTCACCCACCACGGCGGGGTCGAGGATACGGGAGGTGGAGTCGAGCGGGTCCACGGCCGGGTAAATGCCGAGCTCCGAGATCGCGCGCGACAGAACGGTCGTGGCGTCGAGGTGGGCAAAGGACGTGGCCGGCGCGGGGTCGGTCAGGTCGTCCGCGGGCACGTAGATGGCCTGCACCGAGGTGATGGAGCCGTTCTTCGTCGAGGTGATCCGCTCTTGCATCGCGCCCATGTCGGTGGCGAGCGTCGGCTGATAGCCCACAGCGGACGGGATACGGCCCAGAAGTGCGGACACCTCGGAACCGGCCTGCGTAAACCGGAAGATGTTGTCCACGAAGAAGAGAACGTCCGTGCCGGACTGGTCGCGGAACTGCTCGGCCATGGTCAGGCCCGACAGCGCCACGCGCATACGCGCACCCGGCGGTTCATTCATCTGACCGTAGACGAGGGCCACCTTGGACTTCGTCAGATCCTCGGCGTTGATGACGCCGGATTCGATGAATTCGTAGTAGAGGTCGTTACCCTCGCGGGTCCGCTCCCCCACGCCGGCGAACACGGAATAGCCCGAGTGCACCTTGGCGATGTTGTTGATGAGCTCCTGAATGAGCACCGTCTTGCCCACGCCGGCACCGCCGAAGAGGCCGATTTTACCGCCCTTGGAATACGGCGCGAGGAGGTCGATCACCTTGATACCGGTGACGAGGATCTCGGACGAGACCGACTGCTCCGCGAATTCGGGAGCGTCATTGTGGATCGAGCGGGTCTCGGAGGCTTCCACCGGGCCCTTTTCATCCACGGGCTCGCCCACGACGTTCATGATGCGGCCAAGCGTGGCGTCGCCCACCGGCACCGAGATCGGACGGCCGAGGTCTTTCACTTCCTGACCGCGCACGAGGCCCTCGGTGGAGTCCATGGCGATGGTGCGCACCGTCGCCTCGCCGAGGTGCTGAGCGACCTCGAGCGTGAGCTCGCGGCCGTTGTTGTCGGTCGTAAGCGCGTTGAGAATTTCGGGCAGGTGGTCGTCGAACTGGACGTCCACCACGGCGCCGATCACCTGGGTGACTTTGCCTTTTGCTGTTGCCATTGCGGTTCTCCGGGTTCGTTAGAGCGCTTCCGCGCCCGAAATGATTTCGATGAGTTCGTTCGTGATGACGGCCTGGCGGGAGCGGTTGTACTCGATCGTCAGGTTCTCGATCATCTCGCCAGCGTTGCGGGTGGCGTTGTCCATGGCGGACATGCGCGCGCCCTGCTCGGAGGCAGCATTTTCCAGCAGCGCGGCGAAGATCTGCGTCGCGACACCGCGCGGCAGCAGGTCGGCCAGGATCGCCTCTTCGCTCGGCTCGTAGTCATAGAGCGTGCTTTCGCTGCCATCCTCGCCCTCGCTTTCGTAGGAGGCCGGGATGATCTGCTGCGCGGTCGGGATTTGTGACACGACCGTCTCGAACGCGCTGAAGAAGATGGTGGCGACATCGAATTCGCCCGCCTCGAAGCGGTCGAGAACGTCCTGCGCGATGCCGGCCGCGTCCTTGTAGGCCACGCGCTTCACATCGCTGAGGTCCACGTGGCCGACGAGGTGCTTGCCGAGGTCGCGCTTGAGCTGGTCACGGCCTTTCTTTCCGACAGTGAGGATTTTCACCGTCTTGCCCTCGGCCAAGAGCTTCTGCGCGTGCTGGCGCGCGATCTTGGCGATGGACGAGTTGAAGCCGCCGCAAAGGCCGCGCTCCGCCGTCATCACGACGAGCAGGTGGACGTCGTCCTTGCCCGTGCCCTTGAGCAGGACGGGTGCGGACTCCGAGCCACCCACGGAGGAGGCAAGGCCCGCCATCACCGCGTTAAAGCGCTCCGTGTAGGGGCGCGCGGCCTCGGCGGCATCCTGTGCCCGCCGCAGTTTCGCGGCAGCCACCATCTGCATGGCCTTGGTGATCTTCCGGGTCGATTTGACCGAGTCGATCCTGTTTTTCAGGTCCTTCAAGCTGGGCATGAGAGGTCCTTACGAAAAGCTCTGCGCGTACTCGTCGATGACGGCCTTGATCTTGTCGGCCGCCTCGCCCTTGATCTTGGGATCGTCCTTCGTGATGTGATCGAGAAGATCTTTCCCCTTGCCGCGCAGGTGCTTGATGAGCCCCTGCTCGAAGCGGCCCACATCGCCCACCTTGAGATCGTCGAGGTAGCCGTTGGTGCCCGCGAAGATCACGCAGACAATCTCGGCGTTGGTCAACGGCGAATATTGCGGCTGCTTGAGGAGCTCCGTGAGGCGCGCGCCGCGGTTCAGGAGCTTCTGCGTCGCCGCGTCGAGGTCCGAGCCGAACTGCGCGAAGGCCGCCATCTCGCGGTACTGCGCGAGTTCGAGCTTCATTGAGCCCGCCACCGATTTCATCGCGTTCGTCTGGGCCGAGGAGCCCACGCGCGACACCGACAGACCGGTGTTCACGGCCGGGCGGATGCCCTGGAAGAAGAGCTCCGTCTCGAGGAAGATCTGACCGTCGGTGATCGAGATCACGTTCGTCGGAATAAAGGCTGAGATGTCACCAGCCTGCGTCTCGATGATCGGCAGCGCCGTCAGCGAGCCCGCACCATTATCCTCGTTCAGCTTGGCCGAACGCTCCAGCAGCCGCGAGTGGAGGTAGAAGACGTCACCCGGATAGGCTTCACGGCCGGGCGGGCGGCGCAGCAGCAGCGACATCTGGCGGTAGGCCACGGCCTGCTTGGAGAGGTCATCGTAGATGATCAGCGCGTGCTTGCCGTTGTCGCGGAAATACTCGGCCATGGCGGTGGCGGCGTAGGGCGCGAGGAACTGCATCGGCGCGGGGTCGGAGGCGGTGGCGGCCACCACGATCGAGTACTCGATCGCGCCCGTTTCCTCGAGCTTGTTGACGAGCTGTGCCACGGTGGAGCGCTTCTGGCCCACGGCCACGTAGACGCAGTAGAGCTTCTTGCTCTCATCGTCGCCCGCGGCGTCGTTGTAGGACTTCTGGTTCAGCATCGTGTCGAGCGCCACGGCGGTCTTGCCGGTCTGACGGTCGCCGATGATGAGCTCACGCTGGCCGCGGCCCACCGGGATCATGGCGTCCACGGCTTTCAGGCCGGTCGCCATCGGCTCGTGCACGGATTTACGCGGGATGATGCCCGGCGCCTTGACGTCCGCCACGCGGCGTTCGGCCGATTTGATCGGACCCTTGCCGTCGAGCGGGTTGCCGAGACCGTCCACGACGCGGCCGAGAAGCTCGGGGCCCGCGGGCACGTCCACGATGGCGTTCGTCCGCTTGACGGTGTCGCCTTCCTTGATGTCCCGGTCGGAGCCGAAAATCACGCAGCCGACATTGTCCATCTCGAGGTTGAGCGCCATGCCCTGGATGCCGCCCGGAAACTCGACCATCTCACCGGCCTGGATGTTGTCGAGCCCGTAGACCCGCGCGATCCCGTCGCCGACGGAGAGCACGCGGCCCACCTCGGCCACCTCGGCCTCCTGACCGAAATTCTTGATCTGGTCCTTCAGGATCGCGGAAATTTCCGCCGCTTGGATCGCCATTTATCCGACCTCTTTCATGGTGTTTTGCAGTGCAGCGAGCTTGGAGCGGATCGACGTGTCGACCATCCGAGAACCCACCTTCACAATCATTCCGCCAATGAGGCTCTCGTCCACCGAGGCCTCCATGTTCACATCCTTGCCCACCTGCGCCTTGAGCACCTTGGCGAGCTTGTCGGCCTGCGTCTTCGTGAGCGCCTTTGAGGTGATCACCTCCGCGGTCACTTCGCCCTTCTCCTCCGCGAGAAGCGCCTTCACCCGCTCGACGAAGGCCGGCACCACGAAGAGGCGCCGGTTCTGCGCCATAAGCGCGAGCGTGTTCTTGATGATGTCGCTGAAGCCCGCCTTCTCCACGAAGGCCACGACCGCCTTTTCCATCTCGTCGCGGCTGTAGACCGGCGAGTTGAAGAAACCCCGAAGATCATCGGAGCCGTGCAGAGCTTCGTTGAGCGAGGTGATGTCGGTTTCGAGGGCCGGGAGGGCTTTGCCATCCTTGGCGAGCTCAAAGACGGCCGTGGCATAACGCGCGGCTATGCCGTTGGAAATCGAAGTCGGTTCGGACACGTCCACCCTTTCGATATGGCGCCCGTTGAAGCCGGGCCTTTTGCGCGGAGCAGGGTGGCTGCGGACCATCCCCGCCGCAAATTCGTCGGCGATGTAGCAGACCGTTTCAGGGGTCGCAATGCCTCTCCAGCGGCGAGCACTGGGGCCAAAATTGCGCGAAATCAACGGCTTGTGAGGCATCCATGCGAACGCATCGAAAATTTTCTCACGCTCGGGCACCGCGCGCCGGCCCGGCAGCGCCCTATTCTTCGGCAGGCCCTCCTGTCAATTGTCGTGCCTTGCCAGCGGTTTAACTCGAAACGCCGCAAAAACAGGCAGTCCATGAACGCGCGCGCCCGGCCGGACCGGGGCTTGGTCGGCGGGCGAGGGTGGGCGGGTGGGCCGCCCGTCGGGCAAGGCGCGGTCCGGCCGGGCGCGCTCACCGGCCCCGCCGCGCGGGCTCGGGTGCGGGCGCTCCGATCCCTTCGAGCACTTTCAGCGGGTTCGAGATCACCTGCCCGAGGCCGGGACGTGTGGGCCGGGGAACCTGCTTCTTGACCTCCACGAGAAGCACCCCGCCCCCGCGCCAGCCCGGAATCTGCCGCCCCACCTTTTCCATCAGAGGCCCGAACTTCAGCCAGAACCGGGTCCGGCGCGGCGGCTGGTAGAGCGCGGTCACGTGGTTCACCGTCTCGAGCCCGTGATAATCGAGCCGCGCCTCGATCTGCGATGGAGTGAACGGGCGCGAGAAAGAAAACGGCGTGCCCTCGCGCCGCGCCCAGGCGCTCATGCGGTTCGGCACGATGAAGATCGCCCGACCCTCCGGCGCCAGCACGCGGTAGCACTCCTCTAGGAGGGCCGCGGGATGCTCCGAGGTATCGAGCCCGTGCAGGACGATGAGCTTGTCGGCACTTTCATCGGGCAGCGGCCAGAGCGTCTCCTCGCACAGGACGCTCACATTGGGCCCGCCCACGGGCCAGTGCATCACCCCCTGCGGGCCGGGCATGAGCGCCACCACCCGCGCCGCCTGTTTGAGGAAGGGCCGCAGCATCGGCACGGCAAAACCGTAGCCCACCACCGACTGTCCCCGCGCGTCCGGCCAGAGCATCGTGAGCTGTTCTCGAATGGCGAGCTGCGCGGCGCGGCCAAGCGAGGACCGGTAGTAGAAGTTGCGCAGGTTGCGCACGTCGAGATGCATGGACAGGGCCTCAAGTCACTCCGGGAAAAGTCTAGGCGCGGGCGCACACAACTTCCACCACCACTTGTGCCGGCGCCCCGCACACCCCATGTCCTGTGGCCGCCTACCGCTTCGGCACAACAGACGCAGTCCCTCATTTGTGAGGGTTATTTTCGAGAAAGCCCTTGAAGGCGTCTGATAAAAACCGAAACTTAATTGGTAGAGGTCACAGTTTCACGGCAGGCTGTCGCTGCGTTTCAAGCCCAAATCGCGCCCCCGCCAGCCCTGAGACCCCGAGCAAAGGAGCGCCCTTCGTGCCGTCTTTTTCGAACACCCTTGAACAGGCCATCCATGCCGCTTTGGCGCTCGCCAATGCTCGCCGCCATGAGCTTGCCACGCTCGAACATCTCCTTCTCGCGCTCATCGATGAGCCGGACGCCGCAAAGGTCATGCAGGCCTGTTCGGTGGATCTCGACAGCCTGCGCACGACCCTTGAGGAATTCATCGAGGATGATCTTTCCACCCTGATCACCGAGATCGAGGGGTCCGAGGCCGTCCCCACCGCCGCATTCCAGCGCGTCATACAGCGCGCCGCGATCCATGTGCAGTCCTCGGGTCGCACGGAGGTGACAGGTGCGAACGTGCTCGTGGCAATCTTTGCCGAGCGCGAGTCGAACGCGGCCTTCTTCCTGCAGGAGCAGGACATGACCCGCTACGACGCGGTCAACTTCATCGCCCATGGTGTGGCGAAGGACCCCTCCTATGGCGAAAGCCGCCCTGTCAGCGGCGCCACGGACGAAAACGAGGGGTTCACCGCCTCGGACGCGTCCGAATCCGGGGACCAGAAAGAGAGCGCACTCGCGAAGTACTGCGTCGATCTCAATTCGAAGGCTGGCAAAGGCGACGTAGACCCGCTCATCGGGCGCGCGCACGAGGTGGAGCGCTGCATCCAGGTTCTCTGCCGCCGCCGCAAGAACAATCCGATCCTCGTGGGTGACCCGGGCGTCGGGAAGACCGCCATCGCCGAAGGCCTCGCGCGCAAGATCGTGCAGGGCGAAACCCCGGACGTGCTCTCCGGCACCACGATCTTCTCGCTCGACATGGGCGCGCTCCTTGCAGGCACTCGCTACCGTGGTGACTTCGAAGAGCGGCTCAAGGCCGTCATGACGGAGCTCGAGGAGCATCCCGATGCGGTCCTATTCATCGACGAGATCCACACGGTGATCGGCGCCGGTGCCACCTCGGGC
The DNA here is from genome assembly GCA_038533575.1 of Pseudomonadota bacterium. Lineage (NCBI taxonomy): Bacteria > Pseudomonadati > Pseudomonadota > Pseudomonadota bacterium. The sequence goes on along the minus strand of JBCAYL010000001.1, from coordinate 14,825 downwards.
GGCGCCATGGATGCCTCCAACCTGCTGAAGCCTGCTTTGCAAGGCGGCAAGCTCCGCTGCATGGGCTCCACCACCTACAAGGAATTCCGCCAGCACTTCGAAAAGGATCGCGCGCTCTCCCGCCGGTTCCAGAAAATCGACGTGACGGAGCCCACGGTGGAAGACTCGGTCAAGATCCTGAAGGGCCTGAAGCCCTATTTCGAGGATCACCACTCGGTCAAATACACCTCCGACGCCATCAAGACGGCGGTGGAGCTCTCCGCGCGCTACATCAATGACCGCAAGCTGCCGGACAAGGCCATCGACGTGATCGACGAGGCGGGCGCGGCCCAGCACCTCGTCGCGGAGTCAAAGCGCCGCAAGACCATCGGCCAGAAGGAGATCGAGGCCGTCGTCGCCAAGATCGCCCGCATCCCGCCGAAAAACGTCTCGAAAGACGACGCAGAAGTGCTGAAAGATCTCGAAGTCAGCCTCAAGCGGGTGGTCTTCGGGCAGGACGCCGCCATCGAGGCGCTGTCGTCGGCGATCAAGCTCGCCCGCGCGGGCCTGCGCGAGCCCGAAAAGCCCATCGGCAACTACCTCTTCGCCGGCCCCACCGGCGTGGGTAAGACCGAGGTCGCCAAACAGCTCGCCGATACGCTGGGTGTCGAGATGCTGCGCTTCGACATGTCCGAGTACATGGAAAAGCACGCGGTCAGCCGCCTCATCGGCGCGCCTCCGGGCTATGTCGGCTTCGACCAGGGCGGCATGCTCACCGACGGCGTGGACCAGCACCCGCATTGCGTCCTTCTCCTCGACGAGATCGAGAAGGCGCATCCGGACGTCTTCAACATCCTTTTGCAAGTCATGGACCACGGCACGCTCACCGATCACAACGGTCGCTCCGTCGATTTCCGGAACGTGATCCTCATCATGACCTCGAATGCCGGCGCCGCCGAGCAGGCCAAAGCCGCAATCGGTTTTGGCCGCGACCGCCGCGAGGGCGAGGACACCGCCGCGATCGAGCGGACGTTCACGCCGGAATTCCGCAACCGCCTCGACGCGGTAATCTCCTTCGGTGCCCTGCCAAAGGATGTCATCCTGCAGGTGGTGGAGAAGTTCGTGCTCCAGCTCGAGGCGCAGCTCATCGACCGCAACGTGACGATCGAGCTCACGAAGCCCGCCGCGGAATGGCTGGCCGACAAGGGCTACGACGATCGCATGGGCGCGCGTCCCTTGGGCCGTGTGATCCAAGAGCACATCAAGAAGCCGCTCGCGGAAGAGCTTCTCTTCGGCAAGCTCGCCAAGGGCGGCAACGTCAAGGTGGGCGTGAAGGAAGGCAAGCTGGACCTGCGCATCGAAAGCCCGGAAAAGCGCCGCTTGTCCGGTGGCGGCGGCGACAAGCCCCCGCTCCTCACCGCCGAGTAAGGCCCTTGCCGGCGCTGCCATCGACCGCACCGGTCGGGACGACGTCGCACGGCCAAAAGCCCCGGGTCATTCCCGGGGCTTTTGTCGTTCTGGCCGCCCTCGCCGCGCCCGTCGGCGCACAGGAAATCTCCCTTGCCCTGCCCCTCGACTGCACGCTGGGCGAGGACTGCTACATCAACGACTATGTTGACCGTGATCCCGGCGCGGGCCTGCGCGACCATGCCTGCGGCTACGTCACGCGCGACGGTCACAACGGCACCGACTTCGCCCTCAAGACCCTCGCCCAGATGGAGGAGGGCGTGGCCGTGCTCGCCGCCGCCGCTGGTCAGGTCATCGGCGTCCGCGACGTCTTGCCCGACATCTCCGTGACCGATCCCGCCGCCCCGGACATCTCTGGCCGCGAATGCGGCAACGGCGTCAACATCTCCCATCCGGGCGGCTGGTCGACGCAGTATTGCCATCTGAAGCGGGGATCCGTCACCGTCTCCGCCGGTGACAGTGTTTCGGCGGGCACTGTGCTTGGCGAGGTCGGTCTTTCGGGCTTGACCACCTACCCCCACGTCCACATGAGCCTGCGCCGGGGCGGAGCCATCGTGGACCCGTTCCTGCCCGACATGGACAGCACCTGCAGCACCACCCCCGCGACCACGCTCTGGCAGGACCCGCCGGACTACACGCCCGGAGGCCTCATCAGCGCGGGCTTCGCCACCGCGCCCGTATCGCTCGCAGATGCCGCCGCGGGCATCACGGTGCCAGAACGGCTCGACGCCCGCGACACGCCCGCTCTCGTGGCCTGGGCCTACGGCTATGCCGGGCAGGAGGGCGATGTCATCGCCATCGATATCACCGCCCCCGACGGTGCGATCTGGACGTCGGAACAGGCAATCCTCGGCCCCACGGGTCTCAAGCTTTTCCTGCGCTTCGCCGGTAGGCGCCTGACAGAGACCAACCGGCAGGAGGGCACCTTCACCGCGACGGTAACGCATCTGCGCGGCGCCACGGTCCTGGCCGAAGAAAGCGCTGCCATCACCCTCGATTAGTCAGTCAAGCCCGCCCGTGCGCTGGTCGGCGGGCGAGGGTGGGCGGGTGGGCCGCCCGTCGAGCAGGGCTCGGGCGGGCTAGTTCCCGGTGAATTTCAGCTCGATCCGCCGGTTTTGCGCGCGCGCCGCATCGGTGTCCGCGGGGTTGAGCGGCTGGAACTCCCCAAAGCCATTGGCGCTCAGCCGCTCCGGATCGAAGCCAAGAAAATCGACCATGTAGATCACGACCGACAGGGCCCGCGCCTGGCTCAGCTCCCAGTTGTTGGCGAACTCCCCGAAGCCAGAAAGCGGCGTGTCATCGGTATGCCCGTCCACTTGCAGGACCCAGTCGATCTCCTCGGGGATCTCCGCAGCCGCGTCCCGCAGCGTCTGCGCCACGCGGGCGATCTGCGCGCGCCCCTCGGGGCTGAGCTCTGCACCGCCTGGCGGGAAAAGCACTTCGGAAGAGAAGATGAAGCGGTCTCCCACGAGCCGGACGCCCTCCTGCCCCTCGAGGGCATCGCGGACACCGGCGAGGAAGGTGGATTGCGCGCGCTCGAGGTCCTGCGCCCGCGCCTCGAGCTCCTGACGCAGCGCTTCCTCGGCGGCCAGCCGTGCTTCGGCCTCCGCCGCCGCGCGGCGCTGCTCCTGCGCCACCTGCGCCAGCGCCGCGTTCAGATCCTGCCCGAGATTGACGAGCTGAGCGTCGCTGTCCACGGCGCGCGCCTCGAAATCGTCCAGAAGACCGCGGAGCACGGCCACGTCACGCTGCAACCCGGCTACCTGCTCATTGAGAAGCGTCACCGAGCGCTGCTGCTCGGCACTGAGCGCCTCTTCCTCGGCCAGTTCCGCATTGGCGGCCGCGAGCAGCGCATCGCGTCGCTCGATTTCGGTGAGCTGCCTATCCGCCTCGTTCTCTGCCGCGATCTGGGCCGCCAACGCGGCGGCGAGCGCGTCGCGGAGCTCGCCCACGCTCTGCCCGTCCTCGCCGATTGCGGCCCGGGTTTGGGCGAGGGTGTCCTCCAGCGTCGCCGCCTCGGCCTCCGCATCGGCACGCGCCGCAAGAGCCGCCGCCAGCCGCGCCTCGAGGTCGTCGACCTCGCCGCGCGTGGCAGCGAGCAGCGTGAGGGTGTCTTCAGCCTCCTGCCGTCGCGCCTCCAGGTCGAGCGCAAGCGCGGTGAGTTCATCCTGCGCCTCGAGAAGGCGCGCGCGCAGGGCCTCGGCGGCCGCGGCCTCGGCCAGTCGCGCCTCCTCCTCTTCCGTGAGCGCGCCCTGGCTGGTGGCAAGCTGCGCGCGCAGGGCCTCCACCGCCGCGGCCTCGGCCAGACGCGCCCGTTCTTCCTCGGCCAGCGCCGCCTGCGCTTCGGCCAGCTCGGCCTGGAGCGCGGCCACGGTGGCCTGCTCGGCCAGCGCGGCCTGCTGCTCGGCGGTGAGCTCGGCCTGAGTGTCGGCCAATTGCGCCTGCAGCGCCAGTAGCGTCGCGGCCTGGGCCAGCCGGGCCTCTTCCTCCGCCGTGATCTGCTCCAACGCGGCTTCGAGCTCGGCGCGCGCCACGGCGGCATCCTCGAGGGCCGCATCCCGCGCGCCTTCCTCGCTGCGCACCCGGTCGCGCAGCCCGGCGATCTCCTCGGCTTGGTCGGACGCGCGGGCGGCTTCGTCCTGCCGCGCCGCTTCGCTTTGGGCGAGCGTGTCGCGCAGGGCGGCGAGGCTTTCGGTGAGCGAGGCCGTCGTCCCCTGAGACTGCGTCAGCGAGGCGAGGGCCGTCGCCAGTTGCGCATCCACGCTCGATTTCTCCTGCCGGAGCGCGGCGAGCGCCGCGGAGAGGTCCGCGGTCGCGTCCTCCTTATCGGCCAGTGCCGCGGAAAGCTGCGCCAGCGTCGTCTCCCGCTCCGCCGCCTCCGCGCGCAGGTCGGCCACGAGCGCCTCGAGCGCCGCGCGCTCGGCATCGGCCCGGCGGGCCGCCGCCTGCTCCTCTCCGATCTCCTCGCGGGCCGCCGCCAGCGCGATGTTGAGCGCCTCCTCGCGGCTCAGAAGCTCCGCGATGCGTGCATCGTCCTCCGCGCCCTCGGCCGCGAGGGCGGCGATGGAGGCCTCGTTCTCGGCCTGCGCGCCAAGGAGCGCGGCCACCTGCTCTTCGAAGCTCGCGATCCGCCCCGCGGCCTCCGCCAGTGCCGCCTCCTGTGCCGCGCGTTCGTCGCTCAGCGATGCGATTAGCGCCGACTGCGCACGGACCTGCGCCTCGGCATCGTCAAGGGAGATATCGAGCCGGTCGACCTGCTGCGTCAACGCCGCGTTCTCGTCCCGCGCCAGCCCCAGCGCCGAGGCGAGCTCCGAGACCTGCGCCTGAAGACCAAGAACTTCGCTCGACTGCCGGGTGATCTCGTCGCGCAGCACGAACTGGATGACGAGAAAGATCGTCAGCACGAACATCAGCACGAGGAGGAGGCCCGTCATGGCATCCACGAAGCCGGGCCAGATCGAGTTCTGCACCCGCCCGCCCGTGCGCCGGCTCAGCGCCATGGCTCAGCCTCCCTTGCGGCGGTCCGAGCTGCCGCCGTTGCCCTGCGCGGCGGAGCGCGCGGGCTTGAGGGCCCGCGTGAGGCTCGCGATGTCGGTGCGCAGTTCTGCGATGGCTTCCTGGCGGCCCGCACTCACCTCCTCGAGGAGGCGCAGGAGCTGCACGTCTATGGACCTGAGCCGCATCCGGCTCTCGGCATCCATGCCGTCACCCCCGCCGCCCTCGCCGAGGGCGCGGATCATGCGCTCCTGCCCCTCGGCGATCTGGACAAGCGCGGCCTCGGCTCCGTCGGGCTCTGCGAGCCGCTCGGCCACGCGTTCCATGGAGTTGGTGAGCTGGGCGATCTTTTCATCGGTCATGGAGCGGCTGATATCGGACTGGGTGAACATCAGCTGCATCGCCTCCATCTGCTCTTGCATATGATCGAGGACCTGCGCCATGGCGCCCGCCTCGCCCGTGGCCTCGCCCTCCCCCGAAAGCGACACGCGCGTGATCGAGGACACCCATTCCTCGAGCTCGCGGTAGAAGCGATTCTGCCCATGGCCGGCGAAGAGCTCGAGAAGGCCCACCACGAGGGAGCCCGCGAGGCCGAGGAGCGAAGACGCAAACGCCACCCCCATGCCGCCGAGCTGGCTCTCGAGCCCCGTCTGGAGCCGGCCGAAGACGTCGAGCCCCGTCTCGCCATCCGTGGGCGTCAGCGAGCGGATCGTCTCCACCAGCGCGGGGATCGTCGTGGCAAGACCGTAGAACGTCCCCAAGAGGCCAAGAAAGATGAGAAGCGACACGAGATAGCGCGTGATTTCGCGCTGCTCGTCGATGCGGGTGGCCACGGAATCGAGGATCGAGCGTGCCGAGGCGGAGCCGAGCTGCATCCGCGCTCCACGGGTCCGCAAGAGCGCCGCCAGCGGCGCGAGGAGCTGGGGCGGCTTGGTGAGGTCATAGCCCACCCTTTGCGCCGCAAACCCCTCGATCCAGGAGACCGAGTTGATGAGCTGCGTCACCTGCAGGAAGGTCGCCACCACGCCGATGAGAAAGACGAAGGCGATGAAGCCGTTGAGCCAGAGATTGGCCGCCACCACAGGGTAGAGCACCGGAAAGGCAAGCGTGCATCCCCCCGCCACCAATGCGAGGACGAGCACCATGAGCAAGATCTGGCGAATGGGCTGCGAGAATTGTGGCTCGGCCTCGCGATCAGTGTGGGTCACCGCACGCGTCCTGTTGTTGGTTCTTTGCATCGCAGCATAGACGTTAACCCCCAGGGGCACTAGCCCTTGAGGGCGCGCACATCCGCCGCCAGTTGCGTCAGTTCCGCGTCCTCGATCCCGAGCTCGGCAAGATGCGTGGCGGTATTGTAGAGATACTCGGAATTGGGCCCGCGCCCGCCATGGGCCGCGGCAATCACCTCCGCCTGCCGCGCCATGGTCAGGCCGCCGCAATATTGCGGGTGGCCCGGCGCAATCACGTAGGCCAGCGCCTCGACCTCCTCGCCCGTGGCGAGGCTGAGCGGCACGACATGCTCGACATAGGCCGAGGAGATGAGCTCCCGCTCGCGCAGGTCGCCGAGGATCTCCGCGCGCCCCTCGACAGGAAACCGGAACGCCATGCCCGCGCAGGACGCGCCGGGCTCGGCGTCGAGCGCGAGGACGAGCCCCGGATCCTGCTCCGTGCCGCGGTGGTGGATCGACCACATGCAAAAGCTTCGCCGATACCCGTGGAGCCGCGCCAGCACCGCCGCGCCGGCATCGAACCCCGGGTTCCACATCAGCGAGCCATAGGCGAAAACCCAGTCGACCGTATCCGCTTCCCTTGCCATGGGGCGCGGCTATAGAGGGCGCGAGTAGCAGGGGGAAGAGCATGCGCTTCATCATCTGGATCATGGCCTTCGCGACGATCGGCTGGTGCGGATACTGGGTCCTCGCGCAATCGGCCATCGAAAAGGGTGCGCGCGGGTGGTTCGAGGAGCGCCGGGCCGATGGCTGGGCCGCCGACGTGGCAGAGGTGGAGACGCGCGGATTTCCCTATCGCTTCGACACCGTGCTCATAGATGTCTCGCTCGCGGATCCCGAGACGGGCGTCCTCTGGTCGCTTCCCACGCTCGACGTGCGCGCGCTGGCCTACAGACCGGCCCATGTCATCGCGATCTTCCCGCCGCGCCAGACGCTGGCCTCGCCCTTCGGCACACTCACGCTCGAGAGCGAGGACATGCGCGCCTCGCTGCGCCTCGCGGGCACGCGCCTCGCAGTGCAGGAAACCACCGCCGAGATCGCGGAGCTGAGCGCGCGCTCCAGCCAAGGCTGGGAAGTGACGCTCGATCGCGCGCTCGTCGCGGCCCGCGCGGGGGAAGGCGAGAACAGCTACGATCTCTTCGTTGATGCGGCGGGCCTGCGCCCGTCGGACGCGCTCCGTCTCACGCTCAGCCCCCAGGGCCGCTTGCCGGACACCTTCGAGACCCTCACGCTCGACGCCACCGCCGCCTTCGACGTGCCCTGGGATCGCTTCGCCATCGAGGAGGCCCGCCCGCAGCCCACCCGCATCGAGCTGCGCGGGTTCGAGGCGCGGTGGGGTCAGCTCGAGCTGAGCGCGGAAGGTGGCCTAGAGATCGCGCCCGATGGCACACCCGAGGGCCGCGTCGGCCTCGTGGCCACCAATTGGCGCGAGATCCTCTCGCTGGGCGCGGCCACCGGCCTCATCCCGCAGGGCGTCATGCCCACAGCCACGCGCACGCTCGAGGCGCTGGCCTCGCTCTCGGGCGGCCCCAACACGATCGACCTGCCCCTCGTGTTCGCGGGCGGCACGCTCTCCCTCGGCCCCATTCAGTTGGGACCGGCGCCGCGCATCCGCCTCCGCTGAACTCTCGCTGTCTTCGGTCGGCAGAATGACGGCGCGTAGGGCCCCGCCCCGGCCAACCCTGGCCCGCCCTGGCCCGGACCTACCTGCAGAAGCTGCCGGAGCGGTAGCGGGCCGTGTCAAAGTGGAAGTGATCGAGGTGAAACCGATCCGCCTCCGGCCCCAGGACCGTGCCAAAGGGTCCGCAGGCCGCGCGCCAGACCTGTCTCAGTACCCGGCCGCGATCGCCCTGCCCCCAATCGGTGAGCACCGTGATCTCTTCGCCAGAGCGCAGGCCGATCCCGGCGATGTCGATGGCGCGGCCTTTGCCGTGCTCGGAGATGCGCGCGCCCGGCTGGTTGTTGCGGGTCCGGCAATTATAGCCCGCCGCGACGCGCAAGCTGACGGCCCCCCCGCCCCGCGTGCCCACGGCGGGTTTCACACCCTCCTCGACCCAGGTCTTCAGCGCCTGCGCGGTGCGGCAATCCATGCGCGCCGCCGCCGAAAGGCTGAGCCCCGCCACGGAGCGCAGCCGGATGGGTTCGGCCACGCCACATCCCGCGATGCGGCCCACGATGGGCGCGATCCGCTCGCCTTGCAGGGCCGGGTCACCGCAGACCTGTCCCCGCGCGCGCGCGGTCTCGATCCGCGCCGCCGAGCGCTCGACGCTGGGTGCTCGCGGCCGTGGACGAGGCGACGCCAAAGGACCCGCACCTTCCGGGGCTGCTTGCGCCACTGTGCGATCCGCCGGTCGGATGACGGGGCGGCGGGCGAGAGAAGACTGCGGCTCAACGATGTTCGGCGGCAGTGCATCGGCCTGCTGGGCAGGGCGCGGCTCGGGCCTGAGTGAGCTTTCGGGCGCGTCAGCCCCCGCCGCACCGGCAAGGAACACGAGCGCCAGTGCGAGCCTCACCGCCCGCGCCCGAAATCCGGGGCGTCGGTGTCCTGCCCGGCTTCGATGATCCCGCGACGGATCGCGCGGGTGCGCGTGAAATAGTCGTGGAGATGCGTGCCGTCCCCTGTCCGGATGGCGCGCTGGAGCGCGAAAAGCTCCTCGGTGAAGCGTCCGAGGATCTCGAGCGTGGCGTCCTTGTTCGTCAGGAAGACGTCGCGCCACATGGTGGGATCGGAGGCCGCGATGCGCGTGAAATCCCGGAAGCCCGCGGCGGAATAGTTGATCACCTCGCTGTCCGTCACACGCTGGAGATCGTCGGCCACGCCCACCATCGTGTAGGCGATGAGGTGTGGCGCGTGGGAGGTGACGGCGAGCACGAGGTCATGGTGATCTGCGTCCATCTCGTCGACCTTGGCGCCCATGGCCTCCCAGAGCGCGCGCAGCCGCTGCACGGCCTCCCGGTCCGCCTCCCCCGGGGTCAGGAGGTGCCAGCGGCCCTCGAAAAGTTCGGCGAAGCCAGAGCGCGGGCCGCTATGCTCGGTGCCCGCCAGGGGGTGCCCCGGCACGAAATGCACGCTCTCGGGCAGGTGCGGGCCCACGGCGGCGATGACCGCGCGCTTCACCGAACCCACATCGGTCACCGTGGCGCCGGGTTTCAGATGCGGCGCGATCTGGCGCGCCAAGGCCTCCATGGCACCGATGGGCACGCAAAGCACCACGAGATCGGCTCCGGCCACGGTCTCTTCGAGCGTATCATGCACGCTGTCGCAGAGCCCGATCTCTCGCGCCGTGTCCCGCGTCGCAGCCGAGCGCGCATGGCCCGCCACATGCCCGGCCAGCGCGTCCCGCTTCATGGCCCAGTACATGGAGGAGGCGATAAGCCCGAGCCCCACCAGCGCCACGCGCTCGTAGATCATGCGGGCACCCCCATGAAGGCGCGGATCGCGGCGATGACGCGCGCGGTGGCCGGCGCGTCTCCCACGGTGATCCGAAGCCCCTCGGGGAAGCCGTAGCCGCCCACCTTGCGGACCAGGATGCCAGAGGCGCGCAGCGCCGCCTCGCAGGCCTCTGCCTCCGCGGCCTCGCGGAACCGCGCAAGGACGAAATTGGCCTCCGAGGGATCGCACGCGATGCCCAGCGCCTCAAGCGCGCGGCGCAGTGTCTCTCGCTCGGCCGCGTTCTCGGCGATGCAGGCGCGGGCGAAGCCCTGGTCGCGCATGGCAGCCTCGGCAGCGGCCAGCGCCGGTGCGGAGAGATTGAAGGGCCCGCGCACGCGATTGAGCACATCGATGATGCCCTGCGCGGCGAAGCCCCAGCCCACGCGGAGCCCGCCCAGGCCGTAAAGCTTGGAGAACGTGCGCGTCATCACGACGTTCTGCTGCGTGCCGGCGAGGGCCGCGCCGCCGTCATAGTCGGTGCCATACCCCTCTGCGTATTCTGCATAGGCCCCGTCGATGACGAGGATGACCTCGCCCGGAAGTCCATCCGCGAGGCGCGTGATCTCGGCCATGGGGATGGTCGTGCCCGTGGGATTACCCGGATTGGTGAGAAAGACGAGCTTCGTCCGCGGGGTCACCGCGGCGAGGATCGCGTCAACGTCCACGCGCCGCTCACGCTCGGCGACCTTCACGGGCGTGGCCCCCGCCGCGCGGGCGAGGATCGGGTACATGGAAAAGCCGTGCTCGGTGTGGATCACCTCGTCCCCCACACCCGCATAGGCCTGGCAGAGGAAGGTCAGGATCTCGTCAGAGCCCACGCCGCAGATGATCTGCGCCGGGTCGAGGCCGTGCACCTCGCCGATGGCTGCACGCAAGGATGCGTGGTCGGTGGACGGGTAGAGATGCATACGCGCGCCCGCCTCGGCGAGCGCGGCCACGGCGGCCGCAGGCGGGCCCTTCGGGTTCTCGTTGGAGCTCAGCTTCAAGACCGCGCTCTGCCCGGCGATATGGCTCTCACCGCCGACGTAAATCGCGATTTCCATGATCCCCGGCTGCGGGCGCGGCTGTGACATGAGGGAACTCCAAGGCTGTCGCGCAGGTTCTAGGGCAACACTCAGCCAAGGGCCAGCGACATGGTCGCACGCCCCCAGCCAGGAGAAACCGATGCTTGAGAAAGCCGTACAGAATGCATTGACGCAAGAAGGCGCGGACCCGTCGAAGGCGAGGAATTTCGTCACGCACCTCGTCTCGCTCACATCGACGAAGCTGGCCGATGGCCTCATCGACCCCAAGCTCGTGCTGTCCTGGCTCCTGTCCGCGCTGGGCGCGCCCGCAGCCCTCATCGGCGCGCTCGTCCCGGTGCGCGAGGCCGGCGCGCTCCTGCCGCAGATCGGGCTCGCCCGACTGATCCAGTCCCGGCGCTATCGCAAGGCTGTCTGGGCCACGGGCTCCGCGCTTCAGGGGCTGGCCGCGCTCGGCATGGCGGCGGCGGCATTTCTCCTCAATGGCGCGGCTGCGGGCTGGGCCGTGCTCGGCTGCCTCGCCCTTCTTGCGACGGCCCGCGCGGCCTGCTCGGCGAGCTACAAGGATATCGCTGCGCGGACGCTGGACGAAGGCACGCGCGGCACGGTCTCTGGCACCGCGGGCACCGTCGCCGCCGTGGCCGTCTTCGCCTTCGCGGCCGCCCTGGCTGTGGGGCTCCTACCCCTCGCGCCCGACCTCATCGCAGCAGCGCTGGCCATGGCGGGGGGCCTCTGGCTTCTCGGTGCGGCGGTCTTCCTGCGCCTCGATGAACAGGCAGCCGAGGCGGACCCGAGCGCCATGGGCACGAGAGATCTCGTGCAGCCGCTGACGGAAGATCCGGAATTTCGCGCCTATCTCGCCACGCGGGGCCTCCTCATCGCCACGGCCCTCGCCCCGCCATTCATCGTGCTCCTGAGCAGCGGGACCGAGAAGGCCGGGCTCGGCAATCTGGGCGTGCTCATTATCGCCTCCGCCCTCGCGGCGATCGCGTCGAGCTATGTCTGGGGCCGCCTTTCGGATGTCTCGAGCCGCCGCACGCTCGCCTTGTCAGGCGCTCTCGCGGCCCTCGCGCTGGGCATTGCCGCCGCCCTCGGCTGGGCGACGGAGAGTATCAACCTCCTCGTGCTCGCCGCCGTGCTCTTCGTCGCGCAGATCGCGTATGAGGGCGTGCGCGCGGGTCGCAAGACGCATCTCACCGACATGGATACGGGCGATGAGAAGGCGCTCTACACCGCGCTGTCCAACACGATGATCGGGGTGCTTCTGCTCGCGGGCGGCGCGTTCGGGCTTCTTGCGGACGCGCTAGGGGCCGCCGCCGTTCTCGCCGTCTTCGCCGCCATGGCCGCACTGGCCGCCGGCGTCGCGCTCAGCCTGAGCGAGGTGCAGGAGGACGAACAGGCATGAAAAAGGGCGCCACCGGGGCGCCCTTCCTCCAATCGGTCTCGACTCAGACGCTTAGTTCTGAGCGTAGAATTCGATGACGAGGTTTGGCTCCATCATCACCGGGTAAGGCACGTCCGAGAGGCCCGGCGTGCGCGTGAACGTCGCGGTCATCTTGGAGTGGTCGGCGTCGATGTAGTCCGGCACGTCGCGCTCGGGGAGTTGGATCGCCTCGAGGATCGCCGTCATCTGCTTGGAGCGGTCGCGGACCTCGATCACGTCGCCTTCCTTCACGCGGTAGGAGGCGATGTTGACGAGCTTGCCGTTCACGCGGACATGGCGGTGGTTCACGAATTGGCGCGCGGCAAAGATCGTCGGCACGAACTTCGCGCGGTAGACGACTGCGTCAAGGCGACGCTCGAGAAGGCCGATCAGGTTCTCACCCGTGTCACCCTTAAGACGCTCGGCCTCGGCATAGATGCGACGGAATTGCTTTTCCGTCAGGTCGCCGTAATAGCCCTTGAGCTTCTGCTTGGCGCGCAGCTGCGTGCCGAAGTCGGACATTTTGCCCTTGCGGCGCTGGCCGTGCTGGCCGGGGCCGTATTCGCGGCGGTTGACGGGGGATTTGGGGCGGCCCCAAATGTTTTCGCCCATGCGGCGATCGATCTTGTACTTGGCAGACGTGCGTTTGGTCACGGCTGATCTCCTTCTGCGGTTGCGAAGGGCGTTGTCCTCTCCCGGGATTTGGCCCGGGCGACAGGGTCCCTCTTGCGAGGACCACCAACACCAATGAGCGCGGCGTATGCGTCCTATTGCCGAGGGAGTCAATGCGCTGCCTGCAACTGGCTTGCAGCCGCAAATGATATAACATAACAGCTACGCCGACAGCGGCTGGGGGCGTCTCGCCCCAGAGCCGGCAACGCGCAGTCAGAGCATCCCACAGGCAGGGCGATGAACGAAAATCTCGGTCAGACGCGGATCCGACGCCGCAAGCGCGCGGGCGATCCCATGCAGTGTTACGACGCGCTTCCCGCGCCTGTGCGCTCCTGGCTGGCGCAGGCCGCGCTTCCGTGGTCCCCGATCTCGGCGCAGCGGATCTGGGAGCGCGCCTGTGCGCGGGGGCTGGGCGAACTGGAGGCGCTCGCAGCGCTCACCGCGGCCGAAGCGCGCCTCCTTGAGAAAGACGGCCCTGCTCTGCCAGGCCGCTGAGGCGAAAGGGCCTCAGAACGTCGCGTTCGCATTGGCGATCCGCCCGCCCGTCAGCAACACCACGAGCCGCATCGTCAGGTCGATCGGCTGGATCGCGTCCCAATGCTCCGCCAACCGCCCGTCCTCGAGCCGGAAGGTATCGGTAATGATGAAACCCTTCTTTTCATTCCCGATATCGCGGTGGCGAAGGGTGACATGGCTGTGGGTCACGACGATATCCCCGCTCGCCACGATGCGCTTCACGTCATATCCGTATTCGGGAAAGCGCCGCGTCAACGCGCGCAGGTAGCCCACCACGCCGGGCACGCCGTCGGGGATCGCACGGTTGTGTTGCGGGTAGGCCCCGCCGCCATGGGCGCGCAGCACCCCCTCGAAATCATGATCGTTCATGAGGCCCTGAAGAAAGGACACAACGGTGGCGGCATGGGCGCGCTCGGTGTCGCTCCAATGCGGCTCTGCCAACGCGTCGAGGGTGATGGGTCGTCTGGATCGGTGTGTATGGGCCATGGGACATCCTCGCTGGTACGTAGCTCTTGCAAGTGGTATGCATTCGGCACCAGATTGCAATTACGCACTATTCTGACACCTGGTATCCTCGACCAAACCACCCCAGCGAAGGCTAATCCCATGCTCCCCATCGGCATCGACGACAAGGCACAGGCGCAGAACTGCCCGATCCGGTCCGTCCTATCCAATGTTTCGGGCAAGTGGCGCATCCTCATCCTGCTCGGCCTCGAGGACGGCCCGCAGCGCTTCGGCGCCCTCAAACGCTGCATCGGCGACATCACCCAGCGGGTTCTGACGGAAAACCTCCGGGCCATGCAGCGCGACGGCTACCTAACGCGCAGCGTCGCGGAGGGGCCGCCCGTGGCCGTCTCCTACGCACTCACGCCCCTCGGACGCGATCTCTGCGAGAAGATGAAGCCGCTGGTGCACTGGTCAGCGGTGCACATGGTGGAGGTGCGCAGCGCGCGAGACGCCTACGACGCGGCCTGAGATGGCACCGCGCCGAGGGGATCAGTCCTGACCACGCCTGCCCGCGGGCACGACAAGCCACGTTTCTCGGGAGAGAATGAGAAGATATAGGCGCCTCTCCCGCTCAAGGACGAAGCCCGCCGCCTCCGCCGAGCGGCGAAAGCGGGCAAACACCTCGTCCGTCCCGGGGCGGACATAAGAGAGCGCGAGGTCAATCCGCGCGCCGCTCTGCCGGTAGATCCAGAGCGCATCGCTGCTCCGGCTGGCCTTCGTTACCGCGAGGCGGGCCACATCCTCCCACGCGACGCTCTCGTGGCGTTCTCGTCGCAATGGCATCCGCACCGAAAGATCGAAGCCCCCCGCGCGAAACCGGACATTGATGCCAGACCGTTGCGGCACGAGGAGCAAGACGACGCCAAGACAGACGAGCGCGAGCGTGATCCCGGCCAGCCAGTAGAAGAGATCAGGCCACCGGAGCGCGGAGGCCCAGCCGTCGAGGTAAAGACCCGTCGCAACGGGCAAGCCGGGAATGACAGCCATCCCGAGGAGCGCCGCGCCGAGGAGCTTGTTCACGCGGCCGGAGGCGCGGATGTCGCTGGGCCCGTCTCCCGCGCTCATCAGGCCCGTCGCGCCGC